>JACQQD010000001.1 GCA_016207165.1 Microcaldota archaeon
ACGCGGAAAACGATTTCGCCGTCCGGGAGGTTGGGCGAATCCACGAGCTTCATGATGCGGCGGTCCTCCTTGCTTCTCCTCACGTACAACCGGTACGTGGACGTGTGCGCCAGCACGTGGCCGCCGATTGGCGCTGTGGGGTCGCCAAACAGAATGTCGGGCCGGTCCATGACTTGGTTCGTCACGTACACGGCCACGTTGAATTGGTCCGCGTATCGAAGCAGTTGGTGGATGTGCTTGTTGAGCTTTTGCTGGCGTTCCGCCAATTCGCCGCGTCCCAGGTAATCCGCGCGAAACGCGGCGGTAAGCGAATCCACGACGATCAGGCGAATGCCTTTCTCGCGGATGAGGGGCTCTAGTTTCTCGACCAACAGCATTTGGTGGTCGGAATTCAAAGCGCGGGCCACGTGAATGTTGGACAAAACGGTCTGCGGGTCCAAGCCCTGCGCCTCTGCCATTTGGACGATGCGCTCCGGCCGAAACGTGGACTCCGTGTCAATGAACGCCACGGAACCACCCAAACCGCCTTTTTCTTTGGGCAGTTGCGCGTTCACGCACAACTGGAAGCCGATTTGAGATTTTCCGCTTCCAAAGCGCCCGAACACTTCCGTGATGGCCTGCGTTTCCACGCCGCCGCCAATGAGCAAATCCAATTCACTGGAGCCAGTCGTTGCCTTTTCGATGAGTTTTCTCCGTTCCAACACGTCGGCGCCCGTCTCGAAACCCATTTCCAAAGCGTCGCGGGCCGCGTTGATGACTTTCACGGCCGAACCTTCGCCCACCCCCGATATTTCTTGCAGTTCCGAGGGCATAGAGTACGCCAACGTCTCCAAGTTGTCGTACCCGGCTTGCTTGAGTTTCGCCAGAATCGACGGCCCGACCCCGGGAATGTCTTCCACCGACGTGATTTTCTTGGCGTTTTTCTTGGAGGAGCCGATTTCCATGACCGGTACGCTTTCCTCGTTTTCCACGGATTCCTGTTCTTCCATCACGAGCTTCACCTGACACAAAAGCAATGGAAAGCGGTTTATAAATGCAGGGAGGGTAGCTGGCCGGTGAAACTTACAGGGGGTGGGCAAAGCCCAGGGAGTTGAGGTGATCAGCCAAGGCCGAAGCCAAGTGGTGGGCGGCGTGGCGGTCGATGCGTTCCTGGAGGGGACCCAAATCCAGTTGGAAGATGAAATCGGCTCCGTCGCGTTGGTGAGTGAAGGACGCCTTCAGGGGCGCGTGGGTAACCCGTTCAAAACGTTCCACGTGCGTGCCAAGCCGTAGTTCGGGGGAGGTGGGCGCGGGTGACTCCAGCGCGCGGGCGTCGAACTTCAAGTCACGTAACGCGGCCAGTTGCGCGGGAACATCGATGAACGCTTGTTTTCGGGCGCGGTGGCCGGACAACACGGCGTTGAGGTGGTCGGCCAGGGCGCGCGCGTTTCGGAACCGTTTTTGGGCGGCGCGGTGGCTTGCGACGCGGTCCATGGACTCCAGGGTCCCGTGAAGGTCGCCCAACAAGTTGCGAATGGTTTTCCGTTTTCCTTGGAAAAACAAGGCCACGTCGTTGATGTACGCGTTTCGGTATAGTGGTTTCAAGTGGCGGGCACGTTCTTTGAATATGCGCAGCATTTGGTAAACCGCGTTGCAGTCCGCCGGCGGCAGGGAGCCGATGTGTTCTTCGAATTCCTGGTCAAGCCTTCGCAGGGAATGGCCAAGGCCTTCAATGCGTTCCCGGGTTGCCGACTCGTCAAACACGGCGCCGTGGCAACGCGCCACGAGGTGGAGGTTGGCGCCGGCGGCCACGCATTCGACGTGAAACGCGCACATGATGGGCCAAAGCCCGCGCGCCTTAAACAAGGTTTGCGTTGCCGAAAAACGCAAAGCCTTAAAGCAATCCGGGGCGTAACGGGTGCATGAACTACCGCACGGCGGGGCTGGCCGTATTCTGGGTCACCGTCGCCATCACCCTGGCGTGGGGGGCCTTGAATCGCCTGGACGTGGCGCTGGTGACGTTTGTGGTCGGATTGTTTTTCACGGAACAAGCCTTTGTCGCGGCGTGGGTGGAAGAAAGTTTTCCGTTTCCCGGAAACCTGCGGCTGTCGTTTCTCTCCGCGCAATTGGTGCCCAAGCATGGCTTTCACGTGTTTGACCACCTTATTTGGGAAGGCGACATGAAGGACCGGTTCACGCCGTTTACCTTGATCGTGCACGCCAAGAAACCGGTGCGGCACGCCAAGAAAAACGCGGAAAAACTCAAGAAAGAATTTGGCCGAGTCGTAGGATTGCAGGAAACCGACATTCAAGCCAAGACCGCGGTGGCGCACTTCCGGGACGTGACGCCCATTCGGCAATCCGTCCAACGCACCCTGGAATTGTTGGAAAAGGTTTGGAAGTAAACACCGATGCGTGACGCCCTGGACCAAATCCAATCCGCGTTGGAAAAGCACCGCGAAACCCCGATTGGAAAACCCTTTTTCTCGGATCCCCGCTACCACGTCCAGGAATTCAGCCAAGAAAACTTCAAGGCGTTGGAAGGCAAGCGCACGCATTTGGCGTTCGTCGACGCCGGCAACCAAGAGTTGTTGGGGGGCGCTTCCGCGTCGCTCCAGTTCGTGCGCGTGTACGCCGGAGTGTTTTCCGGGAAAAAACGCGTCCATCAAGAGCGCCACGAGTTTCTGTGTTTGACGCAAAGCGTGGACGGCGCAACCTTTCAATCCACGCTGATTCCCCTTGAAGGCGGCCTGCTTCAAGAAGAAGGCGTTTTCACGGTCAACGGCGGTGAAGTGCAAGATGCCGAACAGCGCTCGAAAGCCGCGCAAGTCGGCGCGCTCACCAGGCGGTTTGCCGAGTGGGCGCTTTGCGGCAAAATCCTCCAGGAGTTTGACGACGTAACCGTAGTCAAGGACGGAACCCTCCAGACCTCGGTGGCCAAGGAAAGCTTTTACGCCAGACGCGCGCTTTCCAAGACCACCGAAACCAAGACGCTCTGCGCGCTTTCCAAGACCAGCACGCTTTTGACGACCACGGGATGGAGCGTGACGGACGCCGTGCAAACCATGGCGCCATCCGGGGCGTGGGCGTATGAGTGGATTGGAAAAAGCGAGCAACCCGACCATCCGGCCCACATCGCCGTCGCCAAACTCCACCCCAGTGCCGAACGCGCGTTCCGCGTCGAAGCCGCAAAGCCCCACACTCAAATTCCATGGAAAAGCCTTGAAGAAAACGCGTCGGACCCCGCGTTTCTGGGTTACCCGTACGGCTTGGTGGACGCCGACCACCACGCCCGCGTGACCAATGCGGAAGCCCTATCTTGGAAGGCGTTGGTTTACGCCAAGCTCGGCCAAGAAGCGGATAACCTTGCCAAACACACCGACGCGCACGCGTGGCTAAGCAAACTGTAGAGCAGTTGAAGAAAAATCAACCCAACCCTTAAATAGAAAAAGTGTAAAAAGTGTAATTGGTGTAATATATGAAGTACGTGACGAAGAAAGTGCCAGAAGACGCCCAACCCCTGCTGAACCGCTTTCAAGCCGAATACACGCTGGAAACCGGGGAAAAGATCACGGAAGGCCAGGCGTTCAAGAAAGCGCTTCAAGACGCATTGAAGTACCGCAAAGAAAAAAGGGTAAATAGGAAACGATACTCGTTGAAGGACTTGAAGGGCTTCATCAAAGGAGGCCTCAAAACCAATGCCACGGAAGAAATCGACCACGTGGTGTACGGGATATGAGGATATTCTTGGATTCGGGGGCATTCATCGCCTACAACCGGGAACAAGATTTACATCACAACGCGGCCGTCAAATTTTTGGATTCATTCAGTGACGAAAACGTTCCGACGGTTACCTCGAACCACGTCGTCGAAGAAGTGGTGACCTACCTGCAAGCACGAGAAGGACGTGAAAAAGCGTTTTTCGCCGGACAGCGGTTGTTGGAAAACCGCCAGCTTTCGATCATCTACGTCAACGAAAACCATATCCGAAACGCGTTGACGGTCGTCCGCAAACGGGACGGGCTAAGTTTGTGTGACGCGCTAACCGCTACCATGATGGAGGAAGAAGGCATCCAAAAGCTCTGCTCGTTTGACTCGGACTTTGACCAATTCAAGCACATCCAACGCCTACATTGAAAGCAATCTATAACTAGAACCCACCGGATATTCCCGCATGGCGTTTTCCCGTGAGGAATTGTTCCCGAAAATCAAGACCGCTCACGGACAAGTCAACGTGTACGGTTACCCCCACGGGTTTTCGCCGGGACCCATCCAGCACGACGAGGCACGAAGAGCTCTGGAGGAAGAAGTCCGCGGATTTCAGCCGCATGACTACGTAATGGTGGAAGGGCAGCACGACGACCATTTCCAGGCTCTGGGACTTCCGACGGGCGAAGAACAAGACGTGCTGGAAAGCAAGATCCGGCGTTTGGGCGTGACTGGAAGAATCGAGCGACCGGAATTCCATGAAATCATTGGCCTGCCGGTTGTCGACCCAGGACTGCGCATGGAACAATTCACGCTAACGCCAAATACCGCGCAAGAAATCGCTGAAGCAGAAGAAGAGTTCAGCCGCGTGACACTGCAGGAAGCCGTTCGCCCGGGCATGGACGCCGTCCGAAAGCACCGGAAAGAATGGGAAGAAAGCCTTGCGCACGGGTTGAACGAAAAAAAACCAAAGGAAATCCAACGTTACACGGAGTTCAAACTGCCATTCCGAAGCCTGTTGCTGGCGCGGGCCGCGCATTACCGCGCCGAAGCGCTGGGCGGGACCGTGAGACTGTTCACCGGATTTTTGCACGTGGACGAAATCAACCGGTTCCTGAAAAGTCCGGAGCGCGTGGACGAATACCTGGGGAAACTCCAGAGAAGCCACCCCGAACTTGAGAGGCTTTACAAGTGGCACGAACACGTCAACAAGCAAATCCTGGAGGCGTTCCGACACTCCGAGCACTTGGTCAAAACAGCCCAGCGGCCTCGTTGGCTGGAATTCTTGGCTCGAAACATCCAAGCCGATGCCCTTAAAGCCTACTTCACCGGCCGGCACGAACAAGGTTCCTTGAAGGCGTTGGTCGAACGGTTTAAAGAGCAAGACCGGTAGAGGACAGAACATGAACGTCGTCGCGCAGATCGTGGGAGGCCAGCACGCCGACATTTTGCTTCGGCAGAAAAGCGGGGAGGACCTGGAACTCGGCGAGTTGTTGGTGGCCGAAAACGGCTCCGCCAAAATCCTCCTGCAAGTCTTTGATTTGTTGTACGGCAGCCAAATCCAGCCCGAAGCCCTGCAATGGGCTTCCGGCCTTCAACTGGAGGACGTGTCAAAAAGCGGATTCATGGAAGAGCAATTGCGCAACTACGTCTTGGCCAAAGTCAAGGCGGTGGCCCACGTCAAAAACGGCGTGGCGGTTACCCCCAAGACGCTTCCCAGATTCTTTTCCAGCCTCAGGCGCCTGGAAAACGAGGACCTTGCCTTTTTAGAGAACCCGGAAAAACCGTTGTACGCCGGCAACGTGCGCTGTGGTTCGCGTTGCTTGGACAAAGCCGTGTTCTTGGATGGCACGCAAGTCTTACCCACCCACGTCTTGGTGGCGGCGGGTACGGGAAAAGGAAAATCAAATTTGGTAAAATGTTTACTGTACAGACTCCTGGATTCCAACTACTGCGGCGTTTTGGTGTTGGATCCCCACAACGAGTACGCCGACGCACTCCGAAGCCACCCCCACGCCGGCAAGCAACTGGTTTCCTATTCGCCGAAACCCGGACGCGGCGGCATCACATTGAGAATCAATTACAAAAGCCTGAAACCCTGGCATTTCAGCGGAATCGTGTCATTTACCGAAGCCCAGAACGAAACCATTTGGACGTACTACAAGGAATTCAAAAACGATTGGCTCACCGAGATTCTGGCAGAGGACATCTCCGAGAAACTCCAGCCGCGCTTCGAGCGCCGGGCCCTCAAAGAGGAAACGCTTCGCGTACTGCAACGCAAACTCGAACTGGCCCTGCGCAACAGCGTGTTCAGCACAGAAGGCGGAAAGACTACCGTGGCGGACATCGCGCACGCCCTGGACGACGGCAAAGTCGTCGTGATTGACACGTCCGGCGTGTCCTCGGACACGGAACTCTTAATTGGCAGCATCCTGGCCAACGACGTGTTCGAGAAAGCCAAACAAGGTCCCGGCAAACTCAAAAGCATCGTCATCGAGGAAGCCCCGCGCGTCTTGAGGGAGGGCTCCTCCAACGTGTTCTCATCCATTGCCCGCGAAGGCCGGAAATTCAGCGTGGGACTGATCGCCATCACGCAACTGGCGTCCCTGATTCCCAGGGAAGTGTTGGCCAACATGAACACGAAAATCATTTTGGGCAACGAAATGCGGGCGGAACGCGAGGCCATCATTGGCTCGGCGGCCCAGGACCTCTCGGATGACTCCAAGACCATTGCCGGCTTGGACAAAGGCGAAGCCATCATTTCCAGCGTCTACACCAAGTTCGCGCTACCCGTTCAATTCCCGAAATTCGAGGACGTCGCGAAAAAAGCCGCCGGCACCCAAAAACGGTTCACGTAAACGCCCAAAAAAAAGATGTTTTAAATGGGTTCAACAAGTTAGTGAATGGTATGACCCAACGCGCCCAGGGTACTTTCGAGTACGTCCTATTGCTGGGCGGCGCGTTGCTCATCGTGGCCCTGGCCTCATTGGTTTTAATCAACCAATCCCCGGACGTGGACGAACGCAAAGTCTGCGCCGCCGTGGCCCGCGCGGCGGTGTCCTGTTTTGACGCGCAAGGAAACTTCTACCCCGACCGAACGTTCCAGTTCAATGGAAAGCAAACCTCGTGCGGCTGCGCGCCCGGCCAACCCGTACCCGGAGGCATCGTGCCACCCGGTTCTAGTCCCCCGCCGCAAGTAAGCCCGCCTCCAGATTCCTGCACCGCCCAAAGCCAATCCTGCAACCCCTCCAGTTCCACGTGTTGCACCGGGTTGACGTGCACCGGTGGGCTGCCGTTCATTGGAGGCGACACGTGTCAAGTCGCGCCCGGACAGCCGACGCCAAGTCCAACGCCCCAGGCCTGCCAGAACACGCCGGCGTCTTGCGGACAGCCGGGCGCGTGCCAGGACTGCACGCAACAACAAGTTCCGCCCACGGAAAACAGCGCGGCTTTCTGCCAGGGCAACCAAGTCGTCCACACGCAAACCGCGTATTCTCCGTCATGCCAGCCGAACCAAACCTGCGGTTTTTCGCCAACCCAAACCACGGTGGTGGACCAAACGTGTTCTCAAACGCAAGTCTGCCAGAACGCGGCATGCGTGCCCATCCAAGACGTGGCGCTCATCGTGGGGAATGACGTGGAACTGGCGGAAAACGAGGGCCTTCAATTCGCTGGAAGACCGTTGAATGCAGAAGAACAGGCTTTGAAATCGCTTTTGGAGTCTTACCCCTCCGTGCGCGTCAGTTTAATCAAATCGGGCCAGGCCACGTACGACGGCTTGAAAGACTTCAAGGCCGTGGCCGTCACCGACTACCATGGCGAACCATTTAACGCGGAAGTCATCACGAAGTTGGCCGCCGACGGCAAGAAAGTCTTGCTGGCGCACGACGCCATCGGCTTCCAAGCCAACCAGCAACCGGGGGCCACGGGCAACACATTCGTACGCCCCACCAAACCCGAGGCGTTCCTGAACAACTACAGCGAATACCGGGAGTATGACAACTACGTCGGCGTGCAATCCGGAGGCAGCGCCTACCAAGCGTGGATGGCCAAAAGCATCGGTTCGGCCGATGGCTACGGAGGATACGGTACTTCCACCGGCTACGCAACCAACGACCAGACCGGCGGCCGCTGGGCCGCGTGGGGCTACGATCCATCGAAGTTGACCGGCGAAGGCAACATCATGGCCCGCCAAATGATCCAATGGACTTTGGGCGTTACGCAAAACGCGGTGGTGGTGCCCAACAGCGCGGTGGCACTGATCGCCAAAGACTACGCGGCCACGCCATCCCTCACCGAAAAAGAGCAAGCCCTCAAACAACTCTGGGAAAAAGAAGGCTACGCGGTTTTCGTCGTTTCCCAGTCCAAGCGCTTTGACGCCGATTACTCCAAGGCCAAAGCCATTACGGCAGCAGAAGACGTCAACGTGCAATTGCCCGACTTTTTCAGCCGCCTCAGCGATGAAAAACCCGTGTTGTTGGCTTCCAACGGGTTGCGCGTGTTTTGGCCACTGACGGAAAGCAACCAAAACCAGCTGCACTTTAACACCAACAAAGGTTTGCTTGCCAATTACGACGCCGAATACGAGAACTGGGTTGACGTGACCAACGACGCCAAGGGCGTCGCCCGCAACAACTGGGGATACGGGTTCAGCCAAAGCGACTCTTCGTATGGATACGCGGGAGCCACGTTTTACAAGGAAACGTCGAAAGCCAAAAGCGCGCTTTTTGGGTTTGACCCGTCCAAGCTCACCGGCGAAGGCAAAATCCTGTTCCAGCAAGCCGTCCGCTACGTCACCCAGGAAACCCGCAAGGACCCCGTGCCCGTGGGATCCGTCATCTTGGTCGCGGAAAGCTACGACGACGTGCCCACGCTGTCAACCACGGAAGCCGCACTCAAGGCGTTCTTGGAACAACGCGGCCACTCCGTGCACGCCATTTCCCAGGCGCGCCGCTTTACCACGGATTACGCCAACGCCAAAGCCGTGGCCCTGGCCGGCAAACAACCCTATGAATTCACGTTGAGGGAGTTCTACTTGAAGCTGGGCGACGAAAAGCCTCTTCTGGTGGTTCACAACGGCGTGCGTTTGATGCACCGGCTGGGCAACGGCGGAAGCGTCGCGTACACAAAAATTCAGCGCGACAGCCAGAAAGCGTTCTTGAAGAACTACGACCCCGACGAGGAAATTGGCATCCCCCTGGTCAGCGGGGGAACGTCGTTTACCAAAAGAGGGTGGGCGGGGTGGAACCAACTGGATTGGACGGATTGCTGTTACGGCGGCGCCTTGGCGTACAGAGAATTCGGCAACATCAAAAGCGCTTTGTTCGCGTACGACGTGGCGTATTTGACGTCGGAAGGCCAAATCATGCTGGACGAAATTTTGCGGTGGATGCTTCAAGACGAGGGCACGGCGCAAACCATTCCAGAGGGAAGCGTGGCGCTCTTGGTGGCCGACTACGATGGCGCGGTGCTCACGCCGCGGGAGACCACGCTGCAAAACCACTTGACCACCATGGGGCTCAATGTGGTGACGGTAGCCCAGAAAAACCGGTTCAAAACCGATTTCTCAAAAGCCGCGTTTCTGGCCATCGCCGAAAAACCATATCCCCAAACACTCAACACCCATCTGGCCAGCCTTTCCGCGGCCGCGCCGCGCGTGCTTTTGGTTGCGGAAAGCATCACCATTCCCAGGCCCAGCGCCAAAGGCCAGGCCACCGACATGCACGTCTCGTCCAACACGGGCCCTCTTTCCCGCTACAAGGCGGACACCTGGATTCACGTCAAGGACGCGGCCGGCGACGCGTGGGGCCACAGCGCGTACCGCTTCGGCGGAATCTGGAAGGGCGTGGGGCAATCCAACACGTGCTGCTTCGGATTTGAATTGTGGTACGCCAACAAAACCAACATCGGCGCCCCCAAAAACCAGTGCGGCGTTCTGTTCGGCTACGCGCCGGAAGGACTCACGGGCAAAGGGCAAATGCTTTTGGACAACATGGTGCGCTGGCTGTACCACGACTGTTACCTGGGTCCGCCCACGCAAGCCGAGCTTTCCTGCGCCGACTACGAGGCCCGGTGCTTCAAGCTATCCGAAGACGCCAACAACTGCCAGGCGCAAGTTAACATTCCGGTGGGCTCCAGCGTCAACCTCTACAAAGCGGAACTGACGCGGTATTCCCTGGATGATTTCGGCAAAGTCTACTTCAACCAAGAAGTGGCCTACGACGCCGTGCCGCCGGAGAGCCAGGCCGTGTTCAAAAACCAGTGCTGCAGCACGCAACAAGGCATCTGCGGGCCGCAACCCAACGAATGCAAAGGGGGATGCAAACTGAAAGCCGACGGCACGTGGGACTGCAAGGACGTGGATGCGAAAAGCGTTTGCAGCACGCAACCCAATACCGTGGACCTCATGCACTTCCTACAACGCGGAAGCAACACGTTATACGTTTCCGCCTTGGACGGCACCACACGCGGCGCCGACTACATCGGCTGTTTCGGGGAAGTCGGAGGCAGCGCCACGGTGAGGCTGTGCGCGCGCGGCGACTCCAGCGCCGGACCCGGCGGACAAGGCTCGTCGGGAACCACGAACAACCTGCAAACGTGCCACACCAACGTGCGGTTCGTCCTGCGCGGCGCGCCCACGAAAGCCGAAAGCTACTGCAACGACTACAACCACTTAAACAGCGCGTGGACGTCCAACGCGGCCACCGCCGTCTATTCGTTGCCGGATTCCGCGGTGGACGTCCGCATCAAGTTCCCCGGCATCGTCGTGCAAGGCGAATGCTTTTCCGTGAAGGCCAACGACGAGACGCTGATCAACGACGCGGGCTCGTGCCAGCCCAACTACAAGTGCCCGGACCACTACTACAACAGCGTGCTGGAGAAAACCATCCAACCCTCCGGGCAAATCACGCTCAAGGCGGGTTGGATGACGGGCAACTACAACGGCGGCTACACCGGCCAGTCCGGAGGCGACGTCACCACGTCGGCGTCCATGGACTACCGCGCCGTGTACTGCAAGCCGGACGAAACCATCATCATCCAAGCCACGTGAACTCCGCTGAGAACGGATTGTTTCCTAAACCGTTGACGGCACCCACGCCCACACGCGGCATTCACCCGTATTGCGGCGCCAACTGGATTTTCAGGCGGTGTTGGCGCTTGGCCGTAAACTCGTCGGAAAACGCGTTGAATCCGTTGGCGGAAACTTCGAAACGATACGCCTGCATTTGGAGGTCGGTAAACACGACGACGCCGTCTTGGGTAACCCCCTGCGCCACGCGATGGCTTGACGAATCCAGGACCGAAACCGCGGCGCCGGAAAGCGGCTCGTTATCCGGTCCAACCACCAAAAACTCGACACGGGGATTGGACCAAAACAACACGAACGCGCCAGCGGCCAAAACCAGGAAAATGAAGACGATGACTTGGAACCGGAAGACCTTGGCTTCATCGAGGTGCTGGAAGAAGGAATCCGTTTTTCTCCAAAACCAAGACATGGCCCAAAGCCATTACACCGACTGAACGCTTATTAGGTTTTCCCGACACCCAAACACCGGGCACCATGGCACGCTTTGCGCATTTAGCGGACATCCACTTGGGCGCTTTCCGCGACGCGCGCCTACGCGAATTGAACCTGAGGGCCTTTGAAGCCGCGTTGGACTTGGCCTCCGAAGAAAACGTGGATTTTGCCATCATCGCCGGCGACTTGTTTCATATCAACATCCCGGACCTGGCCGTCGTCGAGCGCGCGGTGCGCAAGATGCGCCAATTCGGCAAGCCCATTTACGCCGTGTACGGGTCCCACGATTTTTCGCCGACGCAAACTTCCATCATCGATATCCTGCATGAAGCCGGCGTATTGACGAAAGTAAGCGCCGGCGCGTACCAAGACGGCACGCTGACGTTGGACGTGGTGCAAGACGCCAAAACCGGCGTCAAGATCACCGGCATCTCGGCTCGGAAACTGGGTTTGGAGAAAACGTATTTCCAGGACCTGGATGGGGAAAGCCTGGAAAAAATTCCGGGCCAAAAAATATTCGTGTTTCACTGCGCAATCTCCGAACACAAGCCCGCTTCATTGCAACGCATGGACGCCGTGCCGCTGTCCCTGTTCCCGAAAGGGTTTGACTACTACGCCGGCGGCCACGTCCACGAGCGACTGCTTGTTGATTTTGGCTCTGGAAAACTGGCGTATCCGGGGCCCTTGTTTGCCGCGGACTTCCGCGACTTGGAAAGCCTATCCAAGCAAAACCACGGGTTTTACGTGGTGAAACTGGGGGGGCCGACGCGATTTGTTTGCGTGGACGTGGGCCGCGTGCACCACGAAACCGTTTCCGTGGACGGACTTACGGCCCAGGCCGCCCAAGAAAAGGCGATGGCGGCGGCCCAAAAAACTCCGGGCGCGGACGTGGCGCTCTTTGAAGTTAAAGGCACGCTGTCGCAGGGAAAACCCTCGGAAATCGCCTGGAACCAAGTCCGGGAAGCCCTGCAGAGGCAGAGCCCGATTGCCTACGTCAACAAACACCAACTCCAAGCGCGCGAACACCATGCCGTCCGCGTCCACGCACACGACCCCCAACGCATCGCCGAAAACGTGTTTCGCGAAAGCCTGGCGGACCGCGCCGTGGACGACGGGTGGAAAGGCGAATCCGGCGTGAAACGCTCGCTTCAGTTGCTGGACGCCCTCAAGCGCGAAAACCCGGGGGAGACCAAGGCGCGCTGGGAGGAAAAAATCGTGGATGACGCCGTCGGAGTGCTGGCATGAAACTGGAGTCCCTGGAATTGGAAAACATCCGAAGCTACGCCCAAACCTCCATCGACTTTCAGGACGGCGTGACGCTGTTGGAAGGCGACGTGGGCTCCGGCAAGTCGACGGTGCTGTACGCCATCGAATTCGCGTTATTCGGCCTCGGCGACCTGAAGGCCGGCCACGTGCTGCGCCATGGCACCGACGTGGGATCCGTCGAACTTGCCTTGGACGTCAACGGGAAAAAAATCCGAATCCACCGGGCGCTGGAGAGAAAGAAAACCGCGAAACAACTGCCCGGCTGGATTGAGGAAGACGGCTTGCGCACCGAATACAGTCCCGAAGAACTCAAGGTCCAAGTGCTTAAACTCTTGGAGTTCCGGGAAAACCCGTCCCCGAAAGCCACGTCCTGCATCTTCCGCTACGCCGTGTTCACGCCGCAAGAACAAATGAAGGAAATCCTGGGCCTCAAACCCGAGGAACGCCTGCAAACACTGCGGAAAGCGTTTGGAGTCGAAGAGTACAAGACGGCGCAAGAGCACACGGCGTTGGTCCAGCGCTTCTACCGCGAAAAAACCCGCGAACACCAAGGCGCGCTGTTGGACTTGCCGGAATGGCTGGACAAAAAAAACCGCCTCGAAGAAAAAAAACAGGGCCAAAAGCGCCAGACCGCGCAAACAAAAGACGCCCTCCTTCAAGCCGGACGCCGCCTCGAGGACGCCCAAAGAAAAATTGACGAATTAGAAAAGCAAGCCTTGGCTCTTGAAAAAGTCGGCGCCGAACTGCCGCTTTGGGAAAGCCGAATCCGAGACCTCGAAAACCAAATCCAAAACCTGGAAAGGCAAAAAAAAGAAAGCGAAAAACAGCGGCTGGAAATCGATCAAAAAATCGCTGAACTTGCCGGCCGCCTCCAGTCCATCCCGGAGAACGCCGCCCAAGAATTGGGCGAAGCCGAAAAAACGTTTTACCGCATGCAAAGCGAATTGGGTGCCGCCCAACAAAAAGCCAAGGAATTTGCGCAACTGCAAAACGGCGCGTGCCCCACCTGCGGCCAGAAAATCCAGGGGTCGCTGGCGGAACGCGTGGCGCACGCGCAAGAGGAACTGCTCGCCAAGACCCGCCAATGCGAAGCGGCCAAAAACGCGTACCAGGAAGCCCGAAGACTCCGGGACGCATGGCTTGAACAAAAAAACGTCCAAGACCGACAGAACGACTTGGAAGCCCAACGCGAACGGCTGAGCCAACACGACTTGGAACCCGACATCCAGCGCCTCCAAAACCAGCGTCTGGAATGGCAAGCCCAACGAAACGCCAAAGCCCAGGACTTCGCCGCGTTTAGAGACGTCCAAAACCAGCGTGAGAACGCGCGAAAAGCCCGTGACGCCGAGCGCGAGGAAGAAAGCCGCCTCCAACAAATCCAGGCGCGCCTGGACGCGGAAGCCAGAAACCTGGAAGAGCAACTCGCCGAAGCGGAACGCGTCATCCACGAAAAAACGGCTACTCAAAAGGAATTGGAGGCCACAAAACGGAAAGCCGCGTGGCTGGAGGAACACTTCCAACCCGCGTTAAGCCAAATCGAACAGCACGTGCTGCGCCACATCAACGACGAATTCAATCATGCATTCCGAAAGCACCTGACCACCTTACTGGAGAGCCCGGACGTCGATGCCGAGGTAGACGACGCGTTCACGCCCCAAATCCAGCAGCAAGGCTACGAACAAGATTGGACGGCCTTAAGCGGAGGCGAGAAAAGCGCGCTGGCTCTGGCGTACCGACTGGCGTTGAACCAACTTGTCCGCCAAACCACGCCATCACTTCAAAACAACTTGCTGATGTTGGACGAGCCCACCGACGGCTTCTCCAAAGAACAACTCTCCCGCATGCGGGACACGCTTAACGCCGTCGGCGCCAAGCAAGTCATCTTGGTCTCCCATGAAAGAGAACTCGAGGCCTTCTGCGACCAAGTGTATTTGGTCCAAAAACAGGACGGCCGAAGCACAGTTAAAGCCCTGTAACGACACCCCTAATCCATCTCGTGAACCTCCAAAAAACGTGGGCCGAACACCGATCCACCCTCGCGTTTCTGGCGTTGGCAGCATTCTGGTTCATGTTCCGCGCCACCCTGAAAGCATGGGCATGCGAGACCACGCCGTGTTTTCTTGAACCCGCCGACTGGCCAATTCTCTTGGACCTCCAAAATCCCCTCGCGCTGTACGCCCTGATCTTTCTTTTGTTCGCCTTGCCGTTTGGCTGGTCATCCGTCTTGGGAACCCTGGTTGGAATTCAACTGGGACTGGAACACGAAATGAGCGTCACCGAACTTTCAGCGCTTTTTTTCCTGGCCACGGCCACCAGCACCGTGCTCACGTGGAAAACCCTGGAACTCGTGCTGGACAAGCCCAATCCATGGATGAAAACGTGGACCCAACGCGTCAAAACCGTCTACCAACGGCTAACGAAAATCAAGAAAACCAGTTTCTGGATGCTCGCCGTGGGCAACGCGGCATCCAGCCAAATCTACATGACGGCCGCGGCCATTTTACTGAAAATACCGAAAACCACGGCGTACCCCGCGTTGGTGTTTGGAAGCCTGGTTTCATTCGTGGTTCCGTTGGCGCTCTTGTTTTCCTCCAAAGCGCTCTCCGTCGACGGCATCACCGCCGCCCTATTGGTGGCCGCTTTGTTCGCCGTCGCCCAAAAAATCTACGAAGCACGCAAGACGGCAAACCATTAAACCGTCAACAACGTAACCTCCTCCATGGTTGATTACGCCGAAACCTACCACGCCATGAAGGTGCTGGACGGAAACCTGGAATGGTTCGGCTACAGCGTCATGAAAGCCATGGAAAAAGCGGGACAAGGCATCGCCGACCACGTCACCAAGCGCTTCGGACGCCAGAACAAAATCGCGATTTTCGTCGGACCCGGAAACAAGGGAGGCGACGGCTTGGCGGCCGCGCGGTACCTGGCCCAAAAAAACGACGTGCACGTGTTCTTGGTGGCGGAACAAAAAACCCGGGAAAGCCAAACCAACCTCGAACGCATCCAAAAAAACAAGAAAATCAAAATCCGGCACGTGAAAACCCAAAAGGACCTACCACTCCAAAACGTCTTTGACGTATACGTGGACGCCCTGGTGGGCTTGGGACTGGACGGCGAACTACGGCAACCCGTCCGCCGCGTGGTCACGTGGCTAAACCAGCAGCAAGGAAAAAAAGTGGCCGTGGACGTGCCCACCGGTCACGGCGGTGACACGGCGTTTAACGCCGACGTGGTGCTGTCCATGCACACGCCCAAAGTCAGCGGCGCCGTGGTGGTGGACATCGGCATCCCAAAAAAACTCGAAAACTACGTCGGACCCGGCCAAGTCAACGCCCTCACACTAAACCGTGGAGCGCACAAAGGCGAAAACGGCGTCATCACCGTCATCGGCGGTTCCAACCAGTACCACGGCGCGCCACGTTACGCGGTCGAAGCTGCCAAGTCCTTTTGCGACCTCGTCTATTTTTACACCCCCTCCAAAAAATCCATGTTTTTGGAAGGAATGAAAACCAAAAGCCGCGCGTTTTCCACCCTCAAAAAAAGCCAACTGCATACCGCCATCCAGAAAAGCGATTGCGTCCTAATGGGGCCCGGACTGGAGGAAAACGCGGCCAACAAAAAACTCGTCAACGGCATCCTCACTCGATTCCCGAAAAAGAAGTTCGTCCTGGACGCGGGCGCCATGATGATGGCCGACAAAAAACAATTCTCAAGCCGCGCGTGCCTCACCCCGCACGCCGGCGAGTTCAAACGGTGTTTTGGGTTGGAAGCCTCCGCTTCAAACGCCAAAGCCATGGCCAGAAAACACCAGTGCGTGGTGTTGCTCAAAGGGAAAGTGGACGTGATCACCGAGGGTTGGAAAACCTTCGAAAACGTCACTGGAAACGCCGGCATGACGCGGGGCGGCACCGGCGACGTCTTGGCGGGATTGGTCACGGCACTTTCCAGCCAGAACGACTTGTTTTTGTCTGCCCAGGCCGCCGCGTTTCTCAACGGCCTGGCCGGCGACTGGGTGGCCAGACGCCAACGCATGTTCTCCGCCGATGACGTGGCGCGGGCCTTGCCGGAAGCCTACGAAAAGGCACTGAAAAAGTAAGCCGGAGAACCGGAATCTTTAAATAAGATGAATCTTACTTTTAAGATAGAGAAGCATGGCATACGTTGACATGGGAACGGTAAGCGCCCGGGGACAGATTGCCATTCCACAAGCCATTCGGAAAAAAATGGACATCAAGGACGGCGAAAAGGTGTTGATGATGCTTCAAGACCGAACCCTGGTGCTAAAGAAAGTCAGCGACGTGTCATGGGCGCAAATCACCGCCCCGCTGCGGAAGGCCAAGAAAAAAGTCAACGAAAATGAGGTGAACGCCCTCATCCACGGCCTCCGGAAAAATGAAACGAATCGTGCTTGACACCAATGTCCTGGTTTCCGGGACATTTTGGACGGGAGACTCGTTCACTATACTGGAACTTGCCAGCCAAGGAAAATTAACGCTCGTTTTGTCGTCCGCCATTCTTTCGGAATACCAGAACGTCGTCGGACGAAGCGAGATTACCAAGAAAACTGGAATCCGGCACGCGCTGGCCCTTGAAGCGGTGCGCGCTAAACTGCTTCAAAACAGTGTGTGGGTCGAACCCGTGGAAAAATCGACAATGTACTGGAAGATCCAAAAGACCACAAGATACTGGATGCCGCCGTGGCCGGGAATGCCGACTGCATCGTCAGTCAGGACTGGCACCTCAGAAAACTGGAGTCGTACTGCGGCATCAAAATCTTGACGCCGCAAGCCCTTCTCAGAGAATACGAAAAAAAACGTGAGCGCCAAAAATACGTAATGGCGCCCACGTCTCTAGGGAATCAAGCGCACGTCCATGAAAACGACCGGGTTGCAAACCCTTTTAGGGACAAAAAACAAGTTTCGTTCATGGCAGACCCAACGCCGGTGGTGGCGCAAGCCGTCGGGTTTCCCTTCGTCGGCATTCTCTTAGCCGTTGGCCTCATCATTTTGGCCATCATCGTCGTCAAACTCCTGAAGAACTTTTTGGCCAACTCCGTCATGGGCGTCATCGCGCTTTTGGTCATCAGTTACCTCGCTGACGTCACCGGATATGCCGGCATCAAGGTGCCGATTACCATCGTGACCGTCATCATTTCCGGGATTTTGGGCCTCGCCGGAGTCGGCCTCTTAATCGTGCTGAAACTCTTGGGCATCGTGATCCAGTGACATGGCCAGAAAACCGGTAATCATTCCCGTCATGCCTCGCGCTTACGCGTGCGCGGCTTTGGACCATGACCAGCTCAGCCACTACCAGATCGTGAAAGGCGCTGAAGGACACCCCCCCAACACCCACGATGTTTACTTTTTTTCCCACGCTAAAGGAACCGAAGAAGAACCGACGTACCGGGTTTACCGAGTGCGGGTCCGAGTCAACGCCGTGAAAGCCAAGGCAAACCCGGAGGGAATCGAAGTCAATCACGTTGGAAGCCCCCGGCTCCAAGTAAAGGGACAAGCCGGCGGAAAACCCACGCGCCAGGACGTGACGGTCTTTGAACACAGCGGGCACCCGTCGAATTTTGATCCTCAAAATGGAGAGGGCAAATCCGTGCGCCAACCCCAGGCTCGAATCATCCTGGAAGCACTGGAAAACTACGTCGCGCCAACGAGAACCGATTGGAAGTACATCGGCATCGCCCGAAACCCAAAAAAAGGGGCAGGGAAAAAAGTGAAGGCCAACGAGTGAATGCGAACGCGTCCAAACCCTGAAAAAAAGGCCCGCGGATTCTAGGGCAACACGCGTCTGACGACGAGCTCTTTTTCTTTCGAGAAATCGTTGTATTTTGCGTATCCAACCACGCGCACGGGTTTGCCCGCCAAATAGTCGCGCTTCAACGGGAAAAGAACCGACAAGTCGGTGTCCGGCGTGGCGCCCAAAAACGCTTCGGCCGGCGAACCGAAAAGCACGGCCCGCATGGAACCGGAGTCGTCTTTGAATTCAAAGGACGCGAACGCCAAAGGGCCCTGGCCGTCTTTCGGTACGCGCTTGGCGTCAAACACAAAGCCCACCGTTCCTTCCACCACCGCCTCGCCGCCATCCAATTCCGCCAATTTCTTGCGCGGATAGGGCAGCGGCGCCTCCGGAAGGCCATGGTTTTTCGGGTTGACCAAAAGGCGGCCCGCCCAGTTCACGTGCAACTCGTTGTTGCGAAACGACGCGCCTTCAAGCATTACGGCGTCGCCGACAGACAGGTTCTGTGCGGCGTGCGCGTTCCCATCCCAACACGCCACCCAAGCGGACCCGGAGTCGTCAGCCACCCGCATCTTCGTCAAAAACCCTTTTTTTCCGTTGCGGTCAAACTCCTTGAGGGGCAAGACTTCCGCGACCCGCGCCACCACGTCCTGCTCGGATCCCGTCGCGTCCCGGACGCACGCCTGGGATGTGACGGCTTGCGGCAAACCGGTGCCATCCTCGTCCACCCACATTTCCGTGGAAAGACGGGCATGCAATTCCAAGGGGTCTTGCCCTTTCACGAAGGCGTCCTTGACGCACAACACGGCATGGCGCGAAACGTGGTTGAAAAAAGAGGCGTCCTGGTTCCACAACACCAATTCCCCTTGTCCCGATGCGTCGGCCACGCGCGCCTTGCAGAGCGTACCTGACCGCTCGGAAGTCTGGAAAGCCTTTGGAGCAAACACCTGCAGCACCCTCACCCGCACCGACGCGTTTTCGCCGGCTTTCGCCGAAGCGAGGGGCTCGGCGTGAAACACCGGCTTGTCCGCCTTCAAACCACACTCGTGCGCCAAAATGCGCAAGGCGCCTTCCTCGGTCAACAAACCCGAAAACGCATCCATTTTTTCCTGGACGCGGCGCGAAAGCTCGTCTTCGGAGAGGCGTTGCAAAAGTTGTCCGCGCATAAAACCCAAAGCCACGATCTTTTAAAGAAGGGGTGAAAACAATAGGTTCTTCATCCTTAAAATCATTCAGGGAAAAACCATGAAATCCATTCTCGAGTATTACCAGGAGAAACTCCGAGACGACGGGGCCCTTTTTTTCGCGTTAATTGACCCCGACAAGTTGTCCATGGAAAAAGGCGCCAAAGCCGCCAGAGACAGCCAAGACGCTGGCGCGGACGTCCTGTTGGTTGGCGGCTCCATTGGCGCGCAAGGAACGCTCTTGGACGACACCGTCAAACTCATCAAAGACGCCTCCGACTTGCCCGTGGTCCTGTACCCCGGAAGCCCGGCGGGCCTCACGCCGTATGCCGACGCCGTATACTTCATGCAAATGCTCAACTCGCGGGACGTCTACTGGCTGGCCGGCGCGCAAATCCAAGCCGCCACCGTCGTGGAACGCATGAAAATAGAGCCCATTGCCACCACGTACCTCGTCTTGGCTCCAGGCAAAGCCGTGGGGTGGATGGGCAACGCCAACCTCATTCCCCAGGAACGCGGCGACTTGGCGTACGCGTGCGCCCTGGCGGCCAGGTACATGGGCTCCAAAGTCGTCATCACGGACTCCGGATCCGGCGCGCCCACCATTCCGCCGTCGGAGTTTTACGCTTCCGTGAAAAAAGCGTGCGGCCCCGACGTATTCTATTTTTACGGCGGCGGCGTGAGAACGCCGAAAGCCGCGGAACAAGTCATTTGGGGGGGAGCTGACGGCGTTCAAGTCGGCAACGCGTTTGAGGAATCCAACTTGGACCGCATGAAAAAACTCGTGGAAGCGGTCAAGAAAGCCGGAAAGAAGAAGATTTGAAGTAAAAAAGGTGGAACCATGAAATCGGAATTGCAAGGACTTCGCAGACTCCGGGAACGAATAAAAGCCCACGGAGAAGCCGTTCAGGTGCAGACTCGATATTTAAGAGCCGCGATGGAACTTGGAGAAGAACGGGAAGGACTCCGGCAGTTGGGCGCGGACATCCGAACGCATACAGAAGAAGTTAGAGCATTCACCAAGAAACTCCGGGACGCGTTGGGCGAAAAAGAGGGATAAGAAGCTATACGGCGAACCTGGAGAAACCCCAGAACGGCTTCCTAGTCAAAAAAATCTGAAAAAAGAAAAAAAGAGGAGAACCTAGTTGTTCTCCTTGAGTTCGGCAATGCGTTCCTTGACGCCTTGGGCTTCCTTTTCCAATTGCTCCTGGTACTCTTCCAAAAGCTCGATTTTCTCTTCCTTGGTCAGAAACCCGCGGGAACCGCATCCATACGAAGAACAGTTGTAACCCATTTACTCCATCACCTTTTTTCAATTACTTTTTTGGCGGAATTTAACCGCAACAACCGGGACCCAACACGGAACTCACCTCAAATAAAGACGAACCCGAATTATCGGGTATACGATAAATAGGGCCGGAAATATTTAAATGTATCGGACGCCCAATAAAGTCATGGGCCGGGTACACTGTTGCGACATGCGGGGCATGCTCTCGTTTTTGATCCTGTTTTTGCTGTCCAAGAAGCCGATGCATGGCCAGGAAATCGCCGACGAACTGGAGAAACGCAAAGGGGAGCGGCCTAGTCCGGGTACCGTCTATCCGGCGCTCAAGTCCCTCAAGGAAAACGGTTTGATTCGGGAAACGCAAACCGGAAAAACCATTACGTACGAGCTCACCGATGAAGGAAAGGCGGGGCTTCGGGAACTCAAAAACCAGTTCTGCAAGACGTTCTCCGGCGTGTTTTAAACGCACGCCTTAAAAGCCCAAAAACCGTTTTCAACGCATGCCGGATTTTTTCGTCTCCGCGTTTTTGGCGCTGGCCGTGGGCGGACTCATTGGGTTGGAGCGTGAGCGGTCCGGGCAGAAAATGCTGGGCGTCCGCAGTTTTGCCGCCACGTCGTTTTTGGGGTTGCTAGCCAGCGCGTTGCCGGACTCGTACCTCTTCGTGGTCCTGGGGTTCGCGGGCATCTTGTTGTTAAGCCTCTTGATGTACCGGGCCAAAACCGAGCACAAAACCTGGGGCCGGGGCATCACCACCATCGTGATGCTTCCCTTGACGTACCTGTTCGGCGTCATGGTGGGGTCCGGATTGTTTCTGGAAGCCGGCGCCTCCGCCATCTTCGTGACGTTCTTGTTGGTGGAAAAAACCTACGTGCACCGCCTGGCGGTGACGGTGACCAAGGGCGAACTCGTGGATTTGCTGACGTTTGCCATCATCACTTTCATCGTATATCCGTTCATTCCCGTGCAACCGGTTGAAGCCTACGGGACGACCATCAACCTCCAATACATGTGGACCATCGTCGTCGTGGTCACCGCCATCAGTTTCCTGCTTCACGTCCTGGTCAAGTACACCAAGCACAAAGGCGCCGAATACGCGGCCTTCCTGGGCGGCATGGTCGCCTCGGTTCCCACGTTGAGCCTTTTTACAGGCAAAATCAAGGACCCCTGGCGGTTGTTGGCGGTCAACGAATTGGTCTCCGCGGGCACCGTGGTGGGAGACGTCGTTCTGTTGGGACTGGTGGCGTTGCCCTTGCTGGAATTCGTTCTGCCGGTATTCGCACTCATGGCCATCGGGTTTTTGGCCACGTTTGCCAAATTCACTCCCGGATTTGACAACCAGGATTACCCGCTCCAGAAAAAACCGCTTTCCCTGGTGTTCGTCGTCAAATTCACGCTCGTGTTCTTTTTGATCGCGTTTGTCACCAACCACGCCGCCGCCACGCCGCAGAACGCGTACATTTCCAGTTTCATCAGCGGACTGGTCAGCTCCACGTCGGTCGTCGCCAGCATCGCCTACTTGTTCCTCGAAAACCAAGTCACCCCCCAGACGGCCGCCATCAGCATCACGCTGTCCATCATCGCGTCCACGTTTAGCAAAACCGTGTTGACTACCGCCAAGTTTCCAGACCACGTCGAATTGTGGGCTCCCGCTGTGACCGTCGTCGTCGCCGCCGCCGCGGGCCTCATCTTGATTGGAGCGTTGTAACCGCAATGCACGTGGACGGGGGACGCGGGGGAGGCCAACTATTGCGTACCGCGTTAAGCGTCAGCGCCTGCACCGGCAAACCGCTGACCATAGCCAATATCCGCGCCAAACGCCCCAAGCCCGGACTTAAGCCCCAACACCTCGCGTGCGTGCACGCGCTATCCGACGTCACGGACGCGAAAACAGAGGGCGCGGCGTTGGGGGCCACGGCCCTGGAATTCAACCCCAAAAAAATAGAGGGGGGAAACTTTTCCTGGGACATAGGCACCGCCGGCAGTGCGGCGCTGTTGTTGCAGTGCGTCCTGCCCCCGCTTCTGTTGGCCGAACGCAAGAGCGGGATAAGCATCCGCGGCGGAACGGACGTGCCCTTCGCGCCGCCCTCGCTTTTCATGGAACGCGTTTTCCCCAACGCGTTGCGGCGTTTTGGCGGCAAAATAGAAATCAAAGTTGCCCGCCACGGGTTTTACCCAAAAGGCGGCGGCATGCTGGAAGCCAAGATCACGCCCGTTGGGAATTTGGAGGCCGTAGAGTGGCTGGAAAAACCCGACGGCACACCGCCTTCCGCCACCATTTTGGCCGCCGGGTTGCCTGACCACGTGGCGCAGCGGGAAAAAAAAATCCTGGAAAACCAAATTGGTTCGGTCGCCATTCAGGCCACAGAGGCGTCTTGCCCTGGCAACGTGGTGTTCATCCAACGCGACGAATTGAACGCTTTTACAGCCCTCGGAAAACAGGGAAAAAAAGCGGAGGCGGTAGCCCAAGAAGCCCTGGATGCCTTCACCGTTTTTGAATCCGGAACCGACGCCGTGGAAGCCCACGTGTTGGACCAAATGCTCTTGTACGCGGCCTTGGCTCAAGGCGAAAGCCGTTTCCGCGTTTCAACGCTTTCCGAGCACGCGAAAACCAATTTGGACGCGCTTTCCACTTTGTTGAATACCCGCCACCGCTTCGAAAACGGCGTGCTTGAAGTAACCGGAAAGCCTTGAAACTGTCCTTTATGTAAAGTGAAATACAGAAACACGGCATAAATTTAAAGCCTGAGAGCAAAACAATTCTTATGTTGAAAAAGCGTTTCTTAAAGCCCAAGGGGGAGGGGGCCAAGAGCATGGTGGAACTGACGGTAGTAGCCAAAGATCGGGTGGGCTTGTTGGCGGACATCGGAGAAATTCTAGGGAAAAAAGGCATCAACATTGAATCCGTTTCCGTGGAGGCCTCGGGCAAAACCGCCATGGTGCACCTGAATTTGGGTCACAACGCGGAAGGCAAAAAACTCTTGGCGGACGCAGGCTTCCGCGTGGTGGACCGCGACAAACTGCTTTTGCGCTTGAAGGACCAGCCCGGCGAATTGGCGAAAGTCTCGCGGACGCTGGCCAACGGAAACATCAACATCAAAAACGTCTACATTTTGGACGCGGAACGAAAGCAAAAAATCTTGGCGGTGGACACGTCCGACAACGCCAAGGCGCGCAAGCTCCTGAAAACGTATTTGTAGGTCACACGCTGGAAAGCAAGAACCACGCCACATCGCCTACAACCAAAGAAACCAGGAGTCCGGCCAGCAAGTACGGCCCAAAACGCGGCAAGTTCTTGTAAACCGGCACCTTTTTTCGCTTTCGGGCGTCCATGAACTTTTCCAATTTGTTTTTGGCGGACGCCGTCAACACGCGCTCCAACCCGAATTTTTCCACGTCCGCTTGGGGCAATTTCTCCAGGGCCAGCACGTCCTCGTCTAAAAGTCTCTTGAAGGAAACCTCCTGGATCACGGCATGCGACAGAACGTCGGAACGGTACATCAGATAAAACATTGCGGGAAAACCCACGGTCACGAACAAAACCTTGACGGTCAGGGACGAGGGGAGCAAAAACCCGAAAAGCAAAAGCGCGGCTACGCCCAGCCACCACCACGCGCGTTTTTTCCCTGGGAAAAGGCCTTGCTTGAACAACGCGTGCGCGTACCAGACGCCGGAACCCAGGGTGGCCAAGAACGACGCCACCAAAAACACGGATACGACAAACGGCCAGGGCGTGGGCACGGCCACCAGAGGAGAAACCGGAAGCCAAAGCGCCAAACCCAAAAGCAACAATACGTCTCCGCCGCCGAATTGCCCGGTTTTATAGGAGACAAACCCCACGACGCCAATCACGGCAGCCACGGCGAACGCGAAAACAAACGCATTGAAATCCAAAAACAAGAGATTCCAAAAAAGACCCGCGCCGGCAAAGGCATACAAGAGCTTTTCATTCATGAAACTGGTTTGGTGGTCCTCCCACGCCAAAATCGCTGTGACCAAAACGGAAACCACGACGCGCACTCCCGCGTCAAAGGCGAACGCATCCAAAAACACCGTCAATCAACCCAATCAAACCAAACCAGGTACGGCTCCCATGCTTTTCATGCTTTGGGCCCTGTTTCCGCCAACCCGCCAAAACCAGAAAGCGGCGTTACGCGTAGTCGAAGTAGTCGTTGTCGATGCTCCACGTCAACAACAGCAAACCCAATAGAATCGAGCCCAGCCAGTGAAGCACCCCGAAGAACCCGAGCGCCAAAAACAGGATGCCGCCGATGAAAAAATGCGGTTTGGCCAAACCCATGCCGGGGTGCGGGTTGTCCGGCACTCCGGGAACCTTCGTCATTTAACCCATCCCCGGCAGCTTGCCCTTGAATTGCTTGGATAATTGCGACAACATGCCCCGGTTCTTCTTCACGTCTTTCAGCATTTTATTGGTTTTCTCGAATTGTTGCACGAGTTCCCGGACGTCGGACTCCTTCAAACCGGAACCCTTGGACACGCGGTGCTGGCGGGAAGCCTGCTTCATGAGCGCCGGGTCTTTGCGCTCCGCTGGCGTCATGGACAGAACCGCGGACTCGAAACTTTTCAGTTTTTCCTCGCTTTTCCCCACGAATTCCTCCGGCAAATCGTTCACGCCCATCATCTGCATCACGTTTTTCAGCGGACCCATTTTGCGGAACGCGCGCAGTTGCGCCAGAAACGACTCGTAATCCAGTTTTCCGGACTCCCACGCCTTTTCCAGTTTCTCCTCCTCGGAAACGCTTTTCACGGTTTCCAAGAGTTCCGAAAGATTCGGAAAACCCAGAAGAGTCGACGCGTAGGCTTTCGGGTCAAACGCCTTGAAATCCGAGAGCTTCTCACCGGTTCCCACAAAAGCGATGCGCGACTGGCTTTCCACCACGCTGGTCAGCGCTCCGCCGCCCTTGCCGGAGCCGTCCATTTTCGTGATGATGACGCCGTCCAACTTCACGGTACCAGAAAATTGCTGCGCCTGCTTGCCGGCGACTTGGCCCAAGTCCGCGGATACGACGAGAAACGCGTGGTCCGGCTCGAACACGCGCGCCACGTCCTTTAACTCTTCAGCCAATTCGGCGTCAAAGCCACTGCGTCCAGCGGAATCCAGAATGACGACATCGCATGCATCGGAAAGCCGCCGTGCGTCCCGGGCAATGGCCACCGCGTCACCGGATTCCAGCGTGAAAAACCCGACGTGCGCCTGCTCCGAGAGTTGCTGAAGCTGTTTCTTGGCGGCGGGCCGGTGCACGTCCGCCCCCACCAACACCACCTTCAACCCCTTGGAGGCGTAAAACCGCGCGAGTTTGCCTGCCGACGTAGTTTTTCCCGCCCCGAACAATCCGCACAGCAGAATGCGTTGTTTGCCAAGAGTCGGCGCAAAGCCGGCGCCCATGAATTTCTCGAGTTCCTCGTAGACGACCTTGACGACGTGCTCCCGAAGAGAAATGCCGGGCAGGGGTTTTTCCGAAAGCGCCCGTTGCTTGACCGTCTTGGTCCAGTGCAATACAAATCGGACGTTCACGTCATTGGAAATCAAGACCCTTTGAAGGTCCTTGACCAACGCGTCAATGGCGTCCTCGTCCACATACCGGCCCGACAACTTGGCCAAAGCCTGGCGTAAACCCTTTCCCAAATCCATGAAGTAGACTTGAAAGTCGAGGCATTAAAAACGAGTGGAGAGACTAAAATCACGAAACTTTCTTGTAGTACTCCGTGACGAATTGGCAGACGTCCTCGTGGCCACTGATGCCTTTCTCGGCCAGATATTGAAGCACTTTCTTGCGTTCTTCCATGACGGCCATGACTTGCTTGGGAGACCGGTTCGTGGCGCGGCCCAGTTTCTCGATGGTGGCGGAGGGCGTCGAGGTTTTCTCGATGAAGTCGCTTTCGGGATTCCATTGATAGACTTGGTTGAGCGCCGGCCCCGTCTCGCCGCGCGCGATCTCCGAGACTTGCGTGATGCGGCGGACCAAGCCGTGCCTCCGGTCGTTGAAGCGCTGTTGCACGACGATGAGGTCCGCCAACGGCAGCAAAACGGTGGGCACGTTCATGGGCGTGTTCTCCAGGCGAGTGATGGCGTCGCGGTCGGAATTGGCGTGAAACGTCCCCGACGCGCCGCGGTGGCCGGTGTTCATGGCCGTAAAAAGCGTCTCCGCTTCGGCGCCCCGCATGTCGCCCACAATCAACCGGTCCGGCCGCATGCGCAAGGCGTTGATCAAGAGTTCTTGGGCGGTGGCGTGCTTTCCAGAGAAAAGGGGCACCCAATTGGTGCGGCCCACCAAGTTGAGTTCCGGCGTGTCCTCGATGGTGACGATGCGTTCCTCCGGAGGAATCAAGGCCGTCAAGGCGTTGAGCATCGTGGTTTTACCGGCCGCCGTGCCCCCGGCAATCAACACGTTGAGTGGAAACAACCGGAAGCCTTCGTACGCCGTCCACAAAAGAGCGGCAACCTCGGCACTCAACGTGTTCTTCTGGATGAGGTGCACGATGGAAAAAGGCCGCTGGTGAAAAACACGGATGGTCACCGACGGCCAGGGAGCGGCGGGAGGCCGAATCACGTTGGCGCGCGAACCGTCGGCCAACCGAATGTCGTCGTACAAGTCCTTGCCGCCCAACTGGTTGAGGAAAAACTCCAGTTTCTTCTCGTCGAACTGGAGGTTCGTCTTGCACAAGCCGGCTTCCCGGTGGTACACCCAAATGGGTTCGGAGAATCCGTTGACCACGATTTCCTCGAGTTCCTCGTCCTCAAACAACGGCTCGATGAGTTCGTACCCAAAAAAGCGCCGAAGCACCGCCTGCGCCAACGCTTGAGAGGATTGGACGTTTTTACACAACGCGGAAAGCGTCGTTTCCAGGCGCCCCCGGTCTTTCAACGGCAACGGCGTGCCAAACGAAGTCACGTCCAACCCGTCAAGAAACGCCTGCCACGCGGCCTCGTTGCCCGGATGTTTTTTCAGAAAAGCGCTCAAGGTGAGCCGCCGGTCCATCAACGAGGCCACGTCGTCGGAGAACTGCGCGTCGGCTTCGCTGAAAACAGGCGGCTGGACTCGGTACTCGCCGTACGGATACCCCTTCATGAGGTCAGCTGGCATTGCAGAGGTAAAGACGAAAAACCTATAAGAAACCCCCAGGAAAACCCAGCCAAGCCAAACCCGTTAAAACCCATCAAAGCGAAAAGCTCGTATGGATGTCGCGTACAACGACGCCCGCCTGCAGGCGCTCGTGCACAACGTGGGGTTGATTACCACGCGGGGGCCGGCGGGAGACGACGTCATGGCGGCGGAGTGGACGCACGTAATCGCCCACGAGCCCTGCTTGGTCATGGTGCACGTCGGAAAAAACACGGCCACCGCGGAAAACATTTCCGCCTCCAAGGCGTTTGGCGCCAACATCGCCGCGGAAAACCAGGATTGGGTCGCCAAAATGGTTGGCGGCGAAAGCGGGTACGACGTGGACAAAGTCGCGGCACTCAAGGAACTGGGCGTCGAATTTTACCCCGCCGAGAAAATCGACGGGTTCATGGTCAAAGACGCCGCCGCCAATTTGGAGTGTGCGGTCATCGATGAAATGGACGTGGCCGGATACCGGGCGTTCATCGGCCGCGTCGTGGCCTTGTGTGGAACCCGGCAGGAACCGTTGGTGTACAGCCAAGGAAAGTACTTCAAGCGTGGCGAACGCGTCCAAAAACCCGACCAAAAAACGTTGGACCGCGCCAAGAAAGTCTTTGAAAAACACCGCAAAAACAAATAAAGCCGGCCCCGCCGTAGCAAGTGCATGCAACCCGGCAAAAAACTGGAAGCCATCGCGCAAAAAGTCGCCCGACGCGCGTCCCCCACCCCCCAAGAGGCCGAAAAAGAGCGGGCGTTTGCCGAACGCTTCATCGCGAAACTGGCCCCTAAACTCAAAGACGCCAAACTCATGCTGGTCGGCTCAACGGCCCGCGACACGGGGCTGGTTGGAGACAAGGACGTCGACGTGTTCGCCGCGTTTCCCCGCGACATGGAGGAAGACGACATCGTGAAAAAAACGGTTTCCGCCGTCAAAACCGTGAAAGCCAACTGGGTCATGCATTACGCGGAACACCCCTACTTGCAAGCCGTGGTGGAAGGCTACCAAGTCGAAGTCATCCCCTGCTTTGCCATCGGGAAAAACCAGCCGCTCAAGTCGGCGGTGGACCGCACGCCTCTTCACATGGATTTCCTCCAAAAAAAACTCACGGCCAGCCAGCGCCAGGACGTGCGGGCCCTGAAGCAATTGCTTAAAACACACGGGTTGTACGGAGCGGAACAGGCCGTGAAAGGATTCTCAGGCATCCTCTGCGAGTACCTGGTCCTGAATTACCGCTCGTTTTCAGGCGTCATTGAAGCGGTCAAGGATTGGAAGCCACCCGTCCAAATCGATTTCGTGCGCACCTACAAGACGTTTGAAGCGCCGCTGGTGTTCATCGACGCCGTGGACGAAAACCGCAACGTGGCCGCCGTAGTCTCCGAAACGCAGTTGAACCGCTTCATCGCCCTCAGCCAAACCCTTTGGAGCCGGCCCACGCAATCCCTGTTCTACCCCGCTAAAACCCAGGACGCGTCGGCCTCCTCCCTCCAAAAAACGTTGGACCAGCGGAAAACGGATTGGGCCGTCCTGCAATTTCAAAAGCCGGACGTGGTGGAAGACATCTTCTGGCCTCAATTGGAGCGGACGGCCGCCGCCCTCAAAAAACAGTTCGCCTTGCGCCAATTCACCGTTTTCAGCGACGCCGTGTTTGACGACGCCCGCCACGCCTACCTCTTCCTGGAACTGGAGCACGCTACGCTTCCCCACGTCCGCCGCGCCCTCGGCCCCCCCGTCAGCCAACCCGCCCACGTTGACCGCTTCATCAAAGGAAAAAAGCCGTGGCGGGGGCCTTTTGTACAGCAAGACCGCGTGGTCGTGGAAGAACCACGCAACGACGCCAACGCCTGGGCGTTTTTGAGGAAAGTCCAAAAAAACCCGGGCCGCTTCGGCGTCGCCTCATACCTTCAAAAACCCTTCAAGAAATCCAGCGTCCTACACGCCGTCAACGCGCTTCCCAAAGCCGCGCAAGAGGCATTGGCCGCGCACGTCCACCGGAAAGAGCCATGGTGGTAATCCGCTTTGTTTGCGACGTCATGCTCGGCCGGCTGACGCGGTACCTGCGCATGGCCGGATACGAAACAGACTACCCAAAAGACGCGGAGGACGACGCCCTCATCAAGAAAGCCGCCAAGACGGGCGCCGTGCTTCTGACTCGCGACCACCGGCTCTTCCAAAAAGCCAAAGACCACGCCAAAGCCTTCCTCGTGAAATCCAACGACGTCCACGAACAACTCGACACCGTGGCCCGCGCGTTCCGCCTCCAGGAACTGGCCGTGAAAACCCGGTTCTGCACCGCCTGCGGCGAAGAACTCCAAAAAGTGCCCAAAAAATCGGTGGCGCACCGATTGCTTCCCAGAATCCTGGAACGCCAAACCCTTTTTTGGGAGTGCACGCACTGCGGCAAACTGTATTGGCCCGGCACCCACGTGAAAAAAATCAACGAAACCCTTAAACGCCTGTCCGACCAGGAAAAAACCGGGGAGAAAAAATGAACAGGGGAGAAAAAGCGCCCGGATTTGACTTGCCCGGCGTGGACGGAAAAAACGTCCGGCTCTCGGATTTTGCCGGAAACGTGGTCGCCGTCATCTTCACGTGCAACCACTGCCCCTACGCGAAAGCCTACCAAGACCGCATCAAAAAAATCCAGGCGAAGTACCCGCAAGTCCGCGTCGTGGCCATCAACGCCAACGACGATGAAGGGTATCCCGAAGACTCATTTGAAAACATGAAGGCCCGCGCGAGGCAAGCCGGATTCAACTTTCCGTACCTGCGCGACGAAACCCAGGAAACGGCCCGCGCCTACGGAGCGCAAGTGACCCCCGACGTCTTCCTGTTGGACAAAAACCACAAACTCGTTTACCGCGGACGCGTGGACGACCATTGGCAAGAAGAAGACCACGTTCGAGAAAAAAGCCTCGAAAACGCCATTCAGGACATTTTGGCCGGCAAACCCGTTTCGAACCCCGAAGCCCGCGCCATCGGCTGCAGCATCAAGTGGAAAAGCGCATGACCGTGATTCGCGACGCCATCCACGGCGGCATTGAAGTCAACGACTTGGAAAAAAAAATCGTGGACCACCCCCTGTTCCAGCGCCTCCACGGAGTCCGGCAATTGTCCGTGGCGCACCTAGTCTACCCTTCCGCGCTTCACACGCGCTTTGAGCACTCCCTGGGCTCCATGCACCTCACCGGCACGTTGGCGGAGCGCCTGAATCTTTCCGAGGAGGAAATCCAGCTCGTGCGCGTGGCCGCCTTGCTTCACGACGTGGGCCACGGCGCGTTCTCGCACACCTCCGACGAACTGCTTGAAGAACGCACAGGCAAAACCCACGAAATGCGGGGCCTGGACTTAGTGCAACAAACCACGCTCACCGACACTCTGGAGGAAAACGGCATCCGCATTTCCGACCTCAAGAACCGTTTTGAAGGCGTTGGAGCCGGAGCACTCATCACCCACGAACTGGGAACGGACCGCATGGACTACTTGCTCCGCGACGCGTATTTCACGGGAGTGGGCTACTCCAGCGTCGACCACCAACGACTGCTGGAAACCATGGCCCTAAAAGACGGACGACTCTACATCCAAGAAAAAGGCGTGGTGGCCGCGGAAAGCCTGCTGGTATCCCGTCACCTCATGTTCAACGCCGTCTATTTGCATCCGACGGTGCGCATCGCGTCGGCCATGGCTCAAGCCATGCTGGCCAGCGCGCTGTCGGAAGGCCAAGCCAGCCTCAACGACGTGGCGCAAGGCACCGACGAATCCCTGCTGAACCAACTCGCACCGAAAAACGCGTGGTCTCAACGCCTCAAAGAACGCCGCCTACTCAAAAAAGCCGTGGTCCAAGCCACCGCCGACATGGGGGAAGAAACCCAAGCGTTTCTTGGGCAAAAAAACGCGGAAGAAAAAATGACGGACGCGCTTCATGACGCCGGCATCAAGGAATGCGTCATCTGCCTGCCGCCCAAACGAAAAAAACACGAGGGCATCCAAGTGAAAACCGAAGCCGGCGACGTTGAACCCCTCGAAAAACACTCGGCCCTGCTCAAGGCCCTCAACGTACCGTCCAGCCGCGACACGCTCATTGTCGCCGTGGACGAGAAAAACAAGGAAAAGGCCGCTCAAACCATCCAACAGCTTTTGAAAGGCTAACCCCCGACTAGGAAATCAATCCGACTTCCTCTACTTGCACGTTGGAAACGCCTTCCAAGGCCTTGACTTCCTCCTCGAAGTCCCGGCCCGATCCGTCTTCCGTGACAAACGACGCCTGAATGACGCGGGTTCCAAACACGTAGTCGATGACGTGCGCCTTGTTCACGCCGTCAACGGACTTGACCTTCTCCAAAACGTCTTCGGGCGCAACGCCCTCGACCGGAAACACTTTCATGACCACCATGACTTTACCCATTGCAAACCACCTAAATGCCCAACTGCGCTTTGACGCGCGAACTCTTAAACTTCTCCGGCTCCAACGCCTTGGCGCGCACGACTTCCAACGACAAGCCGCGTTCCTTGGCAAACGACAAAATGCCGGATTCGTCCACGCGCTGGTCGTACCCCAGCACCACCACTTCCGGCCGCTCCTCCAAGAGCACGTCCCAGAGGCTTCCGCCGAGATTTCCCAGACGCGCGCGGTCCACCCGCTTCTGTTCGGAAACCATGTCCAAGCGCTGGCCCTCCGAGAAAAACGGCTTTCGGCCCTTGATTTTATGGGCCGTGGCGTCCCGCGCCACAACCACCACTAGAAAGTCGCCGTGCTTTTTGGCCTGCCGAAACAAAGCCAAGTGGCCCGGATGCAAAAAATCAAACGTGCCAGCCACCAATACCTTTTTCATGGCCCCAAATTCCCGCACGAAATGCACTTGTACTCGTTGCCGCGGGCCTTGCAGTCCGCGCACCGAACCAAGACGGCCCCGCAACTGGGGCAAGGAAATTTCGTGGCCTTGTCGCGCGCGTCGCGACCGCAACTCATGCAAACCGTCATGTCAATAAACCTCTTGCATTGCCCTGTGACTCCAACCGCTTTTATACGTTTTCAGACCCGAAGCCCGCACGATTAAAACGCAGAACCACCCAACGCCCTACGTGGGATTCCTGTACGCTGACGTGGACCGGAAAGGGCGGCACAAAGTGGCCATCCAGCTGGGTCGGCACGGCCAACCGGACGCCACGGTGCCGGGCGGAATGCTGACCTTCCAGGACCGGTTGGAACCGGAAATCAAAAGACAGCACACGGTATTCATTGAAATGGTGCCTGGCGCGGGAACGGGAACGCGGGAAGACCAAGTGGCATTCTACCACCAAACCAACCAGGACGTACAGCACTCCATCAACGCACTGCTTTCGTCATCCACGGCCAATCCCAGCGATTTGAATCGAATGGTCACCCAGGAAAAGCCGGAACTGGTGTTCCCCGATGCCCACGTCACCAACGCCATGGTGGACCGATTCATTGAACAAGGCGGAACCCGAAGGCAGCAGGTCGAATGGGCACAGGGCGGGGTTGGGTTCCTAGGCGCAGGCACCGCGCTTTGGTTCTGGACAAAAAAAAGACGGCAAGACAAAGCCGCCTCCGGCACCAAAAGCAGGAAAAAAAGGGCGGCCGAGACGATGACCAGGCGCCAATTCTTCAAGCGAAGCGGCGTGGCGTTGGCCGCCACGGCAGCCGGCATTGCCGCCGTCAAGGAACTGGACTACGTCTCCCCGATTTGGTCGTGGTGGATGCGCCGACCCGGACTCATCAGCGGAATCCGGGACTGGGCGCGGCGGCTTGGCGGACGCAACCACGAATCCATGGACTTCATCAAGCTCCGCAACGTCGTCATGGCCGAAAAAATCGCTCGCTTCATGCGCCACCAGTTCAAGGACGAACCCGCCGAAGCCGGGCTTTTAATCGGAGTGGCGCACGCCGGCATCAAGGAATATCTGGAGGACTCGGAACTGAGGCGCAAAACCATTGAGGCGTATCCGGGGCTTGACGAACTCATCGACCGGGAATTCACCGAAAACGTCCAGCGCCACCACTACGACCCCAAGAAGGGACGATACGAGTTGGAAGACCTCAACCTCGGATTCCAGTAACGCCCACCACCCGAGAAAAAGCACCCTTAAAAAAAGGCGGCGCCACCACTTTCATGCATTGGGCCCATAGTATAGCCTGGACAGAATGGGAGCTTGCGGTTTCTGGAACAGGTTAAACCAGGGGCAAAAAGCTTCAGACCGGGGTTCAAATCCCCGTGGGCCCGCTTTCATGGAAGAAATCCCTTTGAAGCCGTTGGTCCAGCGGCTCCGACGACTGCCGCAACACATGCAGGCAAAAACAAATGTCGAACTTTGGGGCGCGCTTGGAAACGCCGTGGCCGACTACCTTGAAGCCGACAACAAAAGCCATGCCACCGGACGCGAATTTGCCCAGGCCTACCACCAAACACTTGAATTGGCCGAACGAGGAGTGATCCGAGAAGAACAGTACCCAGGCCTCGGGAACCTCGGCAACCCAACGATAAACAACTTGTTTCGCCTTGCGTTTCCTGGCGTGGTACAAAAAATCATTCCAGAAAAGCACTGGGAGGATGCCCGCGAAATGCATTTACGGATAATACGGGAGCGCATGCAAGCGGTGGCGGACGCGCAATTCAGGAAGCTATCGGAGAACTAGAAAACGTCGCGGCGTGCAAACTCTGAAATAGGTGGGGCAGAACCAGCTATTCACATATGCTCATCGGCTTGGTGGGACTGCCCAACAAAGGCAAGTCCACGCTGTTTAACGCGTTGACGCATTCTAACGCTCAAGTCGCCAACTACCCATTCACTACCATCAAGCCCAACGAGGGCGTGGCGTTCGCTACAAAAGAGTGCCCCCACGTGCAACTGGGTCTGGGCCACTGCGACCCCAAGAATTCGGCGTGCGAAAACGGCATCCGAAAAATTCCCGTGAAAGTCCTGGACGTGGCGGGCCTGGTTTCCGGCGCTTCCAACGGAAAGGGCATGGGCAACCAGTTCTTGAACGACTTAAGCCGAGCCGACGCATTGATTGTCGTCGCCGACGCATCGGGGCAAACCGATGACGAAGGTAACCCCGCCCAAGGACACGACGGACGCCGCGACGTGGAAATCTTGGAACAAGAACTGGATGCGTGGTTTACGCAAGTCGTGACCCGCAACGCCCAAAAAACAAAGGGCAACGCCTTAAGCGAATTCATTGAATCGCTTTCCGGTTTGAACGTTGAAAAACGCCACGTGATGGAGGCCTTGGCCGAAAACAACATTCCGGAAAACTCGCGGGAATGGAACGCCATGGATTTGGAAAAACTCGCGGAATCCATCCGCAAAAAAACGAAGCCCTTGGTGGTGGCCGCCAACAAAATGGACTTGAAAGGGGACGCATCCGGCCTTGAAGCTCTAGGCTACCCCGTGTTTTCGACGTCCGGGGAAATGGCGTTGGCCAAACAAAAAGCCGTCAAAAACGGTTTCGCCAATGAACAAGGAGGAAAACTGGTTCCGGCGACCACCGACCCCAAGATCGTCTCCGCCATCGAAAAAATCAACGCCTTTGGAAACGACGGCGTACAGGCACTTTTGGACCACGTCGTGTTTGACGTCCTGAACCAAATCGTCGTCTTTCCAGTGGAAGACGAAACGCATTACGCCAACCATTTCGGCAAAATTCTTCCAGACGCGTTCCTCCTGAAGAAAGGCAGCACGCCCATGGATCTCGCGGAAAAAGTGCACTCCGACTTGAAGAAAGGCTTTCTGTACGCTGTGGACGCCAAAACCAAGCGCCGCCTCGGGAAAGACAGCGAACTGCAGGACGGAGCCGTCGTGAAAATCGTTTCCGCTAAGTGACTTTCCGAACCAAATGCCTCTTTCCCGGACCGCCCACGTTCTGTTCTTCTTCTACAACAACCAACCGCTTCGACTCCAGTTGCGCCAAATACCGTCGAAGGGACCGATCCGGAACACCCAACTCGGCTTGTAAGTCGCCGGAGTACTTCGGTTTAGTTAAGGCAGCGAGAACCTGTTCCTCAAGAGGGGATAAGCCCTGCATGCGCTTTTTGGTGGACGCGTTGAGTTCCTCTTGTTCCGTAAACGCCTCCCGTACGTCCTGTTCCTGAATCGCCAAACCGCCGCGCCGCTCGCAGGCTTTCCCCGCCTTCCACAAAACATCCAGGGCCACGCGGGCGTCGCCTCCGTTTTTGGCGGCAAACGCGGCGCAAAGGCCAACGACGTCCTCCGGACACGTCTCTTTGCGGAATGCCTTGGCCGCACGGTCCCGCAGAATGGCTTTCAATTGAAGCGGGTTGTAGCGCTCAAACGCCAAGGCACGCAAAGACAGCGAGCTTTTCACGCGGGCATCCATGTCGTCAAAGACTCCGGGCTCGTTGGTCAAGCACACGACGACCAACGGTAAATTCGAGCGCGACAAATCGTAGAACACGCCGTCCTCTTTCTTGTGAAACAATTGGTCCGCCTCGTCAATGGCTACCACCAGCCTACAGCCTTTGCGCTGGACGTGGCTGAATACCTCCTGCCTCACTTCGTCGGTAGCCAATCCGCGCCGAGGAATGGGAAAACCCAGTTGCCGGGCGACTTCCGTCAAGACGCCTTGGCGGGTGTAGTGCTGCCACGCGTTGACGTACACGTATTCCGAGGACTGGGCAAAGTCCTTGAGTTGGTCCAACACGTGCTTGGCGCACGACGTCTTTCCGGTGCCTGGCGGGCCATGGACCAACACGCCAAGGCCTCGCCGGCCTTCGGCAAACGGCTTTAACGCCAAAGCCAAGGCCTGGATTTCATTTTCCCTTCCAGGCAACACGTCGGGCAAAAATTCCGGCGAAAGCACGGATTCGTCCAGAAACACGCCGCGATCGGAAACCGAGGCGAACACGTTTTTCTTCATTCCAACCCTCAATGGCGAAAGCCTCAATAAAGCGCTTTGCACCAATTGGCCATTGGATGAGCAAGCCAACCCCTACGCCCAGGACGCCGCCGCGGGAAGCCATGGTTTCCAAAGCCGTGGTGGAAGAAGCGGTACGCCGGCACATGGACCCCCGACATCCGTTGTTTGAAGACGTCGTCAGCGAAACGTGGATTTCCGCCCACGAAAAATCCGAAAAAAAAGGGAAACCCCTTCCAATCAGCAAAATCGCAGAAATCGCCAAAGGCAAAGCCAGCCGGACGTTGGCAGAAGAAAGACAACAGACGGGCCAGGCCATAGCCCCCGCCGGATACGCCGAAGCGGTTGCACGCCTCCACCCCCAGACCCAGGAGTTTTTCACGCCCCGGCAAGAATGGAATGCACTCATGGATCGCTGGGGCCGACACCTCACCCAAAAAGAGCGCGACGCGTTATACTTGAAAGTCATGAAAGACTTGAGTCTACGCGACATGGTTTGGGGGCTTAAGATAACGCCGGGTGCGGCGGAAAACCGAGTCTACAAAGCGCAAAAAAAACTGTATTGGAAGCTTTGGAACGACCCCGTCGTTAGAACCATACTGGAAAGACGAGGAGGGCCCCGAAGATGATCAAACCCTGGTGGCAGTTGTTGCGAGCCGAACACGGTCTCATCGTGTTCATGGCCGTCGTCGTCAGCCAATTCGTTGTCACGGGCCGGTTCGAGCAAGCGTTTCTGTACCCGGCGCTAGGGCCCCTGCTCATCACGTGGGGCGCGTTTGCGTGGGGCGACTACTTTGGGTTGAAAAGCGATGCGGCGCTCAAACGTGTGGACCGGCCCCTGGTATCCAAGAAAATCAAGCCGCGGCACGCCTTGTGGGCGGGAATCGCGTTGATGTTGGCCGGGTTGGCCGCCACCAACCCTGTTGGACGCGAGGCGTTCGCCCTGGCTGCGGTATACACGTTGTTTGCGTTCGCGTACGACCCCATCCTCAAGAAAAAGCCATTGCTTGGCAACGCCTTCATCGCTTCCGCCATGAGCGTGAGCTTCATTTACGGCAACTTGGCCGCCCAGGTGCCGTTGGACAACAAAGTGGTGCTGTATGCCGCCGTCGCGTTTCTAGCCGGCTTGGGACGCGAGTTGATCATTACGCTGCGCGACGTGGCCGGCGACAAGAAAATCGGTGCGACCACGTTGCCCATGGTGTTGGGCGCCAAGAAAACCGTGCTGCTTTCCACGGTCCTCGTCTATGCCGCCGTAGCGCTTTCCCTAGTTCCCCTGCTTCGGCCCGTTCACGTCGCCTATATTCCATTGGTGATTCTCACCGACGCCTTGTTCTTGCTGGGAACCTACTACGCCTTGCTCAGCCAAAAAACCGACCACCTCAACTCGGCCCGCCAACTGACGTTGTACGGCATGTTGTTCGGTGTTTTGGCCTTCGCGGCGCTGGGCCTCCAATAAAACGGGTTTGAAAAGAAAGCGGAAAACGGGGGCAATTAGCCCAAGACTTCCAGTTTCCCAAACTTGCCCAACGTGAGTTGCGACTTGTCCTGCCACGTGTTGACGTAGCCGTTCTCGATTTTGATTTTCGAGCCTTCCTTGACCAAGTCGATGTTGTCGTTCCACAACACCAACGTAATGGTTCCGGAGTCGTCTTGAATGGTGGCGTTGGCCACCCGCAGGTTCCGGCCCATCTTGTTGATTTCACGAGGCGCGTCGACGCCCACGACTTCCGCTTCCAGGTTCACGTTGCCGGTGCCCGGCGTAAGCTCACTGATTTTCATTTTTTCCTCACCTTTCACTCCAACGAGTTTCGAGTCTACAACTAACTGGATTTTTACCCGTTAAAAAAGCTTGGGTAGAAAACCCCCCACAGGATTAATAACCGCCCAAGGCCTTAAAATCTGAAAACCTGATTTTCGGAGGAAACCTCGTTATGACCGACGTCACGCAAACCCTGAAAACGTTAAGCGAGCTTCACGGCCCCACCGGGCAGGAAGACGCCGTCGCCGATTTCCTTGAAAACCAATTCAAGCAATGCGGTTTTTCCGTGCGACGCGACGTGCTAGGCAACGTGATGGCTTCGAAAGGAAAAGGAAAAAAAGTCATGGTCGCCGCCCACATGGACGAAATTTCCATGTCGGTGAAAAGCATCACCGACAAAGGGTTCTTGAAGTTCGTGAAAATCGGGGGCATCTACGACCCCATGCTGGTGGGGTCCCGCGTCATGGTCCACGCCCCAAAGCCGGTCCTAGGCGTCGTGGCGGCCAAAGCCCCCCATCAAATGGACGGCGAGGAACTCAAGAAAATCCAGGAAGCCAAGGACCTCTACATTGACGTGGGCGCCTCCAACAAAAAAGAAGCCGAGAAACTCGGCATCCGCGTAGGCACCCACATCACCTTCGTCGCCGATTTCCAGACGTTTTCCGGCGACCGCGTCATCGGCAAAGCCCTGGATGACCGGGCGGGTTGCGCCACCCTGGTTTTGCTGGCGCACGCATTCGCCAAAAAGACGCCGCCCGTGGAACTCCACCTCGTTGGAACCGTCCGCGAGGAAAGCGGGTTGTTTGGCGCCGGCGTGGCGGCCTTCGGATTGGAGCCGGATTTGGCCATCGCCGTGGACGTCACCCACGCCTTTGGCGCCCCCGGCGCCTCCGAAGAAGAGGTTCCCGTGGCACTGGGCAAAGGGCCGGCTCTGGCCGTGATTGAAGGCGGCGGATACGGCTTGATTACTTCCCATAAAATGGTGGACTGGATTGACTCCGTGGCCAAAAAGCAGAAAGTCCCGCTTCAAATGGACGTCCACGAACGCGGCGCCACCGATGCGTCAAGAATGCAGTACAGCCGGCAAGGCCTTTTGACGGCCAGCCTCGGCATTCCCCTTCGCTACATGCACTCGCAAAGCGAAATCGTGGACACCAAAGACGTGGAACAGACCGCACAACTCGTGGAAGGCATGATCCACGCATTTCCAGACTACAAGTAAAACCACCAAAAAAGAAGAGGTTTGGGTACGATTCTACCCGATCACCTAAGCTTAAGACCGCTTTGCTTTAAAGCCGGCCACACCGTTACCTAAATTCATGAACCGGCTTTCCAAGCTCACCAAAATCGTGGCCAAGCAACCCGTGCTTTTGATGTCGTGGAGCACGATGAACCCCAACGCCTACTACTTTACGGGGATCGATGACGACGCGTTCGCCGTTTTCATGACGAGAAACGAAACCATCGCCTACGGCCACGGAAGCTACGGCTTCGCCGACGAAACCCGTGAACCCAAGGACATGCGTGAACACTTCTGGGATTACGTCAAAAAACACGGAATCAGGAAAATCGGGGTAGACGAATCCGACGGCGCCCTTTATTCCAGGCTCATCCAAAAAAAAGTGGCGCCCGTGCCCCTTCACGCCCAGTTCCAGAAAATGCGGGCCGTCAAGGACTCCAGTGAAATCGCGTGCATCCAACGCGCCCAAAAAATCACGAAAAAAACGTTTGAGGAAGTTCTGCCCCACATGGACGGAAAAACGGAGAACCACGTGGCCGGGTTGCTGGAACTCTCGGCGCGAAAGAAAGGCGCGGCCCTGGACGCGTTCCCGCCCATCGTGGCATCCGGCCCAAACGGCGCGCAACCCCACGCGCGGCCCGCCAAGCGCATCATCAAGAAAACCGAGTGCACGGTCGTGGATCTGGGCGCCAAATACCGCCACTACTGCGGCGATTTTACGTCCACTGTTTTCGAGGGCAAAAACCCGGAGCAAAAAGACGCGGTTTTGGCTGTCTTGGAATCCTACGAGGCGGCCCGAAAAAAAGCGAAAATCGGCGTGCACGGAAAAACCCTCAACCGCGTCGCCCAAGACGTCATCAAAGAGTACGGCTTCGCGAAGAACAGTTTCGCCGCCATCGGCCTGCGGTTGGGCCACTCCGTGGGCCTGGAAGTTCACGACGGCTTCGGCGTCGAAGACGTCACACTCAAGAAAGGCATGGCGGTCACCATCGAACCCGGAATTTACGTTCCAGGAAAATTCGGCGTGCGTTTTGAAGACATCGTCACCCTGTAGAAAAGCTATAAAACAGTCACGCCATAACGAAGGCCATGCCAACCCCCGGGCAGGAAAGAAATCAAACTCAAACCCTCCGGAACGCCCGAAACATTTTGCGTCAGGCGCGACGGCGTCTTCCATCCGAATTGTCCGACCAAGCGTTGTATCGACTGTCCTCGTACGACCGAGCCCTTGAAGCATTGGCGGAACGCGCCGGAAAATTCAATCACCCCGAGCCAGAAGCCCATGCGAAGTTCTTGGAGGCCTTGGACGCGGCCCGCCAAGAACACGCGAAAAACACCCAAGCATTCCGAAGGGCCCGCAACGAGGCACTCAAGGCGTTGGCCAGCGAAGAAGCCGAGCAATTGGCTCGCCCCCGGAAGATTCTTGGGGCCCTGGAACCCGAGGAAGACGCCGTGCGCGAGATTGTGGCCACGCTGCTTGCCCCCCAGTTTTTAAGAGGCCGCGCCCTGCACAGGCCCATGGAACCCGTCACTCGGCAGGACCACGTCAATTTGGTGCACGCCGTGTTGGCCGTTTACCGCGTCATCCGGGAACCGAACAGCCCCCTGCGCGGCCACCCCATCGGAGACAAGCTGTCCAAGCTTCCGGAATGGGTGTACAAGTCCATGAGCCAGGCGTTCGTGCACGTGCGTGCCGGCCGCGCCGGTGCGGCGTTTGAAGACTCGCGACAGCGGTACCCCAACCCCTACGAACTCCTGAAAACACGGAAGGACCGGCAGCTGGATGACGCGTTCAAGGAATTGGAAGGCGGCCTGGGTCCCGACGCACCCTGAAGGCGAAAATACCTTTAAAAGACTTCAAAACCCTTAAGTCTACCAGGTCAACGCCTGATTTTGCATTCTTTTCCCAAAGGTGGTTTTTAGTCCCATGGTCGACGAACAAGAACAACCCGAAGCGCAAAAAGACGTCGCGGAAGACGAGGAAATGAGCGAGGAAGAAGAGGAAAGCGAGAGGCTTCCGTTCCCCAACGCGCGCGTCGTCAAAATCATTAAAGACAACCTCAAAAACGAGCACCAAATCAAGAAGGAAGCGCGGCTGGGCGCCAACCACTTCCTCGGCGAGATTCTGTCCGACGTCGCGCAAAGCATGGACCAAGAGCAATACTTCACGTTGTCCATCGAGCACTTCAACAACGCGGCCCGCAAATACCGGGAAATTGGTTTACAGAAGAAACGCATCCAGCGCATCAAGAAAGTCCTGGAAAAACAGCGCGCGGAACTCGATGAAATCATCGCCGAAATCGACTTGCACACCCAATAGGTCCACGACCAATGAGCGACGAGCCGGAAAAGAAAAACGACGCCGCCCCCCGCAAACGACTGGACGCGGCCAAAGGCAAAGTCGCAGAACTACGCATCCAGAACCGCCAAGCCATCGAGGAAGTCAAGGCCCTCCACGAAAACGCGAAAAAAGAGAAGGAATTGCGCGACGCGGAAAACCAGGCCGTCAAAAACCTCAAAAAGGCGTGGCAAGACCAAGAGCACGCCGCCGCCCACATCAAGCAAGAGTTGGCCGCCGCCCGAAAGCAAACCGACGCGGTTCCACGAGGCCAGAATCCGCAGCGCCTCAAAGCCGAACTGGAACAACTCGAGTGGGTCCAACAAACCGAAGCGCTTTCCAAGCAAGAGGACCGCGAAATCTCCAAAAAAGTCAAGGCCATCCTCAAGGCGCTACCCGAAGCCGAAACAGCGTCGGGAACGTTCCAGAAAATCCGGGAACTGGAGAAAACGCTGTACGCGGCCAACGACTCGGCGCGAAAGACGCGCCAGGAAATGAGCCAGCACGCCAAGAAAAGCGATGACCACCACAAAAACCACGTCACCCTCCTAAAGAAAGCCAATTCATTGTCCAAGAAGATCACGGAACGCTTCAAGGAACTGGATGAAAAACGCGCGGCGTTGATGGAAGAAGAACAGAAAATCCGGGACGAACGCAAAGCCGAACGCGACTCGGCGAAAGCGGACCGCGAAGCACTCAAAACAGAGCGCCAGCACGCCAACACCAAAGCCCGCGAAAAAGCCAGGCTCCTCGCCGGCAAAGTCCTGGAAAAAATCAAGAACGGCGGCAAACTCACGTTGGAAGACCTCCAAATCATCCAGGAAGCCGGCATTGACTTGACGGCGTGAACCGCCGCCATGGCCAATATCACTGTTGTGGGCGCTGGAGGCGTCGGCGCGCAAACCCTGCTTGAACTCTCCAACGCATCCACCCGGCACACCATCAACGTCATTGACCGCGACGTCGTTGAAGAATCAGGCCTTGCCCGCCAACGGCTTTACACGAAAAGCGACGTCGGCAAACTCAAAGCCCACGCCGCTCAAGAAAGACTCGGCGTCCATGGCATTGACGCCCACCTCAATGAAGACAACGCCGACGAGTTGCTCAAGGGCGCCGACGCGGTTTTGGATTGCACCGACAACTGGCAAACGCGCTGCGCGATGAACGCGTGGGCCCTGAAAACCAAGAAGCCATGGGTTTTCACGTCCGCCATCCGCGACGAATCCATGGCTACAACCCTCGCCCCCCAAACGCCTTGCTTCGTCTGCTGGAACCCGGAACCCAAAACCCCGCGGTCATGCCGCATTGAAGGAATCCGAGAAGAAACCACGCGCATCGCCGCGCAAACCCAAGTCCAAGAACTTCGGCAACTCCTTCAAAAAAAACCGCGACTCGCCGGCGTCCTGCAATACACGAATGCCACCACGAAAACCTGTGCCACGACGCGCATCAAGAAGAACCCGAACTGCCCCGCCTGCGTGAAAAAAACATTCCAAACCCCGAAAACCAATGCCGCCCTGCTTTGCGGCGACGGGGAATACTTGTTTGAAACCGGCGTTTCTTTCACGAAAGACGCGCTTTCGTCGTTAAACCCCAAGCCATTTGGCGACGTGATGAAAATCCGGTTCCGAAAAGGCGAACTCGTCGTTTTCTCTACAGGCCGCATCCTGAGTCGCGGCCTAAGCCAACGCCAGGCCGAAGCGGCCGTGGAGCACATCAAACAAAAACAAGAAAACTAACACGGCGCCTCACGCGGCCGAAAGAGTTAAATAAGTGGGCCCACTTATTTTTGCATGACGAACATCACGTTGTCGGTGAACGACGCGGTTTACAAAAAAATGAAGAACCACTCGGAAATCAAGTGGAGTGAGTTCGTGCGGAAAGCCATCCAACAGAGAATCGAGGAACTGGAAAAAGTGTCACCTGAAAAAAAAGAAAGCCTGTTGACCATGCTGGCCTCACAAGACGTTCTGAAGAAGGATTGGGACAACAAAAAGGACGCGCGGTGGGACCGTGTTTGACCAAAACGAAGTAGTGCTGGTTCCATTCCCATTTTCTGACTTAACGGGCACCAAACAGCGGCCGGCACTGGTCATCTCCAACGACAAAGTCAATAAAAGCGAGGACCGCATATGCTGCCTAATCACCAGCAATGCACCAAAGGACGGCGTCTTGGTTTCGTCCACCGCCCTCCGACAGGGAAGCCTTCCCTTCAAAAGCTGGGTAAAGCCGCAACGCATTTTCACAGTGAGCCAACGCCTCATCAGAAAGAGAATCTGTACCGTCAGCAACGAATTTCACGAAGACATCCTCGCGAAACTCGCTGGCTATCTAAAACGACTGTGACTGGGGACGGCGCCACACCGCGACCCTCCAACGAAAAAAAGAGAGCAGGGACGGGGAGTCGAACCCCGCTACCCCGCTTTACGCCCACGCTAACCCATCAAAAAACGAGTTCAGCGACATAAGCCTGCAGGCGGGTACATGGCCGCTCTGTCATCCCTGCGCCACCCATAACATGCCCAACCCGCGTTTTATTTCTTTCCACCCGAACCGCCGCCAAACAAAAACCGGCTCAACTCGTCAAACCCATCCTCAACCAATCCAGGCAAAAGCACCACGGCATACAACGCGCCCGCCAAGGCTCCAGCCAAGTGCACCCAGAAATCCGGTTGCGCGGAGGCCTCCTTGGCTCGCGCCTGTTTTTGTTCCTCCAAAGAAACAACGACGCGATCCGCCTCCGCCCGCGCCTCTTCCGCCTCGACGGCTTGGCCGCGTTCCTCCAAGTCCGCGGCACGTTGCTCCAACGCCTCGGCCTTGACTTCCATCTGCGAAAACGAGGACGACGTTGCGGCGTCAAGCAACGGCAGAACCACGAACATGGAAAGAAGGGGCACGCCCAACAACAAAACCGCCGCCACCTTGGGACGCACCAAGGCGCCGGCCGCCATCAACCCCGCCACACCCCCGGAGGCGCCCGCCAAAAGAGAACCCGGAGACAAAAAAGCGAACGCCAACGCGGCCAAAAAACCCGACAAGAAAAACACGGCCACCACGTGGCGGCCGGAGGCCGCGGACTCCAACAAAACCGCGAAAAACACCAAGGGCACCAAGTTGCCGGCCAAATGCTGGACCCCCAAATGATACCCCACGTAAAACAGCAACGCCAACGGATTCTGGGCGCCAAACGCGTTCTGCGACAACGTCACCACGTCCGGGTACCAGTTGCCGCCCGAAGAAAACGCGTACACGGCCACCAATGCGGCGACCAACAACGCCGACGCCCACGGAACCTTGAACATAGGAAACAGGAAAGACAAGGCCCGCCAATAAAAAACGCGCGAAACGCCAACCAAAGACTAGGGTTCGAAGAGAATTAGGCCAGCCCCCACACGGGAGCTGGCAGGGCGACCAGTTTAACCCACCTTCACAGAATACGTAAAGATTGAGACGAAAGCGCGCAATAAAAGGGTTTCGGGTTTAAAAACCCTTCGAAACAAAGCACGCCGTGGCAAAAAAAAAGTGGAGTAGCCGGCGCCGGGTGTCCGAGCGGGCGCGGGCCGTGGTCTTGGACATGGACGGCATCCTGGTGCGCGAAGACGCGGCACTGGCGTTCTTCCAACGCCAAGGCCTGGAAACGGAGTTCTGGAGACAACGGGACTTGACCAACGCCGCATTCAGCAACCGAGGCAATCGGCGGGACGTGGAGCGCTTTCGCCGCCAAGTCAATCGGATCAACCGCGCCTTGTTTCCCGGTGCCGCACCGGAAGAACTGGAGCGCCACAACCATTTGTACCCCGGCGCCGTCATGAAGACGCTGTTGCACCAACTCATCCTCCAACGCAAAAACCGGGGAAACCCGCTGCATGTTGACGAGCTTAGGGACATTGGCCGAACCGCGGGCCTCATGCCCGGCGCCGCCAAACTCATCGCGTACCTGAAAAATCATCCGCACGTGCGAAGCCGAATCTACATCAACACCGCCGCCTACCAACCCATCGCTGAAGAAGTCGCCGCGCGCCTGGGCATCCCAAAAAGCCACGTGTTTGGCACCCCCGTGGACGTAAACCGGGACGGCCACGTCCTGGGCATGCCCACGGAAGCCAACATCATGCGGTTCAAGCGCCAGCCCCTGGCCGCCATCATTCGGCACTCCCGCGTGCCCCGCCGACGCATGGTCGCCGTCGGCGACAGCGCCACCGACTTGGAATTTCTCACGGCCGTCTCAATTCCAGGCACCGGCATCGGACACCGGTTTGATCCAACCACCGGAGAAAAGAAGCGTGTGACAATGCCCTCGCGCCAAGGCGGCATCGCCATCGCACACAACCCAAGCCAAGACATGCTGGAACGCATCCGCCGGGGCGGGCCCTTGTTTGGCCGCGGCATGACGCTTTCCTTGTTCTTGACGCCCATCGGGGACCAGGACCATCCCACCCACCCCAATGCCGTGGTCGCCGCCGCCCACCGCTTGGATCGAATCACCCCCATATTCCGCGCCGTCTTGAAAAGCAGGGACCCAAAAAAGCAGGGCAAAGCCCTGGTGAAGCTGGTTGAAGAAAGTCAAGCGCGCCGCGAGTCGGAAGACCAACCCATTTTTGCGTTCGCGAACCGCGAAGTGGGCCCGGACTACGAAAGTCAAATTGGAAGAATCCGCAAGCGCGCCCGAGGCGCCGTGGCCGAGAAGACGACGAGAGACTAGGGCAAACGGGAAAGACGGGCCCGGTGGGATTTGGACCCACGACATTTCGGTCACTCTGGAGGACGCGGTTGCCAGTACGGCAACCGCTTCGCGCTTAAGAGCCGAACGCTCTGCCAAGCTGAGCTACGGGCCCACAAACCAACACAAGCACTAACCGTCGTTGCATTGGTTTGACAGAAAAAACGTTGTTCGGACCCTGGTTTATATGCGTTGTTTTCCCCGGTGCGTTGACTATAGCAAACCTCGAAAGTCTCGCAAGACTTGAGAGCCGTTTCTTGCAAGTCGGCACGACTTGCAAGGTCTTGGAAGCCGCAGCTTCCAAGGCCACACAAGTTCCGCCGAACTTGTGATGCCACACAAATCGCAACGGCGATTTGTGCTGTGCTAGATAGTCGTCCACGACTATTTCGTCGTCTTGTTTTCGTGGACGACTATAAATACACAAAACACGAATACTCCGTGACGCACATGGAACACCCGTACGGCCCGCTTCTTGAACACTTCGGAAACGGCAAAGCGCAGTTCAAAGTGCAGCGGCACGCACGCGGGCCCTTGTTGGTGTTCACCGCAAGAACCCCGGAAGAAAAATCCGCGCTTTGGAACGAGGTCAAACGCGTTCGGGCAAAACTTAGGCAGACAGAACAAGAAGCGCCGAAACCGCAAGCACGACCCGCCGGCCTGTTCCAGCGAGTTTTTGGAATTGGAAGACAAAAAGAAACGCCGCAGGCACCCGCAGTTCAAAAGCATGAAGAACCCAAGCTCCGTGAAAAGCCCAAAAACCCCGACGAACAGCTCCGCCAAGAGCTGGAGGCGTTGGCCCGCGACGTGTTTCCATCCGCGACACACTACGCCGACGTCACCAAAGGGGTGTTGGCGCCCGGCACATTCACGTTGGAAGTGGCGCGGAGATTCAACGGGCCATGATCACCGTCCTGCGACTGGGCCACCGCAAAGACCGCGACAAGCGCGCCAGCATGCACGTGGCGCTGGTCGCGCGGGCACTGGGGGCCGACGGAATCGTGTTCTGCGGCGAAAAAGACGACGCACTGCTTGAACGCGTCAACGCCGTCTCCAAAAAATGGGGCGGAAAATTTCGCGCGACGTTTTCCGCGTCCTACCGGACCACGATCAAGAAATTCCCCGGCACGAAAGTGCATTTGACCATGTACGGGAAACCCGTCCAAGGCGCCGCGCCCGCGCTGGCGGGAAAAAAGTTGCTGGTGGTCGTGGGATCTGAGAAAGTGCCCCGCGACGTCTACGCCTTGTGCGATTGCAACGTGGCGGTGACGAACCAACCGCACTCGGAAATTGCGGCGTTGGCGTTGTTTTTGCGCGAAGTGCTTGGAAAAAAAGCGTTTGAAAAAAAATTTCCAGGGGCCCAAGTCACGATTTTGCCTTCGGAAAAAGGAAAAAACGTGAAAAAGTATAAATAGCCAGGGTCGTAAAAGGCAACGTATGGCGCGGCGAGATAAATCGGACCCTACACTGGAACAAATCCACGCCTACGCCTTGGAAGTGTGCGGCGACCGCGGCTTGCGCGTCGCCCAAACCGTCGGCGACGGGGCGACGGATGAAAAAATCGAGAAGAAAACCAAGTTCAAAGTCGCCGAAATCCGCGCCGTGCTCAACCAACTCCACGAACACGGCATCGTCGAGTACACGCGCGAAAAGAATTTGGAGAACGGGTGGTTCACGTACACGTGGCGCATCAACCCCGACCGCGCCATGCGCAACTTTTTGTCCGCGAAAAAACAGCAACACCAGAAACTCATGCGGCAAATGGCCGGCGAAGAAAGCAAGCTCTTCTATTCCTGCAGAAGAAAATGCATGCGCATTGCGTTTGACGACGCCATGGAATCCGACTTCCGCTGCCCGGAGTGCCAAGGCAAGATGCGGTTTGCCAGCAACGACGGCGAATTGAAGGCACTGGAACAAAAAATTTCCGCGTTGGAGCAAATCCTGTTGCCCACCCACAACGGATTCCAGTCGCCCGAAGCGTAACCGGGAAACGTTTATAACCCGACTTGGCCACACGATACAACACAACGAACTCTTTTTGCAGCGGGGTAGGGTAGCCAGGAGTGCCCGCTGGGCTCATAACCCGGAGATCAGTGGTTCAAATCCACTCCCCGCTATACTTTTTCCTCCAACCGCCAACAAACGCGCGGGTAAAACCAACCAAAAAAAACTCAAACACGGCAAAAAAGTATCCCGCGCCGCCGTTCAAGCGCGCCGCAAAAAGAAAACACAGATAAAAGACGCCGCATCCAAACCCATTGGAACACGCCATGTCCGTCCTTCCAAGAAACATTACTCGAATCGCGGTCCGGCCCGCCGTAGTCCTGGAAGAAGGAAGACCCGGAGTCGCCAAAGCCATCCACGAAAAAACGGGCCTGCGGCCCATTGAACTGGACGCTGGCGACCCGGAAATTATTGATCGCGTCCAAAAAGCGCTTGACTTCGCCATTGAAGGACGCGGCCGCATCAAGGGCCACCGCGGCGGGCTGGGGCAGGCCGTCGTCGTCAACGGGCGCCTGAACCCAGAAACGAGAAGCGTGTTGAACGACACGCTGGAAACCCACTACGGGGTGACGCCCGTCCACCGAAATCCACGGCATGACGCTTCGGTTGTGGCCGAAAAAATCGTACGAGCCACCACCGTGCCGCGGATGACGCGCCGGCAGCAACACCAATTGGCTCGGGGCATCCTGGATGCGCCAACGTTTTCCGACGCGTGCCGACACATCATGGAGGAATTCCACCTCCGCGTAGTTCAAGCCGGAAAACCAAACGCGCCCCACCAAGGCTCCACATCCATTGCGCGTCGCACCACGGCGCGGCCCTTCACTCCGGACTTTGTCCTTCTTCCACCCGACGCCCTCGGGCAACCCGCACTGGCGTACACGCACGAAATCGGGCCAGAAAAAGACATCACGCACTTGTTGCCCCAAGTGCCGCTTGAAGACACGCCAACACGCAGCCCGTACCGCGTCGCGCGCGTGTTTCGAGGCGAACAGGGAAACCGCGACGCGAAAGGAAATCCCGCACACTCGCACGACGCCAACCTGCACAAGGACCCGAACCGATTTCCTGAAATCGATAGGCGCTTGGGCCGCGCGCCGTTTACCGAGTTCGGCATTCACCTAGGAGGCCGCCGGGGCAATTCCATCGCATTGTTGCACGCCTACTCACGCCACAAAGTCCCGGCCGTTGCAAGCCGGGAATTTGCACGAGTCATGGACCGGCCCGCCGTGAGAAAAGCGTTGTACGACGCGTGGCACTCCGGGGAAAAAGACAAGACCAGTTTGGCGGCACACGCCAACCTCGTGGCAAACATGGAAGCGCAGAATCCGTACGCCATCGGGCACTCCACGCGCGTGGCGCGCATCGCGTTGGCGCTGGCGGCAGAACTCAACAAAAAACAAAAAGAGAAAGGGCGGCCGCCGGCGTTTTCTCATTCGGATTTGGAGGCCGTGGCGTGGGCCGGGCTCTTGCACGACGTTGGAAAAACCCAGGCCAAGGCGAACCCGCGGGAAACGGATCTGTACGACGAAGGAGAACCAGCGCTTCAAGAATTTCAAAAACACGCGCAGACCGCATTAAATTGGCCACCGCCTCGGCCCGGCTCGCTTTCCGCCATCGTCTTGGTTGCGGCCACACACCCACACGGAACACCAGGCGCGCCTGAAAAAGAGAGGCGAATCGCGGAACTGGTTCACGCCGCAAGCGAGTACGACCGCATCATGGCGCCCCGCGCAGACACCCGGGAAGCAATCTTTCTTCCGCGCGGCGGCCGGGTTTTGGGCGTTCGCCGTGGAAAGATTTTTTCACACGAGACGGCCGTAGACCACCTCCGATACTTGGCCCGTGAGGGACGCGTCAAAAAAGAGTTTGTTTCGGCGCTTGAAGCACTCCACCCAGACACTGTGCGCGGAGTGTACGCCGACTACAAACCCCGCGATTACTTGTTGCACTGGGAGAACGAGGAAGACAGCGAGCTGCCGCCGTGGGACCAGCCCCAAGCGCGTTTGTTCATCCCCATCACACGTGAAGAAGAAAAAAAGTACGGATGAGGCGGGCGAGCCGACAAATAAAAAAGAGTAACAACAATCATGCGACGGCCCGATTCAACGCGCGCGCAAAAAAAAGTTCACTGGGGAAAAAAATTTTTGGAAAGGAAACGTGAAAAATTTTCCGAGGGAAAAACAACAACGTTTAAAAGCAAGCCGACGTCATGTTTGCGGTGAAACACCTACATGGCAAAGAAGAAAGCAAAGAAGAAAGGCGGTAAGAAGAAAAAGAAGCGCTGATTTCAGCGGATCTTTTTGATTCCTTCCTTACCCCTTCCTTTCTTTTTCAGTTCCTGATTCCTTTTTGAATGGCGCGTTGCACGATTTTTTTTTATTTCTCCGGCCCCGACGCGCGCGAAAACCAAAACGGCACCGTGAACGAATCAACGCGAATCGCCATCAACCCAGCGAAACCAAAGAAATAGAAAAAAAAAGGAAAAAAGAAGAAAAATTAGAAGTGGCGTTTGTAGCGGTGTGAGTAAGGCAGGGGCTTCTTAACGGGTTCCGGTTCGGGCTCTGGTTCTTCGGGCACGGGTTGAGAAGAAACGATCACGATTTTCTCCACGGCCCGCACGCTCTTGTACATGATGGTCTTTTCCTTGAACACGCGCTTGGCTTCTTCCTTGCTGGCCGCGCGGATGGGCTCCAAGGTCAAGCGGGCGGCTTCGCCTTTCTGCAAGTCGATGATCACATCATAGACTTTCCCAACGTAGTCGGCTTTGTCCGTGTAGACTTCCATGCCGATTAGCTGCGACATCTTCAACGTCATGTAAACTCGCTCCTCCGAAAAACTTGAAGTTAAACACAGAATGCGTAAACCGCCTCTAAAAAGGCTTTGGTTCCAGTAATCCGCCTCAACACTACTCCACGCGGACCGTGATTTTTTTCCGCGCTTGGTTCAACACGTGACCGTAGTCCCGGTAATGCGCCGACGCCAACAACCCAATCGAGTACGTGCCCGGCGCGCTTTTCTGGTTGGAATACACGCCGGCCTTGAACCGCTTGGACTCGCCCGGCAGAAGCGACCCCAACCGCACTTCCCGCTGCTGCATCAAACCCGTTCGATCCAATCCCAACACCCGGGGAACCACCACCGTCACGGACGTCAACAGGGGCTGGTCCGACGTGTTTTGGATGAAGACCTCCAAGTCCACGGCGTCGTTGCGATGCGCCGTCAAGCGAAACGGGTGCACTTCAGCCTCCAAGTCGTACAGGATGCCGCGCACCGGCTTTTTGCCCAGGAAATCCAAGAAACCCATGAAAACCAGAAAGCGCTCTAGGACGCCATACGATTTTATACGTTGTCCTTGGCCGTCCACGCCCGCCAAAACGCGGCGTAGCCTTCCAAAACCCCGGAAAACGCGGGTGAAAGGGCGTAGGGGCGACCCCGCTTTTTTTGTTCCAAGAAACCGCTTTGCAAAAGCGCGGTGACGGCCAAATAAAGCGCGCTTTTTTGGGAGCCGGTTTCCACCAACAACTCTGAAAACGTGCGCGGCCGCTCGCGCACCAACCCCAACACCTGGGCGGCCAACTGCTTGCGTTGCGCAGAAAACGAGAAACTGGCGTCCAGCAAGTCAAACACCGTGAAATGGCCTTTTTGGATGGAATCCACATCCCCCAACCGGACGCGAACGCGCGCAAACCATGGTTTCTCCGCCATAACGCAAAAAAAACGCGGCCGTCTTCTTAACCCCACACCCCCCACACTTCCAGTAATGTGACAAGGGCCGGTTGTATGGCAAAAGGCAGGTGGTTTGGTTAGGCGGCCGAACGCAAACCCAAAGCCAGGGTTATTTATTCAATATTTCCGTTGGGAGGGATATGGTGTTGGCCCAACCTGAAATTTTCAAAGCCATCCAAAAAAAACAAATCCAGATTCAGCCGTTTTCCCCGGAGTTGGTGGGGTCGTGTTCCGTTGATTTCCGCCTTGGAAACCACTTCAAACGCATCAAGAAAAGAAAAACACACCTCCACATTACCGGAAACCCACACTACAAAGACGATTTCCACCAAGAATTCAACTTGAAGGATGATGAATACCTCAAAATCAATCCCAACGAACTGGTTTTGGGTGTCACCCACGAAAAATTGACGTTGGACGACCGACACTGTGCCTTCATTGAAGGCCGAAGCAGGCTGGCACGACTTGGCTTGTTGGTCCACGTTTCTTCCAGTTTAATTCAACCCGGCGTTTCCAACCACCAAGTCCTCGAAATAGTCAACTTATCCCCCCAACCCCTGTACTTACAACCCAAAACCATTATTTGCCAGATTGTTTTTGATGAACTCAAGGGACGCGCCCATTATGCGGGCCGGTTCCGCCATCAAACCAAAGCCTGAAAACAACCAAACAACCCAGTTTACTGGAACTATGGGGGGCGTGCCATGAAAATTACGGCCATAACACCACGACAAATCCTAGATTCCCGCGGCAATCCGACTCTTGAAGTGGACTTCAGCGTACAAAACCAGGTGTACCGCGCCGCCGTGCCCTCCGGCGCTTCCACCGGAACCCATGAAGCCGTGGAATTGCGCGACGGGAAACCCGCCTACCACGGCAAAGGAGTGCAAAAAACAATTGCCCACGTAAAAAAACTCGCGAAAAAAATCAAAGCCAAAACGTTCACCACTCAAAACCAGTTCGACGGCTTTCTCCTACAGCAAGACGGCACCCCCACCAAGAAAAAACTCGGCGCCAACACCCTCCTTGCGTTAAGCCTCGCTTTTGCCCGCGGCCACGCTGGAAAAAAACGGTTGTACGCCGACTTGGCGGAAGCCCTGAAGAAAACGCCCCGCCTGCCCCTTCCCTTTGCCAACGTGCTTAACGGCGGTCGGCACGCCGGCACGCCCCTTAAAATCCAGGAATTCATGGTTGTGCCTGTAGGCGCAAAAACCTTTTCCGAAGCCACGCAAATGGTTTCCGAAGTCTACCACTCCCTGAAAAAAGACGCCGTCCAGAAATTCGGTGCCTCCGCTGGAAACGTTGGTGATGAAGGCGGCATCGCCCCGCCCCTCCAGAACACGCGGCAAGCCCTGGACTTGATTTGGCGGGCGGTCGAGGAAAACGGGTACTCGCAAAAAATGGCGTTGGCGCTGGATTGCGCCGCCTCGGAATTCTACGAACGCGGCACGTACTACGTCGACGGAAAACACATCACCCCTGCGGAACTCACGCAATACTACCTGGACTTGCACGGCCAATACCGGTTCATCAGCCTGGAGGACCCCTTCCACGAGGAAAGCTTCACGGAATTCGGGGTTCTGACCCGCCTCTTGCGCGGCAAAGCCCAAGTGGTTGGCGACGACTTGACGGTCACCAACCCCCGCCGCATCCTTCAAGCAAAAAAAAGTTGTTCGGCCCTGCTCTTGAAAGTCAACCAAATAGGCACCCTGTCGGAATCCTTTGCCGCCGCAAAAACCGCGGAGTCCCTGGGCTGGAACGTCATGGTCTCGCACCGCTCCGGCGAAACCGAGGACGCCTTCATTTCCGACTTGGCCACCGCGTTGGCCTGCGGCCAAATCAAGCTCGGCGCGCCGGCCCGAGGCGAACGCACCGCCAAATACAACCAATTGCTGCGCATTGAAGAAGACGGCGTGAAACTCAAACTCTTTTCACTACCTCACTAGTCGGCCCCGGCCCACCAATCCCAATACCCCCGTGGTTTCACTTACCCGCGATCCCACCCGAAACCCTTAAGCCCGTTGGCGCGTTGAGTCTGCCATGGTGTTGCCTGTTTTGGCCGCATTGGTTTTGTCCGGCGTGCACCTCTTCAGCCATGAGATTGAGGAACACGTCCACCGCTATCGCGGGCACGTCGTGAGCCTGTCCGCCGGCCTGTTCCTCACGTACTTATTACTGGAACTGTTTCCCCGCATTGCGTTGGACGGCAGCGTGCTTTGGGGCCGGTCGGTGTTCGCGTTTCTGCTGCTCGGCTTTACCGCCTACCACCTCCTGGAGAAGCACGCGTACCAACACCACGCCCGCACCAAACAACAATTCCGTGAGTTGACGCAGTTGCATGCCGCGGGGTTTGCCTTGGACGGTTTCATCATCGGCGTTTTCTTGGTGTTGTTTTTCATCGGTCAACCAGGCGGCGTGCAGATCGCCGCCTTCATTCCCCTTCTCCTACACTCCTTGTCCGCGTCGCTGACCCTGCAACACCTCCAAACCCGTTTCAAACAACCCGAGACGCGGTTGTTGGCGTTGACGCCGTTGGCCGGCGCCTTGGCGGCCACCGCCGTGCCCCTACCGCAAGCCACCTTCTACGCCGTGCTCGCGTTTCTCACCGGCGTGCTTTTGTACGTGACCATCCGACACGCCCTGCCGCAAGGACGCGACGGACACAAGGCGTTGTTCGTTGCCGGCGTGGCGGCCGGATACCTGTTTCTGGAATTCGCCCGGCTTCCCTTCTAAAAACAAGGCCGGGCATCGCCCTCTAAGAAACGCGCCGGGAACCGGTGTGCTTGGTTTGGCGTATTGTCTCCAACAACAACGGCATGAAGTCCCACCCGTTGATCGTGGGCCCTGGGTTCTTTTCCTCAAAACGGTTTCCTTCCGCCGGGACGCCGGCGCCGGATAACAAGAACGGCACGGGGTCCGCGGAATGCGCTTTCAAGATGCAGGGCGTGCTGTGGTCGCCGGTTACCGCGGTTCTCACGTTTCTCAAATCCAGTTTCTCCAGAAACGGCTTGAAGAAGAACGCGTCGATTTCCTCAATGCTCTTCTTTTTCCCCCGCGCGTCGCCGTCGTGGCCGAACACGTCGGGGCCCTTGAGGTGCACGTAGACGCCGTCGTGGTTTTTAAGAGTATTACGCGCGGTGTCTGCCACGTGCGCGTACTGCCTTTCCACGCCTTCATGCGGCTTTACGCGCACGATGTCCATGCCCATGAGTTTTGCGATGCCCTCCTCCATCGGCATCTCGCTTAAAATGGCCCAGCGTCCAGGCAGGGGGCGTAGTGTCTTGTTTTTGCTTTCCGGGTCCCGCAACAAAACGGCGTTGCCCGGCGGTTTTCCCTCGGAAACCCGTTTTTGGTTTGTTGCGCTCCGGTTCAAAACCGTAAAACTTTTCCGCGTGAATTCGTTGACCAGTTCCGCGGCCCGCTTGGCCGCCGGCGCCAACGGCTTGCAAGGCGCAATCTTCATTTCAAACCTCGCTTTGGCCGAACCCAGTCCGTGGACGACTTCATACGCCGGATCCGTGTTGGTGACGCGGGCGTCCAACGGGGTTTCGGCGCGGATTACCAACACGCCCCGGTGGCCTTTGGTGGCCTTGAACTTAAACGACGCGCCATCCAACTTCACGTTCGCGGTGACGTCTTTGGCCAATTGCCCGGCTTCCTCCGACGTCAAGCTTCGGCCCGCGCGCCGGTCCGTCAACGTGGTGCCGTCGTTGTCCACGGAAGCGAAGTTGGCGCGCAACGCCAAATCCCCGTCGTTGAACCGCATGCCGGCGCCTTTGGCCTCCAAAAAGCCGCGGCCCACGTGGCATTCAAACGGGTTGTGGCCCAACACGCTGCACACCCCCACATCGCTTTCAGGCGCCACGTCTTTGGCGATGCGCAGCGCGCCCGTTCGGCCGGCTCGAGCCAATCCCTGCAGGTTCGGCGCCCGCGCGGATTGAAGCGGCGTTTTTCCGTTCAAGTCCGGGTGCGGCAAATCACCGACCCCATCCAAAACCACCAAAACCCATTTCATACGCTTTTTAAGGCAAGAAAACCATAAAACCGTTTACTATGAAAGTGCGATGCAAAAACTGCCACCTTGAGTTTACGGCCGACGACTTTCGGCGCGTGGAACAGTGTCCGCGGTGCAATTCCAAGAGCTTGGACAAGACCCGCGACCCCCCCAAACCGGTGGAAGAAAAGAAAGACGACGCCCCCAAAGTCTACGGCGCGTCCGGAGTCATCCACGGCGACACCAAAGCGGCGTGGAAGAGCTTTCACCAATCCGAGCAAAAACTCTGCCCCAACTGCGGCGGCTCCGAGTTTCTGCTGGACTTTAAACGCAAGGAAAAAACCTGCAAGAAATGCGGCGACGTTCTGCCCTTGGCCCGCCGGTCGTGACGATTCCATGTTGGCTGCTTTAACCGACTCCTTGCTGGTCGTTTTCTTCAACGGTTTGGCGGTGTTGGACGACGTCTTGCGCGAGCCCCTCGGCGAAAACGCGTTGTGGGTCGTCCTTTTCGGCCTCGCCGTCTTGGCCGTCGTCTAGTGGTGCCTTGTGCCCGACGCGCCCCCGGAAAACACGTTCAAGAAAGTCGACGAAAACCGCCACGACAACGGCGAGGAACAAAAAGTAATCCTCCTCTCCGGCTTCTCCGACAAACAATTGCACGCCGTCATTGACGCCTACCAGTCCAACCCGGAATTGCCTAAAACAATTTTCGCGACGGTCACGGAGGCATCCCAGGAATTCAAAGTCAAAGACTTGCTGGCGGAACTCAAACTCGAACTGGCCCAAATCCAGGCCGCCAAAAAAAAGAAGGCCTAGTCGGACAACGCTTCCCTCACGAACCGCAGCAACCGGGTGCGCGTGTCCCTAATGCCTCCTGGAAAACCTGCAATGCTGTCTGACGCAAAATCAATCTCAAAATGGCGCGGTTTGCCTTCGGCTACGTGGGCCTCCGCCATCCTTTTCATGAATTCGACGACTTCCCGCCGGCTTCCGCCGCCCGACGCGGTGGGTGCCACACCCGCCAGTTTTTTTAATTCCTCGGGCCGAAGCGGCCGCTCCAAGCCCGGGTCTACGTGCCGGCGCACGGAGTCAACGGGCCGAACCTCCACATGCTCCACCCCCGTGGAGCCGCCACCCGGGCCGCGCTGGCGCGTCTGCCGAATCAAGAAATGCACGCCGTCCATTCCAACTACCTCCGAAACTTCTTGTACCAATCCGACGGCTTCGCCCGCCTCAGTTCGGCGTACCACGACTTGGCCGTTTTTGTCTTGAGTTTGGGCCCGGCCAAGTCAAACCACGTCTGCGCCTCCCCGTAGCCGGCGGCCACGTACTCTTTGGCCGTCGCCGCCAACTCCAACACGTCCGCGTCCTTGACCACCACCTGAATTTCCGCCGGCACGCGTTTTCCCAACGCGTCCCGCGTTTTCTTCGGCGCGTTTTGCAGTTGGTCGCGCCACGCCGCCTCCGCGTCAACGACCACGTATTTCTTGGCCACCTTGTGAACGTCCAGGGTCCGCGCTTCCGCGGCATCGTGAAACAAGGCCGCCACGCACGCTTTTTCGCCGTCCTGTTTTTCCTCCAATGCCAACGCGTACGCGATGCACGCCGCGCGAAACGCGTGTTCCGCCACGGTCTCCGGATGCCTGACTTTGGCGCTCCACCACCCGCTGCGCGCGATGCGCTTGAGTTCGCCCAACTCGAAAAACCAATCCACGGCCATGAATCGTTTAGTCCGAAGCCCGCCGATTTAACGCTTTGCGTGACCACCGCCCGGCAAAGCCCTTAAATGCGTTGCGCCCACAATACTTTCAGTACGCTGGTTTTTCCAGGCGTTTGCTTTACAAAAAAGCCGTTTAACAGGGGGTTGGGGTTTAACGTATGACGCGCGTCAAGCAGGTCCTCGACGAACGCCGCGTCAAGGTTTTGGACGCCTTGTTCACCAAAGGCGCGATTCGGCCCAGTTTTTCGCTGCTTCAAGAACGAACGGGCCTCACGCGGCCCACCCTGGTCTCCAGCCTCGCGCACCTGCAGGAGCAGACAGCCATCGTCCAGTACGTGCCGGCGCTGGACTGGAAGAAAATCGGCGTGGGCGTGGAGTCCCTGCCGCTCTTGGATTTCGATTTCTCGCAAACCGAGGTGCTTTCACAAGTCGCCGAGTGGGCCCGATCTACGCCCAACGTCCGCTTCATGGGCTCCATTGCCAGCGGACGCTACAACCTGGCTTTCCGCGAAATGCACCGCTCCATGGAGGCGTTTCAATCCGGAGTCCTTGAGTTCTACCAACGCCAAGTGCCCCGCGCATACCCCCTGATTCGCGACCGCGCCGTCTACTATTTTTCCGAGCCCGTGTACGCGTACCGCCCGTCAAGCCGTGCCGCCGCCGACATCGTCATCCAACAGGGCCCGGTAGCCGAACGCAAGAAAATCCAGCTCAAAGACGCCACTCGCCTGTCCATCCTGGGGGCCTTGTTTGAACCCGGCGCGCTCAAACCCCACCTCAAAACCATTCAACGCGCCACCGGCATGCACTTGGCCACCATCTCCTCGTCCCTGGACTTTCTCCACCAAGAAGGCATTCTCGTCGGTTACGTGCCGCGCCTCAACCCCCTTGTTTTCGACCTCAAGCTCTTCGGTTTCCTCTTGATTCAAATGCCGACGGTTCCCAAGGCATCGTTCAAAAAACTCGTCGACTTCGCGAAAAAAGACCCCCACCTGCTGACGTTCACATCCTTGGCGGGCACCGACTACAATTTATGCATGGAGTTCTTGCACGCCGACATCAACGCGTTTAACCGCTCGCTTCAAAAATACTATGAAGCGTTTCCCCAACTGGTCTCCGCGCCCCGCGAAATCGTGTACGTCACCGAACCCATCTACAAGAATTTTTCCCGCAGCCAAACCGTCCTGAACATCCTGAAAAAAGAACTCGGCCTCTAGCCGTCAGGCGACTTCGTCTTTCTGGTCTCGCTTGATTCTCGCCGTTTCCACCAACGAATTCCACTCCCTTCCCACATGTTGCAAAGCCTGGCCGAACCGCAAGCTGGGCTTGATCACCATCTTGTGCCGCTTGTCCTTGTCGTCTTGCCCCGTCGGGCTCCGCCTTTCGCGCGCCAACAACCCGGTCCGCACCAGTTTCGGAATCACGAGGTTGCGCAACGTGGAATTGGCTACGGCCGCTTCGGCTTGCCACTTGGAAATGGCGCGTCCATCCATTTCCCCTTCCAACAACAAATGCTTGACGAGCCGGACGGCGACGTCGTACTGAACTTTCTGCAACGCCGGCGGAAACACGATTTTCAAGACGTCTTCGACTTCCCACCGCGCGTTCAAACTCATGGGTAGTTTTCCGTATTCGAACAACAACGCCTTTTTCGTGGCAATGCCGCGCGATGGAGGGCCGTTCATGGTATGCCCTACGGCAACCGGTTTAATAATTCGTTGACGTGTCGGCGCCAATCCGCATTCGCGGCGCGTTCTTTGAACTCTTCCAGCTTGCGGACGGTTCGCTCTTTGGCCTGGCCGTCCTGCCAGAAGATGTCGTCTCTATGCGGCGCCCGGCGAACCAATTCGCGCCGAAGTCCTTTGGGCGCCGCATCCGCCTCGGCAAAAAATTTGCAAAACCAGTCAATGGCCAAGACGTGTCCCGCCACTTCGCGAAGGATGCCGGCCCGCGTGTCCAGGCGGTCCGCCGATTGGTGCACCGTGGCCACCACGTACCTTTCACGCCATATTCGTGCTTCCTCTTCCATGTCGCGCGCTTTTTGCTCCAACAACCGGTACGCGTCCTCCACCGCCACCCGCGCCTCGCCCTTGGCGTAGTTCTGCCCCAATGCCGCCCGCACGTCGGCCTGAACCTTCCGGTACCTGCCTTTCTTGGCCCGCTTTTGTGCGACTTCGTCGTGAAGAAGCGTCCCAAGATGGCCGAGCATGATGGTGTCTTGACGCCTGCGACAGGTTTTAACCTTTTTCCTGTTTGGAGAGCGTGCGAATCGCCGCCAAGTCCGCCGTCGTCTCCTCGATTTCCACGCAGTGACGCGCCACGGCTTCCAGCCGCGCCCACGAAAGCGGATCCCTACCCTGTAACTTATCCAAGTCCGCCCGGCACGCCCAAACCGCCTCCGTGGCCTTGCCTCCGGGCTCGCCGCTGAAAAATTGATTCATGGCCGCGTCGTACGCCGCCTCCAATTTTTCCAACGCCGCTTTCGCCCGACCCCCTTCCAACGCCAAGGCCTTGAGTTCGTCGGCAATGCTTTCCAATCCTTTGGCCACCAACGCGTCGAACTTGAACTCGGCGTGACGCGCTCCGGCTCCCATGGAGCGAAGCGCCAACGTGTACAGCCGGTTGACTTCCTGCTCCCGCCGCAACACCGCGTCGCGGTTTCCCTCGTGCGCCAACGCGAACAACGACTTGACCACCGCATGCATCCGCCGCAATAATTGTTCCAGGGAGTACTCGTGGCCCGTGGCAAACACGCGAAGGGTTACCCGTTCCTTCTCCTCAAAAACCACGTCCACCGCCGCCAAGTGGTCCCGCGCCTGTTGCGCCAAACCCGCCGCGTTCTTGCCGCTCAGCAAAATGTCCTGGGCTCCGGCGATGTACGCCGAAATCACGGACCGCAACGCCAGGGCGTTTTCCGCGTCCACCTGCGCCTGAAGAGTCCGCGCCACCGGGCTTGCCATGATTTGAAGCGACCCGTCCGGGTTCTCCTCCAATCCCACCGCCGCCCCCCTGGAAAGCCCGTGGCCTTCAGCCCACGCTTTCGGAAGGGAAACGATGAACGTGCTTCGACCGGTTTTCTGGACTTTCCGAGTCTCCATCTATATACCTCCTATTTTCTATGTGGGTTTGATATATATGTTTCGCGTGGCCTAAAAACTACTCGGGTGTGGAAGCGTAAACATGGAACCAAAAGAACCGGTGACCTGGGCCTTGCTGTTTGTTGCAGGAGCAACCCTATTGGCCGCCGCATTCTTTGCTCCCACGCCCGCCCTCTTCTTGTTGGTACTAGTCGGCGCCGCGTTTCTGCTTCGACCCGAACCGGTGCCTGAACGCGTCTGGGGCCACCACCCCCAACTGTAATTGTCTTTTTAAGCATCGCGCGATGCTTGGAATCTCAGCCCAACGCATCTCAACTCTTCGCCATCTCCGCTTGGCCAACACCGGTCCCGTACTTTTTAAACCCTTATTAAGGGCGCGTGGTTTCACCCGGCTTTACCTGCCTTATTTCAAGTGTGGCCCGGGTTCACTTCGGTTCTAGTTAACGGTATACCGCCAACGCCGGATCTTTGGCCTGAGTTCCGCCTTAAACGAACCGAGACGGCCTTCTGTAGGCAGTTTTCATCAACGGCCCCTGCTTTTCTCGCACGACAATTTTTCATCAAGGCAACTCGTCAAGCCGGTATCTCTAGCGTTTTCCAGCAATGCCTTTTTCCTTTTGGGCCTGATTTTTTGACGTTTTTCCCTTGCTTGGGGGGGCGTGTAATGGCCGGTTTCCTGGTTTGGCCCGGTTTTCGCCCAAACGGTGGTTTTGGCGGGTTCTGACTGTCTTCGGGCCTATTTTCCGCCTGGCCCTGTTTTTTACTGCGTTGGGCCCCTAAAACCTAAGTCGTTTTTTTCGCGTCCTACTGGTTTTCGGCACCAATTTTTCATCCATCGCCAAAACATGGGCATTTTTTGGTCGATTTTTGGCAAAATTTTCTCGTTATTATCGGAAGAAAAACACCATTAGTGGAACTTTGGGGTATTGTCCAATATCTTTTTGGTATTGCGTTTACTTACTCTCCCACTCCGTAATGGTGTTTTGATTTTGTGCCTTAGGAATGCATTTGGAGTGGTTTTTGGCTTGCTTTTTTGGTTCTTATCTTCTTTTTGTGTGTTTGGCTTATTTTTGGAGTTGTGTGTTTGCTTTGCGTCTTTTCTGTTTTCTCCAACCACGAGATTTATAAACTCCCTCATTATGGTGTATTGGTTAGTACGGGAATTATCTTGTTTTGATGGAACAAAATTAGCGGAATTGGCGCTTTTAGGGCTTTTTAGGCCAGAATTTCGTTTTGGCCCCCCCAAGTGGCCGGTGAACCTTATTTAATATCATAATGAGGAAACCTAGGTGCTTGGGCGTGTATTCGCGCCCTCTCCTTTTAACCCTTAGTTGTTTATTGTTATGGTGTTTGCTTTATTATATTACTCCAAAATGGTATTTGACTACTTGGTTCCTTTTCAGTGGAACTAATTAGTGCTTTCGGCCTATTTTCGACGGGTACTTTTCATGAAACCCTCAAATTCGGCCTTTTCAAGGCCTCTGGAAGCCCGTATTGGCCGTCGTTTTCCTGAGGTGGTGGGCCAAACAGGCAAATTCAACGCCTTTAGTTCCATTAAAATCAAACTATTTTCCAGTTTTTTCGGCTTGAAACGACTTATGGTGCAATGAAAACCACTTCATCGAGTCGGCAAATTCTTCGGCTTCCCCGGCTTTGGCGGTTTTAGGCGTCCTAGCGCCTTGCTTTTGGCCCTTTTCAGCTAAGAGGTTTTGAATGGCTTTGTCCAAGCTACATTTTTTACCGGATTTGGCTTGAATTCGTCCAGCCAATTTTTGAAGCGATTTGTAGGTCTCATCTTGTACGCGAATCAATTTCGTCATTTCAGTCACTTATTGTTTACTTTGTGACTTATATTTAATCCTTTTTACCTCTAGAACTCCGATTCTTTTCTTCATTTTTAATTTGTATTCTTAGTATTTTTTGTTTACTTCATTTAACTGTATTTTGTAAACTATAAATTGTTTACTTTTTAGTATATTTAATTTACTTTCTGTTCTTTGCTTCCGGTAAAAATGAACTCAATTTTTTGAACTTCAAGCCTAAATCTGCCTACTTTTTGCCCAAAACGCTTTTTCCGAGCCTTTATTCCTACAAAAATTGGCGCAAACGCGTTTTTTTGCCGTATTCCCTGGTTTTTTTGTTTTAATCCAAAAAAATGCCTATTTTAATCCTTTTTTCTCGGTTTTGGGCCCTTCTCCAACGGCCTTTCTGATTTCCAGGCCTAATTTCAATTTTTTTGGTGAAAATCTGCCTAGTTTCGATGTTTTTGTGTGTTTTCAAGACATTTAGACGGAGTTTTGATCAATTCTCCTCGGATTTTATGTGAAAAACTGCCCATGACCGGTTTTTCCCGCTTTTTTTGGGGTCGGCAACCTATTTTTCAGTATTTTGAGGTAAAACATGCCTACTCTTGGGTTTTTTTGGCTTGCCTTACGTCTTTTTTTGTCGAAAACTGGCTATTTGACGGGGGTTTTCCTTGTTTTTGAGGTAAGCCGGGTTGGTTGCGGGCTTGAAATGATTTTCTTTGGCCTCTTGGTCCGTTGGGATTCGGCTTTACTTCTTGTTCTGGGACTGTTTTTGTTTCCCAAGTAAAAAACGATTTATTTTTGCGTTTTTCTGCCTATGTTTTTTCCTGCCTATTTCGATTGACCCCCGTCCAAACCATCGACATTTATAAAGGCTTTATAAATCTCTTTTGGGGTGGCGGGGGTGTGTGTCATGAGCTCTTTGGTTTGAATGTGCCAAATTCCAGGGTTTGGCGATGTTTGGGCGTTTTTGACGGGTTGCTGGCGGGTCTTGGGATGGCGGGCGTTCCGGTCCGTACAACTTTTGGCGGTATACCGCTGCTAGGGGTGGCGGGGGGTTTGGGGCGGTCACGTAGTAAATGGCGTTCGGGCATCCTTGGCGTTGGCCTGCGTCAAATTGTTTTCCGTTGGTTTTGTGTTCGTGGAATTAGGTTCGCATGTCTGCTCTTGCACGCGTTTCTGTGTTTTTTTTTCTCTTGGTTTTTCGGTAACTTCCGGGCTGTTTGTGTTTTTTGACGTGGTGGCTTTCTTTATTGAACGCGGGTGAATCATAGTATTCGGTATGTCCTTTGATCCGTCGCTGTACCTTCACTCCGAGGTCCTGCATTTGGCAAAGCGGCGGGGGTTTGAGTCTTTTACTTTGGTTCAGCAGAAGGCGTTTCCGGAGGTGGCGGCGGGAAAAAACGTGTTGGTCATGGCGCCGACGGGTTTTGGAAAGACGGAGGCGGCCATGCTGCCGATTTTGTCCAAGTTGGTCCAGGAGAAAGGCGAGGGGGTTCAGTGTCTGTACATTACGCCGTTGCGCGCCTTGAATCGGGACATGTTGTCGCGCATGGAGTTTTTCTGCAAGATGCTGGGGTTGCGCTTGGGGGTGCGGCATGGGGACACGACGGCGTACGAGCGCGTCAAACAAAAAGAGCAGCCTCCCCACGTCTTGATCACTACGCCGGAGAGTCTGGGCGCGCTTTTGGTGGCCGGCATGCGGGACTCTTTGGTCAACGTCCGGTTTGTGGTGGTCGATGAAGTCCATGAATTGGCGTACTCCAAGCGGGGCGTGCAGTTGAACTTGGCGTTGATTCGGCTGGGGTTGTTGGCCCCGTTTCAAGTCATTGGGTTGTCCGCCACGGTTTCGGCTCCAAGGGACGTGGCGGCGTTTTTGGGGGAAGGCGTGGGGGTGGTGGACGCGTCGGAGTTGCGGTCGCTGGATTTGTCGGTGGAGTACCCCAAAAAAGCGGTGGCCATGGAAGGGTTGAAACCGGATACGGCCGCCCGGTTGGTGCGGTTGGAGCAACTCATTGCGTCGCACGGCAAGACGTTGGTGTTCGTCAACACGCGGTTCATGGCTGAAGCGTTGGGGGCCTTGCTTCGGCCGCTTTTGGGCGAGGATTTTGCTGTTCACCACTCGTCGTTGTCCAAGGAGGCCCGTCTGGAATCCGAGGAGGCGTTCAAGAAAGGGCAACTCAAGGCCTTGGTCTGCACGTCTTCCCTTGAACTAGGCATGGACATTGGGGACGTGGACTTGGTGGTTCAAGTGGGTTCCCCCCGCCAGGTCACGCGGTTGGTTCAGCGGGTGGGGCGGTCGGGTCACAAGCATCATTTGACGCCCAAAGGCGTGGTTTTGGCGTTGGATGAGTTGGATGAATTGGAGGCGAAGGTGTTGGTGGACTTGGCGCATGCGCGTTTGTTGGAGCCGCAGGCGCCGCGGTTGGGCTGTTTGGACGTGTTGGCGCACCAAATCTGTGGGCTGGCGCTTGAATTTGGCCGCATCCGCTTGGAGGGCGTGGTCAAGAACTTTCGGACATCCCGCCTTTATGCCGGGTTGCTGGTTTCTGTTGCTAAAAAGGTGGTCGGTCAGCTGGTTTCGGAGGGGTTGCTGGCTTTTGACGGCGAGTTTTTGGAGCCGACCAAGCGGACGAAGTTTTACTATTACGAGAATTTGAGCACGATTTCGGATCTCAAGAAGGTGTTCGTCAAGAACGCGGAGTCCAACAAGAACGTGGCGCTTTTGGATGACGTGTTCGTGTCGAATTATTTGCAGGTTGGCGTCGCGTTCATCGCACGGGGCCGCGCGTGGCGGGTTTTAAGCATGGTGGACGATGAGTTGGTCGTCGAGCCGTCAAAAGACGTGTCGGCGGCCATTCCGGATTGGGTGGGGGAAGAAATTCCAGTGGCCCGGGGGGTGGCCGCCAAAGTCGCCGGCGCGCTTTCCGAGGGGTCTACGGCGTTTGGTAAAAAGCAGGCCGCGTTTTTCGTGCCGTCGGCTTCGGAGTGGGTGGTGGAATCCGAGGGCCCGGTGGTCGTGGTGCACTCTTTTTTGGGCCACCGCGGCAACGAAGCCCTTGCAAAACTGTTGGCGTTTTCTTTGGCGGCCAAAGGCAAATCGGTTCGGACGCGGGCGGGCGCGTACCACGTCTTGGTTGAATTTGGAAAGTCGGCGGACGCGGAGGCGGTGGCGGCCGTTCTTTTGGTTTGGCGCCAAAAAAGCGTGGCCGCGTTCCTCAAAACGCATTTGGTGGATTCGCCTTTGTTCGCGTCGCGGTTCGTGCACGTGGCCAAGCGGTTCGGTTTCCTGCAAAAAGACCGGGACTACCAAGCCGTTTCCGTCAAAAAGTTGGCGGCGGTGATGAAAGATTCCGTGATTGCCGAGGAAGTCTTCGCCGAATTGTTTTACGAGAAGCTGGACGTTTCAACGCTGGAATCGGCGTTGTCTTCGTTTCGCGTTTCGGTTCGGCCGTCGGGTTTTTCGCCTTTGGCCCGGCACGCCGTGGCGTTGGGTGGTTTCAGCGAACTGATTACGGCGGCGGAGCCGACGGAGAAGGTGGTGGCCGCGTTTGCCGAGGAATTGCGGTCTAAAAAGATTCAATTGCATTGCGGGTACTGCAACCAGCGCTTCACGAAATCCTTGGGCTTTTTGGAGGAGGCCCAATGCCTGTTTTGCGGGTCGCCTCGGATTTTTCCGGAGACCTATTCGGCGAAAAAAGACCAGCGCGTGGTCATGGATTTGGTGGCGGCGTACGGAAAAAACGCGTTGGTTGCGTTGAGTGCGTATGGCGTTGGGCCGGAGGCGGCCAAGCGCATTCTTTCACGGCTGCACAAGTCGGAGGACGACTTGTTTTACGACTTGCTTCAAGCCCAGAAGGATTTCATTCGGACGAAGAAGTTCTGGAAGGTCTAGCTTTCCTTGTAAAATGCACGGCGCGCCAGACAGTGGTGTTGGGTGCGCCAAACCGCATGCGGTGCGCGAGTGAGATTCCCTCGCGTTGCCGTTCTTTGATTACTCGGTCAATCCATATGGGTAGCGAGGCTTCCATGAAGCCGATTTTTCTGCCGGTAAGTCTCGCATACGGAATGTAGACGCCGTGGCCTTTGACTTGGGCGTAAATCTTGTTTTCTAAAAGAATTTTTCGGAGGGCGTTCGCCGCGTCTTCGGGCATGTGGGTTTTGTTTTGCGGCGCGGCATTTATGGGTTTTCGTTTGGTTTAACCGTGCGGTTTTGTTTTACTTGCGCGTTTGCTGCATGCGTCGGTTGTGGACCAAGAGCGCGATTTGGGCTTCGATGTGAGGGTTGCGGCCGCCTTGCCGGCGGAGGCTGGCCACAGCGTCTTGAAATTCTTCATCCGTATCGGCTCTGGCCGCGTCCAGAAAGTGGCTGGCGTTGAGGTTGGACAAGTTGGCGGCATTGGCGGTTCGACCGGCTTGCGTGTTTCCAAGCCCTTGTCGCCGCAATAGGTTCAACAGTTCTTGGGGGCTTCGTGCTCGTCGGACTGCGTTGGAGGGAAGCCGCCACGCCGAGTGGTTGGCGGAGGGGCGGGTCGTCGAACGGGTGGGTGGCTGGCTCATGCGCGGGGCTTGAAGAGTGGGTCGCGTATTTCGTGCGGCGGCGGAATGGTGCGTGGGCGGGCGCCGGGCACTGGTTTTAACGGCCATGGTTGGCTTTTTTCTGGCCGGCTTTATTTGGTTTTGCTTTGGTTGGGTGCGGGATGCTTTTCCAGGAAGTCGTAGTCGTCTTCCGTCGGCGGCTTTTTTTCTTCCAAGGCGGGTTCCGTGACGTGCACGATGCGGGGTTTGCCGTTCATCAGTTGTCGGACACCTTTCCAGGCTTGAATTCAGTGGGTTTGGGTTTGCTTTTGGGCGTGCTTGAATACGTCCCCGCGTTTTGCCTCGTGATTCTCACCAAACCCTTGGCTCGCAGAAGTTCCAGGATTTCGTTGGATTCGTGGAGGGCCAGGGGTTGGTGGAGTTGAATGTATTGGCGTCGGGTGTTGGGTTCGTCGTACTCCTCGCCCACAACGACGAGTTGGGTTTCCGTTTGGAGGAGGGTCAATTTCTCGTTGATGCCTTCAACGCCGCCCTTGAAGGGGTGGAGGGTCACCGGAATTTTTACTTGGAGGGCTCCGGACACGGATTGAGTGGCGTGGGCTTGGTTCCAGTGGATTTGTTGAATGTCGCCGTAGCGGTGTAGGTTCTCGATTTCTCGGATTAGGTTTTTCACAGTCCGACCACCCTCGGCCCTTTGGGTTTGTGTTGCGGCAAGTCTTGGTGTTCCAGGTAGTACCTCGCCGCCTCTTCGTTCAGGGGGCTTTGGGGGTTGGGGTTCTTGAGCAATTGGATGAGGCCGTTTACGACGCTTACGAGGTTCTGGCCTTCACTCCACTCGTTGACGAGTTGGATGCACACTACGCCCACGCCTGGGTGGATGTTGGGGTGGAAAATGGGGGTCAGCCAGAACGCCATGAGTCCGCCGGGGTAGGGGTAGTCGCGGTTGAGTTCAATGCGGACGGAGTGCTGGCTTCGTGGCACGATGGAACCGTTTTGCTGGGCGAGGCCGGGGCCTTGGATGGAGACGGTGTACGTGGTCAAGTCAGGGGTGACGTCGAATCGGATGCCGGCGGCTCTCATTTCCGCGCACTCGCTTTCCAGGCGTCGCTTCCAGATGGCTTCGGGCAGTTGCATGCGTTTTTCACGTGGGTTCGACGTTAATGTTTTCCGTGTATCTTTTTAGTTTTTCTGCTTGCCGCAGCCACGTTTTTCGGGTGGGCCGGGCGTGGATTCGGAAATTCACGACGGCATTTTCAGGAACGCGCAGGCCGGCGTCTTGTCCCCAGGCGGGCAGGGTGTCTTCAATGCCGATTCCGGTGACTTGGACGCGATGGGTGCCTCCGAGGTGGCGTTGGAGGCGTTGCTCCAAGTGGCGGCGGATGGCCAGCACGACGTCGGCTTCCTGAGGGGTCGGCATCCAATCTTGTTCTTTGGACGGCGTCCAGGTGGATGGATTTGAGAGTACCGCGTTTCGGTACGCGTCCTGAATTTTTTTTGGGACTTGTCCCGTCCATCGGGCGGTGGCACGGATGGTGACGTTGAATTCGTCGCCTTTGGGTACGGCGTCCACGGAAAGAATGGTTGTTTCAGTCAATGGCTTGAACAACAAGAGGCGTTCCAAGGCGCGCAGCATGGTGTGGGGTTTACCCGCCGGTGGGGTCCGGCATCAGCAAAAGCTGGTCGTTTTCCTTGAGTCCCGCTTCTTGGACGGTGACTTCCGGGCCCAGGATCTTGTGGTCGGCTGTGGCCAACACGAAGCGGTCTTTGAGTTTGAGGCTCTCGGAAAGCACGTCCAAAATCGAGGAAACGGTAAACGCGGGTTCGACGGCAACCACGATTTCCTTTCCGGACGTCGTGTGCATGATGGTCACGTTGAATTCACTCATGAAGGATTGCACCTCTTTAGCGGTTTTTCTTTTCACTCTTGACTCTTAAATGCGTGTTGGTCGGCCTCTGGCGCGAAACCTTGATTAACGCCTGCTGGCAAACGGTTCGTATCATGGACAAACCCAAGATCGTGTCGGTGTCCGGCGCGGATTCAGACCAAACACAGCGGGACGCGTTGGGGGTGCCCCCGTTGCCTGGCGGCGAACCGCAGCCAAAAAGGTCGTCTCCGGAAACCCGACTCGTGGCCCCCCCAAACCTGCAACGCGGGCAGACGAATCAATCAAGCCTTCAACCCAAGCAAACGGTTCTTCAACCCGCATTTGAATCCGAGTCCGAAATTCCTCCGGAACGAATGACGCCGGAATCGCCGCTTGTTTCACAACCCGTTTCCAGAACGCAGACGGAATCCGAAGTTTCAATGCCGCGTCCTGTCGCGGAGCCGTCACCATCGAAACCGGAAAACCCGGAGCAATCCACGCCGGGTGCCACTTCCAAACCGCCGGACCCGCTTGCTGTGGAGCCGGAGCAACCCGTGGTTCAAGTCCGGCCCGTTTTGTCCGACCCCGTTTCGGCGCCGCCGTGGGTGGCGCGGAACCAGCCGCGTCCGAAAGTGTTTATGCGTCCCGAGTTTGACGACCGCGAGGACGAGGCGTTGGCCCGCGACTTGTTGTCTGATTCAAAGCCCCGCATCGTGGCCCGCCGGGACGTGGCCCAGGAATACCGTGAACAGGCTTCCCGTGACATTCTGCCACCGTCCCCGCCTCCGCATCCGTTGACCATGGACGAGCAGCGGGCGCACGCCAAGGGGCTGGCGCAGAAAATCCACGAGGGAAAACAGTCGGAAGGCTTTTTCTCGAAACTCAAACGCAGGCTTGGGTGGCCGTAGCCTTGTACGACGTGTACTTGTCTGCGGACGTGGTGGAAAAAGCCCAAACGCATTTCCGCACCGCCGCGTCCCGGGGCAAGGAAGCCATGGGCTTGTTGTTGGGGTCCGCCTTCGTCTGGAACGGCAACCCGTATGCCGTGGCGGAACGGTACGTGACGGCGTCCAACGACGCGACGGCGGTCAGCGTTCGCTTTTCTCGCGAGGCGTTTTCCGATCTTTCCAAAAAACTCAACGGCTTTCGCGTGGTGGGCTGGACGCACAGCCATCCCGACTACGGGTGTTTTCTGTCGTCCACCGACGTGGCGACGCAGGAATCGTTTTTTTCGGAGGACTTCCATTTTGCGTTCGTCGTGGACCCGGTGCGCGGCGAAAAGAAATGCTTCAAAGTGCGAAACGGTCAAAGCGTGCCCGTGGGTTTCGCCGTGATTCGGAGGAAGCGCTAATGGAGGAACGGCAGGACGGTGTGTTGGCCTCCGATGGCGCGGTTCCCAAGCAAGCGCCCAAAACCAGGAAAAAGCGGAAAGCCGCCCAGCGCTTCAAGGTCACGCGGTTTGACAAGGATTTAGTCAAACTCATTCACGCTGGCACGACGAACCTCAAAGACGCATGCCAACAATTGGGCGTGGACTACGACTCGGCGCGAAGCCGTGCGCTGGCCATGGCGGAAAAAAAGTGGCTGGTCACCGACCCCTCGCATGCCGACGTGTTCCGCTTGGGTTTGGAGGGCTACAACCAGTTTGCCTCCGTCGTCAAACCCAAAGCCAAGTCATTGGCGGCCAAGGCGTCGGGGCGGTCGCCGCCCAAGGCGGCGGTCGCCGATTCGGAACCCGTGCCTCCACTGGAAGACGTGGATTCGCTGCCTTCGGCGTCCAATGCCGTGGACTTGGCGGACTTGCTCCGCCGGGGCGCGCCCAAGTTGACGTCGGGGGAGCCGACGGATTACGGGTTGCCTGCGCCGTCACCTTCGCTGCCGGTGCCGCCCGTGACGCAGAAAAACGCCGCGGAAAGCACGGTGTGCGAACTGTGTCGGGCGCCGTTTAAGTTGTCCGTCAAGAATCTGGAGGGCGCCAAGTACGCGCACTGTTTCTGCGGGGCCGCGTACCACAAGGACTGCTATCACGCGTTGGTGGAAGGCGGGGGCCGGTGCGCGCGGTGCGGAAGAAAGCTTTCACTCATCCTGGATCGGCACGCGGATGAGGCCCTCAAAAGCGTCAAGGATTTGTTTGACTAGGCCTATTCTTTTGCTTGAATGGTTACTTTGTGAGTCAGAAACGTCAGAAACTCAAGGCCCGAATGGCCGTGGTCGTCGGTATGCAACGACGCAATTACTTGCTTTTTTTTGTTTATGATTTCGACTCGTTTCCGCAGGTATTCTAGGACTTCGTCCGCCGTTGCAGGGTTTTTTCTACCGCGCCGGGAAGTGATGCTCGCGTCTTCTCCCTCTACCTTGATCTCGGTTCGAACCAGGTTGTTTCGCCGGAGGTGGGCGAGCCTCGGTAACCCGGAAGACCGGCGCAGGGTTTTTTCTCCCGGGTGACGAATGTATGCGGTCAACGAGTACGTTATTCCGGCACGATTTAATCGTCCTATCAGGCTCTTCGTCGCTGCGTACACCATGATGACTAATTTTCCAGGGTCTTTAACTGCGTTTCTTAGGGATGCACCGGGCACGTTTTTCTTTTGGGAACCTCGAAGGTTTGCGTTTGCTGGGTTAAGCCGTTGTAGTGCACGTACGTTCCCGCGCCAGAGTTTTGTTGCAACAAGTTGGCCAGCCAGGCGTTGACTTGCATGGCGGACACCACGGACGTGGTCGTCGGAAGGGCGGGGGTTTTGGGGTCCAGGTAATCCAGGACTTCCCCGACGCAGCTGTACTTTTTCCACAGCAGTTTGTAGTCGCGGTTGTTCATGCCGCACTCCAGGCATGAAGACGGTTTGGATACGACCTGCAGCTTTCCAAAGAATCCGTTGGTGCCGCCATCAAACAGGGGCGCGTAATGATAGGTTTGGGCGTTTGTGTGAAGGCGCGCGCCCAGGTTGTCCAAACAACCAAAAACGGCGTCGTGCGTTTGGAACGCGGTTTCCGGAATCGTTTCCACGGCCCGGTGGTCCGGCGTGATGGCGGTGTCAGGAAACGTTTTGGCGGCTTTTTCGACGATGACGTCGGCCTTGAATCGGTGCGTTTGCGCGTCGCTTGAATCAAAGAAGACGCAGCGGTTCAAGTTGGCCGGAACCACGGTGTCAAAGTCAACGACGGTGATCTTTCCGACGCCCAATTGAAGCAAGAGCTTGACGGTTTCGTTGCCCAAGGCCCCTGCTCCGATGACCAAGACGTTTTGCTTCCTGATTTTTTCCTGGTCCCATTGCGCAACGCGTTTTTGGCGGTCGAAGCGGTCCGCGTCCACAACCTTAATTTCAGGCGCCATGCACGCCTTGTACGTGCCAACGTTTTTCTATTCGACGGACGACGCGGCGGGCGTGAACGCGGCAAACGCGCTGCGCCACGCCCGACTAAACCGGCCCTTGAAAATCAACGGGTTTGCGGCGTGGCGGTTTGACGGGTTTGATTTGGTGGAAACGGGTTCGCGGACGGTTCAATTCCAGGATGCGGATTTGTTTGAAACGGATTTGGTCGTGTTCTTGTCTCGTCATGCGTCCGCCTCCAAGACTCCGTGCTTTACGTGTCACGTGACCGGCAATTTTGGGCCCGCCAATCCGGATATGGGCGGGCGGGATGGAACGCTTTCCCGTGCGTCCGCGTTTTGGTTGAAGCGATTTTATCTGGCGCTTCAGGAACGCGCGGGCCACGTCTTTTTGGAGGCCACGCACCACGGCCCAACCCTTCAAACGCCGAGTTTGTTCGTGGAAATTGGTTCGGAAGGGGCCGAATGGAAGAAACCGGAGAACGGCGTGGCGTTGGCCGAATCGGTGCTGGCCGCGTTGTCTCGAAAGGATGAAGGCAAGGCGGCTTTGGGGTTGGGTGGCGCGCATTACTGTTCCGCTTTCGCTCCGCTGATGCAGGAGGGCTGGGCCTTGTCGCATGTCGCTTCAAAGCATTCCGTGGGTTTTGTGACGAAGGACCTCGTCAAGCAGGCGGTGGAAAAGACGGTGGAGCCGGTGGAACATGTTTTCCTGGACTTCAAGGGTTTGCCCGCGGAAAAGAAAAAAGAGATTCCGGCTTGGTGTGAACAACTGGGTTTGGCGTGGGAGCGGGTTTAGATTCGCGGCCGGTATGGGTGCTTGGGGGTTGGTTTTTTGCCTGCGGCGTGGATTCGTCGCCACGCGACTTTGACGCGGGCCGTGTTGGGAAGCCGGTAGCTTGGCCGGACGTTGAATCGGGTGGGGCGTTCGGCGTTGGTCAGCTCCGCCAGGGGCATGTGTTGGTTGATGTCGCTGGCGGTGGCGTTCCAATTGGCTTGCAGGGATTCGTCGGTGTGGTGTTGTTGGTTCAAGTGCTCTCGCCAAAGACGGATGAGTTCTTCGTCGCTGTAGCGGTCCATGGCCTTGAGTTGTTTTGGCTCGGGAGACGGCATGGGTGGGCCAGTCAGGTGGCGGGTTTGGTGCTGAAAACCGTTGAAAAGCAAGTTTCTTTTGATGTGGTTCATTTCCACGCGTCGCGTCAACTCCAGGACTTCGCCGCGGGTGAACGGCCGGAAGCCGTGTCGGGCGTAGAACGATCGGAGTTCGTCGCTAGAAAGCCTGCGGTCGCCGATGGCTTGCGGATGCAGGTAGAGTGGCACGTTGGATTTCTTGGCCAATTGCACGACGAGACGGAGCAGTTCGGAGCCGATTCCTTGTCCGCGGTACGCCGGCGCCACGGAGAGCTGGCTTAACTCGACCCATTCGGAACCCGTCTTGGCGAGCATGTGGCCTTCTCTAGTCCGGAAGCCCGCGTACGCGACCAAATTGCCCGTTTGCAATTCCCGTACTTGGATGACGGGTTCGCCTTGAAAGTCGCCAGACCAGTGCAATAGTTCTTCCACCACGACTTTCTTCCCGTCCACGGTGGCTTCGGCGATTTTCCGGGTGCGGGCCACGCGGCCCGTCTCCGTGGCTTTTTCTTCCATGAAGGTGACTTATGGGGTTTGATTTCAAAAAACTTTTCATGCGTCAAAGTTCGGTTGCTTTTTCCCCTTGCTTTAGTACTGAGAAAGTTTCCTCTGGGTTAAAATCCGGCTTTTCTTGAGGTATTGGCTCCAAGGCTGTTTCAAGCGTTTTTTCAGTTCTGTTACGGCGTCGTTGAAGTTGGAGGTTTTGAACGGCGGCCGGGTGAAGGCGTGCCGCACGTTTTCTCGAACCTCCCAAACGCCTACGGGCACGACGTATTTTGGTGAGACTTCTCGGAACACGATGGCGCGCGCCTGCCGCTTCATCTTGAAAAGCGCTTCCGCGACGCCGAAGCGTCCGGCGTAGTAGCCGCCGCCCTCGCCTTCCGCGTAACGGGTTCGGCCTTCAAACGCCTCGTATTCGTGTGCGATGTTGGACTGGTTTTCAAAGGATTCGAATTGCTCGAACTCCCACGCGCCGGGAAGCAAGAGGATTTCGAAGTGGTTGTACAAATAGTTGTTCGAATAAATTCGGTACTCGCCGGTTTCGGGAAACCCTCGGATTTGTTCCAGCCACTCTTTGGCAATCATGTCGTCCGTGGCGGTGATGCTCCACTTGGTTGGAACTAGTTTTCGCTTTTGGCCCAAAATCCCGGCGGACAACAGTTTTTGGACGTAGTGGTAGTCAAACCGCGGCAGCAGTTCGGAAAGCGCATCTTTGACCTTGAGTTTTTCCTGGATTAACGCGTCGACTTTCTTGGGCACTTTCGGGTTTTCCGTCAGCCGCATGCGCTCCAAAACCCCGGAGGGCCCCATGGGTTGGACGTGTTCTGAAAACGAGAGGGAAAACCGAGGCGTTTTTTCGAATTGCATTTCCACGTCCAACGGCTTTTGCGCGGCCGCCAGCCAGAACGCTTCTTCCTCGGTGCGGTGGACGTGTTGGACGGTGAAGCCGCGGGCAAGCAGTGCGCGGTGGCGCAAGAGTTCCGGGTAATTCAGCCCGTACAAGTCCGTGGGCGCATCCAGTACGCCTTCATCCAGTCCCACCAGGGGCCCGGCGCGAACGGACGGATACCCGTATTCGCCGACGAACACGTTGGGCGGCGAGGGGCCAAACGTGGTCTTGGATAGCCTCGGCAAAACCTGGTTTTCCAGGTCCCGCATCCACGTCTTGCCCCGGATCCACTCGTACACGGAATCGCGCTGCATGACCTGCCTTTTCCACGCCCCCGTTTAAGCCCTTTTCCAGACCCAACTCTTTTACCAGTCTCTTACAAGCCTCTTACTAGTACCTCACGAGCCTTTTACGGACCACCAATGGCATCTTATTGGTCTCTTATGCGGTATCTTACAGAGTCCTTGGTATCAGAGGTGCCCCTTATTCGGCCAATACCGGAATCGTAAGTCTTTTATAAGGCTCCGACGTATCCCTTACTTGTGCCTGTTGGGCACGAAACATCTGTGGTGGGGAAAGAAAGCCAAGGGGGTTCACGCCCCCTCGGTTTTCTTTTCGGTTTCGGGTGACTTAGTTTCGTGGAAGTTTTTCAAGCCAAGGAAAAAATGCTGGCCAATTTGGGTTGGAGCGAGAACCCGTTTGTCAAGGATTTGCGGTTTTCCGAGAGGGATTACTTTCTGAAATTTTATTACCCGTTGGAGGCTCAGGAGATCCTCAAGCGCTTGGCTTTTGACGCCAAGGCCTGCCTGTTCTTGGGGCCCAAGGGTGTTGGAAAGACTTCGGCCATGTATTTTGTGGCGTACGGCTTGCCCAAAGACCAGTTTGACACCGTGATTTTCAAGGAGCCGCCGCAAAGCTTGGAAGAGTTGGCGGAGCAAAGCGGTTTTGGCCGGCAAGGCTTCTTGGACAAATTGCTCAAAAAGCCGTTTTCCCGGCAGAACCTCGTGGACGCGCTCAAGCGCCACGGCAAGAAAATCGTTTTTTTCCTGGATGAGGCGCATTTGGAGAAAAACCATTCGATGTACATGGAGTTCAAGTATCTTTTGGACGACGTGCCGAACTTGCGGCTGGTCTTGTCCGCGTTAAGCAAGGAGGGTTTTCCCGACTCGCTTCTGCATTTGGTCGGCGAGCCCAACACGTTCTTGCGCCGGAGTTTCACCGGAGGGGAAATGACGCGGCTGATTTCGCACCGCATTGCGGCGGTCGGCGGGTCGCCGCTCAAGCCGTTTCCGCAGGCGTATTTGGACTCCATGTTGACGGAACAAAACCTGCTGTCGCCTCGGTACGTGTTTGACGAGCTCAACGCGTTTCTGGCGGGCTTGGCCACCGGGGAGTCCACGTGGAAGGGCGCGGCGGAGTACGCCGGCAACCCGATTGTCGAGGCGGCGGTGGCCGCTTCGGTGGGAACCACGCGGTCGCATGCGGAGTGGTGGCCGCAGTTGTCGCCTTCTCAGAGTGCCATCATGGATTATTTGTTGCAACAGCGCGAGGCGACCCTTCAAGACATCATGAAGGCCACTTCGTTGTCGCAGAACACGTCGTTTAACGCCTTGTACCAGTTGCGGGGCGATGACGCGGCGGAAAAAAAGCGCAAGCCCAAGGTGCCTTTTCCTTTGGTCAAGGCCAAAAGCGTGAGGGTGGGCGCGCGCAAGAAGAACGTGTACGTGGTGGTGGACAAGGTACGAAACCTGTTCACCACGCATTGAAGTGGGGGGAGAGACTATGAAGACGTTGAAGCAGGTGGTTGACGAATTGGCGGAAAGCCGGTCGTCGTACAAGTTTTCGGTCCAAAACGGGAAAGTCAAGATTGCCGTGGACGGCTTGATGCACTCGTTGCGCAAGCCGTTCTTGGGTTAGTTCCGGTCATCGGTTCTGAAGGGGAGAGCAGAACGTTATGGCCATTCGACCCACCAGTCTGTCGTTGTTTGACTCCGATGCCTTGCTTCGCCAAGGCGGCGCCGAGCGCGTCGGCGAGGACGCGTCCCGCAAATTGGCGGAGATTTTGGAGGACAGCGCTCAGCGCATTGTGGTCGATGCCCAGCGCTTGGCGCGCCACGCGGGGAGGAAACGCATTTTGCGGGAGGATATCCTGTTGGCGGCCCAAATGATCCGCTAGCTTTTTTGGGGGTGGAGTCTGACGCGTTTAGCGGAGTTGCAGTTGGACTTCCACGACTTGCTTGATTTTTTTCAGGAACGTTTTGACGTTTTCAGGCGTGGCGTCCAACGAGGCGCCGGCGGCCACGGCGTGTCCTCCACCAAATCCTTGGACGTCTTCCGCCGCTTTTTTCATGGCTTCGCCTAAATCCAGGCCTTGGGTGCACAAGTCTTTGGACCCGCGTCCGGAGGCCTTCAAGGCGCCTTGCTCGTCGACGCTCAAGCCGATGACGGGCTTGGTGCGTTGGACCAGTCCCGAGGAAAAATACGCTCCGCAGACGACGCCGATGATGGTGTCCGAAATTGTTCCGCGTCCGTCGATCAGATAGAATGCGCCGGCGTCCACCGCGTTTTTCTTGGCGAATTCAATGCCTTGTCGGACGGCCAGGCGGTGTTTTTTGAGCAGGTCTTGTGCTTGTTGCAGGGCTCCGTCTTGGCCCAGGCACGCGCCAATGCCGATTTGGGGCGCGTCGTGGCGCCCGCAGGCGTTCAACAAGGTGGAGAATTCGTAGGCTTCTTTTCGTTCGGAGCCCTCCGGTTCAAAGGGAAACACGTAGACGTCCCCCACCATTTGCCGGATGAGTTTTTCCTCCACGCCTTGCGCGTACGCGTACTGGATGAGGGCGGAGGCGAGTTTTTTCCGTTCAAACACGTTGAGTCCGTAGTAGGAAAGCGTTTTTCCGTCGCGGTACGTGGGAACGCCTTCGTTTTTCAGGAATACGGCGCAGGCCTTGTCGTCGCCGGTCAAGCCCGGAAGCACGGGTTCGGTGCAGTACGTCAGAAACGACACCAGGGAGCGCGTGACTTTGCCGAACAATTTGAGGTCGTTGGTGTGCAGGACTTGTCCTTGGTTTACGGCTTCTTGGAACATGCGTTGGTTGAGTCCCTGGAAACCGTTTTGGTCCTGCATGTCGCCGACGGCTCCGACGATGCCCAGTTGCGCGGAGAGGCCCGTATGACGGAAGCAGTACCAGGCCGTGGAGGCCGAGCAGGCGTCCACGGCTCCGTCAAATTCGAAGTCATGGCAGTTGATTCGTTCAATGTCTGAGTCTTTGGAGGGCGGGTGGTGGTCGATGACCACTTTTTTTGGGTTGGACATGCCTTCCACGAGTTCCAGTTGTCCGGCGCCCAAATCGGTGAAGACCAGTTCCTTGTCCGGCGGGATGGACTTGGCGGAGGCGTCGTCGAGTTTCTTGAGCATCAAGGTCGGCGCGTTTTTGCCTTTCAACTGAAAGGCTTTTTTGGCCAACGCCGCGGAAGTCAGTCCGTCGCAGTCCAGGTGGTGGACGATGAGCGGGTCCTGAAAGGCCAATGCCCATTCCCCGATTTGGCGGGCCTTTTTCTCGAAGCCGTCCGCGTCCGGGGAACGGGGCGCCGTTGGCAGCGTGGTTTGCATGGAGTTTGAACTGGATGAAACCGCTTAAATGGCTTGGCGTTAAATTCTCGTCATGTCCCGCATTTCCCGCGAGCGCTTCCACAAGATTGCCGAGCAGGTGTTGGGCGTCTTGTACGACTCTTTTCCCATACCGCTTTCCACGCGAAAAGTCGCCGAGGAAATCGCGCGGGACAACGAGTTCACGTTGAAGGTCCTGCTTTTCTTGGAGCAACAAAAACTGGTGTCGAAAGTGGACCAGGGCAAGACGGGTTTGCTTGAAAGAACGGTGCGGTGGAAGATTTCTGCGTCGGCCAGAACCAAAATGGGTTGACTTCCGAGTGCGACAACGCTTAAATACGTGCATGCACACGTTATTTCAGGTGTTTGCACATGGTTAATGTGACGCTGAGCATTCCGCCAAAGCTCAAGGCGAAGATGTCAAAGATGAATTACGTCAACTGGAGTGCGGTTATCCGTTCCATCATCGAGAAAAAGATAGAGGACTTTGAGGTGGCTGAGAAACTATTGTCCAAGAGCCGGTTTTCGGAGGCGGACCTCAAGAAGTTCATGGTGGGCGTGGACGAGGACTTCCGCCAGGAAGGGCGGAGGCTGTTGGATGAGGCTCACGGTTGACGCGAACGTGTTTTTCGCGGCATTGATTCGGTCTGGCCTTTCTCGGCGCATCCTGTTCCACCCGGACTTGGACCTGTCGTCGCCTTACTTCCTCTTGGACGAGGTTCGCAAGTACCGTTCCGTTCTGCTTGCCAAATCGCGTTTGCCGGAAGCCGAGTTTGATGACGCAATGGCCCTGTTTTTGTCCCAGATTGAATTGGTTCCCAAGAACGCGGTTTTGCCGTACGTGCCGGCGGCATCCCAGTTGGTGGTGGATCCCAAGGACTGGCCGTATTTGGCGTGCGCGTTGGCCAAGGATTCTGAGATCCTTTCGAACGACCCCCATTTGCACGCCCAAAAGAGGGTAACGGTTTATTCCGTTAATCAGTTGGCCAAGACCCTGAGCCTGATTCGGTAGCTTGGGGCTTGGCGGCTTAAATCTTGATTTGTTCGCCGACGCTTGGAACGTGGATGGAGGCGTTCTTGTGCACGCGCTGGGCGGCTTGGGCGAGTTCTTCGGCTTTTTCTTTTTCGCCGTGGACGATGAAGACGTCCTTGACGCCCTGGGTTTGGCGGATGAATTGCAAAAGTTCCTGGTGGTCTGAATGCCCGGAGAACTTGGTTTCCGTGATTTCCATGTGGATGGGCACGACGTGGTCGTCCAGCGTCAACTCGCGGGCGCCGTCGACGAGTTCCCGGCCGCGGGTCCCCTTGGCTTGGTAGCCGACGATCAACAGCGTGTTTTCGGGGTGGGGAGCCAAATGCTTTAAGTAGTGCAGGACGGGCCCGCCGTTGAGCATGCCGGAGGTCGCCAGGATGATGGCTTTTTCTTCGCTCAAGACGTCGCTTCGGTCCTTGGTTTGGGGGATTTTGTAGTGCTCGCTTTTGAAGGGGTCGTCGTCTGAAGTCAGGATGCGGTGCTGGACTTCCCTCTTCAAATACAAGGCGTTGTGGCGGTAGATGCGCAGGACCTTGTTGACCATGCCATCCAAGTAGATGGGCACGGTTTCCAAAAGCCCTGAACGCATGTAGTTTTCCAGGGTGAACAAGAGTTCTTGTCCGCGGCCGATGGCAAACGTGGGAATCAATACTTTGCCGTTTCGGTCCAACGTTTTTTGGATGGTTTTCATCAGTTGCGCCGTGCTGGCCTTCAGCGAGAGGTGCTTGTCGGTTTTGGCGCCGTACGTGCTTTCGATGATGAGGGCGTCGGCGGGGATGCCGGTTTGCGCGCCGTCCAACAGCCTGGTTTCGCGGAGGTTGATGTCTCCGGTGTACAACAGCGTCTTTTTTCCGGGCAGTTCCAGGCGCGTCATGGCGGCGCCCAGGATGTGTCCGGCGGGGTAAAGCGTCATGCCGTTGGAGACTTCGTTAAACTCGGTAATCCGCGTGTTTTTCAAGAGTTCCAGGACGTCTTTTTGTTCGTAGGGTGACGCGCCTTGGTTGATGCGGAGGTAATCCGCTAATAACACTTGGATGAGGTCGCGGGTGGGCTTGGTCATCACGGCTTTGGCGCGGGTTTTCTGGCGGTAGAGGTAGGGCAAAAAACCGCAGTGGTCCAAGTGGGCGTGGGATAAGACGATGGTGTCCAGGCGCTGGATGTCCCGGGCATCTAAGACGGGGTATTCTTCTTCGTCTTCGGCTAGTTTCACGCCGCAGTCCAATAGGACTGGTTTTTTTTGTTCCAGCAAGAACGAGGAGCGGCCGACTTCGCCGGCGGCCCCCAGGAAGTGGATGGTCGTCATTTTTTCACCGGGACGCCGAACTGCGAGCCAAATCGCGTTTCGGCGCTGTTGAATGGCTTTGGGCGTGGGGAGCTTTTAAACTCCCTGTTTAAGTGTTTTGGCGGCCAATGTTTTTTCATGTTGGAGGCGGAGTTGGAGGCGCGGTACCTGCAAAAAATCGTGGAACGCTACAAGGACTACGTCAATCTCAACGAACAGAAAAGCATTCCTGACCTCAAGGCGCTGGCGTCTCCCAAGCAGGCTGACGCCGTGCGCCTCGCGGAAAAACTGGGAACCGTGGAGGCGGCCTTTGATTTTGTTTCCGCGTTGGACACCGTGCACATGGGTTTGCCGGTGTCGTTTTGGCTGGATTTAAGCGACGTGGTTCAATTGGGGGCGGGCGATGCGTTGGACAAGGCGCGGCTGCTTTGCGGCGTGTTGGGGGCGCTGGGGAAAACGTCTTGGATTCGGGTGGTGCGCTTGAGTCAAGGAGGCCAGCACGCCTTGGTGTGGCTGGACGAGAAACCCGTGCGGGTTTTTGACGCCGTTCACGGGAAAACGTGGACCGGGGACTCCGTTGAAGACGCGTTGGAGCGCTATCCCGTTCCGCACGCCATCGGAAAGAGCTTGTACGAATTCAACGCGGACGCGTACCGAGAGCTCTAGATTTTGGAGAGTTTTTGCAGGAACTTTTTGTGCGCCAGCTTGGTGCGGGCAATGTGTTGTTTGAGGGATTCTTTTCCGGCTAAAATGCGTTCGTGGATGTTGATTTGCTCCTGGATGTGGTCGTTCCAAAGATCCAGAAAGACGTGGAAGCGTTTTTCGGCGTGCTTGTCTTTTTTGGGCAGGGGTTTGGGTTTATGGCCGGATGCCTTTTTTTTCGCCGCCTTCTTACGGGTTTTTTTCGTTGCCATGGCATCGCTTACGGAATCTGGGTTTTTAACCTTTCCCCCGATAGGGTTTTAAATCGGGAAGGGTACGTCTTTGTTTCCTGTTTCTGCGTTTTTTTGGGTGACGAGTTTTCATGGCTAGGAAAGTCAAGTTCGAGGAATTGACCAAGTACGAGAAAGCCCGCATCATGGGGGCGCGCGCCTTGCAGTTGTCCATGGACGCGCCGCCGCTCATGGACGTGCCGGTGGGCATCATCGACGCCGTGCGCTTGGCGCGCGCGGAGTTCGAAAAGAAGCTGATTCCCCTCCAAGTGCTCCGCGACGAGTAGTTGCCGCAATCAATCAAAACCCCTATAAGCCGCTTTTCCCTCTAGATGCGTACGGGGGTGGCGGGCTTGGTCGCGTCGCAGAAAGTGGCCAAATACTTCTCTGATCGCCTATCCAATGCTCCCTCGCTGTCCAACGTGTTCTCGCTGGTCAAAGACGTGGTCCACCGGGTGCATGGCCGGCGGCGGTCCGGCTTGATGCTGGGCTTGGGGGAGTTGGGATACGCGGACCAGGGTTTTGTCGGCGCGTATTATCCCGTGGACTCCAACTTGATTGTCGTCAACCAGTCGGTGCTTGACGTCATCCGGGAAAAGCATCCTCGGCTGTACAACGCGTATTTGTTTCACGTGCTTTTGCATGAGTACGTGCATTCCTTGGGGGTGCACGACGAGGCGCAGTGCCGAAAGACGGTGGCCGAGATTTGCGCGCAGGGCTTCGGCAAGAAGCATGCCGTGACGCGGTTGGCCGTTGACCCCTCGTTTTTGGCGCCGATTTTGTACGCCGAGCCCACCACGGCGGAATTCAACATGCAGGCGCCAGTGAATTTGGTCAAGGGTTTTGACGAGGACGCGGCGCGGTACTACTCGTGACTATTCTTTTTGGCTGAACAGCCACGCGGCAAGCCAAAGCATGAGTGCGTTGAACGCCGTTTGAATGGCCAACGCCAGTCCGGGGTCCATGCTGCTTTGGCCCAACGCGATGAAGCGCATGAGTTCCACGCCGTACGTCATGGGGTTAAGCGAAGTGGCGGTTTGCAGCCATGGGGGCAACTGGTCCAACGGGTAAAGCGCTCCGGACAAAAAGAACATCGGCATCATGATGAAGTTGACGATGAGTTGGAATCCTTGGAAGTCGGTGAGCTTGGCGGCAATGGCCAGTCCCATGGCCGTGAATCCGAATGCAATCCAGGTCATGGCTAACACCATCAAAACGATTTGGACGGGGTCCAGTTGCACGCCGACCAACAGCGTCAGTACCAAAAGAATGGCGGCTTGAAACATGGCGGTGGTGGCTCCGCCCAGCGTTCGGCCGATGACCATGCTCGCGCGCGAGACGGGTGCGACCAGGATTTCCTTGAGGAAGCCGAATTGCCGGTCGTAGACGACGTTGATGCCGGAGAACATGCCTCCAAACAGGAGCACCATGCCGATGACGCCGGGGGCCAAAAACTGGAAGTACGAGAGGCCGCCGCCCACGTTCAGGAGCCGGTCAAATCCGGAGCCCAACACCAGCAAAAACAAGAGGGGCGTGCCCAAGCCGCCGATGATGCGGGACTTGTTGCGGACAAAGCGAAGGATTTCGCGTTGCCACAAGGTGAGGATGGCTTCGGTTTGGATCATTTGCGTCGCCCCGTCATGGCTCGATTGTAGGCTTTGAACCGGTCGCTGGTGCCGGCTTTTTCGTCGCGGATGCTGTGCCCAGTCAACTCGACGAAGATGTCTTCCAACGTGGGTTTTTTCACGTCGATTTCCGTCAACGCGAGTTTTCTTTTTTCGGCAATGGACAGCACGCGTTTAAGCGAGCGTTGGGGTTGGCTGGTTTCAATCAAGATCTTTCCGTTCTGGCGCACGGGGTTCATGGCTGAGAGGGCCTGGTACAATTCGTCGATTTTTCCGCTGGCCACGTGCAGGGTGGCGTCGCGTTCCTTCAACTTTTTAGGCGTGTCCAGGGCCACGATTTTTCCCTGGTCCATGATGGCGATGCGGTCGCAAAGAAAATCGGCTTCCTCCATGTAGTGGGTGGTGAGAATCACGGTGACGCCTTCGTCGCGGTTGAGTTTGCGGATGTACGTCCAGATGTGCCGGCGCGTTTGGGGATCCAAGCCCAGGGTCGGCTCGTCCAAAAAAAGGACGTTGGGGTGGTGCATCAAGCCTCGAGCGATTTCCAGGCGGCGGATCATGCCGCCCGAATACGTTTTCAACACGTCGTCTTGGCGGGGTTGCAGGCCCACGAGCTTCAATACTTCTTCAATGCGTTTCTTTCGCAGCTCCCAGGGCATGCCGTACAGGCGGCCGTGCATGTCGAGGTTTTCCCACGCCGTGAGTTCGTCGTCGATGGACTCGTCTTGAAAGACGATGCCGATGCTTTGGCGAACCAAGTCGGGTTGGGTTTGCACGTCAAATCCGTTGACTTTCGCCGTGCCGCCGGAAGGCGACAACAGCGTGACGAGCATGGAAATGGTCGTGGTTTTCCCGGCTCCGTTGGGGCCCAATAGCCCAAAGACTTCGCCTTTTTTCACGTGGATGTCCAGTGGATGGACCGCGGTCAACGCGCCAAAGGCCTTGGTCAATTGATGGGTTTCAATGGCGTGCACGTCACTCGTACCTCAACGCGTCGACGGGGTTCAGCGTGGCGGCGGCGCGGGCCGGCATGAGGCCGGACAATCCGCCGACGACGAAGGAAAACGCCAAGGCGCCGGCGACCAGTTCCAAACCCAGGCTGGCGTGGAAGTTGGAAAAGGCGGCTTGTTGAATGGCGACTTCCGCGATTTTGCTGAGTCCCGCGCCCAAAATCACGCCGGCGACGCCGCCGACCAATCCCAACATGCCGGACTCCATGAGAAACAGCGTGGCGATGTCCGCGTTTTTGGCGCCCACGGCTTTGAGGATGCCGATTTCCTTGGTGCGCTCCAAAATCGCGGTGTACATGGTGTTCATGATGCCGATGCCGCCGACCACCAATGAAATGGCGGCGATGCCAACCAGCACGAAGGTGACGACGCCAAAAACGGTGTTGAATTGCTCGGTGAGTTGTTCGGGCGTGGACACCGAAAAGGTTTCCTCGCCAACGTCTTGGTTTTTCAGTTTGCGCAGTTTGTCTTCGATGCGCAGGGCGACGTCGTTGATGGCGGTGCCGTCCTGCACGCGCACCAAAATCATGGACAATAGCTCGGGTTCGTCGAATTGCTCTCGCATGGCGTCCAGCGGCAAGTAAATGGAGTTGTCGTCGATGTCGTTGCCCAGCGTGTCGTATACGCCGACGACCTGCATGGCGGTGCCGTCCACTTCCAGGGTGTCGCCCAAGTTTACAAGTCGCGCAAACGCGCCGTCGTGGACGCGAAAGCCGATGACGACTTTGTTCTTGTCGCCGTCGCGCAGATGCCTTCCTTCTAAGAGGTTGCCGAACTGGGTTTCCTCGAATACGTCTTGCGAGCCGTCGGTGGGCACGCCAATGGCAAACGCGGAGAGCGTCTCGCGTTTGAACGACGTGCCGACGCTCTTGTAGAGGATGCCTCCGGCCACGTCAACGCCTCGGATGCGTTCAATGGCTTTCCGATCCGTTTCGCTGATGGGCTTTGCGGTGGTCGCGGATACAAACGGCGTCGCGGCCAAGCCATTGTAGCCCAAGACGGTAATCTTGTCTGCTCCCAGTTTGTTGAACTCGCCTTGGATGGTGTCTTGGAGTCCTTGGCCCAAGGCCAAAAGCGCCACGACGGTGGCGATGCCGATGAAGATGCCGACGATGGTCAGAAAGCTCCGGAGCCGCCGGTGCGTGAGGCTCTGGAATGCCAACGCCAAGAAATCGGCTATTTTTTCTTGACCCACTTGCGGTACCCCCAGCGTCCCACGAAGAACAAGACGACCAACGCCACCAGTCCCGTCAGCCAGTCGACTCCGCCTTGCGGCTCCAGTTTGAAGCGCTGGATTTGCTCGTCGGTGTACGTCGGCACGGTGACTTGGATTTTTTCCGTGTAGGCGTGGTTGTTGGCGTCGCGGTACGTCAGCGTCAAATCCAGGGTGGGACTGGCCTCTCGGACGTACAGGGCATACTCCGCGGTTTCGTAGTCGTCCGACGCAATGCTGCCGATGTACTGGCTTTTTTGCGTCGTGGTCTCAAAACCATCGCTTTCCGCCAGTTCCAAGTTCAAGAACTGCACGTCTTCCAGGCCGCGGTTGACGATGCGGAGCGTCACGGAACCCAGGGTGCCGGGGCGTCGAATGGTGGATTCGGAGAGTTCCACGTCCAGTTTCGGCGACGCGCCCACTTGAATGCCGATTTCGCCTTTCTGCGTGTACTTCGTCCCGCCGGTGTCCTCAAACGTGAGGGTGACCGGCACGCGGAGGGGCTTGCTTTCCGCATCCGGGGATACCACCAAGCCAAACGAAACTGTTTCTTCGGATTGGCCCACCACCAGTCCCACGATCTTCTCGGAACTGCTTTGAACCGGCACGAGCTTGTCGGAGACGTTGAGCGCCACGCGGACGTTCTTGAAGTCGGTGCCGCCCAGGTTTTTGAGCACCAGTTCGACGTCCACGCGTTGTCCGGGCTCGACTTTTTCCGGGTTCGTCTTGACGCGGTCGATGGCGAGGTTGCCGCTTTGCGGCTGGACGTAAATGGAGAAGTTCGAGGCAATGAACGTCGACGTCGCGGTTTGGCAGCCGAAGGTAATCGTGTTGTTGCCCAGCACCGCGTCGGAGGCCACGCGCAGCGTGTACTTGTTGACCCAACTCTGTCGGCCGGTCAACAGCGGCAGGCTGCGCTCGGCGCTCTGCCCGGGTTCCAGGGAAAACGGAGACGACGGATCCAGCCGGCACGTCACGTCGCGCTGCGTTTCGCTGGCGTACACGTCCATCCATAACTCGACGTGGCGGCCGGGCTCCGCGGGATACGGCACGTGCCGCAAGGCATTCAAGGTCAACCCGCCCGACAACGCGGTGGCCGCCGCGGCCCAAAGCGGCGATAACACCAGCAGCATCAAAAACACTTTCTTCATGGTTTTCCCTCCAGTTTTCCGTCCTTGATTTGGATGATTCTCCGCGTCCTTTTCGCAATGCTTGCGTCGTGGGTGACGAACACGACGGTGCGGCCCTGGTCATTGAGTTCGACGAAGAGTTCCAAGATTTCCCCGCCGGTTTTGGAGTCCAAGTTCCCGGTGGGCTCGTCGGCCAGCACGATGGCGGGGTCGTTGACAAGGGCCCGGGCGATGGCTACGCGTTGCTGCTCGCCTCCCGAAAGTTCGCCGGGCCGGTGGTTTTTTCTGTGTCCCAAACCCACGCGTTCAAGCAATGCGTTCACGCGTTCTTGACGCTTTTTTTTCTCCACGCCTTGGAACACCAATGGGATTTCCACGTTTTCGGCGGCGGAAAGCGAGGACACGAGGTTGAATTTCTGGAACACGAACCCGATTTTACGGCCTCGGAGGTCCGCCAATTCGTCGGAATCCATTTCGCTGGTGTCGTGGCCGTCCACGACCACGCGGCCTTGGGAGGGCACGTCCAGCGCCCCGATGATGTGCATGAGCGTGCTTTTGCCGGAGCCTGAAGGCCCCATGATGGCGGACAGTTCGCCGTTTCGGATGGATAAGTCAATGCCGCGCAGCACGGGTACGTCCAGGGTTCCCGTACGGTAGGACTTGTAAATGCCGTGCAATTCCAATGCGTTTACTTTTTTCCGCATGCGTGCATCATTTTTCGCATCGCTTCTTTCCGTTTTTCGCCCGGCAGGGCCAGAACGCGTTCGTGAAACGCCATGATTTCCTTGAAGGCCTCGGTGGCCGCGGCCATTTCTTCTTCATCGAAACCGTACGCCACGCGCAAGACGATCGGGCGGACCACCCAGAAGCCCGTTCGGCTTTCCACCATTAATTCCGCCTTCCGTTGCGCCAGGGCGCGCCGGCCTTTTTGGGTGAGGTGATAGGCAATCGAGCGTCTCCCCTGCCCGATCAATTCGGCGCGGACCAGGCCCTCTTGTTGAAGCCGTGAAAACAAGGGGTAAATGCTTCCGAAACTCGGCTTCCAATGGCCTTGGGTGAAGTACGCCACGCGTTCGGCAAGCGTTTTGCCCGTCACGCCGCGCGCCGACTCGTGAAGGGCCAGGGTCTCCAGGAGTCCGGGAATCCGCATGCGCCTTTGTTATCGCCTCCGATATATATTGGCTTCGATACCAATGGGGTTAAAATGCCGTTTCCCCCCAGTTCAAGGCATGGCGTTAAGCAACCTGGACTGTTTTTACCTGGTGCGCGAGTTGTCGGCGCTTTTTGGGCAGCCGCTGCAAAAGGCGTTTGCCGCTCCGCCGGTGTTCCGCTTCAAGTTCAAGTCAACCAATTTCGTCGTGCATGTGCCGGACGCCGCCTTTGCCACGGAGGCGCCGCCGGTGTTCGACGCGCATCCGGGCCCTTGGGCGATGCGGCTTCGCAAACTCGTCAAGGGCCGCTTGGTTCGGGTAGCGCAAGTGGGGTTTGACCGCATCCTGCGCCTGGATTTTCCGGGGTCGTCGGTGGTCTTTGAATTGTTTGCCGACGGCAACGTGTTGGTGCTGGACGAAAACGGCGTCATCGTCTTGCCGTTGCGTCGGGAAACCTATGCCGCGCGAACGCTTTCCGCCAAAACGGCGTACCAGGCGCCGCCCATGGACAAAATGCATCCGGCCGAATTCGATGCCGCGAAGCTTCCCGTCCAGGGGTCGCTGATTTCCGCGTTGTCCAAGTGCGTCAACCTTTCGCCTCTTTACTTGGAGGAGGCGATTCTTCGGGCGGGCCTCAACAAAGTGGTGCCCGTCACCCAACTTTTGTCGGGTGAAACGCAGGCGCTTGAGGCTTCGTTGTCGGCTTTGTTGGACCAACCCCTGGATGCCCGCGTCTACTTCAAAAACGGCGAGCCTTTTTTCGCGGCGCCCTTCGCACTCTGGGTTTACCGGGATTTGCCGTGCGAACCCGTTGCCTCGTTTTCCGCCGGCTTGCAGCGCGTCTTTTCGGCGGGCAAAACGGTGGACGTCCCGGCGGCTTTGGCGGAGAAGCGAAAACACGCGGTGGGAGTACAGCAACGGGAGGCCTTGGCGCGGTTTGGGGAACAAGCCGCCGAAGCCCGTCAAAAAGCGGAGTGGATTCTTAAAAACGCGACCCTGGTCGAGTGGCTGAAATCCGATGCATCGCTTTCAGAGAAAGACGTCGAAGCGGCGGTGCCGAACCTCCGGTTCACCCGGAAGAAAAACGAGTTTGAATTCGATTTTTAGGTGCGGAAGCCTTGGGGTTCAGGTTCGCCGGAGATCCCGCGGCGGTCCACGACCATGACGTCCTTGACGTCCAGCACCGAGCTGTACGGCACCGAGACGAGTCCGTCGGCGTCATGCTGGGCCCGCGCCGCGAAGCTGGAGTCGGGGTTCGGTTCGATGCTCACGCTTTCCAGTTTCCCGGTGACTTCGTCAAGGTACAAGTCGATGACGCGACCGAGTTCCTCGCCGTCCGTGGTAATCACGCGTTTACCGGCCAACTGCTTGGCAATGGCGTATTTGACCATAAGAAACACCTTCGAGGATAACCTTTCACGGATGCTCTTTAAATAGGTTCTCTTGCCTCACCTGCGCACTTTTAAACGTGTGCACCGTAACGGGGTTGGGTTAGGTGATGCGTTTTGGGCGTAAAAGATGAAGTCGTGGGCATGCTTTCCATGCTCAAAAAACAGGGCTTAAACCCGGTGGACGCCGTTTTTGAAGGAGCCATTGGCGTCAAAGAGGACACGGAACTTTCGTACTTGGACAAGTTGGACGAAAAGCAACTGGTCTCCGGAGTCATCCGCGTCATTTACACGAATTCCGAGAACCACATCCGTTTTGTAGAGATACCGGTGGGCCAAGGCGGGGAACAACAACTCGAACAGCAAGCTGGCGGCGGATCCGGCGGGTCCTAGCCTCTTTTTTATACGGCTTGCGCCACCGTTTTTACGCCATGGCTTTCACGTTGACGTTGGAGCAGAAACGCGAGCGGTCGCCGTACTACTACATTGGGCCGTCCAAGCACGCGGCCGTGCAGACGTGCCTTTGGACGAAGAAAGCGCTGACGGGCGAAGGATTCTGCTATAAGATGACGTTTTACGGCATCCAGAGCCACCGTTGCATCCAGTGGTCGCCTTGCCCGGTGCACTGCAACTTCGCCTGCCGTTTTTGCTGGAGGGACACGTCGATTCACTCCCCGCAATGGGAGGGACCGGTCGACGACGCCGAGACGCTGGTGCAGGCCTCCATCGACGGCTTCAACCATTTGCTTAACGGCTACCCTGGAAACCCCAAGACGGTTCCGAAACGAATGGAACAAAGTCTTGACCCCATCCACACCGCCATCTCGTTGGACGGCGAACCCACCTTGTACCCGGAATTGCCGGCGCTGATTCGAGCTTTTCACAAGCGGAAAATCACGACGTTTCTAGTCACCAACGGCTCCAACCCAAAAATGCTTCGCCTCTTGGCACAAGAGCAAAGCCTTCCCACGCAAGTCTACGTTTCGTTGTCGGCGTGGGACGAGGCGTCGTTTCAATCCATCCAAAAACCCCTCCAAACCGGTTTGTGGGACAATTACTTGGAGTCCTTGGACGTCATGCGGGAAATGGACCACGACCGAAGGGTGCTGCGCATGACGTTGGCCAAGGGCTTGAACATCACGCCGGAGTCCATTACCGGCTTCTCGGAAATCGTCGGCCGAAGCGGGGCCGAATACGTGGAAGTCAAGTCGTACACGCCCGTGGGCAAAAGCCGGCTGCGCCTGGGGCCCAATTTCGCGCCTTGCCATCAAGACATGCAGGCCGTGGCCAAGGATCTGGCGGAAAAAACGGGTTACCTCTACACGGCCGAGCACGAACCCAGCCAAGTCGTTTTGCTGTGCCGCGATGAATCGGCCAAACGCAACCGCATGCTGAAGTTGCGCGAGTTGGTTGGCTCCGAACGCGCTTTTTCGTAGGAGTGCCAACCGGAAAATGACCCCGCATTTTTTATAGGGGTTTCGCGACGTATTGTCTTAGGGCCCCCGGCATGATGCGGTTTGAATCCACGAAAGACATTCCAATCCCCAAAGACCCGCTTCAACAAATCATCGGACAACGGCACGCCGTCCAAATTGCCCGCATTGCCGCCAAGCAACGAAGAAACTTGTTGCTTGTCGGACCACCCGGCATTGGCAAAAGCCTTCTTGCCCAAGCCATTTCCTATCATTTGGAGCCCCCCAGTCAGGAAGTCAGCGTGCTTCACAACCCGGAGACTCCCGAGCGGCCGCTGGTGGAAGTCAAAAGCCGGGAACAGTTGGCCAAGGAACGGCGCATGTCCCAGCAAATCCAGGGCCGGGCCGTTACCCCTAAAGACGTGCCGAGTTTCGTCGCCGAACGCCTCGGGTTTCGCTGCCGCCGGTGCGGAAAACTCTCCGAGTCCCACGAGCGGGCGTGCCCGGCGTGCGGCGTGGACAAGTACGCGGCATCTTTCGGGCAAGGCGTGTTGAGTGAATACGTGCAGGACGTCAAGCCCCAGAACCGCGTGCACACCACGCGGCTTTTGGACGACGGCCGCGAGGAAGTGGTGGTCTACGAACGCCACGGCGAGAAAATCCGGGTGTTGGACCAACGCGCCTTGGAGAAATTGGACCAACTCAAGAAGAAAAAGCCTCGGAAAGTCTTGATGCCTTTCAACCGCCAGTCTTTCGTCATTGCCACCGGCGCGTCCGAGACGGAACTCTTGGGCGACGTACGCCACGACCCCTATGGGGGTCATGCCGGAGTCGGCGTGCAGCCGTATTTGCGCGTGGTGCCGGGATCCGTTCACGAAGCCCATGAGGGCGTCTTGTTCGTCGACGAATTGTCGGCGTTGGGCGGAATCCAGCGCTTTTTGTTGACGGCCATGCAAGAGCGGAAGTACTCCATTGTCGGCCGCAACCCGCACAGCGCCGGCGCGTCGGTGCGTGTGGAGAGCGTGCCGTGTGACTTCATTTTGGTGGCGGCGTCCAACATCAATGACTTGCCCAACGTGTTGCCGCCGCTTCGCTCCCGCGTCGTGGGCAACGGCTACGAAGTGCTCTTGGATACGACCATGCCGGACACCGAGGAGAACCGCGACCAGTTGTGCCAGTTCGTCGCCCAGGAGATCGTGAAAGACGGCAAGATTCCGCACGCGTCCGCCGACGCCGTGGACGCCCTGCTGGACGAATCCCGCCGCCGGGCGCGTCGCGTTGACGAGTCCGAGAACGCGTTGACGCTGCGGTTGCGCGAATTGTCCGGCGTGATTCGGTTGGCCGGCGACTTGGCGTGCGCGCAGGGAACCGAATTGATTTCCGCGGAACAAATTTCCGGCGCCATCCACCGCAGCCGCAACATCGAGGAACAACTCCGCGAAAAATACGGTTCGGTGTGGAAGGCCTCCGCCAAGGAATTCCAAACGCACTTGGAAGAGCGGTCCGCCCAGGACTCGCGGGACGTGGGGTAGTTTTCCACATGGCGAAGTTCAACCTCCGGAAACTTTTTGGAAACTTCAGGCCGCCGGAGCGCGTGCAAGCCCGGCAAAAAATCCGCGGTCTTGTGGCCCAGCGCGACGCGTCGCGCTTGCGTCATGTCTTTCGCGTGTCGGACTTGTCCCCCAGAGCGCGAAAAGCGTTGGTGGCGGCGTTGGTGGGAACCGCTTTGTTGGGCGCCAGCGCGGCGGGCCTGTCTTTGCTTTCCAGTCATTTGAACCGCGTCAACCGCCAACTTGACGTTGAAATGCAGCGTCAACAAGTGCAATCCCGGCAACAGGAATTTCGCTCCTACCAGAACGAACAAGCCGCGCGTCGGCGCCGTGGGATGCCGGTCCAAACCTTGGACGAATACCACCGAAGCACCTATCAAGTTGCCCCGGAAGCGCCGGATTGGGTTCCAAAACCCGAACAAACCCCGGCGTTTAAGGCTCCAAAATGGGTGCCTTCCGAAGAAGAGGCTTCGCCTCGCCCGTCGCCTTCAACCCAGCGACCAGCGGATTTGAGGAAATTGGCTGGCCGGACGCGGCCAAGACGAATGGCAAGACGCTAGAACTTATTTCTTTTTTTTGTGGTGTTCCACGGCTTTCTGGATGAGCGTCTTGTGGTGTTCCACGATGCGTTGGTCGTACTCTTCCAGCGGGACAATGACTTTGCCGGATTGGTAGACCATGACGGCGACGACGGCGACTCCGAACCAGAACAAGAACGTGGCCGCGGGGCCCAACATGACGCCGAGAAAGTCTTCGTACGTGAACGTGTAGAATCCGCCGAAGCTCGAATCAATGCTCCAACCAAACAGTTGCGGCACCAGCGTGGGGTCAATCAAGGCGGCTCGCGCTTTCTCGACTTGGACGAAGAGTTGGTACAGGCTTTCCGCCAGCTTGAGCACGGAGGCGAACACGAAGAATGCGCCGGCGGTTTTCAACAAGTGCAGTCTTCGGCCGCCGATTTTCAGCCACATGACGCGGTGCAATGCCATAACGGTTTTCACCTTCTACCCAAGTAACGGTTTGGCGCTTTTAAATACTTGGGAAAGCACTCTGCGTTTTCGGGTCCGTAGTCGAGTGGTTAAGACATCTCCTTTACGAGGAGAGGATCCCCGGTTCGATTCCGGGCGGGCCCATTTGCATAAAAATCAACCGAATCTTTAAATCCCGCTCCGTGCAGGTTGTTTCCATGGAGAAAAAGTTCCACGTCGTCCTTGAAGCCCAGGAGGAAGGCGGGTTCGTGGCCTATGTTCCGGAGCTTCCAGGGTGCCACACACAAGGCGAGACGAGGAATGAAGCGCTTGAAAACATTCGGCAAGCCAAGGAGCTGTATTTGGAGACCGTCAAAGGGAGGAAGGCCAGTCTACCGCACGTTGAAGTGCGCCTTCTTCCCGGTTGATTTTCTTTGGCCAAGTTACCGGTGTTGACAGGTCGCCAACTCATTCAAGTTCTCAAACCTTGGAATCCCTCGGCAAGAGTTTTAGGCCCTGGTTTAATTTGATTCATCTGCTTTTGTCTTTCCGTGTCCAAACCCCCGTTCCCAACCCCTTCCGCTTTGGCCTGCGGGCTTCTGCGCGACGGAGAACGATTCCTGTTTTTGAAGCAAAAAGACGGCCAGGGAATCGAGCACATTGGTTTTCCATGCGTTTTCGTGTTTCGCGGCGAGGATGCCGTGAAAAAACTTTCGGAAGCGTTTTTGGAACAAACCGGGATTGACGGCCATGTCCGCGAAGTCCTTTTGGAGGCAAGGCACAATGCGGGCTCCCGCCGGAAAAAGCGTTTCATTGCGTGCCTGGGGTTCTTGGTGTCGGCAAAGTCCGCCAACGCAGCCCCCGGCAAAGGCTTCACGGGTTTCGTTTGGCTGTCCTTGAAAGATGCGAAAACACGGAAGCTTTTGCGCTTTGCGGAATGGATTTTGAGTGGCCGCTAAGCCCTTAAAACCGCGCTCCGCGTTCTTGTTTCATGGCGTTCGTCATCGCTTCCCATGCCGAGGACATCGCTTCCGCCAAAAGGCAGGCGCTCGTCGTGAAAGCCGCCGTGTACCGCCACGACGTGGCGTGGAGTCTGCACTCGGATTTTGCGGGGGTCGGCATTTGGGCGAAGGCGTTTGCCAAGACGTGCGGGTTTGAAGTCTTTTACTCGAACGCCGAAAAACTGCCGGGACCCGCGTTTTCGGGGCCGCACGGAGGCTTCAATGCGGGCTTGCTTTTGGGTTTTCTGCATGACGCGGGTGTCGTGTGCTTGCGGCACGACGTGGTCTTGCATGAGGCGGCGTTGGATGGCTTGGCTGGAACTCACGCTGGCGCACTGTTGGGGGCGTGTCACGGCTTTTGCCAGCACCCGGTGGCCGCTCGAACGAAAATCCAAGAGGTTCTTCACAGCGTCAAGGCCGGCGTGGTTTCCAAGGCGTTTGCCAGCAAGCAGTTGGCCGACGTGGTTTCCGGGAAATGGGATTCCGACGAGTTTCACCCGTGTTTTGACAGCTTGTTCGTCTCGCCGCATGCCGCGGGGTCGTGTCCGATTCCGCCGTGGAGCGTGGAGCCTTTCTTGTTGTACAGCCAGGTCGCGTACCGGTTCGGAGTTCACGTGGGGCAAGCCGATCGGCCGTGGACCCGGCACGAACAAAACGTTTCAACGCCCTTGAACGTATTGTGGCGGGATTACCACGCCACGCAGGCGCTGGCGGGAGTCATTCAGTACGTGTTGGACAAGACGTCGTTTCGGACGGTGTCGGATTACTTGTTGGACGAGGCGGCGACGTCCGTCTTATGGGACGATGAACCGTTTTTGACGTCCAACCTTTTGGCCGCCGTCTCCGCCGTGGACGAGCCCCTGGCGAAGTCTCTTGACGCCTTGAGCCGGCCAGTGCCGATTCACGCGAAGAACCTCAAGGTTCCCGCGAAACTTTTTTTGGAGGCCCAAACGTCTTGGGAGAAAACCCTTCAGCACGCGGGGCAAACCGGGTTGGTCGAGTCGCTTCGGCTTTGAATCCGTTGCTATTAACTAGGGGCTTTGCCTTGGTTTTCTCGGTTATGCGTTTCGTTCCGGCGCTCTGTTTTTTCCTGGCCTTGGTTACGGCCGTTTCCGCTTCGCCTTTGGATGACGTGGCCGTGCATGCGGCCCAATACGAGCGGGGGGAAACCAGTTTTCTCCAACTCAAGGTGTTGCTGGTGGAAAGCCGCGACGAATTGATGCGGTCCGTGGAACGCGACTTGGTCCAAGTCAACCCCGATGACGAGCATTTCCGGGGCTGGCCGAAAGAAGCGGCGGAACGCATCTTGGGCGAACCCACGCGTGTGGAGCAATGGGTGTGGATTGAAAACCTCCAGGAAAGCCGTTTTGTCGTTGAAGGCCAGCCCGCGTGGGACCGGGTTTTGTTTGATGGCGAGAAACTGGAGGTGCGCGTGCGCGCGTTTCCCCATGCCATTGAACAGGGTAACCAATTGCTGCCGTTTTACTGGATTGATTTTGACACGACCTTGAAAACTTCGGAGCCGGATGTCGACGTGTTGGCGGAGTTGGAGGCGTTGCGCGTCATGTTTTCGCTGTACCAGCAAACCGGCCAGGGCTTGCCGGACATTGCGAAGAAAGCCGTGGGTTTCGAGCGGTCGTTTCACGACCGCGATTTTTCCGCGGCCTCTTGTGAGGCGTCTTTGTCGGAACTCTTCAAGCAGTCCCTGCAAGCCGAGGAGCGCCTCATTTGGCGGGGTCTCTTGTATCAAGGCGCCGACGGGGCGCTTTGGTTGCAGGTCGACGAGCGGCAAAACGAGAACTGGCATGGATTGGACTCGTGGGTGGAAGTCAACGTCAATTATCCGTACCACGATGTTCGAGGGGTGGACCGGGAATCCTTCAAAACCCGTCCGGCGTCGGAGCTCTTGGCGTTGTGGAAACAACATGTCGCGGCGCTTGAACAAAACGGGCCTTCGGATTCAGGTTTTGCGCGTCGCGTGTCGGAAGTCAACGCGTTGGGAAACGTGTTATCCGAGAAAGCCAACGATGTTGCCGACCCATTCACCGTTGAACAATGGCAGGCGGAACTAGAGTCCGCGTTTGACGCCTACACCACCGGCTTTTCGAAAACCCTGGTGCGCGAGAAAAACGTGCACATCGCTTTGTTGTCCATGAACCAGACCCGTTCGAACTCCTATTGCCAGCCCGAACACCAGGAATGCGGGTTTTCGGACCGCTGCGAGAACGCGCAATGCGTGTTGGACCCCAGTCGCGGACCCCCAGAACCCGAGTTTGAACCTCCGGAATTCGTGGAACCGGTTCCGCCTATTGAACTGCCAGCGCCCGTGTCGGAACCCGTTGGTTCCGCGCCCACGGAAAACCCCTCGCTTTCGCCGACTCCGTCTGGTTCCCCGGCTGCAAGCCCGACGCCTTCCGTTGAACCCAGTGCCTCGCCGTCTCCGAGTCCCTCTGCGAGCCCAAGCCCGTCTCCGTCCGCGGAACCATCGTCTTTACCTAGTCCATTTCCAAGTCCGTCGCCCGCCGCCAACTTGTCCGCCCCAAGACTCTTCACGGGTTTTCTGACGCTTTCGGTTCCCGAAGAACCGGTGAGCTGCAATGCCAACCAGGTGTTCAACCCGGAATTCGGTCACTGCACGTGTTCCGCAGGATTTTTTGACTGCGACGGGGACTGGATTAACGGCTGCGAGTCGACGGTACAATGTCGTGAGTGTCAAGCGGACGCGGATTGCGCGCTGGCGCGCTGCGACGGCGACTATTCCACGGTCCGGTTCGTCTGCCGTTCAGGCGAGGCGTTTCAAGAACAGGTGGCGGCCGCGGAATTCGGCGCTTTTTGCCGGGAGGGCGTTGCGCGCGACGAATTCGGCGCGTGGGTCAGTGCATGGGGCGAAGGGTTCGAGTCCTTTGACCGGTTCAAGCAGGACGCGTGGAACGAAACGGAGAACCAGTGGTGCCAGCAGGAATTTGAATCGGCTCGGCTGGAGCGCTTGGCGTTGCAGGAAAGTTTGAACGACGAGTTCTTGACGTGGTTTTTCTCGGAGTTCGTGGACGAAAACGCCCGCGACTTTGAATCGCACGGCCGGTCGGTGCACGCCGTTTTTGACGCACTTCAAAGCGTGAACAGCGAATTGGCGCGCAGCATGGGCTGCTTGAAAATGACGGAATTGCCCGCCGAATTCAAGCCGGTATCCGTTTCCTTTGATTCCTTGGGGGGCGACGTGACGATTTGGGAAGAAGTCAAAACCGATGAAGAATTCGGGGAAGGAAAAACGCCCGTGATTTCCCCCTACGTGAAGATGTGGTTTTTCCCGCCCAAGGAAGAGTTCAAGAAGATCTTCACGGAAAAAGTCAAGGAAAACTTTGTCGGCCCCACGCCGTCGGAAATCCAGTTCATCCGCCAGGACGAACAAGCCATGGCGAAAATCCGGAGCATTGCCAACGCGTTTGGCGGCGACGCCCGCATCGTCTTGGAGGTGCGCGACGGCGATGAAGTGGTATTGCGCAATTACAACGTGATCAACGAACGCGACGTCATGAAAGTCTCTTTCGTGGATGAAGCGCCGCCGGACGCCAAAGTCACTTTGGTCATCGAATTTGACTTTTTGTATTCCATGATGGAAACCATCATCAAGGATTTGGAGGGCGCCCGCACCCAGGGCCCGTGGTGGGAGGACCAATCCGAGCGGCCCCACGAATTCAACGAGGACCTCATCCCCATTCGCATGTTCTTGGGTTTGGTCGCCGGCATCTTCACCGGCGACATTCAAGTCCAGCCCGTCGACCAACTGCCGGCTGTAATCAGCGTGATTTCGGAATTGATGCAGGTCATGCCGAAACAGTAGCTTGCATTCTTGATGTGGCTCCTGACTCCAAAGCCCTTTTAAACCAATTCTTGCAAACCTTCTTCCTTGGGTTTGGCGGTGGCCGCTTCGCGGAAATCGTTCGACCTCAAGATGCCGCTGTAGCTCAGCCTGATCGTTTAAACCCGGTTCGGGTTTAAGGCGAGGCTATGGAGAGCGTTCGATTTTCCTGATGAGTTTTCATCCGGGAAAGACGAAGCTGAAGACCTGTCCTAGGCAGAAACCGATAGGAACCTGGCCCGTTTGGGTTTGGTTCTCGGTAAGTGCCGTGAGTTCAAATCTCACCAGCGGCATTTTTCTTTTCTATTCTATTTTTGGTTTGCCGGTCCAAGCTTATTCTAACCTTTTTATGGTTTGGCGACGTATTTTTTCGTCATGGCGAATCGTCAAACGGCTTTGATCACCGGCGCGTCCAGCGGCATCGGCTTGGAGTTGGCCAAGGTGTTTGCAGGACACGGGTATGCCTTGGTGTTGGTGGCGCGTTCGAAAGACGCGTTGGAAAGGGCGGCTGCTTTTCTTCGATCCGAGTTTGACGTAGCCGTTTTCGTGGTGGCCTTGGATTTGTCGGATTCGTCGGCGCCCAAACGGCTTTTTGACGTGTTGAAGAAAAAGCGGATTGCCGTGGACGTGTTGGTTAACAATGCGGGGTTCGGCTTGCACGGCGAGTTTGTGGACACGGATTTGAAGACGGAGTTGTCCATGATTCAAGTCAACGTGTCGGCGTTAACCGCGCTTTGCAAGTGGTTCGTCGGCCCCATGGCCCAAAAAGGTCGCGGCCGGATTCTCAACGTGGCCTCCACCGCCGCGTTTCAACCCGGTCCCTTCATGGCCGTCTATTATGCGTCCAAGGCGTATGTGCTTTCTTTTTCCGAGGCGTTGTCCGAGGAACTCCGTGGAACCGGGGTGACGGTGACGGCGTTGTGTCCGGGCCCCACGCGCACGCAATTCCAGCGCCAGGCCCGACTCGGTACCAACCGACTTTTTTCAGGTCCCTTGGTCATGGATGCCTCGGACGTGGCGCGCATTGGTTTCAAGGCGTTGATGCGGGGAAAGCCGGTGGTCGTGACGGGTTTTTTGAACAAGTTGTTTTCGGAGGCCGTGCGTTTTACGCCGCGTCGCGTGGTGCGGCGGTTGGTGCGCAAGGTTCAAGAACGACGTTGAACTCCAACCCTGGATTAGGGGGTTGTCGCGTAGCGGCCTGAACGTATTCTTTAAAACGGGGGACGTCGTGGGTTGTGTTGGTGTAGTTTGCATGAAGTGGTTTGGCCTTTTTTTGCTGTCTTTTTTGGCGTTGGGTTGTGTGCAACCTGGACCGCCCCTCGCGTCGCCGACGCCTTCGCCGGGCGGAAGCCAGTTGGCCAACCCCGCGGCGGTTCACTGTGCGGCGTTGGGCTATGAAAACAAGATTGCGGACGGGGCTGGAGGCCAATATGGCGTCTGCGTGTTTCCGGACGGTTCGTCCTGCGACGACTGGGCGTTTCTGCGCGGCGAATGCGGGCAAGCCTTTAGCGCGTGCGCGAAATCCGGGGGACGTCTTGGAGGGGTTTTGATGGGCCCCAACGGCCCCGTGACGTCCAATTCGACGTGCCAGTTTTCGGATGGCTCGATTTGCGAGGAATCGGATTTGGCGTCGGGTTCCTGCAAGCCGGCGCAGCAATTGCCGTGATTTTCCGTAATCCGGCAACGCCTTTAAAACCCTTATCGCGCATAAGGTTTTTCCCTTTTTTGGCGAATTTCAAGGCACGAAACAAACGCGACCGTGGTCTAGTGGTATGATACGACCTTGCCAAGGTCGAGACCCGGGTTCGATTCCCGGCGGTCGCATTCTTTTTTTTTGGATTCCTTGGAAGACGTTTTAGCGCTTGATGCGCCGCCGGTACTTGTATTCCGTGGATTCGCCCCAGCGACAGGCGGGGTTCTGCGGTTTTTTCGGTTTGTATGATTTCGCCATGTTTTCTTATGGTGTGGCTAGGTAATAACCCCTCGGCTTGCGCTGTAACGTACCTAACCGGCTTGCCGATTCCACGAGTGCATCGGGGAACCGTTCAAACCTTTTCTTCGACGAGTTGTTTTGGTTTTTCCGGTTGAAGGGCAAAAACCGTTTACGAGGCCCACAACCAAATCCGCGCCACCGACCAACGCCAAGAGTTTTATCTTGAAAGGCAATCCGAAGCGTAGCAGGGGCTGTTTTGCCCTTGACTTTTTTCCACGTCGTCGCATACGCCGTCACACCAGATTTTTCCGCCGGGCGGAGCGCCTTGGGCTGGTTGGTTCAATCCATTGGGTGGCGAGCCGAGGGTTCCGGTGGCGTTGTTGACTTTGTACGTCATCGCGTATGATCCATCGGAAAGACGGACTACGTCGGGGTCGCATACGACGCCTCGGACTTGGCCTTGGAAGATGTCGCCTTGTTCTTTGGTGAACGTCGTTGCGTCCGGGGCGAAGGCGGTTTGGATGCCCATGCCGCAGGCGAACAACCGGACGCCGTCGGGTGTGGAGATGGCGGAGGGCACGCCGCCGAGGTTTCCGCCGGTAATGGATCTTGCGGTGAACGTCAGTCCGTCGTCGCTGACCGCCAGTTCTGTGGCCTGGCCCACGGAGTAGTACATGAGCCATTGGCCGTTGTGCTCAATGACGTCGGGGTCGGTGAGGCCCTCGTCTTCAAACCGGGTTCCCGGTTCCGCGGCGAACGAGATGCCGTCCGTGGAGACGGCGCTGTATACCTTGTGCTTGCCTTCGGCACGGGCGGGGTCGCCGGTTGTGACTTCCGAGCCGAAAAAGTAGAGGCGAATTCTTCCGTCCTCCAATTGGACGATGCCGGGGTCGACCGCCGCTCCTGCGTTCTGTTTTCCGGTGATGGCCACGACGCCTTGGTCCGTCCAGGTTTTTCCTTGGTCGCTGGAGTAAAGCACTCGGATGTTCTCGGATCCGGGGGTAATGAATTGCGAGAAGTCCACGTAGTAAATCAGCAGGCCGCCTGGTTCAAAAGCCCCGGCGGGTTTTTCCAGGCGCAATAGCCCGGGCACCGAGGCTTGTTCGGCGACCCGCGGCCCGGGTTGCCAGTTTTTGCCGTCTTGCGAGAACGCGATGTACGTTTTGTCGTTCCAGGGGCCGTTGCCTTGGGTTTGGGCGATGGATGGCCGTGGACTGGCGGAAGGCGTGGGGGCTTGAGGCTTTGTTTCGTCGGAGTCGCAGATTTCGTTGCCGTTTTGGTCTAGACAACAGCTTGTGCCGACCAAGATGTAGGGCGCGTTGCACACGAAAGCGGGGGTTTGCGTTTGCAGGCATCCGGCCAAGAAGGCGGCCAGCATCACGACAGCAACCCACTTCATGAGCATACTTTTTTTTTGAAGTATAAAACCAAAGCGTTTTCTTGGGCTTCATTCTTTTCCAGTTCCCATGGATGGATTCGCGGTGAAACTGGAGGCGTACATGAAGGCGCACGGCGTTCAAGGAGAGTTGCTGTGGTTTGATCAGTCGTGCCATTCCGTGGCCGAGGCGGCGCACGCCGTTGGTGCGCCTGAGTCGGATTTCGTGAAAAACATTTGCATGGTCGCGTCTGACGGAAGGCTGGTGGTGGCCGTGGTCAAGGGCGAAAATCGCGCCAGCACGACGGCGGTGGGCAACGTGTTGGGTTTGGCGGAGCGGCCGCGGACGGCGACGCCCGACGAGATTCTTCAGAAGACGGGTTATCCGTGCGGGGGCACGCCGAGTTTCGGTTATTCCGCCGTTTTCTTGGTGGACGAGCGCGTGTTGGAAAACGAGGTCGTGTATTCCGGCGGGGGTTCGACTCAGGCGTTGGTGAAAATGGCGCCGGTGGACTTGCTTTCAGCCAACCACGGTCAAGTGGCCCGGATTCGAAAGTAGCGCTTCAAGTGAAGTGGATGCGGACGCGGTAGCGTCTTGGTCCCGGGCTTCCGTCGGGGTTTTCCATGTTCATGCCCACGTGGATTTCGTGTTGGATTCCGGGTTGCATTTCCCCGAAGGGGTGGATTTGCCCTTTCGTCAATGGCGTGGGTTCTCCGCGTGTTGAGGCCGCTTCCGCCGTGTTTCGGCTGAAGTGATGGTAGTAGAGCCGCCCGCCGGAAATGACGAAGGCCCCGTGTTCGTTGGAAATGCCTTCAATGCTAGGCTTGATTTCTTCGCCTCCTTGGCTCTTTACGGCGAATCCGAGGTGGGATTGCGGGTGGCGGCCCATTTTAACGGTGAGGCCGTCGCGCGCGGGTTCCTCGTGGGACGCGTAGGGTTCGTATGTTCCTTTTTGGTTTCTTCGCTCCACCACGAAGCGCACGTTCATTTTTTCCACTTCAGTAGATTCGAGTGCCAATGGGCGCGTCGCCGTCGGGGACCAGCAATTGGATGGATTCGTGGGTTTCGCCGGCGGCCAAAAGCATGCCTTCGCTTTGCACGCCTTTCATGGTTTTGGGTTCCAGGTTGCAGAGCACCACGATTTTTTTTCCGGCCAGGTCCTCGGGCGCGTAACGGAGGGCCAGTCCGGCGACCAGGGTTCGGGGCGCTTCTTCGCCGGTGTCCACGGAGAGTTTGAGGAGTTTGTCTGCGCCTTGGATTCTTTCGGCGGATAGGATTTGGCCGACGCGGATTTCCAGTTTCGAGAAGTCCTCGTATTTGACGGAGTCCATCGCGTTTTTCCCTTTGTTCGATTCCTGGGTTTAGTGCGGCAGAGTGCTTTTGTTTGTTTGGGTTGGCCAGGCGGGTTTGTTTCTTACTCCAGGATTTCTACGGCGTCCACCACGCCGTCGCCGTCCTCGTCAAAGCCTTGAACAACGTGGGCGAAGGGTTCGGTGGAGAGCTTTTTGGGGTGTTTGGACAGGGCCAGCACGGCGGCGCGGGTGGCGTTGTGCGAGAGTCCGGCGATGACGAAGAGTTTTTTTCCTTCGGTAAACGGGCTGTCCGCGGATTGGACGACGCCGACGTTGTCGCCGTATTTTTTGTGGGTCAGCGTGGAGTGGATGTCGAAGGCTTCGGTGAAGCGGATGGGCAAATGCGCGTTGGCTTCGTGCACCAGGGTGTTGACTTTGGGTCCTCCAACTAAAAACAGGTTTTCGTTGCGGACGCGGTCCAGCGCTTCCGTGTCCAAGTAGTACAATGGATAGGGGCATTGCGCGTATTGGGAGAGGAAGGCCGAAAGCTCGATGGCGGCGAACTCCGAGCCGCGGGCGCGGTACGCTCCGTGGGGTTCCGGTGAGCCCACCACCAGGCGGGCGTTAAGCGTCCCGTCCTTTATGAATGCGTCCAAGAAGGCGGGCGGTTTTTTCGGGTTTTGGGCAAACGGGTGGAATTCCTCCGTCAGCGGCAGGGCGAGGGCTTTGGCGGTGGAAACGTATTGCTTGGCGATGCCTCCGTGCTTTTGTTCGAACCGCTCCAACTTGATGAGGCCCTCTTTTGAAAGAATGCGCAGGTGGTAGTACGCGGTCTGGGGATGCATGCGGAGCGTTTTGGCCAAGTCGGCGGCGTACCGAGGCTTTTCCGCCAAGGCCTTTAGAATGCGGAGGCGGTCGGGGTTAAGCACGCCCAACGCGTTTTCGTCGACTTGCAAGGCGTCCAGCGCCATTGAATCCTTGAGCAGTTTCATGGCCGCACGTCCTGGATTTGTCGGTGGATGGAACGGCTTGAAGCGATGATGAATGACGTTTTCTCCATGGTTGTGTCAATCGGTTTTCCGTTGGCTTGCGTGACGATTGCTCCGGCTTGTTTGGCGATGTGGGCGCCGGCGGCGATGTCGTAGGGGTTCACCCGGTAATCAAAGGACGCGTCGGCGCGGCTGGCGGCCACAAAACATGCCGAAAGCGCGCAGGAACCCAACGACTTGAGACTCATGTGGCGGTCCAGCAACGCGTTCATCCATTGCCTGTTTTTGGTGAATCCCTCGAGGCTGCGGGTGCAGATTTCCAGGCAGACGACGTCCAGGGTTTGGCTTGGCCGCACGCGCAGGCGTTTTTTGTTCAGGAACGCTCCACTGGATTCCGCGTAAAAAAGTTCGTCGGTGACGGGGTTTGACACGACGCCAAGAACGGTTTTCCCATTTTGGCCCAAGGCGATGCTGGTGGCAAAATAGGGGATGCCGCGGATAAAGTTGGTCGTGCCGTCGATGGGGTCCACGATCCACGTGTATTTTTCTCCGTCGCGTCGGCCGGTTTCCTCGCCCCAAAACCCGTGGTCCGGGAAACGTCGGGACAAGACCTCGCGGATGGCGTTTTCCGCGGCGTGGTCGGTTTTCGTGACTTCCTCGCCATTTGGTTTTCGGTCTGCGCGCACGTTTCGGCCGTACTGGGATTCAATGATTTCTCCTGCGGTTTTGGCGGCTTCCAACGCCACGTCCAAAAATTTAGTCATTTTAATACTATTTTTATGGTTTTGTTTAAAATCATATGGTTTGGGGCTAAAAATTTGAGTTTTCGGTTCAGCGGGCTTTATATGCAAATGTAAAGCATACTTTACTTTCCTTTTGGGATTGTTATGTGCGGTATCTTGGGAATTGTTTCAAACAGACCAGTCGGACCCCTGGTTCTTGAGGGGCTCAAGAAACTGGAGTACCGGGGGTACGATTCGTGTGGAGTTTGCGGAGTCGACGGAGCGCTTCACGTCCGAAAGGGCGTCGGCAAGATTGACGACGTGGAGCAAAAGCACCGACTTAGTGACGTTCCTGGAAACACCGTGATTTCCCACACGAGGTGGGCGACGCATGGGGGCGTGACGGATCCCAACGCGCACCCGCACCTGGATTGCCGGGGGGAAGTCGCGGTAGTGCACAACGGCATCATCGAAAACTACCAGGAACTGCGCCGAACCCTTCAGGCGAAGGGCCACCACTTCGCTTCGGAAACCGATTCGGAGGCCATTGCGCACTTGATTGAGTCTGCGGCTTTTGGCTCCCTGGAGGAACGGGTGCAGGCGGCGGTAAAGCAATTGCACGGCAGTTTTGCGTTGTTGGCCGTGTCGGTGCGCGAGCCGGATAAATTGGTGGCCGTTCGAAAGGAAAGCCCGATGGCCGTTGGGCTTGGAAAAGAGCACACGTTCGTGGCGTCGGACGTCATGCCGTTTCTTTCGCACACCAAACAAGCCGTTTTCCTTGAAGACCACGAAATGGCGGTGGTCACGTCCCAAGGCGTCCGGTTTTTGGACAGCCGGTCTGGGCAATCCGTGGAGAAGTCGCCGAGGACCCTGGAGTGGGATTCCGAATCCGCTTCAAAGGAAGGCTACCCGCATTACATGATCAAGGAGATTTTGGAACAACCGCAGGCTATCCGCAACGCGTTGCGTCAGGATCCAGAGAAATTGGAGGCCTTTGTGACGTTGCTGAAGGCAAGCCGGGACGTCAAGTTCGTCGCTTGCGGCACGTCGCGGCATGCCGCCTTGGTGGGGCGGTATGCCTTGAACCAGTTGGCGGGCCAAAGTGCGGAGGCCTACATCGCGTCTGAATTCGATTACTTTGCGGATCAGTGTACAGCCGATACGCTTGTGGTGGCGGTGTCGCAAAGCGGCGAGACGGCCGACGTTTTGGTGGGTTTGCGGAAAGCCAAGGCAAAGGGTGCCAAAGTCGCGGCCATTGTCAACGTGGCGGGGTCGTCCATTGACCGGGAAAGCGATGTGTGCCTGTACTTGAATTGCGGTCCGGAGATTGCCGTGGCGTCCACCAAGGCGTTTTTGGCGCAGTTGACGGTGTTCTTCGTGGTGGCGCATGCATTGGCAGGCAAACGTTCAGAAGGCGTGGCCACCATGACCAAGGTGGCCGACCAAGTGGAGGAATTCTTGCCGAAGTGGGAAACGCAGGCCAACGATTTGGCGGCGTCCTGGTCCGAAGTCCGCCACATGTATTACTTGGCGCGGGGAGTGAATTTTCCGGTGGCCCTTGAGGGCGCGCTCAAGATGAAGGAAATTTCTTACGTTCATGCGGAAGGCATGCCCGCCGGCGAACTCAAACACGGCACCCTGGCTCTTATCGAGAAAGGCACGCCGGTGGTGCTGGTCAACCCGAAAGACTACACGTTTTCCGATACGCTATCCAATGGTTTGGAGACCCAAGCCAGGGGCGCCTTTTTGGTGGGCGTTTCGGACGAGCAAAACGAGGCGTACGACGCTTTCGTCGAATTGCCGAAAGCGCCGGCATTGTTTTACCCGTTGCTGGCTACCGTTCCAATGCAGTTGCTGGCGTATTACGCTTCGGTCAATCGGGGTCTGGATCCAGATCACCCCCGATCGCTTGCGAAATCCGTGACCGTGCGCTAGACTTTGTTTGTTGTGTGTGATTTTCGTGACTATCAAAGCCGTGTTATTTGACGTGGACGGCGTGCTGTTGGATTCCGAGGAGGCCTTGGTGCGCATGCATTCGGATGCCTTGGCGCATTTTGGTTTTCCTCCAGCGTCCCGGGAGGCGATCGTGCGGACCAACGGCCACTTGTTCGTGAATTGTGTCCGGATGCTGGTGCCCGGCATCCCGGATTTTCAGGCCGAGGCGTACGCGGAATGGACGAATCCGAGGTTCACGTCGCACTACATCCCCGCGTTTTCCAATGCGTTTCCTGACGTGGCAGATGTCTTGCCGGCGTTGTCGGACCGTGGAGTTCGTTTGGGGGTGGTGACTAGCCAGAACCGCGCCCAGTTTGCAAGCACGCTCAAGCGCATTGGCTTTAATGGATTTGACGTAGTGGTTACCGCGGATGACGTTAGGAGGCCCAAACCAAATCCCGAACCCCTTGAAAAAGCGTTGGCGGTTTTGGGCGTAGTCGGGCGCCAAGATGCCGTGTTTGTGGGGGACTCTGAAGTGGATGTGCAAACCGGTCGGGTTTCCGGCGTCCAAACCGTGCTGATGGCGCGTCCTTGGAACGCGCATTTGGACGGGCCGCGCCTAAATGGATTGTTGGATTTGTTGGAGTGGGTCTGAGTGGTGCAATACGTCATTCTCGCCGCGGGCCGTGGAAGCCGTTTGTGGCCCGTTGGAGAGAGCTTGCCCAAATGCATGGTGCGGGTTCTTGGAAAACCGTTGCTGGAATGGATTCTGGATGACGTGGTGGGTTTTGCGTCGAAAGTCGTGGTGGTGGTCGGCTACAAAAAAGAGTTGGTCACGGACTATTTTTCCAAGAAGCCATATTCCAAGAAACTGGTCTTCGTGGAACAGGCGGAACAAAAAGGCACGGGGCACGCGCTTTTGTGTGCCAAACGCCATGTTTCCGAGTCGTTCGTGACGGTCAACGCCGACAGTTTTTCCGAGCCGGCTTTGTTCGGCTTGATGCGTGAACGCATCGAAAAAAATCCGACGCAGTTTTTCGGTTTGTCCAAGTTCGTGGATGACGCGCGGGCCTTCGGATTGTTTGACGTGAAAGACGGCCTCATTGCCGGCATCCGGGAAAAACCGAAGGAAAAAGTCGCGGGTTGGGTGGGTTTGGGCAATTACTATTTGCCCAAGGAATTCTTCGATTATTTGGAACGAGTGCCGTTGTCGCCGCGGGGCGAGTACGAGTTGACGGATGCGTTGGTGGCGTTCTTGAACGCCCAACCCCTTCGTGCCGTGGAATTCCAGGGGTACCGAAGCGAAATCACGTATTTTTGGGACCACTTGGACATCAACATCCACGCGTTGGAGCGCCTCATGCCCGAACGCGTGGAGGGCACCATTGAATCCGGCGCCGTCGTGCAGGGAAAACTCTTCTTGGGCAAGGGCAGCGTGATTCGGGCGGGAACCCGCGTGGAGGGCCCGGCGTACATCGGCGAGAATTGTCTGATTGGTCCGAACGCCTTCATCCGTCGGGGTTCCGTGATTGAAAACAACTGCCACGTGGGCACGTGCGAAATCAAGAATTCCGTGGTCATGAACGGCGCGAACGTCCCGCACTTTTCTTATGTGGGGGATTCCGTGCTCTGCGAGGACGTCAACTTGGGCGCGGGTTCCATGATCGCCAACCTTCGGTTTGACAACGAGCCCATCTTGGTGCACTTCAAGCAGGGTTCCGTGGATTCGGGGCGGAGGAAACTGGGGGCCGCCATCGGTTCCGGCACGAAGGTCGGCGTGAATTGTTCGATTAACTGCGGGGTCTTGATTGGGCACAACTGCCGGATTTACCCGGGTGTTCAAGTCAAGCACAACTTGGATAATGAAACCGTGTTCAAGGGCGATGGAAGTTGACGGACGACCCATCCTGTTCGCCGAACGCTTCAAGTACTTCTTCCAAGGCGAACTTGCTTGAAGACAATTTTTGCAAGGCCTATGATTTCCGGGGGAAATACGGTTCCGAGGCCACGGAGGAAAAGTGTTTCCGGTTGGGGTTGGCCTGCAATGCCTTTAAGCGGCCGATTGCGTTGGGCATGGATTACCGGGAGCACAACGATTCGCTGGCCAAGGCGTTTCTGCAAGGGTTCAAGGGCGAGGTGCGTTTTGCCGGCGCCGTGCCGTCGCCCGTGATCGGCTATAACGCCACGGCGTGGGGCGTCGTTTTTACGGCGTCGCATAACCCGGCGGGGTACAACGGCGTCAAATTCAAGAAACACAAGCGGTGCTTTTTCGAGGGGGAGCTGGCGAAGCTTCGGGAGTGGTACGATGCATCCAACACGCCGTTTTTGTCCCAGGGAACGCCTTTGCCGGACGTGGATGGATCGCTTCGGCAAACCTATTTGGACGCGTTGCCGGAGTTTGAATCCGGTGTCTACGATTTGGCGGGTGGAGCCGTGTGCGCGGTCAAAGAGGTTTTCCCGGATTCCGTATTTTTTGATCCGGATCCCGCCTTTGAAAAGCACGCGCCGGAGCCGAAAAGCGGCGCGCTTTCCGTCTTGCAGAAAAAATCCATTGACTCAAAGAAGGTGGGCTTCGCGTTTGACGGAGACGGCGACCGCTGCGTGGTGGTGGACCGCGGAAACGTGGTGGACGGCGGTATTCTGGCGGCGTTCATTGCTTCCCGTCATCTGCCCAAAAAAGCGAAGGTGTTGGTGACGTTGGACACGCAAGCCGAAGTGTTCCGATTCCTGGAGGATGAGGGCTTTTCCGTGGCGTACACGGCGGTGGGGGACGTGTTCCTGTTGAAGGAAATGCTTTCAAGCCAAGCTGATTTTGCCGCCGAGCGGTCGGGACATTACTCGTTCAAGAAGCACATGCCGGATTCCGACGGGATTTTTGCGGCGGCGTTGTTGTCCGGCACGCGTTTTGGCGAGGTCGCGGACTTTGCCTTCCAGTTCAAGCAAGTTTCCTTGCAGCAAGAGGCGCGTTTTGCCTTGGACTTCTCAAAACTCAGGGCGCTGGCCGAGGAAAAGGCGGTGCGCGTGGACGCGCTGGACGGCGTCAAAGCGGAATTCGAAGATTTCACGTTTTTGGTGCGCGCGTCCAGGACGGAGCCCAAGGTGCGGATCAACGTGGAAGCGGATTCCAAGGAATTGGCGGAGAAGGGCTTGGCATGGACGTTGGAGGCACTGCACCGTTGCCGGGTTCACTCGTAGGGGTTCAGGCCTTCCAAGAATGAATCCAATTTCTCGCGAACCCATTCGGGGTAACGCGTGTGCGGAAAATGCGTGTTTTTGTCCAAGACGCGGATTTCCGCGTCTCCGTACATCCTCTTAAACTCATCGATGGGTTCTCGGGTGACGAGGAAGTCTTGTTGCGTGTGCAATACGCACAAGGGCGGCGGGTGGGCGATGGCGGGGGCTTCGGCGGTGTTGAATGCCAGGGAGTGGTTCTGGAGCACCTTGAGGGTTCCGCCCTTGAACGGGTTGAACAATCCAAGGACTTCCCGGACGCCGAAGCGGCCTTCGGTAAGCAGGTTGAGGGCCTTGAGTTTGAGCAGTTGCCTTCCGATCCGGTGGGAGAGGCTGGCCCCTGTTATTTCCAAGTCGTGTAGTTCCGCAAGTGTTGCGATGAGTTGCCGCGTTTCCTCTGGCAGTTTCCGGTAGGAGTTGACCAACGCCAGGGCTTTGACTTGGTTCGGGTGGTCAGCGCAAAATTGTTGGGCGATGACGCCGCCGTCGGAGTGGCCGACCAGCACGGTCCGTTGTACGCCGAGGCGGTCCAGGATTTTCTTGAGGCCGTCGGCGTGTTCCTGGAGGGTCAACGTGCCGTCGCCCGTGGATTTCCCGTGGCCGTCGAGGTCGTAGGTGATGACGCGGTAGCCTTTTCGGCGGTAGTGTTCGGCGTACGAGGACCAGTTTTCTTGGCTGGAAAAGCGGCCGTGGACGAAAACCAGGGTTTGCCGGCCGTTGTTCCCTGTTTTGGAGTCTTTGACGGCCCAGGTGTGGCCTGGCCGAATTTCGACGCGGTGGGTCTTCCAGTTATTCATGCCGCCGTCGTTCCCGGATTTCCTGGAGGAGGTCTTTCATGAATTCTTGCTGTTTTACGCCGTGTTTCTGGGTGCCGTCGCGTTTTCGCACGGAGACGGTTTTGGATTCCGTTTCCTTTTTGCCGACGACGAGCATGTACGGGACTTTGAAGAGTTGCGCGTCGCGGATCTTGCCTTCGATTTTACCGGAGGAAATGTCGGCGGTGGCCCGGATGCCGTTTTGTCTGAGTTCGTCGCGGACTTTTTCGGCGTACGCGTTTTCGTGGTCGGTGAGGGCAAGGACGCGGACTTGTTCGGGGGAAAGCCACGTGGGGAACGAACCGGCGAAGTGTTCGATGAGTATTCCTAGAAACCGTTCAAACGATCCGTAAATGACGCGGTGAAGCATCACCGGGCGTTTTTTGCCTTGGGGCCCTTCATAGTGCAAGTCAAATCGTTCCGGCATCTGGAAATCCAGTTGGATGGTGCCGCATTGCCACAGTCTTCCCAGCGCGTCCTTGATTTTGAAGTCAATTTTTGGGCCGTAGAATGCGCCGTCGCCTTCGTTGACTTCGTATTTCTTCTTGTTTTTCTCCAGCGCTTTCTTGAGCGCGGATTCGGCTTTTTCCCAGAGTGCGGGGTCGCCCATGGCTTTCTCGGGTTTGGTGGAAAGCTCGATGGAGTACGAAAAGCCGAAGGTTTTGTACATGAAGTCGATGAAGTCGATGAAGTTTTTGACTTCGTCCAGGATTTGATCTTCGGTGACAAACAGGTGCGCGTCGTCTTGGGTGAACGCGCGCACGCGGAACAGTCCACTTAGAACGCCGGATAATTCGTGGCGGTGGTCAACGCCGTTTTCGGCCAAGCGCAGCGGCAGTTCGCGGTAGGACCTGGGTTTGGTCTTGTACACCAGGATGGCTCCGGGGCAATTCATGGGTTTGACGGCGTGCGGTACGCCGTCGATTTCCGTGAAGTACATGTTTTCGTGGTAGTGGTCCCAGTGCCCGGATTGCCGCCACAAGTCTTCGTTGAGAATCAACGGCGTCTTGATTTCCTGGTAGCCGCGCTTTTCGTATTGTTCGCGCAAGAATTTTTCCAGTTCCTTGTAAAGCGTCATGCCGTTGGGGTGGTAGAAGATGAAGCCCACGCCTTCCTCGTGAATGCTGAACAGGTCGAGTTGTTTGCCGATTTTTCGGTGGTCGCGGGCTTCGGCTTCCTTTTGGAGTTGCTTGAATTCCAAGAGGGCGTCCTGGTTCTTGAAGACTTGCACGTGCACGCGCTGGAGTTTGGCGTTCTTGGAATTGTTTTTCCAGTACGATCCCCCGAATTTCGTCAACGCAAAGGCGGAGACGTCTTGCGAGGTCTTGGTGAAGGGCCCCGGCAGGAAATAGGTGTGTTTTCCAAAGCCTTGCACGAGCACTTCCTTGGCTTTCGTTTCGGAGAGGGCTTCATTCAGGTACCGGTTTGGCATTTCCGCGTTTTTGCCGGTTTTTTTAAGTTCGATGGGCCACGCTTTTTGTTGGAGGGCGTGCATGGCAGACTCCAATTGGTTGAGGGTTTCCGGGGACACGCCGGGGCCTTCGAAATCCAGGTAGCCTTCGTTGTCTTTGCCGAAACCGGTTGTGGCTTTGCCGCCTAACTCGGTTTGAACGGCGTGGGCCAGCAAAAGCAGGGCGGTGTTGCGCCGGGCTTCAAGGGTTTGCGTTGGTTTGAGCGTTTTGGGGGTGGCGGCGCCGTAGTCCTCGAAAAGCGAGGGGAGTCTGAAGACTTCCGCGTCTTTGCCTCCCAATGTTTTGACTTGGGTTTGCAGGGTTTCCGACGTGATGGTCTTTGAGAGTTCCGCCAGTGGGTGGCCCTTGCATTTCAACTCGAATTCCTTGTAGTATCCAAACGGCGATTTTTGCGCGTTGGGAGCGAAGGCGCGGACCTTGATCAGGAACGAGTCCAGCAGGGTTTGCGCCAGGGCGGGTTTGGCCAACTTGTGGGAGAGGTGGGCGTAGGGGTAGACCAGGACGGAGTCGGCGTTGACTTCCTTGAAGTTTTTCTGGATTTCAACGACGGCGCGCTCCAGGACGGATTCGTCGTCGCCTTCTTCAAATGAGCTGAACACGACGAGCACGTTTTCCATGCGGACGCCTTTTTTCTCGTCTTCGCTCAATTCGCCGATGCTTTTGAGCGCCTTCTTTTTGGGTAAGACGTTGATGTAGTCGCAGTGCAGTTCAAGCAAACGCATGGTGTTTGGGACCTCTTGGAAATGGATTGTGGGAAATGCCTTAAAGGGGTTGCGCTTCGCTTTTTTAAGTTGCCGTCCCAAGAATTCATTTGCATGAAGCGGCGCATTGAACGGCAGATGAAGCGGGCAGGCCGGACGCCGCCTCCTTTTTACCGGCGCTGGTTTTCCAGTTTAACGCAAGGCGCCCGCGACGCCTTGGCGGCCCTTGGGGCACGGTTGCGCCGCCTCAAGGAAAGAAACAAGGCGGCCCAACGTGTTGAACCCCAAGTGGAGCCGGAGCGTTCTTCCGTTTCCTCGGGCGCGCAAATCCCCCCAGAACCCACTCCAGAGATGCCGCAAAAATCCCCCGCCTTCGGAATGGCTTCTGCCGATCCAGTAGGCCGCGACTTGAGGAGCTTTTTCCATCTGCGTCCGGATGACGTGTTTTCCATGCACGACTTGGAAAGGGAACGCATGATGCACGGACTTGACGAGATGCCGTACCAATTGCGCCAGCGGACGGGCACCTCGGTGAGAATTCTTTCCGTGATGCGTGGACTGGACGGCGGGTCGGAGGACCACCAACTATCCATGGTCCTGGCGCGCGCCATGCATCGTGCGGAGTTCAAGTTCAAGAAAAACACGGCGGAACGCCTCCACGATTTTTTCATCCGGCATCCGCGTGCCATCAACGAGGAACTGGACTTGCATCCCGAAAGCCGGCGTCTTTACGGTGAAGTGGCCGCGTTGCGTCGGGGGTTGGCCGTCCGGTTGGGTCTCGTGCAAGCCGAGCGAGCGGTTGTTTCTGAGGGCGAACCGGTTCGTTTGCCGTTTTCCGAGGAGACGTTGGCGCATTTCGGCCGGATTGGCGTTGACCCCGACGTGATTTCCCACATTTTGGCGCACGGTTTTTCGGTTCAAGGACGTGGGGTTTTTGGCGCTTCGCATTTCAAGAAAAACTTTGTTTTCAACAACGTGCGGAACAAGGTGGGACGAAAGGTCGTGGATTCCAGGCCGTACGCGCAAGCCTATGCCGCGGCGTGGAGTTGGTTGACTAGAACCAGCGTGGTGTGGGTGCGCAAGCGCGGTGGCCGGGAGGTCTCCATCAACCCGCGGCCGGACACGTTGGTTGATTCGCATGCGCGCCACACGGCGGCGCTGATTGGGGAGTACTTCCGGGGAAAAGACGGGGGCGACTCCAGTGCTTGAGTCCGGAAAGAACAAGGTCTGCCGCCGGGGCCACCGTTTTGAGGGGAGCGGGCCCGCGTCCGGCGTGTTGGATAGGTTATTTTGGTAAGTTGTCCAAGACGCGTTGGGCTTCTTTTCGCAAATTTTCGTGGTGGGCCAGTGCTTCCAGGACGGCGCGCACGTGCTTGGGTTCTTCAAGCGTCAAGAGGAATCCTTGACCGGTTTTCGCAAAGCCGATGGCCACGTGGCCTCTTCCGTGAGGGTTTAGTTGGCTTTCGATGGTTTCTCCCAATTCCAGTGCGTGTTCGGGTTGGATTCCGTGGATGTGTATTTTGTGGTTGGAACTTGGCTTTCGTGGTTTTTCGTACGTCAAGCCGGTGGCGGGGCCCACGTGTCTTCTGATTTGTCCGTAGAATTCAAGGCTGGTTGGCATGCTTGTTTCCAGGTTGTTCAGGGTATAAACGCTTTTTCCTGGCAGGCCAGATAGATGCCTAGCGGCAGGGGGACTTCAGAGAAGCGCGCGCGCGGCAGGGTCCAGATTTCGTCCAAGAATTCGAATTTGAGGTCTTGGCGGGCAATCACGGTGGTTTGTTGTCTGGAGTCGAAGGCGAGCACGTCCCGGATGCGGAATGTTTCGGGGTCTTCCAGGGGCTTTGTGATGAACCCGGTGGAACCGTGGATGGAGCCGGGGACGCGGATGAGGCGGGACAAGTCGTAGGTGACGGCTTTGTCGGTTTGCACGACTTGGACGTCGGCGATGAGTGATTCGGTGTTGGGTTGTTTGTCTTTTCCCAACAGTGCGCCCCAATGACCGCTGTTGATTTGTGAAAGCGCGGGCGCGGGGTCGTCTTGGATGGCGGAAACGGTTTTGCGGGAGAAACCGTAGCGCTTCAACGCGGAGACGTCTTTTTCTTGGATGGCGCGTCGGACGCGTTGATAGATTTTGGCCGTCCACCCCGTGCTTTGGGAAGAGGGGCCTTGGAGGGTTTCAACGGGTTTGACGTGGTGTTCCAAGTCGTAAGCGGTTTTCCGAAATAAGGTGGAGGCGTCCAGGCCTTCGGCGGCCACGTATTCGGCGAGTTGGCGTCGGGCGTCTTTGGACAAGTCCATGACGTCGGGGGACTGGACGTGGACGTGGAATCCTTTTTGCCCGGAGAAAACGAGTTTGGGTTGCTGGAACCCGAAGTCCTCTTCAAGCATTTTCTTGAGCTGGAGGGCTTGTTGGTGGATGTCCTCCAGGCACGTCCTGCATAGTACGGGTTCGTGGTCGTGTTCTTGTTTGGGGGAATCCAGGTCGAAGACCAAGTCGGCGCCTTGGAAGCCTTTTTCGCCCATGGGCTGTTTTTCGGGGAATTGGTAGTATGCCAGGGAGTACGACATGTAAAGCGGGGCTTCCTGGCGGACGAATTGCTCGTACTCCCATGAAGAGATGAAGCCGCGGTGGCGGTAATCGATTTTGCTTTGCCAGCCGAAGCCGAATTCGCGTTGGCTGACGGCCGGAGGAACCGGGACTTTTTTTTGGTAGAATCCTTGGACGTGGTGTTGGACGAAGCGGCGCTCTTTTTCGTTCATAGCGCTTCGGAGGCCTCGCAGGCGTCGGCGTACACGTGAAACGCGCCGGCGCGTTCGAGTTGTTTTTTCGTGGCGGCGCCGCTGAGAACGCCGATGGGCACCGCCTGAGCGTTTTGGGCGGCGATCATGTCGGATTGCGCGTCGCCGACGTAGTACGCGTCCGTGGGGTTGACGTCCAGTTGTTTGGCGCAGGCCCAAATCCCGTCGGGGTGCGGTTTTTTTCTGGGCACGTCTTGTTCAGCCAGAATGGCGCCGAAAAACCCGTCCAATCCGTGGAACGAAAGCCACGCGCGGTTGAACGCCGTGCCGCCGTTGGAGAACGCGCCGACTTTGTATTTTTTGGTGAAGTTTTCAAGGGCTTGCCTGGATTTCGGAAGCGGGTGGATGGAGGCGAGGTGGTCGGCGTCGGTTCGGCGGAAGTCGGCTTTGGCGTCCTGCGCGATTCCGTGTTTGTCGGGGAGGGGGTGTTTTTTCACGGCGTCCGCGATTTTTTCGGGGTTTTCGATGGCGTCTTGCACGTCCACGTTTTCGTCTTGCAATGCGCAAATGGCTTCGATGGCGTTTTCCACGAGGTTGTATTCGGTTAATCCCCGTAACCGGTAGGCGTGGTCGGCGGAAGCGGTAACCGCGATGCCTTTCGCGGAAAGCGCGCGGCGGCAACTGTCCCAGATGGCTTGCCGGTTGTCGCGGAGCACTCCTGAAACGTCCAGGATGACGGCCTTCACGTTTTCTTCCTCCAATTCAGGGGACAGGCGGGGCAGTACGTGCCTTCGAATCCGTTGTCCATCATGACTTTGCAGGAAAACCCGATGTCGCGATCATACACCCAGTTCAGCGTGCTTTCCCCTTCGCTTGGCGTGAAGGGTTTGGTGCCGGAACACCGCGAAACGTAGTCTTGCATGAGTTTTTGTGCGGCGTCTTTGGGCACGCCGTCGCGGCGCGCGGCAATGCTTAACCCCATGGCGCCGTAGAATCGCTTGCCTTCCGGCGAACCGGTTAGAATGGATTGGATGCAGCCGAGGTCCAAAAACTTTTTGCCGTAGCTTTTCTTTTTGGGTTGGTCGTCCAATGCGCTGGCTTTGCGTTGGATGGCGTCCGGCACGTCTTGGGCGGCGGAGTCGGTGAATTTTTCGGCGATGGCTTTGCTCAAAAGGGCGTTGAGTTCCTGGTTGTTGATGGCCACCCGCCCGTCGCGCGCGGTTTGGTGCACGAGGTTCTCGCCGAACCTCAGGTAGTCGGAAAGCGTCAGCGAATAGCGTTCGCCTTCCGCGTGCAGGCTTTCCAGGAAGGCGCGTCCGACGGAGAGCTGTTCGTTCTTGCGGTTGATGCGTTGGACGTACTCTTCGGCTTTTTTCTTGGCGTACTTTTTTTTGACGTAGTCGCTCAAGCAACTCAAGAGTGCCTTGGAGAGGGCGTACAATTTGACGTGGCGGCCGGTGTTCTCGTAGGTGGATTCCGTGACGGGTTGTTTGAGGAACAAAATCGCGGCGTCGATGTCCGCGTCGTTCAGGCCGGGCTCCAGTTGCGCTTTGGCGTCGGGAAGAAACGGGTACATGATGCATGGGCCCTGTGGCGGCCAAACTATAAATGGTCTTGCGGCGCCGCGGCTTGAATCAAAGCCCGGTGTTTAAATCCGGTTTTTCCTACAATCCATGGTATGAAGTGCCCGTACTGCGACCACGAGCAGACCAAGGTGTTGGATTCGCGGGACGCCGAGGACGTGGAAGTCACGCGCCGGCGGCGCGAGTGCGAGAAATGCCAGAAGCGGTTCACCACGTACGAACGCGTGGAACTCTTGGACTTGCACGTCATCAAGAAAGATGGGCGGAAGGAAAAGTTTTCCCACGACAAACTCCTCCACGGCTTGCAAAAAGCGTGCGTCAAGCTGCCGGTTACGCACGAGCAACTCGCGGATTTGGTGGACAAAGTCGAGCGGGACTTGCGGCGGAGGGCCTCCAGCGAAATTCCTTCGGCCAAAGTCGGCGAGTTGGTGCTCAAGCGGCTGAAGAAACTCAACGAAATCGCGTACATCCGTTTTGCTTCGGTGTACCGGAACTTTTCCGACTTGGATTCGTTCGTCGCGGAAGTCAAGAAACTGCAGAGCGAGTAGGCATGCAACGATTTGGCCAAGTGTACCGGCAGGCTGGCAACATGCTTTTGTTTACGTGCAGTCCTTGGATTGTGGCGTTTGGACGGCCTACTTTCGAGGTGTACGGCAAGGCGGTTTCGCCGTTCGCATATTACTACCAGGGAACGCGGTTCGTCAACGTGTACGAGAAAAGCCGTTTGGACGAGGTGGCGTACGCCGCTTTAGAAAAGCTGGGTACGCCCCAACGGTTTGAATCGGTGTACCGCAAATGGTTGGAAATCGCCCGTCGCCTGGATGAACAGTCCTGGTCGATTTACCAAGGCAACTTGGCTTCTTTTGAGTCCATGTGGCGGGAACTTGTTTCATACTGGGGTCATTCCGTTTTCATCGACTGTTTTGACGCGGGCGTGGACTTTTTGGAAATGAGCCGCATTGCGTCGGAGCATGATTTGTCGCGGGAAGACATCCAATTGTTGACGACGCCCACGGAGTTGTCGTACTTGCAGGATTATGAACGCGAACTTTCCAACGCCGCGATTTCCGGGAACTTTTCCGAGTTTTTGCGGACATTTTACTGGTATCCGACCAACTACGTGGATTTCGGCTGCATTTCGGAAGAAAAAGCCAATGCCCTGGCCTCCGCGGCAAAACGGGAAGCTCAAAAAACGCTGAGGCTTCTTTCCGCCCAAGTCGTTTCGCTTGAAGACCGGCAGAGCGCCTTGTTGGACGACAAAGGCCTTTCGGAGAACCCGTTGTGGCTGTACCAAAAGTTGGTGGCGTGGCGGGACTTGCGCAAGCGCCTGAATTTTACGGCTTTGTTTGGCTTTGACGTTCTATGTCGGCAATGGCTGAAGGAACAGGGCATCGATCCGGAGCTTTTCGGAGCGGTTTGGCCTTTTGAGGTCTTGGAAGGCCGCGTCTTGGAGAAGACGCTCAAGGCGCGTCGGGTTCATGGCGTACTGGTTTGGGCGGATGTGGATTCGTTTGATTTTCTGGTGGGGCCGGCAGGCGCCAAAAAATTGGCGGAATTGGATGTCGGCCCGAAATCCGAAAAGCTGGAACTAAGAGGCCAGCCGGCGTGTCTGGGTCGCGTGATCGCGTCGGTGCGGATCGTGAACGACCCGTCGGAAGACTTTCATGCGGGCGAGATCTTGGTGACGGCCATGACGCGCCCTGAATTCGTGCCGTTGATGAAGAAAGCGGTAGGCATCATCACGGACGAGGGCGGCATCACCTCGCATGCGGCCGTGGTGTCCCGCGAGTTGAACAAGCCATGCATCGTCGGAACGCAGGTTGCCACGCGCAAGCTCAGAACCGGTGACGTGGTGGAACTGGACGCGTTTCACGGATTGGTCAGGAGCGCGCAACTGATTCGTTCGCCCTGACGCGGTTTCCGCCTCTTTTTTCCCGGGGTCTGTCTTTTGCCGTTTCCGCGCGTTTTTATTTGCGGGCGCCGTGATGAAGGGTCATGAGCCTGGACGTCAGCCAATTGCCCGTCATTGCGTTGGGCGTCATTACGTTAGTCGCTCTTCTGGTCGGCGTCTTGTTCACGCGCCTGGGCTTGTCATCGTCGTTGGGCTACATTTTCTCCGGCATTTTTTTGGGGCCCATGGCCTTGGGCTTCATGGTGCCGGGCGAGCCCATCACGCTTTTGTTTGGCGAGATCGGCGTTTTGATGCTCTTGTTTTACTTGGGCTTGGAGTTGAGCATCGAGAAATTCAAGAAGAACGGCGTGGTGGCGCTGATTTTGGCGTCCGTGGAAATGGCGACGGCGTTTGTGGCGGGCTTTGCGGTCGCCAAGTTCTTCGGTTTCGGGGATGTGGAGGCCATCGTGGTCGGTTCGCTTTTGCCGGCCACGTCCACCGTGATCGCGCTGAAATTCATGCTGGAGAAAAAGATTTTGGACCGCTTCGAATCGCAGATTGCCGTGAGCGCCTTGATCATTGAGGACTTCTTCGCGATTTTGGTCCTGGTTCTTCTGACCAGTTTTTCGGCGGCCACGTCGTTTAACTTCCTGGTTTTAAACGGCTTGTTTTTCGTGGTGGCCATGTTCGTCGTGGTGCGGCGCTTCTCCCCGTTGGCGTTATCCTACTTGGCCCAAATCGGCCACGAGGACAAGATGGCGTTGTATGCCGTGGGCGTGGGCATCGTGGTGGGCTACTTCGGGCAGCTTTTGGGCCTCTCGCCGGCGTTGGGCGCGTATTTTGCCGGGTTTGCGCTGGCGGAGTCCAAGTACGGCGTGCGCATCAAGCGGGAACTGGGCCTGTTTCGCGAATTTTTCATCCTGTTTTTCTTCGTCTCGTTTGGCGCCACCGTGATCTTTCCGGCGTCCATCACCCTCTACGCGCTTTTGGCGTGCTTGTTGGTCGCCTACTTGGTGGCCAAGATTCTCGCGTACGGCGTTTTCGGGTCCGCCATTGGGTTGAACACGAAGTCGGCGATCACCACGGGCATGCTCATGCTTTCCATCGGCGAGTTCTCCATCATCATTGCCGCCGCCGCGGCCCCCCTGGTGTCCAATCCCGCGGACATCACGGCGTTGGCGTTTCTGTTGACGATCACCACTGGCTTTTTGGCGCCGGTGTGCTTTGCGCGCAGCGACCGGATCGCGGACGCGTTTCTCCGCGTCTACCCCAAACGCATCCGGAATGCGTTGTCGGTGGTGGGCCAGGAAATGCATGCCGTGGAGGCGTTCTCCAAGGCGTTTGAAAAGCCGTTCTGGCGATCGGTGCAGAACCTGTTGGCGAATTTTGTTATCGCGTTGGCCGTGGTCTACGTGGCCGCGCTTCTCAATACGTACTTCATCTTTCCGGCGTTTCCCGATCTTCCTTCTTCCGCCACCCTGGCGGTGTTGGTGTTGCCCTTCATCGTGTGGCCGATTTACCGGTCGCTGCAGGAACTGAAATTCCTCGTCGAAACCTTGGTGCGGCACCTGGTTCACCCCGTTTTGGTGGAGCGCGCATCGGAGTTGTTTGTCGGAACGTTTTTGGCGCTCTCCAGCCTCTTCGTAGCCGCGTGGCTGTACTTCCAGAAGACGCCGCCGCTGTTCATCCTGCTTCCCGGCGTCTACTTCGTTCTGGCTTTGGTGTTTCTTTCGCGGGCCGTGTGGTCGTTTTTCGACCGGTTGGAATCCGTGGCTTCTTTGGCCGGCGGCGCGGACGCGTCCACCCGGCGTTTGGCCAACGCGTTTGACGCGGAAGGCTTGGCCTTGGACCGGTTGAATGACCTGCGGGTCGTGTCCAAGGACAAGATATCCAGCGCGCTTCGGTCCGGCAAGCCTGGCTTGGCCCGCAAGCGGTTGTCGGATTTCCAAAAAGACCGGTCCCGGTTGCTCCGACCCGCTTCTTTCCGCCGGAGCCGAAAGCCCCGCCGCTGACCCCCGCGTTTCCAACCCGCTTCCGGATGCCTGGCGAGTTCGTCGTTAGACGTAAAAACACTATGGGTGGTGGTTGACTGTTGTTTTTGATACCATATCTGGGCAATACTTATTTATAGGGGTCAACCGAAATGAACCGGGGCAGTCCGTTTGGGTAGCGGGTGGCCATGCCCTTTCGGGATCGTTTTCCAGGTGGTGTTTTTTTGATGGAGGCTTCCAAACTTCTCATTTCCAAGCGCAACGGCGACGTAGTCGCCTTCGATTCGGCGCGCATCGAGAACGCGATTACCAAGGCCGTCATTGCCAGCTCCAGTGACGTGCCCGCGGCGCAGGTTCAAGAGCTCACGCGCGAGATTGTGGGGGAGGTCCGGGAGCGCTTCGTCGACTTTTTCCCGAACGTGGAAAACATCCAGGACATCGTGGAGAAGCACCTCGTCAAATCCGGCCTTTACGAGGTCGCCAAGTCGTACATTTTGTACCGGGCCAAGCGCCAGAAAGAGCGTGAGGAAGAACGAAGGAAAAACATCGAAAAGACGTTGTTGGGCAAGCTGACCGTCCAGAAGCGGGACGGGCGGCTGGTATTGTTTGATTTCCGCAAGTTCAAGGAGGCCGTGGCGCGTCACGCGCGGGATCTGGAGGGCGTGGACGTGGACAAGGTCTGCCACGAGGCCATCAAGAACATTTACGATGGCGTGCCCACCCAGGAAATCGAGCGGGCCTTGGTGTTGGCGTGCATTTCGTTCATCGAGAAGGACCCGGCCTACGATTACCTGTCCGCGCGCGTGTTTTTGCAGAAGCTTTACAAGGAAGTCATTGGCCTGTCGGTCACCGAAGGCGTGCTGGAGGCCGGTTACCGCGACGCGTTCGTCCGCGGGATCCGGGACGGCGTGTCCCGGGGCCTGTTTGACCCCCGCATGGCGGAATTTGATTTGAAGAAGATGGCGCAGGGCCTTATCGTCGAGCGCGATGGCCTGTTCAAGTACATGGGCATCCAGACGCTGTACGACCGCTATTTTGCGAAGTGGGAAAACCAGCGGCGCGAGTTGCCTCAAGCGTTTTGGATGCGCGTGGCCATGGGTTTGGCGTTGGAAGAGGAAAACCGTGAGGAAAAGGCGTTGGGGTTCTACGAATTGCTGTCGTCCATGCGCTTCGTCTCGTCCACGCCGACGCTGTTTCACGCCGGTACCCTGCACCCCCAGCTTTCCTCGTGTTACTTGACGACGGTGGAGGATGATTTGACGCACATTTTCAAGTGCATCGGCGACAACGCCCAACTTTCAAAATGGTCCGGGGGCTTGGGCAACGACTGGACGAACGTCCGCGCCACGGGCGCCTGGATCAAGTCCACGGGCGTGGAGAGCCAGGGCGTGGTGCCGTTTCTGAAGATCGCCAACGACGTGACGGTGGCGATCAACCGTTCCGGGAAACGCCGGGGGGCCACATGCGCGTATTTGGAGACGTGGCACTTGGACATCGAGGACTTCCTGGATTTGCGGAAGAACACCGGAGATGACCGCCGGCGCACGCACGACATGAATACGGCGAACTGGATTCCCGATCTTTTCATGCAACGCGTTTTAAGCGATGGGTCCTGGACGCTGTTCACGCCCAACGAGGTGCCGGAATTGCATCACGTGTTTGGCGACGCGTTCAAGAAGAAATACGAGGAATGCGAACTGAAAGCGCGCGAGGGAAAAATCCGTAAATTCAAGGTGGTCTCGGCGCAAAAGCTGTGGCGCCGCATGCTGTCGAGTTTGTTTGAGACGGGTCACCCGTGGGTCACGTTCAAGGATCCCTGCAACATTCGTTCCCCTCAGGACCACGTGGGCGTCGTGCACTCGTCGAACCTCTGCACGGAAATCACGTTGAACACGTCCTCGGAGGAGACGGCCGTGTGCAACCTGGGTTCCGTCAACTTGGAGCGGCACGTGATTGACGGGCGACTGGACGAGGACCTTTTAGCGGAGACGGTCCACACGGCGATTCGCATGCTGGACAACGTCATCGACATCAACTTTTATCCCACCACCGAGGCCAAAACGTCCAACGTGCGCCACCGGCCCATTGGTTTAGGCATCATGGGCTTTCAGGACGCCTTGTTCAAGTTGGACTTGGCGTTCGAGTCCAAGGGCGCCTTGGAGTTTTCCGGCCGCAGCATGGAGTTTGTTTCTTTCCATGCGATTTTGGCGTCGTCCCGTCTGGCCCAGGAACGGGGCCCGTATGAGTCCTACCGGGGTTCCAAGTGGGACCGAGGCCTCATGCCTTTGGACACGTTGGACCTCTTGGAAAAAGAGCGCGGCATGAGGGTGGACGTTTCGCGGCACGCTTCCATGGATTGGACGCCGGTGCGCGAGCACGTGAAGCGACACGGCATGCGCAACTCCAATACCATGGCCATTGCGCCAACGGCCACGATTTCCAACGTTTCGGGGTGTTTTCCGTCCATCGAACCGATTTACAAGAACTTGTACGTCAAGGCCAACATTTCCGGCGAGTTCACCGTCGTCAACGCGTACCTGGTGGAGGACCTCAAGAAACTCGGGCTTTGGGACCAGGAAATGCTGGACCAACTCAAGTACTACGACGGCAGCGTACAAAGCCTTGCGCGCGTGCCGGACCCGCTCAAGGCCAAGTACAAGGAGGCCTTTGAAGTCGATCCGGAGTTCATGATCAAAATGGCGGCGGAACGCGGCAAGTGGATTGACCAAAGCCAGTCGCTCAACGTGTTTCTCAAGGGCACGTCCGGAAAGCAGTTGTCCGACGTGTACCTGGCGGCGTGGCGCATGGGTTTGAAGACCACGTATTACTTGCGGACACTGGCCGCCTCGCAAATCGAGAAGTCGACTCTGGACGCGTCCAAGTTTGGCTTCACCCAGAAGCGCGAGTACGCGGAAGTGCCGGAACAACCAGACGCCAAGGCGTTCACTGTCCAAGCCGGGCCGGAGGCAGACCGTGCCGTGGTTCACGCCGTAACGCCGCCTCTGAAGTCCCTGATGCCGGCGTCGGATGCCGCACCCAAGACGTGTTCGATTCTGGACCCGGATTGCGAGGCCTGCCAGTAAGGTGAATTGTCATGAGCATCATCAACAATCCCAGGACCGCGGGAGGCTCCGCCTCCCCCAGTCCCATGGTCCCCCTGACCCCTCCGACTCAAGGTGAATTGACATGAGCATCATTAACAATCCCAAAACCGATCCGAACAAGATTCTGCCCATGAAGTACTTGTGGGCGCGCGAGCACTACAAAAGCGGTGTGGCGAACAACTGGGTGCCGGAGGAAGTCTCCATGCAGAAAGACGTGGAGCAGTGGAAGGATCCAAGCGTCTTGTCGGAAACGGAGCGCCGCATGATTTTGTGGAACCTCGGCTTTTTCTCGACGGCGGAGTCCCTCACGGCCAACAACATCGTTTTGGCGGTGTACAACCACGTGACGAACCCCGAATGCCGCCAGTACTTGTTGAGGCAGGCGTACGAGGAGGCCGTGCACACCGACACGTTCATTTACTGCTGTGATACGCTGGGCTTGGATCCCGAGGAAATCTACAACATGTACAAGACCATTCCGTCCATCAAGAAGAAAGACGACTTCGTCGTTGACCTGACCAAATCGATTTTCGACCCGCACTTTACCACGGAAGGCACGCAGAACATTCAGGCTTTTTTGCGGGACTTGGTGGGTTTCTACGTCATCATGGAGGGCATCTTCTTTTACGCGGGCTTCGCCATGATGTTGGCGCTCAAGCGGCAGAACAAGATGGTGGGCGTGGGCGAGCAGTTCGAGTACATCATGCGGGACGAGAGCCTGCACTTGGCGTTTGGCTGTGACTTGATCAACCAGATCAAGGCGGAATTTCCCCAGGCGTGGACGCAGGAGTTCCAGGACGAAATCGTTGACTTGGTCAAAAAATCCGTGGTCTTGGAGCAGACGTACGCCGACGACGCGTGTCCGCAAGGGCTTTTGGGCATCAATTCCAAGGAATTCAAGAAATACGTTGAGTACATTGCGGACCGGCGGCTGTTGAGACTGGACTTGCCGAAGGTCTACAACCGGGAAAACCCGTTTCCCTGGATGAGCACGGCGACCGACTTGAACAAGGAAAAGAATTTCTTCGAGACGCGGGTCACGGAGTACCAGACCGCCGGATCGCTTGAATGGGATTGACTTTTAGTTTTTTTCTTTTTTCCCAGGCGAAAAGCACTCTAGCTTTTTTTCTTCTTTTTCGCAAGCGCCGGCTGCCTTTCGGTTTTGTGCGTTTTGTCGTGGGAGTCTTCGTGGAAGACGCGTCGGCCGGAGAGCTTGAGGTTGGCCCAATTCAACACCACGAACGTGACGAAGTACGACGCCATGGCGTGCACGCTGGTCCAGCCGTTGGCGTACGTCAACAACTTGTAATCCAAGAGCAGGCCTTCAATGCCGACGCCGACCATGGCCAGCAACAGCGACGTGGACACGACGTACAAGGCGTCGGCGCGGGGCTGCATGATGAGGTGGTAGGCCATGCCGGCCAGAATCGCGATGAAGACGACTTGGATGGGAACCGCCCACAGGAACAGGGGGCTTCCAAAGGAAGTCCAGAGCCCGGCTTGTGCGCCGAAGTTTTCGAACACGAAGTCAGCCAGCGCCAGAAACAATCCGAGGAGAATCGCTTTTTTCAGGGTTTCCGCATTGGGGCGGAGGTAGGCGATGATTGTGGCGAGGAGGCCGACTCCCAACGCAAAAAGGTACGTCCACAACGTGATTTCGACGAGCATGGAAGGCTTACGCGGACTTGGTTTTTAAACCATTTCAATTGACGTTGATGGTCAGCGTTCCTTTCAGCACGCCGGAGGTCGGCCAGTAATTCGAGATTTTGACTTGGCCTTGCGGCGTGAATTCCACTGTCTTGGTCTCGCCCACGGCAAAGCGGACGGTTTCAAATGCGTCGCTTTTGACGTCGCCTCCGGCAAAGTAGACGTTGGTGTCCCGCATCTTGATGGTCAGCTTCAGTGGCACGCCTTTCTTGACGGTGATTTCTCCGGGGTACCACGCGTTGTCGTCGACTTCCACGTACACTCCGGGTTCCGGCGTGGGCGTCTGAGTCGGCGTCAACGTGGCGGTGGCGTTTGGTTCACTTGCCACTTCCGTTGGTTCGGATGCCGCTTCTGGGCTCGGCGTTTCTGTGGGCGTGGCCGTCACCGTGGGGGTTTGGGTGGGCGTGACGTCTTCGTGAAGCACGTCTTGGATCGGCGTGGGGGTGGCTTGCGCGCCTCCGGGTGGTTGCACGCAACCGAACAGGAACACGGAGGCCAAAAGCAATGCGGCGAGCAACTTCATGAATCAATTCACTTGTTGGCCCTATGGGGTTTCGTGGTTTAAGTGGGTTTTGTTTTCAGGATCGCGTGGTTGATTCGCCTCGGCACGTCACGTTTTCTTGATGATGTTGCCCCGTCCCTTCTTGATTTTCCGGATGAGGTTTCGGTCCTCCAATTCCGTCAGTTCCATGGAGACTTTTGCCTCGCTCCAGTCGTTCAAGGCTTTGCGCAGTTCCTTTTGCGCGCAGCGTCCGTTAAAGGAGTCGATGACTCGCAAGACCTTGTTTTGGTCGGTTGTCAGGGGCGTGTCAATGGGTTTAGCGGGCGTCAAGCCGGGCTGAATTTTGGTTTCCTGGGGCGCACGGGTTTTGTTCCGGTACATCAGGTACGCCGCGGCGGCCAAGGCCAAAAGCGTCGCCAAGGCGTAGGCCCACCAAGCCGACGATTCGGTTTGCGTGGATGGATTGGTCGGAACGTCGGATGCGTTAAGGACCTCTTCCAACAGTTCCGTGTCGTCGTCCACGTCGCCCAACAATATCAAGTCGATGCGGTAGCTTCCCTCCTGGGCTACGGTCACCATTTTTTCCGCCGAGGCGTTGGCTTGCCGGGCGGACAGAAGGTACGTGCCCGGCCCGACTTGGAATTCATAGGAGCCGTTGACGGCCACGATTTCCTGCAAAGGCGTCGTGTTCAAAGTCACCAACGCCTGAGTGCTTGGGTTGAGTGACTCGTCGTAGAGGTTTCCGTACAAGACGGATGCCGAAGCCAATCCGCAGAACGCCAACCAGAAAAACCATTGCTTCATGCAGAACTTCTTTGGCGCGTGCCGCACTTTTAATCCGTCCGTTTTTGCCAAAACGCAGGCTTCCTGAAGCTTTGCTTGCTTTTTTGAGACTGGGTAAAGCTTTGCGGACTGGTTTTTTCGAAAGAATGTTTTTATACGCCGAATTCCGCAGGTGTCCGGTTTTAATGAAATGCGGCGTTGGGTGCCGCGTGAACTTCGAGGTGTTGAAGGTATGAAATGGTTGAACGTGGGTTTGATGGCGTTGTTGTTGATTGGAATGGTGGGCTTGGTGGCTGCCGAGGACACCGGTGCGTCGGCTGGCGGTTCGGCGGATGCTTCCGTGAACGTCAAGCCATCCGCCCGGCCGTTGGGCGCCAAGGTGGCGGATCGCGTCAATGACGTCGCAGCCAATGCCCGAGATCGGGTTCAAAACGTCCGGGATAACGTCCAGGACCGCGTTAAGGATGTCCGTGAGAACGTGAGGGAGCGTCTGAACGAAGCGGATGACCGAAAAGTTCTTGACCGCCAGCAGGCGTTTCGTGATAAGGTGGTTGACCGACAAAACCGGATTCAAGACGGCCTCCAGGAAAAGTTTGGTGACCGTTTGGAGCAAGTCCGGGAACAGCGCGCCGAGCGCTTGGACGCGGTGAAAGAGAGAATTGCGGACGCGGAAGGCCGGTTGAAGGAGTTTCGAGCCAAATTGAACTTGACGGATGAAGAAAAAAACGAGTTTAAGGCCAAGGTCGTCGAACACTTGCAGGCGGGCTTTGACCAACGCATCGCGTTGGCGGAAAAACTGGAAGCGGAGGGGGCGGACGCCCAGTTGGTGGCGGACTTTATCTTGTTTGCCCAAGGCCAAAAGGAAGCGTTTGCCGCGGCGGAGACCAACGATGAACGCCGTGACTTGGTCGTGGAATTCAACCAGAAATGGCGTGAGTTCAAGCAGGCCGTTGCCAAAGGCATGGCGTCGCACCGGATCGAGTTGGCGGTTGCCAAGGCGCGGGAATTGCTGGAGCGCATGTCGGGCGTGATTGACCGGTTGGAAGCGGCAGGCTTTGACGTCTCCAAATTGGATGCGTTGGAGGACCGCATTGACGAGAAACTGGAATCCGTGCTTCAGCAGGAGACCCTGCGCGAGGCGGTGCACGAGTTGAAGCAAGCGCACAAGGGCCTGATGCATTTAAAGCGCGCCATTCAGGCCGTCATCAACCACGAATTGGTCGACGAATTCCGGGAAGACCCGGCGCCGTCGGCGGTGGGCGCTGACGTGGCCGTCGAGTTGACTACGTCGGCTGCGGTGGACGCTGAAGCCGGGGAATCCACGGATTCCGATGACGCGGCACAAGAACCTTCCGCCACGCCGTCGGCCTCCGAAATTCCGACCGCATCGGCGGACGCGTCCGCTTCTCCGCAAGCCTCCGCCAGTGCCGAGGCTTCGGTGGCCGCTTCCGCTTCCTGACTTTTTTCTTTTTCCCTTTTTTTATCCAAAGGCATAAAAGGCGTGCGTGCCTGTGCTGTCAAAACGTAATTGTTGAGGTGTTTCCGTCTTGAGGTTTGCATTGTTGGGTTTGCTGTTGGTGGCTTCGTTGGTTTTGTTCGGTTGCACGCAGCCAACGTCGCCTTCCGCTACGCCGGGTCCCTCTGCTTCCGCATCGGTTGTGCCAAGCGTGGATGCGTCGGTGGCGTCTGAAGTCAGCGCCGTGGATACGAGTTTGGGCGACTTGGAGTCGTTGGACGAGTTGACGGCCGGCGACTTGGACACGTCCGACTTTGACCGGCTGGGCTAGATTATTTTTCTATTTTTTCCCTTTTTTTGCGGTGGAAGGTCACCGCGAAGCGGTGGACTTCGTCCCTCATTTTCTGGAGGAGTTTGAGGCCGGCGTGGTTTTTCGGCAATTGGATGGGTTGGCTTCGGCCTTGCACGTGGATTTCCTCGAATTCTTTGGCCAACGCGATGGTGGAGATGCGCACCGCGGCGTCATCCATGGCTTTAAGCGAAGCGGATAATTGGCCTTTGCCGCCGTCGATGAGGACGAGGTCGGGAAGTTTCTTGTTTTCGCGGCGGAGCCGGTCGTAGCGTCGGAAAACCATTTCGCGCATGGCGGCGAAGTCGTCGGGCATCGGGTTTTGGGTGTTTGCCGCTTGGATGTTGAAGTGGCGGTAGTTTTTTTTGTCGGGTTGGCCGTCTTGGAAACAAACCATGGCGCCCACGGTTTGATTGCCTTGGAGGGTGGATACATCAAATGCTTCGATGACGTGTGGGGTTTTGCGGAGGTTCAAGGTTTTTTGCAGGTCGAGGATTTCCACGGGAATGGTTTGGTGGAGCATGCGGGCCGCGTTTTCTTCGGCGAGTTCAAGCAGGTTGGCGGCGACGCCAGTCTTGGGTGTTTTCAGGCGCGTGTCCGGGAAAAGGGCTTGGGGTAAGGGCTGGCGGGTAATGATTTCTTTTGGAGGACGGCGCGTGGCGTAGTACTGGATGAGGAATTCCTCCACCGGGTTTTCGTTGAGGGACTCGTACGCGTATTTTTGTTGTTCGGATAGAACGCCAAATCGGACGCGGAAGACTTGGAAGGCCACGCGTTCTCCGTCTTGGCCAAATCCCAGCACGTCTTGGTGGGCGGAGGTTTTTTGTTCGACGCTTTGTTTTTCTTCCAGCGCATCCAAGGCGGCCAACCGGTTTTTGTAAAGCAACGCTTTCTCGTATTCCTGGTTGTTGGAGGCGGTTTTCATGCGTTCTTGGAGTTGGTCCTTCAGGTCGGTTTTTCCTTCCAACACCGTTTCAAAGAGCGCGTAGGCTTCGTCTTGTTCGGCTTTTTCCAGGGGTTTCCCGGTTTTCTGGAAATACAGGGCGCGCAGGTACTTGATCAATTCGAATCGGTGGCTGCCTTTTCCAAACGGGCCATAGACTTTGCCTTTCGGGAATTTTTGTCCGGGCACTCGGCGCACGGTTTTGAGGCGAAGCGGATTCTTCTGTAAAACCAGGTACGCGTAGCGGATGCCGTCCTTGAGCATGACGTTGTATTGCGGCTGAAGGGCTTGGATGAGGCGTTGTTCCAAGAGCAGCGCCTCCGTTTCGGTGTGCGTGACGGTGACGTCCACGGACGTGGCTTCCAGAACCAGGCGTTGGGCTTTTTCGGGCGCGTCGGATGAAAAGTATGAGGCGACGCGGTGGGAGATGTTTTTGGCTTTGCCGACGTACAATACCTCGTCGCCGTGCTTGAATTGGTAGACGCCGGGGCGGTTGGGTAGGGCTTCGGGCTTGTTCATTTGGTTTTCTTTTTGTTTTTTTTGAAGACGTTTTCCCATTCTTCATCTTCGGGGTTGTCCCAAAGCTCCGTCATTTTAGGTTTTTGGGCCTGTTTGAGGAACTCCTTTTCTTCGTTGTTCATGGTGATGCCTCTTGGAGGGTTTTCTTCAAATAGGCTCCTGTGAAGCTGTCCTTGTTTTTGGCGACGTCTTCCGGCGTGCCTTGGGCGACGATGTATCCGCCGGCGTCCCCGCCTTCGGGGCCCAAGTCAATGACCCAGTCGGATGACTTGACCACGTCCAAGTTGTGTTCGATGACCAAAACAGTGTTGCCAGCGTCCACGAGGCGTTGCAGGACGTTGAGGAGTTTGTCGACGTCGTCGAAATGCAGGCCGGTGGTGGGTTCATCCAGCAAGTACAGGGTGTTGCCGGTGGCGCGTTTGGAGAGTTCCGCGGCCAGTTTGATGCGCTGCGCTTCGCCGCCGGAAAGGGTTGTAGCGGATTGGCCGAGTTTGATGTAGCCGAGGCCCACGTCGAAGATGGTTTGGAGTTTTTCCTGGACGCGGGGAATTTTTGAAAAGAATTCCAGGGCTTCCTCGACGCTCATGTCCAAGACGTCGGAAATGGTTTTGTGTTTGTACGTCACGTCCAACGTCTCTTTCTGGTATCTTCGGCCGAGGCATTGTTCGCAGGACACGTACACGTCCGGCAAGAATTGCATCTCGATTTTTATGGTGCCGTGGCCCTCGCATTTCTCGCAGCGGCCGGACTTGACGTTGAACGAGAACCGTCCGGCGCTGTATCCGCGGGCGCGCGCCTCCGGCGTGGCGGCGAAAAGCTGTCGGATGACGTCAAACACGCCGATGTACGTGGCGGGATTGCTTCGGGGCGTGCGGCCGATGGGGGACTGGTCCACCAAAATGATTTTGTCGACTTCGTTTCGGCCCTCGATTTTCTCGTGTTGGCCCGGTTTTTCCTTGGCGCCAAAGAAGTGTTGGGCGAGGGCTTTGTAGAGCACGTCGTGGCACAGCGTGCTTTTCCCAGAACCGGACACGCCGGTGACGCACGTGAATGTCTTGAGGGGGATGGACACGTCGATGTGTTTGAGGTTGTGTTCGCCTGCTTTTTTCACGACCATTTTTTTCTTTCCCGTACGGCGTTTGGGGGGTAGGGCAATGGATTTTTCGCGGCGGAGGTAGGCGCCGGTGAGGCTGTTTTTGTTGGATTGGATTTGCTTGGGGGTTCCCTGCGCCACCACGTGGCCGCCGTGGATGCCGGCTTTGGGTCCCAAGTCGACGACGAAGTCCGCGGCGCGGATGGTGTCCTCGTCGTGTTCTACGACGAGAACCGAGTTGCCCAAGTCGCGAAGGCGTTGAAGGGTTTCGATGAGTTTGTGGTTGTCTTTTTGGTGTAAGCCGATGGAGGGTTCGTCCAATACGTACAGGACGCCGGTGAGGTTGGAGCCGATTTGGGTGGCCAATCGGATGCGTTGGCCTTCGCCTCCGCTTAAAGTCGCGGCTTTTCTGGATAACGTCAGGTAGTCCAGGCCCACGTTGTGCAGGAACGACAGCCGGGAATTGATTTCCTTGAGGATCATCGACGCGATTTGGCGTTGGCGGTTGTCGAGTTTCACGGCTTGGAAGAATTCCCGGAGTTCGTGGATGGGGTAATTGGTTAATTCAATGATGTCTTGGCCTTGGATTTTGACGGCGAGGCTTTCTTTTTTGAGTCGTTTGCCGTTGCACGCCGTGCAGTCAATGGACCGCATGTATTGCTCGAGTTGTTCCCTTCGGGCGTCGGTTTCCGCGGACTCGTACTGGCGCAAAAGTTGGGGTATGACGCCTTCAAAGCTTCCGGAGTGTTGCCACTTGGAGTCGCTGGTTTTGGCGTAGAACGTGAATTGGAAGGTGTCCTCGGACCCAAACAAGAGGGCTTGGCGTTGTTGGGGGGTGTATTGGCGGAGGGGTTGGTTCAAGTCGAATCCCAGGCGTTTGCCGACTTGGGCGGCGGTCTGCAGGCGGTAGGACTTGAACATGCCGCGCCAGGGCCGAACGGCTCCCTCGTTGAGCGAAAGCTCGGGTTCGGGGATGATCAAGTCGGGGTCGAACTCTTTTTTTTCGCCGAGCCCGTTGCATTCCGGGCACGCGCCAAACGGCGAGTTGAAGGAGAACATGCGGGGCTCGACTTGCTGGATGCTGGTGCCGCAGTCCGCGCAGGCGTTGTTTTGGGAGTAGAGCTGGTCCTTTCCGTTCAGGACGGCTATCATTTCGCCTTTTCCGGATTTCAGCGCCGCTTCCACGCTGTCCGCCAAGCGCGTTCGTTCCAGTTCGCCGGGCGCAAACCGGTCGACGACGGCTTCAATGGAGTGGCGCTCGTATTTGGCGAGTTTGACTTGGTCGGCGTCATCCAAATCCAGGGGTTTTCCGTCGACGCGGGCCATGGAGTAACCTTGTTTTTTCAGATCGGAAAACACGTATTCGTAAGTGCCTTTTTTTTCGCGGACGACGGGGGACAACACCACGACTTCGCCTTCTTCTTTCAGAAGCGCTTCGGTGATGCGTTGCGCGGACTGGCCTTCAATGGGTTTGCCGCATTTCGGACAATGCGCGGTGCCGATGCGGGCGTACAACAACCTCAAGTAGTCGTAGATTTCCGTGACCGTTCCGACGGTGGAGCGGGGGTTCTTGGACACGCTTTTTTGTTCGATGGCGATCGCCGGACTTAGTCCGTCGATGGAGTCGACGTCGGGTTTTTCCATCAAGCCCAAGAATTGCCGTGCGTAGGCGGAGAGGGATTCGACGTAGCGGCGTTGGCCTTCGGCGTAAATGGTGTCAAACGCGAGGGTGGATTTTCCGCTTCCGCTTAAACCGGTGATGACGACCAACTGGTTTTTGGGAATGTCCAGGGAAATGTTTTTGAGGTTGTGTTCGCGGGCTCCTTTGACGGAAATGTAGTTTTTCATTTTTTTAGTTTACCTCGTTGTTTTTTTTCTTTCGCGCGGCCACTTGTTTTTGGAGTTGGCGAAGTTGGTTGCGCAAGTCGATGGCTTTCTCGAATTCCAGGTTGGTGGCGGCGTTTTGCATGGACGTTTCCGTGTTGACCAGTTCCTCACGGAGTTTCTTGTCGGAAAGCACCGTGACGTCCAGGTGTTCGACGGGCTGCTCGAGGATTTTTTTCTGGATGGTTTTAGGGGTGATGCCGTGGGCGGCGTTGTACGCCAACTGTTTTTCGCGTCGTCGCGCCGTCTCGTCCATGGCGGTTTGCATGGATTTTGTGACGTGGTCGGCGTAGAGGATGACTTGGGCGTCCGTGTTGCGGCAGGCCCGCCCGATGGTTTGGATCAAGCTTTTTTCGGCGCGCAAGAAGCCTTCCTTGTCGGCGTCCAAAATGGCGACCAGGGCGACTTCGGGCAGGTCCAATCCTTCTCGCAGCAAGTTGATTCCCACCAGGCAATCAAATTCGCCGAGGCGCAACTGGCGCAAGAGTTCGGTGCGTTCCAGGGTCTTGATTTCCGAGTGCAAGTAGCGCACTCGGATTTGTTTTTCGGAGAGGTATTCGGTGAGGTCTTCGGCAAAGCGTTTGGTCAGCACCGTCACCAGGGTTCGGTGCCCTTTCTTGGCGGTTTCCCGGATTTGTTTTTCCACGTCTTGGATTTGGGTTTTGGCGGGACGGACTTCGACGTGCGGGTCCACGACGCCGGTAGGCCTAATGAGTTGTTCGACGACGGGGTACTCTAGTTCGAATTCACCGGGGGTGGCGGAGACGAAGATGACGTTTTTCATGTATTTCTGGAATTCGTTGAATTTCAGGGGCCGGTTGTCCATGGCCGATGGAAGGCGGAAGCCGTAGTCCACGAGGTTTTTCTTGCGGGTGAAATCGCCGTGGTACATGCCTCGCAGTTGTGGAAGGGTTACGTGGGACTCGTCGATGATGGTGAGGAAGTCCTCCGGGAAATAGTCCAGCAGGCAGGAAGGCGGCGTGCCGGGGGCTCGTCCGTCGAAATGCCTGGAATAGTTTTCGATTCCGGAGCAGTACCCCAATTCCTGGATTTGTTCCACGTCGTATTCGGTTCGTTGCTTGAGGCGGTGGCGTTCCAGTTCCGAAAGCTGGGGCAGGCGGTCGTCCAGTTCGCGTTGAATGCTTTGGATGGCGGAATCCACTTTTTCTTGGGGGGTGACGAAGTGCTTGGCGGGCACGATGAACGCTTTTTGCATGTCTTGGATTCTTTCTCCGGAAACCCCTCGAATCCGCGTGATTTTCTCGATTTTTTTCCCGAAAAAGCGGATGCGGAACGCGTCGTCGCCGTATCCCGGAAACACGTCGACGGTGTCGCCTTGGACGCGGAAAGAGCCTTTCTTGGGGTCGGTGGTGCGCTGGTACTGCATGTGGATGAGTTGGCGCAAAAAGGTTTGGCGGTCAAGTTCCTGGTTTTTCTGGAGGGTGGCGCTTAACGCGGCAAAGTCCTTTGGTGAGCCGAGGCCGTAGATGCAGGACACGGTGGCCACCACCACGGTACACGGGTCGGAGAGCAGGGACGCGGTGGCTTGCAACCGCAATTCCTCGATTTTCTCGTTTCGTTTGACGTCTTTTTCGATGTAGAGGTCCTGGGCGGGCAAGTAGCTTTCGGGTTGGTAGTAGTCGAAATAGGACACGAAGTAGCCGACTTGGTTGTGGGGGAAAAACTCGCGAAATTCCTGGTAGAGTTGCGCGGCCAGCGTCTTGTTGTGGGAGATGACCAACGCGGGTTTTTGGGTTTGGGCGATGACGTTGGATACGGTGAACGTCTTGCCCGTGCCGGTCGCACCCAGAAGCGTCTGCTTGCCGCCTTTTTTGACTCCTTGGACCAATGCTTGGATGGCTTGGGGCTGGTCGCCGGTGGGCGTGAACGGTGCCGCTACGTCATACATTTTTTTCTTGGCCTTCCCCCGAGAAATCGGTCGTATTTTGATGCCGTTACTGGCTTTTTTGGCTTTGCCCCAGTGGCTGGCCGGTGAACGTCAGTCCGGTGGGGTGGGGGGCGGGCTTGTTTTGGCCGGATAACGTGCGTTTTGCGCTTCTAGGGCACGCGGACGCCCAGGATTTTCAGCACCATCAAAACGACGAGCACGATTAACGCGGCGATGGCCAAGATGCCGAGGCCTTGCGTGAGCATGGCGGGTCGAATGAGGGAGTTGTAGCTTCGTTCGGATGGTTCTTCCGGGGGTTTTGGGGGCAGGGCCGTTCTTCGTTCCAGTACGATGTGGCCGTTGAGGTCTTCGGGGCTGAAGGGTACGTGGGGCCGCAGCCTAGCCACGGGGTTTTCCCTCTTCCAGGTTGGGTTGCGTCAGGCGGGTGGGTTCAAGCAGGGCATCCAACTCTTTTTTCGTCAAGAGTTTTTTCTCCAGGACCACGTCCGCGACGCTTTGGCCTTTCGTCAATGCCTCTTGGACCAGCTTGGAGACTTGGCTGTAGCCCAAGATGGGGTTCAGGGCCGTGGCGACAATGGTGCTTTCCCGGACGTACCGGTCCAAGGTTTTGGCGTTCGCCGTGATGCCATCCACGCATGAATCCGCGAGCATAGTGCAGGTTTTGGTGTAGAGGTCCATGGTGGACAGCAATTCAAAGGCGATCAGAGGCGTGTTGGAGTTCAAGTCCAGTTGCGTGTTCTGGCAGGACAGTTCCACGGCGTGCATGGCGCCGATGCCGTGCATGGCCGCCATTTCCGCGGCTTCCACGATGGAGGGGTTGACTTTGCCGGGCATGATGGAACTTCCGGGCTCGACTTCCGGCAACCGGATTTCGGATAGGCCTGTTTTCGGGCCGCTAGAAAGCAGTTTGAGGTTGGCGCTGATGCGGACCAGGTCCGTGCCCAACAGCGTGAGGGATTGGGCGGCGTGAAGAAAATCGTTGTGGTTCTGCGTCAGTTCGATGGGGTCGTCGGTGGGCGAAAGTGGGACGCCGCAGAGCTTGGAAAGTTGTATGCAAACGGTTTTCCGGTACGCGGGCGTGGTGTTGATTCCGGTTCCCGCCGCGGTCCCGCCTAAATGGATTTCCGAGAGGGCGGCGAAACCGGCCTTCATGCGCGTGCGGCTGCGGTGGACGGCCGAGGCGTACGATTGGAATTGTTGGCCCAAGGTCATGGGCACGGCGTCCTGCAAATGGGTGCGCGCGGGCTTGACGAGTTTGGAAAACGCGGTGGCTTTTTTGGAGAACGCGTCTTGCAGGTTCTTGGCGGCGGCCTCCAGTTTCGGCCACGCCATGAGGCACGCGACGCGCGCCGCCGTGGGGATCACGTCGTTGGAGGACTGGCTCATGTTGACGTGGTTGTTGGGATGGACGGTATACTCGCCTTTTTTTCCGCCTAACAATTCGGTGGCGCGGTTGGCCAGGACTTCGTTGACGTTCATGTTGTAGGGCGTTCCGGCTCCGGCTTGGAAGGCGTCGAGGGGGAACTGGTCGTCGAATTTTCCGGCGAGTGTCTCGTCGACCGCCCTGGAAATGGCGTCGGCTTTTTCTTTTTCCAACCGCCTTTCCTTGGCGTTGGCCTGCGCCGAGGCTTTCTTGACCAGCAAAAGCGCGTTTAACAAGAGCGGCGGGATTTTGTGCGGGGAGAGGTTGAAATTCTCCAGGGCGCGCACGGTGAACGCGCCAAAGTAGGCGTCTTTCGGCACGCGGACGCTGCCCAGGAAATCGTGTTCCATGCGGTAGGCCATAACGCCTTTATCGCTGACCGAAGTTTTAAATGGTTGTTCGGTCAGCTTTACCCCCAATGCAGTTTGACGTCGTCATCGTGGGTGCGGGCCTGGCGGGTCTGCGCGCGGCCATTGAATTGGAGGGCCGGTGTGCGGTGTTCTCCAAGTTCTACCCCAATTTGTCCCATTCCACCGAAGCCCAGGGTGGCATCAACGCGGTGCTGGATCCCGTGGACAAGACGGAAAACCACTTTTTCGACACTGTGAAGGGCTCCGACTGGCTGGGGGACCAGGATAAAATCGATATTCTGGTGCAAGACGCGCCCCGCGTCATTTCGGAGATGCAGGAATGGAACGTGTCTTTTTCCCAAACCAACCAAGGCCAGGTGGCCCAGCGGCCGTTTGGAGGCCAGAACTTCAACCGGACTTGTTTTGTGGCGGACAAGACCGGTCACGCGTTGCTGTCGGGAACTCTCGCCAAGGCCAGGGAAAAGGACATCCAAATTTTTTCCGAGTGGTTCGTCACGAAAATCGTCGTTCAAGACGGCAAAGCGGTGGGCGTCGTGGCGTTGGAGCTTTCCTCCGGAAAATTCCACTCCGTCGCTTGCAAGGCCGTGCTGTTGGCTACCGGAGGCGCGGGACGCGTGTACGGCAGGACGACGAACGAAAAGAACACCGGCGACGGCATTTTTTTGGCGTTTGAGGCCGGCGCGCCCATCATGGACTTGGAATTCGTTCAATTCCATCCCACCACGCTTTTCGGCTCCAACAAGTTGATGAGCGAGGGCGCGCGCGGGGAAGGCGGCTATTTGCGGAACAAAAACGGCGAGCGTTTCATGAAGAATTACGCGCCGGACAAGATGGAGCTGGCGCCCCGCGACGTGGTGGCCCGCGCCATCACGCGCGAAATTTTGGCGGGCCGGGCGTTTGAGGACGAGTACGTGCACTTGGACTTGACGCATTTAGGCAAAGAACACGTCTTGGAAAAGTTGCCGCAGATCCGCGAAATCGCGTTGCAGCGGACGGGCAAGGACATGATTTCCGAACCCATTCCCGTGCAGCCGGGCCAGCATTACACCATGGGCGGCGTGGCCACGGACGCCGACGGGAAAACGGGGGTGCCCGCCGGCCTTTTTGCCGCCGGCGAGTGCGCGTGCGTGTCGGTTCACGGAGCCAACCGTTTGGGCGGCAACTCCCTTTTGGAAACCTTGGTCTTCGGACGCCGGGCGGGCCGGGCCATCCGCGATTACGTGGAAGGCCAGTCCTTTGTTGGCTTGCCGGCGGACGCGGCCAACGCGGACGCGTCGTTCCGTGACGCGTTGTTTAAACGCTATGAAGGCGAGAAAGTCGCGGACGTGCGCCGGGAAATGGGGGCCGTCATGGACCGGTACGTCGGCGTGTTGCGCACTGAAAAGAGCTTGATGGAGGCCCGCGCCCGGTTGGCGGAAATTCGGAAGCGCTTTCAAAACGTGTTCATTTACGACCACAGCCACGCGTTCAACAACGACTTGGTGGCCGCGTTTGAGTTGAAGGGCATGCTGAAACTCGCGGAAATCATGGTGGAGGGCGCCCTGATGCGAAAGGAAAGCCGGGGAAGCCATTTTCGGGAAGACGTTCCCGGAAGAGACGACGAAAAATGGTTGAAGCACACGTTGGCGTTCAAGGACGACGACGGAATCCGGTTGGACTACAAACCAGTGACCGTCACGACGCTGCCGCCGCAAAAGCGGGAGTATTAGTAGTGATGTTTCAATGACTTTTTCTATGGTTTTCAACACTGAGCAAGTTTTCAAAACTGAAGGCGTTCCAGATTATACCTTTGTTAAGCCATCGAATTACACCGATATTTTCATTGATTTTCGTAATCCGAAAAAGCCGGTAATTCTTGAAGGCCAATCTGGTACGGGTAAAACTACTGTTGCTTTGAAAATACTAAGTGAGCTTTACACTGGAAACGAGCCAAAGGTTTACAGCGGCCGCAATCGAGACGACGTTACTGCCTTAAGGAGTGCACTTTTGAGTAGAACCAGTCCGGTAATAATTATAGATGATTTTCATAGGCTTTCTGATGACCTAAAGGAGGAAATTGGCGAAAGCATAAAGATTTTTGCCGAGAAAGATTCAACCCCCGTTCCCAAAGTAATCATTATTGGGATTAACAAAATTGGCACAAGTTTAGTTCAGTTTACTCCGGACTCAGCAAAACGACTTGGAATACATAAAATTGCCAAGGGTTCCAGATCCCAAATCTTCGAACTTATTTCTAAAGGCGAAGCCACGTTGAATCTGGCATTTTCGGACGAAGATAAAGAAAAAATTCTAAATGAAGCTGAAGGTGACTATTGGCTCACTCAATTAATCTGTCAGAAGATTTGTATCCAGCACGACATTCTTTCTACTCAGTCATCCACCGTCACTTTACCTTTCGATGTTAATAGTGTTAGACTTGCATTGGTTGATAAGTTTGATGAACGTTACAAGCCTTTTGTTTTAGAATTTGTTAAGGGGACTCGATTTAGACAATCGAACCGAGGTTACTTTAGACTTCTCCATGCGGTTTCCGAATCAGGTAAGGCCACGGTTAGTTTTGACGAATTATCTGGAGAAAATCCGAAGATTAAGCCTACGCTTGACCAGATTAAGAAAAAGCGTCTGGCCCAATTAATTCAGAAAAAGAATTTAGAAAATTTCTTTTACTTTGATTCAAAACTCTATACGTTTTCAATTGAGGATCCTGCTGTGGCGTATTATGTTCGATATCTAACCTGGGAGAACCTACGGAAGGATGCTGGTTTTTCTAAAGAAGTATCTGAGTTTAAGTATGATGTTGCGTTTTCATTCGCTGGGTCTAGCAGAGATTTAGTCGAATTGGTTAAGACCGAACTCGAGGAACAAGACGTCACCTGCTTCTATGATCGGGATTATGAGCACAAATTGTTGGGTTCGGATTTAGAAGCGGAGTTCGAGGCAGTCTACTCTAAAGATTCTCATCTAGTTGTAGCATTTATTGACGAAGAATACAAGACTCGAATCTGGCCCAAATTTGAACGAAGCTGTTATAATTCGAGAGTTGGATCCGGTCAAGTAATTCCTGTGCGGCTAGACGACACGATTATACATGAAATCTCCGACAGTATCGGTAGAATCGACTTTTCTCTATCCTCGGGTTGGGAGTCAAAAACTAAATCTCTTTTAACAGATAAAATATTTGAACGATTGAAGGAATTAGATTCTAGCGTTTCGTGATTTTCAATGAATGCCGCGGATTTGTTCGTCCAATGCTTGGAAGTGGAAGGCGTCCAATACGTTTTCGGCATTCCGGGCGAGGAAACGCTGGAGATCAACGAGGCGTTGGACCAGTCCAAGCAAATCCAGTTCATCGCTTTTCGCCACGAGCAGGGCGCCGCGTTTGCGGCGGACGTGTACGGCCGGCTGACCGGCAGACCCGGGGTTTGTTTGGCCACGTTGGGCCCTGGGGCCACCAACCTCATTACCGGAGTGGCGGATGCGAACCTGGACCGGGCTCCGCTTGTAGCCATCACTGGCCAAAAGGCGTTGCGGTCGGCGCACAAGGAGTTCCACCAGTACATTGACGTGCCGCAGGTGTTTAAAGCGGTGACGAAGTGGACGCAACGCATCTTGACGCCGGACACGGTTCCGGAAGTGGTGCGCAAGGCGTTCCGCATCGCGATTTTGGAAAAGCCCGGGGCCACGCACGTGGAACTCTCGGAAGACGTGGCTTCCGCGCCCGTGATTGGAAAGCCCTTGCGTCCGGCGCCCAAACTCATGTTTCGCGCGTCGGACAAAGAGCGCCGGGAGGCGTTGGCCATTCTGGATAACGCCGCGCGTCCGTTGATTTTGGCTGGAAACGGGGTGATTCGTTCGCGCGCCACCCCGGAACTCGTTGCTTTCGCCGAAAAGACGAACATTCCCGTGGCCAACACCTTCATGGCCAAGGGCGCGTTTCCCTCCGATCACCCGTTGCACGTGTCCACCCTGGGTCTTCAGTCCAAGGATTACTTGACGTGCGGGTTTGACCGGGCGGACTTGGTCATTGCCATCGGCTACGATTTGGTCGAATACGCGCCCGCGTTTTGGAACCCCAACAAGGACAAGAAGATTTTGTGCATCGACTTGGTTCCCAGCGAAGTGGACGCCCACTACAACTTCGACTTGGAGCTGGTCGGCAACATTTCCTACGTGCTCAAGAAGCTCACCGAGGAAACCACGTACCGCAACGGGGACGATTACTCGTTGGGTTTGAAGCGGTTGATGGCCGAAGAGAAAAAACAGGTGGGTTCCGACTCCGATTTTCCCGTCAAACCGCAACGCATCATTGCCGACTTGCGCGCCGCTTTGGGAAGGTCCGACATCCTCATTTCCGACGTGGGCGCGCACAAGCTGTGGATTGGACGGCTGTATTCGGCGTACGAGCCGAACACGTGCATCATTTCCAATGGTTTTGCTTCCATGGGCATCGCTTTACCGGGAGCCATTGGCGCCAAGCTGGCGTTTCCCGAAAAGAAAGTCGTGGCCGCCATGGGGGATGGATGCTTTTTGATGAATTCCCAGGAGCTGGAGACGGCGGTTCGGCTGGGCCTGGATTTCGTGGTCGTGATTTGGAGCGACCGGGAATTCGGCGCCATTTCCTGGCACCAGAAAAAGCGTGGTTTCAAGCCCGCCGGCATTTCGTTTACCAATCCGGACTTCGTCAAGTACGCGGAAAGCTTCGGGTGCCGGGGCGTTCGCGTTTCCAGGGCCTCGGAGTTTTTGCCGGCATTGCAGAAGGCCCTGGATTTTAAGGGCATCACCGTGATTGACGTGCCGGTGGACTACTCGGAGAATATGACGCTGACGCAGAAGTTGGGCCAGAACATTTGCCCTGTTTAATAGATGTTGTAGGCTTTGACGTTGCAGAATTCCTTCAAGCCGAATTCTCCCAATTCCCGTCCGATCCCCGATTTCTTGATGCCGCCAAACGGCATGCGGGGGTCGCTTTGGGTGACGTGGTTGACGAACACCGCTCCGGCCTGGATTTGTCGGGCCACGTTTTCCCCGCGTTTGACGTCTTTCGTCCACACGGAGCCGCCCAGTCCCAGTTCCGAGTCGTTGGCCAACGCCACGGCTTCTTCATCCGATGAAACGATCATGATGGGGGCGGCTGGGCCGAAGACTTCCTCGCTCCACACCCGCATGTCTTTGGCCACTTGGCTTAAGACGGTGGGCGCGTAGAACGCTCCCTTCGGAAAACCCGCCGGAATTTTTCCGCCGCAAAGCACTTTCGCGCCTTTGGCCACTGAATCGTCGACTTGGTTTTTGACTTCGTCGCGTTGCTTGGCCGATGAAAGGGGGCCGATTTGCGTGTCGGAGTCCATGGGGTCCCCGACTTTCAACGACGCCATCTTTTGTACGAATCCCTTCGTGAACGCGTCCGCGATTTTTTCGTGGACGATGAAGCGCTTGGCGGCGATGCAGCTTTGCCCGTTGTTCTGGACTCGTCCGTGGACGGCGGCGGCCACGGTTTTCTCCAAGTCCGCATCCTCCAACACGATGAACGGATCGGATCCCCCCAACTCCAACACGAGTTTCTTGAGGTTTTCGGAGGCTTGCGCGCCAACGATTTTTCCGGCTTTCTCGCTGCCCGTCAAGGAAACGCCTTGGATGTACGGGGACTGGACCATGGCTTCCACGGCGTCATGCCCCGTGATGACGACGTTGAAAACGTTTTCAGGAAAACCCGCTTCCCGGAACGCCTCGCCTAAGGCGTTGGCGCACAAAGGCACGTTGTTGGAGTGCCGCAAGACCAGGGTGTTGCCCGCCAGCATGGTGGGAATGGCCACGCGAAGCAACTGCCAGAACGGAAAATTCCACGGCATGACGGCCAGCACCGTGCCCAGCGGCTCAAATCGGACGACGTGCTTGCGGCCATCGGCATGCACTTCGTGGTCTTTGAGCCATTCCGACGCGTTTTCCGCGTAGACTTCCGCCGTCCACGCGCTTTTCTCGACTTCCGCTTCGGCTTGGCGGATGGGTTTGCCCATTTCCCGGACCATGGTCTCCGCGTACTCTTTTTTCTTTGCGCGGAGTGCCCGCGCCAGTTTTTTTAGGCAGGCCCCCCGTTTTTCCAGGGCAACGTTTTTCCACCCCGCAAACGCGTCATGGGTTTTCCGGCAGGCGTCCACGGCTTGCGCCGCGGTCATGGCCTCCAAGGTGGCGTTGATGGTTCCGTCAAACGGGTTGATGGATTGAATCGGCATGGTTGCCTGTCACCCTCTGTAAACCTGGTGTTGGCCCTTGATTAATTTTTGTGCGGTGGGCGTTTGCCTTCCAGCTTCAAAAACCATTTCTTGAAGGCGTCAAACCCATCGGCTTGCGCATGCACGCTGCGCGTCCCAAGCACCACGGCGTCCACGCCGAGTTGAGCGAGTTTCCGGATGTCGGCTTGGGTCGTCACGCCGAAGCCTGCGACGACCGGAATTTTTTTCGTGGCGCGGATGCGGTCCACCGTTTTTTTGATGGCGTCGCTTCGGTACATGGTTTGGCCGCGGCCGGGCGCGCATTGCAGGTAGACGAATGCTTGGGAGGCGGAAACTCGTGCTTCCAGGTTTTTTTGTCCCGGCTGCACTTTCGCGGCAAAGCGCGTGCCTTTGACGGCGTTGAGGCGATGGAGGGTAGAGGGGGACGCGGGAAAAAGCGTGACGTCAAAGGTTTCGCGGATTTGTTGGAGGGTGCAGGCGTCGGGCTTTTTGGAAAGCATTAAAAAATTGGGGTGGATGTTTTGGAACGCTTCAAAGACGTCCGATGTCATGACGCCGTTTTCACGGGCGGCGCGGTGCACTTGCCTGACGATGCCTTTGGCGTGGGACGGGTTTTTGGGCAGAGTCGTTTCCACCATGGCGCCCCGCGTTTTGAGAAACGCTAGCACAGAAAGCGAGTCTTCAAGCGTGGGATAACCCAGCATGACGAACGGCACGCGCTTCATGCGGTACTCAGGGTCCGGGGGCTTTTATGGCTGGCGCCGTTTTCGGGACCGCGATCCAATACAATCCCGACAACACCAGGGCCATGCCGGCGAGGAAAAAGGCGGACAGTTGCTCGCCGAGAAACAAGGCCGAGTACGCGACGGCGAAAACCGGCAAGAGCAGCTTGAAACTGGAGGCCGTGACCACGCCCAACTGCTTGATGCCTTCAAACAAGAGGCTCCAACACACGCCGCTCACGACGAAGCCAATCCAAAAAAGCCCCGCCCAGTTGGCAATGGAAATGCCGGCGGCGTGTCGCCATTCACCCAACGCCAGCCACGTGATGAAAAAACCGGCCAAGGCCGGCAGGATGCCCCAGAACTGGCCTTGCACGGCCCTGTATTTTTTCGCCAACGGCACGATGGCAATGGCCGCGATGGCGATGCAGAATGCCCCTGCCAACAAGAGGAGGTTGCCGGCGAAGTACGCGGGGTCGGCGGCCCACGCCAGTTCGCCGTTGGTGACGACCAAAACGATGCCGAAAAACGCGAGGCTTAAGCCTGCGAGAGTGCGGGGCGTGAGGCGTTCGCGGAGGATGGCGGCGGCCAAAAGCGCGACGAACAGGGGGTTGGCGTTGACCAGCACCGCCGACGCGGAGGCGGTGGACAACTGCAACCCCGTGTTGTTCAGCCATACCGCGAGAAAGGCGCCAAACGCGGCGTTGATGAAAACGTACTTCCAGTCCTTTTTTTCGGGCCACGCGATTTGCTTTTGGTACGCCAAATAGGGCACGAAGAAGAAAAGCGCGAAAAACAAGCGGAAAAACGAGAGCGTCAGCGGTGAGACGTCGTTCAGGACGAGTTTGGCGATGGGGTGAAAGCTCGCCCAAACGGCCATGGCGATAAACAGGATGACCATCCAGCGGGTGCGGGAATCCATGTCTGCGATTAGACGCTTGGCCGTCTTATCGCTTTGGGCTGCGTCGAATGATTTTTTTCCAACCACTGCTTTTTATTAATTCTCAATGCACTGGAACTGTTGGTGATACGATGTCTTATCGTCAGTTGGTCGGGATGATTCGGCGGCTTGAAACGGGTGAACACAAGTTGACCCCTAATGAGCGCAGGGCACTTGACAATGCCCTTTCTGGCACATCATGTCAAATGAATACGTTGAACATGGGTGGCGGCATTGTGCGTGCTGTGGAACTACTTTTGGATCTCGCTGAGAGGTCCCGCTCGGAACCGAAGATAAAATTGAGTTTTAATCCGGATCATTTGGATTCTGCGTATTCAAAACTCTTGGCGGCTCATGAAAAGAGCAAGTAACGTTGGCGGTTTGGTTTCCGCTTACTCGTTTTCGACGCGGGGCGCCAGGTAGTACGTGAGTTGGGCGTCGCCGATGGGGTACGTGATTTTGATCGGTGCGTCGCTTTTGAGGTGGACGTTGACAGCCGCGTCGTCGGGGCAGCCTTTGGTGATGTTGTTCAAATAGTCAAACGGGTACATGGAGCGACTGGGCTTTTTCACGTCCAGCGCCGCCAACGAATCGGAGTCCTTCATGGTCTCCGTCTTGACGTCGCCGGCGTCGCCTTTGGCCTCCAAATTGAACTGGTGCTCGGACACATCGAAAATCACGTGGCTGGACAAAAGTCCGGCGTCCTGGAGCATGGATTTGAGTGCTCCCCCTTGGATTTTGACTTGCGCGTCAAAAGGCACGTTGGGCTCCTTGGGCATGGCCGTGGAGGAATCCAGCAGCGGCATTTTGAACACTCTTTTTGATGATCCGGTGAACGTCAACTGTAGTTTGGCGTCTTTTTCGTCCAAGACAATTTCCAGGCTTTCGCCGGCCCGGCTGCGCGAGAGGATTTTCGAAAAATCCACGAGGTTCAACGTGGCCGAAGATTTTTCGTCCACGTCCAGTTTGTCCAACGCCGTGGCGGGAAGCCGAAAGTCCACCATCGCGATCTGCGAGGGGTCCATGGTGCGCAGGTGCAATCCTTCCTTGGTGGCGACAAAGCTTCCTTCATCCACCAAGCTTACGATGGCGTCCACGCAGGACTTGAAGAATTTGGCGTCCTTGACGGAAAAGCGCATAGGCTCTCTTGTGTGAGTCGTCAAGCATATTAAGGTTTTTGTGGAATTGGCGGGGTTTTCACGCGGGCGGATGCAAAAACGAGTCGCAGCCCGCCGGCGTCTCGATCTGCAGAAACAAGAGCAGTTTGACGTAGCCGATGTACGGAATTTTGAATAAGACGTTTCCTTTTACAGGCACCTGGCTTTCGGACTGCCAGACGAATCCATTCTTCCAAGAAAGAATGCCCAGCAGGGGTAGGTTCAAAAGCACGCGGTCAGCCGTCTTGGCGGGGATGAGTTTGAACCCGCTTTGCTGGTCCAAAAACGGATTGTTGTCGCCTTTCGTCAAATAGTATGTTCCGTCCGTGGCCTCCAGCACGGCAAAGAGGCGGTGGACGATGAGGCCCGCCGATGTGTTCGAGTCAAACACCGAAATGGAGCTGGATTCAAGCACGGAAATTTTTTGGCCTTGAAGCGTGACGCCGGAAAGGCAAACCGTGGTGCGGTTGCCGTCCGCGCTTTGCCTCTGGCACGTGGAAATGACGGGTTCAAAGAGGGGTTGCCCGTTGACGTGGGGCTGAAGCACGCGGGCCACGGTTTGGCCTTGGAGTTGGATTTCGGCGGGCGCGTATTGCGTCTCGTCTAGGGCAAAGGGCACCGAGACGTTGGGGGCGTCGGGTTTTCCGCCGTAAAGGAAAATCAAGTCGCCGCGCTCGTACCCCGGCAGCATGCTGCACGACGTAATGATGTTGATGGGGCTGGCGGTGTTCAATAGGAAACTCAACAAAAGCCACGCGCTCAGCGCGATGCCGGCGCTGGCCGCCAATTCCTTCCAGTTCTGCGTGTACTGGAACTCCACGTAAAGAACTCCGGCAAGAAACGCCAACGCCACCAGCGCCAAGACGGGGTGCTGGGTGAGGGCGAACAGGACGACCGAGAGAAGGAGTCCGAATAACAGGAGGTACTGCGCATTTTTGGAGAGTTTAGGCTTTGCGGAGGGCTTCTTCGAAGGCATGGCCTTCCTCCTTGACGGCTTTCACGGCGTTAGCGACTTCCTTCTTGAGGTTCTTGCCCTTGACGTGCAGGATGGGGTTTCGTTTGGTGGGGTGGTCGTACACGGCCGAGGCAAACGTCACATCCTTGTTTTCCAATAGTTTTTCCGCCAGGGCTTGGGCCACGCCCATGTCGACGCCTTCCAGCAACAGTTTGAGGCTTCCTCGGTCTTCTTCCAAGATTTTCATGTGGTTTGCTTACCTCGAATTGGTTTTTAGAGCGATTTTGCGTTGTTGGCGTCGGCCGCAGTTCTTGCACGTCAGGTCGCGTTTGGTTACCGGCAATTCGTGGCGGCACGAGGCGCAGAACGCTCGGACGACGCCCAAGTCGGCGTCGGCCATGGTCAAATAGATGCCCAAGGGCTTCACTTCGTGCACGCGGGCACGGACAAAATCGCCGATGCGGAACACGTCGCGGAAGTGCTCGGTGAATCCGCGCTGGACATGCGCGATGCGCATGTACGCGTACGTGTTGGTGGCGGCCCGGTAGGGCACGGACTGGAATTCAAGCAGGGCCACTTGGTCGTAGACGTTCCGCACGATGGAGTACACCAAGTCGCCGCGGGCCAACGCCCGAACGGCTTTTTGGTTTTCGACTTTCGCCACCGCGTTCTCCATTTTGGCGGTTCCCGGAATGCTGGCGTAGACGATGCCTTCTTCCTCGAAAGCGCCAAAACCCGGCTGGAATTCCTCGACGATGGCCAACTGGTCTCCTGGAATGCTCAAGTCAATCACTGGTTCTGCAGGGCCATGAGGTTCTTCATGAGCGCGTCCGCGGTTTCCACGTTCTTTTTCACGGCCGAAGCGGCCTGGTCCGGTTTTTTTTCGACGGCCTGCACCGTGGCCTGGGTTTGCTTTTGGAATTTTTCGTTTTGTTCCGCGATTTTGTCGGCGTGCTCTTCCGACAATTCGCCGTGCACGTCTTGCACGATGGAATGCGTTTCGCGGGCGATGTGCTCCACGATGCTTTTCGTGATGTCCGCGTGGTCGGCTTTTTGGTCTTTGACGGCGTCTTTGAGTACGGCGACCAACTCGTTTAAACCCATTAGGCGGCCTTCGATATACGCCTCTTTAGGGGTCGTGGATTTGGGTTCCATGGATGTAACGTTTGGGTTTTCAACGGTATAAAAAGCTTGTACTAGGCCGCGTTGGCGTCGTCCTTGTAGGCTTTGACCAATTCCTTGGCCAGCTTCTTTTCGTCCACGCCCCGGTTTTTCAGGCTCCGGGTGATGCCTTGGGCCAAGTCCGAGAGCTCCACGGGCAGAATGATTTTGGAGCTTCGGCCGTCCGCCACGCGCTTGAGCGTGTCCAAATAAAGGTAGGCAATGGTTTTTTCGTCCATGTCCTGCGTGGCTTCGTTCAGGATGCGCACGGCTTCGCGGCGGGCCGCGGCCTCGATTTCGATTTTCTCCTTGTATTGCTTGGCTTCTTCCCGGCGGCGAAACGCATCTTCCAGTCCTTGCGGCAATTCAATGTCGGTAATTTCCACGTTGATGGCCTTGATGCCCCAGTCGTCTTCCACCTGCTTGAGGGCCAGATAGAGTTTCGCGTTGAGTTCATCCATGTTCTCCAAGACATCCTGCATGGGCAAGCGGCCGATTTGCGACCGCAATTCGCCGTGCAAAAGATGGGAAACGGCGTTCGTGATGTCTTTGACTTCAATGACGGCCTTTTTGGCGTCGACGATGCGGATGTACGCAATGGCGTCGATGCGAAGCCGAATGTCTTCCTTGGTAATGACGTCCTGGGGATCCACGTCCAGCGTCTGGGTGCGCATGTCCACGACTTCCACGGTCTGAAATGCCGGGAACAAGACGTGCCATCCGGGCTGGGCCACGTACTGGAACCGGCCAAGCCTAAAAATCACGCCCCGCTCGTACTCCTTGAATTCGTAAAGCCGGGGTGCCAACGCGGCTAAAAGAGCGATGAGGGCCAAGGCAAAGACGGCCAGTGCGGGCGGGAGGTTGAAGACGAAAATCATGCCCAGCGGAATGGCCAGGGCCGCGGCCAAAAGCAAGACGAAGATGACCGGCTCACGCTTGGGCACGTCCTGCCCATGGCCCTTGGTTCCGCCTCCTCCGCGACCGTGATCCGCCATATGTTATTACTACTCTTAAGTAGCATCTTTAAAAGCTTTGGGTTTTGGCTTTCAAAGCCTTTTTATTGGCCCGTGCGCCTAGTTCGTTTCCGAATGCCTTTGGAGCTAAACGCCACCGAAGGCCATGCGTGATTTAAACATGCGAGCAATCATTTTGGCGGGCGGGTATGGAAAACGCTTGGCCCCATTGACGTTGCGCTTGCCCAAGGCCTTGGTGGCGGTAGCTGGGGAACCCATCATTTCCCATTTGTTGCACCTGATTTCCGAGGCTCATATCACCCGGGCCGTCATTTCCTTGAACAAGAACCAAAAACAAATCGAGGAATTCTTTGGAGACGGCTCGGATTTCGGCGTTTCCGTGGAGTACCACTACGAGCACTCGGAAAGCGATTTGGACAAGCCCGGCGCCGTGGGGGCGCTCTCGGAACTGGTTTCCGAATTGGGGCCGGAGGAGAGCTTCGTCATCGGCGGCGACAACATCGTCTACGGATTGGACTTGGACAAGATGCTGGCGTTTCACAAGTCCAGCCGCGCCGCGGCCACGTTGGCGCTGTACGAATTGTCCAACCCGCGCCTGGTGGAATTGTACGGCGTGTGCAAGACGGAGCCGGACGGCCGCATCGCCGCCTTCCAGGAAAAGCCTTCGGCCAAAGACGCCGTTTCCAGGCTGGCGTCCACCGCCGTGTACGTCATGGGCGAATCGTTTCTGCGCGAGAAGCTGCCGGCCTACGTCCAGGAAAAAAAAGGCGAGGCCGACCGTATCGGGGATTTGTGGCTCCATTACTTGGATTCCGAGGACTTGTACGGTTTTGCGTTTTCCGGGGTTTGGGGCGACGCGAACTCGCCGGAAAGCTATTTGGAAACCCATCAGCGCGTCATGCAATACCAAGGCGAACGCGTGGATGTCGACGAATCCGCTTCCGTGTCACCGGACGCGCAACTGGTCTCGCCGGTGGTCATCGGGCCGGATTGCGTCGTTGAAGCCGGGGCGGTGGTCGGTCCGTTCACGACGCTGGGAGCCCGCGTCTGTCTTGGCAAAGGGGCCATCGTCGCCAAAAGCATTCTCTACGACGGCGTGTCGTTGGGCCAAAAAACCCATGTGGACGCGTCGGTTTTGGATCAAGGCGTGCGATTGGAGGACGAGGCCCGCGTGGAAAAGCATGCGGTGCTGGGTGAACGGGTGCGTTTGGAGAAAGCCGCGCGCGTCCTGATGGGCTCGCGCATTTGGCCGAAAATGAATTTGGATGCCCAATCGGTGGTCCGCGGATGCCTGTCGTACGACTGAACCCGGACATGTTCCGCGCGTACGACATCCGAGGCATCGTCGGAGAGGACCTCAACGACGCCGTCTTTGAACGCCTGGGCCAGGCCTTCGGGCAATACCTGCGCGAACGCTCTGGAAACAAGCCGTCGTGTGCCGTCGGCGGCGACAACCGCGAATCGTCGGCTTCCTATTTGAGCGCCTTCACCACGGGCTTGCTTTCCGTGGGCTGCGACGTGATGCACGTCGGCGAGATCACGACTCCCGGCCTTTACTTTGCCAATTCCTTTTTGAAAACCACCGGCGCGGCCGCGGTGACGGCGTCGCACAACCCGCCGAAGTACAACGGCGTGAAGTTCATTTTCCAAGGAAAAAGCGCGGGCGGAGCCGAGGTCCAGCGCGTGCGCGAACTGGCCGAGAAAAACTCGTTTTCAAAAGGGCAAGCCACCCTCTCCAAAAAGGACGTCACGCCGGCTTATTTGGAGGCCTTGTCGGAAAATGCCGAGCCCCTCAAACTCAAGGTGGTGGCGGACTGCGGCAACGGCGTGGCCTCCGATTTCGCTGTTTCCTACTTGAAGTCGCTGGGTTGCGACGTGGTGCCGCTTCACTGCGATTCCTCCAAGCCTTTTTCCGTGCACGTGCCGGACCCCGTGGACCCCGACAACTACGTGGATTTGGCGGCCGCCGTCCGCAAGCACGAGGCCGACGTGGGCTTGTTGTTTGACGGCGACGGCGACCGCGTGGGCGCCGTGGACGAGTTCGGTGGCATCGTGTCACCCGACAAGATGTTGATCTTGTTCGCGCGCAAGTTCCTCAAGGAAAACCCCGGCGAAAAAGTCGTCATTGAAATCAAGTGTTCGCAGGCCGTTCAGGACGAAGTCGAGAAGCTCGGCGGAACGGCGGTGTGGGCGCCCACAGGCAGAACGGTGATTGAAGACGTTTTGTTCAAGGAACACGCGAAGCTGGCTGGGGAAATGTCGGGCCACTTTTTCTTTTTGAACGGCCGGGCGTGGCTTTCCGAATCGCTGTACGCGGCACGGCAGTTGCTTGAAATCATCGCTGAAAACGGTTCGCTTTCCAAGCAGGTCGCTTCCATGCCGAAGTACGTGTCGTCCCGCGAGTACCGAGTGGACGTCACTGACGGGGAAAAATTCCGAATCGTTTCGAAACTGTCCAGCCAATTCAAGAAGACGCACCGCGTTTTGGAACTGGATGGCGCCAAGGTGTTGTTTGACGATGGTTGGGGCTTGGTTCGAGCGTCCAATTCCGAAGCCAAGGTGTCCCTCCGGTTTGAATCCAAAACGCGGAAGGGCTTGGCGGCGATTGAGTCCGCTTTCAAGGAAAAACTCTTGGCCGCAGGCGTGTCCGTGCCGTTTTAGAGTCTCAATTCTTCCGGACGAATGATTTGGATTCCGCGAAATTCCTTGAGTTTCAGCAAGTGCCGATCGTACGTGAGGATATGGGTCGCATGGCCGTCTACCGCACACGCCAGTACCTTGTCGTCTTCGGGGTCATCTTTCACGGCGTGTATGACCGTCGTTACTGCAACTATGTTTGTCAGCGCGGTGACTCTTGACGTGGCGTCTTGCACTTCTCTGGTCTGGTACTCGAAGTCCCTATGCAAGACGGATTGAAGTTCTTCAAGGATTTCTTTTGAAACCAACAGGGTTGCATGTGTCTTGTGCAACGCGCGGATTTTTTTGTCCGCCTCGCTACCGTCCCACTGGGTGGCAGAAACTAAAATGTTCGTATCCAGCACCACCCGCATGTTTCAGAAACGCCTTTTCCGATGCTTTTCAATGAGGTCCGGAATATCCCTTTCAGTCAATCCCTTCTTTTGTAGCCGTTTCTTGCCTTCTTTTCCCATGGTTTCCCAATCCTTCCAAAACTGTTCTTCCGTCGGCGGAAGCATGCGTTTAAGTACAATCGTGTCGCCGCGGACCGCCAAGGCAAACGCCGTGCCCTCTTCAATGCCCATTTCGTCCCGCGTTTCTTTAGGAATCACGAGCTGTCCCTTGCTGGATACTTTTACGATTTCAACGTGCATGGCCTTCTCCTCCACGGTCCAAAAATCCATAAATCTTACTTTTGGATTCGGCCTATTAATGCTTTTCGGAATTCGCGGCAAACCTGACCCGCACTTGAAACCCCTTAAAAACGTCTTTGGACACAAGAATTTTCCTGATTCGCCCAGTTTCTGTTTATTCAGTTACTGGCAATCAAGACGCCGAGGTAGCTCAGCCTGGCTAGAGCGCTAGACTCATATGCCCGTTTCCTTGTTTAGGGAGCGGTGGAATTCTATGCCGGTGGTTGCTGGGCCATCTAGAAGTCGAGGGTTCAAATCCCTCCCTCGGCATGACCCGGAAAGTTCATGTGCCGCACTCCATCAAGATTCAAACGAGCGTACTGTTTGAGCAAATCCATTTTGCCTTCGTCAAAGATTTTCCTGACGATTTGACGCATCAAGTCCTTGTCCTTCCGGATCAATTCGACGACTTCATCCGAAAAGCCTTCCAGGAATTCCTCGGGAGACGTGGCCCCCATTTTCTGCAATTCACCCATGAGCGCCTGCTCTCCGGAGTGATCGTACACTGAAAGCATGTTGGACTTCTTGGACCACCGCGCAAACGTGCGCGTCGCCGAATCACTAGCGCCGTTGGCCCGCAACTGCGTGATCTTGGAGTGCCGGAACCAATGCGGGTTGATCCGCTTCTTGACGCCGGCACGCTGGCCGAGGCCACGCAAGAACTTGGCCAAGTTCGCCGGCTCCAACGCATCACCATGAAAATTCAGCCAAAGCGGGGCCTCCGAATCCGATTTCTTCGGGTGTTCACGCAAGTACGCCCGGAACAAGTCGACGGCGTGACGATTGATCACCGGCACGCGGCCGTTCCGGTACGGCGTCTTGGTACCATGAAAGTGAAAGATCAAAAACGGCGGCCGATCCGTGACGTCGCCCACCTTCAAATCCGTGAACTCCTTGGCGGCGCCCCCGGATTCAAACAAGCACCGCACCACAACTTGCTCCCGCACGCTGCGACACGCCGCCTCCAAGCGCGTGATGTCCTCATCGGTGAGAACCTCGTTCTCCGGAATCAATTTGTCCGCCGGCCGAACCACGCGCACCCGGCCCGCCCGCTTGGCGTCACCATCCAAGAACCGGTAAAACTTTTTGAGAGCCACCTGGTAGTCGTGCTTGGTCCACGCCCGCCACTTGCTCGTGTTAATGGCCACTAGGACGGCATCCAAGTCTTCGTCCTGGAGATCCACCAACGCCTTGGAAGTCAAGCGCTTGATGGACGTAAAATTGCTGATGTACTTGCTCAACCGCAACTCGCCCACGCCCTGGGCCTGCAAGTTGTTCAAGAACCGCGTGATGGCCTCCTTGTCCCGCGCCGAAAAAGTAGACCTAGCCAACGACAGCTGGCGTTGCGCGTACAAAGCCACTCCATCCATTACAGGTACCCTTCCTCTCGCGCTACTTTAAGCAAATCCAATAAAAAACGCATTCTCGACCGCGACACTCAAACCACCAAGAAAACCCGGTCGCCCACGCGCTCAACCACGCCGTGCGGAAACAAGCTTAACGCTTCCACCGGCACCCTTGAAATATCCCAACGCCTCACGCCGACCCCTCCGCATACTTCTGCAAAACGCACGACCGGATCAACTCACTGCGAGACAAGCCGATACGCTCCGACTCCTTGTCCAACAACTTGACAATTTTCTCCGGCAACGAAATTGAAACAAGTTCCATACGAAGGCCTATCGGTTAACACTTAATCTATTCTTAAAGGTTTCGTTGCTTGCCAGTAGTTTAAGTACAAATCATATACGCTATGCGTATGGCGGACGAGCCGACTATTGAAGAAATGGTCCAACTCCTAAAGAAACGGCGTTTCCTGCCGTTTGGCCACTCGTCTTACTTGGCAATCTTCATCGCAATGCTGGAAAAACCGCTCTCCAAGGCCGAAATGCAGGAAATCGCAGGGCCCACTCCGCAAGGCGCGTTCATTCGAATTTTTGCAGCCCCGGGCGTCGGCTTCATGAACCGCGTCTTCGGCAAAAGCAAGCAAGGTAGCGACATCGTCAAGTACGAGTTGACGGAGAACGGACGCCAATTCGTCCTGGATCAACTGGACCTACTCAAAACGTTTTATAAGGCCACAGAACCAAAAAAAGAGTGAACAGCCAATGGACAACTTCGAAGCGCAAGTAATTTCAATAACCCCCGTTCACTGGCCGGATGGCACTCTTGCCGTTAGCGTCGTCTTCGGTAACCCCGTTGCCGTTCAACAAAAAACACCAGATCAAAAAAACGTCGTACACGTTCAATTGCCAGGCCAACTACAAAACCAAGCGGTTCCACTCGCAAATCGCGTTATACTTCTTTTAACCCAAAAAGAATGGGACCAACTTCAACACAAGCCGACATACGGGGAAGCTTTCACATTCGCATCAACGAAAAACGGTTTCAAATTTGAACGGGCTGCAAAAAATTAACATGTTTTGTTTTGACCTCCGGTTCAACACAAAAAAAGACGGAAAATTTTGGTTTATCGAGTGCCCAGACTATCCCGTGTTCACGCAAGGCCGAACCAAAAAAGAAGCCAAAGAAAACCTCAAAGAAGCATTTTTGCTTTACGCCTCCGATTCAGATGCACAAGCCAAGCATCCCGAGCTAAAGCAATTATTCGCCCAGCAGCCAACCCAAGTCAAGTCCCTTACCGTTACGTTCGCGGTACCCGTCGATTCTTTCCTCTCAGCCATTTATGCCCCGCTTGCCGATTCTGTCAGGAAAACAACTGGCGAAAATCCTCTGTAAACACTTCGGCTTCACGGAATCCCGAATAGCTGGAAGCCACCTCATCCTGAAAGGCGCCCGAAACGGCCAAGCCAAGACCATTCCAATTCCACTGCACCCGGAAATCGGGCGGCACTTGTTGAGCAGGATACTAAAAGAAGCCGAAATTTCACGAGAAGAATTCGAAAACGCGTTATAGGCCGCGCAAATCTGAGAAGATTACGTTCAAGCCAAGCAACGCCTTGCTTTTCTCCTCCGGCGACAACTCCGGCTTGTCCACCAACCTCATGACCATGGCGTGGTACTTGCGTTGTTCTTCCAGCGTAATCCAGTGGCGTTCCACGGCCCGCGCCAAATCCGATTCAATCTGCTCAAGGTACCGAGCGTAGGCCTTCCCCATCACCAAAGACTCGCGGGAACCCTTTAAAACCCTGGAGGCAGCAGCTGGCCGGTGAAATTTCAGCCTTTCTTGCGGCGTTTTTCTTCTAGTTTAACCAGAATCTCTAGGTGATTTTATGACCAAAAAAACCCAAAGCCAAATTCTCGCGGAACTCCAGAACGGCTTGCACGACTCAAGCATCAAAGCAATGGACGGCTACCTGAAATACCTCCAGGAATTAAAGGTGCATTCAGACGAACTAGAAAAGCTCGAATTTACCTCTGCTTACGGCACAACGGCGCTTTTGCAAATGAGCGCTGTCACGTCAACTCTTGGTAAACAAATTTTTGAATTGGAGAGCTCCTTGAACCGTTTTTCCGAAACGACGACGAAACTGACCCACGTCCTGATAGTTCTTGCAGGACTCCAAATCGTTTTAGTCGTCCTGCAGGTTGGCCGGATGTTCAATTTCTTTTGATGTCGACTTCATCACTTTCCGCGGCGGATGAGTTCTTCCCGAAGCGCATCAATGGCGTCAATCAACCGTTCGTGGGACGCCTGGAGCTTTCGGAACACGGTTTCATGGATGTACACCATGTACGCAAGCCATAGCGCGACGATGCCGTTGTTCGCCAGCGCGTCCAAAATGATTGCGGAGAAATCAGTCACACGCCAAACCCCATTTTCCGCAGGCGCTCCGCCAAAGCGTTTGCGTCCATGTATGAAGACTTTACGGTGACTTCCACGTCCACCGTGCCATCCGGATTCGTCGCCACGACCTCCCACTTGACGGCGTTGGCCAACTCCAAGGCCTCCGGCGACAACGACCCCAAAACCCCTTGCGGTTTCAACGGAATGTTTTTGAGCCTCATCAAACCACCCCGTCAACCAGCAACGGCGTTCCCAAGTCGATGTTGATAGTCCTGTCAACGAAACCCGCGCAGTACAACCCGAATCCGGCAACGCTTGCCGGGCCGGTGTTCGTCGTCGTCAGCGTGGGTCCACCCGTGGCTGCGTGCGCGGGCAAATTCTGCCAGTACGAAAACTCGACTCCAGCCTTCCAATAGACTTCAAAGGTGTTGAATGCGGTTCCAACGGCTGCACCGGTGGCGTGGTTCGTCGCCGCGCCCGCCGCACTCGTCGTCTGCAAACGGAAACCCGCGCTTGCAATGTTGATGCCGAAAGCACTTTTCGGGTATGCGCCGGTAATGTCCGCCGTCGCGCTTTCCGTGAAATAGATTCCCGCTTCCATGTTGGCGTCCACCACGGACGCGCGAATGGAAAACTTCGCCCAAAGTTCGGTCACGGACGCGCCGATGGGCCAAATCAATTGCGTCTTGTTGTTCGCCCCGGACCGCGTGCTGGCCATTCGCGCGTAGGCCACGGCTTGCGATTGCACGTTCGTGCTTCCTGCTCCCTGGTTGTCCGTGCTGGGAGCGCTACCTAGAACTGTGCCGTCCACGTGGGCGATTCGTGCCGCGGGAGCAACCATGCGCATGTTCACGCGGTACTTGAGGGCGTTGGCGACGTTGGGCAAACCAAGGCCGCCGACTTGGGCTGCTGTTGGCGAGGAAATCGCGCACAACACTTCGTTGACAAAACCGTTTCCAAACTTTCCGCGCCCCGTTGCATCCGCAGTAAACACTCCAACCGGCAACTTTGACAAGAGAACTTGGTTGTCGCCCAGCAATCCCGAGTCCACGAAAGAACTGGCGAATTTGCCGCGTCCCGTCGCATCCGCCGTGAACAAGCCGGTGGGCACGTGGCCCAAAGCCATGGCCGCCCACGCTGCCAAGCTGGATCCATTCGTCGCAAGCAACTGGTTTGCGGTGCCGCCCTTGACGCGACTGGACCCGCCGGCAGTGGTCTCCAGCGTGACGTTGTCGGGAGTAAAAACGCTTCCACCAGGAAGAAAACCCATTCGTCAAATCAACCCGGCTTTGCGCATGCCTTCCCGAATCACGCCCGTGTCAAAGCCAAGGCCCGACTGGGAAAGCACGGTCAAGAAACTTTCTCCGGAGGTCGACGGCGACACCGTCAGCAAGAAAGCCAGCTGGCGTTCAAGCGTCGATCGAAGGCCGGCGTCGACGAATCCGCTTTCTCCAGCCAACGATCGGCGGATGGCGTCTTCGGCGACTTGCCGCGCCGTCATGCCCGGAGACGCAAAGTCTCCAGACAAGAGGCGCAACTGCGCGGGGGGAGCCGGCAGTGGAACAGGAGAATAATTCGGGATGACTTGCGCAGGCGATGGTTGCGGGGGCAAAGTAACCTGGACTTGCAGCGGGTAACCGCCAGTAGGCTCGGCGGTGCCGACTTCGCCAAAGTAAAGCCTCACCGCTTCCAAACCCGCATTCAACGAGTCTTTGGCCGTCCAACCAAACGCCCAAAACACGGGAGCGCCGATGCCCAAGTCTACGCGCTTGATGAACACGTCACCGCTTTGCGTAACTGCCTCTTGGGCATCCGGGGACAAACGCAGCAACAACGAGCCGAGGCCCGTTTCAAAGCCCGGCGTCAGCCAACCCCCAAGCACCAAGTAATTGACTTTGCGAGCGGAAACGCCCAGGCTTCTAGCCACGGTAGCCGTGACGGTAAACGCGGACGCGTCCATGGTTTCCACGGACAAGCCCACCGCCTGAATCGCGCCCTTGACTGTCGGCAGAATCGTTTGGCTGCCAGCATCTTTTCCGGTCACGATGACGACGATGCCGCTTGTTTCCGCCGGCTTTTGAGCAGCCGCTTGCTCCCGGACGCCGCCTAAGACGAAGTCGTAGATGCCAGCCGGGATTCCGAACAACGGGTTAGTGGCCGTCAAGGCTTGCGCGGCCGGCGACGTGGCCAATTGCTGCGACGTTTCAGCCAAGGCTGGCAACACGGGTTGAAAAGAGACTTCCGGAGCGCGAGGAAACACGGGTTCCGGGGCCTTGGGTTCCTCGATGACGAACGCGTTGCGTGGCAACGGCACGTTCTTAAACTCCTTGGGCTTGGCTTCGTCTTTCACCGACAGCCAGTAGCCTAACGCCAGGAGGCCAGCCGCGGCCAAAACCAACGTGCCCTGGTTCGCCATTTCATTTCCTCAACAGCAGAAACGCTGCGATCGCCAGTCCTCCAAGCAAAATCAAGGGGCTAATAGAGAATCCCGAAGACGTGGCTTGAACGGCCGGCGCTGGCTGCGTGATCGGCTTGACGATTTCCTCTCCAACCACGAATGCAGTCACTGCGATAGCGCCCAACGCCAAAACCGTGGGCAAGGCAGGCAACGCGGCAACAGCAATCAAAGGCAAAACCATTTTTTTCAACACCTTCAAGCTGGGATCAAGTCCCCTTGGATCATCAACTGGACGACGCCCGAGCTGGAGGCAACCAAGGCCAACAATTCGATGGTTTCGTTTTGGTCCAGGACAAGAGGTTTTCCGCTTCGGTTCACAGTGAACGCTTGCGTCAAGCGGCGTGAAGACGTCGTGGTCAACAACGGCTTACCTTTGATCCGTAAATCAATTTGACCGGCCACCGCCGACCCCGTGAAATTCGAGTCCGCCGTAATGCTGATCTCGAGGATCTCCGCCTTTTTTCCAGCGGGAACCGTGAACGTGACCTGACTGGTCAAAGCCGTCTGGTTGACAGTGATCGCGTCCGAGAGGAACACGAAGGGATCCGACGCCGGCATGGCGCCATCACTCCCTGATGCCCAGGTACCAGTTGATCGTGTCCGAGCCGGCGCCCGTCACGTCCAACTGCATCTGGCTGGAGGGAATGAAGGGCGTCACCGGCACGCGGAAGCGACCGGTGATGTGTCCGGACACGAAGCGGTCCTGGTCAAGCGCAATCAAGTCCGCCGGCGTGAGAGCTGACAATTCCAGCGATCCATCCCGCGAAAGCGTGAAGTCCGTAACGTTGGCCTCCGTGCCGACCGTGAACCCCACGAGTTCAATGCGGCGGCCTTGCGGCAGGTTCGGCCCAAAACGGTTTGCTCCGGACACGATGGACTGCGACAAGCGCATGTACCGTTGCGTGAAACCCGAATCCACGTTGGAGTAAAGACCCACGACAGTCAACGTCACCGTGCCACCCGTGGCGCCGGACGTAGCCATGTCACTGAACGGAGCAATGGTGACTTGCAGCCGCGCGTCCATGTCTTTTTGCGCAATCGCGTTCGGCAAGTAGTACCGACGCGTTTGGGACGAGGAAGACGTGGTGGCCACCGCAGTGTTGATGCCCATCGGGCTAAACAACTGCTCAATGATGGCCAAGTCGCGGCCGCGGACGTTCTGCCAAATGGCGTTGCCACCCTTGTCAGAAATCTTGACGTCCTGGATCGCGTAATCCAGCGTGTTCGCGCCCGTCAGCGTGCCCGTGGTCGACTGCGTCAAGTGGAACTCCAATGCCACCAAAGCGCCCACGTTGGGAATGACGACTTCCGACTGCGTGGCCGCCGACGCGGCCATGGCCACGCTGGAAAGCGACTGGATCGTCAAGCGCTTGACGCGCTGTTCAAGTTGACTTTGGTGTTGCATGATTCCAACACCTCACGCGCGAGCAAACACGCCGGAAAGCGTGTTTGCCACGGGTTGAAGAAACGGAACCACGATGGGTGAGACGGCGATGACGAAGCCGGCTGCCATGGCGCCCTTGGCTGCAAAGCCAACCACACCAGACTTGCCCACGAAGGCGTACAACGCGTAACCGGCTGCCACCATGAGTGCTCCGAGAATCATCGGGCTGCCGCCGGAGAACGCGCCCAGCAAGGGCTGCAAGACGCCGGACGAAAAGACTTGCGCAATGCCCAGCGAAGCCGCCGACATCAAAACTTCCATCAAAACCATGACAAAATCACCTTGAACACGGCTTTGCCCTGGAGTCGTTCAAAAAGACCCCAGTTTTTTTAACCGGGGTTATACGCTGGAGTATAACCCGCGTTAAATCCGGTTCGCGTGGTGCAGGCGTTGCCAGTGCGCGTCGACTTCTTTCTTGAGGACGAAGCGCAGGAACTCGGACAAGTGAAGGTAGCCGTTGGATCCCGCGATTTTTCGGACCTTCCAGGCTTTGGGCACGCGTACAGCAATGAATTCGTACTCGTTTTCCTCAAATTTTTTCGTGTTCAACCACGTGGCCCCCGTCAAAATGCAAGAACCGAAAGCCGCTTAGATCCTTGGCTTTGAAAGCGTCGTCGCCAATGAATCCCCGGAGGTACTCCAAATCCTGCGGCATAATTGTCCTGAAAACGAACAAGTGGTTGACTTGCGCGACGGGCGCCTTGTCCAAGTCGGCGATGCGGCGCGTGACGCAGAACATGCCAACGTTGCGGTGTCGGCCCAAGTCAATGAACTCCTTTGCGCGTGGCCCGATTTTTCGGGACGGCATGACTTGGTCGGCTTCATCCACAAACAAAAAGAAGCCGCCTGCCTTGTACACCAGCGCGGCCACGTCCTCGAATTCCTCTTGGCTTCGGGTGCGGCCCTGGAAAACGATTTTCTGGTTCAACCGCATGGCCACCCGCAGCTGGTCCAGCGACTCGACTTTCATGCCGAGGCTGCCGTGTTCGCGCATGGGGTCCCACAACACGTAACGCGGCGTGTTTTTGACGACAGACCTCATGAAATGGCTTTTTCCAGAGCCCCGCATGCCGCAGCAAACCACGACGTCCGTTCCCTTCATGCGAATCATGTCTTCGGCCCCGTGAGTTTCTCAAAACCCTCCTGAATTTTTTTCTGCTCTTGGACCAATGCGGCTTGGAGTTCCTCCGGCGACTGCGCAGGCATCCGGGCTTCGACTTTGTGCTTGTGCAGCCACTCGTGAAAGTAGACGAGCACGTCGTCTTCGATTTTTCCCCTGTTAGCCAAGATCGTGGCTTTGAAGCCGGATCGGCTGGCGCGGAGCAGGCCCCGCATTTGAGGCGGTACGAACTGCACGAGCTGCATGAAAAAGTCCGTCAATTCCTCGCAGGCCTGATCCGACAACACCACCCGTTCAACCCTCGAAAAACTCGTCTTTTTCTTCGGCTTCCTTTTCCTTACTCAAGGCGTCCAGCCTCTCTTTCAAGTCGGCGACTTCACGCTTGAGGGCCTCGTTTTCTCGCACCAGTTCTTCCAGCCGCTGATAGCCCGGCTTTTTTTCTTCCGTCATTGTCGTTCACCGTCCTGGACCGGAGAGGCCCCCGCAGTGAGTGCGGGGACATCCGGTTTTTGGGTGGGTTTCTTCGTTTTCTGAGCGTTTTGCCCTTCAAGGCGTGACACTCGGGCTTCCAGTTCCTGGATTTCCTGCTGTAGATCCGCTTCCGACATTCTCGTTCCCTCCTTTCTTGGCCATTTCCGCAGCCAATTGAGCTTTGTTAACCAGAGTCGTGACTAGGACGGCGCCCAAAACCGCCAGCTCCATGTGTTCCTTCAAGAGATCCGGCGCGTACTTTTCGACCACCGGCTTTGAGACTTCCGCCAAGTTGTCGGCTTCGTCTTTCTCTAACTTCCAGGCCTCGTTTTTCTGGGCGCCGGCCAAGACGTTGAATCCAGCCTTCCAAATACCGGCCAACATTTCCACCCGGATTTGAAAGTCCTTGACTTGCGCGGTTTTCTTTCCGAATTCAGCCACGTCTTCTTCCGTAACCGGTTCCGACACTTCCGGCAGCTTCTTTTCCGGTTGTTCCACGACGACGGAAAGCCCTTTTTTAGACCCATCCGGCCCGGAATCTTTGGCCTCAGCATCCGGCGTCCCATCCGGCGCTTTGACCTGGATTTGTTGTTCGGCAGCCGCCAATTCCGACTTGGTGGCCACTCCAATGTGTCGATCGCAGTTTGGGCACCGCTTCGATAACGGGCTGCCTTGCCAGTCGTGCCTGCAAAAAGGACAATGCCGCTTGATTTTCGGGCCTTTCTTGCGCCCGGGCTTATTGGCCATTCAAATCACCTTTGTCTTGATGCGAGAATTGCTCGATTTTTTCCGCAAGTAATCCTGCCAAGACGATCAGCACGACGTTGTTCAGGTGCTCTTTCACCAGCTGCGGTTCGCCTTGTCCCTTTGATTTTGAAAGGCGGCCGGCAATGAGTGCCACGTCGGTTTGGATTTTTCTCGCGGTTTCGCAATTTTCGCACATTTTTCATCCCCCTTGTAACACTGTCTCTAAACCCTGTGGTTTTGGTACGGTTTTGTCCGTTTCCGTGCTTGAATTTGAAACGTTGCTTAACTGGCCAGTTTTGATTCGACGCCAAACGGTTGGGGCGGACACTCCGAGTTCTTTGGCAATTTTCCGAACGCCAAAGCCTTGCTGACGCAGTGCGTCGATGGCCTTAAGGCTGATGTCGCGTGGTTTGCGGCCGACTTTTACTCCGCTTTCGCGAATCTTGGCCCGGCCTCTTTCGTTTCTTTCTTGGATCAAAAGCCACTCGATGTCGGCAGCAAGCGCAAGGCCTCCAATTAGGGCCCTTCCTTCCATGGCGTTGTAATCTAACGTTGTTTCAGAATTCACCAGGACAATTTTGATACCGAGCTTGGAAAGAGTCTCGACTGTGTGGTGAATGAAGCCAATTGAACGGCCGAGTCTGGAAAGCTCCACGATGCCCACCAATTCGAATTCTTTGAGGTTAGCCGCTTCAAGCAATGCATTGATGCCTGCACGCGAATCCTGACGCCCGGAAACAGCAAAATCCTCGAACAAAAAGAAGTCGTAGCCTTTACGGGTGGCCCAGGCTTTCAATTGCTGGGCCTGCCCATCCAAATCCTGCTTGCGGGTTGAACACCGAGCATACAAGGCCACCCTCATGCTCTTGCACCCCACCACCGCAACGGCGCAAAACCCAACCGACAAAATCGGCACACATAATGTCCGAAGTCCGGAGGATTCCTGTGACAATGGCGGCACTTCAAGGCTGCATTCCTCCAAAGCGTTTCAAGAAGTCCTCCTGGACTTCGCTCCGTTTTTGCACGTTGGCCACAGCTTGCGTGAGCTTGAACAACGTTTCCCGGAGTTCTTCCGGATCAATAGCGCCTCGTCCCACCAAGTCCAGGAACTTGGCGATGCGGTGCATGTCTTCCACCGCGTACTGCTTGTCAATCGTCTCGACTTCAGCAACCCCCGTGGAAAAATCGATGACAAGACGGTTGGTGCCGTAGTGAAAACCAGAAGGGACCCAGCGCGTAATACCGCCCAGCATGGCAATGTGGTGCCGGCACAAGTCGAAGGATCCCTCAAGCAGAAGCCCAGGAAAGCGCCGCTCCATTTTCTTGGAAATCTGAAAGCCCAGTTCCAGGAGCTGCTCGGCGGCCTCGTACACGCTGCCGGCGTACACTTCCTTGGGGTAAATCAGCATGCTGGACTTGTTGAAAAAAATCTTGTTCCCATCGTGGTGAATCTGGTAGCCGTCCATGAAGCCCCGAGCCGTGGCCATGCCGCCCACATCCACCAAGCGCTTGACTAAGTCCTCCGGAACTTCCACAATGCTGAATTTGAGGATTGCCGCATGTGGCCTAAACCGAATCTTGATTTCCGTCCGGAGCAGCTCGTCGATGTTGCGGTTCCCGAACACCCTTCTTAGGACTTTTAGTTCATGCTTGCCTGCGGTGGTCAGCGTCCAGTACTTGGTTTTGGCTCCAGGCTTCAAATCTGCGAGAACTCGTTTAACGAGGCCCAGACGCTCCAGAACGGCCAATCTTCGGTAAGCGTTGGATCGGTCGATCTTCAAAAGCTTGCCCAAATGGGTCGCGGATCCGGATTCGTCAGCAGCCAGCAGGGCGATATATGTTGCGCCTGCCATGTTGCGGTTTTTAGGGCGACTCAAAAAAACCGCCACCCCGTTTTTTTGGAGTGCGGCTTTTCGCTATTTTTGCGGCTCTTGAACTTTCCTTACGTTGCCCTCCCTCGGCATGGTCGCCCCGGGGGACACCTGCGCTTCGGCTCCGGTTTCCCCCTGGCACGCCCTACGCCTCGCCCCCTTCCTTTTCGATTCGCAGCGCTAAAGTGAGGGAGGGTCAGGAAGAACGTGAAACTGGGGAGGGACGCGTCCTCCGCGGTTCAGGCATTATACCGTGGGCTCAGATTACTCCCGAAAGTTTGTCAGAATCTACGATCTCACTCAATGTTCATGATTGTATTCTCCCGACAAAATGGATTCCCGCGCTTCGCGAGCGTTGCGCGCCGGTCCAGAATCAACCGCATCTCCACGATAAACCACGTTGCCGGTTATGCTTAGGGAAATATACCCGTTTTTGTTCGTGATGCCTCGAAACAAGCCGCGCCCGCACGTGCAGGCATAAAATTTTTCAAAATTAGAAGAGGCACCCAAGCAGTATGCATAATTGTGAATGCCGCCAGGCACCATTTCATTTGCCCCGGCTTTTTTCCACGTTGCCCCGCCATCCGTTGTTTCCACCACGTTTTCCCCGTGATGGCCAACCACCAGGTGGTCGGGGTTTTTCGGATCAATAAGGATGTTTTCATAGTTTGGCAGGTGGCCAAAATTGTACAGCCAGCCCAAAAAATCTTCCTCCCGTTCCCCGCCCTCATAGTTGCGGATTCCTTTGGTGATCTCTTTCCACGTAGCGCCGCCATCGCGGCTCTGGAATATTCCCCCGTATTTTCCTGATATTTGTTCCTCTGAGGAAAGCTGTCCAAAAAAGGTGTTGGAAGACGCAATGATGACGTCCGGGTCTGTGGGCGACATCGCCAACCGGTACGTGTATTTCAATTGTTCGTCCACTCCGAGCGGAGTAAACCGACGCCCCCCGTCAACGCTCTTGAAAACCCCGCCTCCCAACGCAGACGCATACACGCGTTGGGGATTATGTGGGTTAAAGATAATCGAATAGACTGCAAAATTGCCAATCCCTTCTGACCTTGTCCAGCTTTCGCCCCCGTCGTTTGATTCCCAAACTCCTTCGCCGGGAGGAGTTTCAGCCACTTCGGCCCCAACACCGGTCAGGATATGGTTCGAGTTGCTCGGATCTATTGCGATGGCTTCGATGAACGTCGTGGCGCTTCCCGGTTTGTTTTTTTGAGTGAATTGGCTTCTTGCGTTTGTGGATACCGTGCCCACGAAAAAGCCTTCGCCGCCAAGATACACGCGTGAAAAATCGTGCGGATCAGGCGTTAGTGCCAGAACAAAATGGTCCGTCGCCACACGTCGATATCCCTCGCCGCCATTTTTTGACCAATAAAACCCAAGCCGATCCCATGTCCCAACATAAATTTCATTCCCGTCGTCCGGATTGACGTGCACTTCGCGTGTAGCTATTGAAACAATGCCTCGGTTCAATTCCTCGAACGTGTTGCCATTATCCGGAGAGACATAAACGCCATTGCCACCTGCGCCGACATATATTTTTCCATCCAGCGGCACGATTTCCCCGATCCAGTCGCGAGGCAATCCTTTGGATTCTGCCCTCTGGAATGAGGTGCCATCGGTTGAAGCCCAGAGCGTAGGGTCGGGGTCCCATGTTCCAATAAAAAGGGTTGTGCCATCCGTTCCAAGACCGGTGACCTCGTGAAACACCTCTTGAAGTTCAGGAACTTTCTCCCACGATAGGCCATCGTTTGCCAGGCGGTACAGGCTTCCCCCCGTGCGGGTGTTGTACTGCAGTCGCGCGCCAAGCAAGTACAACCGATTCTTGAAAACCAAAAAACGCCCCGTAGCTAAACTCTCAAGCCCGTCATTGAACGCGACCCAGCTTTTTCCTTTGTCAGAAGAAACGAAAACGCCATCGTCCACCGTGCCGAGGTACATTTTCGAATCGAAAAACAAAACGTGATTAAAGTCGTAATGCTTGTCAAAAACGAAGCGTTTTTCCCAATGTTCTCCTCCATCATTTGAAACGACAAGCATGCTGGTCTGGTCATGTGTGTGGCCGGGTAGATACACTATTTGATGGTCATCGGGGTCAACCGCTAGCGTATGGGAATTAAAATTGTCAGCCTGAATGTCCCTCATAATTTGTCTGCAAAGGCCTTCCCAATTCCCCCCGTTATTCGTCGTTCGTGCGGCGCATGCGATCATTTCAGGAACATACACGATGCGCGTGTCGCTTGGATCTTCAACGATATCAAACGCCCTGTTCTCCGGGATGCCGCGCCCAATCGCGATCTGTTTCCACCATCCCTCTTTTTTTTGAAGTTCGTAGATGCCGCCGGAATACAGCGACGCCCATACCGTTCCATGGTGGGGAATCATGCGAATCACGGTCCCGCCCAGAGGTCCTGCCGTCTGTGTCCAACCGGGTTTATCTTGATTCGGGGGAAGCGTGAACGCCGAGTCATCGGTTTGCTCCGGGCTTCCTTCATCGGTTTCAGGCAACGCCGTTTGGCCGGATTCACTAGAATCTTCAAATCCACCCGAATCTTTTTGAGGAAGCGTCTTTTGCTCTTGAATGCACCCCGAAAGAAGGAGAGAACTGATGAGAATGACGACGGCAAACGTAATTGTCACATTCTTTTTTTTGTTCATATCAGGTACGAAGAGGGTTGTGTGCGTTTTCCGCTTTTAAGGTGTCCTCTAGTTTACACGTGATAGGCTTTGCTTCTTCCCGTTGGTTTTGGTTTTTCCACTCAGCCCTGATCCCACTGGTCGCGCAGGAAGTCTTGTGGGGGGCGCCTTGGGGCGGAGTCACGGCCTTCTTGCGCGGCCCGCATTTGTTCTTTCAGCCGTTGGGCTTCTTCTTTCCGTTTTCCTGCTTTTTTTTCCCGCATTTTTCTGATTTCTTCCGCCAAGGTGGGGTTGGCTTTTGCCCAGTGCGGGTCGACGTAGAAAACCAAGTGATGCTTTCGATTTGACGGGGTTGGATTGTATATGATGCCGACGCCGCTTTCTTCGTTTTCGTAGCGGTGCGTGCCGTCGGGCAGGGTTTGGTGTACGAACTTTTCTTTGAACTCCCAGAACTTCAGTGCGGCTTCAATTCTGCCCAAGGTTTCTTGCGTGGGATTGTCCAGCCGGTAATAGAATGCTTGTTGCGGCCGTCTAAACGGGCTTTTGATGCGTTTGAGGGGTTCCGTGTCGGTCAGTTGCAGGCCGTACATTTTTCCATTGGGTTGGTGAATGGCGTCTACGACTTCGTCCAGCATGGTTGTCTTTGCGTCGCTTTTGAGTTAAAACTCTTCTTGTCTGTTATTTACGTGTCCAGGTCCCACAACACGATTTCGCCGGTTCCCTCCAAAACCAGTTGGTCTTGGCTGGCCATGCGGACGGCGTCGCCGGTTTGCAGTTTCTCTTCGTTGGCGGTGATGGTTCCTTCGACGACAAACAGAAAGCCGAGGCGGTGGGGTTGGAATTCGTGTTCGAGTTTGTTGTGGTTCAGTTGGGCGATGTAGAGCGAGGCGTCTTGGTGGATTTGGACGGGTGCCAGCGTACCAGGCTGGCCGGAGGCGGTTAAGAGCCACTTGTTTTTCCGGTCTTTTTCCTTGAAGTTTTTCTGGCCATAGTTTGGTTTCAAGCCGTTGCGTTGGGGCAAGACCCACATCTGCACGAGGTGCACGGGTTGGTTTGAGTCGTTGTATTCGGCGTGTACCACGCCCGTGCCCGCGGTCATGTATTGGATGCCGCCTTTGGAGACGGCGCCTTTGTTTCCCATAGAGTCGCGGTGGGTTAGTTTTCCGTCTAATACGTACGTGATGATTTCCATGTTTTGGTGGGGGTGTTCGTCAAAGCCTCTTCCCGGGGACATGACGTCGTCGTTGAACACGCGGAGCGGACCCCAGTTCATGTATTTGGGGTCGTGGTAGTTTGCAAAGGAAAACGAGTAGTGCGTGTCGAGCCACCCCAAGTTGGCGTGGTGGCGGTTTCCGCTTTTCTGGATGGCGAAGATTTTTTCGATGGTTTTGTTCGGGCTTGCTTGCTATTTATCTTCGCGGCATTTCCGGGTTTTTTCAGATTCGTTTATTTATGCGGCGCGCGTTCTGGGTTTGCATGGCGAAAAACGGCCGGTACTTCGACTTGGAGGGACACCTCAAAAAGGAGCACGGGGGACTTGCGGCATCGCTGAGGGAATTCATTTTGGGCTGGCAGGACGGCCTCGTGAACGTGTTGGGCATTGTCTTGGGCGTGGCCGCGGCGACCCATGACGGCCGCATCGTCGTCATCGCGGGGTTGGCGGCCACGTTCGCGGAGAGCGTGTCCATGGCGGCGGTGGCGTACACGTCGACCAAGGCGGAGAGCGATTACTACCAGAGCCAGTTGGAAAAAGAGCGGGAGTGGATTGAACGCCGGCCGAAGGACGAGAGGGCGGAGGTGCGGGAAGTGTATTACCGCAAGGGCTTCCGCGGCAAACTGCTGGACCAAATCGTGGGGAAAATCACGTCCGACAAGAACGTTTGGCTGGATTTCATGATGACGGAAGAGCTGCGTTTGGAGCCGGTGCCGGCGGGCAAACCGGTGCGGGACGCTGGGGTGGTTGGCGTGTCCGCCGTCATCGGTTCGCTCATTCCGTTGGCGGCGTTTTTTGTTTGGCCGGTGGCTTCCGCCGTTCCGGCGTCCGTAGCGGTTTCGCTTTTGTCCTTGTTCGTGGTGGGCGCGTTCAAGGCGAAAAAGACGGTGGGAAGCCCCGTGCGGGAGGGGTTGGAGATGATGGTGGTGGGCGGTTTGGCCGCGGTGGTCGGCTACGCGGTGGGCGCCGCCGCGGGCGTCGTGTTGTCGTAAGGCTTTTAATAGATTCAGCGGCTTGATTTCTTTGGGTGTAAGGACATGAAGGCGGAGTTAAGCAAACACAAGGCGTTCTCGATTCTCGACACGGTTCTCGCGGTGTTGGCCCTGGTTTTGGGTGTGGCGTTCGTGTTGAGCGGCTTGGGGTTGGATTTCGCGCGGGCGATCATCGGTCCGTTGACGTCCGGAGGTTTGGGCTTGGTCGTCGGCGTCGTGTTTTTGGTTTACGCGTTGCGGTTCTTCAACGTGATGCGTTGAATCACTTGACCACGAGCACGCTGGAAGGCGCGCGGTTGACGAGTTTTTCCGAGACGCTGCCCAGAACCATTTTTTCAAGTCCTCCCACGCCCCGGTGGCCGACGACAAGCAGGTCGTAGTTTTTGGCTTCTTCGAGGATGGCGTCGGCGGGGTTGCGGGCGGCCAAAACCAGGGTGTCGTATTTCACGTCTTGGGTTTGGGCTTTGGCTTCAAGGGTTTCAAATACGGTTTCGGCTTTTTTTTGCTTGAGGGCGTCGACGTGCTGGGAAGACAGCGGGTGGGGTGCCTTGATGGTGATGACGTGCACGAAGGTCACGTGCGCCCCGGTTTTGGCGGCCAGGGCAATGCCGGTTTTGGCGGCTTTTTCGGCGGGGGCGGAGCCGTCGGAGGCAATCAGTATTTTCTCCATGAATGCTTTGGCGGGGGCGTTGGCTATTAATGGTAATGCACGTGGTCGTTTTCCTCGCGCAACGGCGTAAACGCAATGCCTTGGTCCTGAGAGCCGAAGCGCAAGAATTCCACCCATTGCAGGCGGAGGCTTTGCAGGAACACCAAGAGGGCGCCGAATACCAGAAGCAGGGTGCCGAGGATGAGAAACGCCACGGCCGCAATGACGAGGCCTAAGGGTTGTCGGGCCGCGGTTTTGAGGGATTCAGCCAGGATTTGCGCGATGAGCAGGTGCACAATCGCCAGGGCGCCCAGGCGCAAGTAGGACGCGAGGCTGGAGGCCAACGCCAATATTTCCTTGAAGAAAAACCACTTCTTGGCGTACGCCAGTCCAAGCACTCCCAGTGCGCTTAACGCCAGGCTTTCCGGCATCCAGGAATACGCCGCCAATCCCCCGATGACGGCCATCACGCTTGACCCGTAGAGTTTTTGTTTGCCGAAGAGTTGGCTTAACCCGGAGAGGAACAGGTGCGCCAGGCCGGCGGCGACGGACACGTACAAGAGTTGCGTGAGGTTGTGGACGGCGGCGTTTTCGCTGTTCACGGAGAATCCGAAGAATTCCCCGAAGTACAACCCAAATGCGATGGTGGATAACGCCGCGTAGATGAGGATGGCGTTGAGCGATTTTTGCGCGGGGTTGTTTTTGGTGGTCAATGCATAACCGGCCCCGGCCAACAGCAAAAGCGCCAACCCGTAGCCCGCGTCGGCGAACATGAACCCGAAAAAAAGCGTGAAGCTCAATGCGATGGCGGGCGTGGGGTCGACTTCGTCATGCGCCGGCACGCGAAAATTGGTGGTCAGGACTTCAAAGGGTTTCAGCCAAGCCGGGTTGTCAAGTCGCGTGGGCGGCTGGTCTTTTTCGTCGGCGTCCTGTTCGTACGCGTCGTATTTGCGTTTGATCCAATCCAGATCGTCTGTTTTTGGGTCAAACCAAAACCCCAACACCAGGGTCTTCTGGGTTTTCCCTCCCAGCGATTTGGTTTTCTCCACAGCCCGTGCGTCTTGGAGTTGTTCGCGAAGCGCCGTGGCGGCAAAACCCGTGGGCTTTTTTTCGGCTTGTTTCAGGAGCGCGTCCGCGAATTGGCGTTTTACGAATTGGATGCGGTGGCTTTTCGGTCCCAAGAGTCCTTCCGAGAGCATGTCTTGGGCTTTGGGTGTAGGGAGTCTGGATAGGGCGTCTTGGACTTGTTTTTCTTTTGTTTCGACGGGTTCAAGTTCCGGGAGCTTGAAGGGGTCCTTCACGTCGAAAAAATGCGCGAAGCCTTTCGCTTGCATTTCCTGAAGGAATTCGTCCACGTCTTCAAGCGGCAAGTGCACGTAGGCTTTCTTCAGGCGGGCGGGAAGGAACATGATTATGAGGATGTGAGTTTCGCGGTTAAACCATGGCGGATTCACCGGCCAGGAGGCCTCCCGACGTTTAAATGCGGGTTCTGGCTGGAGACACTAGAGGAAAACCGTTAAAAGCAATCTTGTTTATCAAGTTTATCATGGTGGATGTGTTGATTCGAAACGTGGACCCGGATATGTATGCGCGTTTCAAAAGCGATGCGGCGGCAAGAAAGCTGACGTTGGCTGAGGAGCTCAAGCTGGCCTTTGAGAGTTTGGCCGTGAAAAAGGGTTTGGGCAAGGACTTGCTGGATTTGCCGGTATACCGCGGGCCTCTTCGCGTCAAAAATCCCAGCGAGCGCGTGGATGAACTTTTTGCCAAGGCTGCTTACGATGATTATCTTAGACTCCAGCGTGGTCATCGCGCTCGCACTCGAAAGCGATAGGCAGCATCAGCGCGCCAAGGCGCTGGTTTCAGGGCTTTTGGAGCCAGTGGGCGTACCCAACGCAGTTTTGGTCGAGTCGTTGGGCGTTCTTTGGCCGCTGCTTCGGGACTCGCGGTTTCTTTCCGAGTGGTGCAACGCGCTTTCAAAGCGATTTGACGTGGTGGCTGAACCTGCGGAAGTGGTTCAAAACGCGCTGAACCGATACGCTGACGAGCACAAGCGTTTCAGTCTGGTGGACTGCGAACTCATTGAATGGAAGAAAACCACGGGTTTCGACGTGCTGACGTTTGACGGGGGGCTGGAGAAGGAATTGTTGCAAATCAAGTAACCCGGTTTACTTTTTTTCCTTGATTTTTTCTGATTTTCTCGTATGCGACGACAATCATGCCCGCCACGACGCCGGACACGATGCCGATTATTGTTTGATTTTTACAATCATCTGCAAGTGGAGAAACTAAAACGAGTACCAGCGCAAGTAACGTTAACGTCGCAATTAGGATTGCGTCTCTGATTGGTGAAAGTTCTAGTCTTTGAGTGCTTCCCACAGAATTTCTTCCTTGGAGTTGATTTGGAGGCCGTTGTCGTTGATTTCCACGGGGTGGACTCTTTTGTCGTGGTTGGTGCCCCGCATCTTGCGAATGAACATGGAGCGGTGCGGCGGGATGTACAACAGTTGAACGACGCCGTCGACGAGGAATTCCTCGACGCCGAAGCGCGACACCTGGCTTTTGCGTCCGTCGGTTTCGCACGTCAAAATCGTGGTGCAGTCGATTTTGCGGAGTTCTTCGACCAAAATGTAGATGGCGTAGCGGATTTTCGACAAGTCGTCGATCCAAAAACTGAAAGCGGTGATAGAGTCGATGACCATGCGTTTGGCGTTCATGGCCTTGGCCTTGTCCACGATGCGCCGCACCTGGTTTTCAACGTCGTTTTTCATGTCAAGGGAAGGTTCAAACTTGTAGATCTTGAGTTTGTTGGCTTTCTCTAAAGGTAAAAGGTCCCAGTGGAAGCGTTGCATGTTCCACCACAAGTTGTGCGGCCCTTCCTCCATGGTGATGTAGACGCCGGGTTCGTCGTGGATTTTCGCGCCGTTGTAGAGGTATTCCAAGCAGAAGATGCTTTTGCCTGTGCCCGCGCCGCCGGAAACCAGGATGGACGAGGTTTCGGGAAAACCGCCTTCAATGAGTTCGTCCAACCCCGCAATGCCGGTGGGTATGCGCTTCATGAAGAAAGCAGGCGCCTGCCGCTATAAAGGGATTTTGTTAACTGCGTTTACTTGGCGTCAGGCTTGCGGTGGTGATGCGCGGGGCTTGGTTTGGCTTTCGCGGTACAAGAAGTAAAGCAGGATCAACGCCAGTAAAATGGCGGTGGCAAACGCCAGTACGGGCGTGGAGAACGTCAAGAATCCTGTAGTCGGTGCGTCTTGTGGGTTGGACAAGTCTACGGGCGTCTCGTACGTGCCGCGTTCGGTTTGCGCCTGCAAAAGCAATGCCGTGGCGTTCTGTGGAACGAAGAGGGTGAAGGTGGTCGTCTGGTTGGCGCCGACAAGCACTTCTTGGGGGCCTTGGGTGGCGGGGTTGGAGGCCAACGCCAGGTTGGTTTGGTTGCCGGCATTTTTCACCACGAAGTCGACGCGCACGCCGTTTTGGGCTTTGAGCACCGTGGCGTTAAACGTGAGGGTGGGTCGAGTCACTTCCACGGACGTGGGAACGATCTGCGTTCCGATGCGGAGGCTGCCGTTGGCCTGGCCCAAAATCCGGCCGCGAAGCACCAGCGTCTTGAACGCATGCGTTTCGCCGGCCTCAAGTCGGGGCACGGGCTCCAACTGATCGGTGATGGTGGATTCGAAGGTGACGTTTCCGGTGACGGGCGTTCCGGTGTTGTCGATTTCAAAAAGGACGGGCCGCGTCACGCCTTGCTCCAACGGAATGGATTGGGGTTTAATCGTTACGTGGGGGCGGCTGGGTTGGACGGTGATGCGGAACGTGTGGCTGTACGAATTGCCTTCGTCGCTGGGTTTGCCAAACACCGTGCACGAGTACGTGCCGTGGGGCGGGTTGCGCAATTCGATGGGCACCGACGCCGTCGCGGAGCCGTTCAGGTTTGTCGTCACGGGGGGCGCGTAAACGAAGGCCGGACAGAAGATTTGCACGTCGATGGTGCGGGCTTTGCCGAGGTTTTGGAACTGGATTTGCACGGTTTGGTTTTGGCCTTCAAAGGCCGTGACGTTGATGGGTGCGAGGTACCGAATGCCTTGACAGGCCGACACGTCGACGATGGCGGTTTGGCTTTCCAGGAAGTTTTCCGAGCGGGCAAATACTTTGAAGGGCAGGCGTTGGGGCGGCGTGTTGGTGTTGACGCTTAGAATCACGGTTTTCTTCTGCCGGTTTTCCAAGTGGACGTTTTGCGCCAGGCTGTACGTGCCCACGTTGAGGTCCGTGCCCAAGTCTACGTCCCGGGGCGTGGTGCCCAGGTTCTCGATTTCCACGGCAAAGTCGGCGTGCTGGTTCTGGCAAACCGCTTGCGCGGACGTCACCCGCAAGGCGATGCCTTCGCAGGCTTTGACCGTCAGGTACCCCGTCTTGCCGGTGGGCGGCAATTCGATGGCGTACTTTCCCAAATCCAAGTCGCAGGCCGCGTAGGCGTTAAACAAGTAGGACTTGGTCTGGAGTCCCTCTACGCGCACGTCGAGTTTGGCGGGGGTGACGGGCAGAACGCTCCGGGTCTGGATGACGGTAGTGAATTGGTTTTCCTGGAGGTTTTCCACGTCCAGTTCAAAGGCGGCGAATTGGCAGGCGCACGTGCTTTCGTTGTCAATGGAGAATCGGGCGGCAGCTGTCAATGCCGCGATGAAAAGCAGGAACAAGAACAGGCGGCGCACGGGGTTCAGCCTCCGCGCGAGCCGAAGCGGTTTCCGGCGGCCAGCAAGAACAGGGCCGCGGCCAACAGCAAGAGCAGGAGGACTAGCAACAGCAGGCTGACGGTGAAGTCGCCGAAGGAAATCTCGCCGAACGTGACCAATCCGCCCAGGATGGACCCGCCTTGGTCGGAGAGTTCCAGGGGAACGTCCTTGACGCGTCCATCCGAGGCCCGGATGCGCAGCGTCGCCGGATACTTTTTGCCGGGTTCCAGGGCCGTGGGCGTGATTTGGCCTTGGATTTGGCCTTGGCCTTGGGGGGCGAGGCTGATGACTTGAGGTTGGAATGCGTAGGCCCAGTTCTCGTCCATGACGATGCTGGGCGTCAGCGATAGCGCCACCGGCTCCAGGTTGGTGATGGTGGCGTCAATGACGAATCGCGAGGCGTTGGATTCGACTTTTAGGTTGATTTGGGTTGCTTGCACGTCGATGTTGAGTTGCTGGGCGGCGGACGCCAGCACCGTGACGGGCACTTTTTGTTTCGCCGCCAGCGTGCTTGGGCTTTCCGCGATGATGTCCAACACGTACGTGCCCGTGGGGGTGGCTGGCGTGGCTTCCAGTTGCAAGGTGACGGTGCGTTCCTGTCCTGGCGCCAAGCTGAAGCGGTTGGCTGGTTTGGCGATCATGCCTTGCGGCACCGAGTCGGCGTAGACGAGGATGTTCTCGACGGTGAAGTAGTTGTCGTTGCGCACGCGCACCGGCAGGTTCAGCGACGTTCCGGGGAACACTTGTTGGGGTGGCACGGGGGACAGGGTCAACTCGGCGCTAGTCAGGGTGATGGTGTTGGAGGTGTCCAACACGTTGACCAGCAGGTTGTCGCTGTCGACGAACACGGGTACCGAGAGGCTGGAGCTGGTGGTGCCGGTGACGGGCAGGTTGAAGTAGCGCACGTGGACGGTGGCGGATTCGCCCGTCAGAACCGTGTTGGGCGAACTGGAGAGTTTGCAGGCCACGTCCGAGGGGTTGCTGACCGCGACGCGCGCCGGACGGCAGGTGGTGCCGCCTTGCGAGGCGGTGACGGCGTAGTCGCCAATGCTTGGATAATCGCAGGTGGCGCTGCAGGATCCCGTGGCGCCGTTGCAGTTCTGGGCGGTCACGGTTCGACCGTTGCCGCAATCCATTTGGAGGGTGCCGTTCAGCGTTGTGGCCAAGGTGTTGTAGCTGGCTGTGACGGTGACGGCGGATCCTTGGTTGACGTTGTTCGGCGAGGCGTGCAGCACGCAGGTGTTGGTTCTGCTTGGAATGACTTCCACCGTCGCGGACGTCGTGGTGCACGTGCGCCCCGCAACGGTGGCGGAGGGAGTAAAGAATCCGGTGGCAGTGCCGTACGTGCACGTGGCCGTGCACGAGCCGGTGCCCGCCGGACAGGTGATGGTTTTCTTGCCGCCGTCGCCGCAGTTGACTTCCACGCTGTACGTCTCGTCGGCCGTGGTCAAGGTGGTTTTGGCAGAGACTTTGATGGGCACGCTGTACGTTTTTTGGGTGAGGGTTTCCGCGGCCGTGACTTGCACGCTGACGACTTGCTCTTCGGCTGGAGACAGTACAAATCGGTCGGGTTCCAGACGCACGGTCAGAGGCGTGTTGTCGGCGGCGAGGATGTATTCCGCCTTCAAGGAACCCAGGTTGCGCACGCTCAAGAACGCCGAGCGCGTCTGGCCTTTCGGCACGTCCAACGGGTTTGGCGACAGTACGGCTTGGGCTACGGAGGTGCCGCGGACTTCGAAGCAGAGCTGGTCCTGGAACACGGTTTGGCCTTGTTCTTTGAGGAAGACGTCGAAGAAGTGGCGGCCGGCGCGGGCGCCGCGCGGTTCCAGCGTCAAAGTCACCGGGCGGGTCTCGCCTTGCTGGAATTGTTGGAGGACGTATTGGTCCTGCGCGGTCACGTCGTTGTCCTGGACTTCCAAAACGAAGTCGCCGTCCTGGCCACTGTTTTGCACGTTCAAGTTGTAGTGCGTCACGCGGTCGGCGTCAATGATGGGACAACCGGCGAAGTCCGTGGAGTAGAACGTCTGGCCGCGCGTGTCGATGACGACCGTGTCATTGGCTTGCCCGAACGCCGAATCCGCGCGGACTTCCAGCGTCGTGGCGCCGGACGTGCCGGTGGACGGCGTCGAACAAAGCTCGATGTTTTTGACTTGAAGCGCCGTCAACATGAACGTCTGCGGCGAGAGCGTGAATCGGAATGAAGGCGTGCTTGGGTTTCCACTGAGTACCACGCGGACGTTCTCAAGGGCGCGGTTCTTGACTAAGACGGTGCTGCACACGCTTTTTCCGGGCACGGTGCTCACGCGTTCTTCGGCGGCTTGCACCGTAATTTCCTGGGCGATGCATAGGGGTAGGGTGAAGGACTGCGTGCAGGCGTCCGGTCCCCGGACGTTGACGATGCCCAGGGTCTGTCCGGACACCGCGGGGCTGGCCATTTTGGCTTTGAGGTTCACGACGGTGCTTTCCTGGGGTCCCAGGGGCACGACGCTTGGGCCCTGGATTTCGTTGGTGGAGTACGAAAGCGTCACGTTCTTGGTTTGGTTTACCGTGTTGCGGATGCGGAGTTGGTATTGGTCGCTGTTGTATTGGCAGGTCGGCGCCGAAACCATTTCGACGGCGAAATCGCAGGTGCGAGGCTCCAAGCAAATGGATTGCGTCGTGGTTTCCGCTTGGAGGATCGTAAATGTAGCGCGGGTGAGGTTGAAGCCGTCCTTGAACACGTCGACGGTGTACGTGCCTGGAGTCAGCGAAGCGGTGACTTGGCCGAATTCGTTGGTAAAGAAGTTCGTCTGGCTAAACGGCGTTCCGGACGTCAGGGAGCGCACTTCCAGTTGGGCCGTGGTTCCGCCGAACACGTTTTCCAATTCGGCTGTAGCCTGGGAAATGGCGACGGTGCTTTGGTTGTTCACCGTGTTTTGTTGGATGAGCTGGCCTTGGGCGTTCAGGAAGCTGATGGTGGCGGAGGCGGCCTGCACGGAATCGACGCGGACGATGAATCCGTTGTTCAATCGCACGGTTTGCCCGGCGGTCATGACGTTTACGCCGTCGCCGGTGAAGTTGGTCGGCACCATGAATTGGGGTTGGCTTACGCGGAGTTCCGCGTTGGAAATGAGGCGGCCGTCCGTGCACGCGCTGATTCGCCCCACAAACGTGCCGGTGTCCGGCAGGGGTTCAACGACTTGAACGGAGGCCGAGGAACACGTTTGCCCATCCACGCTTGCCGTCGCGGTGTGCGTGCGGGGGTAGGGTTTTTCGGCGGCGTAATTGCAGGTGGCCGTGCAGGTGCCTTGCGTTGGCGTGCCGGTGCACGTGGCGGCGGCGGTTTGTCCATTGCCACAGGAGACCACCAGGTTGGACGGCACTTGGCGGGCGTCGTTGTAGTTTACTGTAATGGTGCTGGAGGTTCCGCCGCGAAGGGTGGAAGGAGATGCCGTGACGCGGCACAAGGTGCTGTATTGGCGTTCCAGTTGGAGCGTGAGTTCCGTGGTTTCCTCGGACAAAACTTCGGCGTTGGCCTGGGCACTGCCGTGGTTGGGTTTGGAGGCTTTCGCCAGGTACGTGCCGGCTTTCAAGGTAAACGACGTTTGGCCGGAGGCGTTCGTCATTTGCGTCTTGCCGTTGGCCGTGACTGTGGCGCTGGAAATGGGGTCGGAAGTCTGGTTGATGACGGTGACCAACAATCGTCCCGGTTCGTTGGATTTCTGGAGGGTGACGCCGCCGCTGGCGCATGTCACGCCATCCAAGTTGGATTGGACGACGTAGTGGGCCGGCAGGCGCGCGGGTTGGCTGTACGTGCACGAGGCTGTGCACGACCCGGAGTTTGTTCCGGAACAGGACGTGGAGACGACTTGGCCGTCCCCGCAGACCACGTTGCCGCTGGGCGTGCCCTGGAAGTTTTTGTAGGTGACGGTCACCGTGCTGGTGCCGTTTCTAATCAAGGAAGACGGGTTGTTGGAGACGGAGCACGTGGGAGAGGGCGGCCGAGGAGTTGGAGCCGGAGGTTGAACGGTTACGACCGGCGGCGTGGTCGTTGGATAAGGTGGATACGTATTGAAGAGCCCGCAGTCAAAGCCACAGGTGTACTGGTTTTCGTACGGGTACTCGCAGATGAAGTTGCCGCAGAAGGAAATCGGGAGCGGCGGCCAGGGAACGTAAAGTCCGCAGTCCATGGGGCAGTTGAACAAGTCTTCGCCGTACTCGCAAATTGAGTTGCCGCACCAGGGGTATTGGTAGTTGTAGGTTTGAACCGGCGTGTATCCGGTCGTGCTGGGAGGGGTGTACGTTGAAGCCGGTTGGGTTGGGGCCGTGTAGCCACAGCGCGGGTCGTTTCGATAAATGGTGGCTTGGCAGAAGTCGCCGTTGTGCGTGCACGTGTTCGGCCCGGTTTTGACGATGTTCAGGTACGCGTACGAGCCGCTAAAATCATAGTAATCGTATCCGATGCAACCGTTTTGGTACTTGCTGGGATAGCCGTTGCAGTTGTACGTCAACGGGCCTTCCCGGCAACCGTACAAGTAGCCGGGATCGGTGGCAAACACGCAGTCGCCGCCCGAGGCAATGCCGTTGGACGAGCAGATGCCGGCCTGCGCGCTGGGCGCCAAACTGAGAATAACGACCAGACTGGACAGGGCCAAGAGGAGTTTAGACCAACCCTTCAACATGGTGTTACTACCCTGCAGTCATTTCTTTTTAAAGCTTGCTGTTTTGTTGCCACTGAAGGATGGTACTTAATATGTTGTCGTGGGCGGCTGGTTTCAGTGCGGGTTTGGGGGGATTTGGAACGGTCGCCCGGGTGAACCCAGGTTCGCACAATCCGCTTCGCGGCTGTGGAACCCGCAAGTCCGGAGGACTTGCTACGGTTCCACTGGCGCACAACGGTTGGAAGCGATGTTGCCCGTGACAACATCGTAAGGCTCAATCGCCTCGCCCCTTTCTTTTCCAATTTGATTCACGAGGCAAGTATAGGGGGTGGGTCGACCAGTGAGGGGGACGCAGTCCCCCTGGGTGGTCAGTGGGGTCGGGGGGATTCGAACCCCCATTCCCAGGTGTCTTCGAAGGCCGGTCATTGCGGCAAGCCGCGTCGGCGCTCCAATCGTTTAATTCATTGCTTGGAAAAAACTCCAAGCTCGGCACACCTGTTTTCTCCCAACAGGTTCCATTTTCCGTTTTTCCCGTTTGACCGGGTAAAACCACTGGAGCCTAGTGTTCTGCCAGGTTATACTACGACCCCATTTGAGTAACGCGCGTTGACGAGGTCAACCGCAAAACCCAAAGGTAACCTTAATTGCCTCAAATCCTTTTAATAACGTGGACATGGCGCTTGTGGCAGGTATGGATGAAGCGGGGCGCGGCCCAGTCATCGGCCCCCTGGTCGTGTGCGCGTTTGCCGCCGAAGAAGAAAGGCAAAGCGACTTGACTGCGTTGGGGGTCAAGGATTCCAAAATGCTTTCCGCACAAAAACGCGGCGCCCTTTTTGCCGTGTTGCCTTCACTTGGCGAGTTTGCGTTGGTGGAGCTTTCGCCCAAAACTCTCAACGAGCGCATGAAAAAGCGTGAGTCGCTCAACGACATTGAGGCCGACGCCATGGCCGAGGCGTTGACGTCGCTGGAAAAAAAAACAGGTTTTGAAAAGGCGTTCGTGGACTGCCCGGACCCCGTTCTTTCCACGTACCAAAAACGTCTGCGGAAGTTTTACAAAGGAACGGCGGACCTGGTGTGCGCGCACAAGGCCGATCAATTGTACCCCGTGGTTTCGGCGGCATCCATTTTAGCGAAAGTCACCCGCGACGAAAAGCTGCAAGAAATCAAGGA
>JACQQD010000002.1 GCA_016207165.1 Microcaldota archaeon
AGCCGAGGTAGTACACGCATTCATAGTCGAGGCTGGAGGCGCCAAATTGTTTGAAGTGCACCCGGTCCGTCGTGCATTTGGGAACCGAATCGATGATTTTGCGGACTTGGCCCGGGATTTTCTTGAGTTTGGCAACCGGTGTACCGTAGACGACGCCGAATCCGAACAGGATGCGTCTTTTTTCCATGCGTTTGTAGTTGTTGACGCGGCTTTCGGTGAGTTCCTTGTTGGAGATGACGAGTTCCTGGCCTTGCAAAGTCTGGATGCGGGTGGTCTTGATGCCGATGTACTTGACGGTGCCCATGTCGTTTCCGACGATGATGAAGTCGCCGACCTTGAACGGCTTGTCAAAATAAATGGAAAACGCCGCCAGCACGTCGGCCAAAACGGCCTGCGCTGCGATGGCCACGGCCAAACCGCCAATGCCGAGGCCTGCAATAAGGGCCGTGATGTCAAAGCCCAAATTGTCCAGAATCAGGAGGATGCCGACGATCCACACGACAGCGTGGGCTACGGATTCCAACGTGTCCAAAAGGGAAGTGTCTACATCCGCGCCTTCGTCTTTTTGCCGGATTTTCACATAGTGATCCTTAATGTGGGAGAGTGCGGCGTTGATGCCTTTGGCGGCGTAGTACATGACGCCGAGGGCCAAGGCGTATTCGGTGCCTTTGGAAATAAAACCGGGAAGGACGAGGAATTGGGCCGCGATGTAGAGCGATAGGACGTAGTAAAGCGGTGCTTTGATGCTGCGGATGAAGTCAACGAGCAAGTCGTCGTAGATGTTGGCGGTTTTGTCCGCTAGGTGTCTGGCCCATGCCAGCACGATGTGGCGGAAGAACCAAAACCCGATGGTGCTGGCAATGAATATGCCAAGGGCGTTGGCGTACTGCATCCCGGTGTTTCCAAAAAACGTCCAGTCCAAGTATGACGCGAAATTTTCAAAAACCATGTTGACCCGTTCTCACTTTTCTACGATGTTTTCAAATAAAACGCCGACTCTACGTTCATTGACGCAAGCGCCTTCCACAATCGTGGAACTTCTTGGGCGGGTTTTCTTGGACTTTGTTTGGCGTTCATCTTTTATGCCGTGGATGCGTATTTCTTGGCGATGCTCATTTTTGAACAATTCGTTTTTCTTGTCATTGGATTAGTGGTGTTGACCAAATCGGCCGAAATCGTGATTGACAAAGGAGCCGCGTTGGCTAAATTTTTGCGCGTCAGCGAGTTGGCCATCGGTTTTCTACTGGTGTCCATCGCTACGACGATTCCGGAGTTGGTCGTGTCGCTGATTGCCGCTTCCGAAGGTCATACGGGCCTCGTCGTTGGAAACGTGCTGGGTTCAAACATCACCAATCTTTCACTGATTTTGGGTCTCGCGGCGACCGTCGGCGTCGTGACTTCGAAAAAATTCCAAGTGCGTCCGTTGTTGCCGGTCTTGGCGGCGCTGGTCGTGATTCCGTTGGTCCTAACCGCGGTTGACTTTGGTCGTTTGGCCGGCCTGCTACTCTTGGCGGCGTACGGCGTTTTTGCCTACGTCGCTTTGCAAAAGAAGATTACGTATGAGGATGGGCCGGTTGTTTCTTCGCAATCCGTCATCCGGGATGCATCTCTGTTGGTGCTGGCGGGGGTTGCGCTGGCAATTGGCGCGAAGTTGACGGTCGATTCTTCGGTGTTCATTGCAGAGGGCCTCGGTTTGAGCAAGGTGTTCATCGGCGCCACGGTCGTCGCCATCGGCACGTCGTTGCCGGAGTTGGCCGTCGCGTTCCAAGCAATGCGCAACGGGCATTCCGGGATTGCGTTGGGTAACTTGGTGGGCGCGTCGATTACGAATTTGACGTTGACGCTGGGTTTGGCTACGTTGATCAACCCTATTTCCGCGAATTTGGTCGTCGTGCTGGATTTGGTCATCTTCTCCGTCGTCGTGAGCGGCGTTCTTTGGTTTTTCCTCGAAAATGGAAAGTTGGGCAAGAACCAGGGCACGGCGTTGGTCGGGTTGTTTTTGCTTTACCTGGCCTCGCTGCTTACGGTGGAATTGGGTCTTTGACGTTGTAAAGTTCTTTTGTTCTTGATGCGCAAATATCGGTCTTGATGCGCAAACACCGGAACGGTAAAATAGCGTGATGCAGGTAATCGATTGATGGTTGAGTTTTTGCAGAACATCGAATTCCAGATCAGCCTGCTTCTGTTCATCGCCCTCGTGGGTTATTTCCTGGCCATCCGGTTCGGGCAAAGCATCGTCATCGGCGAGATTCTCGTCGGCATCCTGGTGGGCCCCAGTGTCCTAGGTCTTATCACGTACACGGAGTTCATCGAGCAGTTGGCCATCATGGGTGCCATCTTTTTGTTGTTCGTCGTGGGTTTGCAGACGAAATTCAAGGAAATCTTCAATGCGCGTTCCATGGTCATCGCGCTTTTGGGCGTTATTGCGCCGTGGATCGGCGGTTTTGCGGTCGCGCAGCTCTTCGGATTTCCCACCGGCGAAGCGGTGTTCATCGGTACGGCCCTGACGGCCACGTCGATTGCGATAACCGCCCAAGTGCTCAAGGAAATGGGGCGCCTGGATACGGCGGCCGCCAAAGCCATCATCGGCGCCGCCGTGGTGGACGACGTCTTGGCTTTGCTGGCGTTGTCGTTGACGAAGGAATTTCTCACAGGTACGGTTTCGTTGAATAACCTGGCTGTCACGACCGCCGTTGCGTTAGCGTTTTTGGCCGTGGGCATCGTGTTGGGTACGAAAGTAATCAACCCGCAGTTGGAGCGTTTCAACAAGTGGGCCATCCAGCACGGCGTGGAAAAAGCCACGTTCATCGCGGCCATCGCGTTTGCGTTTGCCTACAGCCTGGTGGCCGAAGTCGTCGGCTTGTCGGCCATCGTGGGCGCGTTTATTGCCGGCGTGTCGCTGGAGAGCTTGAAAATCAAGAGTTATCACGAGGGTGCAGAGTATTTGGAAGCGATTTTTGCCGCCATCTTCTTCGTTTCGTTGGGGGTGTTGGTCAACGTGCAGGCGGCCGCTTCAGCGGGCATCTTCATCGTGGCGTTGACGTTGGTTGCCATCGTGACGAAGCTGGTGGGTTGTGCCATTCCGGCGTTTTTGTTGGGTTTGAAGCGAAACGAGGCGCTCATCGTGGGTTTGGGCATGGTGCCGCGGGGCGAAATCGCCATCATCGCCGCGCTGTATGGTTTGAGCAACGGCCTCATTGGCCAACCGGTGTACGCGGCGATTTTGATGATGAGCTTGTTGACGACGATTGTCACGCCGGCGTTCATCAAGCAGTTGTATCAGGTTCAACCCCGTATTGCTAGAGCCCGGTAACGTCTCACTGGATTTTTTTAGGCGCGGGTCTTTGGCCTCGTGGAGAGTTGGGGTATACGTATTTTTAGGCAAAATCAGGGTACACGGGGTGGATTTGTTTGGGTAAGGTTTTTTGGTCGTCCCGTTCGCTGTTCATCCTGGCGGCCGTGGGTTCGGCAGTGGGCATCGGCAACATTTGGCGGTTTCCATACGTCTTCGCTACAAACGGCGGCGCCGCATTTTTGATTCCGTACTTGTTGTTTGTTTTCCTGTTCGGTTTGCCGTTGATGTTGTTGGAAACGGCCGCGGGCGCAAGGCTGCGTCAAGGATTCCCTTCGGCCATAGGCAAGCTTCGCGTGCCGTCTTGGGTCGGTTGGTTGCCGTTGGTTTTTGGCGTCGTCATCCTGTCGTACTACATGGTCATCACGGGGTGGACCTTGTTCCATTCATTGTCATTGTTGATGGATGGCCAGTCCTCGTTTGCCGCATCCAGCACGCCGGTGGCGTCTGTTTTGTTCGGTTGGGCGGTTCTGACGTTTGCCGCGTGGGTGGCGCTTCGCGGGATTGAAGGGGGCATCGAGAAAGTCTTGCGCTGGTCGGCACCGGTTTTCGTCGTTGGTTTGTTGGCGTTGTTGGCGTATTCTCTGTCGCTTCCGGCGACGCAAAGTGCGTTGGGTCGGCTCTTGGTGGTTGATTTTTCGGGTTTGGCTAGCGCAAAGACCTGGTTGTTTGCGGCGTCCCAGGCCATTTTCTCGCTTTCCGTTGGCTACGTCATTTTGTATACGTATGGCGCGTACCTGAAGGACACGAAAAACCTGGGCCAATCCATGTTTTTCGTCGCCATCGGCGACACGGCGGTGGCGTTGGTAGCCGTGGCGGTCGCGTTGCCGGTGGCGTTGGCGTCGGGTGCGGCCAGTGGTTTTAGCGTGTCGTTTGACAGTGCGCTGGCGTTATTTGTGTCCATGCCGCATGGCGCGTTGTTCGGCGCGGGTTTTTTTGGGTTGCTGTTCATTGCCGCGTTCACATCCGTCATTTCCATGTTGGAAGCGCCCGTACTGGCCATAAAGGATGCGTTTGGTTTGACGCGGCGTCAGGCGGTTGACAGGGCGGGCCTGGTATTGTTGCCGTTGGTCATCTTGTCGGGGTTGAGTTATTCCGGCGTGAATGTTTGGGGTCTTCCGGTTATTGAGTTTTTGGACCTTTTGTTTGGCAGCTTGTTGGCTCCGTTTTCGGCTTTGGTCGTCGCGGTCCTGGTGGCGTGGAAACTGGATCCCGTTCAGCTTTTCCAAGCGGCTGGCGTCAACCTGCCTTTTAAGGGCGTCGTCAATTTTTGGATGCGGTTTGCGGTTCCGGCCGTTCTTTTGGCCTTGAGCGTGGCGGCCGTCCTTCACGTGGCTTAAACCATCGGTCGTAAACGATTTTTCGATTCAACTTCGGTCAAGTCGGTCTTCACATTCAGGGCGTTTTGAAACGGCATTTTCGCTCGTGCGGAATTCAACACGAATCAACCAAACAAACCACGCACACAGACCAACACTCTAAGCGCGGCGGCCGCACTCTATCCACGGCTCAGCTCCGTGTTAGGGAAAGACTCTCATCTTGGAATCTTAAGAACGAATGGCCTTGAAAGGTAAAACGCGGCATAGGCACCAACCCCGAATGGGGTTTAAGTAGGTTCCGTTCAAATCATAGAAAAAGCAATGGGTGCCCAATGACTGAAAAGCCAGGCGGTTTAGAGCCGCGCAAAGGCAGAAAAAAAAAGGAAGAGGCAGAACCGGAGAAAGAACTGGACATCGACGCGTTGCTTCCAAGCGTCGGCAGGATGCGCAAGCAATTGGGGGAGTTAAGCCTGAAGCCCAAAGAGGACCAAACGCCCAGCCCGGATTACATGCGGTTTCAGTCCAGCGCTCTTGACCCCGAGGTCAAGCAGGCCTTAATTGAGACCATACAGAAAATGAAGATTCCAGACGACGTCACCGCCCTGCACGAAGGACTGCATCGCGGCGACGAAGACATCCGGCAAGCCGTAATCCGGCGGTGCAGTGATTTGGAGGACATTGGAAGACTGCAACGCGTCGTCGAAGACGGGCACGCAATGAAAGCCCCAGCGGCCATCACGTTGCTGCGCCACATGGGAATTGCCAGCATCAGCGCCTTGGCGTCAGCCATGAAGTTGCGGGCACAACGGGGAGACGGAAATCTTACAAAACAAACAGCACAAGCCTTGCACGAGTTAAGAGCAGAAGTTGAAAAAGTGCCCGTCAGCCAGTACCCGCAGAACTACCACGTCTTTGTGTTGAGAGCGGCCAGCCCGCTGGACGAGCCGGAATTGTTCCGGGAACTCGCGGAATACGCGCGAATGGAACATCCCAACCACATGCAGCAACCCACCAAGTTCTGGCAGAAAGTCAAAACCAAGGCCGTACAGATACGAATGAGAATCGAATGACCTAAATGGAACCGACACGCCGAATCCGCTGGCGGACGAATGAGAAACATTACTTCTTTGGTTTCCAAAGCTCCCATTCTTGCTGGTGGAAACGCCGGTTTTTCAGCAAGGTATCCAGCACCATGGGAATCCAACTATCTGAGGGGAGTTCCTCGATGCGTTTGCCTTCGCCTCGAGGCAAATCCCTCAAAACCTGGCCGGGCACGCACCGCATCTTCGGAACGACCACCACGTGAAAATCATTTGGATCCAAGGAACCCAAACGACCGAAGTCATTGTGAGGCATGCCACCCATGTAAATACGCTCTTTCCTGAAACGATTCGCCAAGGCTATCGGGTGATCGGGACTAAGGTCCGAACGCGGTTGTTGTGTAAAGCCCTCGCAAAGCGCCTTTTCCAGACGCTCCAGCGCCGCCTGGTTCGATTCCTCGAGGGAGCCATAACGTTGCAAATCCGGATAAAGGGTCTCCATCAACCGCGTTAATGCGCCAGGCCCGGAATCATGCCATATTTCCCGCGCCTTCTTTTCAAGCCGGACGATTTCACCGAGTAACCGCCTCTTACGCATGGCCAACGAAGGCGACATGCGCTCCAGCAAAAGCAAGCGGTGCCCCCGAGGTGCAGGAATTCCGACTTGGGCCGGCTCGTATACGGCGTGGACAAAGTAATGAGAAGCGCGCGCCATGAAAGAAAAATACTCCCGCCATGATTTAAGGCAATACGGTTCACGCAATGGGAACCGCCAAAAATCAGGTTAAACCCACAGTTCTACTGTCGATGCTGTGCATGGCGAACTGGTCACTGGGCCCAACCAGTGAACTGATTCGTCGACCGCCGCCAATTTCAGCCCTGGTATTGGCTGCCTCAAAATCCATTGACTCCAGGTATTCGTCTAAGACGGAGTAGTACAGCGCTCCGGGGTAATCGTTTAGCCGCTGGTATACGTGCGCGCCAGAATATACTCCAGCCAATGACTCGTATCGCCTTGGCGAATCCATTTCAATATGCCAGGCTGGCCATGACATCACAACGGCTTTCTTTCGGACCATAACGTATGCGGCGAGAGCTTCATCGGCGTAGAAGGGGGTTTCGTCTTTCTTGAATCCGTATCCCAGTTTAATCCACTGCTCTCGGACGAGACCTGCACCAAATTCACCCGGGCTTCTACTGCTTAAATCGCCGGCCACGATGCGGGCGTAAAAGGGCGCTAAATCCGCGACGGCGTCCTTTCGGGAGTCGCTCAGGATGCGGGGCATGTACGCATAGACCGCCGCCATTTGGTCCTCCGAAAAACCGGGTTTTTGGTTGAACAAAGCATCAAAACTCGTGGGTTCATTGACTTTTTCGTAAACGAGTTTCCACAACATGATGCGGGAAACGTCAAGGAAGCTAAATCCTCGATTCGACTGTAACTCCTTGGCCATGAACACCCATTCCCGAATGGAAAGCGCTCCGTTAAAAGTCGATTTTTTCTTCATGATTAAGAATGCGGTGCGGGAAAGACCCGGAATTTCCGACTGCAATTGCTCGTAGGTTTTCCCGTCAATGGTCCTTGCCAAATCCACGTCGGCTAAAAGCGCATTGGAAAGAAGCGTCAAATCGCCGTCGACACCCTCTCGGTAACTTTCGTCGGCAAGCATGAGTTTGCCCTCTTTGTCCCCGACTAAAATCAGGTTGACGGCAGGCAATTCAGTGAGGGTTCCAACGGGTTGGCCGCCGGTTGGATCGGAGACATCCGTCAAACGGACATAAATGGAGCCGCCTTCGTCCACGCGCGTTTCAGGCGACAACGCAAATTGGGCGATTTGACCCGTCGTGCCGGATACGGATACGGTGAGCTGCGAATTTTTCGCGACATGGGCTTTGATCAAGCCATTGACAACGCACAAATGGCCAGCCTCCAATTCGCTGGGGCATGCATCCACGTGATGCGTCATGGAGGGACGGGAAGTCAATTGCGCCGTGGCTTTTCCAGGGAAGGGCAGAACCGTTTTCCCGTTGGCTGAAATTTTGCTGACCTGACCCGGAATTCCAAAGCGGGGCTTTCCGACGGGGCGGGACTCGCCGCGCGTGGTGTGGACTGCGTATTCAGTAACGGATCCATAAGACGGTCTGTTGGCGCCGGGGATTTGGTACGTAAAGGGGGTATATGACATGGAGGTAATAAGTTCCAAGTCGCCTTGGTCGGCTGGAGCCGGCCACCCCCGAAGCGTTGGGTTGGATCCCTGGTACGCCAGTTCCGTGGACTCCGTCCAGGCAAGACCCCGGTGCGCGGCTTCATCGTCAAACGCGTACTGCGTGATTTTCTTGGCGTATTCTGGCTCCTTAATGGCGACGACGGGCGCGCCTTCATCGTCCGCATAAACGGCAAAAATCCGGGGTGCATCCCAAATGGGCGCGCCGGAAGTCTCGCGGACTTTGATGGGGTCCAGCCGAAGCCCTAGCACCTTGGCCAAGCCCACGCGGTCGGGGTATTCGCCCCGGAAGGTTTTGTCGTGGTTTTTGCCGGCCTTGTCGATGTACACCAACGCGATGCCTTGGTCATCAAGGATTAGGCTGAGTTCGTCGCGGACGGCGTCAGCCACTTTTTGGGTCACGGTTTTCGGGTTTTCCTCGAAGGGCACGTTGGATTGGGAGAGAAACTCGCACGTCGGACAGGCTTTGCCAGGCGGGTGAAACACGTAGACTTTCTGGTACGTGGGGTACGCGTTTTCCTGGAACGTGCTTTTCGGCTCGAACTGGTAGTAAAAGCCTTGCGGCCCCTGCATGGCCATGTGCAAGTCGCCGTCTCCGTCAAAAAAGGTTTTCACGTCAAAGCCAAAGAATTTCCCGTTCCCGAACCGCACTTTGTCAACGAATTGGCCGCCTTGGAGTTGGGTCAACACGGTGTCCTTGCGCACGACTTTTTCATAGGTATTCGACAACGTGTACTGAGGCAACCTCAAAAACAGGTTTTGGCCAAACGGGTTTTCAACGGGGTACGGCCGTTCCTCGAACTTGCCGTTTTCAACTGGACTCGGCACACTGAAGACTTGGTTTTTGGCGTCCTCCTCGGTTTTGCAGATAGGGGTACCAAAGCCCATGGGCGTGATGCAAGACCGGTCTCCAGAAGACCGCTTAAAGTACGCCGACTCCCCAATGGTTCCAAGGAAGTCCAAACCGAAATCACCGCGCGCCTCGGTTTTGGGGGAACCCCATCCGTCTTGGGCCGAAGCATGCACACTTTTGACGTCGTTGAATTCATACGAGTAGGAGTCAGTAGTCACCTTGGGATTCAGACATTGAATTTCACCGGTAGGTTTGCCGGAATCGTCTCTCGTTCGTGATGCGACTCCATCGGATCCAATCGTATGCGCCGTCCGGGAACGACCATAATAAGCCGTCACGCCGCCTTTTTGGGAAGGCACCAATGCGTAGTAGAAGTTTCCGCCGGAATACGAAGTGGCTGAAGTGGTACAACGTTCCTGAATAATCGAATTGCCATCCTCGTCCGTCCCTTGAATAAACTTGTATGTACCGGGCTTGGTTTTGGGAAAAACCAAGTGACGCACCACCTCTTCAACTTCGCCTAATGAATGCCACGTTTTTTGGTCTTCTTCCTGAACCGCGATGCCAAAGGATTCGTACTGGCGGGGGTTTACCTCGCCGTCAATGGTTTCCACGTCGTCTATAACGTGCAAGTACGCGGCGTAGAGCTTGTCGTCGACTCCCCGCACCAAATCAAGCACCTTGAAACTGCTTGTGGGCGTCACCGCGAAATCCAATTCCAATGAACCCGCGGTAGAACGGGCGAGTGGAACCGATGACAACTCAAGTGGTTTGGCAGTTGAAGTGGTTATGGAGCCGCCGGAAGCAAACGACTTAGGGGTCAACGGCAATTGGCTGGTTTCTCGTACTTCTTTTTTCAAATCAAATGCCCATTGCAGTTCGTTTCTTCCATCGGGATTACCTAGCCTTCCGTCTAAGTATTTCAGGATATCGTCAGTCGTGAACGTGTGTTTGGAAATCCGTTTACCGGTCTTGGAGTCCACGCGTCCCTTTTTTTGGACTTCGACCTCGATGGGCAGATACTGGTCATAGCCGCCGGGTCGAAGTGAGTCAAACCAGCTCTGCGGGCGGTTCAAACTGACCAATGCGCCAGTAGGCGTATTGCCGAGGTCATTCCCCCAAATGGTTACACTGGCTCCTTTGGGAACCGAAAAAATTCGAACCGGAGCAAAACTGTTACGCAAGCCGATTTCTTTGAGGAATTTTACATGCTCTGCCACGTACTGTCGGTAATCCACATACCCGGAAGGAAACTTGACAATCACGAGTTTGCCGCTGTCAAAAGTATCCGTGCGAAGGTCTTCCTTTTCAATCACCGTTACATCCAATTTGGCAGCAGAGGTCATGGATACTAAGAGCAAAACCACGAACAAGAGCAACGCAAAACGGGGCAGGCCGTTAGTTAAGTTCATAGGTTTTTCCCTCGACGTTGATTTCAGACTCGTAATCGGCGGCCGGGCCCAACAAGACGATTTCCAGGCCGTTGTTGTACAATGCTTCAATGGTGGCGGGTTGCAAGAGTTCCGGTTCGTGTTCAATCACGAAAATCGTGGGGTAGTCGCCTACGGTTTCCGTGGAGACGTCGTGGTAGGAAACCACGTCGACGCGCGGGAAATTGCTTTGCATGTCGGTCACGAATTGCTGTTCGTGGGGCGAGAGGTTCTGCGTGTCGTACACGACGAGCACGGCAACGGGGAATCCTTCGCCGAAGGTTTCAATGGGTTGCGGCGAAGGCGACGGAGTGGGGGATGGGCTGGCTTCGGGCGTCGGCGTGGCGTCGGCATCCAGTGCGCCTGGGTTGCACCAGAACTTGACTCCGAACAATTCCGCCACGCATTGGAAGTCTTCTTGCTGGCGTTCTTCGGGTATTTCAAGTCCTTGGCAGAACAAGCCCACCCCGCCTACTTTCAAGAAGCAGTCGCGGTGGCGGTCAATGCCTTCCTCGTCGATGGGCAACTGTTCGCAGAGAAAGTCGGCGCCTCCCAAGGAAATGGCGCAGTCGCGCGGCTCAGGAGTGTCCACGCAGGTGCCCATGTAGAAGACTGCAAAGCCGGCGCGTTGCGCCTGACAGGCGTTGGAGTACGTCTGGCCGTTGACGGCGCACACGGGGTCAAACACGTCGGAGCAGGGCGTGGGTTGAACGGAAGGCCGAATGCTGGGTCCAGGGGTGGAAGTGGGGAAAGCGGATGGAAACGGGGTTGGAGTGACGCTGGGCGCGGCCCGTGGAACGCAGATGGGGGCCACCGGGCAACCTTGGGCGTCGGTTTGGCCGTTCGGATACGTCAGTTCAGCGTTGATGCAGTCCGGCATGGCGATGGGCGGGCAAACCGGTGTTGGAGAAGGACTGGGGGACGGACGGGGAGAAGGAGTAGGAACGGCCGAGGGAGCGGTTTCAGGTTGGGGCGTTGGAGTTGAACCTCCACCGCCGCTTCCAAAGTTCTGGGACGTAGTGGAAAAGGTGAGTTGGGCCGTGGAGTTGCAGGCGTTCAACGTCGTGCAACTGGTGACGCGGTAATAGTACGGCGTGGCGATGGAGAGGCTGGATAAACCGAGGACTTGGGCGGCTTGGAACGCGGCGCTGGAGGCGACGAGGCCAAAAGTGGACGTGGTGCCGTAGCGCACTGAAGCGTTGGAAGACAGCGAAGTCGTCCACTCAATGGCGGCGGAAGCGTGGGAAATGGAGGTGGCCGCCACGGAAGTAAGCACCGGGAAGTAGACGACGAAGGTGGTGGCGGAAGTCAACGGCAGGGAGGCGTTGGCGTAGAAAGCCAGATGATCGGAGGAATTCACCACCAAGTTGTACGGCGTGTAATTGGTTTGGTTGGTGCCGTAGACTTGGGATCCGTTCTGGAAGTATTCGGTGAGGTTCTGGGTGGTAAAGCCGGTGGCGTTGGAAGCCAAGCTGAAGTTGGCGGTGGCGGAACCAAATGACGAGAGGTTGGCGGTGAATCCAGCCAACGCGCCGCCGGTGTTGGAGACGTTGACGTGGACCGTCCAGTTGACGGTGATGTTGCTGGACGCGTTCTGGAACAGGAGGCTGGTCTTGTTGAAAATCACGTCATGCAAAAACAGGGGCGAGTTGCCGAGGAGCTGGAAATCGCTGTAATTGACGCTGGACGTGTTGCCAGTGATGTTCAAGCCGGAGAGCCGGTTGTTGTTGCCCAGCAAGTCAAACACCATGGAGCGGTTGGAACTGTTGTAAATGGTGTCCTGCCAGAACAAGTTGCCGGTTGAAGACTGGTTCATGGAGACGCCGACGTAGTTGCGGTTCAAGTAGTTTCGGCTGAACGTGAAGTTCGTCACGTTGTCCAAGTCAAAGCCGCCGCTGGAGAAGGTTTGCTGGAGGACGTTGTCTTGGATGGTGTTGTTGGAAAGCGTGGCGTTGATGGAGCCGTCAAAGGCCAGGCCGTCGGTGAAAGAGTACGAGACGTTGGAGTGCGAGATGTTGCCGTTAAAAGCGGAGCTGATTTCCACGCCGACGGTGTTGTTGTACGACGTGAGGTTGAACACCGTCCAGTTCGTCACGTTGGTCAACCCGATGCCTTGATTAAAACCCTGGACCCGGCCGTTTTTTACGGTGAAGTTGATGACGTGGGAGGCGTTCACTGCGATGGTGTTGGCCGTCAGGTTTCCGGTGACGGTGAATCCGTTCAGGTCCAACAGCACGTTGTTGGAGGTCACGTTGAGGCAGGTATAGTTTTGGATGGTTAGTGAACCGGTGAGTACGTAGGTTCCGGCCGCTGAAATCGTGTTGCAGGCGGAGACGTCCACGGCGTGAACCGGAGGAGACAAAAGTAAACCAAAAACCAGGGCCAATAAAGCCAGTGCGGGCCTCGTTTGATGCATTCGTGGGTCTTAATTCAAACGGAAAACACCTTAAAAAGCGTTTTCCGCCATGTTTTGAGTTGCGCGTAAAACGAGCCCCCTCGGTGCGGACCCACGAATTCCAAAGGAATGGGTCCGAAATCTCGGGACCCATTTTTTGGCTTGCTATACGTTCCGGATTGCTGCATTTTTAAGTTCGGGACCCAGAAGGCTTTCATGCGAATCATTGAAGACCGAAACGTCTTGGACGCGTTTTGCATGGACTTTTGTCGGGTCCTGGAACGTCACACCCGGTACATCGTAGTTTCCGGTTTCTTGGCGATTTCATCCGGACGGACTCGGGGAACCGAAGACATTGACGTGATTTTGGAGAGGCTTGATGAAGAAAAGTTCAAAGGCTTGCACCAAGACCTCGTGAAAAACGGTTTTGAATGCATTCAAGGAGAAAAAAATGAGACCCTGTTCTCCGACTACCTGGAAGAAAATCTAAGCTTGCGTTACGTTCGGAAGGGGCATCTATTGCCTGAAATGGAAGTCAAGCTGGCCAAAGACGTTTTTGGACGAACACCAGTTGGAAAGCCGGGTGAAACTGCCCTTGACCGACGTGGACGTCTGGTTCGGGGACGTCAACATCAACATCGCCTTCAAGGAAGAGTTGCTGAAATCCGAAAAAGACGTGGAAGACGCCCGTCACCTGCGAGCCGTTTTTTCAGACCAGGTTGACGAAAACAAGATTAACGGCACCAAACATTTAATCCACCAGTGGCGGTTGAAGACATGAACCCTGAACGCATCCAACAAATCGACCGGTGGGCCCAGTACGTCAAAAAAAGCAGGGGCGCCTGGAAAAAGGAGCACACCGCGTTTATCAACGCCCAGTTTGAAAAATCGGAAGCGTTCTACCGGCGATTGGCCCAAACGCCTGGCGGAAAACAGAAAATCAACAACCTTTTCGGAATCAAGAACCTTAACGCCGTGCCCTTTTTGAAATCGTAGACGACGTGGCTTTCCTCATGCGTCGCAAAACCGGGGCAGCGATCGCCTAAATAAACCAAAAAAACCATCCGGAATCCATGAACACGGCTACTTGGCAGGATTTCGAGAAAATCGATTTGCGCATCGGAAAAGTGGTCCGGGTGGAGGACTTTCCAGAGGCCCGAAAGCCGGCGTACAAGGTGTGGGTGGATTTGGGGCCACAACTCGGCGTCAAACAATCCAGCGCCCAAATCACGGAAGTCTACTCGAACAAGGAGGAACTCGTCGGAAAGTAAGTCATCTGCGTTGTGAACTTTGCCCCCAAGCAAATCGGGCATTTTGTCTCGGAAGTGCTGGTCATGGGTTCGTACAGCGAGGCAGGCGTCGTGCTTTTAAAGCCGGATTTCGTGGTGAAAGAAGGTGACAGAATTGGCTGACGAAACAGAAAGCGCGAACCCGTTGCCTTTAGACGCCGAGCACGGCCCTGCGCCCATTGAATCGCACGTGTCGGACTCCAACCCCTTGCCTTCCCAGGAAAGTATGCAAGCCCAGAACGTCGTGATCACGGACCCGGCGGATTCCAATCCTTTGCCGGAAAGCCAGTCGCAAAAAGCGGTTTCCGCGGCACAAGACGACTCGTTGATTCCGGCGGTTGGGTACTTCGTGCCCATCGTGGCGTTGATTGGATTGGTGGGCCAAAACAATAAAGCCAAGTTTCACGGAATGCAGTCGCTTCTGTATTGGTTGTTTGTAGGCGTCCTGTACTTGCCGGTGTTGATTTTGACCGGGGTATTGGGTATTTCCGGTTTGGGCCTGGTGGCCACGTTGCTGTTCGTCGTCTACCTCTTGGGATTCATCATCGTCGTGCCGTTGTATCTGGCGTTCAGGACGCACCAGGGCCAAGACGTCCGCCTGCCGGTGATTGGGAATTTCGTCGCCGAAAAAGTCGGGTACAACCCACGTTAAGCCCCTAAAGCCCGTTTTAAAAACGGGTTCGGCCAAAAACGGTTAGTCCATGGTTAGCAAGGAATCCAAAACCCAGGCCGTCATCAACTTGTGCCAGCGGCGCGGATTCGTTTTTCCGGCGGGCGACTTGTACGGCTCGTTTGCCGGATTCTTTGATTACGGGCCGCTGGGAGTGGAACTCAAGCGCAACGTACAAGCCAGTTGGTGGAACCGTTTCGTGTTGGGCCGAGAAGACATGCTGGGATTGGATGGCGCCGTTCTGACGCATCCCCGCATCTGGAAGGCGTCGGGGCACGTGGACGCATTCAACGACCCGCTCGTTCAATGTAAAAAATGCAAGCACCGCTTCCGCGCCGACCACCTCATTGAAGAAGAACTCAAGGAAAGCGTGGACGGCATTTCCGAGGAAAAACTCAACGCGTTTCTTTCCGAGCACAAGCTGGTTTGCCCGGACTGCAAGGGAGCGCTTTCGGAAGCCAAGAACTTCAACTTAATGTTCAAAACGTCCGTCGGCGCCACGGAAGACAATTACGCGTACTTGCGTCCGGAAACCGCTCAAGTCATCTTCACCAACTTCAAGTACCTCCACCAGATCGGGCGCAAGCAATTACCGTTCGGCATCGCGCAAGCCGGCCGGTCTTTCCGCAATGAAATCTCGCCCCGCAACTTCGTTTTCAGAGGAAGGGAATTCGAGCAAATGGAAATCGAGTTTTTTGTGCATCCCGACAAACTGGATGACTGCCCCGACTTTGATGCGGTATCCAAACGAAAAGCCTTGTTCTGCACGGAAAAACACCAAAAAGACGGCGAAGACGGACAAAAAATGACGTTCGGAGATGCTATCAAGAAGAAAATCGTTCAAACGAAGTGGCATGCGTACTGGCTTGCGGAAGCCTTGGACTGGTTCGCGTCCCTCGGCCTCACAAAACTCCGCCTCCGCCAGCACCGCTCCGACGAACTGTCGCATTACGCGAAAGAGACGTGGGACGTGGAATACGATTACCCGGAATGGGGCTGGAAGGAACTCATGGGAATTGCCAACCGAACGGATTTTGACCTCAAACAGCATTCCAAGGAATCCGGCAAAGAGCTTGCCGTGTTTGACGAATCCACGAAACAGAAAGTCGTGCCGCACGTGATCGAGCCGTCGTTTGGCTTGGACCGCCTGTTGTTCACGTTGCTGTTGGACGCGTTCACGGAGAAAAAGGGGAAAGACGACTCCGGAAAAGAGGAAACAAAAGTTTTACTCAAGCTCCACGAATCCATTGCCCCCGTGCCCTTAGCCGTTTTCCCGCTCATGAAGAAAGACGGGTTGGCGGAAAAAGCCTGGGAAATCTACGTGAAACTCAAGAAACAAAACCCGGCCATTGTTTACGATGAATCCGGTTCCATCGGCAAACGCTACGCGCGCATGGATGAAGCCGGAACCCCGAAATGCGTGACCGTCGACCACCAGACATTGCAAGACGGCACCGTCACCATCCGGGACCGGGATTCCGGAGAACAAAAACGCGTCAAATCCGATTCAATAAAGACATAATAAAAACACGAGCCCCCCCGCAGGACGGCACCGTCACCTTGAGAGAAACTGGACAACGGAAAAAAAAGGCGTACCTGACTTGAAGAAGCCTCGAACCCACAAATCGCATCGTAATGGATAAATTTATATACTTTTAACCACTATAATAATGATATCCTCCTTGGCCTAAAGCCGGCGGTATCTCGACCCAAAGGGAAAATGAACATGTTGCGTGACGTCATTCTGAAGCAAAAAAGCGAACTGGAAGCCAAAAGAAAAAACACGTACATTCCGCGGGACGCAAAAATCAAAGGACTCGACTCAGACATCGTCAAAGTCATCACCGGACCCCGGCGAGCCGGAAAATCCTCCTTCGCGATAAACTCCATAAAAGAAAAATTCGGTTACGCTAATTTTGACGACGAACACCTCACAGAAATACAAGACTACGACGAACTCGTTGCCACAATCGACAGTGTTTACGACAACCCGAAAACGATATTCTTTGACGAAATACAAAACCTCCCCAAGTGGGAATTGTTCGTCAACCGCCTCCAACGGCACGAAAAAAACATCATCCTGACGGGCAGCAACGCCAACCTTTTGAGTAACGAGCTTTCCACCCACCTTACGGGAAGGTATTTTGAGACCAGAATCTACCCCTTCTCGTTCAAAGAAATAACGCCAAACGCCGAAAACCTGCCCGCCAGCGAAATCAAGAAGAAATTCGACGAATTTCTGATGCAGGGAGGCTATCCGGAGCCGTACGTAAAAAAACTGGATGTCTCCGAATACCTCAAAACGCTTTTCGAAGCAACCGTATACAAGGACGTGATCAAACGATACCGGATACGAAAAACCAGCGAGTTGGAAGCCATCGCCGACTTCCTCCTGGCCAACATCGCAAGCCAGACCTCGTTCAACCAAATCGCGAAAAGCCTCGGGTTGAAAAGCGCCGAAACCGTGAAAAAATACTGCAGGATTTTGGAGGAAACCATGGTTTTCTTCACCGTGAAAAGATTCTCCTACAAGCTGAAAGAGCAGGAAGCGGAAACGAAAAAAACCTACTGCATCGACAACGGCTTTTTCAAAGCCAAGGCGTTCTCCACCAGCCAAAACTTCGGCAAACTATACGAAAACCTCGTGGCCTCGGAATTGAAAAAAAGAGAAACCGAACAAAACGCAAGAACGTATTACTGGAAAAACCAACAGCAGGAAGAAGTGGACTTCGCGGTAAAAAAAGGGGACAAAATAACGCAACTCATCCAAGTGTGCTACTCGCTTGAAAACAAGAAAACACAAGAACGCGAAACGCGGGCCCTTCTGAAAGCCGGGAAAGAATTAGACTGCCCAAACCTGCTTTTGTTGACCGCAAACGTGGAAAAAACCGAGGAGAAAGAATGGTTCGGAACCAAGGGAACAATAAAATACCAGCCCGTCTGGAAATGGCTCCTGGAAAGCGAATCCAAAACACCATGACACCCCGACCGCTGGACCGCCAGAGCCCCCCGCAGGACGGCACCGTCACCCTCCGGGATTCCGGAGAACAAAAACGCGTCCAAGCCAAAAAGATGAACGTGGTTTGAACGGTCATGGAAGCCTGCATCCTCTGCAAACAAACCCACGCACCCGCCGAAGGCCACTGCCAACGCCTGATGGAATTAGAGAGGCGTCTCAATGAAATCGACGGATTGAACAAGGCCAAATTCCAGGCGCTGCCGCCGCGCCATCAACAAGACATGCATGAGGAAGTCGGACGCACCGCGCGCGAACTGGATGGAATGAGATCAGGCGAACTGCATCCCAGGGCGCGGGGGAAAGCGGAGGCCCTCCGGCGCCTGGCCGGCCTCTTGATTGCCTGGACCGCAGAATTTCGCACGCGCGAGCCCTCGCTACGCTGAAGGCGTGGCGCTACGCGGCCACGCCCAAGAATTGGTCAACTAAGGGAAGCAAGCGCGGCGCCCAATTCAAGTCGCCGTTGACATTCTTAAGACCCCAATCGAACGGATCCGCCATCCACGCTTGGCCGATTATTTGAGCCTTGCCCTTCACCGTACCGTCTGACGCTTGACGACCGGTAAGGTCTGGACGAGTTGAAAGGTCTTCCAAGAATGTACTTCCACCAGTGAGGGGAGCCGAAGAAATCTGGTCCAACCGGTTGCGGGCGTTACCTAGAGTCCCACTGAAATCGGTGGCGAAAACTACTTTGAACTCTGCAAGGTAATCGTCCATCAGGGCAACTGGAACATCGTAATCCCTCACGAAAAGGAAAAAAGTAAGGGATTCATCCGGCGTTGATTTGGTAATCATTAAGGGATCCAAATCAATTAAAACCGCCTTTGAATTTGATTTCCGAACAATATAGTTGTCTCCATCCAAATCCAAAATAACGTATCCTTGTCGAGCCAGTTCCGCATCGGCGGCAGCCACAGAGCGTACGGCCGTTTTCTTGGTTTGCTCGGATCCGGACGCCAAAACCTTTCCAAGGGTCGTCCCCTCAATGTATTCTTGAAAGAAAAGTCCTTGGCCGTCTTTGAAGTTGTTCCGCTGGCCCTCGACAAATCCATAAGGCTTGGCCGCAAATCCTTTTTTCGACCAAGCTTCAAACAATTCCACTTCCTTGGGGTGGGTAAAGCCGGTTTTGGCAACCATGACCTTGCTTGAACCGTCCTTGAACAATACGCGAATCAAGTGCACGTCGCGGGAGCCTCCACTGGCCAAGAAACCGGGTTTTAACGCATCTCCGACTTCTTTGACTGCTTGAATGGATTTGACGTCATCCAACGCGAAGTAACCGTCCGTAAGGACGCGAATCGTGTCGTCCAATTCCGTCGTGAGTTTTCCATTCAATTCCTTGAGGAAATCCAAGCGTTCCGGTGGGTGGTCGCCGTAACGAGCCAGCATGCGGTCAAAGCCTTCCGGGTTGAACAACGGCTTGCCGTACTTGTACGTTTCCCCGCGGGAGTACACCATGCCCATGACCAACGGAGAATCCCGCATGGAATCCGGGTCTTCGCGGATAAGTAGTCCGTTGAAGAACTCGGCGTCCCGGCCGAAGACATCCATGTCAGTTGGAATGTCGCTGTCCAAGACGGCGACAAAAGAAGCCGCCCGATGGGACGTTTCCAAATCGGATTTCTGTTTTTTGAGTGTTACCTCAAGAGAGTCAACCAACTCTTGGTCGCCGGACTTCTTTGCTTCAGCCAAGGCCTCTTCCGTGTTCCTTACCAGTTTTTGCTGGAACGTCAACCTCTTGGGTATTGGGTCCAAGGCCGCCTGTACGCCGCCTTGTCTTGGCTTCAAGGTGGTTTCATCGACGACGGTGTCCAATACCCTCAGCAATTCCGTGGACTGTTCAATGGGCAAAATGGCTTCCAGGTGCTCCTTGAGTTGACGGAATACGACGCGGCTTTGACTGTACTCCCGCGTTCCTTGTGGGGCTTTTTGAGCGGCTTGGAAGGCCGATCGGAAAACGGATAACTTGTCCTTCAGCGGAACGCTGGGCCCGAAGTACCCGTCCAATGTTTCCAGGTAATAGCGTTTGGCTCCCACGCCCTTGGCCGGCGCCGCACGCAAGTCCAGTTCCAGTTCAGCGTCATCGGCGGCTTTGACGAAGCGTTCCACTTGCGCAACCAAGGCTTTGGGGGGTTTGCCTTTGGACACGTATAGGATGCGGTAACTTCCCGCGTCGCCAGGCAAAAGAAGGACGCGGGGGTCGTCAATGGCGGCGTCAAAGACTTGCTGGACGGCTTGCTGGTGTCGGACTTTGTAGTCGGCGTCGGCCTTGGCGGCCACGTTCGGATCCGGGGACTCCCTGAGGGGGCGCAGTTCATTCAAATCATTTTTGGCAGTCTCGGCGACGTCGGTGACGATTTTCGTGGTGATGTCGAGGTTGTCTTTTTTGAAGCGTTTTGCCAGGACTTTGCCCCAGTTGGATGGGTTCACGATTTTTCCGGCGGCATTCTTGAGGGGTTCCACGAATTGCTTGCGCCACGCGGTGGACGCGGAGGCGGGGTCTGAGGAGGCCTTGACGGGATCCGCGGCTTGTTGGGCGGGCGTGCGCTCGGCAACGGGTTCCTCGTTGAGTTTGACGGTGCCGCCTTCCGGCTCGACTTTGGCCGGCGCGGTGACTGGGCCGTCAGGTCCCTCGGCGCCCTTGGCTTTGGCGGCCTTGATTTTGACGTGCAGGGCGTCGTAGGCGTTGGCGCCCAAGTCCAGGACGAAGGTGGAGACTTGGCAGATGTTGAAGATGCGTTCGCCGACCGGCATTTCATGCCATTTCGTGGCGAGGTCTCGGGTTTGCGTGTACGTGTCGTAGAATCCTTTGGCCAGCATGGTGGACAGCAGGATGGCGCCGCCGACTTTCAAGACGGGCGGGCCTTTGGCGACGAGTTGGGAGCCGTACACGACGCCTCGGCTGATGGCGACGCCCACGACTTCGCCCATGGCGCACGATTGAATCGCTTCAACACCTTGGCTGAGGTATTTGAAGTCCTTGTTGAGCTGGATTTTGGCGAAGTTGTCCGAATAGAACCGTTTTTCGAGGATGTCGGTGAGGATGAGTTTCTGGGCGGCCGTCATCTGGCCGACGCCCTTGTAGTTCTCCTGTTTCTTGTTCAGCATCGACCAATTCAAGGCGTATTCGTGGTCGAGGAACTCGCTGGCTTCCAAGACACGTCGGACGGCGGTGCGGCGGTGGGGTTCGGAGTTCTGGGAAGTGCCGTACATGTAGAGGTCCATGTACGAGGGGTAAATCGAGTACCCGGTTTGCATGAAGACGTCGCCGCCTTCCATGGCCATTCCCATCCGGATGAAGTTTTCCCGAACGTCCTTTATGGTGGCCCCGTTGCTTCCGGCGGAAAGGCACGGCGTGTTCAGCAGGAGGGAATCCGGGGGCAACTCGCGGCGCTTGGCGTAGGCGTACAACAGCCCGAGGGGGGCGTCGGATTTGAGGCATTGGGCGAAGGTGCGAATGCCCAGGACGTCGTCACCGGTAAGGGTGGTGGCGGCCAAGTAGATGCGGAGTTCGGAATCGACGCTGTAGCGGTGCTTGAGGCGGCCGAATTCCAGGTGGGTGCTGATGCCGAAGCGCTTGTGGCGTTGGGCGGCAAAGTAAATGGTGTTGGCCACTTTTTCCTCCAAAAACGCGTCGGAAGGCGTTTGCTTGGTGCGATACGCCTGGATTACGGCGGACAAGACGGGGTTGAACTTGTACTCGTCTTCCACTTGGGCAAGGCTGGCAACCGGCGTGCCTGAGACGAAGGCGATGTCGCCGGTCTTGAACTGGCGGAATCCCACGAAGCCTGGCAAGTCCGCGCATTTCAGTTCGTAGCCTTGCCCGTCTTGCCGGAGGGGCGGGCTGGCGATTTCGTCCCAAACCGCTTGAAGTTTTTCACTGGAGTTGTCGGTTTTGCTCAGGCAGTCCCGAATGCCGGCAATGGCGTCCAAGTTGTCTTTGATGCGTTGGCTGGCCACGTCTTCTTCGTAATCCATGGCCAGAACGCCCATGAACACGTTGAATTCTTCGACGTTGTCGCCGTAGAGTTCCTTGAGGAAGGCGTGTTCGATGGCCAACTGCTTCAAGGCTTTTTCGTTGAACGCCTTGTAATTGAAGTCCTCGGCCGCGGATGCCGTGGTGGCGATCAACAAAAGGAAAACCAGTGCGGGCAAGATTTTTTTCATGCGGACGGCACTCCAATCATTTCAATAAACTTGTCCCTATCGCTTTTCACGCCGCCGGGGGTTGCATACGACCATTGAGGCAATAAGGAAGTTGGAAGCGATATGGTGCGGGAGTCAAAGGCCAGCCAATTCTGGGTTCGCGGGACTTTCAACGCCATTTCGTAGACTTGGCCGGGTTCCAGGGCCACGTCGAAGCCCCCGAAGACCACGTTGCAGGCGCCGAGGCGGTTGTCATCCAAGTCGTCAAACACGGCGGTGCGCAACACCATTTTTTCGGTGTAACCGTTGGGATATAGTTCCGAGACCGTGGAACCGGGCTGCGCGTTGATGTGTTCCACGTGAGTGGATACCAATTCTTCAAAGGCGTTCAGGGCTTGCTGGGCTTGGAAGCAATACAATGCATTTCCCGCGGCGTCCTTGAAGGTGACGGGTTCCTCGATTTTTTCCAGTTGCTCGGCCAAGACGTCTTTTTTGGACCAATACGTATCGCCTTGCGGCAAGTCTTGAACCTTCAGGGTAAGGGTTTGCCGCGTGTCTTTGCCGTCGATGGCCACTTTGCACGACGCGTTTTGCGCGGAGGCGTCGACGAGCTTGATGGAGTTGGCGGGCATGGACTCCGAAAACAGGGAGCCGCAGGAAAGAGTGACTGTCCGCGGATAGTTGTTGACCAGCGTGATTTGTTTCTTGGCGGCGTTCTTGTCGGAGCGGTAAAACGCGAGGTTTTCGGGGGCAACGTACGCCAAGTCTTCCCGCACGACGTGGCGGACGGGCACGGAAAGCGGCGTGTCGCTGCTTAACTCGCCGGATTCCACGGTGAAGGTTCCCCGGACTTGTTTAACGTCAAGCAACCCGCCGGAATAGCGGTTTTTGGCTTCGACTTTTACGTCGGCGTACCACTTGTTTTGCGCGTCTTTTTTCACTTGGGCGCTGACAATTCCGGGAGCGGCCTCCACTGAAACCGTGGGCGCGGTTTCGGTTTGGATGGGCAGTTCCAGGCGGTAGTGCTGGAAGGGGACCAGTTCCGACAAGGCGTTGGCGAGGGTGGGTTCGTCAGGCACCAAGGATTTTTTGACGGTGTACAAGTCGTAGTTGGTGATGGCTTGGGACAAAATGGTGTAGGAGCTGGACCCGCAGGCGTTGGTTTTCCAGTAGCTTTCCGCTTTGTTGGTGGAGGCGGGAATCAGGAGGCTGATTTTGTCCTCGCTTTGACCCAGTGTGGGCCCGATGAAGGCCGTGTTGGACTCCAATTGTTTTTCGACGGTGAACAGCACGCTGGTATTCCACGTTTCGTCGTTTCGCACGTACTGGACGACTTCCTGCGTCTCGTTTTCAACGAGAATGGCGGGTGCGTTGTCCGGCTTGAGGTACAGCGACGGGTACAAGTGGGAGGTGTAGGCCGGAGTCCCGCTGCGTTTGGGGCGGTTGTACGAGTCCACTAGCTTGGGGTCGGCGGCGTACGGCGCGGAATCGGTTCCGGAAAGAACGGTTGCCGGAACCACGCCGTGGTACAAGTTGACTTGCGGCGAACTGATGGTTCCCACGTAATATGTGTAGGCAAGGTTGCCTTTGCCGTCAAAAGCCGTGCGCGCGTCGGAACTGGGCAGGGAAAGAATCTTGGAGAACACGCCGTTTCGAAGAGCGTACAAGGCCGTGTTTCCGGTTTTCCGGGCAAACAGGCTTCCGTCAGGCCCGACCAACATGCTTAGTATCGTGTCGTACGTGGACCCCGAAGTGGGGGGGACGCCGAAGTAGCCCACCCGCGAAAGTTTTCCGCCCAAATCCGATGACGTCACGTCCTTGGGCACGCCGTCGGAGGCGTACAAGTCCGGGCCGGCGCTGTCGCACGTGCTGGCCGAGGAGACGTAAGTGCCTTTTGAAAGGCAGAAGTAGTACTTGCCGTTGCCGGAGCCGACGAACCGCAGGTTTTGCATGGATGACGAGGATTCCTTGAGCTTGGAGGCGACGACGAAGTCGTCAATGCCGTCCGGCGTGACGTTCATGGCGCGCAACTCGAAGGTTATCCAGGTTTTTTCCGTGGTGGCCAGCCCTTCCAGTGGACAGTCGGAAGTGGTGGAGGAACGCGTGTAGTACGACACGCCGTTGATGGTCGTCGTGGTGCAGTAGCTGATGAAGTTGCTGTCGTATTGTGAGTAGGACTTGCTTCGGAGTTTGCGACTTTCATAAAAGATGTAGATGCCGGAATCCGGTGCCAGCGCGGCACCCATGAACGACGTGCCGCCGCCCGCACCCTGGGCGCTGTAGACCTTGGGAGACCCCGACGAGGTCGTGGTGATGACGCCGATTTGCGTGTCCTCGGGTTGGGGCAACCTTTGAGCGCCTAAATAGGTCCACGTGCGTCCCTTGTTTTTGGATACGGCCACCGCCGTGACGTCGTAATTGTAATAGCCCGGCCTGGACATGATTTGAACATTGGTGTACTTGGCGTCCCGGCTGAAGCAAGATTTGTAGTCCTGCGCGTCGGTGCTCCACTTCTTGCTCCCGTCGGATTCCGTGGTGTAAGGAATGGAGCCCGCAGGGCAAATGACTGAATTCCCGGAGCCGTACTCATCGCAAAAGGGACACACCCAAACGCCAAACGAGTCTTGTCCAGGAAAGGGGCAATTGCCACCGCTACGATATCCGCAGGTGGTGACGTGTCGGGAACAGCGGCCCTTGATGTACACGGGTGCGGATGCGGAGGTAAAGCATTCGCCGTCTCTGGTGTCGCACGAGTCTACTTCGTCATCGTCGGACAGGTAACAGAACTGGACAGTGGGGCCTGGCAAGGGGGACGTGTCCACCGTGCATTTCGTGATGGCGTCGTAATTGCTTCCGGCTGAGTAACCAGGGCGATCTGGGTAATCCACGTGGTAGGCTTCCAATTTCAAAGGCGTATCCTCGTATCCGAGGAATTGCTTGCCTACGGTCTGCGAAGTGCCTTGCAACCGGATGGAGTGCTTGAATACCAGGTACAAGTAGCCGTCTTTGCCGCGAAGCAGGGCCAACACTTGCGTGAGTCCAACGGCCCGGTTTCCGTTGGGGATGTTGGAGGCCAACTCCTCCAATGGAAGGGGGTAGTGCGAGGCGGAAAAGCTTTCCGCGTCGGAAGCGGCGGCCGACAAGCCGCCCAACCAAGCCACCATGAAAACAAGGATCAACGCGAGTGCACGTCGTAACGCCAGCCGTGCAATGCATGAACCCAAGTCCAGCGGTGGGCAAGTGCGTTGGTGGAGGTTGTCTTGCAGTGGACGGTTGCGCGAATTCGTTTCAGTTGAACCGGATTCAGAAGCGCGTTCGCGGGGCGGTTCTTTGGGCTTGCGGTTTTTCAAGTACAAGTACGCGGCGCCGCCCACGACGACCAACGCCATCATGAACAGCGCCAAGAGCCCAAAGTCAACGGAGGGCGCTTCGAGATTTGCGTTGGCTTGGCTGGAGGACGCGTCGGGCGGGAAGTCTTTTTCGAATTGGGCGTTCAAGTCCACGTACCCCTCCGGCAACTCCGGCGGGACCACGGAGGGTTGCACTTCTTCTTCCAGGGGCGGAAGGACGAATTCGTCGAAAAGCAACGAGTCGGGGCTTGAGGCGGCCATCCAAGGAATCAGAAAGGATGACAAAAGCAAGGCGGTGGAGAGGGCCTTCGTCAAATTCATGGGCGTTAAAGCGTACGGCGGCGTTTTCTTTTTGGTTTCGGTAAGGGTCGTCATGCGTCAATCACTTGAATCGGTTTCAGGGGTTTGGCAGATGAAAGGCGACGAAGCCAAAAGCGGGTTTTCCTTCAAGCAGGAAAGGCCCGCGCAGCAGGTGCCGCCGGAAAACACGCCGCACTGCCTGCCTTCAACGCGGCACGCCGTATCCTCGACAGGCTCTTCGCCGACGTTGACCAACTCAATGGGCGGTTCGGGAGTCGGTAAAACCAGTTCGCCGTCGAAATAGGAAATGGCGGAATCCGCGTCAACCAGCGTGACGCCGGCAAGCAGGTCGGAGAGTTCTTCTGGACTTGGGCTGGGCGACGGGGAGGGACTGGGTGAAGGGCTGGTGGGCGCGCACACCGTGGAAAACCCGTCCAATTGACAGGACAATGCTTGGCAGCACGAAATGCTTCCAGGGAGAATGCCGCATCCTTGGGCTTGCGGCACGCAGGAGAGTTCTCCGGAAGGGGAAGAATCCGTTTGCGATGAAGGAGGAGCTTGACAGCCCAAGCGGATGCCAAACGCGTCCAGCGCGCACCCGGCGCCTTTGGGCCGCACCCAGACACCAAAATCCTCGCGCACGGGCGTTTGCGACGAGCCGACGGCCGCCATGGCGGCATCTGCAGAGGAAGCGTCAATTCCGGCGCCCGTTTTCAGCCGGACTACTACGTCAAAAGCGGAACCAGACTTGAATTTCGTCGCATCCCAAAAAAGCCGTGACGCGCCGGGAACGCCTTCAAGCGCTTGAATGGTGGCAGGCCGGGGGAACACGGAACCGAATCCTTCAACTCCGGCTGGCAACAGGACGGCGAGGCCGCCGGAGTAATCCGTTGGCGCGGCAAATGAAAGCAGGGCGAACCGGCTGCCGTCGGGGCGCTGCAGGACAAAGAACGTGGTGCGGGAGTCCAAGGACCGTTCTAAAACAAGGGTGGATGAGGATCGCAAGTCCGCCGGAGACGGAATTTCTTCTTTGGAGGCCAAAGCGATTTGCTCGGCGTCCGCTCCCGCATCTTTTCCTGGAAGCACTTTCAAGTTGCCGGTGGGCAAGTCGGAAAACGAGTAGGCGAAGCGGTCGTCGGAGACTTTGGACACGGCCACGGGTTCAACGGAAGCCGAGGCGTCCCCAGTCACCGAGAAAAACGAGTACGTGCCGGGCGGCAGCAGGATGGAAATCGAGTAGGCCGGCGGTGACGCGCCGGAATCAAACGACCACACCGAAGCGGACGCATCCAAAAGCGAGAACGAGAGGCCCGGCGCTCCCAAAAGCGTGCCCGAACCCCCGACTGGCACAAAAAACGCGTCCGGGTTAAAGTCCGCGCAGTCGCAACGCGTCTCTTGCGGAACGCTTAACGCCGTGAACAAATTGCCGGGCCGAAACGATCCGGAAGCGTCAGAACACTGCGAGTCCACGACCGCCGCCGCCCGGCATTGTTTTAATTCCAAGTCAGACAAGCCGGTGGCGGACTGCTGGAAGTTAGACTGGAGAACCAAAACGGCGACCACGACCACCAGCAACGCCCCGCCTAAGAGAAGAACGTATTCAAACGTTCCTTGTCCCCGTCGCGTGGATGTGGCCACACAAAGCCAATGAATCCGGCAATAAAATGGTTTGGGATGTCTGCGATATAGCAAACCGCGAAAGTTCCGGGAAACTTTCGCGCCGTTTGCTAGAAAGCAATCCCGGACTATTTCGTCGGGTTACTTTCCGGGATTGCCATAGGTTTGGCCAGCTCCGGAAAACGGTGCAAGCGGATAACCGTCAACGCCGCCGCGTCTTTGCCGAGGAACCGGAAATCTTTTTCTGGAAGGGCATCCAGCGCACCAAGTTGCCGGACTTCCAGTACGGAGTGAGGATTCGGCGGGCGACGAGTTCATCCATCACGGATTTCAGCTTGGTTTGCGGCACGCGGATGCGGTGCTTGGCGTAAAGCTCTTCCTTGACCATGTCCAGCGACTTTTTCTCGCCGGAATCCGCATCGTACAAGCCGGCGACCAGCTGGCACATGTCTTCCGTGAAGTTCCACGGGAACACGAACCAAGTCCAGGGTTGTTTGGAGGCGTAGTAATCCGGTACAAAGGATGAGTTCTCCAAAACGAACAACGCCGCGGTCTTGAGTTTCCTTGGTTTTTGTTTCAAGAGGTGGTCGCGGGCCAAGGCAAAGCTCTGTCCGGTGTCCGCCAAATCGTCAACCAATAGAACGTTTTTCTTGGCGACGTCCGCCTTGAGCGGCGAATGGAGTTTGGCGGCCGGATCTTTTTGCGCGGTGACGCCCCAGTGGCTGACTTGAAAAGAGTACAAATCCGAGACCATCAAAAAATCCGCGAGGCTGCGGGCCGGCACGTAGCCTCCGCGCGCGATGGCGACGATGACGTCGGGCTTGAAGTGGTCTTCCCGGATTTTCCCCGAAAGGACGCGGGAGTACTCGTACATGTCCTCCCAGGACAGAACCTCGCAGCGGAAAGGCTTGATCATAAAAATGGAATGAATGGCGGCAATAAGAGGCTTTCCGATTCAAATGTCCAACAGCACGCGGACAACCCAGTTCCCGTTTTTCCGTTCCGCCTTGGTCTCGTGGTGCGTCACGGCTTTCACGTCCAACACGCCTGCCTTGGCGGACATGGGCGCGCCCCGCGCCACGCCTTCCAACACAAAGCCGTCCTTGGTTTCCGCAAAACGCGTGACGGCAAACGAGCGGAAAAAAAGGCCGTGGGCGTCGCGCTCGGCCACCAAGTCACTCAAAACGAAGGCGGCCAGTTCGGATTCGGAAAGCGCGGTTTCGCGGATGGTGACTTTCTTGGACGTGCCGACCAGCGTCAAGTCGGCGATGGTTTCAAAGAGGGCCTTGGCCGCGTTCTCCAACGCTTCAGGAAAGGTTTGGCCGTACGCTTCGTAGAGCACGTCGGCGGTGTGGTCGAAAAACTTATAGGGCTTCATGAACCGTTTCATGGTACCGCATGCCTATAAAGCCGTGCGGGAACACGCCAGGTGATTCCAGATTATGTTGCCGAACATGAACCCCAAACAGCTTCAAGCCATGATGAAGCAGTTGGGCATCAAGAACGAGGAAATCGAAGCGGAAAGAGTCATCGTCGAGAAATCCGACGGCTCCAAGCTCGTGGTGGAACCCGCGCAAGTCATGCTCATCGACATGAAAGGCCAGAAAAGCTTGCAGGTATCCGGAGAGTTCCAGGAAGAAAAAGGCTCCCAAACACAAACCGACGCCGACTTGGTCATGCAGGAAACCGGGTGCACGAAAGAGGAAGCCGAAAACGCCTTGAAGGAATCCGGCGGCGACTTGGCGGAAGCCATCTTAAAACTCAAAAAAGAGTAAGCCTACTGGCTGTTGGTCAAGAAAAGAAAAAAAACAAAAAAAGTCAGCGGACGGCGATGACGTCGCCTTCAATGTAAGGACCAAAGGGGCCAACGTAGCCGGGGTCGTACGGTAGTTTCACCGACTTGAGTTCCGTCAAGTCCGACAACGCGTTGGCCTTGATGTACGAGTCAGACACGGTGTACAAAACGTCGCCGATGTACGCCGAACGCTTGACGTCGGTTCCGCCGCCGTAATAGTAATCGCCCATTTTCTTGAGTTGCTCGGCGTCCACGTGCGACACGTTGCCTTTGAGGTTGAACACGTTGCAGGCGTTCTGCACCGCGCAAGAGGGATCCACGCCAAAGGCGTAGGCGCCTTCAAAAACGACGTCGCCGTACACATGCACCAAGTCGTCCGTCTTCCTCTCGGGCGGTACCTGGGCCACGCGGACGGGAATGACTAACAGGTTTTTCTCTTTGTCAAACAAAAAGGCCTTGTGGTCGGACAGCGCGTAGGAATCCGATCCCGCGTCGCCAATGCCAAACGTACCCAGTTCCACGGGGTTGGAGACGTCCGACACGTCAAACAAAGACAGTTTGAGGCCCAGGGGAAACGCCAAGTCGCTGTCTTTCAGGGGAACGGCGTCCTTGCCTAAGCCAATGAGGTGCGTGTCGTCGTACGGGTGCAAGTAATTGGAGTAACCCGGAATCTTGAGCTTGCCCAACAATTCGGGGTGCGTCGGGTCGTCAAGGCCTATCACAAACAAGGGATCCAATTGCCGGAACGTGACGAGGTACGCGCGCGAATCCATGAAGCGCGCCGAGTAAATCGTTTCCCCAGGCGCAAGGTCCTCGAGTTTCCCGACCACGGTCAAGCCGGAGTCCAGCACGTACACGTGGTTCTTGGACGGCTGGCTTTGGCCCCAGACTTGGCCCGTGGTGGTCGCCACGCGAAGAAAGCCTTCAAACTCATCCAATGAAAATTGGTTCAACAAGTGGCCGGGCACTTGGCCTTCGCCTTGGTACTGGATTTGTTGACCCAAGGCGAAGCGGTGGATGGACGTGACTTCCGTCGGAGTGTATTTTCCGCGAAGCTCGTTTTCCTTTTCGTACACCGTCTCAAAGGCTTCCTGGCGCGCGGCGTCATCCAAACCATTCAAGTAGTCCTGAACCACGGCGATTTTGAGGTTGTCTTTGCGCCATTCCGAGACGTCGGAGGCGTCCGCGGCCGAAATCTTGTCTTTGACTTCTTGCGGCGCGGAGTCCACCGCCCATGCATACGATTCCCAAAGCGGGAGGTACTGGGGGTAGCGGGTGTACGCGATGTAGGCGTTGTCCTTGGAAACGTAGACGGTCTGGGCGCCGCCCATCAGAACGATTTCCTTGTCCAGGGTCTCGGGATTGGCGACGTCAAACCCCAGCATGGTGGTGAACTGGTAGGAGTCAAACGGGTAGTCGATGTAGCGGATGTCCGACGGAAGAATTTCCGCGACTTCGCCGTCCACGGCGTAAAGAGGCCTTGGCACCTGAACGTTGGCGTAATCCGAAAACACGGCGTACACGCGGCCCCCAATCATGCGGGACGCCACGTAAGACCCCTTGACGTCGACGCGTTGGACGAGTTTGGGACTGGACCGGTCGGAGATGTCGTACACGTCAATGAAACTGGTTTGCGAGTAGTACGGATAATAGTCTGGGGCAATCATTTTGGAGGCCACGCCGGCGGCCGGAGCAATCTGGGTGACCACGGAGTCCACCACCGCGTCCTGGATTTTTTGTTCCAACGGCTTGACGTACGGCTCCCAGTCAAAGGTCTTGGAGCCCAAGGCCACCAACCGGTCGCCGTTTATGAAAAAGCCGGAGTACTGCATGTTGGAGTCGTTCAGAACGGAAAGTACTTTCGCGTCGGAGGCCGGATACGCGCGGGCGATGACGAGGTCGTCCCCTGACAAAGTATAGATGTAGGTGCCATCGGTTTTGAATACGTCGGCTTCGTCCACTCCCTGGACTTGCACGTTGGTGGTGGAGTAATCGGGCGCGGCTTCACCGGATTTCGCCGCCGCCAGGGGTGCACCGAAGGCAAAGTCTTCGGCGATGCCGTATCCGCGGTAGCCGCCTTGGGGTTGTTGGGCGGAGGCCAAAAACGAGGCGACGTTTTCCCAGGATTCAAAGGACTTCAAGTCGGAGCCAAGGGCAACGACGCTGGGATTGACAGTCGGCGTAACGGAGGGCATGGGCCCGGGGCCTGGAAGCGAAATGCCGACGATGACGAAGGCCGCGATGACGACGACCGCGAAACCCAACCAGAATGAATTGCCTTTCATGCAAGAATCACCTGGAAGGATAACGAATCCGGGTTAATAAGAACGAACGGATTTGTTCAGGCAAAAACCTGAAACCCGGAAAACAAAAAATCGGAGTGAAAGGAAAAAAAAAGTAAAAAAGAAAAAGAAAAAAAGAAAAAAAAGAAGAAAAATCCAAAAAGTTAGCGGTTGCCGCCGCCGAACAGGTTGGACAGGAACGACAGGATGCCGGAGGCGCCTTGTTCCTTGGATTCCGCGCGGGCTCCCAAACTCACCTGTTGCTGCTCCAAGTCCAAAATCTGGGCGTCCAAAATCGCGGCGGCATTGGCGTCATCCACCTGCTCACGCAGTTGCTTGAGGCGCTCGATGGTACCAGCCAGTCGCTCGCTTTGCTCTTTAATGAGCTCCGCGTCCTTGCGTTCCTGCTCGGCCTGCAAGCCAATGATTTGCGTCAACGCGTACAAGACGTCTTTCTGGTTGACTTTCTGCAGGTTCTCATCGGTTTCCGCCACGTTGTCCGACTCGAAGTCCAACAGGGGTTGCAGGGATGGGGGAACAAGGTCCCGAATTTCTTGGAGTTTGGAGGCTCGGCGTTCAAAGTCCCTAAGCTTGTCTGGATCGGGGCTTCGGGCAAACTCGCGGCATCCGCGGGCCACGGCCTTTTCGACGGCGGGGCGGATTTGGTCGGGTTGCGTGAGTTCCTCGCACCGTGCCAATTGCTTTCTTCCAAACTCGCAGCCGCGCTCGGTTTCTTTCAGGCATTGTTCCTTTCCGCGGCCCGTGTCCTTGCAGTAGCGCTCCAAGTCGCGGAGCATCCGCTTGGACTCCAGCTCGCAGATGCGGCCAAAGTCAATGCGCTCGCGTTCCTTTTGCATGTACTTCTGCTGTTCTTGGCGGCAGAACGCAACAAAAGAGTCCTTGCTACAGGGGTTGAATTGGGGGCCTTGCTGTTGCATGCGGGAACACTCGCGTTCGAATCGGGGTTGTTGTTGTTGCCATTCCTGTTCGCACCGCTCGGAAGCGCTGATCTGTCCGGTGATGAAAGCCGTGAACGGCGAGGAAGCAACTTGGGCTTGCGTCGTGGGAGAAGGCCACGCCGTTGGAGACGGATAAGGCTCACCACTTGGAGACGGATAAGGCCCAGCCGTGGGAGAAGGCCACGCCGTAGGCGAAGGAGCGGTTGGGTACTGGCACTGGTAATACGTGCAACCGCTTTGCTGGACGGTGCTCACCGTGCCGCCACCGCTTAGACACGACTGCTTGTACGCCTCATCCAAAGAGGGACACGTCGGCCCGGAAGTTGGAGAAGGCCACGCCGTTGGAGACGGATAAGACCCTGCCGTGGGAGAAGGCCACGCCGTTGGAGACGGATAAGGCGTTGTGCCGGACGCACCCTGGCATTGCACGTAAATGCATCCGTCGTGGGAGTTCTCGGACCACGTGCCGCCGCCACCGGTACAGGTATTCTTGGCTTGTTGGCGTTCGGCATCGGAAGGACAATACTTTCCGGTCTGGGGGTAGGGGGAACTGGTGGGCGGAGTGGTTTGGCCGTATTTGCAGACGATGTTAAAGACGCATCCGTTGCGGTCCGTCTGTTTTTCGGCGAATCCGCCGGTGGACTGGCAGTTGTCATACCAGGCTTGCGGGAGTTGGGGGCCGGAGGGGCACTGGCGTTGAATGGGTTGGGGCTGGCCTTTGTTGTAGTCTCCGTATGGTGGCTGGCCGGGTTGGCCTTCAGGGGGTTGGCCGGGGTAGGGTTGTTCGTATCCTGAACTGCGCTCCAGGCACTGGGAAATGAACTTGTCCTTGCTGCAGAATTCCGGCAACCTGATTTGGCCGCCCTCGCACTGCTGGCTGAAGTGGCCTTGCTCGAATTCCCAGCGGACTTCGCAGTCGTCGTCCAAGTCCTGTTCGCGCTCCGAAAAACCGCGGCTGAATTCCTTTTCCATGCGGCTCTTACAGGCGGAAAGGATTTGTGCCTTGTCCGGCGGACAACTGAATGAAAACGCTTCTTCCTCGCCTGGCGGGCCGAATCGGGGTCCGCCGAATTCGGGGTTGCCAATCATTTCGCATTGTTTTTTGCCTTCTTCGCAGTACTCCAGGCCGTTCTTGATTTCGGAGCAGAATTCCTTATTGAGGTCCAAACCACTTTGCTGGAATTCGGAGAGCACCAAATCGACGAGTTCGGGTTGGTTGTCGCACTTGGCTTTCAGGTTTTCTTCGCCGTATTTCTGCATCATTTTTTCGCCGATGAGTTTAAACACGCCGAATCCGACAAATGCGGGGTCATCGCTTAAACCTTCAAACCCGCCAAAAGCGCGGTAGTCTTGGGGGCCAAACGACGGGCCGCGGCCTTGGGGTCCGTAGCCGGGTTGGCCGAAATCACTGGGCCCGTAGTCGGGGGATTGATCCAAGTCGCGGTCGTTGGGTCCGCGGGGGCCAACGGAGTCGCGTTCGCTGTAATCCGGTCCGCCGTTTCGCTCGATGTATCCGCCTTGTCCGCCGCCATAACCGGGGCCCAGGGGAAGGGGTCCTTGGGGTCCGTCTTTGACTTCGGTGTCCGGCCTAAAATCGTTTCCAAAGGGGTCCAAGCGGCCTTGAATGTCAGCGATTCGCTCGCCGGCAAAACCTTTTTTCTGTTGCTGATCGGCTTGCACCGCGGCGGCCACTTGCGCGTCGGTGGGGCCTTCGGCCGCTACAACCAAACCGCTGCCAACCAGCAGCGCGAAAACGATGAACACCGACAAGCCCTTCATGCACAAACGCCCCCGCGAACTTTTCAAAGGTTATAGCAAACCTCGAAAGTCTTCCGAGACTTTCGAGCCGTTTGCTAGATAGCAATCCCCGACTCTTTTGTCGGGTTACTTTCGGGGATTGCTATAAACCAATAGAGGGCACGCGGGAGGGCTATTTAACGGTTTGGGAGGGGCTAGTGGTTGTGAGCGGAATGCGTGGGCGTCAGCCAGAAGCCGGCGACCAGGAAAATCAAGCCCAAAATCGCGTCAATGAGCATGCTTTGGATCAAAGCGGTGGTGGACGCAGCCAACAATTGGCGGGTTTGTTCCAAGTCCGTGCCAGCCAAGCCGGCTTGTTCCAGTTGCTCCAGTTGCTGCAAGGAAGGCTCGATGGTGGCTTGCTGGATGAGGTACTGGTTGGCGTGCCACAAGCCCAAGAGAAGCGACCCGACGCCCAACAAAATCAGCGTCCAGGACAACAGGGGGTTGGAGGCCATGATCAGTTGGCTCCCCGCGGCGTGCCGCGTTGGCTTTGGGCGTAGGATTCAAGTTTTTTTCGGACTTCGGTGAAGCGCTCCATGATTTTTTTTTCTTGTTTCTCGAACAGGACGTTCTTGGAGGCCACGTCTTGTTTTTCTTTGGCCAATTCGGACTCAAGTTGGTCCTTGCCGCGGGCGACAAGCACTGAACCGACGAAGCGGTAAAACGGGCCAGGCGAGGACTTGACTTCCTCCAACGCTTGATCCAACTCCTTTTCCTGCATGGAGAGTTGTTGGCGCTGGATGAGCACCATCTGCAGTTGCTGCTGGAGTTGGTTGTAATCCTGGGCCATGTTCTGCACGTCTTCCTGGGATGCCATAGATTCTAGTCCTCCTTGAAACGCAATTCCAAAAGCAATTCGCCGTTATTGATTAGACTGAGCTTAAAACGGCTTAAAAGGATTTGGTTGGGTCCCGGTTCCGGCTTGAAGACGCGTTGGAACGCCTGGCCAAAGTCATCCTCCACCGTGATTTGGCCGCCTTGGCCTCGAAAAGATTTTCGCGGAAAAACGATGCCTTGGATTTTGATTTCCGGTTCAATCCAGTCGCCGTCGAAAGCAACCAAACGCGCCGGGTTGCCGTTTTTCTCCCATACAAACAACACGTGGGAAATGCCCAGGGTTTCCGCGTGCCCGAGAACCGAATCCATGCCGGCTTTCCCACGGTTGAGGTACTCCGCTCCAAACGCCTTGGCCAACGTCCTTGCAACAGAACGCGTGAGTTGGCCGGGTTTTCGCGAGGTGGTCACCAGCATCATAGCGAAAGCAAGTCCTCCAGTTTGGAAGCGATGACGTCGGGCTTGGCGGCCACCAGCTTTTCCTTGGGTTGGTATCTCGAAAAAACGCCGATGGAACGGATGCCGGCGGCTTTGGCAGCCAACACGTCGTGCACCAAGTCGCCCACGTACGCTGTTTTTTTGGGTTCAAGACCGTGCTTGGAAACGAACCCCTTCAAGGAATCTATTTTATTCAAAACGCCGCCCACCACGCCGTCAAACAAATCCGAAAAACCAAAAGCCGCCACTTCTTGGTCCACCAAGTGCGCCGGGTGCGCGGAGAACAGAAACGTTTTCCTTCCTTTGACGCGAAGCGTCCGCAACACGTCTCGCGCGCCCGGAAGGGGTTTGGGGAAAACTCCGTGCTCCGTTACGTACCGCAAGAACAGTTCGTCGACTTGCTCTTTCGAGCAATCCAATCCGTAGTTTCGGTAGAAATTCATGTACGGCAATTCGAAGTGCTCGGCGTACTCTTTTTCCGACAGCACGTGTCCGTGGTCCAAGTCAAAGATGATGCGGGCCGTGGCGCGGTAGACCATGTCAAAGTCGTCGCTAAGCGTGCCCGACCAATCGAAGATGAACGTGGAAATCATTGCGTGAAAATCGTTTTGGCGCCCACCGCATTTTAACGCATCGAAACCACCGAAAACAACGCTTAAATACGGGGTAAAAGTTACTGCTGTATGCTCAGCAAGGCCCCACGGGCATTACCGGTTGCCCTCTTTTTGATCTTGTTTTCCGTTCAGGCCGCGGCGCTTTCGATTTCCAAAGAATCCTTTTCCGCGCAAGCCACCGCCACCCAGCCGGACTTGAAGCTGTTCGTCGCCAAAAACTTTTTCGACCAAAACGAGAGCATCGAGTTGTTCGGAACCCTTTTCAACGTGACGGCCACGTCGGGCGTGGCCAGCACGTTCACGCCGTTGGCCAACCAAAACATCACGATCAACTTCACCAACAGTTCCGGCAACTTGACCAACCAATACAATTTCACCACCGACGTGAACGGGTCGTTTTACTCCAACAGCTCGTTTTACCCCTCGGCCACGCTCGTGTACGCCCCCAACGTCTCGACAGTATACACGCTGAGAGCCGGATACCTGGAAAGCGGCGCGGTGTATTTCTCTTCCGTCTCCATCCAAGTCGGCAACGCCACCGTCCAGCACTTGCTGCTTCAGCCCAACAAAGCCGAATACGCGCCCGGGGAAGCCATGAACGTGACGGCCACGGCACTGCGGGGAACCGGAACCCAGGCCGTCAAAGTCGCCAACGTGTTCGTCAACGGAACCGTGCGGTACTTGAACCAAACCATTCTCCAGAACTTTTCCTGCACCACGGGATCCGACGGCTCTTGCACGGCGAACATGACGGCGCCCGGCAGCGCGGCCCTTGACACCTTCGTGCTGGAGGCCAACCACTTCCTGGGGTACTCGTTGTTTTACGTCACGTCGTTTTCCGTGATCGTTGAAGTCAGAGACCAGGAAGGAAAACAGATCAAGGACGTGTTCGCGCAAACCGAAAGCGGCGTGGTGCGTGTCGGCATCCGGGTGAACAACACGGTGCCTTCGTCCGGCAACTACAACGCGACGGTGCAAATCACGCACTCCAACGGGACGCTGGTCCAAGCGCTCTCCAGCCTCACGTTCAACGCCAACAACACGTACACCAACCAAAGCACGTTCTCGGCATCCACGTTGGGCGAGGGAACCTACGTCGTCAACGTCAGCGCCACGGACGCCGCCAACAACGTGCGCCGCGTCCAGCGGGCCTGGCTGCAAGTCAGGGCGTGGACGTTGGACTTCCAGAAATCCGTGGCGAACTCGGGATTCGAGTACGGCTACACCACGCTTCCCAACCGGACGCTGCGCTTTGAAGTACTGCCCCAATTCCGCGCCAACGGAACCATTATCACCGGCATCGCGTCCACGTTCCGCTACGACCTGAAAACCCCGCTGGGCGTCACCGTCCAGAACGCGTCGAGCGCCACCTACAACGCGTCCTGCAACGTGTCGGGATGCTACGAGTTCAACCTCACGGCTCCGTCGGCCATCGGAACGTACTTGCTGAGCGTGACGATGACGTCGGGCGGCGTTTCCCGCACGCAAACAAAGACGTTGTTCGTCAACGGCTTGACTGGCACGGCCTCCACCGTGGACTCCGCCGGCCTCTCCAAAGCCGTGTTCGGGATCAACGAGTTTCTCAACATCAACTTCACCCTGAAAAACGCGACGGGCGTCGTCAACGTGACGAACGCCTCCGTCATTTCCGTGACGTACGAAAACGGCGTGGACTCCAACTACAGCCAGCAAACCAACCTCTCGCTGATGAATACCTCGGACGCCGTATTGCAGTGGGCCTGGAACGCGTCGTCCAACCGGCTGGTGCTGGACGTACCCAAGCAAGGAGGGCTGTACTCGGTGGAAGCCTACATCAACAACCAAAGCGCGAAAACCAGCGTCCAGTTTTTCGCCAACCCGTATGACACGTGTTTCTCCGCGAAAGCCTCCGCCTCCGAATCGGCCTCCGACTACTTCTGGCAATTCCGGCCCTCGGACACAGTATACATGCAGATTACGGTCACGGAAGCCGAAAACGCGGTGGGCGGAAACACGTCCAGCATCACCGCGGCCTTGAGCAATAACTACGGCCGAGGAAACTCGTGCTCGTTTAACAGCAACCAGAAACAAAGCGTGGTCAACGCCTCCATCAACATCACCCAGGCCCTCAACCTGGAAAAGGGAGCCGCGGAGTCTTTGAACCTCACGGCCTCCGGCTGCCAGAGCCTGTCCACCCAAGGCCACTACCTATGCACCCTGAAACCCAACGACACCGCATGGGACACGGGAAAGTACGCCGTGGAATTTTCGATTCGTTCCCAGGACGGCAACGTGTCCGACGTAGGCAACGCCTTTTTTGAAGCCCGCGAGTTCTACGTCTACGGCTACACCACCAACTGGATCAACAAGCCGGCCAGCAACATCACGCTGAACATCCAAGTCTACGAAGCCGGCTCCGGCTGGTGGACGTCTTCCACGGGACTGAGCGGAACCGCCTCCTTGCAGCGCGTGGAATACCACGGCAACATCGGGGAATGGTTTTCCTCTTCCACGCCGTTTAACTACAACACCAGCGCACTCAACAGCAGCACGATTGCCAACGGAGCGGGGACGTTGACGCTCAACGCCAACGGCACGCCGTCGGGCGCCTGGCCCGCGGGGTACTACACCGCTCGAATCCAAGTCACCACCGACGACGGACGCACCGACTACGGCGACGCCTGGTTTGAAGTGAGGAACTGGGACGCGTGGGCCCAGCAAGTCGACGTGGACACCGCCATCCAATACCGGTACTCCAACGCCCCCAACCAAACCGTCCAACTGTATCTGCGCATCACCAACGCCGGCGAATACTCGGACAACGGAGGCAATTCGCTGGGGGGCAACGTGACGGTCCGCGTCAAAAGCATTGACCAGTGGACGTCCAACGGACGCATCGAGTTGCCGCGATCCCAGTACACGGCCAACCCCATCACCGTCAACCAATCCAGCCCTTACCCAGGAAGCCTCACGTACACCACCCACATCCTCAACATCACGCCCGCCACCCAATTTCCCACCGCGTCCTTTAACGTCGTCTTGGAACTGAACAGCACGCAAAACAACGTCAACTTGCGCCAACAAGGCTGGGGCTGGTTTACCATCAAGGCATTCCACGCCGAAGCCCAACCCGTGAACCTGACCACCGGCGCCTACCAGTACACGTCCCGCGGCAAAAGCGCGATGGGCTTCAACGTCACCACGGCCATGGACCAGCGAAACTCGTACCAAAGCGGACTGTCGTTGGCTTCCCTGATCAATACCACCATCGTTGACCTGCGATTGACGCAAGGCGTGTACGAAGCCGGGCAATACCGGTCGTCCACCCTGAGCTACCCGCAAAACATCAACTTCTCTCCCACCTACGTCAACGGCAGCACGAAAATCAACGTATCCAAAAACGTGGGCAACTGGTCAGCCGGATGGTACTGGGGCGAAATGACGTTGCAGGACAGCGCCGGCGCCCGCCAAAACGCGTACCTGTGGTTCAGCGTCGAACCCTTCATCATCCAATTGTCGTACCCCAACAACCGCATCGGCCGCTCGGACAACCTGACAGGCACCATCGCGATTACCGATCCAGGCAACGGCGCCAACATGAACACGTCCACCTCCAACTACACCATCACGCAAATCCGGGAAGTCCGCTGGACCAACGCCGGACAGACCACCCGAAACGCCGTCATTTACGGAAACCAGAGCTGGAACGGGTCGCTGGCCAACTTCACGTTTCAACCACCGGCGGCCACCGGAAAATGGCAGCCCAGCGACTGGGGCTGGGCCAACGTGGAAGTCGTCGTCCGAGACGAATCCGACAACTCCACCCGCACCCAGTGGATGGGATTCCAAGTCCTCTCTTTTGACCCCCAAATCACGCGAACCAGCAACCAAAACATCGCCGCCAACGCTAACGTCACCCTCAGCGTGCTCATGCGTCAACCCAACGGCTCCGGACACGCCGCCGGAAACCTCACCCAAATCCGGTACTACGACTACTCCACCTACCAATCCAAAATCGCCTCGTTCGTCGTGAACGGCTCGTGCGCGTCATGGAACTCCACCGGCGGCTGCATGCTGAATTCGACGTACCAGTACCCCAACGGAACCCAAATCGCGCAAACCCTGCCCGTGACCGTCGTGCCCCAAAGCGGTTCTTGGCCGGAGGGTTACAACTACCTGGAATTTGACTTCACGGACACCAGCGACGCCAGCGTACTGGTTCGGCCCAGCAACAACGTGTACTTCAACGTCGTTCCGCCGGTCCGCGCCAGTTACTACTTCGTGAACACCTCCACCATGCAAAGCCAATACCAATTCGCTCGAACCGACGCCATGGGCGTGAACATGTACAGCTTCACCGACATCAACGGCAACGCGCTGCAAGTCAACGTGACCAACGTCGAATACTACGCCGGCAGCGAATGGCGCGAAGCCCTGCGCCAATACACGTCCGTTCCCTCGTTTACCGTGGTCGGAAACTTATCCAAGCAAATCGGTTCCGGTTCTTCCGGCGTCATCAGCATTCCCGCGCCGTCCGGAGGCTGGCCATCCGGCAGCGTCCAACTCCGAGTCAGCCTGGTCAAGACCGGCAACACCACCGTCTCGGGAGTCATCAAAGGCATGTCCGTCTGGGTGACGTCATGAAACACGTCCTGCTGGTGCTCCTACTTTCCGGCCTGGCCTCCGCTGTTCTCAGCGTACAGGATTTCACGTGCAACGGCGGACTTTTGAACATTGAAACCAACGTGCCGTTTAACTGCGTCGCCGTCATCTTCAACGACGACCTAAACTCCAACGCGGCTTTGAACACCGTCACGTTGACGTCGCTTAACGGCTGGACGTCCGCCAGCTCGTACGCCGGCTCGTTTTCCGGAAACTCCGTTCCCCGCGGATCATCGGTGTCCGTCACTTTTTCCAGCATCATCGCCGTCTCCCCCGGCACCTCCAAGACGTTTAGCGACCTGCAAATCAACGGCGGCTCCGGCAACGCCGCCGAACTGGCGGACGCCGCCATGAACGTGGTGGCCATCAAGTCCGCCACCCTCACGCCTTCGGCGACCACGGTTGCCTACGGAAACGAATTCGACGCCACCATCTCGTTTGACTTGGGCGGACAAGCCAACGTCACCGCCGACTTGGAGCTAAGCGGCTGCAGCCTCAGCGCGGGCCAAGCCGCCACCAAAACCCTGGGAACCGTGTCAGACACCACGCAATCCACGTCCTGGAAAGTCACGCAAGGCTCCGGCGCCGGAGCCTCCTGCCAAATCACCGTGGAAGTGCAAGCCAATGCCGACCCCCTGCTTTTGACGTCTACCAAAACGGCGACGGTCTCCGGATCCGGAACCGCGCCAAGCACGCCCGTCTCAAACCCGTCCACGCCCAGCACTCCGGTGGCCGGCGCACCCGGAGGCGGAAGCGCGGGAGGAGGCGGAGGGGGAGGA
>JACQQD010000003.1 GCA_016207165.1 Microcaldota archaeon
ACGTGTCGGCGCGCGTCTGCCGCACGTGCGGGCACGTGGGATGCTGCGACTCATCCCCAAAACGCCACGCCCGGGAACACTTCAAAAAAACAGGCCACGCGATTCTGTCGGACTTGAACGACTCGTGGCGCTGGTGCTATCAATGCAACGACTACGTCAAGAACTAGTCCAACGGGTTCAAGCAGAATGCGGCCCAAAAGATGGAAAAATAGAAGTGCTCTAGCCGGACGCGCTGCCTGAGGCTGAGTGCGCCGGCAATGAATTTGGTACAATCGTGCCGAATTCCGCACGAATGCTAAAAAAGACTTTTGTCCAGAGGTCGAGACCCCGTGAACGGACAAAACAACCACAAAAACATGAACGACGTCAGCCAAGCGTTTTCTCGCTTGGAGCGCGACCAAGCCGTCGTTTCCGAGAATAAAGAGCTAATCCATCGGTTTGCCAACACGTGGTTGGCCAAAGGCGTCACCAACGTGCGCGCCGTCAAGCTGGTCTACACCCTGCGCAAGCTGGCCGCCATTCTGAACAAGCCATTTCAAGCCGCCTCCAAAGACGACCTGATTACCTTGGTCGGCAAAATCGAGCAAAGCGGTTACGCGGAGAACACCAAATACGACTTCAAAGTCGTCCTCAAAATGTTCTACCGGTGGCTTAAAGGCAACGACGAGGAGAATCCGCCGGAAACCAAATGGCTCAAACCCCGTTCCAAGAAACGCGGCCAAACCCTACCCGAACAATTGCTTACCGAAAAGGAAGTGTTGGCCATGGCGCAGTCCGCCCAGCACCCCCGCGACAAAGCCCTGATTATGGTTTTGTACGAATCCGGCTGCCGCATCGGCGAACTTTTGTCCTTAAGAATGAAGAATGTGGAGTTCGACCAATACGGCGCGGTTTTGCTAGTGAACGGCAAAACCGGCCACCGTCGTGTCCGCATCATCAGTTCGGCGCAAGTGTTATCCAACTGGATGGAGCACTACGAAAGCACCAAAGACCCGGAAGCGTCATTGTGGCCGCCGCGGGCGTGCAGCCACCACGACACCAGCCACGCGGCAGATTACCGGTCAATCTACAAAACCCTACAAAACTTGGCGGAAAAAGCAGGCGTAAAAAAGAAGGTCTACCCGCACTTGTTCCGCCACAGCCGGGCTACCGCATTAGCCAACAAGTTGACCGAAGCCCAAATGAAGGAATACTTTGGCTGGACGCAAGGCAGCGACATGGCGGCCACCTACGTCCACTTGAGTGGACGTGATGTGGATGACGCGTTGTTGGCCCTGCATGATTTTGGCGACCAACCGAAAAAGAAGGAAAAGGCGTTGGAACTCAAAACTTGTTTGCGGTGCAAAGAGAGAAACGCGCCTTCATCCAAGTTTTGCTTCAAATGCGGCACGCCGCTGGACGAAGCCATTGCGGCAACACTGGCCCCGCCAAAGTTGATGGATGAGGATTTGATGCGCCAACTCTTGGAGCACCCTCTGTTCAAGGAATATCTTGTTGAGAAGGCTCTCGCGAACGGGTTAGTCAAGTAAAGTGCAGTGCGTAATCTCCTGGCTACAAATGCCTTGAAAGAGGTCTAGGAAGCCCTTTTCTCTCGCTGTTCCGCGATTTGTCGGGCTACCGCGTAAAACATCTTTTGGACTTTCTTGATGGTCTCGGGTTGAAGTTGGCCGTTTTGTTCGCTTGAGCCAACGTGAACGTATGAGCCGTGCTCGGATTCTTTTCTTTCCAATTTGACACCGGCCACGCGGGGAAGCTTAGCCTCATCCAGTTCAAAGTCAAGCGGAATATTGAATCCGTACGCGCCCGGTTGAGTTTTACTGCCCTCTCTGTAAACGAGTCCAGGGACGTTGGGGTAAATCTCAAATGAGGGAAAGCCTGCTCGAAATCGATTGTCGTTGTCATAGACCAAGCGCCGATTCTCACGGGCCTGTCCAATATACCGGCGTTTTTGGCCGACCACTTTGACCAAATCGTTGTAGTCTGACATTTCAGAAAACTCAAAGCGCACCGGCTGACCTTCGTTGTTTATTCCGGCAACACCGCCAAACGGAATGCATCGGGTAACTTCCGGTTGAATGCCCATGGCGTGAAGCGTCAACACGGCTCGTTCAACAGCGCCGGATGAAGTAATGGGAGTGGTCATGATGGACGCGCGATTGCCTATTGGTTTGTCGATGATTCCCTCATGGACCAAATGAGACATGGCCCGGTATAGGGCCGTTGCATGGTCGATATGGGGATCCAAATGGGCCAAAACGTTTACCCCTTCTTGCGATCCGGGAAAATGAATCATGAGGCAGCCGCCGATACTCGTGAGAAGGTGCGGCGGAGTTGAATCGGGACTAGCTGCTTGCTTTTTTGGGGCCGAACGTTTTTTCACACTTTGGGCTTTTGAGCGCGACACGCCGTATCCGTTCTGAGAAACGATCAGTTTGGGCGAATTTGTCTCCAAAGTGTGAACATCAAGTGTTTGACGCTGGACTTCATACGGTTTCGGTCTAAACCATTGACGAAAAAAATCAAACATCGAAGATTTCAATTGAGTCGGGAATAATAAAACCGCGGTTTTTGTTGAAAGTAAGATAGGTTCAAGATAGGCATAGAGAAATTCGTAGGATTCAAAAACGCCAAACACGAGCCGCCAGCATAGCGTCAGGCTAAGATTACGTGCCTTTTTCGTGGCATTTCAATAAAAAGCCGTTCACGAAAAAACGCGGTTTTTCATTCGTGAAGATTACGTGAAACAGACTTGGATAGACCGACAGACAGGTAGAAATAAATTCGTAGGAACGAAAAACGCCGAATTCAAGGGCCCAATGCCAGTTCAGGGGCGGTTTCCGTGGGCAACCCGTGGATTTTCTATAAAATCCAACCCGCGGGTTGCACGCGTTTTCAACCCGTGGAGAACTCGTGGAAAGTCCAAGGAAAAGCGCTAAAAATCCAAAACCAAAGACATATATATTGAAATATAGTAGGATATACTATGTCGGATTTGACGACAATATTGGTGCGTGGAGAGGAAAAAAAAATGCTTGAAGACGCGCGAAACAAGCTCATCGGTGCTGGCACAGATCGCCTACCTAAACCAGTAATCAATCACCTCAAACGTCAAGGATTTGACGAGGAAAAAATCAAAAAACTAACTCGCGGCGTTATCGTGTCTATTGGTTCCGCCGCCATCGAGTATTTGCTTGAACAAGACCAGGAGGAAAAAGTATGAACGCGAACACATCAACGTATCCCCAATACGTACCGAACCAGGCACACCACTATTATGAGCAAGAAATCCGGAAAACAGGACACCCAACTTTCAAAATTCCGCATCAAGTCTTCGAGTTAGCGAAGGATACAAACCTGCAAAAACTCAAAAAAATTCTGGAAACCCCAGGATACCCCGCGCATTTCCAAAACGAATGTGCAAAGGAACGAAATCTCAAGGCAGATGACGCCCTCGAGACAATGCTAGAATACCAATTCCAAAACGACGTGAAGGGTTTACAGTCAAGTCAAAGCCTTCAGCTTGTCGACATGGCAATTCAATCTGGGTTCACGTGGATCAAAATTCCAACGCGTACAAACGACATCAAGCAATTTAAGTCAACGGTTGATATGGCAATCCCTCGAATTGAGGAACATGGCCTAAAACCGTTTATTCACATCGACCTTGGAGATAGCACAAAGCTTTTCCAAGCCAAACTGGAGCATGCTTTGGAAACCTCGGCAACCGGCATCTCATTCAAGTACCGTTCGCCAACCACGCACAAGCTGAATTATCAACGGGTAACGATGCTCGAAACGACGAAAATCCTTCAATTATCCGGAACCCAGCGGCGGCATAAAAGGCTCGATCCACATACCTGCATGCCGTTGTTACTTGGACTCGTTTTCGATACAGTAACCCTTTACAGTCATAGACCCTATCTAGGTCTCCCGGACGTTCCGATTGAAAATGCGGATATCTTTTCAGAAGCGCACGGCGGGTACTACACGCTGCCTGAATGGATCCAAAAATTGGGAAATGAAGAATTTATCACCAACACCAACCACCCACTCCTTACGGAACCAGGTTATGAAGTCGCCGAATTACTGCAAAATGAGCATGAATGCAATCGACTCAATGCGACACTGAAATCCCACGAAACACTCGCATTACAGCAAGAATTCCAAAACATCGCTTCGGCTAAAAGAAAAAACAAGTTGGACGAATACGTTAGCGAAAAACCACTTCTCGCGACAGCGTTTCCGTATTTAAACCCCGTCTAAAAAAAGTTGACGTGAGCAGGAACGACAGTTCGATATCAAAAGTTTGGCGCTTGGCACGCTCCATAGAATCCCAATAGGGCTTTCCGTTAAGCCAAAATAAGCCTCGGAGTTTTTCTCGTTTTTCGGGTGGTTTGGACCAAAAATTGCAAGCTCGATAAGTATCCTCCCAAACTTCCATCTCACGCACTAAGTCCGAAAAAATCAAACCGCCCAAGACCAGCACCCCCTCACGAAGCGATCCTATAACGGAGCACTCCTTTAAAAGAAGTCCGCAATGAATGAACCCGAATTTGGGTGCATTTGTACGAACCCTTAGGGCAGTCCTTAACTACATCAAAACGCCTTCAGGCCGTAAGACCGCCCCGGAACGGTTCATGCCTTCAGATTGAAGTAGAGCGCAGGGGGTTGGCTTTCCGTTTGTTCTTCCGTCAAACGCCTGAGATGGAGAACATTAAAAAGCCAGTTTTCTTTGGGCAAAGCGGACAAAAGAGGATTTCGTGCCAAGTGCACACTGAGCCGCTGTGAGAGTGCTCTAGCCGGGATTTGAACCCGGGTCGCCGGCTTGAAAGGCCGATATCCTTGACCGTGCTAGACGACTAGAGCAAAGAAAATAAGGGAACTAAGTGGTGCGGAAAAGGCTTTTTTAGAGTATTGCTTTTGCCTTCAACGCGTCCCACACGCGTTCGTGGATGGCTTTGGGCGGCAAAAGTTGGTCGCCTTCAACCGTCTTGATCACAAGCCAGTTACGTTCTCGAGCAAGTTGTAAGTAGTTCTCATAAACTCTGCTTTCAAATTCAGTATCCAATTCATGAATATCAATTTTTGTTAGTGGATTCTTCTGTTTGCGGGCAGCATAGAGGGCACGAGTTACGTTACGGGGAACGTCCAAAAAGATAATCGCGTCTGGGCGTGGCAAATTCTTTTCTATTAAGTCAATCCACTTCCAGAGTGCTCTTTTTTCTTTTTCATCTGAAACCAAAGCACCTTGGAATGCCAAGTTGGCTGGAGTGTAGCGATCCAGGATGACACAATCATACTCCGCTAGAGCCATTCGTATTTTCTCTGCGTTGCAGTATCGGTCCAGTGCGTAAAGAACAACCGCTTCATGTATACGGTCTTCTTTCTTGCCAAGTGCACCAGAAAGATACTCGGCAATCAATTGGCCTACTGGAGATGAATAATCTGGAAAATAAAATGCGGTTGCCGTTTTGCCATTTTTTTCTAATGCAGCAAGCATAAGCTGTGTTTGAGTCAGTTTGCCGGCGGCGCTCAATCCTTCAAACACGATGAGTCTTCCAGTCATGGTGCATGCAATCCTGGCCTGCCGAGGTTTAATGGATTTGGGTGCCCCCGTCCTCCTACACTCCCACCACGTGAAACAGGATGGTGGCGGCAACGGGCAACAACACGTTGTCGTCCGTGCGCCAGGCCAAGGTTTCAAGCGCGCCCAAGACCACGGCGTAAAAGACGGCTGGAGCGAGGGGCACGACGAGGGAAGCGATGGCCGACGCCGAAAAAATGAAGGCGGCCAAGCCCTCCCACTTCTTTTTCTTGTTCCAAGGCAGGCCGTGTATGCCGTGCAAGCCGACCAGGGTGGCAAAGCCGTCGCCGAAGGCCACGATGGCGATGACGGCCAAAGCAAAGTCAAAGGGCACAAACGCCAGCAAAAACAGGGTGCCGGCGAAATACATGAGAGCGCCTTGACCGGGAAACAAGACGTTTTTGCGTTCGTATTGCGTCAAAGCGGAGTCAACAAACGGCAGGGCATAGCCGCAGAGCTTGAGGTGCAGAATGGTTAAGCCCAAAAACAGAGCCGCCGCATAGCCGTACAACGCGTGCGTGGGACCCAAAAAAAGCGCGACAGCCAAAAGGCCGCCGCCGAAAAGGATGTGGAACCACTGGCGATTGGACTCAAAACCATGAGTGGGCGACTTGGGTTTCAAGGCGAGTTCCTCCCGAACCGCAGCCACGCCATGAGGTAGACCACGATGCCCAACGAAAATCCGGCGATGACTTGTTCGACGCTGTGCACTCCCAGGAAAATGCGGGAATAGCCGACCAGCAACGCCAAAGGAATGACCAGAAGCGCCCACCGGCTTCCCAAGGAAGCCATCAACAGCACGGCGGCAAAGGCGGCGTGAAGGGATGGGAAACCGAAATCCAGGGGGCAGTCCACCAGCCCCGGCACGTCCACGCAGGGACGCGGGAGTTTAAAGAAAGCCTTCACGAGGAAACCCAAAACCGCGGCCACCACCACCGAGTACAGAAAAACGTAGTGGCGGCGGAGGAAAACCAGGCCGAAGGCAAACAAGACAACGCCGACCAAGTAATCCTGGACGTGAAACAGCGTGGAGAACCAAAGCAAGAGCGCGTCAATCATTCAGGCTGGTAACGGAAAACGCGTTTTATAGGATTTGCCTTGGCCAGGCGAAGCCTCCAACCAAAGCTTTTAGAACGCGTTTCAAAAGAAAGGCACTATGCACGGGTTATTCGAAGAGTTGCACAAGTTAGCCCAAGCCACGCCGGAAATCTCCGTTTCCCAAGCCCTGGAAAACCCGCGGCTGACCAAAACAGCGACGGGAAGCCTGAGCATTCAAAGCAGCGTCACGCACCGGTTGGCCAGCCAAACCCACGTGGTTTTGGACGAAACCGAGCCGTTCGCCCCATGGATTCGAAAGGCGGTGGACGCCGCGAAAACCGAGGACCTCGTCGCCGTGCGGCGCAGCATCGGAAAAAATGCGTTTGAGTCCTGCCTGGTATTGCCTCGCAAGCATTCGTGCATCGCGGGGTATTGGGCGTCGACGCAGTTTGCCTCCCAGCAAAAAAATCCGGACTTCATCACGTTGTGCCTACCGGACTACCCCGAACAAAAAATCCTGGTTTTTGCCGACGCGGGCGTGACGCTGATCTTGGGTTCGGATTACCTGGGAGAAAGCAAGATGTCGTTTCTGCGGCTGGCCATGTACCACGCCAAAAAACAAGGGGCATTGGGGCTTCACGCCGGCAGCAAGCACGTGGTGCTAAAGGAAGGAAGAAAAGGCGTACTTTTCTTTGGCCTAAGCGGAACCGGCAAAACCACGTTGTCCACGCACTCGCTGTTCTTGGAAAAGCCGGAGTACAGCGTCGTCCGCCAGGACGACATCGTCATACTCCAAAAAGACGGCAGGGCCATTGGCACCGAAGAAAACTTTTACGTTAAAACGGAGGGGCTCAAAAACGACAGGCAGCCGGGCCTTTACGCCGCGTGCATGAATGGACATGCTCTGTTGGAAAACGTCGCCGTCCGAAACGGGCAACCCAATTTTTTGGATTCCAGCAGAACCACCAACGCCCGCGCCATCGTTCGGAGACGCGATTTGCCGGACACGGACGACGACGTGGACTTGCCCAAAGTCACGCACGCGTTTTTCATCACGCGCCGGCGCGACGTGGTGCCGGTGGCCGCCAAGCTGTCTGCGGCGCAAGCCACGGCGTTTTTCATGCTCGGCGAATCCGTGGAGACGTCCGCCAGCGACCCCCAACAAGCCGGAAAGACGCGCCGCGTGGTGGGATTCAATCCATTCATCGTCGGCGACCCAGCGGTTGAAGGCAACCGCTTTTTGGAGTTGGTCACCGGCGGCCAAACCGAGTGCTTTTTGTTGAACACGGGCCGCATCGCCGAAAAGCAAAACATCACGGCCGACGTGTCGGCGCGCCTGGTCGAGCAAATCCTCCGCGACAACGTCGTCTGGCAAGCCGACCCGGCTTGGGGGTATCAGACCCCGAAAACCGTGCCTCACATGGACATGTCGCTTTTTGACCCAAAGAAATACTACGACGCGGACGCGTACCAAGCCAAAGTCGACGCGTTGAAGGCCGAACGCCGCGCGTGGCTAGAGAAATTCCCTGGACTCAAGCCTGAAATCAAAGACGCGTTGAACTTGAATCAGTTAAAAGCGCTTGAATGACGCACGCGTTGGCTTTCGGAAACGCGTATTTTTCCAATTCGCCTCGCCGCACCCACTTGACGGCCTGGCATTGCTGGGGGCTTGCAATGCCTGACACCCACCGCGCGTCAAAGGCATGCAGCGTAATTTTGAAATGGGAGTAGGCGTGCTTGACTTCGGCGACTTTTTTTCCAATGCGGATTTTCACGCCGGTTTCCTCGAACACTTCGCGGGCGGCGGCACGCGGCAACGACTCCCCGGCTTGGATTTTGCCGCCGGGAAACTCCCACAACCCGCCCAAAAGCCCCTGGGGTTTGCGTTGGCAAATCAAAACCCGCCCGTTTTTTCGGACTACGGCGCACGCGATGGTGAAGTGGGAAACGGGTTTCTTCTTTTTCTTGACGGGAAAGAAGTCCTGTTTTTTGAGTTTCAAGGCGCGGCAATCGTTCCGAAGCGGACAATTCAAACACAGCGGTTTTTTCGGCAAACACGCCGTGGCACCCAGTTCCATGAGCGCCTGGTTGTAGGTTCCGGCGCGCGAAGGCGGAAGGTTTTCCTGGGCGACGCGCTTGAGTTTTTCCTTCGTCTTGGACAAGGCCACGTCGCCTTTTTCCGCGGTGACGCGCGAGAGCACGCGCACCACGTTGCCGTCCAGCACGGCATGGGGTTTGTTGAAAGCGATGCTGGACACCGCGGAGGCAATGTAGTCCCCGATTCCCGGCAAGTCCAGGAGTTCTTCGTACGAGTCGGGAACCCGGCCGTATTTCTGGAAAGCAATTTTCGCGGCCGCGTGCAGGTTGCGGGCCCTCGAATAGTAACCCGCCCCCTCCCATGCCTTCAGCACGTCGTTGACATCCGCGTGGGCCAGGGCCTCAAGCGTCGGAAACCGCTGCAAAAACCGCCGGTAGTACGGAATGGCTTGGTCCACCCGGGTCTGCTGAAGCAGGACTTCCGAAACCCAGATCTTGTAGGGGTCGCGGGTTTGACGCCAAGGCAGATTGCGCTTGTGGCGGGCGTACCAAGAAAGCAGTTTTGAAGTATTCACAAACGGGTTTCAAGGAAAACCAGGTTTTATAGGATTGCAACGCCATCACCCAATCCATGCGCTTTAGCGACAAGACCATCATCGTCGGCGTAACGGGCAGCATCGCCGCCTACAAAGCCCTGGAGCTGGTGCGGGCCTTGAAAAAAGAGGGGGCCGAGGTGCACGTCATCCAAAGCGAGGGCGCGAAAAACTTCGTCTCGCCGCTTTCGTTTCAGACCATTTCCGGCCACCCCGTCCTGGAACAGCAATTCGGCGACCGGAAAATGAAGCACATCGATTTGAGCCAAGCCGACGCGCTTGTGGTCGCGCCAGCCACGGCCAACTTCGTGGCCAAAGCCGCCATGGGATTGGCCGACGACTTGCTGACCACCACCCTTCAAGCCTTTGGCGGTCCCGTCGTCATCGCGCCGGCCATGAACGACGTCATGTACGAAAACCAGGTCCAACGAAGAAACATTCAAAAGCTACGCCAAATCGGGTACGCCGTCGTTGAACCGGGAGTCGGGGATTTGGCGTGCGGACGCAAAGGCCAAGGCCGGTTGGCGGCCTCCGAGAAAATTTTGGATGCGTTGGACACCTTCTTCGTAGCCAAGGACCTCAAAGGAAAAACCGTGCTGGTCACCGCCGGACCCACCCGCGAGCATTTGGATCCGGTGCGCTTTTTGTCCAACGCCTCCACCGGAAAAATGGGTTACGCCTTTGCGCAGGCGTCCTTGGCCCGCGGAGCCAACGTCATCCTCGTCTCCGGTCCCACTTCCCTGGAGAAACCCGCCGGCGTGAAAACTTTTTCCGTGACCACCGCGGCCGACATGCTTTCCGCAGTCAAGAAGCATTTTCAAGGGTGCGACGCGTTTGTCTCGGCCGCCGCGCCCGCCGACTTTCGACCCGTCAAAACAAGCAAGCAGAAAATCCCAAAGAAAAACGTGGACGCCATCGCGTTGAAACCCACCGAAGACATCCTCGCGTGGTGCGGAAAGCACAAGAAAAAACAGTTCGTCCTGGCATTCGCCTTGGAAATGAATTCCTCCCTGGCCAACGCAAGAAAAAAACTCAGGGCCAAAAACGCGGACGCCTTGGTGTTGAACACGCCGGAGAACGTGGCCAGCGACAACGCGCAAGGCGTGCTGGTGTTTCCTTTTACGTTCAAGCGCATCACCAGAAAAAGCAAAATCTCCTTCGCCCACGACGTCCTGGATCGGTTGCTAAAGCATGCTTGAATACATTCTGTTGGGCATCCTGCAAGGCGTCACCGAGTGGCTGCCGGTTTCCAGCAAGAGCCAAGTCATGCTGTCGGCGGTCTCGTTCTTGGGCCTCAACGGGTTGGACGCCCTCAAATTGTCGTTGCTTCTGCACGCCGGCACCGCGCTGGCGGCGGTGGCGTACTACCGAAAAACGCTGTGGAAACTCTTCCTGGAACTTGGAGACGTCAAAAAAACGTCGCACACGTTCCGCTTTCTCTTTACGTCAACCGCCGTGACGGCCGCCGTGGCACTGCCGTTGTACTTGGCGTACCGGGGAAGTTTCGACGTCAACAACGCCCGCATCCTCACGGCCCTCATTGGACTGGGTCTTTTGGCCACCGCCCTACTTTTGCACGTCAAGCCCAAAGGACTCCGCAAGGAAAACGAATTGACGTGGAAGGACGCCGCCTTTGCGGGACTGCTGCAAGCCTTTTCCGTGCTTCCAGGAATATCGCGCTCCGGCACCAGCACCGCCGCCCTGCTTTGGAGAAACGTGTCGCAAGACGAGGCCCTTCGGCTGTCGTTCTTGATGAGCATTCCCATGGTGGCCGCCGCCCAAATCGCATTCTTTTTCATCGAAGGCCTGCCGGCCATCGGCTGGACGCAAGCCCTGGTGATGGTGGCCTCCTCCTTCGTGGCGGGATACTTCTCCATTGAAGCGCTTCTGCGCATCGCGCGCCACGTCTCGTTCGCCTGGTTTTGTGCAGGGTTGGGATTGGTCGCCTTGGCCGGCGCCTTTCTTTGAATTCAGGAAAAAAACGGAGCAAACCCGGCACCACTTTAAACCCGGAAGCGCCTTGGATTCTTTGATGGAAAGACTCGTGTGGCTGGTGATCATCGGCATTTTTTCATTGGGTTGCCTGCAATACGGCGCCGCCACACCGACACCCAAGGCATGCACCCTGGAGTACGCGCCGGTGTGCGGCGTGGACGGCATGACCTATTCCAACAAGTGCTTCGCTGGAGACGTGGCCGTGGACCACGTCGGCGAATGCCAAACCGAATCGCCCACGCCAGCGCCCACGGATTCCTGTCAACTGTTCCGACACGCTCAAACCGGTCAAGTCCAGTGCTTCGGCTGCGCGGGCACGGTGTGCACCACTTTGGAACGCGGGTTTGAACCCTACGAACTCCCGGACGACTACATCGGCATTCCCTACGCGTGCTACCCCACCGCAAAAGGCTGTGCCTTGGCCCAGTAACCCAATCGCTTTTATCCGGACGCCGCCAAGAACAAAACAGATGATGACTGCGTTACGGCGGATGGGTTGACGCAAAAGGCTTTCGGGCTGACGGCATTAACCCAAGTGAAGAATGACGGACGGTCTGACTTTTCCGAAACTCTTTTCTACATGTGCGGCATACAAGTAAGAAATGACCCAGAAACCCATTTCCTCGTTCATCGAGAAGCATTACCGGCATTTTAACGCCGCCAAAGTCGTGGACGCCGCACGCGCCTACAAAAAGCACGTCGAGTCCGGCGGACCCATGATGGTGACTCTGGCTGGAGCCATGAGCACCGCAGAACTGGGCTTGTCGCTGGCGGAAATGATCCGGAAAGACAAAGTCCACGCCATCACGTGCACCGGCGCCAACTTGGAGGAAGACGTGTTCAACTTGGTGGCCCACGACCACTACGTCAAACTGCCGGACTGGCGGGACCTGTCCGTCCAGGACGAATTGAAGTTGTACTCCAAGGGACTTAACCGCGTCACGGACACCGCCATTCCCGAAGAACAGGCGTTGCGGCGCATGGAGAAGCACTTGCTGGCGTTGTGGAAGAAAGCCGACCAAAAAGGCGAGCGCAAGCTGCCCCACGAGTTTTTCTACGACCTTTTGTTGTCGGGTGAGTTGGAAAAATATTACCAAATCGATGCGAAAGACAGTTGGCTGCTTGCCGCCGCGCAAAAAAATCTGCCCCTGTTCGTTCCCGGCTGGGAGGACTCCACCATGGGAAACATTTACACGGCCAACCACATTGCTGGAAACATCCGAAGCCTTGACACCGTCAAAGGCGGAACCCACTACATGAAACAGTTGGTGTCTTGGTACACGGAGGCCTCGAAAAAGAAATCCATCGGCTTTTTCCAGATCGGCGGCGGAATCGCCGGCGACTTTCCCATCTGCGTGGTGCCGCTGCTTCACCAAGACCTCAAGCGAAAAGCGCCGTACTGGGGTTACTTTTGCCAGATCAGCGACTCCACCACGTCCTACGGCTCGTACAGCGGTGCGGTCCCAAACGAGAAAATCACGTGGGGGAAACTGGACGCCGACACGCCCCGCTTCATCATTGAATCCGACGCCACCATCGTGGCTCCACTGGTTTTCGCCTACGTCTTGGACTGGTGAAAAACCACCGCAAGCGTTTTATTTCCGCCGGGGTACGTTGAGTTTAACGAGGTGACTGGAATGAACGGCAAAAGTGATTCTCTTCCGCGCGGTGGACGCCTTCCCGCAAAACCCACGCCAGTCGCCGGATTCGACTAATTGTCAGCGCGTCGTCGTCAAGTTCGGAACTCAAGTGCTCACAACGGATAGCGGTAGCTTGGACCTCAACGCCTTGCGCGACTTGGTAAGCGTCATCGCCGGACACCGTTTGAAAGGCACTCACGTGGCCATTGTGACGTCGGGCGCAATCGGTGCGGGCGCATCCGCCATCGGGTTGAAACGCCAAGGCCTCTCCGTCGCGCAACAGCAAGTGGCCGCCGCCGTGGGCCAAAGCCTTCTCATGGAACAATACAATGCCTTGTTCGGGCGGAAAGGCATCGCCGTAGCCCAACTGCTTTTGACCAACGACGATTTTGAGGATGAAAAACGACGGAAAAACCTCGTCGGAACGTTGCACGCCCTGCTGCAGCAAGGCATTGTGCCGGTCATCAACGAAAACGACGTGGTCACGACCAGCGAGTTGGACTTTTCAAGCGGCAAAACCGGCGGCGCCTTTGGCGACAACGATGAATTGTCAAGTTTAGTGGCCCAAGCCATCGGCGCACAAACGCTCGTGTTGATGTCCAACGTGGACGGCCTTTTAGGTCCAAATGGCCACGTAATTCCGGAAGTGGCCGACGTGAGCGACTCACTGGAAAGCCTCGACCTGAAAAACGGGAACGGCCGCGGCGGGCTCAAGACCAAACTCAAAGCCGCCCGCTTTGCAACCCGTGCAGGCATCGGCGTGTACTGGATCAACCGGCATGCCACTACGCTTGAACACGTGTTGGAAGGCCAAACCGCAGGCACCAAGTTTGCCCCGGCTGGGACCGCAACCAATGAAGTGGAACAGCAAGTCCGGAACGCGGTCCAGCAAAGCCGACAGGCCCGCCACGACTTGGCGAGAACGCTGGCCACGCAACGCAACGACGCCTTGCAGAAAATGAGCGACGCGTTGGACGTCCACCGGCAACGCATCCTGGAAGCCAATGCGAAGGACGTACAAAAAGCAAGGGATGACGGCCGACCCGAGGCGTTCATAGAACGCCTGGCGCTGGACGGTGTCAAACTGGATGCGCTTCAACGCACGCTGGTTGACGTGGAAACCCTGGTTTTGCCCGACATGCGCATGCGCGAATGGACGTTGCCCAACCAGGTGGTCATACGGCAGGTCCGCGTGCCCATCGGAGTCGTCGCGTTGGTATTCGAGGCGCGTCCAGACGTCGTGGTGGAAGCCGCGGCGTTATGCATCAAAACCGGCAACGCCTTGCTGCTCAAAGGCAGCCGCCAGGCGCACGCCACCAATACGGCTATCGTGCGCTCCCTGCAAGACGCGCTCCAAGCTACCGGTTTACCGAACGGATGCGTTCAATTGCTACCGCCAGAGAGGGAATCCACCGACGCGCTTTTAAAAAACACCTGCGTCGACCTGGTTATTCCTCGAGGTGGCGCAGACTTGGTGACCAAAGTCCGAAAAGACGCGCTCATGCCCGTCATTTTCGCCGGCGGCGGCACCTGCCACGTCTACGTACATCGCGACGCCGACCTGGACATGGCCACAGGGATACTGCTGAACGCTAAAACGCAGAAGCCATCGGCGTGCAATGCGTGCGAGACGCTCCTGATCCACCGCGATATTGCCGCACAAGCGCTTCCACGGCTCGCTGCCGCCTTGCAAAACGCCGGCGTCACGGTCAAAGGCGACGCGGCGTGCCTAAAGATTCTGGTGGGCGACGTGATCCAAAGTCAGCGAGAACCGGACTGGCGTGCGGAATACCTCAACTTGACGCTTGCTGTCCGCGTGGTGGAACGCCTGGAGCAAGCCGTGGACCATATCAACCGATACGGCACCCACCACTCCGACGCAATCATTACGGCAGACGAAAGAAGCGCCCGCCAATTCATGGACGAGGTGGATTCGGCCGCCGTCTACTGGAATGCGTCCACGCGCTTTACCGACGGCGGACAATTCGGATTCGGCGCCGAACTGGGCATCAGCACGCAGAAAACGCACGTGCGCGGACCCATTGGCATCGACGCGTTGTATACCTACCATTACGAAATCACGGGCAACGGACAGGTGAGGACATGAAACTATGCGTCATCGGCGTCGGCCGACTCGGCTCCGCGCTTTTGCAAGGCTGGAAAAAAACGGATTGGGCGTTATCGGCGCTCGGCAAGCACGGCGTGCCGCGCGAGGTAAAGGAAGTCACCTTCAAGGAAGCCATCCAAGCCGACATCGTCGTGGTGGCGGTCAAACCCAAGGACGTTGCCAGTGTATTGCAGGAATTGTTTGCTCACGGGCAGAGTCCCGGACCGCTGATCGTTTCCGTGGCCGTGCAACCCGACTTACAAACCTTGCAGGCTCACGCGCCCCAAGGCGCGGCAGTGGCGCGCGCCATGCCCAACATTGCCTGTGCTGTTGGAAAAAGCGTCACGGCCTACGCATGCGGCCGACACGTATCGAGCCGTCAGCAAATCCAACTCCAGGCGTTGTGGGACGCCTGTGGACAAGGCATCTTGGTTGAGGAAAACCAACTGGCCGCCGCCACGGCGCTGTCCGGTTGCGGGCCGGCTTACGCCTTTCGGTTCATCCAATCCTTGACACGCGCGGGCGAGCAAATGGGATTGGAAAAAACGCAGTCGGAGCAAATGGCACGCGGCATCTTGCAGGGCGCCGCCGGCTTGTTGGAGAAAGAACCGGAAAAGCCGTTGGTGCAATGGATTGACCAAGTGGCCACACCCGGCGGCACGACGGAGGCCGCGTTGAAAAAATGGGGCGAGTTGGAATTCGACCGCGTGGTTTTGGAAGGGCTGGCCGCCGCGTACATGAAAAACAAGACGAGGGGACAAAAATGACCGCCACCTGGCAGGACTTTGAAAAAATCGACATGCGCGTAGGCATCATCGTGGACGTACAAGACTTTCCGGAAGCGAAAGTGCCGGCATACAAGCTCAACGTCGACTTGGGCCCGCAAATCGGGCTCAAAACATCCAGCGCCCGCATCACCCAATTGTATTCCAAGCAGGACCTCTTGGGAAAAACAGTCGCATGCGTCGTCAACTTCGCGCCCAAGAAAATCGGCTCGTTCGTCTCGGAAGTGCTCGTCATGGGTTCGTACAGCGGCGGCAACGTCGTCCTCCTGACACCCGACAAGCCGCAAGCCCAACCCGGCGACAAAATAGGCTGACATTTATCCTTCAAGTCGCCCAGTTAGAACATGTCCAAAAACGCGGACGTGGCCCGATTGCTACAGCAGGTGGCCGACGCGCTGTTGGCCTTGGGCGAGGACGCGTTCAAGGTCCGCGCGTACAAGACCGCCAGCCAAACCATTGAAGTTTTGGACGAAAACATCCAGGACGTGCACCGCCGGAACGCGTTGGAAGAGATTCCGGGAGTCGGCAAAGCCATCTCCGAGAAAATCGCGCAATACTTGGACACCGGCAAACTTTCGTACTACGAAGGCCTCAAGAAAAAGCTCCCCAAGGACTTCGAGCAACTCATCCAAGTCGAATCCCTGGGGCCCAAGAAAGTCTACGCGGTGTACAAGAAACTCAACGTCAACACGCTGAAGGACTTGGAGAACGCGTGCCTAACTGGAAAAGTTCGAAAACTAAGCGGGTTTGGAGAGAAAAGCCAGGCGAAAATCCTGGAGAACCTCGGCCGCATCCACTCCAAACAACGAGTCCCGTACGAGACCGCGCACGCCGTGGCGCAGAAAATCGTTTCGAAACTTGAAAAACAAAGGGAAGTCAAACGCGTCTCGAAAGCCGGGAGCCTGAGGAGGAAGAAAAAGACAATTGGGGACGTGGACATCCTGGTGGTTTCCGCCAACCCCAAGAAAACCGTGGATTTTTTGGTCCGGTTGCCGTGGGTCAAGCACGTCATTGGCAAAGGACCCAAAAAAACGTCGTTCCAAGTCAAAAACGGTTTGCAAGTCGACGTGCGGCTGGTCAACGAAGACCAATGGGGTGCGGCCTTAGTGTATTTTACCGGTTCCAAGGCGCACAACATTGAACTCCGCAGAATCGCGCAAGGCCAGGGACTCAAACTCAACGAGTACGGACTGTTTTCCGGAAAAAAATGCGTGGCCAGCAAAACCGAGGAAGACCTGTACCACGCGCTCGGACTGAAGTTCGTTCCACCGGAGCGGCGGGAAACACGGCAATTCATTGAATCAAAAACGTAAAAAAACGCCTTGACCTGCAACAATACCAATGCAAAGGATTTGAACGGCATGAAGTGGCTTGAAAACATTAAAATGAGTTTCAGATACGGCGCCCAAGTCAACAAATTGAAGGCACACTTGATGGAAGAACAAGATTCCGTGGTCATGCTGCAGGCGCTGAAAGGCCCGGTGGCAAAATTCCACGTTGGTTTCCGCGGGCGGGCCGAATCCGACCGATTCCTGGGGTTGGTGCGAAGCACGGGAGTCGGGGAACACGTGTTTGTGACGGAGATTGGAACCCAGCTGAAGCTGGAGGCCAAAAGAGACTCGCCCGACGGAAAAGCCATTCTTGACATGCTGGCGAGAGCCTTGCAACGCCACCCGCGCATGAGGACTTAAACCGCGCATTAAAATTCAGGCCAGCCAAAGAAAACCATCATGAAAACGGAGACGGCCACGTTTGCCGCCGGCTGCTTTTGGGGCGTGGAAGAATTGTACCGCACCACCCCCGGCGTTTTGTCCACGCAAGTGGGTTACACCGGGGGCCGCATGAAAAACCCGTCGTACCAGGACGTGTGCACGGATGAAACCGGGCACGCCGAAGCCGTCCAAATCACGTTTGACCCAAAGAAAGTGTCGTACGAGGCGTTGTTGGACGTGTTCTGGCGGGCGCACGACCCCACGCAAGTCAACCGCCAGGGGCTGAACTTCGGCAACCATTACCGCTCCGTCATCGGCTATCACTCGGAAAAACAGCGGAAAGTGGCCGAAGCCTCCAAAAAGAAGGAACAGAAACGCTTTGACAAGCCCATTGCCACCGCCATCCAGAAAGCAGGCGCGTTCTACCCCGCGGAAGAGTACCACCAAAAGTTCTTCATGAAGCGCAACGTGAAGTTTACTGGCGTGTGTTGACAACGCGGCCAAAGGACGCACGCGCCTACTGGATTTCACCCACGAGTTCCTCAAGCAAGTCCTTCAACGTGACCACGCCGACGTATCCGCCGCGAACCCCGGTGACCACCGCCATGTTGACGCCCTTGGCTTGCATGAAGGAGAACGCTTCGCTGGCGGTTTTGTCCTGGGCAATGAGAACAGGCGGCCGCATGTGCTTGGACACGGGGTCCCGGGAGTGGTGCAGCACGGCGTGCGAGAGGCGCTTGAGCGTGATGACGCCCACGGGGTTGACTCCGGAAATGACGGGAAAGCGCGAGTGCGGGGATTGCAGCGCCTTGTGAAGCGCGACGTCCACGTGCAAGTCGGGGGTAAATACGTGGGTCTTGTTCTTGGGCGTCATGCAGTGGGAAACCGGTTTGTCGCTGAACAAGAACACGTTTTCAATCAAGGCCCGCTCGTTCTCGCTGACGGCCTTGTCTTTGACGCCCAGGCGGGCGGCGGCCTTGATTTCCTCCTCCGTTACCACCACGCCGCCTCGCGAGTAAGAGCCCGGCACGATTTGGATGATCAATTCAAAAAAGAAAATCAGCGGGGTCAAGACGGTTTGAAGCACTTCCAAAACCGGGGCGAACGTCAACGCCATGGCTTGCGCCTGCGTGGAGGCCAACGCTTTCGGCGTGATTTCTCCGAAGACTAAAATCAGAAAGGTGATGACGCCGGCGGCCAAGCCCAGGCCGGCATCGCCGAACAATTCCAGGGCAACGGAGGCCGCCAAGACGGAGGCGCCTACGTTGACGACGTTGTTGCCGATGAGAATCGCGATAATGACGCGCTGGGGGTGGGTCTTCAAGCGGGCCAAGGCTTCGGCGCCCGGCCTTTTTTGGTCAAGCAACCGTTGCAGTTGGATGCGCGTCACGCTGAGGAACGCGACTTCCGAAGCTGAAAAGAACGCGGAAAGCGCGAGCAGTCCGACCACCGCCAAAAACTCGAAGAAAACCGCCACGATACGCTTCCTAGGAAAAAAGCGTACTTAAGGCTAGTCCCGAAAAAAAGTACGTTGATTGCCGTTCTAGGTGGGCGGTTTTAAACCCGGAAACCGGAGGCCTAATAACCCAAAATCATGGAGGGGGTCAAAAAAATGGCATTTGGACAGGAAATCTACAACCTGTTTCCCAACGAGTTCTATCTCTTGGTGCACGTCGTCGCCTTGTTGCTGGGATTGTACCTGGCATCCAAAGTGATGAAGACACATGAAAAACTCAGTTGGTTCTTGGTGTTGTACGCCATCTCGGAAGCCGTGCACGTGTTGACGCACTTGGGCTACACGACGTTGCCGTTTTCGCACCTGGTGCAGGAAGTCCTGCTTTTGGTCGGCGTGCTCATGCTCTTGATGGGCATGAAAAAGTAAGTTGAATTGTTTGGGGCGAAAGCCCCAAAACCCTTTTTTTTCCCTGCTTTTTCCCTTAACCGTTTTTTTGATGACCGCAAGGCTGTAGGCCTACGGATGGCCGCGCCGTTTTCCTGGAAAAGTCCTTAAGCCCGCGAGCGGCTTCTTCCTGGCAAGGGTCTTCGGCGGTCGCGTCCGTGGAGCTGGGGTCCGCGGCGGCGAGAGAAATGCGGGCCGTGGGAGTGGCGTCCAAATGGGCGTCCGCCAAAACGGTCGCGGCGTCCGCGCGCCTGCGGCGTGAGTTCGTCGTCGGGCCGCGAGCGCCGGGGGGTGAACGCCGTGTACTTGGGATCCACGTGGACGTCGAGGCGCTCAATGGTCGAGCGGCTGCGCGCCACCATTTTCTCCAATTCCCGTTTTTCCATGACGTTGGTGACAAAGGAAATGGCGTCGCCTTTTTTTCCGGCGCGGGCGGTTCGGCCGATGCGGTGGACGTAGACTTCCGGCTCGTCCGGCAAATTGTAGTTGACGATCAGCTCCACGTCGTCGATATCCAAGCCGCGGGCCGCCACGTCGGTGGCCACCAGGACGTTGGCCTTTTGCTCCCTGAAGGAGGCAATGTTTTTCTCGCGGCGGGCTTGCGTCAAGTCGCCGTGCAGGCACACGTTGTCAAAGCCTTTGTCCAACAACGCGTAGTGAAGCGAGTCGGCGCCCCGCTTGGTCCTGCAAAAGACGATGGACAGGTACGGCTTGCGTTCGGCCAGAAGCGAGCAAAGCGCGGACGTCTTCTGCTTGGGGTCCACGACGACAAAGTGCTGGGTGATGTTCTCCGCCGTCATCTTGTCCTCGCTGGTCTTGATCATTTCCGGCTGCACCATGGATTCCTTGGCCAATTGAACGATGGCGTGCGGCATGGTGGCCGAAAACAACATGGTTTGGCGGTGCTTGGGCGCCTTGCTTAAAATGAAGCGGACGTCGTCGATGAAACCCATGTCCAGCATCCGGTCCGCTTCGTCCAACACCACCATTTTGACGTGGCTCAAGTTGAGCGTCCCGCGTTCCAGATGGTCGATGATGCGGCCCGGCGTGCCCACCACCACGTCCACGCCGCCGTGCAGCGCCCCGATTTGGCGTTCGATGTCCTCGCCGCCGTACACGGACAATACCTGGTGCGGACAATATTTCCCAAGTTCACGGAATTCCTCGACTACCTGCAACGCCAATTCGCGCGTGGGCACCAAGACCAGGGCCTGGACTTTCTTCTCCGGGGCAATGACCTGCAGAATGGACAGCGCGAACGCGGCCGTCTTGCCGGTACCGGTTTGGGCTTGGCCGATGAGGTCTGAACCCTGCAACAAAAGCGGGATGGCGTGCGCCTGAATCGGCGTGGCCTCGGTAAAACCGGCGTCAGCTACGGCTTTCAACAAATTCTCCCGCAATCGCAGGTCCTCAAATCGCATGGTCACTTCACTCCAAATACTCAAAGCGGCGCCCGGAAAAGGATTCCGGGGAACGCCGTCCAATTCAAAGCGTTTCCGCCTGAGGCGGAAAACTTGAAAAAACAGCGCTCGGCTTTTGGTTGATTGAAAGAAGGTGTGGAAACGCCAGCTTTAAAGGCTTCGCGTTGAAACTCAGGCTCCACACGTCTCGGCGTGCACGTCGTAGCCTTCCGGCGGCTCGCATTTCTTGGACGGAATGCAGGCCTCGGCCGTAACGGAAGCAATTTCTTGGGATACGTCCGCGCCCGACGGGCCAAACGAAATGAGGATTTGATCCAAGTCCTTGAAGGGGTACGCGCTTAAATCGGAAACGGATTGGTTGTTGAGGTAGAACTTGAGCGTGTCGGGCCCAAGTTTCAGCGTGTGGCTTGGATTTTGCGCGCAATGCATGGGCTCGCCGGCGGCGACCTGCAAGCAAGTCTGGTTCAAAAAGCCGCCGAACGTCTTGAATAGATACGACAGGGCAACGCCAGAGGCATGCAGGTGCACGATGTTTGCGTTACCGTCGTGGAAGTGAATGAACTCGGTGAGGGGTTGCTCCACGCTGGACTGGAAACGGTATTCCGAAAAGTTCACGGCCTGGCCCTGAACGTAGACTTTGATGTCGGCGTGCACGTGCTGGTTTTCTTCAAAAAAACCGGTTTCCCAATTGAATCCCGGGGTCGTCAAGTAATAGCCGGACGCGGAAACAGCCAACAAAAAGCCAAGCGCCGCCAAAGCCGTCTTGCGCTTGGCAAGACTGTGCACCATGAACACAAAGCCGATGGAGGCCGCCAACGCCAAAAGGGCAAACTGCCAGAACGGAATGGACAGTTCCCACAAGACGGGTCCGGCACAGGATGCCACCGCTTCGCCAGCTTCATCGTGGGCCGCGACCAAGCCGGCGAGAAAGACGGCGGAAAGAAAGCGCTTCATAGGGAAAAACCTTGAAGCAACCCCTCCTTTAAAACAAGGGGGGTTTTGAATCAAGAAAGCATGAAGCGCGCTCTGCTGGTTTTGCTGTCCCTTCTCTCGGTAACCGCCAGCGCACACTTGGAAGCCGGAATCGACGAAGTCGTGGGACCCTACCAGTTGGATGTGGGTTGGGATCCGGTGGCTCCCAACGTCGGCGAAAAAACGGTGTTTGCCATCAACGTCGTTAACCCCAAAACGCGCGATCCGGCGGCGTTGGACCGCATGTTCGTGCGGCTGGAAAAAGGAGAAACCGTCTATTTCTCCGGGAACTTGGACCTTCAAGATGGAGGCACGCAATTCTCGTACCAGTTCCCGCACACCGGCGTCTGGAACATGCACGTGGAGTTTGACGGCTACAAAGCGGATGCGGAAGTCTTCGTGCCCGGCGCCCCGCCTTCCAGTGAAAGCCTGGCGTGGGTTTTGGCCGCCGGGCTTGCGCTTTGTTGCGGATACTTGCTTTGGAAAAAAAAGAATTGAAAAAAGGAAAGAAACGCCCGAAAAAGGCGTTTTGAAGGGTTTAGTAGTCGCCGTCGTCGCCGCGGTCGCGGTGTCCGCCGCCATGGCCGCCGCGTCCGCCGCCAAAGCCTCCACCGCCGCTACGGGGCTTGCGGTGCTTGCGGAAGCAGTCCCGACAGTATACGGGCCGGCCTTCCGTGGGTTGGAACGGCACTTGGCAGGCCGCTCCGCACTCGCTGCAGGTCGCGTCATACAAGCTGCGACCGAATTGGTCTTGGTTGTCACTCATTTTCTATCTCACCTATTTTCGAATAGAGGGAACGCAAAAACTCCTCAAAAAAAGCGGTTCGTTTCAATTCACTCAATTTTTGTGTGCTTGTCGTGACCGAAGGCTCTCGGTCCCCTATTCAATGTACTTAATCCGCCGAAACCGCCTTTTAAGGCTATGCTTTGGATAACACGGCACGGCGGGGCGTAGGGCGGCGCAAACCACGCCGCCCCCCTGCGCCGGTACATGCCGCGTGTTCCAGGTTCCGTCGGAAACACAAAACCCGGCCAGAACTTAAAAAGTCAGGGACAGGTGCTGGCCGGTGGAAACGGTTTTTAATTTCCGCCCCATGCAGGACGTCATGACGGACCACCCCGAATACCATTCCGTCTTGGGCCATGGCGGCATCCGCGACGTGATTTTGGGAGCCAACGACGGCTTCGTCTCCATGTTGGGCTTGGTCACCGGCGTGGCCAGCGGCACGTCGGAAAGCGGCTTCGTGGTGCTGGCTGGCATTGTTGGAGCGGTGGCGGCCGCCATTTCCATGGCGTTGGGCAACTACATTTCCGTGAAAAGCCAGATCGAAGTCTACGACGCGCAAATCGAGCAGGAAAAGACCGAGATGCGGCAAATGCCGGATGTCGAGCGACGGGAAGTCTGGGAAATCTATAAAAAGAAGGGCTTTCGGGGCAAGCAATTGGAGGGCATCGTCAAGCACTTGACTTCCAACAGGAAGCGGTGGCTCAACGTCATGCTTCAAGAAGAGTTGGGCATCCACGCGCAGGACTTGGGTCACCCCGTGCAAAGCGGCGTGCTGACGGGAGTGGCTTTTGCCGCGGCCGCCGCATTCCCCATTTTACCGTACGCGGCATTGCCGGCAAGAACAGCGCTTTGGGTGTCCGTGGCGTTGACTTTGTTGGCCGTTTTTGCCACCGGCGCGCTCAAGACGCGGTTCACCAAGCGAACGTGGTGGATCAGTGGAATGGAAATGACGTTGATTGCCGGAATTGCCGCCGCCATCGGGTTTTTGGCGGGGGACATCGTTGCCGACGTGTTCTGACCCTGGAAAAAAAGCTTTAAAGACCGGGTCTTCCAAAGATGGAAACCAGCTCCTAGAATGGTCTGAAAACAAGGTGGGTTCAATGGTGGAATTGTTCAACGTGACTTTCGTCGCCGTGGTGGCGTTTGCCGCGGGGTACATGACGTCCAGCCTATTTTGAGGATCCCCGGAAAAAAGCTTTAAAACCGTTTGACCCCACACTTACGACCACGCAAAAACCGTTTTTTTGGGTTGGTTGGCTTTATGGTTGAGTCGTTTGACGTCATCGTCGTGGGTGGAGGCCCGGGGGGCTCCGCGTGCGCGACGTTTCTGGGCAAAGCCGGAAAAAAAGTATTGTTGTTGGAAAAAGCCAGGTTCCCGCGCGACAAGACGTGCGGCGACGCGATTTCAGGCAAATCCATGCGCGTGCTTAGGGAACTGGGCTTGACCATGGAAATCGAGCGCAACCCCCATGCCGTCATCCGGGGCGTCATCTTTTCCTCGCCGAACGGAAAAACGGTCCACATCCCTTTTCCGCAGAAGCCCGACCAATCCGCGCCCGGATACTGTTGCCGGCGCGAAGTCTTTGACAACATCGTATTCCAGAACGCCAAAAAGTTTGCCGATGTCCGCGAAAAAATCATGGTCACCGACGTCATCCGGGAAAACGGGTTCGTCGTGGGCGTCAACGCCAAAGACTTGGACGGCAAAAAAGACGTCGAATTCCGCGCCAAAGTCGTGGTGGGCGCCGACGGATCGCAAAGCGTGATGGCCAACAAGCTGGGACTGCTTGACACGCCCGACGAACACCATTGCACGGCGCTTCGCATCTACTACCAGAACGTCCGCGATTTGACCGACAGCATTGAACTGCATTTCGTCGACAGCGTCATGCCCGGCTACTTCTGGATTTTTCCGCTGGAAAACGGCTTGGCCAACGTCGGCATCGGCATGATCACCAAGGACATGAAGGAGCACAAGACGAACCTCAAGCAAGTCACCTTTGACGCCATCGCCAACGATCCGTTGTTCAAAAAACGATTCCAAGGCGCGCAAGCCGTCGGGCCCGTCATGGGATGGACCCTGCCGTTTGGGTCGCACCACCGCAAATGCTTCGGCAACGGATTCGTCCTTGTAGGCGACGCCGCGTCGCTGATTGATCCGTTTACCGGTGAAGGCATCGGCAACGCCATGACGTCGGGTTGGATTGCCTCGCAAGTCATCGCCGACGGCTTGAAGCAAAACGACGTGTCGGAATCCTTCTTGAGGCAATACGACGAGAAGCTTTGGAGCGAAATCGGTGCGGAACTGGACACGTCCTACAAATTGCAGCGCGTCGGGCGGTTCAAGCCCCTGCTGAACTTCGTCGTCGGAAAAGCCGCGAAAAGCCCGAAAGTGCGGGAAACCATTTCCAGCATGCTGGGCAGCGAACAAGCCAAAAAAGAATTCACGGGACCGCTTTTTTACCTCAAGCTCATGCTGAGCTAAACACGCACGCGGCCCCCCACCCCAAACCGTTTTTTGATTTTTAATCTTTTGGATGTACCCGAGCCAAAACGCATGGCTTAAAAGCCGTGACGAGAACGACTATCAACTCCTTTACGTAAAGGGGGGTGACGCAGACGATGCCCAAACCCAAGCGCGAAACCGAGGAAGAGTGGGAAGACGACGAAGAGGACGAAGACGAATTCGAGGACGAAAACGACGACGAAGACGTCGACGACGATGACTCCGAATAAGCCCTGATTCACGCTTCAAAATCGTTTCTTTTTTCTTTCCCTTTTTTTCCTTCAACGAATCAAACTGAAAAATTCGGCTCTCGTTTCCGGACGGCTCCGGAACGCTCCTCTCACGCACGACGTGACGGTGGTGCCCGGCTTGGCCTGCTCTCCGGAAAGCTCCATGCACAAGTGCCTCGCCTCCAGTACAACCCCCACCCCCTTGGGTTTCAGCGTTTGCTCCAATGCGTCGGCGATTTGGTCGGTTAAGCGTTCCTGGACTTGAAGCCTTCGGGCGTACAAGTGCACGACATCGGAAATCCGGCTGAGGCCCATGACGCGCCCGTCGGGAATGTACGCCACGTGGCACTGGCCGAAAAACGGCAGCAAGTGGTGCTCGCACAACGAATAGAACGGCACGCCTTTCAGCAGAATCAAGTCGTTGTTCTTCTCTTCAAAGACCGAATCGCCAACCACGTCCTGAAGCGTCTTTTGGTAGCCTTCCGTCAGCGCTTCAAAGACGTTCGCCGCCCGCGCCGGGGTTTTTTCCAAACCCGTGCGCTTTGGATCTTCGCCCAATTCCAAAAGCAACCGTGAAAAAACGGCTTGCAAATCCGCCATGACAAAACAGGTGGCATAACAAAGTTAAAGGGTTTTGGACGCTCCCAGCAAGAAAAACAAAGTTTAAATGGTGAGAGTCGAGTAAAAACTGGAAAACCATTTTCAAGGGGTAGGTTTCTTTGAGGGACGTTCAAGCGTATTTCGCGGAATTCTTCGCCACATTCGCGCTGGTGTTCATCGGTGCCGGCGCCGTCATCATGGACACCTTAAGCGGAGGGGCCCTGGGACTGCTGGGCGTCGCCCTGGCGCACGGATTGGTGCTGATGACCATGGTTTACGCGGTGGGCCACGTCTCCGGCGGCCACGCCAACCCGGCGGTCACCGCCGCCATGTGGGTGACCAGGAAAATCGAGTCCAAGAAAGCGTTGTTTTACGTCATCGCCCAGCTTCTGGGCGCCAGCTTGGCCGGATTGTTTTTGCTGGGACTGTTTCCAGCCGCCACGGCGAACCTCGGCGTGCCGGACTTGGGCGCCAACGTCAACTTCCTGCAAGGCATCGCCGTTGAAGCCATACTGACGTTCTTTTTGGTGTTCGTCGTCTTCGGCGTGGCCGTGGATTCCCGCGCCCCCAACCAAGTGTACGGCGCCGCCATCGGGCTGGTGCTCACATTCGACATCCTGTTTGGCGGCCTGCTTACCGGCGCGGCCATGAACCCGGCGCGCGCCTTCGGCCCCGCCTTGGCTTCAGGCTATTGGGCCACGCAATTCGTGTACTGGATTGGGCCCTTGGTGGGAGCCATTGTCGCCGGACTGGCGTACCACTACCTCTTGTTGGACCACAAAACCCTCAAGAAAATGCGTTGAAACCCGTTTGGGTCTTTGGGCCTCCCCTGCTTTTTTTGCCCGGAACAGCCATCAGTACTTGATGATGACGTTTTCGCCTAAATCCGAGATGTGGTCGAAGTCCAAGTCGATTTTCTGGCCCGCGGACGTTTCCACCACGAACGTCTCCTTCTTCGGGTTGATGCCGGCAATCTTGCCGACGAAGCCCCCGATTTCCGTGTAGACGTCCTTGCCGGACAAATTCAATTTCGCCAGGATGCTGCGGCGGAACTCGTCGGACAAAAGCGTGAACAGGTACATGGCCGCCACCACCAAAATCAAGGAGTAAAAGAACTCGGCAAAACCCAGGCTTCCCAGCACCCACTCCGCGGCGTTGTTCAGCACCAGCCACGCCAGCAGGATGGCGGAAGCAAACGTAACCTGTTTGGGAAGCAGATACAGCTTCTTTTCGTTCATGACGCGCAACAAATCGCCGACGAGGTACACCAACAAGCCGATGGGAAACAAGGGGAAAATCCCCCGCAGGAAAAGGGCGGCGACTTCCAAGGCGTTGGCTTGCGGCAGGGAATACGCGTCGCTGGCCCCCAAGAGAAACGACACCACGACGAGGGCCGCGGCGGCGAAGTTGAAGATGAAGGCCTGGTTCTCCAAGGACACTTGCACGCCGGAGAACGCCTTGAACAGTTTTTCCTCAAGCCCAATGCCCTTGAAGACGAGGTACGAACCCAACACCGCCAAAAGCAACCGAAAACCCAAGTACTCCGAGAACGCGAACAACAACAGCAAGAGCCCCGGAATGCCAAAGACGATGCGCGCGAAGTGCGGTTCGCGGAGCTTCTCCAAAATCACGAAATACGTCTTTTCCAGCTCCTTGGTCTGCTTGACGGTCACCCGCTTGACGCCGTCAATTTTGATGCGCGACTGAATCAAAGGCAAGAGCTGTTCGTCGGACGCGCCGTCGGAAACGAAGATGCAGCCGTCCGCCGGAAACTTGCTCAACACCGTCTCCAATTGCCGGAAAATGCGGCGGTCGGCCTTGTAACCCATCTCCGGAACTCCGGTAACCGTCGCGATTTCCACGTCCTCGTGCTCTTTGGCCAACTCGTCGTAAATGTGGAGTCCCGCGAACATCGTGTTCACGTCGGAGTCCTCGGGGTCCACCACGCCCAGCTTGGAGGCCGCCGCCAAATTGGCTTTCCGTCCAACCACCGGCCCCCGCACCCGCGCTTTTTCGCCCAAGTCGTCGTCCACGTCCACGCACAATACCAGGACTCGTCGCTTTTTGGACATAAGGAAAAACGTTAGGCCGCGCGCATTTATTTAAGCCGCCTACCCACACAATCGCGTATGGACATCCAGGATGCCCTCAACCAAAAACGAAAAACCATTGACGCCGCCATCGAAAAATACGTGCCCCGCGCCATGGACGCCAAGAAAGCCGAATTCCTGTTGGGAAAGCCCCGGTACGCCTACGACGTGAAAACCGCGCAGAAAGCCGTCAACGACTTGATTTGGGACTTGTTGGACCGAGGCGGAAAACGCTGGCGGCCCGCCTTGATGCTCTGGGTCGCGGAAGCCATCGGCGGCAAACAAAAAGCCGACCGCCTCACCGACTTTGCCGCGATTCCCGAAGTCGTGCACAACGGCACGCTGGTCATTGACGACTTGGAAGACGGGTCGCTTAACCGCCGGGGAAAACCCTGCCTGCACCGCGTGTACGGCACGGATTTGGCGGTCAACGCCGGCAACGCCATGTACTTCCTGCCGCTTTTGTCCCTCGCACGAAGGAAAGGGGTCTCCGACGCGCAACTGGTCAAAGCCTACGAGACCGTCGTCCAGGAAATGGCCAACCTGTCGTTCGGACAAGGATTTGACATTCTGTGGCACAAAGGCCAAGGCCACCCCACGCAAGACGAGTACCTCCAGATGTGCGCGTTCAAGACCGGAACCCTGGCGCGCATGGCCGCCAAATTGGGAGCCGTTCTGGCGGACGGCACGCCCAAGCAAGTCGACGCCGCCGCGGCGTTTGCCGAAGGACTGGGCATCGCCTTTCAAATCCAAGACGACATCTTGAATTTGACGCTCCCGAAAGACGCGTGGGGAAAAGACGTCGGCGAAGACATCACGGAAGGCAAGCGCTCGCTTTTGGTCATCCACGCGCTCTCAAACCTGTCCAAAAAAGAGAAACAAGAGCTGTTGGACATCCTCAACGCGCACACCCGCGACGAAGCACTCATCCAGCGCGCCGTACACCTCATCGAAAAAACCAGCGCCATCGCTTACGCCCAAGACAAAGCCAAGGCCATCGTACAGGACGCGTGGAAGAACGTCGAACCGCTTCTCTTGGAAGGACAAGCCAAAGACGCACTCAACGCGTTGGCAGACTATGCCATCGAACGCCGGTCTTAATCAAAATCAATTACAACCCCGTGGGCGCGTCGATGAATTCAAACGGCACGCCGAATTGCTTTCGAACCCATTTTCCGACCGCCTTGGGGCCCAAAATTTCCGAGTTGTAGTGGCCGCATTCAATGAGGTTCACGCCAGATTCCTTGGCAAAATGGTAGTCGGAGTGCTTGACTTCCCCGACCACCAACGCGTCAAACCCCTCTTTTTCCGCTTCCAAGGCCGCAAAGGCGCCGGAACCGGAGCACACCGCTACCCGGGAAACGATTTGGGGTCCAAAAGCAAACAACCGCGCAAAGCCCAGCTTCTCATTGACTCTTTGAACCAAGGCGTCCCGGCCAACATTCAAAACGCCGCACAACGCCAACAACCCGCATTCCACGTCCACGCAGGGCCGAGGGTTCTTGACGCCAATGGCTTTTGCCAAAAGCGCGTTGTTGCCCAACGTCGGGTGCGCGTCCAGGGGCAAATGCATGGCGTACACGGAAAGACCGGCTTTGCTTGCCGCTTGGACGCGCCGGTTCGTGGCTTTCACGGTCCTTGGATCTTGCTTTTTCCAAAGCAGGCCGTGGTGCACGAACAAAAAATCCGCGTTGACGAAAGCGGCGTTCTGGATCGTTTCCATGGCCCCGTCGCACGCCACCACCCCCTTTTGCACCTGCGCTTTTCCTTTCACTTGCAATCCGTTTACGGACTCGTCCTGGCCTTGGTAAAAGGAGAACTCGGCGTCCAACGCTGAAACCAATGTTTTCAAGGAAACGCACCGCGCCATACGTCACGACTCGAAAATGCGGTCCGGCACCACTCCGTCCTGCGGCACGGGTCTGACGGGCACGAAATCCGTTGAGGAAGCGGGGGTGGCTGGGTCCGGAGCGGGATTTGAAGGAGATGCCGTGTTGGCTTCCGACACAGGGGGTTCAACGCGTTCCTGAGTTTGGATTGGACTGGATTTTCTTTTTTCCAGCCACGCCTGCAATTCTTTGACGTCCAACGCCAACGTGGCGTCCTTTTTCGCGTGGGAGACGAACCACTCCACCAAGGACACGTCCTCGTCGGTGAACTCCGAAACGAAGGGCTGGAGGTTCTTCTTCAAGGGATTGGCCAACAAGTCAAACACCGTCAACTCCAAGTACGTGACGTGTTCGGAGGGAACGCGGATGAATTGCCGGCGCACCCTCTCGCGGACATCCGGCAAAATGGTGTGCGGCCGACCGGTTTCAACCACCATTTTCTTGGATTGCATGGTTTTCCGCAAAATCGACGCGTAATACGCTGGCTGCGCTCCGGGGGCGGGCGTTTTGGGAACGTCCACCCAAATGGATGCGACGTCGTCAGCAATGGTCATGGCAAGCCAAAGCCCTGTGAAAAGTCAGCAATAAAAACGTGGCTTTCAAAGAAGGTAACTCATGAAAACCAAGAAGGCACTCAACGAAGACGAACTCCGGGAAAAACTCGCAAGAATCAATCGCAAGCTCTCGGCGTTGACCCCCGAAAAGGCGGTGGCTCCCACCCTGGCGGACCTGCGGCAAAACCGGAAAATCCGGGAGCCGGACACGGAACAACTCCGCCAACTCCTCCAAGAGCGGGCTAAACTTGAAGAGCAAATGCTCAACGACTGGTCCGCCGGACGAAGCGCTGGAAGCTTCGGCGCCAAACCGAAGACCAAGCCCTACGCCTCGAACTTCGCAAAGTAGTCCGCGAACGCGTCGTCCGAGGAAATCACGCCCGTGGCCTTCATGACTTCCCGCGCCAGAAGGGCGTACATCAACGCCACGCTTTTCCGGCCTTTGTTGTTGGTGGGCACGATGACATCCAAAAAGTTCGTCGAATTGTTCGTGTCGCAGAACGCAATGATGGGCACGTTGATGGAATACGCTTCCTTGACGGCCTGGCGGTCCACCGACGGATCCGTGACCAAAACCAACTTGGGCTCGCAAAAGTCGTCGCGCGCCGGATTCGTAAACCGTCCGGGGGTAAAGCGCCCGGTCAACGGCTTGCAACCCAGTAACTCGCAGAACGCCTCAATGGGCTTGCGCGCGTTGTCTTTATTGCCCACCAAATAGACGTCGCCCAACGGAAAACGGGCGATCAACTGGGCCGCCAAACGCAAGCGCTCGTCAAGCTTCTTGAGATCCAACACGTGCAACCCGTCTTCTCGGGCCTTGTAAATGAATGACTTCATGCTGCCGTGCTTCTGCCGCGTGCCGATGTGCGCGCCGGACTCCAAATACTTTTCCTGAGGAACCAAAAACTCTGCCATAACCTTGTTCATCAACCCGTTTGGGACACGGCACGTGTTGAACGAAAGCCCCTTGACGCCATCGGCGTCAAGCGCAACGAACACCCAGCGGCGCCGTTCTTAGTCGCTTTCAGCAAAGTTCTGAAAACGCCAACCCTCCTCATGCCTGAACTCCTTAAAAAGCCCATTCACGCCCGCCCGGCCGTTCCTCGAAACCCCGCTCCAAGTTCCCGGCATGCCATACGCTTCAAGCATCGCCTTGAACAAAACCGACGCCACCCCGCGCAGAACAACAACGGTTTTAACCCGAAAAAACCCTTTAAACGCATCATGGGCGACGACGTGCAACTCGAAGAGGAAGGCCTGGTGGAGGATTCCTTGGAGGAAGTCGAATTGCCCCCCGAAAAAAAAGCCAAAGCTCCGGCCGTCGACGAACAAATCCAAGACTGGGTCAAGCAAGACGGCTTGGAGCAAGTCACCCTGGAGGAAAACGCGATTCCAAAAACCGCGGCCACGCAACCCCCAGAAAACGTCTTGGAGGGCCTAGTCAACCAAGGCACCTTCCAGGAAATCGCTCCGCCGCAGAAAACCCAAGAAAAAGACGGCGCCGAACCCCGGCTCTTGGCCCCACCCCAGGAAACGCAATCCGAAGAAGTCCAATCAGAGCTTCAAAACATCCAGCCCCAAACCCGCCTTGACCCCGTCCGCGTCCTTGAAGCCGCGCTTTTCTTGGCCAACAAGCCGCTTTCATTCCAACAGTTGCAAGACATTCTGCAAGTGCCCCGCGAACGCCTCAACGTCCTTCTGCGGGAACTGGAGAAATGGCTGCCCGCCGAATCCGCCGTTGAATTGAAAGTCACGGAGCACTCGGCGGCCCTTCAACTGAAAAACGAGTACGTCGACCGCGTGGCGAAATTATCCAAGGAAGTGGAACTCTCCAAAAAAGCCATGAAAATCCTGGCTCTCGTCGCCAAAAAGAAACAGTTCCTGCAAAGCCAACTCAAGCACTACTTCAAAGGCGAAATCTACGCCTACGTCACCGAACTCAAACAAGCCGGCTACCTGGAAGCCAAGAAAAGCGGCAACACCCGCCTGCTTCGGCCCACAACCAAGTTCTACGAATCATTCCAAATCAAGGAATGAATTCAGATGGACGCGCGTCTCCCGCGGGCCCGCCTTGTTTGGGCCACCATGACGAAGCTTCGCGCATCATCCGCCAAAAACTGCGCCCCACGCGTCTTGTAAGCGTAATTCAAAACCCCTTCAGCGGCCTGCTTGGCGGAAGCGCGATTACGCAAGTGGTTGAGAAACTCGTCGTCCAAATCCTCGTGAATCATTTGGGTGCCACCGTTGTGCAGAAGCGACTTGAGTTCGTCCGGGCCGTCGGTTCGGATGTGCAGGGCGCGGCCCGGCGTCAAATGAATCGAATGCATCGTGTAATCCTCAGGCGAATGGGGGATTCCCGTAAACTTGGAAAGATCGACGCCCAGCATGATGTCTCCGGCTTCCTGCGACGGCGGCAAACGGCCGACCGAAGGGTCGAAAACAACGGGGTGGCCGTGACCAGCCGCCACGTAACAGAGTTTGCGGGTATGCGTATCATACAATGCAAAGAGTCCCGCGCCCTTGACACCTCGACGCACGAACTCCTGATGGACGTCGTGGGCGTGTTCCCTCAAAAACTGTTCCTTGGCCGAATCGTCAAACAGTTGGTCTGATTTGACGTAGCGCGCGGTTTTCAGGTCCATGCCCATCAGGAGGTTGCGGACGTTGTTGACTTTGGTACGGTAGTCGTCGGCGTGGCCCTCCACATCGACGCTGGAAATCAGGAAAATGCGCCGTGAACCAGAGTAACTCGGTGCCGGTTCCAGTTCAGCCAAATTAAAATTGTCCCCGCCAAAAACCGACGGATACTGACTCAAGAATGCCGCCTTGTTGCCGACGGCTAGGTGGTGCTTGACGCCGGGAATCATCGTTTCCTTATTGATGCGCGGAAATTCGGACTCGTAGTTGGACACTTCAGCCTTGAAATTGTCAAACGCATGCGCCACGTCGTAAATGCGGTGGAAAGCGGCCAAATGATGTCCAGCCTCCCAGTTGCGCGTCAAAAAACGCCCCAGCTTTCTGGGATCCGCAAATCCGGCGAGCCGGTTCTCCAAGAAATCCAGCGTCTTTCGGGCGGACAAAAACTTGGATGTAGCCCGGTGAAGGTAAAACAGGTTCACGGGATCGATGTGGGCGCGATCAAATTCGGCCAGTTTGCTTTCGACGATGGAAAACCGCGACCGTCGGTGCGCTTCCTCCACCGCGGCCTTAAACTCTTCGCGCCGCCGATCATTGGACAAAAACTCGTCCAACGCGTCTTGGTACATCTCCTCGTAACGTTCCCGGGCGAAAGAAATCTCGCCTCTACCATGCTCGGAAAACAGTTCGGGTTCCACATGGCGGATTGCGGTCCGCTCCTTGATGCGGTCCGAAAGTCGGCTGATTTGGTCCAAGAACGGTTCCTGAACAGTCTGCCGCAACCGTTTTTGGACGCTGGACTCATCACCGGGAAATACAGAAATGCCAAAACGAACAGAAAACGCGTCGCCGAACCGTTGAACCGCACTCCGGAATCGGTCGCGAAAAGAACGTCTTTGCAACGGTTCAGCCATAAAGCAAATACTATTGCTCGAATTCCTGCTCAAAAACCTTTCTCATGGATTCCGCCCGCTGTTTCCCGATGCCTTCAACCTGTTGGAGGTCGTCGGGAGAGGCGTTGGCTATGCGCTGAAGCGTCTTGAAGTGCTTCAACAAGGAAACCGCGTTCTTGGGCCCCAAGCCCGGCAGGCTTTCCACGACCAACCGTTGTTGTTCCGCCAAGGTAACGCCTTTCTTGGCGAACTGGAGCCGGTGCATGCGTTGCTCGCCGAACTGCTCTTTTTCCGCCAACGCATACAAAAAGTCGGCCAGTTCGTCGTCGGAATCAAAAAAGAAGACGGGGAGTTTGAAGTCGACAGCCAACGAAATAAACGCCCCCCGCAACGCGTTGGGCTGGATACGCTCAAAATCCGAGCCCACCAACGCCAACAAAGGCGATTCAAACGCGTTCTTCAAACGGCCGGCTTGCACGAAGAGTCTGCCGTCGATGATGGAGGCCTCAAAATCCTTGGCCTCTTTGCGCTCCAATGCCACGCGTTCCGAAACAATGAAGTCCCCGGATTCCAGGCGCACCGGTTTTAACACGACGCCTTTGCGGAAAAGCGCCTTGGCCACCGAACTTTTCAGTTCGCGGTCATCGACGAAGAGTTGAAGCGTATTGCTGGCAGTAAGGCCTTCGTCAAAAACCAATTCCGCCATTTTGGAGCAACCCTTCAACGCGTTTGCTCGGTTTGCTTGACAAACCGAATAATAACGTCGCTAATGCTTTCCCCGTCTTTGCGGTGTTGGTTGAGTCTGGCAATGGCCGCGTCGCTCAAATCAATCCAAGGCATGTACTGAAAACAGTGATTCTAGGTATTAAGTTTTTGCTGAAGCTCAAAAATCCCTTAAACCCTTTTGGGCGTCATGGGACGCGTTGCGGTCCCGGCTCATTTCGCGCGAGAGTTCGCCGAGCGTCTCGTGCATTTGGCGTTCTTTTCGTTTGGCAATCCAGAAAAACGCTTCGTCCTTCGTGTTTTTCGCCAACAACACCACGGCGTTGCCGGCGCGGACTCTTCCGGTCCGGCCCCGGCGCTGGATGGACCGGATTTCGGAAGGGACGGCTTCGTAGAAGATGACGAGGTCGACGGCCTCAATGTCCAAACCTTCTTCGCCGACGGAAGTGCAGACCAACACGTTGAAGGCTTTTTGCCGGAATTCGTCCAACAACGCCTTTTGTTTCTTCTGCGTCATTCCAGCTCTACCGACCAGCATTTTAGCGGAAACCCCTGAAAGCGTGTTGAGGTCTTGCGTGAGGCGGTCCGCGGTGTCGCGGTAGTGGGCAAACACGATGAGCGTTTTGCCTTGGGCCACGGCATTAAAGACCAGGGTTTTGAGGCGCGCAATCTTGGGGTGCACCACGCCTTTGGAGAGCAGTTCGTCGCATTGCGCCAAGAGTTTCGTGACGCGAAAGTCGGACAACAAGCCCGTAACCGCCTTGCTCTTGGTTTTCCGCGTCTTGAGTCCCTCCAGAAAAGAGTGAAGGGCGTCCGTTCCCTGGCTTTCCAACAAATCCAGTCCATGAGCCAAATTCATGGCGCGGGCGTGAAGCGAAGCCGCCTTGTAGGCCGCCGGATTGGAAGGAATGGCCGCGGAAATCTTGGCGCGCATGGAAAGCAAGTCGCGTTTGTTGACTTTCGCGGTGTCCGCGGATTCGGAGAATCCCAGTTGCTTCAAATCGCCGAGCGTCTCGGAGAGCATGGACCGCAACAGGTTCTGGATGGACTTGAATTCGTCGGGCAAGTCCACGAACAAAAAATCCAGTTTCACGGGTTGCACGTACTTGGAGACCAACGGGTCTTTTTCGTGCTTGAGCTCCAGGTGCGTAATGCCCAAATTACGGCAGATTTGCTCGATTTTTTCTTTCTGCGACGACGGCGACGCCGTCAGCCCCAACACTCTGGCGGAACTGTGCTGGGCCAGTTCTCCCAGGAAAACGTACGCGTAATCACCCACGGCGCGATGCGCCTCGTCGAAAACAACCAGGGAGAAATCCGTAAACGAAAGTTTGTGGGACAACACATCGTGTTCCACGGTCTGGGGCGTGCCGCAAATGATTTGCGCGGACGCGTACATGGCTTGGCGTTGATTGGGGGCAACCGAGCCGGTGACCACGATGACTTTTTCCGGGGAAACGTCAAGCACGTCGGCCATGCGCTGGGCCTGCTGGTCGGCCAAGGGTTTGGTGGGCGTCAGAAAGAGGATTTTCTTGTCGGGCTGGGTCTTGAGGTAGTGGGCGGCCAACAACGCGGCGACAAAGGTTTTCCCCAACGCCGTGGGCATGACGACCAAGGTGTTGTGCCAAAGCGCGGACGCGGCGGCCAAGAGCTGGTAGTCTCGTTTTTCCACGTGGGTTTTCAAAAGCGACAAGTCCAATTCCATAAAAATGCAGTACGTCGTACGCGGCCCCCGCAATTAAGGGTTACCGGAACCGCGGTTTTTTTAAAGGAAAGAAGCGTTACACGTAACCCCGCTCTGACCCGGGCGGAAAAAATTGGGCTTGAACCGGCAAAACGAGGCCGGAAACGCCTTCACGGGTTGGGGGAGAGGCAGGTATGGCGATTTTACCCATTGCGCCGGTGGAGCGGTTGATTCGAAAAGCCGGGGCCGAACGCGTTTCCCAGGATGCCGCCGAAGCGTTGGCTGACGTTCTTGAAGACGTAGGAGTAGACATTTCCCAGAAAGCCGTCCAGTTGGCCAAGCACGCGGGACGAAAGACGGTCACCAGCGAAGACGTCAAGCTGGCGTCCCGCTGAAAACCCCTGCTTTTAATTAGCTTCAAGGCGCCTAAAGCCTTGGAATTATGGCCGCGGAATTGGGCGTTTCGTTTGTCGACGTGGGTTGGCTCGTGTTCTTCGCGGCGCTGGCCAGCATTTTGGCGGCGCGGTTCGGAGTTCCCCCGGTTCTGGCACTGCTTGGAGCCGGCGTTTTAATCGGCCCGCACGCGTTGGGGTTGATCACGGAAAACCAAGTCGTCTCGTTTTTCGCGGAAATCGGGGCCGTGCTCTTGCTGTTTACCATCGGAGCCGAGTTCAGTCTCTCCAAACTCCGTCAATACGGCGCCAAAGCGTTTTCCATCGGCTTGATCAAATTGGCCGTGGTATTCTGGCTGTCGTACCAGACGGCAAGGCTGTTGTCGTTGGATGGGTTGACGTCGTTGTACGTCGCCGCGATTTTGGCCATTACCAGCACGGCGTTGACCATCAAAATCTTGGAAGGCCACCAATTGGCTTCGCGCGAGGAAGTGCCGTATTTGGTGGCTTCCCTGGTGGTGGAGGACATCTTCGCCATCTTCGCCTTGGTGTTCTTTTCCACGTCGGACCAAGCTGGAGCCACGGCGCTGGGTTTGGCCACCTCGATTTTGGTGGCGTTGGCGGTTCTAAGCGTAGCGTACTTCGTCGTCCTGCGGTTGCTTGGCAAACTCATGGAGTGGCTGGACCAGTACAGCGTCCAGGAAACCACGCTGTTCTTGGGGTTGACCCTTGCCATCGGATTTAGTTTTTTGGCGCAAAGCGTGGGGCTCACGGCATCCATCGGCGCGTTTCTGGCCGGTTCCGTGGTGGCGTCCTTACCGAAGGGAAAGGCGTTGGAGCACGCCCTCGCGCCGTTTGCCTTGGTGTTCTCCGCCATCTTCTTCGTCTCCATCGGCTTAAACGTCAACCTGCAAAGCGTGCTGGACCACGGAGTCCTGGTAATCATCTTTGGCGGTTTGGGCGCGTTGTACCGATTCCTTGGAACCGGCATGAGCATGTATCTGAACGGGTTTTCCTCGAAAAGCGCGGCATTCAGTGGCTTGGCCATGATGGCCGCCGGAGAATTCTCCTTGGTCATTGCAAGCCAGGGCGCCAAAGTGGTTTCCGGTTTCGATTTGGTCAGCGTCACATCCGCGGTGGTGTTCCTCTCCACACTGTTAGTCAGCGTCAGCGTGCCGCATCACGCCGCCGCCTACCGCATCGGCAAAAACGTGGTACCCCAATTCATGCAGAAAAGCGCGCGGCGGACGGCCGTGGGCCTCACCATGATTCTAAACGCCTTCAGCCAGTTGCCGTACACGGCCCGCGAACAACTCCAGAAATTCAAGGTGGACGCGGCCGTAGTCAGCATCGTCATTAGCGCCACGGCGGCTTTGCTTTGGATATTCGGGGAAGGAACCGTTTCGCTCTTGGGCAACGTGGTGCCGTGGTACGCCGTCATCTTGTCCATCAGCACCCTGGTGCTGTTGCCGATTCTGTTCCGCATCGGCCAGGAACTCTTCTTCGTTCTGTCTTACGTGGAACGCAAGACGCGCGCGGCCAGCGCCATGAACTGGACGGCGCTGGTGATTTTGGCCGGGCTTCTGCTTTTGATTCCCTTCGCGTTGACGTACTGGCAACGGGAATTGGGCATCGGCGACATCGCGTTACTGGTGCTGGTCTTGGTGGGCGGATTTTACGCCTTCAACTTGAAGACGTCCAACCGCGAAGCGAATTCCGTGTTCCTCAGCGACGACCGCTGGAACGGAAAGAAGAAGTGATTTCATGCGTTGGGCGGCCATGACATCCAACCGGCCAAAAAACGCGGCCAAAACTCTCCAGGCGTACGGCAAGGTTTCCTGGATTTTGGTGTGCCCCGAACGGTTTCGCGCCGACATGAAAACCGCGGCCAAGGACGCCGACGTAACGGTGGTCACCGAAGAGGCGTTCCTCAATGAAATGCCGAGACGGTTGCACGCCCCGTTTGCCAAAGGATTTGGAGGCTGGCGCAACATGGCTCTCGCTTTTTGCTCCAAGGAGAAAAAAGACGTCGTGTTCTTGGACGATGACACCACGCCGCAGAACAACGTATTGGAGCGCTTTGACGCGCTCATGCCGGAAAAAGGCATGGTGCTTGGAAAGTACGGCCACCACGTGGGCGGCGCGTCCACCGCCCTATTGGATTTGACGCACGCCCTGGAAAAATTCAACCAAAAAAAGCTGAGGGAAAAAGAGTTCCTGCGGAGGCTTGAGGAACGCCTGCAGGGCGTGCCGCCGGAACAAAGGCCGGTTCAAGGCGCGGGGGCCGTGGGAGGATGCCTTGGCATTTCGGCGGCAACAGCCCAAAACCAATGCTTTTTTCCATCCGTTTACCGCGTCGAGGACGGAACGTATGCCGCGTTATGCGCGGGAAACGTCGTCCAGCCCTCCATGGAAGAAGCCCCAATGGTCCGGCACGAGAAAGAGGGAAGACCCGACGGACTTCGTTCTGAACTCCAATCCGACCTGGACGGCAACGTCGTGGCCGCCTACGTGGTGGCCCGCGAAAAAAACGAGCCGATGGCATGGGACGACCTCAAAAAGCGAATCCGTAAAGGACTCTTGGTGGACTACTTTCAGGAAAAATACGCGAAAACAGAATTCCGACACCCCGACTTGGACCGCATTGCGCAATTGCAGGTGCGAGTCAGCGAAGCCCAGGCGGACGACGCTTGCACGTCGTACCGGGACGCGCAGGCCATTTGGCTGGAAGCGTGGGAAACCGCATGATGTTAAGCGCATTGTTTTTGGTTTCCGCGTTTTTGATGGGGCTAGCGATTTTCCCAAGGGAGAAAAACAACGGGGTTTGGGCGGTTTTGGCTGGCTCCGCCATCGCCGCCGCCACGCTTTTTTTGGTTTCAATGGGCTTGGGCCTCAACCCAGCCAGTCTCGTGTTTTCTTCCCTGCTTTTGTTGGCCGCCGCCGGAATGCTCCACCTCAAAAACCCGATCCGACTCTCGCTGGAAAAAGACGTGCGCATCCTGGCTGTCCTGGCCTTCGCGTTCTTTCTTTTGGCGGGTTATGCGTTGTTCCACGTCGACGACGTGCCGCGGGGCGTGCGCATCGATTTCGGGTTTCACGCCAGCATGGTGTCGGGGTTGGTTCAAGGAGGCGAAGTGCCCATGGAGAATCCCCTTTTCGCCGGCACGGCGCTGCGTTACTATTATTTGCCGCAGGTCTTCATGGCGGCGCTGGACGTCGGGGGACTTGATTTGCCTTGGGCCATGGCCGTTTCGTTCGCGTTGTGGAATGCGGCGCTGGTAACGGGAATTTTTTTGCTGGCGCGGCAGTGGTTTTCCAGGAAAGCCGTGGCGTACCTGGCCGTATTCTTGTTTTTGATGAATGGATCCTTCGCGTTTCTGCCGTATTTGGAGACTCACGGCGTGGTCGGCAACCTCGGCGCGTTTTTGCAGGACCCCGGCTTCTTGTCGGATTACCGGTCCACGGGGTTTCCCTTTGAAAACAACTTGGTGGCCCAGCTTTTCTTCACGCGCAGTTTCCCGCTGGGCTTTGGCATCCTGGTTTTGCTGTTGTACGGCTTGAAGGAAAAATGGGATTCCCGAAAAACCGGGGTCCTGGCCGGAATTCTTCCGCTGGTGCATTTGCCGTCCTTCGTTCTTTGGGTGCTGTTCGCCGTGACGTACGCCGCCTTTTTCGACCGGAAAAGACACTGGCTCACGCACGCCATGGTGGCATTGCCCTTGGCGGCGCCAGGACTCTGGTTTCTGCTTGAAAGCGGCGCCACGCAAAGCATTCGTTGGCATGCCGGGTGGATGGCGCCGGATGCCACGCCCTGGGGAATGCTTGTTTTTTGGGCCGGCAACATCGGATTGTTTTTGGTTTTAGCCGCGTACGCGTGGCCCAAGCAAAAAACGGTTGTACAACATGTTTTTTTGGCAGGAATTCCCGCCTTTGTCTTGGGAAACGCGATCCTAGTGGCACCCAATCCGTGGGACAACATCAAACTCTTCCTGCTTTTCTTTTTGGCCTTGGCACTCTTGGCCGCCGAAGGCCTGGCCGCGCTTTGGCAGAAAGGCATGGCTTGGAAAGCCGCCGCCGTCATCCTCGTGTTCTTCATGACATTGACCGGATTGCTGCACGCCGAAACCGTGTTGGCTCACGCTTCCGACGAGATGTATCCCGCCAACGACTGGAAGGCCTGCCAGTGGGCCAAAGAAAACCTTTCCACCCGTGCGTTGCTTTTGACGGACGGCACGCACACCTGCGCTTCAGCCATCCAGGGATTCCAAGTCTTCTTGGGTCCCTTGGAGTGGATCGAAAACCATGGCATTGCCTATGAAAACCAGTTGGCGGAAAACAACGCCATGCTCGCCGGAGACTGCCAGGCCTTGAAGGAAAACGGCGCAACCCATTTTTACCGGGGCGGGTATTTGGGGAGAAACGCGTGGGTGAACCAATCGTTCTGGAACGCCCAGGAAAAAGCGTATGACGCCCAAGGCGTGGCCATATACAAGGTAAGTTGCTAGACGCCGGAAACGATGCGCAACAAGTCCCTTGTTCCCGGGGCCAAGCCGAAAATCGTGATTAGCAAAAGAACAAAGTTGCGTTCGTTGACTGCGGTTTCCTTGCGCAAGACTTCCGCGGCCACCAAGGCAAAGCCAATCTTGATGGCGAAAAAAAGCCAAGGCCCCGCCGCACCGATCAAAAAATTGCCCAGCACGTGCTGCTCCGCGTACCCGGCAAAATTCGTGCCGACAAACGTTGCCGCGCCGTCAAACACCTGGCCGAACACCATGAACGAAACCAACGCGTCGCCTGGAACCTGGCGCACGTGGTTTACAAGCCAATACAAGCCAAAAGCCAAGGCGGCCAAGCCCAAGATCATGAACCCGGAAACAAAGTCCTTGAATCCAGGCACCAACACAAAAAACGCGGCGGCGGCATACACGGTTCCGGCTTTTCCAACCCCGTCCAGCGTCTTTTGCTTGTTTTTCGTGGCCATCCACCAGACGCCGGCGGTCACCGCCAACAACAGAAAAATCAGGACGTAAATGTAGGGCGTGACGAAGGGATACAATTCCAAGCCGCCCAGGTTCACCACGCGCGGCAAGATTTGGGCGTCCTCAAACACGCGGAAAATGCCGCCGAAGACCACGAACGGCAAAATCGCGTAAAAGAATTTCTTGTCAATATCCACCCCGGTTTTCCGCAAGCCACGGAAAATCAGGTACACGGCGAGTAAAGCGATGATGGCGTAAACGGCCGTGTTGTAGACATTGTACGGCGCGTATTGGTCCTGGTACAGAATCGGGTTGATGAAGTATTCCTGGATGAAGTCGGAAACCATGCAATACGATGCCGTCGTCGTTCAAGTTGTTTAAGCTTTGCGTTTAATCCAGTCCCACGACCCGCCAACTTTGGTTGAACACGGCTCGGCCCTCCAAAAACCGTGCCTTCAAAGGTATTTCCGTTTTTTGCCGGCGCACCGGACAGACTTCGTTGAGCACGCAAATCCCGCACTTGGGGGTTTTTGGAAGGCACAGGTTCTGTCCGAACAAGACGAACACGTTGTTCAGATGCCGCCATTGGCCTTGGGGGTACAAGGCCTTCAGTGCGGCTTCCGTCTGTTCGGGAGTCTTCGTGCGGACCAACCCCAGCCAATTGGCGATGCGGTGCACGTGCACGTCAACAGCAATGGCTTGTTTTTGGAAAGCGTAATTCAAAACGCAGGACGCCGTCTTCCGACCCACTCCCGGCAACGACAAAAGCGCCTCCATGGAATCCGGCACCAAGCCTCCAAAATCCCTCAACAACTGTTGCGCCAGGGCGTGGATGTAGCGGGATTTGGCTCGGTAAAACCCGATGGGCCTGATGAGTTGCTCGATGCGTTTCAACGGAGCGCGAGCCAGTTTTTCCGGCGAGTCGTAGTGCTTGAACAACTCGTTGGCCACCCGCGCCGTGGTCTCGTCCTTGGTGCGCGCCGACAACACCGTTCCCACCAAAATCCGAAACGCCGTGGGCTCCGAGCCGGAATACGCTGTGGCGTTGCCAAACAAGCGGCGGAGGCGCTTGAAGACGAATTGGGGTTTAGGGGAATGCGGCATGAACACCCAAACGGTTTAACAAATCTCAAGCAATAAAGAATTATGCTCGCTCTGAAAGTCGAGAAAAAAAGGGCCCAAACCGCCAAGGAATGGCTGGTCCAGAAAGGCATTCTCGCCTCGGGAGTCAAAGCCCTGCGCGACGACGCATACGTCTATTTTGCCGTAACGAAAAAAACCGAGACGCCGTTTGACGCCTCCTTCACCCAAAAAACCTTTGAAGCCACGCCCACGGTGCCTTCGTTTAGAAAAGCCTTGGAGGACCGCCTCGGAAAAAAGCTGGCCGAAGCGGCTACAGCCAGCTTTGACACCATCGGCGAAACGGCCATCATCGAAGTGCGCGACGAACACAAGACATGGGCCAAGAAAATTGCTTCCGCGCTCTTGGACTCCAACCCCAAAATCAAGACGGTCTTGGGCAAGGCCTCGGCCATGCAAGGCGAGTACCGCGTGCGAAAACTGGTTTGGCTGGCCGGAAAAAAGACGTTCGACGTGACGTACCGGGAAAGCGGATGCGTCATGGCCTTTGATTTGAGGAAAACGTATTTCTCGACGCGGCTGAGTTTTGAACGCGGCCGCATCGCGTCGAAAGTCAAACCCCGCGAAAACGTGCTGGCGCTTTTCGCCGGCGTGGGGCCGTTTGCCCTGGTCATCGCCAAAAAACAGCCGGCATGCCACGTCGTGGCCATTGAACTGAATCCGTACGCCGCGAAAACAATGCAGGAAAACGTTCAGCGCAACCACGCGCAAAACGTGACGGCGATTCAAGGCGACGTGCGAAAGGTATTGAAAGACTACGCCCAGTGGGCGGACCGCGTCACCATGCCGCTTCCGCACACGGGCCACGACTTTCTGCAGGATGCCATTTCAGCCACGAAATCCGGGGGCGTCATTCATTTCTACGGTTTCGGCGGCGAAAAGGAAGGCGTGTACAGAAACGCGCTTTCCTCCATAAGGCGCGCCGGCCAGAAAACGAAAGTGAAATGCCGGGTCCTGGAAAAGCGCGTGGTTCGCCCCTACGCGCCCAGCGTCTACCAAGTCGTCGTGGACTTCAAAGTCACTCGTTAAACAAACCGAACGCTTTCGTGCAACACTCACTGGTGCTTGATGAGTTGCACCAAGCCGTCAATGCGCTTGTCACACCGAATCCTCGGGGGAACCCAGGTTCCCCCTGGAGATTCGCGCCTCCTCGCCCCCTCCTACTGGTGCTTGATGAGTTGCACCAAGCCGTCAATGCGCTTGTCCAGGTACGCGTGATCCGTCTTGGAATCCAGTTCCGCACGCATGCGTTGCACGTCGGATTTAAGCGCCAGGGACTGCTGTTCCAGCGACGACAAGAGGCCCTCCAACTGTTTCGCGTCGTTGGACAACTGTTTCTGGAAGCGGTGCGTGTTCTGCAACAGCAAAATCACGACGCCCGCGGACACTGCGACGGTTAACGCCGTAAACGCGTCCAACTCCATGCTACGTCAACCTCACGCGCACCGAAGGGTTGACTTCGCCCAGCGCCTCGGTTTTTTGGCGTAACACGGCGTTGCCCGTGGCGCGGCTCAAAAGCTTCTCGGTGTCCTGGTACGACGCCTTGGCCTGCATTGCCTTGGAAAGCTCGCCGAGGTTGGACTTAAGCGCGTCAAAGTCGTGCACCACCAATTCGGCGCGGGAACGCATGGCCGCAAACCGCTTCTCCATGGCGTTGGCGGCCTGGTAGACGTAGACGAACAAGACGGCGCCTAAAATGCCGATGCCTCCCGCCGCGATGCCGACCAGGGTGAGGGGGTCAACCATTCACAGAAAAACGGTTTCCGCGTTTAAATACGTTGGCGGCTCGCGGAAAGCATGTAGACGTGCCATGGCACGGGCGGAAAGCCGATGGAAACAGGATCAAGCTTTCGGGCTTTCAACGCCTTGAGTTGGCGCACACGGACCTGGTCAGACGGCAAAACGAAAAAAGCCGCGTGTCGAAAGCCGGAATCGCTTTGCTCGACGTGTTCGACGCGTGCTCGGTCCAAAGCGGCGTCCACGCCCTGGTCCCTGAAGTCCGGGTGAACCACCAGGGAATGCATTTGCGCCACGTGATGGACGTCGCGGCCGCGAAACATGAGTTTGGCGTGAAGGCGCCTTCGATCCGCCTCACTTAAACAAGACGTGAAATCGGACAGGGGACCCAGCATGGCAATGCCCACCGGCTGGTTGTTGGGAGCCAAGGCGACAAAACAAGCCGTCCGGCCATGTTTTTCATGGGCCGGCGCGTCAAGCCAGGACCAATACGATTCAATCACGTCGTCGGCCGTATGGCCGGAAACCAAAAACTGTTCCGGGGGAGCGTGTCGAATCAAGTCAAGAGCTTTTTGCTGAATGCGGGCCGGCAAGTGCTCCAAGCGGCGAACTTCAAAACCCGGCTTCATGGAACGACGATGATACGCTAACTGGAAATTAAACGTTTACAGAAAGAAGAGTGACAGCAGCAACCCGCGTTCCCACCTGAAAAGGCAGTACTGGCAGGGTCGTACGGGGGCTTTGCTTCTGTGTTCGGAAAGGGAACAGGCGTTACCCCCCGCCTATGGCCGCTGTCGTACCAAGGGTGCAAGAGGGGATATTAATAGCTTCCTCTTCGATGGAAAGAGAACACGCGCTGGAAGTGGCGCTCCAAGCGTCGGACGACCGTCGCCGAGTCAAAGAGGCGGAACTGATTTTTTTGCCTTCTTGAAAAAACGATTCGTATGCGCGGACGGTTTTCCGAGCCCCCAAAATCGGCGCGTTGCGCTTGGCGGCGCCGGGCCACGTATTGCTGGAAGGCGGTGTTGATCTCTTTTCGGGCCGCCGGAGAAAGCGTTTCCACGTTGGTGATTTCAACCACGAGACGCGAATCGGCGGGAGAAACCCCGGATTGCTTGGGCAGCGTGTATTCGGGGCGGACGGAAACGAAAAACCGGGGACCGATTCCGCTGACTTCAGCGGGCGCGTGGTGGCGTAGAAGAATGTCCTGGATTCGGTCAACTAGTCGCGCCGGCACAAAGCCTAACATAGTCCAAAACGCTTTTAAAGCCGCTTGGGCACGGAGAGTACCTGCACGTTTTCCCGAAACACTATTCCGCTTTGCGGAATAGGAGGGGCAACACAAAATGCATTACGACAAGAAGCACATCGGCCAGGCCGTCCAACAAGCCCTTACTGACAAGGGGGAGAAAAAATTCACTCAGAGCCTGGATTTGGCCATTTCGTTTCGAGACTTGGACCTCAAACGCCCTGAGAACCGAATCAATTTGGACGTGGTCCTGCCGTTTGCGCCCAAGAAAAAGCCGGTGGCGCTTTTCGCCGACGGCGAACTGGCGTACAACGCGAAAGACCAAGTCGACAAAGTCATTGGAAAAGCCGACATTGAATCCATTTCCAAGGACAAGAAACGCCGAAAAGAGCTCTTGGACTACCGCTTTTTGTCGGACCCCAAGCTCATGGCCGACGTCGGCAAAAACCTGGGCCAGACCCTCGCGCCGAGGGGCTTGTTGCCCAAACCCCTGCCGCCGGGCGCCAACCTCCGGGATGCCGTGGACCGCATCCGCCGCTCCGTCTCGCTGAAAACCAAGAACTTGCCGGTCGTGCACTGCATCATCGGCAACGAGCGGATGCCCCCCGATGAAATTACGGAGAACGTGCAGGCCGTCATGGAAGCCGTGCTCAAGATTGTCCCGGAACACCAAGTCGCCAGCGTCTTTGTGAAAAGCACGATGGGCAAACCCGTGAAAGTGGGCGGATGAAATCATGTTTTTGACCAGGGATGCCAAAAAGGGAATCGTCGCCACGCTTCAAAGCAAGATTGAAAAATATCCCGTGGTCGCCGTGGCTTCGCTCAAAGGCCTGCCGGCCAAGCAATACGGGTCCATCCGCAAGAAGACGCGCGAAAAAGCCCACATCGCGTTTGCACGACTGACCTTGATGAAGCGCGCCCTGGAGCAAAGCAAGCGCAAAGACGAGCTCAGGGACATTGACGCCGCGTTGGGCGACGGATCGGTGCTGGTGTTTTCCGAATTGGATGCCTTCACGTTGTACAAGCTTTTCAAGCAGAACAAGTCCAAGACCGCGGCGAAAGCCGGAGCCATTGCGCCCATCGACTTGGTCGTGCCCGCCGGAGAGACGAATCTTGCTCCGGGTCCGGTGCTCACCGAATTAAAGCAAGCCGGCATCCAAGCCAAAATCCAGGGCCCAAAAGTCGTGATTACCAAGGACGTCGTGGTCGCCAAGAAAGGCGAGCCCGTGTCCGACTCCGCCGCCATGGTCCTGTCCAAGTTGGGCATCGAACCCATGGAAGTGGGCCTGCAAGTCGAGAAAGTCTTTGACCACGGCACCCTGTACGCCGGCTCCGTCTTGGAAATCGACGAAGAGGCGGTAGTCCAGAGCCTGGTTTTGGCCCACCAGCAGGCCGTGAACTTGCTGGTGGAAGCGGAAATCTACAACGACGTCTCGGCTCCCTTGATTTTGCTGAAAGCCCAGCGCGAGGCGTTGGCCATCCAAAAACTCGTCGAATCCAAGGCTCCGGCAAAAACCAAGGCCGAGGAAAAACCCGCCGAAGCGGCTTCCGCTTCGGAAGAGAAAAAATGAAGGTGAATGATCATGAAAGACGTATACGCCGCTCTGTTGCTGCACAAAGCCGGGCAACCCATCAACGAAGAAAACGTGAACAAAGTGTTGATGGCCGCCGGCGTGCAGGAAGACGCAACCAAGATTAAGGCGTTGTGCGTGGCCCTGGACGGCGTCAACATTGACGACGCCGTTTCGAAGGCCGCGGTCGTTGCCGCCGCTCCAAGCGTTGGAGCCGCGGGCGCCGCCGCTGAAGAAAAGAAGGAAGAGGAAAGCGCGGAGAAAAAGGAAGAGGAAGCCGCCGCCGGCTTGGCGTCGCTCTTCGGCTAAACGTTCTCCCCGTTACCTTTTTTTTTCTTTTTTCGCACAACCCGGTCCACAGGCTAGCTATAGCGCAAGCCGCACTCTTTTTTTTTAATCCGAGGAAGCGTACGACTTCAGCCACGTCAAGACTTGCGTCCGGGCGAATTGTTCCGATGCTTGCCACGCTTCGCGCTTGGGGGCCGAAAGTGCCTCATGGCCTCCCACGGGAAAATGCTTGACGGAACCAAAGAAGTCCTTGAGAAACAAGCGGAGTTGCCGGTAGTCCTCAGGACTCAATGGCACGACGGCGTGCTTTGTTGAAAGCGTGTCACCAAAAACCCCGGCAACCCCGGGCTTGGCAACGAGCTTTCTTTCCGTGTAATGGGACTTGGGCTGAACGTGAGACCCCAGAATCCACGACGTGGAATTCCATTCAAAGGGATGCAAGGTGAGTTGGACGTGCACTTGCGGGTTTCGGGCGTGGGCTTGGCATGCAAAGTGGGCGACAAAACGTCCACCGGAACCCAGGCGGCCTTGAAACGTCCAATTCACCACGCGGTCGTCGTCGCCTTTCGTGTCAAAAAGAGAAGCCGTGTTGCCGTGAAAGACTTCCGCGTTTCCCGGAGTCTCTATCTTCCGCAGTTCACGGAGGAACTCGGAAAGCATATCCGGCTTCGCGCCTCAACCGGCTTGTTGGTTGGTGGCCGACGGGCTCTGCAAATGGGGTTGGAAGACTTTGATGGGCGCGGAAATGTTGATGGCGTAACCCAACAGGGTGCCGACCGAGGACGCCGTGTACTCCAAGGAGCCCAGCAACCGTTCGGCCACGTCCTTGGGCAAGGCTTTCTGTTTTTTGAAGTGGTCCACCACGTTTTTGCGCTCGGCTTTGGGCCCTTCCAGCCACGCCTCGCCGATGACTTTCATTTCCGCCACATCCTTGGCGTAGTGGATGGTGTACTCGTAATCCACCACAACGTCCTCGCCACGCTCGGATACATCCAAGACGTCGATGTTGACGTTGAGGCCCTCGAACTTGGCGTCGGTTTTCATGCGTTTGGCGGCGACCGAGACGATGCGGCCCCCGCGAACTTTAACGGCCATAATACAAAGACACCTCGGGTTAGATTTCCAGGCTTTCTCCAGGCTGCATGACGTGAGGCAACGTCTTGGTTTGCTTCACGCGGCTTGCAAAATCCTTGGCGTCCGCCTGGATGTTGTCAAACGTATTGTAGTGCATGGGCACCACGTGTTTTAAACGCATGCGCTTGACGGCCGTGATGGCCGCCAAGACGTCCATGGTGTACGTGCCCCCAATGGGAACGAGGCCCACGTCGGCGGACACGCGGGACAAGTCGAAAAAGTCGTAGGTATCTCCCGAGTGGTACACGGACTGGCCTCCAACGGTGACGATGTAACCCACGGCATGCACGCTTTGAGGATGCTTAGCCGCCACCACCTGCACGTCCATGCCTTGAATGGTGAACCGCTCGCCTTCGGAGACGGCCATCTTCAGCCGCTCCGGCACGTTCAACCCCTCCAACGTCTCCAGGGGAGCGATGATCTGACACATGTTGCGCGTGACGACTTGCTCCAACGTCGCGGGGTCGCGGTGGTCGAAGTGCTCATGCGAGACGAAGACGGCGTCCACATCGCGGAACTGGGAGGCCGACGCGGCCGGCGGCACGCGCCGCGGCGTCTTGGAGTTGGAGTCCTTGGACAGCCAAGGGTCAAACAACACGTGCTTGCCGCCGATTCTTACGGAAAAGCCGGAATGCCCCAAGTACAACAGTTCCATCAACGGAAAATGAAAGGGTCGGCTTTTATAGATTCGGTTCATTTAAGCCGATTATGCGCTTTGGTCCAGCAGGCGTACCCATTCGATCCAATCAACGGTCCAGTTTGGCGGGGGTGCAAGTCACCGCGGACTTGGGTTTGGACGCCATGGAACTGGAGTTCGTGCATGGCTGCCGCATGAACGACGAATCCGCGAAAGCCGTGGGCGCCATGGCCAAGGAAAAAGGCGTTTCGTTGTCTTGCCACGCCTCCTATTACCTGAACCTGTTGTCTCCCGAAAAAAACAAACTTGAAAAAACCCTGCACGAACTCACGCGGACCGCCGAAGTCTTGGCCCTGGCCGGCGGAAAACGCATCGTGTTTCATTCGGGATTCTACTTGGGCATGAACCCCGCCAAAGCGTATGCGGCCATGAAGAAACAGTACGAGGCCCTTGCCAAAACCATTTCAAAAAACGATTGGAACGCGGTTTTGGCCCCGGAAGTGACTGGAAAAAAAAGCCAGTTTGGCTCCTTGGAAGAAGTATACGGTTTGGCGGCCGACATCGGCTACGACAAAATCCAGCCTTGCATCGACTGGGGGCACGTTCACGCCCGCGACAACGGCGCCTTGAATCAACCCGAAGAGTTCGAAAAAGTGCTGGAAACCGTGGAAAAATTCGTCGGCAAAGAGGGACTCAAGACCCTGCACTGCCACATCGAGGGCATCCGGTTCACGGAGAAAGGCGAGAGAAACCATTTGCGCATCACGGAGGGCCCCCCGGACTACAAGCAAATCATCCGGGCACTCAAAACGTTCAAGTGCGATGGCACCTTGATTTGCGAGAGCCCGGCCATGGAAGACGATGCCTTACTCCTCCAAAAAGCGTGGAAAACGGCCTAAAAGGGGATTGGGTCCGCCAGCAAGACCTCGTGACGCAGGTGCGGGCGCACGCCGTCAAGGATTCGTTGATACTGTTCGCGCAAACCATTCGGCGGAAGCCTTGCGGAAAGCACCACGGCGTGCGGCCCGCCGGCAAACACGCGCACCAGGGGCGCGCCATGCACCCAAGGCACCAGAACAGATTCAAACCGTTTCTTCCATGCTTTAACCTGGGAAAAAGACAGCAAGGACTTCTCGTCGGGATTTTCTCCCGTGCGCGCGGGAACCGTCAAGTTCACGCGGGCAAACGGTTCAGCCAAAGTGGACCCTGGAAAACCATCCGAAGCGGGTACCCCAGACCCAACAAAAATTTCTTTGCCTTTCTTCCCTCGTAAATCTCCTTGCTGATTTGCACGGACTCCGACAACGCCTTCAATTCCTTTTCAAGAAGCGCCACCGAGGGCTCCGGAAGCATGGGGGGAAGCGTATCGGGGTGCCGGGGCAACGCAATGGAAGGCTTGGAAAACACCACCAAAAGCCGGTTGCCCAAAGACCGGTACGTCCAATCGGCTTCGGGTCGGATGCGAAGCCACTGCAAGTCAGCGTACAGGTTCCTCCAGTCCTGCCGGAACTTCGGCGCCAGTGTGGAGGAACCGATGACCGCGCTGGCTTGCGCGCGCAAAAAAGCCCTCACCAAAGGCCCTGCCAAATCCGGGGAATGCTCAAACAAACCGTTTCGGTTGGGCAATTCAACAGCCCAATACGAACGAGGGCCCTGCGTGGAAGGAGGCAACTTGAAATGGTGAAGCGTCAGGCGGCGCGCGGTAGAACCCATCCAACCGGAGTATAACGCAACCCATAAAAAGCGTTTTCCGCCTCTGTTTGAAGGAACAGAACCATCAGAACCAAGCGCGTGTATTTTACGTGGCCAAAAAAGAATTCTCTTCATTGTACGTGGGGTTGGGCGCCTTGGCGGTGCTTCTCGTCGTGGGCGTCGCCTACGTCGCGTTTTTGCAACCCGTTTTAAGCCAACCCACGCCGACGCCCAGCGCACCCGTCATCACTTCGAACAACGCCAACCCCTCCATCCCAGCCCAAGCGGTTCTCACCGGCAAGCCCAGCTGTTCCACCAACGCCAGCACGCCCGTGCTGTTGTTTCACGACCCGTACTGCCCCGCGTGCGCGGCCAACGAACCCATCCTCAACGCCTTCTACAAGAAGTACGCCGGTTCCGCGGACATCCAGTACCGCTTCGTGGCCACGCATTCCAGGCAAATGGCCCAGCAATTCGGCATCAACGAAACGTTCATCGCCCACGACTACCACGTGTGCGCGCAGGACCAAGGCCGACTCCAGGAATTCAAGGCCTGCTTTTACCGCACGCTTGAAATCCAGGACGGCCAGTACCTGCCCATGAACGACTCCACGCTTCGCGACTGCGCCGTGGTTCAAAGCGGGTTAGACCAAGCGCAACTGGACGCGTGCTTGCAGACGGCGCGGGCCCGCATCGACGAACAACTGCTGGAGGCCGCGGACTTTGGCGGCGGCACGTATTTTACGCCCATGGCCGTCGTGGGATGCGAGTACCGCGTGAACTCGGCGCTGGTGGAAGAAACGTATTGCGCGGTTTCAGGCGCCTGCCCAACCGCTTAAAAGCATCCAAAGCGTGGTATTTCGACATATGCTTCGAAGCATTCAGCCCAAGCAGGACTGGAACCAACGCGTGCTGCGCGTACTGAAGGAAGCCCCCAAACTCAAGAAGCTCCGCGTCTTGGCGGGGTTTAACGCGGTCACAGACTACATCAAGTTCGTGGATTCCAAAACCGTGCTGAAAGCCTTCAGCGGATTGGATGAAGCGGAACGCAAAAAAGCGCTGGACAAAAGCCAATCCGACGCCAACCACCTAACCCACCCCAGAGACTTTTTGGCGCAGCTTTTCCGGTGCATGCGCATCGGCAAAGCGGGTTTAGTCGTCGCGTCCCCGGAAGTGCTCAAGTGGCTGGACGACGCCTTTGGCGCGCCGGACGAAAAGCGCTTGGGGGGACAAGCCGCCCTGATGGCCGCCCAACTCTCGGAATTGGGAGCCCGCGCCTGCATCTACCCCGCCAACCTGTCCGTGGACCAAGCCAAACTGATTCCCGACGACGTCTGCGTGCCGGTGGCCGACAAAAAGAAACTCAAGCTCGCAAAGCCCCTGAAAGCCGCCCGACCCGAAGACCCCACCCAAACCAGTTGGATTTTTGAATTCACCCACGGCCAAGTCCTGGAACTGCCTGGCGAACGCATCGAGTGCCCACGGCAGAACCGCCTCATCGTCGCCTACCCCTCCAACTACACCGCCGCCTTCAAGAAAGACATGGAACCCGCGCTGCCCAAGCTCGCCAAGCAAATCGACGTACTGCTCGTGTCCGGCTACCATGCCCTGGACGCCAAAACCGCGAAAAAGGAGTTGGCCACGATAACGGACCAACTCAAAAAGATGCGCAACGCCAACAAGAAAATCCAAGTCCACTACGAATTCGTGCCCTACGAGGATGACGCCGTCGGAAAAGCCGCCCTCAAGGCGCTCTCCGGCCTCATTGACAGCATGGGCATGAATGAAGTGGAGCTCGTCAACGTCTTGAAGTTGTTGGGATTCAAGAAAAACGCGCAGGACATCGAAAAACACGAGTGCGCCGAAACGCTCTACGAAGGCGCGGCCGCCGTCCTGGAAAAACTCCGGCTTCAACGCGTCCACGTGCACAGCCTCGGCTACAACGTTCTGGTCGTATCCAAGAAAGTGGACGCCGACGCGGCGCGCGACGGCGCGCTTTTTGGCTCCGCGGCCGCCACCGTCAAATCCACGACCGGTAAATTGGGCCAAGCCGAATTTTCCAAGGAGGTCTTCCTCAAAATTTCCGAAACCGGGTACAACCAAATCGGGCAATTCGAGTCCTCCATCTGGGACTCGTGGCAGAAAAAGAAGCGAAAACCCATTTCCTCTCTTTTAAGAAAACAGTTCATGAGCTCCGGCATCTTCGACGAACAAAAAACGCATACCGCCATCATCGTTCCGGCGCCAGTGGCTACCGGGTTAAAGACCACCGTGGGATTGGGCGACGTCGTCTCGGCGTGCGCCATTGCCTTCCAAGCCGCCTGAAACCCATGAGCCCCCCGCTTCCCCGCATCATTGGCGTTGAACATTACCCCTGGAACTTGGACGAAGCAAAAAAAGTCGTTGACGCACTCCCCGGAAGCTCCCGCGTGGGCCTGGAAATGGATTTGCCGCCCTTACTCCACGAGGCCTTCCAGAAAAAGTACCCCCGTCTGACTGGATCCGGAATTTACGGCGCCACCGGTTTTTTCAATGAACTGGCGAAGTACGCGACGAAGCGCGGCCACACCATCGTGTGGCTGGACCACCCGACGCGATCCATGGCAGGCGTACACCCCCTGCTTGAAAAAATGGAGCGGTACCTGGACCAACGCGCAAAAAATGGCGAACCCGCCGACATGCTACCGGTCCAAATGATATTCGGTTTTCGGGCGTTGACCCAAAGGCTCGCGCCATTCCGATCCAAAATCATGGCGCACAAAATACGTCGGACGCCATGGGCGGAAACGGACGTGGCCCTTTTGGGGGGCTTCCACGCCGAAGACGTGGCCGAGGCACTCAATGCACGCGTGGAGAAACAGATCGGCGAAACCACGCCTCAACAAGCCCGTAACGCCCGAAACGCATTCGAAGAATTTCGGTCAACGCAGGACGTGCGCCAATGGGTGGACGATTTCCTAAAGGGGCTCAAACAGCAAGGCACTTGACGCCACCCCCCGCAAAAACCATTTAAACCCGGCTTGCCACCAAGAACAACGGTTGGAATGGCCCGGGATTTACTTTGCCGTTGAAAACGTCGTTTTAGCGTCCAGCCCGTTGCTTTTTCAATGTCGTTGTCCCTTGAAAGCCCAGCGTTAGCTTGGCCCCGGAACGCGTTGGGAAGAAGGACAACGAAAAATGAGGGAGAACATCATGATCATGGAAACGCGCCGGCTTTGGGCGCATGAAGAAACAAGGCCCGAACACAAGGAACACTTGAAAAAACAGATTGTGGAAAGCCAGACCATCACGCCCATCGTGGTGGACCGGGAGACCTTCGTGGTTTTGGACGGCCACCACCGCCTGCAAATCGTCCAAGAACTGGGTTTTGGAAAAATACCCGTGCACTGGATGGATTACGGCGACGCGTCCATCGAAGTGAAAGCCTACGACACCGGAACGCCCTTGGACAAGGCGCACGTGATTGCGCGCGCCAAACAAAAAAGGTTGTACCCGCCGAAAAGCACGCGGCACACGTATCAAGGAAAACACGTGTCCGAGTGGACGGAAAAACACCCGGTTTCACTATCGGAGTTGAAATGACGAATGCATGAATCCATCCTGGACGCCGTGGGAAACACGCCTCTGGTCAAACTCAAGAAAATCGGCAAAAACCTCGGCGCCCGACTCTACGCGAAAGTCGAGTACGTCAACCCCGGCGGATCCGTCAAGGACCGCATGGCCATCCAAATGGTGGCCGACGCCGAAAAACAAGGGTTGCTGAAAAAAGGCGGCACCCTCGTCGAGCCCACGTCCGGCAACACCGGTGCGGGATTGGCCGTGGTGGCCGCCGTCAAAGGCTACCACTGCATTTTCGTTGTACCGGACAAAGTCAGCCCCGAAAAAATCGACTTGCTGAAAGCCTACGGTGCCGAAGTCGTCGTCACGCCCACCAACGTGGAACGCGAGGACCCCCAAAGCTATTACTCCGTCGCCGACCGCTTGGCCAAAGAAAGAAACGCATTCCAGCCCAACCAGTACTTCAACCCCTCCAACCCCTTGGCGCACTACGCGTCCACGGGCCCTGAAATCTGGGAACAAACCAAAGGCAACGTCACGCATTTCGTGGCCGGCATGGGAACCGGAGGCACGATTTCAGGAGTCTCGAAATTCCTCAAAGAACAAAACCCGAAAATCCAGGTGGTGGGCGCGGACCCGGAAGGCTCCATTTACTCGTCCAAAGACATCCACCAGTACAAAGTCGAAGGCATTGGCGAAGACTTTTACCCCGGAACCATGGACCTCAAATTGGTGGACCGCATCATTCAGACGCACGACGCGGAAAGCCTGTCCATGACGCGCCGGCTCGCGCGAGAAGAAGGCATCCTGGTTGGCGGGTCCTCGGGGGCGGCCACCGTGGCGGCCGTGAAACTCGCCGAAGAACTGGAAAAAGACGCGCTGGTCGTCGTGCTCTTGCCCGATGGCGGACGAGGTTACCTCAGCAAAGTCTTCTCCGACGCGTGGATGGAAAAAAACGGTTTTGAAGTGTGACCATGCGGTTGAACACGAACGTTTTGCTGAAACAAAACGATTCACGAAAAAGGGGTCTGGCGCAGTGAAGTTCAACACGAAAGCGGTTCACGCCGGAGAAAAACCGGATTCCGCCACCGGGGCCCTGGCAACGCCCATTTATCAGACGAGCACGTACGCCCAGGACGCGCCCAACCAACACAAGGGCTTCGATTACAGCCGGGCGGCCAACCCCACCCGGCAAATCCTGGAAAACAATTTGGCGGCCCTGGAAAACGTGGATTACGCCGTGGCATTCTCTTCGGGCTTGGCGGCCACAAGCTCGGTGTTGAACTTGTTCAAGCAAGGCGACCATGTGGTCGCGTCACAAGACATGTACGGCGGCACGTACCGGTTGTTCAAGCAACTCTACGAAAAATACGGAGTCACCTTTGATTTCGTTGACGCGACGAACTCGGACGCCCTGCAATCCGCCATCAAACCCAACACCAAACTCGTATGGATTGAAACCCCCTCCAACCCGCTTCTCAAAATTACGGACATCAAAGCCGCCGCCGCCATCGCCCACGACGCCAACGCGCGGTTGGCCGTGGACAGCACCTTGGCCACGCCCCACCTACAACAACCCTTTTCCTTGGGGGCCGACTTGGTCGTGCATTCCACCACGAAGTACCTCAACGGACACGCCGACGTCATCGGCGGCGCGGTATGCGTCAAAGACAAAACCCTCTACGAACAGTTGCGCTTCTGGCAGAAGTCCGTGGGATCGGTTCCGGGCCCCCTGGATTGCTATTTGGTGTTGCGCGGAATCAAGACCCTGCCGCTTCGCATGGACCAGCACTCCAAGAACGCCATGACCGTCGCCCAATTCCTGCAAAGCCATCCCAAAGTCAAGCGCGTCATTTACCCCGGACTTCAAAGCCACCCCCAACACGAATTGGCGAAAAAACAGATGACCGCGTTTTCAGGAATGATTGCCGTGGAATTGGACGCCTCCTTTGAAAAAGCCATGGCGTTTGCCTCCAACTTGGAACTGTTCACCTTGGCCGAGGACTTGGGGGGAGTCAAGAGCCTGACGTGCCACCCGGCGTCCATGACGCACGCCGCCGTCCCAAAACAAGAACGCCTCAAAACGGGATTCACCGACGAACTCATCCGCCTGAGCATCGGCATCGAGGACGCCGACGACCTCATCGAAGACCTTGAAAAAGCGCTGGACCCATTGTAGATGAATATGCCGAAATTCTTCAACACATTGACCCGCAAGAAGGAAGCGTTCAAGCCCCTCCAGAACAACTTAGTGCGCTGGTACGCATGCGGCCCCACGGTGTACAATTATCCCCACATCGGCAACTACCGCGCGTACGCGTTTGTTGACTTGCTCCGCCGCTTTCTGGAATGGAAGAACTACAAAGTCATGCTGGTCATGAACATCACGGATGTGGACGACAAAACCATCCGCGACTCCCAAAAACAAGGCAAAACATTGGAAGAATTCACGCGGTTCTACGAGAAAGGCTTTTTCGAGGACCTGCAAACACTGAACATTAAGCCCGCTAACTACTATCCCAGAGCCACGGACCACATCAACGACATGGTCAGCCTCATTGGCGAATTGACGCTGGCCCACAAGGCGTACCAAGGCTCAGACGGGTCATGGTACTACAAGATTTCCGAGTTCTTGGACTACGGCAAGCTCTCGGGCCTCCAACAAAAGGACTTGAAAGCCGGAGCCTCCGGCCGCGTGGCGGCGGATGAATACACCAAGGACAACGTCTCCGACTTCGTATTGTGGAAAGCCTGGCAGCCAGACGACGGCGACGTGTACTGGGAAACCCGTCTTGGAAAAGGAAGGCCCGGCTGGCACATTGAATGCTCCGCCATGAGCACCAAGTACCTGGGGTTTAGCTTTGACATCCACACCGGCGGCGTGGACTTAAAATTCCCCCACCACGAAAACGAGATTGCCCAGTCGGAAGGCGCGTCCAAAAAACCGTTTGTCAAGTACTGGCTGCACAACGAGCACCTCCTGGTTGAAGGCAAGAAAATGTCAAAATCCCTGGGCAACTTCTACACGCTGCGCGACTTGTTGGACAAAAACCTCAAACCCGCGGCCATCCGCTACGCGCTCATTGCCACGCACTACCGAAGCCAACTGAACTTCACGTTTGACGTGGTGCACGCCGCAGAAAAAACGCTGGACCGCCTCCAAGACTTTTTGGCTCGAGCGAAAGAAGCGGATGGAAAAAACAATCCCGGCTTGGAAAACGCGATCAAAAACACGAAAAAACGATTTGAAGACGCGTTGGACGACGACTTGGACGTCGCGCAGGCCCTCTCGGCGGTCTTTGAACTGGAGCACCAAGCCAACAAGGCCATGGCGCTGGGCCACGTCTCCAAAAAACAAGCCGAACGAATCGCAGACTTCTTTTGGAACGATTTTAACGCGGTCTTCGGCGTCCTGGAAAAAAAGTCCGCCACCGTGCCGAAAACCGTTTTGGACCTCGTGGAGAAACGGGAAGCCGCCCGAAAAAAGAAGGACTTCAAGGCCGCGGACGCGCTTCGAAACCAAATCAAGGAAAAGGGCTTCGAGGTCGTGGACGAGGCCACTGGGCCCCGGCTGAAAAAAACCTAACCACGAAGGTCCTGAAACGTTTTGTAGCCTTCCACCAAAAACAAGAATGCGGGAAGCAGGGGCGGAAAAACCGCGTCGAGACGGCCGACCCACAACGTGAAAAACAATCCGCCGAAAAGCAGGGCATCCCGCAGCAAGTACTTCTGGCGTTCCACGGCATTGGACGCGTCCTGGGTTTTTCCTTCCTGGACCAGACGGTCAATGAATACCATCGTCAACGCAAACGACAGGAACACCAAACCAAACAGCGGCGCCACAAAAAACGGGTCCACGCGGTCGCGAAACGCATACAAAACCGCCAAAAAGACGCCCAAGCCCGTGAACACGGAAAGCCAGACCGTCACGCCTTTTTGCTTGGACAAATTGACTTTGACTTGTTCAAGGTCCGACAGCAAACCAAAAAACATCTGGAAGCGGTTGCCGCGCCACTCCTTGGGAAAATCAAGGAAACGAACGGCCAAGGACCCAAACAACAGCAAAAATTCCAAGCCGTACGCGGCGCCCAACACCTTGAGGGAAAACGCGTCAAAGAAAACTCCGGAAACGGATTTGACCAACGCATCAAAAAGGTACAACAAAAGAAGCAAGTGAACGGCGAAAACGCCGAGGCGATCCAAGGAAAAGCGCATGCTGTTTCACGCCTTCTTGCCGCGGGCAAAACGCGTGGACCCGCCGCCTTTGGCCCCCGCGGCGTTCAAAAGAGCAGTGGCATCCTGTTTGGACGAGTCATGCGTGGCAGCCACGACCAAGCCCGTCTTGGTCCAAAGCACGCAATCGATTTTCTTCGCCAGCTCCGTGGCCAAAAGCTCTAGCGTCTTCATGTCGTCAAACGGCACTTCCTTGTTGACTTGAACCTGTTTCTTGGCCAACGCCTCGTCCAACACTTTCCTGGCAAACGACGCCGCCAAGAGGTCCTGGCTCTTCTCCACTTTCTTTTGCGCTTCCTTCCATTCTTCAAAAAGCCGGTTCACGCCGGAAGGCAATTGGTCCGCCGACACGCTTAAAACCGAGGCGGCCTCGTCCAACACTTTTTCCTGGTGCTGCACGAACTCCAAGGCTTTCGGCCCCGCACGGTAGCGGAGGCGAATGACGCCGTCCTGGACTTGGTCCACGCCGGTAATCTTCAGAAAACCAACTTGGTTCGTCGCGGTCCGGTGGATTCCGCCGCACGCCTCCGCATCCCAATCTTGGATGGTCACCACGCGAATGGTCTTGCCAATGGCGCCGCCGCCCTGGTACAACCGGAAACCGTGTTCTTGTTCGGCGCGCCCCCGGTCCATTTCCTGGACCGTCACGGCCCGCGCCTGCATGATGACTTCGTTGGCCACCCGCTCCATTTCCTGGACTTTCTCCAGGGACGGGCGTTCAAAGTGCGTCACGTCCACGTGCGCCTCGGCTTCCTCCTTTTTGGAGCCGTGTTGCCACACGTGGCCGCCCAGCACTTTCCGAGCGGTGGCAATCATGATGTGGGTGGCGGTGTGATGCCTGGAAATGCTTTCCCGGCGCGGCACGTCCAATTGCAGCAACACATCCTGGTTGAGCGTGAAATCCGACGCGTTGGAAACGTAGTGGATGACGACGGAACCCTGTTTTTGGACGTCCACCACGTCCACGCCCTCCATGAACCCGTGGTCAGCGGCTTGGCCTCCGCCTTCCGGATAAAACAGCGTGCGGTCCAGCACCACGGCGTTGAAAAGAAAGTCCACGTGCAGGACTTTGGCGTGCGTCTGTTTCAGCGTGGCGTCCAAGTAATACAGTAACTGGGTGGGGGGAAGCGGGGGCAAAACGATTTTGGTTTTGGGATCTTTTTCCGAATCCTCGTCGGAGTGGTCTTTCCCCATGACGTGTTTTTCGGTGAGCTGCTTGTAGAATTCGGAAGGGATTTGGATGGATTTGCCGGCGGCTTTCTCCAAGAGTTCCGGGGTGATGCCGTGGCTTTCGTACAGCGTCACCATTTCCTTTGTGGACAAGGGTTTTCCGGAGGCGACGACCTGTCGGGCCATGCCGGAGGCTTTCTGAAACGACGCCTCGTACTTGCGTTTTTCCACGCCCAAGACCGCAAACACGTCATCCAGGTTCTCGCGGAGTTCCGGGAACACGGGGTGCAAGTCGTCGGCGTGCAGTTGCATGACTTGTTCCAAATCCACGTTCAAATGGTATTGGTGGATGAACGCCAACGCCCTGCGCAAAAGCACGCGCAAGTTGTAGCCGCCCGCCGAGTTGGAAGGCAACGCGCCGTCCGTCAACGCGAACAACAAGGCCCGCGAGTGGTCCGCCACGGCGTACAAGGCTTGTTGCGGCGCGATGGAGTGCTCCAATTCATTCAGTGAAATGGATAGCGCGGAGGCAATCTTTTGCTTCTCTTGCTTGAGGTCCACCGTGCTTTCCACGTCCAAACTCGCCGAGAGCTTGGCGTAGCGGTCCAAGAGTTCCTGGTCAAGCGACAGCCCGGCCTGGCGCCGCATGAAGGACAACGGCTTGGCAAACACCGCATCGTATGCGGTGGGCGTGCCGTTGTAGTACCACAGCAGCCGCTCAAAGCCCCACCCCACGTCGATGACTTTGGTGTCCAACTCCTCAAACCCGGCCTTGGACGCGCGGAACTGCATGAACACGGAGTTGACCAGCTCCGATCCGTGCGCAAAGGACTCCATGGAGGGGCCGAACGCGGAAAAATCCGGCATGTTCCAGACGTCCTCGCCGTAGATGAGGTCCTCCTTGGAAACGCCCAACACGCCAGTGAGAAAATCGAAGTTGTACTGCAGGCACTCTTCCTTCCAGTAGCCGTCTTGGGGGGCGTTAAACGCGTGCTGGCCCGCCATCATGAAACACGAGAAATGCCTTCCCGTAATACCGATGTTGGCGATGTCCGGAAAACGCAGGCACATCTGCGGCACCATCAACGGGTTGGCGGGATACTCAAAGACGACTTTGCCTTGCTCCAACCGCTGAAAATCCACGATGGAGGCAATGGTAAAGGGTAAATCGTCGCGCCACCGGGACACCACGGGATACCGGGGAATCACGGCGTGGCCGTTTTTCTTCCAGAAACCCGCGAACTTCTTCCAGAAACTCGCGTACGTCTCGGCCCGAGGCTGTTCACGGAAAAACGCGTATTGTTCATGCGAAGAGTCGCCGCACGTGTCGCGGGCCGAAACGGACCAAAAACCCTTGCCGCAGATTTTGCACGCGTACCGGGAAAAGCCCTGCTCGTCAAACAAGGGCACCTGGTAGTACTTGGAATAATCCTCCCGGAACGTGTCCACGAGCGTTTTCTTGGAGAGCATGGCCACCAGCTTTAGGCTTTCGGCAACTATTTAATCTTGGCCTCGGTAGTTGTTCAAAATGAAGGAAGCCTTCAACGTCAAAGTCTACGACATCGAACAAGGCCGAAACGAAGTCGTTTTGAGCGCCAAGCAGGCCCGCCGCATGGGCGTCGACGTTTCCGGCCGCGTCGAACTATCCGTCGGAAAAAAGAAAACCACGGCCATCGTGAACCTGGCGCACCGGACCGTTTCAAACCACGAAATCGGCGTGTTCTGGGAAGCCGTGCAGGAACTCAAACTCAAAAACGGGCAAAAAATATCCGTGTCCCCGCTACGGCCGCCCGCGTCCCTGGACGCCATCCGGAGAAAACTGGACGGCAAGACGTTGGAACCCGTCGAAGTGCGTAGCATCATCACCGACTTGATGAACGGCCACTTGGCGACCCCCGAACTGGCCGCGTTCATCGCGGCGGTCCACACGCGCGACATGACCATCGAGGAAACCACCGCGCTCACGGAAGCCATCTACCAGAGCGGCGAACGATTGACGTTCAAAAAAACAAAACCCGTGCTCAGCGAGCACAGCATCGGCGGCGTGGCCGGAGACCGAACCAGCATGCTGTTCGTACCCATCATGGCGTCTTTGGACGTGTTGGTACCCAAAACCTGCAGCCGCGCGATTTCCTCGGCCGCCGGCACCGCCGACGTCATGGAATTGTTTTGCCCCGTGGACTTGACCGCCCAAAAAATGAAGGCCGTCGTCGAAAAAACCAACGGGTGCCTGGTGTGGGGCGGGGCCGTGAACATGGCGGCCGCCGACGACAAGCTCATCCAAATCCGCCACCCCCTCCACTTGGACCCCCACCCGCTTTTGTTGTCCAGCATCCTGGCGAAAAAAAAAGCGGAAGGCGCAAAATACGTCATCCTGGATATCCCCACCGGCATCGGCGCCAAAGTCCGGGAAGTCGAGGAAGCCCGCGCCTTGGCTAAAAAGTTCCGGACTCTCGGCGAACACCTGGAAATCAACGTCGAAGTAACCATCACCGACGGTTCCGAGCCTTTGATGCCGTTTGCCGGCCCGGCGCTGGAAGCCAAAGAGGCGCTTAGGACCATGGAAGGATCCGGTTGGAACGGGTTGGCGGAAAAGTCATGCCAGCTCTCCGGCGTGGCCATCGCGCTTCTTCGAGGCGTCTCACGCGAAGAAGGCTACCGCTTGGCGCGCCACCGCCTCAAAGACGGCCACGCCCTGCAGAAATTCTTGGAAATCGTGGCCGCGCAAGGCGGCAAAAAAGAGCCGCAAAGCGCGGACGTTCAAGTCGGAAAATTCCGAGCCACCGTGTTCGCTCCAGAGGAAGGCACCGTCGAGCACGTGGACAACCGCCGGCTTTCCCGCGTGGCCCGCGCATTGGGCGCTCCGGACGACAAACTGGGGGGCCTCCACGTGTTAGCCATGAAAGGCGACCGCGTCGAGAAAGGCCAACCCATCTGCGAACTGTACGCCTCAAGCCAAGACAAGCTGGACTACGGCCTCGAGCAAATCAAGCACTTCAATCCAGTGGACATCGAGAAAATCGTCATCGACGTGGTATAAACCCAATGGTCACTCATGTCGCCGTGTACCACCAAGTGGAACCAGCCGGACGCATGCAAAAGCCAGGAACCGCAATCACGTACTTTGAATTCCACGTCGGCACGCCGGAAGAACTGGGAACCACGGCCATTTCTGAATTCAATCCGGGAAAACTATTGACCCGCGTCGCGGTCCGACGCATACCGTCCAGATACCGCGGCGTCTTGGCAAGAACCCTTCAAACCATGAGAGCCATTGGGTACATGCGCTACCGAATCGTTCAGAGAGCCGACCGGAAGCGGAAAGCCATCAGCAGCAACGTGTACCCCAAAAAAAGCATTGGAAAGCGCATTCCAGGACTGGGAACCCGGTTGGAACGATACGTGACACGGTACCTAAGAAGGTCTCGGTGGGCCGTGCAGTATTTTAGAACCACTAAAAATCCATCCGAGCCCCGTACCAAGCAAATCGTCGCCCGCGGCGGCCTCCCGAAAGACCAAGATGTGCATTGGCGCCGATGGGAAGCAGGACTCAAGCGGGCGGAGCGCCGGGCGTGGCGCGACCTTGGACGAAAACGCAAGGAATTGGGGACACCCGTGTGAAGAATCGTGAAAGACAGATCCGCATTGGTCACGTGCACTTAACCGTTTCAAATCTCTCCCTATCCATCGCGTTTTACCGGTTGCTGGGATTTGAAATCACGCAAAGAATGGGTGACCAAGCCGCGTTCTTGTCCTCTGGCGGATATCATCACACCATCGGATTGAACACGTGGAGCAAACCCGGAGCCCAAAAACCACAAAGCGGCCAAATCGGTTTGTACCACGTCGCCATCCTCTACCCGAACCGAATTGAATTGGCCAAGGCCGTCAAGCGGTTGCTTGCCGCCGGACACGAATTGGATGGGACGGCGGACCACGGCGTGTCGGAATCCGTGTACGTGAAGGACCCCGACGGCAACGGATTGGAGTTGTACGCCGACCGAAAAGAATCCGATTGGCCCCGCGACGCGCAAGGAAACCTCAACATGGCCACGAATCCACTGGATTTGAACGCGTTGCTTCAAGACGCCGAAACCCATTCGAAGTAAACGCTTTTTAAGCGGTGTTTTCATGCGTTGTAGGCTTCTGTTCCTTTCAAACTGAAAGGTGATTGTACAACATGTCCAAACTGACGATTCCCGCCATGGTGGAAGGCGGCAAAGCCTCCGCCGGCCCGCCCCTGGGTCCCGCACTGGGCCCCACCGGACTGAACATCGGGCAGATCATCGCGCAAATCAACGAGAAAACGAAGGCCTTCGCCGGCATGCACGTGCCCGTGAAAGTCGTCGCCGACCCCAAGACCAAGACGTTTGAAATCGAAGTCGGCACGCCACCCACGTCCGCGTTGCTCAAAAAAGAAGCCGGCATCAAGGAGCCCGTCAAGGAGACGGAAGGCGAGAAAGGCAAGAAAACCATCGGCAACTTGTCCTTGGACCAAGTCATCAAAGTCGCTCAATCCAAGAAAGACCAGTCCCTGGCCAAGACCCTGAAAAGCCGGGTCAAGGAAGCCGCCGGAACGTGCCTGTCGTTGGGCATTACCGTGGAAGGCAAAAACCCCAAAGAATTCATTGCCGACGTCTCCGCCGGAAAACACGACGCCAAGCTCAAGGACTAGTGTTCCGGCTCCCGGTGTTTTTTCTCCAAATCCGGGCGCGGCCACGCCAACGCGGAGGTTGGAGCCTGGCTCGCGTTGTAAACCGCGACCATTGTTTCCTGCGTGTGGTCCAAGTGGTGGGCGCGGCGAAAGCCGTCGTAGACTTCCTAGTGGATGAAGTCCCGCAGCAAGTCCACGGCCTTTCGGATGGATTGGCCGATCTGTTTTTCGCTCTTGGCGCCGGAACAAATGACTTTGCCGTTCTTGAACAACAACAGCGTGGTTCCGATGTCTTTCAGGCGCATGATGGCGCCGGGGAACTGCTCCGGCTCGTATTCGACGTTGTCGACTTCCATGGCGATGTTGAACAAATCCAGTTCCACCTTCAAATTGGCGGAGGCGACGATGTTTTCCACCTTGAACGACATGTCGACATTCCTAGGCAAGCGCTTCTTTGCTTTCTTCACCATAGAGCCATCACCGTTTTAAATATGCTTTAAAAAACTTGGGGTCCCGCCTTATAAAGCCTCGGTTTGGGGTTGGAAAGGGAGGTTTATAAAAGGGGAACGGAACACATAGGATATTCTAAATTTCCAGGTGTAACCATGAAGCGATCCAAAGGGGCGCATTCCAAGCGCTCCCGAAACCTCCGCGCCAAGGGCCGCGTGGCCATCACGCAGTTTTTGCAGGAATTCAAGGCCGGCGACCGCGTGCGCATCGACGTGAACACCAACGTGCTTCGCGGACGGCCCACGACCCTGCGGTTTAACCGCAAAACGGGTCTGGTGCTCGGAAAGCAAGGCAAAGCCTACTGCGTGCGCATTCAAGATGGCGGCAAACCCAAAGAGATGTTCATCCTGAACGCCCACCTCGTCAAGGTGTAAAAATGGAATTGATTCAAACCAAGCCCGTATCCATTCCCGAGTCGCTTGACTTGCTTTTGAAGCGCCAGAAAGACGGAGAACTGGGGTACGAACAGCAAAACACGTTGACGCATCTGGAAGCCGTGGCCAAGATGGACGGAAAAGACGCTAAGGCCATGGAAAAAGAGCTCAAGGCCGCCGTGGCGTCGATTTCAGACGCTCAGCTGGCCGCGCTCGTCTCGATTGTGCCCAAGAACGCCGATGACGTGCGCCAGGTGCTGGCCCAAGAGAAAAGCGAGGCCACCGAAGACGACGTCAAGAACATCCTGGCTATCCTGAAAGCCAAAAAATGAGGGGGGGCTTTAAATTGCCCTTTCGCCTAAACTGATTTTGCGAGGCGTATGGATTGCCATGTTCAAAAGGGAGGAGAACGCGTTCGTCCTGGATTTCTTGCCCCAGGGAAAGTCCGGGGAAGCCAAGCGCGAGCCCGTGGTCCAGCTTTTGGGCGACGCACAGTTCACGTTGCTTGAAGCCACGCCCAAACCCGGCGAAGCCTTGGCGTTGGGCGAAGAAGTCTACATCGGGCGCGGCGACCGCAACAAAGTCACGCACATCCGCGGCCGCATCCAGTACAATCAGTTGACCAACGCGGCACAACGGGAACTGGAAGTTCAAGTGGGGCAAATCGTTTTGCGCCGCGAAGCCGAATTCGTGCATTTTCTCAACCGCGCGGGCTCGATTTCCATCCGCGTGCACGCGTTGGAGCTTCTGCCTTCCATCGGCAAAAAACACTTGCAAGCCCTGCTCTCGGAACGCGAGAAAAAACCGTTTGAAAACTTCGCCGACGTCAACGCACGCGTGCACAACCTGGGCCGGGTCGACGAAATCTTCACGCAACGCATTTTAAGCGAACTGCGGGGCGACGAAAAGTACTACTTATTCGTCAAGATGCCCAGCCGCGACGACGAACCCCGAAGACGGCGCTTCTAAAGCCATGAGACGCCCTCCGCTTGCCCAACACTTTTTGTGGGATTCCCAAGTCACCCGCCGGGCGGCCAACGTCGTTTCCCTGAAAGGCCTCCGCGTGCTGGAAGTCGGCGCCGGCACCGGCGCGCTGACCGTTGAACTGGCCCGCCAGAAACCCGAGAAACTCGTCGCCGTGGAAACGGACGCCGAACTCATTGTGAAACTCAATGCGCGCGTGCGGGACTGGCCCAACGTCAGCGTCGTACACCACGACGTACGCCAAATGGATTTCTCGGGTTTTGACCTGGTTGCCGGCAACATCCCCTTCTACCTGTCATCGGAACTCATTTTCAAGACGTTGGAAAGCGGGGCCGACGCCCTTTTTTTCCTTCAAAAAGAGTTTGCAGACCGTTTGGTGGCCCAACCCGGTTCATCGTCGTGGGGCCGGTTGAGCGTCAACGCGCAGAACCACGCCGACGTGCGCATCGCCTTGGACGTGCCGCGGTTTGCCTTCAGCCCGCCTCCCGCCGTAGACGCTTGCGTCGTGGTATTGAAACGCAAAGCCCCGGAGGCCATCGACGAAAAACTCGTCGAGGCGTTGTTCTCGCACAAGAACCAGAAAATCCAGAACGCGTTTGAGCACTCCGCGCGAAAACTCGGCCTGAAAAAAGACGAAGCCAAAACCATTTCCAGGGAAATGCCCTTCTCGCAGGAGCGCGTGCGCCGCCTCACGCTGTCCAACTGGCTGACGCTCTCGGATTTCCTGAAAAAGAAAAAAAAGGCGTAACCGCGTTACGCTTCCGAAAGTACGAGTTGGACTTTGTCCGACGGCCGCGTCAAATTGCCGGCGCGAATGCCGACCAGCGTGTGCACGCCTTTTTGCTCCGCCAAATCCAGCAACCGCTGGGTGACGATGCCGTCCAACACCACCGCATGCACGTTCTTGGCGTCGCTCAAACTCTTCATGATCTCGCGGATGGGCACTTCACGCATCGGCTTGAAGCCTGAATCCAAAAAGCGCGCCTTGAGCGAGCCCTCCAAGTCCTTCAACAGCCCTTTAAGCGACGGGTCTCCGGCGGCCTGGGGTTCGGCAACAGCGGCAGGCACGGGCCTTGGCAGCGGCTTTGGTTCCGACTCGCCTTCCGGCTCATTCATGGGAACCGGCTCGTCCGAGAACGGTTCGGCGAACTCTTTCTTCTCGTTGCGGCGGGACTCGCGGCGCGACTCCATCATGGAGTCATAGCCCTTGACTTGTTCCACCGGCACTTTGCGGCGCAGGGACTTGATAAGCTCCTTGCGCGAAAGCTCTTCGACTTCTTTGCCCGGCGGAGCGCGGGCCACGAAATCAATTTCCGTGGCCGCCAAAAGCTCCCGCAAAATGATGTCTCCCCCGCGGTCGCCGTCCAGAAACGCGGTGACTTCCTTTTGCTTGCAGAGCTCGATGATGGTGGGGTTGACTTTCGCGCCGCCTACGGCTACAACATTCTTGAAGTTGTTCTTCAACATGTTGACCACGTCGGCGCGGCCCTCCACGACAATGATTTCCTCGGAGGAGGCCGCATCCGGTCCGGCGGCCAGCTTGTCGGCGCCCAACGCGACGACTTCCGAGACTTTGACGTGGTCCCGCACCAGTTCCGCGAGCTGCTTGGATTCCGGCAATTCTTCCGTTACCAGGCTCTGAAGCAACGCTTTCGCCCGGTCCAAGACCATCTTGCGCTTCAAATTTCGTGAGTCCTCGATGCGGTGCACCTTGATGCGCGCCTCGCAGGGCCCCACGCGGTCCACGACTTCCAACGCACCCGCCAAAATGCTGGTGTCCACCATGTCTAGGCTGGAAGGAACCACGATGGTGCCGAAGCTCTTGCCGCCCCGCAACTGCAAGTCGACTTCAATTCTACCGATTCGGCCGTTTTTCTGCAATTCACGCAAGTCCAGTTCGTCGCCCAGCAACCCCTCGGTCTGGCCGAAGACGGCGCCGACGATGTCCGGTTTTTCGACGATTCCGGAAATCTCAAAACTCGCCTTGATCAAGTACTTGACGGTATCCACGTATGTTTTTCCCATTGAGTTCACCTTACGTTTTTGGACGACAACTCGACGTATCGGGCTGGCAAGTCCTCCACGGTCCGCACGCCGAACACGCGTTCAAAGCGGTTTCGGACGAGGGCCTGGGGGACGACGCCGTAAGCCAACAAAAATTCCGTGAAACGGTCCGTCAAGCGCCGTCCGTCCGCGTCAAAGTCGAACAACAACACCACGCCATGCTGACCGCACAGCGTCGCGTTTTTTTCGACGAAGCGCAACGGCGGCCCGTGGGGAGTGAACACCAACGCATCCACGCCCAAGGCCTCCAACGCCTTTTTGTCGCGTTTTCCTTCCACGAGGACCACGCGGCCTTCCAACAACTGGAGGGTCTTGTCCAGGACCGATTGCACGGTTTGGGCCTTCAAAGCCTGATTTTTCAACCTCGAGTTCAGCCTATGCGCGAATGCGTTCGCGTTCGGCAATCAGGTCATACAAGGAGGGAGACAAATCCACGATGTCGCGTGCGGAAATGATGCCGGCCACTTCGTTGCCGTCCCTTCCGCCGAACACCACGAGTCTTTTCACGCGTTTTTGCCCCATCAACCGGGCGGCATCCGTCAAATCGGATTCCGGCCCAAGGCCAATCAACGGCTTGGACGCCACATCTTTTACGGCGGCGTCCAGTTTCTTCTTGGAGAGGACTTTTCGAACCAGGTCCTCGTCGGTGAGAAGGGCGTAGATTTTTCCGCGGGAATTGGTGACCACCAAGCACCCGACGTCGTTTTTCGTCATGCGCTCGGCGGCCTCGAAGATCGAAGCGTCATCCGCAATGGTGACCAATTCGGTCTTCATGCAGTCTCCCACTTTAATGCCTGTATCCATTCAACGCATCTAGTACTTGGATTTACTTAAATACGCATCGCTTGCCGGCGTTAACCAATTCGGCGAATGACGAACCTTTGCTGGAAATGCGTCAGGGATACGCCCGGTTCATGACCCGCGGAAACGCCGTGGCATCGCGGATGTGCTCCAAGCCGGCCACCCACTTGACCAAGCGCTCGACGCCCAAGCCAAAGCCGCTATGCTGGACGGAACCAAACCGCCGCAAATCCAAGTACCACGCGTAGTTCTCCAGTTTCTCGCCGGCTTTCTTGAGCTTCTTTTCAATGCGCTGGAGGTCAACCTCGCGTTCCGACCCGCCGATGATTTCGCCGCCGCCCGGAGCGATGAGGTCGTGGTTGTTGACAGTGCCGTCCGGGTTCTCCAACATGTAAAACGGCTTCATGGACGAGGGAAAGTGCGTGACGAATACCGGCTGGTCCAAGCCCTCCGTCAAAGCCGCTTCCTCGTCCGCGCCAAAGTCGTCGCCCTCCTTGAATTTGAAGCCCTTTTTTTGGAGGCGTTTGACAGCGTCCTGGTACGCAAGTTTTTCAAACGGCGCGCTGATTTTTTCCAAGTCTTGCGGGTTTCTTCCCAAAACGGCCAACTCTTTCTGGCATTGCCGCGCCACTTCATGACACACAAACGCCACCAGTTTCTCTTCAAAAGCCATGATTTCCTCGTGGGAACAATGCGCGGCCTCGCCCTCAAAGTGCCAGTATTCGGCGAGGTGTTTTGGGGTCCGGCTTTTCTCGGCGCGAAAAGAAGGCGTGATGGCGTAGACTTTCTCCAACGAAAAAATCAACGCTTCCAAGTGCAGTTGCGCGCTTTGGGATAGAAACGCTTTTTTCCCAAAATACGGGACTTCGAACAAAGTGGACCCGCCTTCCGCCGCGGACGACGACAAGATGGGGGGCGTGGTTTCAATGTAGCCTTCTTTCTTGCAGTACTCTCGAATGGCTTCAAGCACAACGGCTTTGACTTTCATGGCCGCCGTCAATTCGCGCGAACGCAACCACAAATGCCTTACATCCAGTAAAAACTCGGTGGACTGGTCCTTGGAAATGGGGAAGACCTCGGAAAAGTGAAGCACGTGAAAATGGGACGCCTGAAGTTCAAATCCGCCTGGAGCGCGGGAATCTTTCTTGACGGTGCCTTCCACGATCACCGCGCTTTCAAGCAATGCTTTGGACGCATCCTCAAAGTGGTCGTCCTTGACAACTCCTTTCTTGACCGCACACTGGAGAATTCCGGTGGAGTCACGCACCACGACGAAATTGAGTTTGCCTTGACTGCGCGAGCGGTAAATCCAGCCCCGGATCTTCACGGCGCGGCCTTCGGGGACGTGGCCGTCAAGCACTTGTTCAATGGGGGTCACTTGAGTCATTGAAAGAAAAGAGGGAGAAAAAAGAAGAAAAGGCTTCTGGAGGTCACCGCTTCTTGCGGGCGCGAAGGTACTGCTTGTTTTCCTGGCCGCGGGCAATGGGAGCTGGATCCAGTTTATAGTACACCCAGGCCGCCGCGGCGGTGCCGACGATGCTGAAAGGCACTTGAACCAAGGGCACCACGTCCGGCAGGTTGTAGAAAAGCCACGCAATCACGTCGGGAATGGCTAACAAAATGCCGAACTGAATGCCGTGCTTGAGGGGTTGCACGTTCTGGCCGCGGCCCAGCTTCTCCAAAAACTCGCACATGATGTAGATGCCAGCCAAAAGCAACACCAAGAACCCGGCCATGGGAACCAACGGATCACCGGCGCGAACAACGCCTTGGGCCTGAAGCTGGAGCCACGTTGGCATCAAAATCACGCTGTTTCCAATGTTCAAAATCACAACCGCTGCAATCCACGCGCCCAAAACGCCTTTCCAAAACCGAAGATTCATGAGATAAACCACCTGCTAACCACGAAGGCGGCCCAGAATAAAAACAACGAGGAAGCAGTCACCTCCGGCACTTCTTTAAAACCAAGAAGCGTAAGAATGCATTCGAGGAAAAAACCCAGCATGGAAGTCAACCCGGAAGCCATCCAGGAGGCCCTCGCCCGCAAACAGCACGCCCTGGGTCAGGCGGAAGTCAGGCCAGAAGCGCAAACCGACGGAAGGAAAGCGTGGACGATTCACTTCCCCAAAGCGCCGCGGCGCCTTACGCCGGAAGAAAAGCAAAGGGAGTTGATTGCGCTAAAAGCGCACTTGGCTCAAGCGCTCTCCGTGGGATTTGAAAACGCAAACCTCGACATTCGACGCACACACGAACCACCTGGCCTCTTCGTTCGCCTCGCCCCCCGCTATGAACCACTCTGAACGGCTTGCGCAATCGGGGGAATTATTAACCTCGGCGGAAGAAAAAAACGTCATGGCCTACAAACAAGCGCTGATCGTCCGAACCGATTTGGGCATGGGCAAAGGCAAAATCGCGGCGCAATGCGCGCACGGCTCCATTTCCGCGTACCTCAAGGCCGATTCGGAAAGCCGGGCCGCGTGGGTAAATTCCGGCATGGAAAAAGTCGTCCTGAAAGTCCAATCCGAGAAAGAACTAGCCACCCTCTTCCAAAAAGCAAAAAAAGCGGGGCTCCCGGCGGCGATCATCACGGACGCGGGCCACACCCAAATCGCTCCTGGAACGAAAACCGTGGTAGGCATTGGGCCGGCGGAAGAAGACGAGTTGGACGCCTTGACGGGCGACTTGAAACTGCTTTAGCCGACGATGTTCTCAAACGTCAAGCCGATGGGCAACTCCTTTTCCGACAAGCTGTACCCTGAACCCGTTTCCTTCAACAACGCCAACGGGAAAAACCGCCAGTCCGTGTGGGGAAATTTCCAAGCCACGTATATGGGAAGGCCCGTGCGCTGTTCCCACTCCCGGTACAAAACGATTTTGGGTTTTTCAAAATGAAGCGAATTTTTCCACGCCTTGCACTCCAACGCGAACTTCTTCGTCGTCTTCAAGACAATCAAATCCGGTGACACGCCATCCGAGCCCGACCCCGACGCCCGCGTGACGAAAAAACCCTTCTCTTCCAGCATTTTTTTGAGCTGGCGTTCGTACAGGGTGCCTTTGGCTTTGCGGGAATTCGTCACGAGTCAGTACAGCTCCAAGGGAAAGAAAAAAGAAATCAAAAAGATAAAGACCGGCACTTCCACTAAGCCGGCGCAATGGTCCGCAGTGCGGGCTTCTTGGAAGGAAAGTCAGAAGCGTTGACCACGACGTCTTCTGCGCTCGCCAACTCCATTAGGATACGACCGGGCCCGGCCACGCATAGTTCCATCTTGTCCCCGATGCGGGCTCCGACCGCCTCAAGAAGTTCGGCGGGCAAGTAAACGACGGGTTTCTTTCCTGCAGCCGAACTAATTTTGCGGGTCAAACGAATGGGCGGAGCCAAGGAATAGATGATCTTCTCAAGGGCCCTAGCCTGCGGGGAGGTGAACGCTTCCAAACCGCATTGCGGGCACCGGAGGCCTTCTGCATCCTTGACGATGACACCCCGGGCCTCGTAGTCCATACGGACAACGTCCATGGGCACGTGACATTTGTAACAGCGAATCTTTCCTTGGTCCATGGCGTTCATCCTCGCTTCCTCAGGACGGTTACGACCCACACGCCCAGTTCGTCCTGTGGCGGCAGACGGCGAAAAGCACCGCGTTCTTGATTCGGCACGCGATTTTGAACTTGTTTTTTCCCTCGGGAATTCGGGTGCCGCAAGACAAGGCCTATTCGACCTGCTCTTGATTGAGGCCCATGTAAAAGAGCTTGTCGCTGGCGTGCCGCGTCCAAATGAAATGTTCCACAAGAATGCACCGCAACCATGTACGTACAATATACGTACAAAAATAAAAAGGTGGGGGGAGTCCCATCTATGCCGTAGCCAGGGCCGCCTGCGGGTTGCGGGTCTTCCACGCGGAAAGCCGTCGCTGCGTATCCAACTCCAACGCCTCGGACGCGTACCGCTGCAGGATGGCGGAGACCGCCAAGGCGTTTTCGGGATTCATGGACACGGAGCCCTTGTCCGAGTCGGTGATGCGCACCGAAACGCTGGACGGCAGGGCTTTGCCGTCCTTTTCTTTTCCTTCCCAAAAGCTCACGTCCAGTTTCGCGTCCGTGTACGCGAAACGGAATTGGTGGGCCTTGATGGGCCGGTTTTGTTCACTCATTTTTCTTCACCCAACCTGCGTTCCAACCAATCCCTCCCAGCCCACGTTTAAAAACCTGGGGAGGGGTCCTGGCCGGTGAAACGCTTTAAACTCCGGCCACCACACCAACGAACACCCAATGGCTCAACTATGGACGGAAAAGCACGCGCCCAAGAAATTAGACGAAGTCTATGGCAACCGGGAAAGCATCGACTTCATCCGCAAGTGGGCGCTGAACTGGCAACGGGGCCAGCCCCAACAACCCCTGCTTCTGTTCGGTCCCCCCGGCACCGGCAAAACCGCCACTGCCAAGGCCTTGGCATTGGAAATGGGTTGGAGCCTCTGGGAATCCAATGCCTCCAGCCTACGGGACGCCAAATCCGTGCAACGCGTCATACAGCCCGCCATGCAGCAAGGCACGCTTTTTGGGGAAAGGCGGTTGGTCTTGTTGGATGAAATCGACGGCGCGTTTGACCGCGGCGAAGTGCCGGCCCTTCTTGAAGCCGTGGCCAAAGCCAACCAGCCCCTGGTCTTGACTGCCGACGACGTGTGGAACCCCAAACTCTCCGGTCTGCGGGCGTCATGCAGCAAAGTCGAGTTCAAAAAAATCGGGAAAATCGACGTGAAAAAGGTGCTCCAAAGCATCGCGGAGGCCGAATCCATCCAAGCCGACGTGGCCGCCATTGCCGAGAACGCGCAAGGCGACCTGCGTGCCGCAGTCATCGACCTGCAAAGCGGGTCCCAAAGTCCTCGGCTCAAGAAGAAAAACGTGTTTGAAGCGGTACGCCGCGTGTTCAAGGCCACCTCCTTTCAAGACGCCATGGACGCCGGAGAGGAAGCCGACGTGGACTTTGACTTGTTTTCGCGGTGGATTGAAGAAAATATTCCCGTGGAATACACGGATGCAAAAGACAACGCCAGGGCCTTGGACGCGTTAAGCAAAGCCGACGTGTTCGCGGGCCGAATCAGAAAACGCCAGTACTGGGCGCTCTACAAGTTCCAGCGGGCATTTACCCTAGCCGCCGTGGCCGCCGCCAAGCAAAAACCCTACCACCAGTTCACGGCGTACAAGTTCCCCTCCTACATCCGGTACCTCGGCCAGACCCGCAAAAGCCGGGCCGCGCTCAAAAGCGCGACGCAGAAAGCCGGAAGCCTCCTTCACTGCTCCAGCCGGAAAGTCAAACAAGACGTGGCCTACTACAAAAAAGCCGGCGGATTCTTTGGATGGGACGACGACGAAAAGTCAGCGGTGGGCGCCCAAGACCTTGTACCCCACCACGGCCGCGGCAAACGCCAGAAGAACCCAAAGAATGAAACTGGATGACAAGACGCGGAACCACTCCACGAAGAACGCTTGTACTTCTTGGCCCAAAGTGATTTCCCGCTCAAAGGAAACGTCCCACGTGCCCGACGCAGGCCCCACCCAACGGATCAAGCGCTCGTCCGTGAACACGTTGACTCCGGCTTCCGGCGACACGGCCACGCGCAAGGCGTCCGGCGGCAGGCGCATGACCAACGCCATGTTGTTGCCCAACGTGACTTCACCAGGCTGGCCCAACGCGATTTTTTCCATGTCCACGCCGTACACCGTCTTTCGGCTGGACACCGGAGTCAACAGCGTCAGGTTGGCCACGTCGTACTCCAACGTCACGGACGCCGCCGTAAAACCGGTCGGAAACTCGCGGGCGGCCACGATGCGCAAATTAAACGACGAACCCGTAGTGTGGTAACGGATGTTGCGCGAAAACTTCTGCCAATCCGCCAACGTCGTTTTGCCTTCTTTCAACACGAACTCGAACGCCTGAATTTCGCTGTCGCTATCCAAGTTCAAAAGCGATTTCTCAATCACGTGCGCGCTGCCGTCCTCCTTGAACTGGACGTCCATGGTAAAGCCGCGGTCCGTGTACGCGGAAATGGTGGAGGCGAGAACCAAAACCGCCAACACGAAAACAAGGCAACGACCCATAGACAACCAATAAGCTGGACGGGAAAATAAAAGGGTTGGCGCCTAGGACGCCGGACACGACGCCACGGCAAACACCGTTCCTAAGCCGTCTTCTTGCCAGACGGTCTTTGGGTACGCCACCCGCGTGGGGAAAAGACAGTCCTGCCACGCTTTTTTGGAAAAAGCCACGCAACACCCCGTTTTCGTTGACCAAAACGATTCCAACCGCCCTTTTTCCACCGGGTCCGTCCACGCCGATTCGGGAGAGTGCCAAACCTCCTCCGCCGCCCACGCCGCCCGAATGCAATACAAAGGCACCGGCTGGACGTGAACCAATCCCGTCCACTGCACCCAGAAGAAAAGCGTTAAAGCGGCTTCCAACGCCAACACAGCCTAACCCCCCAAAACCGGGTGGGCCAACTCAAGCCACCTTGCTTGCAACGCCACCGCATCCACGTGCCAAACCACGTAACCGTGGAAAACAGTGACCCAGGAAAACGTGGCCGCCACCAAAAACAGAAACAGCGCCGCGGCCAACAGCACGTCAGCCTCCACGGCCGACCACCAAACCGTCGGACCACCGCACCTCCAGTCCGCAGGACGCGTTCATGCGTTCAGGCGAGAAAAAAAGCAGCGTGGTCCCCGAATTGGAAACGTCTTTGGCAAACAAGCAAAACCACGCCGCCCGACTTTCTTGGAGGTGGCCCTGAAAAGCGGCATCCAAGGAAGCCAGCCACGCACGTTGACCTATAAGCAGTGCGGCCACCAACACCAAGAAAGCGGCGAATGCCGCCATGAAGGAAAGCGCGTTCAAACCGCCTCAACACCCACCACGTCGCCAAAAGAGAATACCGCACCAAAAAACGGCGTTCCAAACACCGGAAACGGAAAATTCGGGCCCCACGACACGTTCAAGGAGTCGTCCAGGGACTCTAAAAAAAGAAGGCCTTCGGCCACCCCCACGTCCAGGCACCGCGGACACGGACGAATCGCTTGATCCGACCGCATCAAGTCCAGCCACGCCGAGACCTCGACATCGGAGACCAACCCGAACACCACGTCCAAGTCCACGCCCCGCTGAAGGTACGCCGCCTCCAAAAAACGTTCCCCGGCCACGGCGCGACGGCCGGCATCCAACGCCACCTCTTCCAAGGAACCGCCCCGCGCCCCAGACAGGGCATCATGAAGAAAATTCCTCACGTCGTGGCCCACCACGCGACGTTGGCTTAACTGCATCATGGCCAGGGAATAATCGTCAAGTTCCGAGGAAAAAGAAACCAGGCTAGCCGACCAACCCGTGGCCGCCGCGATGACGCCAAACACCCAAAAAAGCGCGAACCCCCTCCTCACGAAAAAACCACGTCCACACCCCGGTTTTTCCGAACCGCCACCGTATGCGTGCCCTCCACCAAAGCCGCGCGCCCGCCGCCCTCGAAAACAGCTCCGACGCTCAAAGCGCCAAACGGCGACGTCCACGCCAACGAATCGCCGGACCAAACAACCGACACGTTGTGTTCGAGCGCAAAACGCTCTTCATGCCAGAAGCCCGGCGGCATGACGTCGGCAGCGCGAACGGCAAAGCGCACGCGCTCAAAAGCGGCCTCGTCGGAAAAAAGTCCCGCCTGATCCAGCGCCGCTTTCCTCACCGGTTCGGTGCCCACCCAGAACACGCCAACGACGCCCAAGATTCCAGCCAAGACCAAAAGCGCTTCCAAGGAGACTTGGCCCCGCATGTCAATTCATCTTCTTGATTTGCTTGAACACGTTTTCGGCTTGCTTGGACAGGACGTCCTTTCCCTCCACAGCCGTGGCTTGAAGCTGGGTGACCAACAGCAAAGCCACCGCCACCAAAGCCGCGGTGAGAATCAGCATCTCCGCCGAGACTTGGGCAGTCTCGTCCTTCAGGAAGTCCCTCAACGCGTTCATGTAGAAAAAGCCGGGAAGCGCCGTGAAAAGCCTTGAGTAGAAAAAAAATCAACCCAACCGATTTATGCAACGCGCTGAATCGAAGCCACCATCGTCCAAAACAACCATAAAAAAAAGTAAGTACTTTAGACAGGTATCTAACGGAAACCCGGCGTATTGGAACGGTGTTTCGAATCCGGCAAGAAACCGGGCACTCAAACCGTCAAGGCGAACAACAAAAAGAAGAATGCCAAAAACGTGGACAGCCAAACGCCCTTGTTCCACGCCCACACCTTGGCCCCGTCCAAGACGCCAAACGGCACCATGTTAAACGCGCCCAAAAACGCGTTGACGACGGCTCCAAGCAACGCGAATTGCTGCAAGCTCGGCACACTGGCGGCCAACACCAAGAACAGGATCGCCAACCCCAAATTCATCAAGGGGCCTGCAATGGAAATCTTGCCGACCTGGGCCTTGGAAAGCCTTCCGTGAAAGTAAACGGCACCCGGAGCGGCAAACACGAACTGGCCCTGCGTGGCAAAGGCCATCCCAAGCGCCAGAACCAGTCCCAAAGTCCACGCCCGGAAATACGCGGTGGCGCCAAACGAAATGGCCACGTACTTGTGCGCCAACTCATGCAAGATAAACCCCAGCCCCACCGTCAAAAGCACGGTGTAAAAATAGTCCACGGAGAATACGTCGTCGCGGAACAACGAGAACGCCAAGGAAATGGTGATGACGGACACCAGAATGTGCAGCCATTCCTCGGCATCAATGCGAAAACGGGCCATGGGAAATTACTTGGAAACGCAATGGTTTTTGTGGGTTTTGGAAAAGAAAAACATTCACGCCAGCCGCTCGGTTTCCGTGATCTTGACCGTCGCCGGACTAAACGTTCCCCCGTACGACGTGATTTGGCCTTCCGCGTGAACCCCGTTGCCGTACACGATCTTGATTCTTTCCCCAACCCGCCCGTCTTCAAGCGCCGTGACGAACAAGACGTCCAACAGCGCCGCGCGCACGCCGCCTTCCCGCCGAAACAAGGCCACCATGGAATCGCCTTTCTTGATGCCGCGCACGTGCGGGTACGCAAAAGCCCACACGATGGACAAGCCGATGCCCAAGGCCAAAAGACGCCACACGTCGGACAAGAATTGAGCGCCGGTAACTCCTCGTTGAACCAAAAAGCCGCTCAAACCAAACAAAATCAGGGCTACGCTTACCGAAACGGTCAACGCCTTTCCCAACGCACTGAGGTTCATGAAAAAGTTTCACGCGTACTGCAAGTCTTTTTCGCGTTGCCGCTTCTTCATGAGGATGGGTGACAGCGTGGACAACGCTTTCTCAAAGTGCTTGGGTTCCACGACTTTCGCGTTGACATTCTCCCGAAGCGCGACCATGGCGGCTTCCCGGCACAACCCCTCGACGTCGGCTCCGGAAAAGCCGTCCGTAACCTTGGCCAGGTGCCGAACGTCCACTTTGTTCAGCGGCATGGCCTCGGTGTGCACCTTAAAAATGGCCAGCCGCGTCTCCTCGTCGGGCAACCCGATTTCAATGATCTTGTCAAAGCGGCCCGGCCGAAGCAAAGCGGGGTCAATGATGTCAATGCGGTTGGTGGCGGCAATCACGACGATTTCCTTGATGTTCTTCAGCCCATCCATTTCCGTCAACAGCGTGTCCACCACGCGGGCGCTCACGTGGGAACCCCCCTCGTCGCCGCCGCGCACCGGAGCCACGGCGTCCAACTCGTCGATGAAAACGATGGTGGGCGCCGCCAACCGGGCTTTCCGAAATATTTCCCTCAGCCCGCGCTCGCTTTCACCGATCCATTTCGAAAGAATCTCCGGGCCCTTGATGGAAATGAAGTTGGCTTCCGCCTCCGTGGCCACGGCCTTGGCCAACATGGTCTTGCCCGTGCCCGGCGGACCGTAAAGCAGAATGCCTTTCACGGGCCGAATTCCCAACCGCTTGAAGGCCTCCGGCTTTTTGAGCGGCATTTCGACAGCTTCCCGAATCTCGCGTTTGGCCTCGTCCAATCCGCCGACGTCGCTCCAGCGCACGTTGGGCGCCTCCACGAAAACCTCTCTTAACGCCGAGGGGTGAATCTCGCGAAGCGCATTCTTCACGTCGTCGCGCGTGACTTTGAGTTCCTCCAAAATGTGGGCGGGAATCTCCTCGTCCTCCAAATTGATCTTCGGTAAAATTCTCCTCAACGCCTTCATCGCGGCTTCCTTGACCAACGAATGCATGTCCGCCCCCACAAAGCCATGCGTTTGCGCCGCAATCTCGTCCAACGACACATCCTTGGAAAGCGGCATGCCGCGCGTGTGAATCTGGAGGATTTCCTTCCGGCTCTTCTTGTCCGGCACGCCAATCTCGATTTCCCGGTCAAACCGCCCCGGCCGCCGCAACGCCGGATCGATGGCGTTCTCACGGTTGGTGGCGCCAATGACTACAACTTGCCCACGGCCCTTGAGCCCATCCATGAGCGTGAGAAGCTGGGAAACGATTCTTTTTTCGACTTCGCCCACCACTTCCTCCCGCTTGGGGGCCACCGAATCCAGTTCGTCGATGAAAATGATGGACGGCGCGTTCTCCTCGGCTTCATTGAAAATCTGCCTTAGTCTTTCTTCGGCCTCGCCCACGAATTTGCTGACAATCTCGGGGCCGTTAATCGTAATGAAGTGCGCGTCGGACTCGTTGGCCACCGCCCTGGCCAGAAGCGTCTTGCCGGTGCCTGGAGGCCCGTACAACAAAACGCCTTTCGGCGGCTCAATGCCCAACCGTTCAAACAATTCCGGGTGGCGCATGGGAAGTTCCACCATTTCCCGGATTTTTTGGACTTCCTCCTTGAGGCCGCCGATGTCTTCATACGAAATCGTGGCAATCTTGCCCATTTCCTTGACGGGTTCTTCCTTGAGAATGAGCTCGGTTTCCGGCGCGACCAACAACAACCCAGCCGGCAACGTTTGGGCGACGACGAACGGAAAAGACGTGCCAAACACGTTGACGCTCAAAATGTCTCCCTTGCTCAAAGGCTTTCCAATGAGGTTCTTCTTCACGTAAGAGTCAAAACCCGGCGCGTACCGGCTGTTCTGGTTGGGAGCCAACACGATTTTTTTCGCCGTACGAATCTGGGCTTTCTTGACTTTCACGCGGTCGCCCAAAGCGACGGACGTGTTTTGCCGCAAAATGCCGTCCATGCGCACGATGTTGAGTCCCTCGTCCTGAGGATGAGCCGGCAGAACCAGGGCGGCGGTGGCTTTCTTGCCCTTGATTTCCACGACGTCGCCCGTCGTCAGACCCAACAATCTTCGAGCGTTGGAATCCAGCCTTACGACGCGTTTTCCGTAGTCAATCTGCATGGCTTCCGCGACTTTCAACTCCAATTCGTTCATGATGGTAATAGCCTCCGAAGAAGTATCTGGCGTCCAATACGTAATAGTCCCAGAACGCTTTTTTAAAGCAACGGTTGCAATCACGTTTTCGGAACGAAAACGCCGGCTTTCCTGTCTTTTTGGACGTTTCCCGCCTTGAAGTAGCGGCCATTCATGGCCAAATAGACTCCGGGCGGCAACGTCTGCACGAACGCCAAGGCGGAACCCAAATTGAAGAGCCCGTCCGAAGAGCCGAACGTAAAAGGAATCATGGCGCCGGTGAGCACCACCGTCTTTCTACTGACTTTCTTGGCCACGGCTTCCGCGGTTTCCGGCATGGTGTCCGTGCCGTGCGTCACGACAATCCGCTTTTCCTTGGCTGCCTCGCACGCATCGGCCACAGCCTTTCGGTCTTCATCCTTGAAATCCAGGCTATCCTTGAGAAGCAGGGTTTCAACCTCCACGTCCAAGTGGCAGCGGCCTTCCTTGAGCACCTGCGGCACGTGCGTCTTGGAAAACGAGAGTTTGGCGTGGATTTCATCGTAAAACTTGTCAAACGTGCCGCCCGTGACGAGAATCTTGATTTTCTCCGTCATTTCTTTTGCCCCGCCAAAACGATTTGCGCCAACAACGCTTCCATTTGGATGCGTTCGTCCGCGCCCTCGCTCATCCGGAAAGAATACTCGCCGACTTTGTCAACCAGGTGCACTTTCACGGAATCCGGCAAATCCATGGACACGATTTCACGGTACACTTGCTTCATGACGTCTTCCCCGGAAAGACCGTACTTGACCATCAACGAATCCAACTGGGTTCGGGCCTCCAAGAAAGAGCCCTTCCACGCAAGATTCACCATGTCCTGGACTTCCTTGGGCCGCGCCTGCGCGGCCACCTTGTACACGTCGTCTTCCGACACGCTGGACCCCAACACCGACGCGGCTTGAAGCACGTTGAGCACTTTGCGCGCGTCGCCTTGCGCCATGTGCACCACGGCTTCGGCGGCCCCTTCCCCTAATTTAAGCTTCTCGGCGGCGGCCACTTTTAACACCAGCTTCTGCAAGTCTTCTTGCTTGAGCGGCCCAAAACGAAACACGGCGCACCGGCTCTGGATGGGCTCGATGATGCGCGACGAATAATTCGCGTTCAAAATGAATCGGCACGTTTTGGTGTATTGTTCCATGGTCCGACGCAAGGCTTGTTGAGCATCATTGGTCAACGCGTCGGCTTCATCCAAAAAAATGAGTTTGAAGGGCACGTCCGCCAACGCCATGGTTCTGGCAAAGTCCTTGATTTTTCCGCGCACCACGTCGATTCCACGTTCATCCGACGCATTCATTTCGTGAAAGCTGGCACGGTAGTTTTCACCGAAAAGTCCGCGCGCCAACGCCAGGGCCGCGGAAGTTTTGCCCGTGCCTGCCGGGCCCGCAAACAACAGATGCGGAACGTTTTTCTGCTCGGCATACGCTTTGAGCCGCTCGACGGCCACGTCCTGGCCCAACACGTCATCCAACGTTTGGGGACGGTATTTTTCCACCCACGGAATGTAATCGGAATCCATCAACATCAGGAAGGATTTCTGTGGCGTGTTGACCTTAAAAATCAAACGGCTTAAAAACGAGGGCGTCGTCTGGTTAACCATGCTTCTTTGCACCACGGAAAACCCGCCCGGTCAAAAAATAAGGGACTACAAGGGCGTGGTGTGGGCCTCGGTGGTCCGCTCCAAGCACTTGGGACACGACTTTTACGCCGTTTTGAAGAGCCTGAAAGGCGGCGACATCTCCTCGTATCAAAACCTCACCAACCAAGCCCGCGCCGACGTGCTGAAAAAACTGGAGGAAAACGCGAAAAAGCAGGGCGCCAACGCCGTCGTCGGACTGCAATTCGGCACCACGCAAATCCTCCCATCCACCATTGAAGTCTGGGCGGTAGGAACCGCGGTTACCCTCGCCAAAAAATAATCCACGGACCAATAAACCATGAAATGGATGCTCCTGGTTTTGGCCGGAGTCCTGGTTTTTGGATGCCTCCAGTCCCCCCCTCAAAGCGCAAGCCCAACACCGGAAACCCCTGTCCCGCCAACGCCTTTCATTGAACCCTCTTTATCGCCCACGCAAACCCCGGTTCCCAGCGACTTCGTCTCGCGGAGATTTGAAACCCGCTCCGACGGCGCCGTGCGCGTGACCAATCCCCCTGGAAAGCAAAGCGACCAGAACCCCGCGTTCTTGGACGAAAACCACGTCCTATTCACGCGCTTTGCCGACGGCTACAACCAAGGCAAAGCCAAACTCGTCTTGATGGATTTAAGGGATGGCTCCGAAACCGTGGTCGTCAACGATGGCGGCACGGCGGTGTCCACCAACGGCAACCCCTTCACTCCAGACAAAAACCAAGTTTGTTACGCCTCGGATGCCAAAAGCGAGGATGACATATGGTGCGTGCCGGTCTTGGGTGGAACGCCGACGCGCGTCACCCGCGACGAATCCGGCAAGCACTTCATTGAACCGTCCGTACGCTTTGACGGCCAACGCATTGCCTTTGAAATGCATGGCCCCGGCGACATTGACGCCTCCAGGGGCCAGATCTGGACCACGGACTTTTCCGGCAACACACGGGTCCTATTGGCGGATGACGCCGACAACCGCTTGCCGCAATACCATCCCACGGAAAACAAGATCCTCGTCCAACGCAAAGAAAACGGGTTGTTTCGGTTGTTTGTCTTGGATGAGGCCACGGGCCTACTTGCCGAAGTCGGCATTTTAACCGACGAAGGCACCGACGCGTCGTGGACGAAAAAAGGCGGCATCGTATACTCGGGTGAAAGCGCAAGGCTTGCCGTTCCGCAAATCTTCATTCTTGAAGACGACCAAAGCACGCGCATCACAGACTCGGCCATGCTGGATTCCGCGCCGGCGGCTTCAACCAAACAAGTGGCGTTTGAGTCGCGCGAAAGAAAAAACATGCCGTCACGCATTTGGATCAAGACCCTACCCGTTGAACGCGCACCCAGGCCACCGCCAACGGATTACACCATTGCCAAAGGCGCCTCGTTTTCCTGGCAACTCGTCGAACCCATGAACACCAAAATCCAAGCCGACGTGTACGACATCGACTTGTTCGAAAGCAATGCGTCTACCGTGCAACAGCTTCACGACCAAGGCAGGAAAGTGGTTTGCTACCTAAGCGCCGGCACGTGGGAACCCTACCGCCCCGACGCCGGCGCGTTTCCACTGGAAGCCATCGGCAGAACCTATGCGCCTCCGTTTGACGACGAAAAATGGCTGGACATCCGAGACGAACGCGTTCAGGACATCATGGAAAAACGGCTGGATTTGTGCAAGCAAAAAGGCTTTGACGGCGTGGAGCCTGACAACGTCGACGGCTTCCAACAAAAAACGGGGTTTGACTTGACGGCCAAAGACCAGCTGGCGTACAACGCGTGGCTGGCGAAACAAGCGCACGCCCGGGGACTGTCCGTCGGCTTGAAAAATGACGGCGAACAAGCCGCAGACTTGGTCAACGAATTTGACTTTGCGCTGGTGGAGCAATGCGTTTCCGACGGATTCTGCGAAGAATTCAAGCCGTTTGTGGACGCGGGCAAAGCCGTGTTCATGGTGGAATACACCGACCAAGGCACCACCCTGGATGAAATCTGTTTTTCAGCTGAACAATTCGGCTACTTTGGCTTGCTGAAAAACCGGAACTTGGATGCGTTCGAGGCAACGTGTCCGAAAGCCGGTTAAGTCCGCAACGACGCCGTGAGTTCCCGCCATTTCTCCTGCACGCGGAAAAAGCGTTTGACCTGGGATTCCAAGTCAGGCAAGCACACGTCCTTGAATGAAGTCAACGCGAACCTAAAATACTCTTTCTCGATGTCCGAGTCCTCCAATTTCTTGACGGCCTCGTCCAACGGTTTCTGCTGTTGGCGCCGCAACGCAAAGCGTTCCGGCGAGAACTCATGCAACAGCGTATTTGGCCCCTCGCGGCAAGAACGCGTTACTTGCTCGTCGGTTGGAAGGCGGCCGAACTGCTTTAACGCGTACTCGACCGCCAACCCGATGCACGAGCCTTGCACGCCGTCCACGTAATAGTTGACCAGCGTGTCCAACCCGTACTTTTCCGGCTTGTGGAAACCCACCGGTGCTTCAGGAAGAAACGGTTGGAACGCCTCTTCTTTCGAAAAATACTTGGACAAAGAACAAAACACGCCGTCCTCGATGCGGAAACGCGTCGGAAAAAACGCGTACGGCAAAGCCAGTTTCCAGGACACCGCCAGACAACCCGCCTGGTAGCCCTCGACACTGGGCGGCCACTCGTCGGAATACCCGCAAAACGCTTCCCGCAACTTGACCAGCGCTTCTTTTCTTGAAATGCGGTGCTCGCGGAAATCCGTTAAAGCTCTGGACGCTTTGTCCATCAAAAACGACACGCCGGTGCGGCGGCCCGCATACGCGCCCACCACCAACCCGTGGTCGTTTAAGTGCTTGGCAAACCGGGTGAAGAACGGCTCCACGGGCACCACGTCGTCGTCCAAAAACACGACGTTTTTTTGGCGCTTTACGGCTTCCAGCAACACGGCGTTCCGGGGCCCGCCATAAGGCCCCTCAAACAAGAACCGGTACTCCGCCGCCTGATGATTCAAATACGTTTTTTCATCCAGGATGGAAACGCCGACGCCATACGGCTTGGCGGCCGCATCGCCGAACATCTGGTTTTCTGCGGCGTGCCCCGACCCATCCACCACCACGACTTCCGCGCGAACCCCCTCGCTTTGGAGGGCCTCCAAGACGTTCAGCACGGTGGGCCGCAGGCGGTGGGCGCGATTGGAAACAATGCCGACGATCATTGCACGTCCCCGTGGCCCGGAGCCAGCAACCGGTAATCCAGGCGTTCAAGCAAGGAAAGGGATTCATCCAACGCCGAAGAGTTGCCGCCCCACAAATCCGTACGCCCAACCCCTCCATGGGAAAACTTGGTGTCCCCCGAAAAAAGAATTCCCGAATTCTTCTCCAGAAAGCACACGCTGCCGGGCGTGTGACCGGGGGTGTGGAAAAGCTCCAACGCAAAATCGTCAAACCCCAGCACGTTTCCCGAAAACGGCTTGAAAAAATCGGGCTTAGGCGTATCCGCATAATCCGCGTTCAAGTCTTCCAGCACCCGCAAGTCCCCGGCGTGCATGAGCCCAGGCCACTGCGCCTCCAACGCCCCCAGCACGTGGTCGAAGTGGCCGTGGGTAAACAGGACGCCGGCCACGGGCTTGGACAAAAAAGACACCACGCGATCCGGATTCAGGCCCGAGTCAACCAGCCACACCGCATTTTTTCCTTCCAACACGTAGACGTTGGACGACAACGGTTCCTCATCCCCGTAGACGACGTGGATGCCATCCGCCAATTCCTGCATGACTAGGCGGGTTGGGACGCCGGAGCTTGAAAACGCTTCTGGGTGGACTTTTTACCCCAGCAATCCTTGCAGATGACGCGGCGCTCGGTTTTGGTCGCCGTCAAACTGGACTTGATGCAGTACTTACAAACGATCCGCTTGCAGTACGTGCAAGGCTCAAAATAGTACTCTTCCTTGCCGCACCGCTCGCATTTCTTCAACGACGCCTTCTTCAAAACAGAGACACCCCTAAGTGGAACGCAAAAACCGAATTCCAAAGGAAACCGGAAACACTCTGTAAAGGCCTTGATTTAAAAAGGCTTCGCGAGAGGGCGAGGCCTACTCCTTGCGACGGCGCTTGATTCGGGGCGGAAGTCTCGGCAAGACACCGCGAGTTGGCGGAGGATCCACTGGAACGCCCGTCGCCAACGGCAAAACCCGATCCGAATGCTCTTTTTTGACCCATGCCTGCAATTCCCTCTTCAATACATTGGAAACGCCGCGGTATACGCGATTCAACTTTGAAGAATCATCACGAAAAACGAAACGTCCATTTTCCAGATCCGGCAATTTTTCTCCAACGGCATGGTCCGAAACATGGATTCCCATGACGAACCCCAAACCATTAAGGAGAATCGGGCCATGTTCAGCGTGTTCCAACGTAAACGACTTTTCCCTGGGGCCAACCATGGAAATCGCATTGGGGACGCCAGAAGATAAAAACCGTTGCCATCCATTACACCCCTATGAACGCGTTCATCAAGACGTTTGGCTGCACCTACAACCACGCCGACTCCGACGACCCGGCGGCCCAACAAGGCATTTTGTGCCGGTCCAACGGCTACCGGCCCATCATCCTGGAAAACGCGGAAATCGGGCGAACCCACTCCGTCCGAATTCAGCAGGCGGGCACCGCGTATTTGAAGGCGTACAACCCAGAACAATCCATTGTAGCGAGGTTCTAGTTTTTGCATGCATGAAATAATTCGAGGAATCCGCGAAAACCTCCATGTAACGGACACCAAAAAACCAGTCCTCATTAGAATGCGCACAAACGGACCGCACCTGGAGGTGCATTACGCCTCCAAGGAACACTACAAAGAAGACGAAGAACGCATCCGAGCCATCGCGGAAAAACATGGTTTTAGAGTCGACATCACTCGAAGTGGCACGAACATTCGCCGCATTCAGTTGCCGCCGGAAGAATTGGAGGAATGGCACCGGGAACGGGTTCGGTTAAAAAACATGGCCAAAATACCGCCCGGCGAACAAGGAAAGCGCATGGCGGAAATCCTGGAAAGCCTCAAAGACGCCGAAAAATGAATTCCGAAAGCGTTTAAATCAAACGCCCGTCAACAAGAAAACCATGCCCAAGGCGTACCTGGACAAGATCTTCGGCCACACGCTGGACGCCTACCGCAAAAACGGCAAACTCATCCTGTTTTTCTCCGTGCCGTTTCTCGTCGTCATACCCCTCTTGTTCTTCCTGCCGAACTTCGCGTCCTTGGGCGGATTGTTTCTACGGTTTGACAGCGTTCCGGCCAACGTGGACTTCTCGCAGTTTGGCTTCATCGCCGCCGTCTACCTGGCATCGCTTCTATTGGCCTCGTTTGCCATTTCCGCCATCAACATCGTTTTGCGCTCCCAGCGCACCCTGACGCGCCTGACGCATTTCGAGGTCCAACGCATCGAGCACGCCACCTTCAAATTGTTCTTCGTGTTTCTCACGGCCAGCGTCGTGATCTTGGCTGCCAACGTGCTTTTGCTGAACAGCCAAATCCAGTTCAACGGTGGCCCCCTGCCCCTGCAGCCGCTCTTGGGAAGCCTCATTGCGTTCCTGGTTTCCGGAGCGGTATTGTTTGCCCCCCAAGCCATAACCGTGGACGACGCCCCGCTTTCCGAAGCCGTGGTGCGCAGCACCCGATTCATGTTCCGCAAACCCTTCCTATTTCTATCGTTCCTCGTCGTCGCGTCCATCCTGCTTTTGGCCAACGACGCCCTGTTTTTGGCGGTAACGCCGGATGGCTCTCGCCTGGCGACGTTGTTGGTCAACGGCTTTCTCATCGTCCCCTTCCTGGAAGTCATGAAGACGCACGTCTACCTCTCCAAATACGAGTTGATTTGAACGCGTGCCCCAACGACTAAAGGAAATGCATAGAGAACTCTTGGAACGCGGATACACGTTGGTTAAAGATCGGGGTACCCTGCGATACGTCGCGAAACCAGCAAAAGCGGAACACCCGCGCCGAGAACTGGTCTTAAACATTAAACCGAACCTCGTCGAAGAAGGAAGCACGATTCCGGAACCCAACCGGCCATTCATGATGGAAATTGAACTAACCAACGGCACCCACGTTCAACACCGCGAACTGAGCCGCGAAGCGGAAGAAGACATTGAAGCCACCCTGCCCAGGAAAATAAGCCTGTCCTACCGAAAAATCGGAGGTCGTCTCAAAGACCACGTACGTGAAGCGGAAAAAGACATGGAGATAAAATACGGGTTCGAGGGACTTGCTCGATCCATTGCGCTAAGCCAAGCCGTATACCATTGGCTAACGGAAAAAAAAGAATCCGGCTCATAACGCTTTAAACCCTAAAAAACCAAGTAATGCGGTTCATGACGATCCTCATCATCAGCGAAAAGCCGTCCGCCGCCCGAAAAATCGCTTCGGCTCTTTCCAACGGCAAAGCCAAAACCAAGGGAGCCGGCAAAGTCAAGTACCACGAATTTGAACTGGACGGCCAAACCGTGCAAGTCGCCGCCTCGGTGGGCCACGTGTACGGCATCCGCTCTACCCAAAAAGGAAACGACTACCCCGTTTTCGACATCCAATGGAGTCCAAGCCACGAAATCGAGAAAAACGCTTCGTACACCAAAGACTACCTCAACGTCATGCGGCAATTAGCCAAGACCGCCGACGAAGTCGTCAACGCGTGCGACTACGATTTTGAAGGCGAACTCATCGGCGCCAAAATCATTGAATTCAACGCCCCAAAAAAGAAGAAAACCCGCATGAAGTTCTCCACGCTGACGGCCAAGGAACTTCAAAACGCCTTCCAGGCCCGCGGCCCACCCAACACGGGATTGGCGCAAGCCGGCGAAACACGCCACGAACTGGATTGGCTGTGGGGCATCAACGGATCCAGAGCCTTGATGGCCGCCATCAAGAAAGCCGGCATCTTCCGCATCCTAAGCATCGGACGCGTGCAAGGCCCGGCGCTAGCCGTGCTGGCGCAACGCGAACGCGAAATTTCAGCCTTCATCTCCAAACCATTCTGGCAATTGTTCGCCCACGTCGAGAAAGCCACGTTCGAGCACGTGCACGGAAAATTCTTTGAAGAAAAAAAAGCCGACGAAGCACTGGCCCAATCGGACAAGAACGGAACCGTCACGTCGGTAGAACAACGCAAAGTCAAACAACGCCCCCCACCCCCATTTGACCTCACCAGCCTCCAACTGGAGGCGTACCGCTGCTTCGGTTTCACGCCCACTCAAACCCTGCAACTCGCCCAAGACTTGTACTCGGAAGCCTGGATCAGTTACCCCAGAACCTCGTCCCAAAAACTTCCGGAAACCCTGGGGTTGGACGCCATCATCTTCTCCTTAACCAAACAAGCCGCCTACCAGAAAAGCGCGCAAAGCCTCGTGGACGCCAAACGCTTTGCACCCGCCGAAGGCCCAAAAGAGGACCCGGCGCATCCCGCCATCCACCCCACCGGCGAAGCGCCTTTCAAACTCAACCCCCAACAACAAAAACTCTACGACCTCATCACCAAACGCTTTCTTTCGTGTTTCGCCGAGGAAGCCAAACGCATCAAAATGCACGTCGTCCTGACGCTGGGCAAAGAAGACTTCCAAGCCGACGGAGCCCACACCGTTCATTCCGGGTGGCATTCCATCTACGCGCCGTACACGAAAATCGAGGAAACCATCCTGCCGCCATTTAAAGAAGGACAAAAAGTAACGGCCGAAGACCTCGCCAAAGTTCGCAAAGACACGCAACCCCCCAAACGCTTCACCCAAGCCTCCGTCATCAAGGCCCTGGAATCCAAAGGATTAGGCACCAAAGCCACCCGCGCCCAAATCGTCCAAACCCTGTACAACCGAAACTACGTCTCCGGCAAAAGCATTGAAGTCACGCCCCTGGGATTGCGCGTCCAAGAAGCCCTGGAACACCACGTACCCGAAATCTTAAGCGAGGAATTCACGCGCCAAATCGAGGCGGAAATGGAGGCCATCGAAGCCGGAAAAACCGAGAAAGAAAAAGTCGTGGAAGACGGAAAAAAAGAACTCACCAAAATCCTCTCGACGTTCAAAAAGAAAGAACTCGACGTCGGCAAAGAACTCGTCTCGGCCCTGAAAGCCACGCAGTTCCAAGCCAACGTGTTGGGTGAATGCAAAAAATGCGGCAAGAACCTCGTCGTCCGAAAATCAAGGTTTGGCTTCTTCGTCGGTTGCCTCGGCTATCCGGCATGCAAGACCGTGTACCCGCTTCCCAAAGAATCCTCGGTGAAAGCCCTCCGCAAAACCTGCGAAAAATGCGGCACCCCCCAAGTCTCCGTCCACCGCAAAAGCAAGAAAACATTTTCCATGTGCCTGGACCCCCAATGCGAAACCAAAGCCAACTGGGGAAAACCCAAACCGCCCAGCGCCGCTGAAAAAACTTCCACCGCGTGAAAAACGTTCCATGGCGTCCCCCGAACTCCTCGCACTCATCGCGTACGGCGCCAGCTTGGGATTAACCGGCGCATTGACCCCCGGACCACTGTCCACCGTCATGGTCTCGGAAACCATGGCGCACGGGAAACTTCGCGGCGCGTTATTTGCCTTGGCGCCCCTGCTCACCGACCTGCCCGTCTTGCTGGCATTCGTCATCGGATTCACCGTCCTTCAAAACGGCATCATGCTTTGGGCCGCAGGCTTTTTGGGCGGCGCATACCTCGTCTACCTCGGCGTCCGCCAAATCACGGAAAAACAAAATGCCACAAAAAACCAGGCCGGCAAGAAATCGGCGCTCCGAAAAGCCTTGACCGTCAACGCCGCGAACCCCAACCTCTACATCTTCATGGGCTCCGTCATGGCCCCCCAAATCGTGCAAGATATCCACGACCCGCTTCTTTCCGCCGCCTTCTTTGCCTCCTTCCTCCTGTTCCTCGTCGGCGGCAACCTGGGCGTGGTGGTAGCCGTTGACCGCGGCAGAACGTTCTTCGAAAGCCAGAACTACCGGTTCATCCTTCAAGCCCTCGGCGTGCTCCTCGTTTTTTTCGGCGGCAGGTTATTGTACGCCGCCCTCCAACAGGTCTTTCCATGAAAATCACGGTGGACCTGCGCAAAAGCGTGCACGAAAACGCGGCGGCTTATTTTGAAGAAGCCAAGAAATGGGAGAGAAAAGCCGAAGGCGCCAGAAAAGCCATCGCGGCATTCGAACAGAAAAACATCCACGCCAAATCCAAGCCAAAACAGGCCTCGTCCAAGAAAACCAAGGCCAAGTGGTTTGACGGTTACCACTACACCACCACGAAAAACGGCTTTTTGGTCGTAGCCGGAAAAAACGCCAAGCAAAACGACGAACTGTACTCCAAACACCTCAAGGACGGCGACCTATTCTTTCACGCCGACGTCATCGGCGCGCCCACCACCCTGGTCAAGTCCGGCGGCAAACCCGTTCCAAAAGAAGACCAAGAACAAGCCGCCCAAATCGCCGCTTCCTACTCCAGAGCCTGGAAACAGGAATGGAACACCGTGGACGTGTACGCCGTACAACCCAGCCAAGTCACCAAGTACAGCCAAGGTGAATTCGTGGGAAAAGGCGCATTTCTCATCTCCGGCAAACGCGAGTGGTTCCGCAACACCGAATTGAAGTTGTACCTGTCGCACGACGAAGAAGGCGTCCACGTGCACGCCGTCCACCACGCCCCAAAACCCGAAAACGCCGTTTTGATCCAACCCGGCCGAACGCCAAAAGAACAAGCCGCCAAAACACTCTCCAAGAAATGGGGCGTGCGGGAAGAAGACCTCCTCGGCGTCCTTCCCGGCGACGTGGCACGCATTTAAACCGAAAAAAACCAAGACAAGTCAGTGGCCGAAAACAATGGAGTGAATTTCTGACGCATGGTCCTTGAATTTCTGCTCGTCATCTTGGGTTTGGTCCTCTTTGAAACCGTGTCCAGCGTCGACAACGCCGTGATCAACGCCGAAGTTCTTTCCAAAATGTCGGAACGCGCGCGCCGGTGGTTCCTCATCTGGGGCCTGCTGGCCGCCGTCTTTCTCTTGCGCGGCGTGCTTCCCTGGCTGATTGTCTGGGCCGCCAACCCGTCTCTTGGACCTGTGGAAGCGCTTTTGTCCACATTGTCCGACGACCCGCACGTCGTTCAGGCCGTGGAAGCCTCGGCACCCGTTCTGCTTGTAGGCGGCGGCGTGTTTTTGATGTTTTTGTTCCTGCACTGGCTGTTTTTGGAAAAGAAAAACTTCGGATTGTACGGAGAAAAGTTCTTCCAAAAGCAAGGCGTCTGGTTTTACGCCGTCGTCTCCGTGTTTCTGGCGGCCGTGATTTGGTTCTCGCTTCAAATCAACCCCGTCATGGCGTTTAGCGCCGCCATCGGCTCGACCGTGTTTTTCATCACGCACGGCTTCAAGCAGAACGCCGAAGAAAAAGAGCGGGAGCTTTTGGAAGGAAAACACTCCAGCGCCTCGGATTGGAGCAAGATTTTCTACTTGGAGGCCATCGACGCCTCCTTTAGCATAGACGGCGTGGTTGGAGCATTTGCCTTCACGTTGAGCGTGCCCCTCATCCTGATTGGCAACGGCATCGGCGCGTTCGTGGTAAGGGAAATGACGATCCGCAACATTGAAACCGTGAAAAAATACGTCTACCTCAAAAACGGCGCCATGTACTCTATCTTCTTCTTGGGCGCCATCATGCTTCTGGACGCCTTCGGCTACCACATCCCCGCCTGGCTCTCGCCGGTCATCACCTTCTTTACCATCGGCTACTTCTTTTTGAAATCCAAGACGGAACTCAAGGCCGCCGCGCATTAAACCCAATTCTTTTTAAGCGGTTCAACCGTTTCTTGAATCCACACATGAAAACGGTTCTTTTCGCGCTCTTGACTTCCCTGCTGCTTCTCGGCTGCGTCCAGCAGAACCCAACGGCCACTTCGGCCCCAGTCATCGACACCCAGGACTCCGACGCGGCCATCAACGACGCCAGAGAAACCGGAGAGGAACTGGACCAAACCGGCGACATCCCTGCTGCCGAAAACGCGGATCCGACCCCCAAAGCAACGACAAGCCTCGGCGGAGGATTTTACGAACCATTCACCAAGATCCGGTACGAACAAGCCCGAACCGAAGGCAAAACCGTCTTCCTGGAATTCTACGCCAACTGGTGCCCCATCTGCAAACAGCAAGAGCCCCACATCGAAGCGGCATTCCAGGAAATCACGGACGAATCCGTGATTGGATTCCGCGTCAACTACAACGACGATGACACGGATGACGACGAACGACAACTGGCGCGGCAATTCGGAGTTTCCTATCAACACACCCACGTGATCTTGGACTCCCAGGGAAACGTAAAAACAAAGTCGCTTGAACTCTGGGACAAAAACCGCGTCCTCGAAGAAATCCGAAAGGCGGCGTGACCTCACCATGGCGGAAGTCACCTTGTTGCTGGCATTCGCGGCGGGCCTCATCTCGTTTCTGAGTCCCTGCGTTCTGCCGTTGATTCCCGCGTTTTTGACGTATTTGGCCGGCTCTTCCTCCAATGAACTCCAGAAAAACCCAAGCCAAGCCAAAAAAAAGATCTTCTTTTCCAGCGTCTTTTTCGTCCTCGGGTTCTCCGTCGTATTTTCTTTACTAGGCGTGCTGCTTCAAAGCGTCCTGAGCGGAGTCGCCTTTGACTTGCGCACGTACTTGGGTTACCTCGGCGGCGCGTTCATCATCTTCTTCGGATTGACGCTCACGGGCTTGATCCAAATTGACTTCCTCCAAAAAGACCACAAATTCGACGTCCAAAAAACCAGGCATTCGTACCCCACGTCGTTTTTGTTCGGCGCCGCGTTCGCCGTGGGCTGGACGCCCTGCGTCGGCGCGGTGCTGGGAAGCGTCCTGACTTTGGCCGCCACGCAACCCCAGACCGCGCTTCCCTTGATGCTAGCCTATTCCCTGGGTTTGGGAATTCCATTTCTAGCCGCCGGCCTGTTTTTGTCGCGCTTGACGGGTTTCATCCAAAAAATCAGCCCCCACCTGAAAACCCTCAACATCGTCTTCGGCATGCTTCTGATCGTCCTAGGCATCCTGGTGTTCACCAACACGTTGAACGTAGTGGCCAACTGGTTTCCCGCCCTGGGACTGGCGGAATCCCTCATGGGAAACTGACATGATCAAAACCACGCGCCCGTTGGCCTTGGTCGCCGTCTTGGTCCTCATCGGAATCAGCCTCTTCGCCATTCAAGCCACGAAGAACACGGCATCCGCCGACATCCAGAACCAAAGCGCGTCCCATGCGTTTTTGGCCGACACGGAAAAACAAGGGTTCACGCCCGCACCGGAGTTGAACGACATCAGCGGGTACCTCAACGCCCCAGAAAACTTTACGTTGTCCTCCGTCAAAGGAAAAGTCATCCTGGTTGACTTCTGGACGTACAGCTGCATCAACTGCATTCGGACGCTTCCATACCTCAAGAACTGGCACGAAAAATACAAGGACCAAGGACTGGCCGTCGTGGGAGTGCACACCCCCGAATTCCAGTTCGAGAAAGACTTGCAAAACGTGCAGGCCGCCGTCCAACAAAACGGCATTTCGTACCCCGTAGTCCTGGACAACGACTACGCCACGTGGCGCGCCTACCAAAACAATTACTGGCCCCACAAGTACCTCATCGACGCGCAAGGCTACATCCGCTACGACCACATCGGGGAAGGCGGATACGAAGAAACCGAGCGACAAATCCGGAAACTCCTCATGGAACGCGACGAACAACTCCAACTGGAGCCAACCCAAACCGCCAACGCCACGCCCCTTCCATTAGGGCAAATCGGCACCCCCGAAATCTATTTCGGCTACGACTTCATCCGCCAGCCCTTCGGCAACCTCGCGGAACTCAAAACGGAAGAACCCATCGCGTTTACGTTCAACGGCGTCGACCAATTCACTCCAAACCTGGCGTACCTGGAAGGAACCTGGGTCATCCGAAAAGACCACGCCGAACTGGTCTCCGACTCCGGACGCGTGGCGTTGGCGTTCAAAGCGAAAACCGCAAACATCGTGGCCGGCTCCAACCCACCCCAACCCGTTACCGCGATGGTCTTTGGCTTGCCGGAAAAAACCGTGGCCATCCACCGCCAAACCCTGTACCCCGTAGCGGAAACACCGGACTACGAACAAAAAACCCTGGTTCTAACGGCTTCCAAAGGCTTTCAGTTGTACACGTTCACGTTCGGCTAACCGAACTTCTCGTCCAATTTCTCGCCCAAATACTTGTACGTCGCCGACTTGATGGCCTTCAAACTCAACAAAGCACACTTGGTTCTGGCAGGACTGACTGGCACGCCCAACAACTTGAACACGTCATCCCGTGAAACCTTCTTGACGTCGTCCAACGACATGCCCTTGACATGGTCCGTCAACAACGACGTGGCGGCCGTGGAAATGGCGCACCCAATGCCGTCAAACTTAACGTCCTGGATTTTATTGTTTGAAATTTTCAAGAAAACCTCGATTTCGTCGGCGCACAACGGATTGGCGTCTTTGACCGACGTGTCCGCGTCACTCAACCGCCCCTTGTTGTGCGGATGCTTGTAATGCTCCAAAATCTGCTCCCGGTACATCTCCAAACTCATATGGGAAACCATCCACTACGCGGTTAGGCAAAAACCATTTGCGCCTGTTTGACGGCGTCGGCCAACCGGTGGCACTCGTCTTCCGTATTGTACAAGTAAAAACTCGCCCGCGTCGCTCCCGCGATGTTCAAACGGTCCATCAACACTTGCGCGCAGTGGTTGCCGGAACGAACCGCGATGGCGTTCGCGTCCAAAATGCTTCCCACGTCGTGCGTGTGCGCGCCAGCTAAGTTAAAGGACACAATCGGCGTGCGCGCCTTGGCAGAACCGTATACGGTGACGCCCGGAACATCGGAGAGCAAGTCCAACGTCGTTTTGAGGAGTTTTTCCTCGTGCTTCTGAATCGAAGAAAAGCCAACGCGTTGCAGGTAGTCAACGGCTCTGCTCAAACCGATGGCGTCCGCGGCGTTGGGGGTTCCCGCCTCGAACTTGGCCGGCAGTTCCGCCCACGTGGTCCCCTCTTTTTTCACTTTGGAAATCATGCTTCCCCCAAACAAGAAAGGCGGCATTTCTTCCAGCACGCTTTTCTTGCCCCACAAAACCCCGGCGCCCATGGGGCCGCACATCTTGTGCCCCGAAAACGCGTAAAAATCGGCGTCGAAAACGTCCACCAAGCCATGTGGGGCGCCGGCGGCGCCATCCACCACCACCAACGCGCCTTGCTTCCTGGCTTTCTTCGTCCACGCCTTCACGTCGTTGACCGTGCCCAGGACGTTTGAAACCTGGGCAAACGAAAACACGCGCGTCGCTTCGGGAAATTCAAACGAGTCATCCAATTCGCCTTGGTCTGTGACCGGCACGAACTCCAGTTTCGCGCCCGCTTCCCTGGCCACCTGCTGCCAGGGCACCAAATTAGAGTGGTGATCCATTTCCGTGACTACCACCACATCCCCTTTCCGAAGGTTGTGCCGGCCCCACGCCTGGGCCACCAAATTCAGGGACTCCGTCGCATTGCGCGTGAAGATGACTTCCTCGGCTTTGGCCTTCAAAAACGAGGCGACTTTTTCGCGCGCGGCCTCAAACAATTGCGTGGCCTCCATGCTCAACGAAGAAACGCTTCGGTGCACGTTGGAGTACGACGCCGAATAAAAATCGGAAACCGCTTGAATGACGGATTCGGGTTTCTGCGTTGACGCCGCATTGTCCAAGTACGCCAACGGCTTGCCGTTAAACGTGCGCCGCAATACCGGAAAATCCATTCGGAGGGCATCAACGTCCATGGAAGTAAATCGCCTAGCTTATCGTTGCATCCAAAGATTCAAAAACGCGTTGGCGGACGCCCTCGTCCGGGATTTGGCGCACCAGCGACTCCAGAAAACCGTCCACCACCAGCTTTTCAGCTTGTCGCTTTTCCATGCCGCGGGACCGCAGGTAAAACAAGGCATCCGAAGAAAGCTTGGAAACGGTGGCCGCGTGAGAGGCCCGCACGTCGTTGTTGTCGATAAAAAGAGACGGAACGCTGTTGGACACCACGCCGTGGTCCAGATGCAGGACGCGGTCCTCCAAAAACGAATCCGTCTGACTGGCCGTCTTGTCAATCCGAATGACGCCCCGGTACACCGCCGAAGCCTTGCCTTTCAAAGCCCCCTTGACCTTGACGTCGCTTTGCGTCCCCTTCCCGACATGATGGGCCACCGTCGTCAAATCAAAGTGCTGGTTGCCAGAACCCAAAAAAACGGCAGAATGCCTTGGCGCGCGTGAACGGCTTCCAACGAAACGGTGCTCGACTTTGGTTCGCGACAGCGTGCCGCCCACGTCCACGTGAACGGAATTAATTTCGGCATCGGAACCCAGTTCAAAAAATTTCGAGGCAAACCCCAACGTGCCGTCCCCGAAACGCTGGACCGAGTAATAATTCAATACAGCCCCGGCGCCCAGCTCAAACCGGCTGGTCTCCGCAAACAAAACCGGTTTTTTTGAAGCGTATTGCACGAACACGTCCAACACCGCATTTTTGCCTACACTAAAAACGTCCAGCAACCCCCCGGACCGCTCCGGGCGAACCACCACATCCAGCCGCGCCTGGTCTCCGGCCGACACGTCAAAACGCATTGACGAACCAAAGGCGTGCGCCAAAGCCTCCAACTTGTCCGAAGGCTTACCAAAATCAACATTTACGTTTTCATGAACCGAAACGTTTTTTGCTTTCACGTCCAACGCCACGGCGCCCAGCGGCGCGCACGCGGAAACATCCAGTTTCCGAACATCCGTGTACCGCCACGCCTCCTCTTTGGGCGAAGGCAAGTCCATGGATTCAAAAACAGAAAAGGCGCGCTTCCTTTTTGAGGACGCCTTGGGAAAAAACCGGTCAAACTGAGCCTTTGAAAAAAGCGTTTCCAACATGAAGAAAAACCTTCTAACCCACGGACCCTTCCATTTCAAGGTCGACCAAGCGATTCAACTCCACCGCGTACTCCATGGGCAAGTGCTTGACGAACGGCTCGATGAAACCCTGAACCAAGAGCTGCTTGGCTTTCTCCTGGGAAAAACCGCGGGACTGCAAGTAAAACAGCTTCTGCGCATCCAGCTTTGAAACCGTTGCCTCATGCGAAATGGACACGTCATCGTTCTGGATCTGCATGTACGGCACCGTATCCGACGCGCTTTCTTCATCCAAAATCAAGGCGTCGCACTCCACGTTGCTTTTCACGTGGGACGCATTGGGCGCCACGTACAACAGCCCCCGGTACGTCGTGCGGCCCCCGTCCTTGGAAATGGACTTCGACGTAATCAAACTGGAAGTGTTCGGCGCAAAATGGTAAATCTTGGCTCCCGCGTCCTGGTGCTGACCCTTTCCAGCGAACGCAATGGACACGACTTCGCCGCGCGCTCCAGGCTCCATCAACAACACCGAAGGATACTTCATCGTGACCTTGCTACCGATATTTCCGTCAAGCCAAAAAACGGTTGCGTCCTTGAAAGCCTTGGCGCGCTTCGTGACCAAATTATACACGTCGCTATACCAATTCTGAATCGTCGTGTATTGGACACGGCTTCCTTCCAACGCAACGATTTCAACCACGGCAGAATGCAACGAATCGGATGTATACGTCGGGCTACTACACCCCTCCAAATAATGTACGGAAGATCCCGGTTCGGCAATGATCATCGTGCGCTCAAACTGGCCCATGTTCTTCGTGTTGATCCGAAAATACGCCTGGAGCGGCACGTCCACGTGCACGCCCTTCGGCACGTACAAGAACGAACCCCCACTCCACACCGCCGTGTTGAGCGCCGCAAACTTGTTGTCGTACATCGGAATCACGGAGCCAAAATATTTTTTGACGAGGTCCTCATGTTCCCTCAAACCAGAGTCCATGTCCAAGAACACGACGCCTTTTTTCTCCAAATCTTCACGGAGTTGGTGGTAGACGACCTCACTGTCATACTGGGCTCCTGCCCCGGCCAGGAATTTGCGTTCCGCTTCGGGAATGCCGAGTTTTTCAAACGTCTTCTTCATTTTCTCCGGCACGTCCTCCCAGGAACGCGCCGGCTTGTCCGTGGGCCGGGCATAGTACACGATGTCGTCAAAATCAATTTGGGAAAGATTGGCGCCCCACGAAGGCATGGGCTTGGAATAAAAAACACGAAGCGCCTCCAACCTTTTTTCCAGCATCCACTCTGGCTCGTCTTTGATTTTTGAAATCTCGCGGACGACTTTTTCGCTGAGGCCCTTCTTGGTCTGGTACACCATTTCCACGTCGTCGTGAAAACCAAACTGGTACTCCGAGTCAAACGTTTGCTTCAACACACTTTTTTCCATGAGCAACCACTTACGCGGGCACCGGCTCCAATTCGCCGTAACCCTTTTCCTCCAACGCCAACGCCAATTCAAAGCCCCCGCTTTCCCTGATTTTGCCGTCGACGAACACGTGAACGAAATCCGGCCGAATGTGGTGCAAAATGCGAGGGTAGTGCGTGATCAGCAAGACGCCCATGCCGGAGTTCTTAACCAAACCCTGAACGCCTTGAGCCACGACCTTGAGCGCATCCACGTCCAAACCCGAATCCGTCTCGTCCATGACCGCGATGTTGGGTTGCAGGACCGCCATCTGCAGGATTTCACAGCGTTTCTTTTCCCCACCACTAAACCCGTCATTCAAATACCGCTCGGCAAACGATTCGTCGATGTGAAGCGACTTCATTTTCTCCTTGAGGAACTTGGAAAACGTGAACACGGGCATCTGGTGTTCCTTGGAGCGCAACTGGTTGTACGCCGTCCGCAAGAAGTTCGCCACCGACACGCCAGGCACCTCCAAGGGGTACTGAAACGCCAAAAACAAGCCTTTCTGGGCACGGCCTTCCGGCGAATCCTCCAAAATGCTTTCGCCGTCAAACAAAACGTCGCCAGATTCCACCACGTAGCTGGGATGGCCCATAATCACCGCCGACAACGTGGACTTCCCAGAACCGTTGGGCCCCATCAAGGCGTGGACTTCTCCAGACTGAACCGTCAGGTTCACGCCGTTGAGTACTTTTTTGCCGTCAACTGACGCCTCGAGGTTCTTGACCTCCAAGACATGTTTTTCGGCTTCAAGCTTGATGGCCATGGAAATCCTCCAAACAAATGTCGCAATCCGACGGCACACGCTCTAGCTCGTGGTGAAGCTTGCACAAGTCCTTGGTCAAGCGGAAGTCCTGCGCCAAATGCTGGAGCGCTTCGTACCCCGACCACGCTTTCGACTCGATTTTGCCACAAGCCTCATTCACCCGCTTCTTAAACTCCGCACTGAACGCCACCTTTTGTGCCCGCTTGGAGTGCACGTACTGGGACACCGCCGCTTCCGTAACGCCCAGCAACCCAGCCACCGCCTTCTGCGTCAAGCCACGTACAATCAACGCCGCCGCCAACTCCCGCCGCAACGCCGGCAACACGTACCAGACTTCGATTTCCTGAGGCAACAACGCCATTTCCGATTTTAACGCCAGTTTCAAACCCATCACCGCAACCGGGCCAAACGCCCGCACTTAACAATGGTTAACTTTCCGGTTTTTAAGGGTTTTTGGCCTATAAAGACCCATATGAAATTCAAAAGAAAACCCTGCGGAATCTGCAACACGCCGTTGCACGAATTCAAAGACGAAGTCACCGAAGGCATCCACGTGGACGCCTACCGTTGCAAGCAAGGGCACGCTAGCTACTCCAGAAGCGTCATGGAAAAAGTGGAGTCTATCCAGAAAGCCACACCGCCCAAGAAAGGCATTTACTGAAAGTAGGCTCCTCGGTGGCCGCACCCATTCTCGCCTCCATCGTTAAACTACTGGGCCTGAAACCCAAAGAAAAAGTCTACATTTCCACGCAAGACAACAAAATCATCATTCGGCCTAGCCTGACCTAAACTTGAAAAAGACGCAGGAGGGCTTTTACAACCAGAGAATTCGGGGGCAAACCCGCAAAAGGCGGTTACGCCAAAGCCTCCTCCCGCGCCAAACGGCTTTGGCGATGACGCTTGAATTCACAAACGCAAAACTCGACTTCTTCACCGCATTCACACAACGGAGGCTTTTCCTCGAAAGGCGACAACTCCTCGGCACTGCCCCAACGCACGACCTCAAATTCACAGTCGCCCCTTTTGACGCACGTGACCGGAACCGGCTCCCGTAATTTGGCTGAGTGGACAGCAATCAACGCGCCCGTCAAACCCCCCACAAAATACGCGTTTCCAAACCCGTCCCGGAACTTAGAAAATGGATTCAAAAGGCCCAAAAAAGAGTTCGGAGAAACAAATTGAACCCAGCCCACAAAACACGGTTGGCCATTGATTTTGGCCTTTTGCAACCTGCCTTGACGCCCCGACAACCGCTCAAAAACCGGCACATCCAAGTCCTCGTCCTGGAACAAGCGCTTGGTTAGAAAACCGGCATGTCGGACGTGAACGGGTGGCTCCGATGAAACGGATGGATCAGACCCGGGTTTGGCGTCCTTGAATACCTGCCTGGCTTGGCCTTCCAACACGTTCAACAACCCCCTCCCGTTAAAAAGCCCTTCCAAAAAGTCCGATAAATAGCCTGGGTAAAGAAAAAATCAACCCAAAGTTTAAATGCCAGAAACCCGGAGAGACATTCTCCGCATCATGCAAACGCATAAATCCTGGAAACATTACGAATAGTAATGAACCATTATGAAAAACATCAACGTGCGGGTGGACGAGTACGCTGACCGGGTGCTGGACGTCTTCCGTGCCGCCCGCGGACTGAACAACAAGTCGGAAGCATTCAACGAATTGGTCCACGAGTTCGGGCCCAAGATTTTGGAACCGGAACTCAACGAGGAATTCGCGAAAACCGTCCTGGCCGAAACGCAGGCATGGGAAAAAAAACACGGCTCCCGGCGCAAAATGACCTTGGACGAACTGGAAAAACCGTGAGTCCATGTTCGAATTCGATTTGTCGGACGCGCTCCGCCAAACCCTGGAGGAATTGAAGCAACGGGACAAGAAACTGGCCGAAGCCCTCACCAGAAAAATCCGAGAAATCGTTTCACGTGACGTGCAAACCATCGACTATTACAAGAACCTCCGGACCCCACTCCAAGAATCCAAGCGCGTGCACGTCGGCCGCTTCGTTTTGATCTTCAAAGTCTACAAAGAGAAAAACTTCATCTTGTTCCAACGCTTTGAACACCACGACAAAGCGTACCAGCTTTAAAACATCTAAAACAGGGTTCTGCTCCACCGGTCGGGAAACTCTCTTGGTTTGCTATAACGCTACCCTCGCGAAATCCGATAAATAGCCAGGGTAAAAAATCAACTCGCATTTAAACTACTTGAAGTAAGCGAGAGTTTCTTCCCGGATTTGCTCCGCCAACGCCGCATTCTTGGTGGCCACCACGGAAACGGGGTGCTCCCAAGAGAAAATGTGGCGGTACAGGCCGCCCAAATTCAAAGATCCAGAATTCCCGGACTCGTACAACCCGTCCAACGCCATCTTCAGCTCTGGCGCCAAGAACAATTGGATGACGCGGTCCTCTGACACCATGACGTTGGCCGACGAAGCACAGTCCACATCCAATTCCACGTTAGAGCCGAATTCCTTCCAAAAATTCATCAATAATTTGTCCAACTTCGAGTGGCCACGGCACAACACGTAATGGGGATTGGATTGCAAGAATTTTTTCATGGGAGCGTAATGCTCTCGGGCCACGGCAATGGAGGGACACGCCCGGTACCAGTGAGAGACCAACGGCGAGGCATAATCATGCAATTCGTAATCCTGGCGCAACGCCCCCAGCAACGCGTACAAGGATTCAGCGTACGAGGAAAACGTAACGGAAAAAGAGTCCAAATCCCGTTTGAGCCGTTCCAACTCCAACCTTGGCAGGTTCTTCGGCGCCGACAACGACTCGGCCTGCCGCCGCGTTTCGTACACCCAATCCAAACTCAACGCGTACTGCTTCCGGGCTTCCACCAAAGCGCCGGCGGCCAAGAGCTTCTTGACGGCCTTGTTCACTTCCGGGTATGTCACCACCCCCTCGTCACGGCGCAAATGCGAATGCAGTTTCCGGACAGTCAACGGCCACTCCGAAGACAAAACGTCCAAAACCCTGGACCGCACGTCATCCTCCGAACCCAAAAAAGAATGCAACCAAGACCCACCCCCGCATTCAACGCCTAAACGGCTTACTTGAAGTACTTCAACGTCTCCCCACGAATCTCGTCGGCTAACTCTGGATTGCTGGTAATAATCAAAGACACGTTTCCTTTGAGGCCGTACACAAACGAGTACAAAGCCGCAAAGTCTATTTGACCTTCATCACTTTTTTTGAAAACCGAGTTTATCCCTTTCCGGACGGGAGGTGAAAGGAAAAGCTGGACTACTTTGTCTCGCGTGACAAGCAAATCACAGCTGGTTGCGCAGCTCACCCCAATATGGACCTTTTTTCCTAAATCTTTCCAGAAGTCAGCCAAAACCGAATCCAATGCGGTTTGCTGATTGATGACTGCATAGTGTTCGCCAAGAGACATCATGCGTCGTAGTTGTTCAAATTCTTTCTTGGAAACGCAAGTAACCGGCCAAGCATGGTACCAGTGCGCTACAGTGGTGTCGGGTTCTTTGTTTTCCGAATAGTCGCGATCCATATTGTCCAAAAGCGCGTACAAAGCTTCCATATACGAGTCAAATGACAATGTCACCGAGGAAGCGTTCTTTATTTCTCCAAACTCAAGTGCCGCCCTCCCACTTCGTTTGGCCTCCATCTTGTTAACAAAGGAATTCAAGTCCGTAATCCATTTCTGGTCCAAAACGTATTTTCGCTTGTCTTCAATCAAAACGCCTTGTCCCGTGAGAACCCGAAGCGCCTTGTGCACGCCCTGATACGTCGCCGGAGAACCGAAGTCCTTCTTGATAGTTTGAAAAACCTGTTTGGCGGAAAGATGCTCTTCCCGCGACAACACCAAGATGACCAAGTCCTTGATTTCCGACTTGGAAGCCGAAAACGAGCTGACACGAGAGGCTAACACGACAGCAACCTCCAAGACCGTAAAAACCCAGAAAAAAGGCTAAAAAGGCCGTTGAACCTTCTCCGGACCAACGGCAACACGTCAAGACGGATTAACCCTCCCTGCATCGGCCTTCTCTCCTGAAGAGAGGCTTTCAGACAGTTTAATATAAACCTTGAGTTGATTTTTTGTATACCGTTCCCTCGCTATCTGTCGAAGAGATATAAAAGGGAAACGGGCATGAAAGAGTTGGCCGGTAAATGGGAGAACGTAAGAAAACAGGTATCTCAGGGCTTGACAAAGCACTTAATGGAGGGATACCAAACGGGAACATAGTGTTGATTTCTGGTGGAGCAGGCACTGGGAAAACAACGCTATGTCTTCAATTTTTGGTAGAAGGGGCAAAAAATGGGGAAAAAACGCTATACATAAGCACCGAACAAAACGACGGAGAAATAAAACGCCAAGCTGAGCCATACGGGTGGCAAATAGCAGAACTTGAAGAAAAAAACTTGTTCAAAGTGCTGCACGTTAATATCTTGAAAGATGAAGATAATCTAGAAAAAATAAAAAAAACAATTGAAGAGCTTAAGCCAGAACGGATAGTTCTTGATTCTTTAAGTACATACTCAGACTACACTGCGGTAACACAATACGCAAGAGAACTCCTTTTAAAACGTGGCGGGGTCGCTCAGAGAGCTATAGATCAAATCATGCCTCAAAACATATCAGAAAAAGTAATCATAAAGCGAATGCTAGCAACACTAATAAATGACCTGAAAAGCCCCGGCGCAACGACACTAATCACATCGGAGTTACCCGAAACAAAAGGCCAGCTAAGCTCCGATGGAATTTCAGAATTCTTAGCAGACGGGGTCATATTGCTGTACTATTGGGAAATTGGCGAAGTAGAAGAACATGCAATGAAGATAAGGAAAATGAGGTACACCCCTCACGATTCTAGAGCGTTAATGTACAACATGAGCCGAAGTGGTATAGAAGTAAAAGCAGGAGAAATCTGATGGAAAACACTAATAGTCTAAAACACGTGTTTGTTATTCCCGATGGAAACAGACGCTGGGCGAGAGAGAACAAAAAGACATACAAAGAGGTCTACGAGAAGGTCGCCATGGAAATTACGCCGAACTTAATTGAAGAGGTCTTACTAAAACAGGGAGTTCAAGAACTAACAATATTCATGCTTTCACGAAGTAACTTGATAAAACGAAGTCTTGACGAAGTACTACCTATTCTAAAGGCCCAAGAAAGACTATACGGCTGGATTTCAGAAAATAAGGTGATGCAGAAATCGGGGGCTAGTTTTAAAGTAATTGGAGACAAGACGCTCCTGCCAAGATCATACTTAGATGCCTGTGAGAGATTAGAAAAAATTAACCATGGGAAAAAAAAGTGTAATTTTCTGGTCGGATACGATGCTGAATGGGAGCTACTCCAAGCAGTCAAAAAAATCGAGAGAATCGAAAGCGCAGACATTGTAAAAGAGCTAGCTCTAAACTCTGAAATTGATTTAATGATTAGAACGGGATTTGAGCACAGAATTTCGGGCGGCCCACTAATACAGCTGAAATTTGCAGAGTTAGTTTTCTGTGATTTTCACTACCCAGAATTGACTCGGAAAAAAATTCAGGAGATAATTAAACAATACGGAAAAAAGGAAAGGCGATTCGGAAGATGATGGAATTTCTACAAAAACTATTAATGATGCGGCAGTTCCAAATGGGTAAAGGCAGAACGACAATACTGGGTCAGAGAGTGCTACTGGGACCAGTAGAAATACTCGTACCGGCAACACAATTAGCAATAGACCAACCATTAGAAGGGGCAAAAATATACGAAAAGGTTAGAACAACATTTAATGAGGGTTGGTCGGAAGCAGTAAGAAAAATGTACGGTATAAAGTCTCAAGACTATTTTAAATTCTTAATAGATATGTCAAATCTCGGAGGGTGGGGCGATGGCAAGTTAATCGAATTCGAACCAGCCACACTCGAAGGTAAATTCATTAACTACAATACGGCAATGGCAGAGTATTTCAAAGGAAAAACAAGCAGACCAGTAGACCATATTTGGAGAGGATTGGCCGCAGGGGGGCTTACTAAAGCTTTTAAGACAGAAATAGACTGGTTTGAAACTAAATGCATCGCATGCGGCGAAGATAGATGCGAATACATTTTTAAACCAAGAAAAAAATTCGAGGAAAATAGAATAAAAGAAATAGAATACCAAATACCAATATAACGCTAGAACTGAAGCGGCAGAGGTTGATTCGGGAAACTTGAGGAAATTGGCGACCAATAATTGAAAAAGGCACGCGACAGCTTTTGCCAATTATGATTACGATGCGCTAGGCGAATTTCGAAAAACATAGTGAAAGTAGACCTAGCAACTAAGATTGGCCTAAACAGACCAAATTTGAAGTAATGTTCAAGTAGCAAATTTAGTAAAATGCTAAACAAATTAGAATGGCGATATGCTCGAATCCAGCCCACACGGAATTGCACAGATGCAGTTTCCTGACCTAACAAGTTATGTGCCGAGACAAATTCGTTTTTGATTTTAGAATAGTAATAATCTTCCCGCGTTGAATCACCAGACAACTGGCAATTTCTAGCTAAATCTGCATATTGAAAAGTTTTCAAGACGTGTCTCGAAGCACCGACGGCTTTTTTTCTTGGAAAGCCTAATATAACTAAAAAGGAAACGCAACACGCTAACAACTCAGGCCACTTTTTTTCGTCATGAAACCTCCAAAGATTGGAATGCAATTTTCCGATTTGAAATAATTTCATAAAAAGAGCCTAACCAAACCCACTAACTTTCTTTACGTGCAAGCCCTGTTCCGTGATGTCAAAAGGATGCGTTTCCAAGCTGTGCTTGGTGCCCCGCATTTTTCGGACGTAGAGGGTGCGGGCGGCCTGCTGACCCATGCTTAAGAAGTTCAATAGAACCACGCCATCCGCGACGTATTCTTCGACGCCGTATTTGGAGAACTTGACGGGTTCGTCTCCACTGGCTTCCGGCAATTCCGTGGTGACGATGGAACTCATGCCGGATTTGGTGAGGACTTGGCTGACGCGGAGGATGGCTCGCCGGATTTCGTTCTCGTTTTCCAGTTGGAAGCCCAAGGCGGGAATGGAGTCAATCACGAGGCGTTTGGCGCCGATGCGCCGCGCAATGCCTAAAACGTCGGTTAAGACGCGGTTCACGTCCAACTGGTTGGCGGCCAAGGCGTGGTGTTCGCTTGAAGGAGTTCCGGCGCGGGCGGAGGCGCCGTCCACGATGGCAAACAAGTTGTGGCGTTCCAACTCTTGGAGGTTCCATCCGAAGCGAAGCATGTCGGAGCGGATGTTCTCCGGGGATTCGTCGAACGTCACGAAGACGCCGGGTTCCTGGTGCTGGGTCACGCCGTTGTAGAGGAATTGCATGGAGAAGATGCTTTTGCCGGTGCCGCATGCCCCAGCAACAAGCATGGTGCGGTTCTTGGGGAAACCGCCTTCAATGAGGTCGTCAAGGCCCGGAATGCCGGTGGGCGCGCGTTCAACCATACGGGGAAAGGAACGAGGGCCAAGCGCTTAAATCTTTTGGTTTAGCGCCTTGGAAAGGCCTTGGAACAGGTTTTCGTGCGTCAAGGAAAGCCACCCGTTTTTGCGGCAGGCGCGCTTGAGGCCGGGGCCGGCATTAAGCGCTATGGGTAATCCGACTTGTTCCATCATTTGTTCGTCCAAGACCATGTCACCAAAGCACAGGCTTTCATGCAAATCGATTCCGTGGTGGTGTGCGTACGTCAAAACAGCCCACTTTTTTTGTGCGGGGTCCGTCAAGTTGTGCACGATTCGGCCAGTAAAGCGGCCGTTCTTGGTTTTCAGGCGGGTTCCGTAGGCGGCGGCAAAGCCCAGGGATTCGGTGAAGGGTTCCACCACGTCTTGAAAGGCGCCGGACACGGCCACCAACCTAAAGTGTTTCTTCTTCAGTATGGAAAGCAGTTTTTTGGTGTACGGATAAAAATTCGCGTGCTCGGATTGCAGGAACAACTGGTTCAGGGCCTTGAATTTCCGGACTTGAGTGCCTTTCAGGGAAGAAACGATAAGGGAAACGAGTTTCTGGGTGGTTTCAAGCTCGGTCAAGTGGTGTTTCTTGTGTTCCGAGTGGATGCGGTGCATGGCGGCCAATTGGCGGGCGTTGAACACGCCGTGTTCGGCTAGGAAATGCAGGTACTTGGGAATCGTGTTTTCCTGGAGAAGCGTGCCGGTCACGTCAAAGAAAGCGGCTTTCATGGGTGAGTTGAACGAAAAAGAGGTATTTCAAGCCAGTGGGTCTAAACGGGTTCAATGACGATTTTGTGGCCGAGCTTGGTGACTTTGACTTCGTCGCCGGCTTTTAGCTTCAGTTGGCGTTCCAAATCAGAGGGAATGCGGAAGACCAGGGAGTTTCCGACTTCCGAGAGCGTGCGGTACAACGTCAAAGGCTCCGGCCAAACACCCAAACGCCGCGCCAATTCAATGGTGCGCTGGGACTCCTTTTCAAAAGGAAACTCTTGACCGCAATTCGAACAGCGCTCGCCTTTCTCCACGAAAACGTAGCCGCCGATTTCAGACACGATGTTGTCGGTTTTTCCCAGTCGGCCCGTGTTGCAGGCCGGGCATTTTTTGGTCATTTTCAGTCAATTTCGGGGATAACGAGTGAATTTCATCCGTGATAAAGATTGGGCAGAACAAGTAGAAAAAGAAGGGGGGAGGGTCAGGAGGAGCGTGAAACTGGGGAGGGGGTGCACCCCCTCCGCGGTTCCGGTTGACCTTTTTTCTACCCAACGTCTTTAACGGGTTTTTGTGAAGGGTGAAGCGGTGGAAAAGCGGGCCTTAAGCGTTCGGGTTTTCGCGCGCCTTCTCTGGGGAAGTGGCCTTCCCTCCTTGCATGGAAACCCGCCCGCTTTTCCTCCCTTTTTCCAACGCCACCTGACCGCCCAAATACCCGAAGTCAAACGATACCACGGCCAAAACGGGTGTGAAGGAACCCGAAGCAAACGAGGTCAAAAGCGCGGCGGCAGGCAGAAATGGTCTTGGATAAAGAAAGTCGACGTGGATTTTCTCGTCGGCCAAGGCGGCCAGCAAACAGAGGAACCCAAAAACAAGCGGGAAAACGGGAACGCCGAAGTAAAGCGCGACCACCCCAAACGCGGCGACGCCCAGCACGTGGGAAAGCGAATCGATTTTTCCGGCCAACGCGTTGGCCAAAACCGCGGGAAGAAAGACCAACGCCACCAGAGCGTCGTGGGTTACCAAATAACCCAAAAGCATGCCGTAGCCCAAAGCCGTCAAATAAGAGAGGGGGTGGTGCAGGGAGTCCGTTAGCTTGGTCAAAAAACCCGCGACAAGCGCGCCCAGGAAAACGAACATGGATTAGTCCACGTACGGCGAAATGGAGGAACTGTTCTGGATGGCGTCAATGACTTTGGCTAGGGTGGGCGCAATGGGGCACACCGCAATCTTCTTTGATTTTTTGACGGGAATGGTGTCCGTGACGAACAACCGATCCAAGGCGTCGGAGTCCTCGATTTTGGATACCGCGTCGCCGGACAAAACCGCGTGGGTGGCGTAGGCGGACACGCTCTTCGCGCCGGCGTCCAAAAGCGCCTGCGCGCCGTTAAGCAGGGAGCCGCCGGTGTCCACCATGTCATCCACCATGATGCACATTTTTCCTTCGACGTCGCCGACCACGTGCGTGACTTTGACTTGGCCGGGCTTGGGCCGGCGTTTGTGGATGATGGCCAAAGGCGCGTTGAGGCGTTGGACGAAATCTTGGGCTCTTTTCACGCCTCCCGCGTCAGGCGAGACGACGACGAAGTCATCGGATTTGAAGGACAGCGTTTTTTTCAGGAAATCCGAGGCCAACCGCGTGGTGCTCAAGTTGTCAAAGGGGATGCCGAAAAAGCCTTGGGCTTTCGCGGAGTGAATGTCCACCGAAACGACGTTGGTCACTCCAACGGCTTGAAGCAAGTCCGCCACGACGCGGGCGGAAATGGGTTCGCGGGGCGCCATCTGGTAATCCTGCCTTCCGTAGCCATAGTAGGGCATGACGGCAATGATTTTCTCGGCGGAAGAGCGCCGAAGCGCGTCGGCCATCAACAGCAACTCCATCAAGTTGTTGTTGACCGGCGCGCAGGTGGACTGGAGGATGAATGCTTTTTGACCCCGGACGGTTTTCTGGACTTGCACGCGGGTCTCGCCGTCGTTAAACGTGGTGACGTTGGCGGGCGAAACCTCGGTTTTCAGGAGTTGGGCGACGTCTTTCGCCAAGGAGGGATTCGAGTTGCCGGTAAAGAGAATCGGTTTTTGGCCCATACTACTTAATGGCGATTCCAGATTTAAATGGGTTCCCGCCAAAAAGACAGGTCAGACCCGAGCCAATGGTTGTAACGCTTCATGAATTTTGCGCTTAACTTCGGAACGCGTCACCGCATTTTTCGGAAGGGTAAGCCGAACACCCAACTCGGGATTCATTGCGACGCCTAATCCACGGTATCCCCCACCGCGACGCCAAGAAGTGGCAATTTCGACACGCCAACCATTCTGATAAAAGAAAGTACGCCGCATGAACAATCAATCCCGCACGCCTTCGGGGGTGACGCGGAAAACGATTTCGCCGTCCGGGAGGTTGGGCGAATCCACGAGCTTCATGATGCGGCGGTCCTCCTTGCTTCTCCTCACGTACAACCGGTACGTGGACGTGTGCGCCAGCACGTGGCCGCCGATTGGCGCTGTGGGG
>JACQQD010000004.1 GCA_016207165.1 Microcaldota archaeon
CAGGCATAGGCCACCGTCTCGCCGTCAAAATCCGAAACCTGGGTGGTGCCGATTTTGCCGCATTTCTCGCAGACGACGTTGATGGGCAGCCACCCGCTTGGTTTTTTCGCGCCGGACACGCGCTCGTTGATTTCGTTGAATACTTCGGCTTTCTCCAGCGCCACCCGAATCAAGTCGTTGACTTTTCCGGCGCGGTACAGCTTCGAAGACCACGCGATTTTCGGATTGCAGTCCAGTTTCTCGAACACGTCGCGAAACTCCAAGGCGAAAAACGCGGCGAAACTATCAAAACCTTTTTCCGGAGACGGCACGTCGCACAAGGGTTTTCCCATGTGTTCGCGGAAGGACTCCGGAACGCCGGGTGGAAACCCGTCCATGGGGTCCAAGTCGTCAAACCGGTACACGTATTCGGCCTTGTGTCCGGCGTCTTTGACGGCCTTGTAAATAACGTCATGGATGAGCACGCCCCGAAGCGAGCCGACGTGTATCCGTCCAGAGGGCGTTTTGGCGTCGCCGACCACGTGCTTGCCATTCTGGGGTTTCGCCTCAACGGCGATTTGGTCAGCCCAGAACCGATTGTGCGCTTCCTCTTCCTTGACCATGAACATCAGGCCTTTAGGTGCAATTGCTTTAAAGGTCTTTGATGAAGATTTGGATTTTTTCCACGAACCCGATTTTCTCGTGGAAGGCCCGGGAATCCGTGTTCACGGTGAACACGTCCAAGCCCACGCGGGCAAAACCCTGCTTTTTCGCGTAATCAAACAAGTATTCGTAGAGCTTGCGGCCGACGCCTTTTCCCCGGTGGTCCGAGTGCACCCAAACCCACTCCACCCACACCGCGTTCTCGCGAAGCATGGGAAGATTCGGGGGAGCCGGATTGTACTCGATGAAGCCCACAATGCCGCCGTCTTGTTCCGCCACCAGGCTGCGTTTCTCGGAAATGGCTTTTCGAAGCATGTCGCGGTAAAACCCTTCGTCAAAGAACCTCTTTTCCAGCACTTCCACAATCTCCCGGTACGCGGAAAAAAGCACGTCGAAATCATCCATCGTGGCGGTGCGAAGCTCCATGGCGCCGTCCTCCGTCAGTCGTCCAGACACGCGACCACACGGCAGGGTGCGCCGTCGGCATCCTTGATCTTTAACGGCAGAACCACGCACTCAAAACGCTTTCCCACGACGGACTTGAGGTTCACGAGGTTCTCCAAAATGCGCACGCCATTCCCAAGCAAAATGTCGTGGATGGCAAATGGCGGCCCGTCCGGCGAAAAGGAATCCAAGCCCACGATGGAAACGCCTTTCTCCACCAACGCCTCTGCGGTCTTTTCCGAGATAAACGGCGGATTCTCGAAGAACGCCGGGGTCCCGGCCTTGTCGGTTTGCCTGGTATAGAAAAAAACGAAGTCGCCTTTTCGAACCGCCGACACGTCCGGCTCAATGGGGTTTTGGTTGAAAGCGTCAATGACGACCGCGGAACCGAAAAAGTCGGACACCGGGTAATCGTCCAGCTTCTTGCCGTTTTGCACCTTGTGGTAGGGCGCGTCCATGTGCGTGGAACAATGCGAAACAAAGCAAAGGTGCTTGGAGTTAAAGCCGTCCTTTTCAAACACGGAGTTGGACGTGATGACCGGCGGGCGGTCGCCGGGGTATACCGGCGTGTCGTTGGAGAGCGCCATGGACAAGTCGACGTATTTCAAGTCATGCCACCGCTTTGTTTGTGGACGCCAAACGTTGAAAAACCCCGCGCAAGACCCCCAGGCTTTCTCGTATTCCGCCAAAGCCCGAAGATTCAACGACTTCATTGAAACCGTGCGCAACACCAGGGGCGTCGAAGACACCGAAAGCCTCATCGTGTTGAAAAAAACGTGAAACGTGAGCAGACGCTTCGTTTATCGGGATTGATGAGCATTCATCCACGCCTGGGCAATGCCTGGATCGTCCAAATGGATAACAAGGTGGTCCAGCAGCGAGTCCAGTTCAGCCAATCCACTCGAGATCTTTCGATACGCATGCTTTTCTTCTGCCAATCTTTGGGGGTCGGACACCCCGTCAATCCGTTGCCGATAGTGCGCATCGAGGGAACGCTGCAACGCAGAGAAAGCGTCAAACAGACGGGAATGGCTTTCCTTCAAGTCGTCTCGGCCACGGTCAAGCGCCTTCAAAAAATGGCGGCCAGCCGTATGTCGAGACTGGCCTTGCATGAGCGTTCCGACTCGGGCCAAATCCTGAATGTAAGCAATCCCGGCGGTGGAAGAAAGATGATGGGCCAACGCCGCTTTGATGCCGTGTTTCAGCCGGTCGTAGGCGCCCCGTTCGGTGTCGGGAAGGAATAACCCATTCCAGTCGCGTTCCGCAAGGATGCGGTGCACCGAATCGAAAAGATCGGGGAGTTCCACGGACTCTGGTTGCCGTGCGATAGAGCGCGTAAACCGCCGAAGCGCGTCATGGCTTTCAATCGCCCGATTCAACGCCGAATGCAATTGGCTCATTTCACGGCTGCACCCACTCGATTTCGTAGTACTCGTACGTGCTCTTGGGAAGTTCGATGCGTTTGACGCGGTAATACGTGATGCTGGTTTCCCGGTCGCAAATGGACAGCATCAAATCCAAACCCAGTTTTTTGGATGCCTCGATGGCTTCCGCCAATTCCTGTCCCCCGATTTCCTCTTCCTCGCTCAAAGCCAGCATGGCGTAGGTGGGCGCGTCGTGGCGAGGGGTATCGATGCCACCGTCTTTGCGGTGGTACAACAAAAAATCCAGGGGACTGTGGGCCGTCGCCTTAACGGGCTCTCCGGGTATCGCCAAGATGAAGGTCTTTTTCACGCCGTGCGCCACGCGAATGGCCCGCGCCCACTCGGAAATCAGCATCTTGGTTGAACGCGGGAAACAGTGTATGACGTGCTTGGAGTGCATCCACTGGCCGGTTTGCAGCGATGGCTTGGCGCCCGGAAAATACAGGCGGAAGTGCGTGCCGAACTTGAATCCCGTCTTCAAAACATACCCCCGCAGGCGCCAGTCCTCGTATACGCGGTACAAATCCAAAAAATCCGGCCGACGCTTCAACGCCTCTTTTTGGATGTGCTTGGCGGATTCGTTGAGCTTTAACCCCGCGTGCTCGGCCAAAAACAGCGCTTCGTAGGCGTCCAACTTCAAGAACTGGCCGTGCTTCTTGGCCTTGTACGTCCCCCACTGCCCAAACCAGTGGTCTTCGAACAACCGTTCTCCGGCGGCCTCGTCATCGATGACGGCCATCAAGTCGTCGTCGAAAAACAACGCCTTGGCTTTGACGTTGGGAAAAGACGCGGCCTTGGACGGATAGACCTCGACGGGACTCTTCAAGTACGGGCCTTGTGCCTCGTCCAAGAACCGGGGAATCAAGCCGCGGTCCCGCCAGTCACGGTAACAATAATAGCGGGCCAAAAACTTGCGGTGCTTGGAAAACCGTTCGGCCGCCTGGTTAAACGAAATGGCTTTGCCGTCCTTCTCGCATTCGGCATTCCGAACGTCAATGAGGTACAGCGCTTCCTCGGGTTCCAGCGTCAAATGGATTTTCTTTCCGTCAACTTCCCTTCCGAAAAAGCTCCGGTCCACGGCTTGAACGGAAATCAGGTCGGTGACCAGAAAGCCGTCGTCGTTGAGTTCAAAGCGTACGCTCAAAGTGCATCTCCCCCCGCTTCCTTCAAAAAAGGAACGCTTGAAGTGACACAAACATAATGGCCCAAACGCCATATATAGCAAACCGCGAAAGTTTCCCGGAACTTTCGCGCCGTGAAGCAAATTCGCAAAAGCAGACGTTCAACCGATGCGAACTTTGGAAGACCTTCCGCGTTCACCGGGGCCAATACCAGTTCTGGATGAGGAAAATCTAGTACGAATACGGGTCGTCCCAACTCACGTCGCCTTGGCGTTTCAGAAAATACGCCGCCACCGCGCCCACAACCAAGCCGCCTAAGTGCGCCGCTCCGGCAATGCCGCCGGACACGTTGAGCGTCTCAAACAACGACAACGCCACCCACACCAACGCCGCGTACTTCATGGGCATGGGGACGAACCACATCAAGATCATGAGGTTGGGCCGCAGCACCGCCACCGCGCCCAAAATGCCGAAAATCGCGCCGGAAGCGCCCAGCGCCGGAATGCTTTGAGGCAGAAAGCCGAGGTAAAACGAGGCTACGTAAGCCAAACTGCCTGCAATGCCAGCGCCAAAGTAAATCAAGAGAAAGCGGTTGGACCCCACAATCCGCTCCAGGTACGGGCCGAACATGTAAAGCGCAAAGCCGTTGAAGAACAAATGCACCCAGCCGCCGTGCAAGAACATGCTGGTGATGAGGGTCCACGGCGCGGAGAAAACCGAACCCGGATTCAGCCAAAACGTCGGGGTGACCTGCGGAAACGCGAGCTGGAAAAAGAACACGGCGACAATGGCGCCCAACAAATACAGTGCGTACATGGAAAAACCAGAGCATACAGGGAACGACGCAAAATAAAAACACCGGTTCACGAGGGGGAGAAGTCTTAAAACCGGAAACGACAACGGATTTACGGAATGGAAACAAAAACATCGGGAAACAGGACGTCCACGGCCGTGTTTTTCATCGCGCTTTTGGCCGTCGCCCTCATCGTCGGAGCGGTGGTGTGGTGGATTGAAAAGCCGCTGGCTTCGGCAAGCCCTTCCAACCTGCCCGCGTCCATCACGGGCCAAGTCGTTCAACCCGGCGTGGAACCAAACACCGCCACGGCGCAACCCGTCACCGTCCGGCAACTTGTTCTGGAGCCGGGCCCGCTGGCCGGTAAAAACGTGGTGGTTTCCGGCATCCTGGGCCACCGCGACTTGACGGGGTACGGCTGGAACCTGAAATACGATTTGTTCGACCAAAACGGTTCGTCGGTGCCGCTGGTGGACGTTCAAGCCGGGACGGTGACGAACTTGAAATACGACGTCACGGGCTGGGTGCGCGTCGTGGATGGCGAAGCCGTGGTGCACGTCACGCAGATGAAATACGCGGACGACGCGTAAAACCAACCATTAAACCCGAAGCACAGCATCACAAACCAAGGCGTGCATTCATGAAAACGCGTTGCCCACACCAAAACTCAGTCAAAAATGTGAGTCCGATACATTCCGAGTGCCAGGAATGCCAGGCCGAAAAAGGAACGTACGTGTCGGCGCGCGTCTGCCGCACGTGCGGGCACGTGGGATGCTGCGACTCATCCCCAAAACGCCACGCCCGGGAACACTTCAAAAAAACAGGCCACGCGATTCTGTCGGACTTGAACGACTCGTGGCGCTGGTGCTATC
>JACQQD010000006.1 GCA_016207165.1 Microcaldota archaeon
AAAGGAACGGCGGACCTGGTGTGCGCGCACAAGGCCGATCAATTGTACCCCGTGGTTTCGGCGGCATCCATTTTAGCGAAAGTCACCCGCGACGAAAAGCTGCAAGAAATCAAGGAATTGGTGGGCGAGGACTTTGGTTCAGGCTACAGCCACGACGAGAAAACCATTTCTTTTTTGAAGAGGCACTGGAAAGACAAAACCCATCCCATCCATGGATTTGTGCGCAGCCAATGGGCGACGGCCAAGAACCTGTCAGTCAGCCAGTTCAAGTTGGACGAATTCGTGTAAAAAGAGAAAAACGAAAAAAAGAGGGAATAGGGGCAAACGCCCCAAAATTCAAAATCAAATGACGCGTTCCAGCGTCTTTTGCTTCTTCTTGGCTACAGCGGCAATGGTGTCTTTGGTGCCCAAGCCGATGGCAATGGCCAATCCCAGGCCCAGCGCCAAGGCAGCGGCGCCAATCACCAAAAAGAACGTGGTCTTGAGGATGTCCACGTCCGCGTTGGGAAGCACCAGCGGGAAGGCAATGACTAACGCCGTGTAGACGATGAACGCCTCCAACCCCAAGCCCACCAGCTTGGCAAACGGAGTCTTGGATGCCTTGACGCGGTCGGTGATGTAGTCCCCGGCCAAAAGCGCCAACACCAAAACCGTCACGCCCTGGATTAACAAAGGCACGTAGCCGACAAACCAGCTGACGAGGTTTTCCAAGAAAGCCAGTTGTACGACGTTGGCGGCCACGCCCAAGAAGACGGCGTACGTAATCAACTTGACGAAACTGCTTAAAATGCCTGTAACGGTAAAGCCAAGCAACGCGTCATGGACGCCCCGTTTTTCAAGTTTGTGTTCAAGCTGGATGCCTTCCAGAAACGCGTGCAAGACGCGCACCAGGATGCGTCCAACAATCCACCCTAAAACCAAGAAGAACAGGACGACGATAATGCTTGCCAGTCCGACCACGAAATCCTTTGCCACGGTGGAAACGGCTTGGGACAAGTTCGAAGCCAACAAACTCAACGATTCACTGATTAGGTCAGCCATACTTACTGAATCACCCGCAAACATAACGACATTAGCTTTTTAAAGGCTTCGAAAGGATTCGTTTTTTGACGAAGCCCCTTTCGTCCCGCTTTTCGGGCATAGATTTAAAACGACTTCTTTCCACAATGCGTTTTCTTCAATCTTGAGTTGGTTTCCTCAATATGGTTCAGTACCACAAGCGTTCCAAATCCAAGTCCTCCGGCTCCGGCGGGCGCCGCCGGTCGGCGGCCGACAAGCGCAAAGCGCATTGGGGCGGATTTTTCGCCCATGCCAAGCTGGGCGCCCAGCACGTCGTCAATGCGTTCCGCACGCGCGGCGGCCAAAAAAAAGCGGCCGTCCACCACGCGCTGTACGCCAACGTCTCGGACGGCAAAAACGTGCAGAAAACCAAGATTTTGACGGTCAAGGATTCCCCGGACAACCGCCATTTTGCTCGAGAGAACGTGGTGACGCGGGGTGCCCTCGTCGAGACGGAATTGGGCTTGGCGAAAGTCACCAGCCGCCCGGGCCAGCATGGCGTGGTCAATGCCGTGCTCCAGGGCAAACCGAAAGCTTAATAACCCAAGACCATTAGCTTTTATTTATAAACTTTTCGTTCCAGCGACTTTGTTGTATGGCGTCCTTTCTTGTGGTGCGATTGACCAAAAACGGGTTTGCATTGCTTGAGTCCGATGACGGCCTCCCGATCAAGTCGCGTCTGACGTTGTACCGGGGCAACCAGCCGGCCGCCGTGGTGGTAGACACCTTGGCATCGGTTGAGAAGCCCTTGTACTTGGCGGAACCCCGCGTTCCGCTTCTGGTGGGCGCCGTGCTGGAGTCCAAAAGGTGAAACGGTTTCATGAACGTAAAATGTCCGGATTGTGGCAGCGAGAACTTGCGTAAAAGCGCGGTCCGCGGCGAAATTGTCTGCAAACAATGTGGTTTGGTCGTTGAAGAGGACCTCATCCAGGAGGGGCCTGAGTGGCGGGCCTTTGACGCGGAACAGCGCAATTCGCGCGCCCGGGCAGGAGCGCCGCTCAAGTACATGTCGCCGAACAAGGGTTTGGTCACGGAAATCGACCAGTACAACCGGGACGTGCGCGGCGGCAAGATCGCTCCCTCTCAACAGGCTCAATTGTACCGCATGCGCAAGTGGCACAAGCGGGCGTCCATCTCCAACAGCATCGAGCGGAACCTCGCCATTGCGTTGACGGAACTTAACCGGGTCGCGTCGCATTTGGGTTTGCAGGAAAGCATCCGCGAGTCCGCGGCGCTTTTGTACCGCAAATGCGTGGAAAAGGGCCTCATTCGCGGCCGCCAAATCGAGTCGGTGGTGTCCGCTGTCATTTACGCCATCTGCCGCCAGTACGGCATTCCCCGCACGTTGGATGAGATTTCTTCCGTCGCCGAGATTCCCAAGAAGGAAATCGGGCGGACGTATCGGCTGATCACCCAGGAATTGGGCATCAAGGTGCCGTTGACGAATCCCCAGTTCTACATTACGCGTTTCGTCACGGCGTTGAAATTGTCAGGCGAAACGCAGAAGAAGGCCGTCGAAATTCTGGAGCAGGCCATGCAGAAAGGCCTCATTTCTGGACGCGGGCCCATGGGCGTGGCGGCGGCGGCGGTGTACATTGCTTCGGTTCTCACCGACGAGCGGCGCACGCAGAAGGAAGTGGCGGACGTGGCCGGAGTCACGGAAGTCACGATTCGGAACCGGTACCGTGAATTGAAGAACGCGTTGGATTTGAAGGTTAGCATTTGATTCGCGCACTCAACCGGGGGTGGGCCGACCAGTGAGGGGGCGGAGCCCCCTGGGTGGTCAATCGGTACCGTGAATTGAAGAACGCGTTGGACTTGAAAGTCAGCATTTGATTTTTTTTGGGCGTGATTCAAGGCCCGCATTTTTTATTCTATGTTTGGGTTAGTCCTTGGCATGCGTCCTTTGTTCTTGGCTGTGTTGCTGGTTTTCCTGATTCTTTTTTTCGGGTTTGCCTTGAATTTCCGCATCGTGCAAAAACCGGTCAGCGACTGTACTCAGGACGGAGGATTCGGTTTGGTCAGTGCCTTGGGGGATTCATGGCCGCTTGAATCCGGATTCATCGCGAAGGAAATCGGGTACGGGTTGCGCGAGCCGGTTTTTTACTCGATTGCTTACGATTTTTTTATGCATGAAAATCGAACCATTGATGCGTCGCGCGTGGTTGACGCATTGGCTTTGTACCGAGGTAATTCCATCCCGCCGGAACGCATCCGTTTTGCCTGCGGCGGGCCGGAATGCTCGGCCAACTACGTGTTGAATGAGAGCGGTTTTTCTCCGCGTTGCCTGTTGGAAAACTACTTCGTGGTGTGCGGGGCGAACGTGTCTGCCGGTGGCATGGCGTGCGTGGGCTTGTCGTCGGACCGGGATGAGGCCAAGAACGCGTGTCTGGATGCGTGCGGCTTGGCTGGACGGGTTTGATTTCGTCAACCGTCGCTTTGGATTTTGTTTTTAAACGTCGGCCGGAAGATTTGTTTCATGAGCGACCCGAAAAAGACCAAGGAGGCCAAAGGCAAGTCGGTGGAAAAGCCGGTGCGTTGCGTGGACTGCGGGTGCCTGGTGTGCCGGTGCAAGCCGTCGTGTTGCGGCGGCGGTTGCGGCTGTTTTTAGGGTTGAACGAATTGTTTCAAGAACCAAATCAAGTGCTTTCTAGCCATTTCGCCTTTCTGTCGCGCTTTGGCCAGTTGGCTTGGCGTCAACGTGATGTCACGAACGGGTTGCCTTGGAGCAGTTCGGGCCAAGCCGAGTATTTTGGCCAGAAACTCTCCGAAGCGGTCTCTTCGTTGGAATTCCCAGGTTTTTTTCAGTAATTCTTTTCGGCGCTCTTCGGATGCCACCGGAAACCAGTCTTCGCCTTTGTCTTGGACGTGTTGTTGAAGCTGTCGCAGAAGATTGTCGAACTCGTTTTTTTCGGCGCGGCTCAGGGTTTCTGGCTTGTCGTCGGTCCGCCGCGCCCAGAACTTGTCTTCGTGGACGAGGTGTTTTCCTCGAAAAACGCGGCGGTAGGTGGGCTGGTTTTCATGGAGGGCGCGGAAAACCAGGTGTTCGGCTCCATCCTCATCCTTGAAGTAGGTTACCGCCACCCCGCGGTGTTCGTCGGGCGCCCAGTGCACCAACGTGCCCAATTCCGGGTGCAGGTGCTGTAATTCAACAGGAAAAAAGTGGCCTTGGACGGCGGGAAGCGGGTATTGTTCCGTTTGGCGGATTGCCTCAATGATTTTTCTAAAGGGCATGGCGATTGTTTTTTTCCGCGCACGTAACTTATACTTGTGGGTCTAATTTTTTTCTGTATGAAGGCCTACTTGGTGATTTCAGGCAACGTTCAGGGCGTGGGCTACCGGTTTTTCGTGAAGTCCAAGGCCGACGAGCTGGGCGTGAACGGGTTTGTGCGGAATCGGAAGGACGGGGCCGTGGACGTTTTTGGGTTGTTTAAGGACGAAGAGCACTTGCGGTCGTTTCTGAAGGCGATTTTCCGGACGAGTTCCAGCGATTTCGGCTTGCACGTGCGGGGAATCAAGATTCACCGGGAAGACGAATCGGGTTTCCTGGACTTCGGTGGCTTTGCGGATTTCCAACTCCGTTTATGAATCCTTTAAGTAGGTTCGATTCGTTGGGTGTTTTGAGGGTGGTTGGTTTATGAAGAAATCCAAGTCCGGTAAGATGGCGGAAGCCATGGCGTGCGAAGATTGCCAGCGTGATCCCTGTTGTTGTGAGAACGAATGCGAGTGCGGGCATGGTGGAGAGTCGTGTTGTGATTCTTGTGGGACGTGCGGTTCGGGTTGCGGGCCCATGCATGCGGGATGGGGTTTTTGGGAGTTCAAACTCAAGTTTTTGGCGGTTGGGTTGATTGGGTTGGGTGTATTGTGGTATTTGCGGAATGCGGGCGTGATTCCGGGTGACTTGTTTTGGCCTGTTGTGTTCGTTTTGGGCGGCTTGGCGTTGTTGGCCAAGTCTTACATGATGCGCCGTAGCTGGTGAATGTTTGCATCGGTTTTCAGGCCCGTGGGCGCGTAGTGCGTCCGCGTGGCCTTGAACTTTTTCTTTCTTAATTTTTCAATCAGGGCGTCCATTTTGGGCGCCGGTTTTCCTACGTGGTGCACGTCGTAAAAGTACGGCGGACGGCCTTGCTCGTTTTCCAAGACTTCAAGCAGGTGCTTCGTTTTTTCGTCGGGCGCGTTTTGCTTCATGGCGTTTAGGATGCGGACGTCGTTGACGTCGGAGACCCAAAGCGGGCCGGCGACTTGGACGTTTTTGCATTTCAGGGGTTTCGTGTCGCGGGCCAAGGTTTCGGGGTCGAAATGGACGTGGCCGATGTGTGTGAGGCTTTCATCGGCTTTCTGCGCGCTTTTTTCGACCAACACCATGATTTTGGCGAAGTGGTCTTGGTAGAACGAAAAAAGCGGCGTGATGCCGGCGTCCTGCATGGCGGCTTGACGCGCGACAAACCCCAGGATGATACGCAGTGCCAATTCGTGGGCAAAGTCCACGTAAAGCGGCGCCGCGTCGTACCGGCGTTGGGCCGGCTGGTTTTTTCTCCCGCACAGCGTCGCCAAGTCGGTGGCCGTCACGCTTAGAATCGCTTTTTTGTGGCACGCGCGCAACGCGTTTTGGATGAAGGGGGCCGGAGTTCCAAAGGGATCCACTTCCACGACGTCAAAGGGCTTGGTCTGCGTGCAGAAGTGGTTGAATTCGTCGCACGCAAATTCGGCGTTCTGGACATGGTTTTGTTCCGCGTTTTTTCGGGCCAGTTCCAACGCCCTGGGATTGGCGTCCAAAAACGTGATGGCGTCCAACGGGTTTTCCAGTGCGTAGCGGATGCCGCGGATGCCAGTGGCGCAGAAACCGTCCAGAACGTGCCTTGATTTCAGGTGCGGCAGGGCCGCGCCCAAGGCGAGACTGGAGAGCGTCCGGTTGAACGCCATGCGAGGGTTGTAGAACACAGATTCGTCGTCGGGGACGAGAATTTTCGCTCCGGCTTCCCGGATTTCCTTAAGTTTCATGAATAGGGGTTCAGGAGGTTTCGGGTGTTAAATCAGTTTGCGTTTTTAGGCGACGGAGACGTTGGTGCCAACGCTTTGGCCCGGCAGGCCTTTTTCGAATTGGGCGACCACTCGGCCTTTTCCGCCGTGAAGCCGCGTGATTTTGCCTTTGATGGACTTTGGGGTTTTGCCGGGCGACTTCCATTCGACGTTTTTGCCCAAGAGTTTTTCCGCGTCTTTGCGGTCCTTGGCGCCCGCGTCCAGGATGTATTGGTAGTCGTAGACGGTGTGGCGTCCGCGGCGTGGGCTCACGATTTTTGCGTTCATGAAAATGACCTCTAAAAGTCGGGATTCTATCGTGGAAAGTCGGCTTTATAAATAATGGGCTTTGGTGGTAATGCGGATGATTGGTCAAGTCGTGTACAAGAGTTTTTCGACGAATCCGGACTACTTTGTGCTGTGTGAGAAAGGAGTGGTGCGGGTCGTCCAGCGCGAGACGACGTCGGACCACGAAATCGGGGAGTTCGTTCAACTGCATGGCGCCTTGAAGAGAAACGTATTGTATGCGTCGTCCGTGGAATTGCTTTCCGATGAAAAAGAGCGGGAGGCGCAAAAAGAGGCGGCCGTTTGGACGGAGGCGCTTTTGATTGGAAGGGATTTTGACGCCTTGGTGGAGGCCCCGGCGCTGGAAAAAATGAAGCCCGTTTTCAGGCAGGCGGCCGAAGCGCTTGAGCGGGCCGTCATTGGCATGCAGCCCATTTTGGTGCGGTTTGACGAGGATGCCGACGGCATCACTTCGGCGTTGTACTTGCAGTCGTTGGTGGAGCACTACATTGAAAAAAGCGGTTTGCCTTACCCGCATTCATTTTTCAAGGCGTTTCAGAGCGAAGCCCCCATTTTCGAAAAAAAGCACCTCCAGCACCTGGAAGCGGTGGCCTCGGATTTTGCGCGCGAGCCGCTGGTGGTTCTGTTGGATCACGGCGGCAACGAGGAGAGTTTTCCGGCGCTTAAGGCGGCCAAGGCGTTGGGGTGGGATTTGATGTTGGTGGACCACCACCCGCCTTTCCAGGATTCCCTGGCTTTGTTTGACGTGGCGGTGCACCCGGCGCAGCACGGCGGCTCGTCGGCGGAAAATACCGGGCTTTTGATGTACCACGTGGCCTCGGCGGTGTTTGCCGCCCCCGCGTCTTGGGCGCATTTTGCCATGCAGGGCGACCGAAGCCCTTACGCCCTAAAAAAGTTCTTCAAAGAACCTATTGTCTTGGATTACGCGTCGCTTCAAAACTGGCCGCTCAAAAAGTACCGTGCGTTGTTGTCGGACAAAAACCAAGTCGACGTGCTTTACCAGCGGTGCCTTCGCTTGAGAGAGGAGTCCGTCCGGGAGGCCTTCAAGCGACGGAACGTTCAGCTTTTTGGTTCCGTGAACGTGCAGTGGCTGGACATTTCGTACCTGAAATCCGATTACCCGCCCAAAGGCGGAGTGGTTCAGGGGCTTCACGAGCACGTGGAGAACGAAGGGCCGCTGGTCACCGTCGGTTTTGACAAGGAACGCGTGATTTTTCGGGCCAACGCGGGCGCGGAAGAGGCGGGGTTTAAGGCGAATGCCTGGATTTCGGATTTGAAAAAGAGGCCTGGCATTGTTGCGTCGGGCGGCGGACACGCGCGGGCGGCGTCCATGCGCCTCAAGCCCGGCAAGCTGAACGCGGCGCGGAGCTGGCTGGAAGAGCGGTTCAAAAAAGTTTTCGGTCCCGGAAGTCAAAGCTAGCTTGTCACTTTTCCAAACGATTGTAACCTTATTCTTTTTCGAATCCAGGTAACGTTCGGAGGTTGACGATGTCTTCCCGAAAGTGTCGTCCAAGCATGCCTTGGGTGGCGTTGCGGATTAATCCGATGGCTTCGTCGTGGCTTTTTGCAGGTATGGAAATGCGGATTAAGTGTTGGTCCATCGCAGGCATTTGTTCGAAGGGATCGTTTGGCTCGCGTTCTTCGCCTTCTCCTGCAATTCTTACGACTCGTATACCTCCTGGTCGAACTGGAAATTCTTTGACGTGCGTTACGGCGTCTACGTCGAAGCCAAAAATCTCTTGCAATCTTTTCAAAGCTGTACCAAGCTCCGAATGGTCTTTGAACATTTTTGCTTCAAGTCCAATCAGGACGATGCCGGAGGAGAGTGCGGGGTATATGGGCACGGCTCCACGCTCCACGTGTCCAAGAAGTTTGGAAATGTCGCCTTCGTTGAGCGCTTCCCGGATTTCTTCGTGTCTGTGTGGGTTTAGCAACGCGAATTTCAGTAGCGCAAATCTTCCGTCCGACAGGGCGTTCTCTATTCCGCCGTGAGGTCTTGCGTAGATTAAATAGGTGGGGCCTGTTGGGTTTACGCCCTCGCGCGGAAATCCAAGGGTGAAATCATTTAACTCGACTTTTCCGCCGACTGATTTGATTTTTTTTTCGAATTCAGGCGGCAATTTTTGTCTATGAACAAAGATGAAACTCTTTTGACTTTCCAAGAACATGTTTAACTTCGTTCTTTTGAGGCTTTTTTTAAGTTTCTTTTATCGATTGGCGTTTCATATTTTGTTCGTCAAGGTCACCGGCCAGCTGGCCTCAAGGCTATTAATGCCGTTTTTTCCCATTTTCTTGCAGGTGAAAAAACCGTGTTGTCGAAGTTCTCCATTTACAAGCCGAACAAAGCCGGTCGGGGGTCGGCGGTTCAATTCGATTTCAACCCGGACAAGCCGTGCGTCTTTTTGGAGGGCGCGCCGCAGTCTGGGGAAAAGCAGTTTGACTGGGGCCAAAAAGTCGTCGTCAAGCTCTCCATCATGGAGTTGGCGAAGTTGTTGACCGTTCTGGAGGGTCCGGCCAAGACCGTCAAATTGTTCCACGACTCCACGAAGAGTCCGACGGCGGAGGGCTCGACCTTGAAGAACACGGTGGTGGAAGTCACCAAAGGCGACTTCGGCTTTTTCCTCAAGGCGTCCGCGCAAAGCGCCACCGGAGTCAAAAGCGTGGCCATTGGCGTTGGAGACGAGGAAGCCAAGGCGTTAAGCGTTCTGTTCCGCCGCGCCATTGCCCGCGTCTACGGCTGGTAAACTTCTACTTGCCGGCGGCCGTGGCTTCGGAGTGGCTTTCCGCGTCGCGGAAGCCTCCTTCCGCGCGGAAGAACATGAACGCGGCCAGCACCAACAAGACGATGGCCGCCAGGATGAGGCCGTCCGCCAGCGACCCGGTGAACAAGCCGGTGGCGATTCCGCTTTGTCCAATGGCTGGAGCGTTGTGCGTGGCCACGGGTTGGCCGTCAACCAACACCGTGAGGACGGGGTTGGCCGCGTCGGCGGTGGTGCGCGTGACGGTCACCTTGATTTCAGCTTGGCCGTGGGGTGGCGCCGTTACGGTGGTGGAGACGTACGTCCATCCCTCTGGAAGGTTGGAGACCTGGACGGTGACGTTGCGAATGGGCGTGTCCTGGTTGTTTTGCACCAGGACGGTCCACGCCAATCCATCGGTTGACGTTTCAGTGATTTGCGTGACGATGGTGGATTGGCAGGAAGAAACATCGGCGATGACCCAGGCGGTGCCTTCGCTGAATTGGCTTTTCGCGTTGACAGCCACCACGTTCTCGTTTAAGCGCAACGACGACGGGTCCAGCACCAAATTCAGGGTGCGCTCTTCGCCTGGCGCTAATGTCGCGGAGGCCGGGGACAAGGCGTCGCCGGTGATCTGGAAGGTTTGCACGCGGGTGCCGGTGTTGCGCACTTGAACGGGAAGCGCGCTTAATTCGCATTGGCGGACCGACGCGCGTTCCGGCACGCGGAGAACGGCGGCGTCATCGTGCTGTGCTTGGATGCAGGCTTGGGCTTGGCCCAGGACGATGCCTTGGCGAAGCACTTGGATGGTCACGTAGTGCGTACCCGCGGAGAGGGCCTGGATGTAGGCGACGGTGGCGGCCAACTCGTTTTGTTGCAGGGTCGTGGTGCCGTCTTCAAGAACGGTGCGCGTCGCCGTCTCGTCCTCGACGGCGTGCAAGTCCACGGTGACGGCGGCTCCGGTGTTGTGGATGCGGATGCGCTTGGCAAACGTTTGGCCCACGGTGACGGGGGTGCAGGATTCGCCGGCATCCACTTGCATGGCGTAATGCGTGGCGTCAAACTCGTGGGAGAAGTAAAGCGATTGCGGCCTTTCCAATGCCGCGTCAAGGGGTTGGACGTGAATGTATTTTTCGCAGTTTTTTCGCGGTTCGTGGGTTAGTTGCAGGGTTTTAGTCTGTGTATTGGTTCCATTGGAGGCCTTGATTCGGATGGTTTCCGTGCCCACCAGGCAGTCGGGGGCCAAAAGTTTGATGAGGGCGTGGTCGCCGTATTGCGTGACTTGGGCGTTGGTGTACTCTGATTCTACGGAGAACGCGGCGTTTTCCGAGGAGTAGGCGTAGACTTGCGCGACGGTGCCCTGCGTGTGCACGGCGTCGTACGAGACGTCCATCGAAAAGCCTTGCACGCCCACGATGCTCAGCAGCAAGAGGGCGCCGGCGATTGGAAAGGAAAACTTACCCATGATTCCACCTTGTTACTATCCATGAGTAAATACATTTATAAAGATTTGGCTCCACGTATTTTTCACTGACGTGTAGAGACATGGAGCGAGGTTTAAATAGGTGACCGACGTGAATAGTTCGGATATGGCCGTTGACCCCCAGATTATCGAGTCGTTGCGCCGTTTGGGTTTGAATCAGTACGAAGCCAAGGCCTATGGGGCGTTGTGTTCGCACGGCAGCCAGACGGTGGGAATGCTCAGCGAGCGCGCGGACGTGCCGCGGGCCCGTTCGTACGACGTTTTGATGAGCTTGCAGGAGAAGGGGTTTGTCTCCATGCAGCAGGGCCGTCCGGTCCGCTATTCGGCGATGCCTCTGGATGAGGCCGTGGTGACTCTTCGGAAGCAAAAGCAGGCTTCGTTGTTTGATGAACTTCAGAAAATCGAGGAGATTTCCAAGTCTCTTTCCTCCAAGCTCAAGCCCGTCCAGACGGCTACGCCTCCCTCCGAGGAGCGGGTGTGGACGCTCAAGGGCCGCGACGCGATTTATTCCCGCATGGGTTCCATGATTGTTTCTTCAAAGAAAGTAGTGCACTTGGCTTCGCATGCCAACGGTTTTGAGCGCAAGTTCAAGGCGCACCAAAAGGATTTGGTCAAGGCCAAGACCCGGGGCGTCAAGCTCCACTTCTATTCGCCCAGTGTCCCGGGTGACGCCGCGGAATTGGCGGACCAGCACGTGGACGTGGAGCATCCGTCGCGCATGCTGGTCACGGACAAGGAGGCCCTTCTTTTTTTGACGGCGCCGAAAACCCCGGCGGATGAGGAAGTCGCGTTGTGGGTCAAGAGCCCGCACGTGGTCGAAACCCTGCAGAACGCGTTGAAGGCATAGTTCTTTTTTTTAAGCGTTCCGCTGGGGCATACGTAGTTTTGCTTTTTAGGGTGTTACGCCGGCGTGGGTTCGGATTGAATTTCCGGTTTCTTGGATTCCGCGTCGGTTTTTTCTTCGGTTTCCGTTTCGGCTTTCGGGGCTTCCGATGGCGCGGCGGCCTGGTTTTCTTCGGAAGCGGGTTGTTCGCGGGCCTTCTTTTGGCGCTCCAATTCGATGACTTCCGTTTCGTCGAAGACCTCGTACAGTTCGGTTTTGTAGACTTCCACGCGTTTGATGGGCGTGATTTTCTTGAGGAGGTTGTGGATCTTGGGGGAGATTTTGTTGTAGAGCACGTCTTGGATGAAGTCGCCGAAGCGCGCTTCCTGGACGAGTTTTTTCAGTTCGGCTTCCGCCATGTTGCGGAGCACTTTTTTCTTGGGCGTGCTGCAGGGAACCGCGGTGACCACGAGCATTTTGACGGTGAACTTGACGCCGTCCTTGCTTTCGGTTTCAAGCACGACGCGCAGCAATTCGCGTCGGCGGCGTCCCAGGGTGCTGAGGTATTCGCGGGAGGCCTCGTGTCCGATGAACTTGGTGTACGCGTTTTGGTTCTTGATGGATTCGACGCGGATGCGAATCGTCGTGTACATGTGCGAGATGTCGTGCGTGATTTCCTTGAGTGGCAACGCCAAGATTCGGTTGAGGAGGTGGTCTTCGTCGGAGGCCACGATTTGGGCGACTTGGACTTCGCCGAGGAATTTGGGGGAAATGATGTTGTACCAGGATTTCTGTTTCCAGGTGTCCATCACTTTTTTCTGAGCCAACTCATTTCACCAGCAGGGCGGCTTCGTCGGGGTCGTACTTCCAGTCGGCGGGAAGTTGGTGGCCGCGGTAGTACTTGACGAGCCGCTTGATTTTGGATTCCACGTGCACGTGCTTGATTTTGTTGGCCTTGTCTCTGGGGTTCTTTTTGAGGTGTTCTTTGAGGCCAACGGCTTTTTGGATGAGGGCCATGAGGTCGTCGGGGTACTTGGATTCCCAGTGGTTTTCCTTGAGCACGTCGCCAAGGGATTTTTCGTATAAGACGGAGGCGGTGGGCACGCCGTACTCGTCGCGCAGGATGCGGCCGATTTCGGCTTTTTTCTTGCCTTCCTTGACCAGCCGCTCAATGACGTTGAGGATTTCGTTTTTGTCGGCGGTCATCCACGCGTAGCTGCCTGGCGTTTTGGGCTTGTGCGACTTGGCGCGGCCTTTTTTTCGCGTATGCATTCTAGCCAGTTGGTATCACTTCGCTTCGTGGACGAGTTTAGTGTTTGAATCGTCCAAAAAGAGCGTATTTTTGATATCGGGAGCCCTTTATAAGTGTTTTCAGGTGCGGGGCGCCGTGCAGGTGACTTCCAGGGCGTCTTTTTTTTCCGCGTTTTGAACGACGTCAAATTCCAGGGCCCGGATTTTGGCGATGGCTTTCAAGTCGTCTTGCACGTCGGCCATTTGCTTGCATAGCGTTTCGGAGGCTTTGATGGTGGCGGAGGGCAATTCCACGTTGAGTGCCATGGCGTTTTGGGCCTTGAATTTGCGGATTTGCGAGAGCGCTTCGTGCAAGGCGTTGGCGACGGATTCGTATTGCTCGTTGACTAGGTCTTCTTGGAAGCTGGGCCATTTTTGGCTGTGAATGGAATCGTTGCCGTACAGGTGGTGCCAGAGTTCTTCGGTGACAAATGGAGAGAAGGGGGCCAGCATTTTGAGCGTGGCTTCCAGCACTTCCAACAGGGTTTCCTGGGCCGCCCGCTTGGATGGGGAGTCGTCGCCGTAGACGCGGTGCTTGACATCCTCTAAGTACAAGTCGCAGACGTCGTGCCAGAAGAAGCTCTGCAGGGCGGTGAGGGCTTCGTAGTACTGGTAGTTTTTCAGGGAGTTCGTCGTGTCGCGAATGGTTTTTTGGAGGCGGCTTTCAATCCAGTGGTCCGTCACGTGTTTTTGGTGAGTGCCTTTCAGATGGCTTCCGGCGGCTTTCTGGATGAATTTCGAGGCGTTCCACACCTTGTTCAAAAAGCTTTGCGCGTGGGTGACGTCTTTCCAGTAAAACACGTTGTCTTTGCCGGTGGATCCCGCCAGCGCCGCCCATTGGCGGAGGGCGTCGACTCCGGCCTTGCCGATGACGTCTTTGGCTTCCACGTAGTTGCCCAGGGACTTGGACATTTTCTTGCCGTCGTCGCCCAGCACCATGCCGTTAATCAGCATGTCGGAAAACGGTGCTTGGCCGGTCAGGCGGAGGCAGCGGTAGGTGGTGTAAAACGCCCAGGTGCGGATGATGTCCGTTCCTTGGGGCCGCACCGTTACGGGGTACAGTTTTTGGAATCGGTTTTCGTTGTCCGGCCAGCCGGAAATAATCAGCGGGGTGATGGAGGAGTCCACCCATCCGTCGCAGATGCTCGTCTCGCCGACGGGCTCTTTTCCGCATTGCTTGCAGTTTCTCGGCGCTTTGTCTTTGGAGGGGTCTACGGGAAGCGTTTTTTCGTCTGGGGTGATGACGTCGCCGCAGTCGGGGCAGTACCAGAATGGAAGGGGGATGCCGAAGACGCGTTGGCGGGAGATGCACCAGTCCCATTCCAATCCTTCCACCCAGTCCAAAAGCAGTTGGCGCATGTGTTCGGGAACCCACCGCATTTGGGCGGAGGCGTGTTTGACGTCGTTTTCGTATCCTTTCAGTTTGATGAACCATTGGGTGGAGGAGAGAAACTCGATGGGTTTTTTACAACGGTCGTGGATTTTGACTTGTTGATTGATTTTCTTCTGGCCCAAAAGCAGGCCCGCGGTTTTGAGGTCTTCCAGGATTTTTTCCTTGGCTTGCGTGGCTTTCAGGCCGTCGTAGGCTCCGGCGTTCTGGAGGCGTCCGGCGTGGTCCATGGCTTTGACGATCGGGAGTTTGTGGCGGTAGGCCCACACGACGTCTTGTTTGTCGCCGAAGGTGGAAATCATGACGGCTCCAGAGCCGAATTCTTTGTCTACGTCTACGTCTGAAATGATGGGCACTTCCTGGTCGTGGATGGGGACGCGGACTTTTTTTCCGACGGCGTTCTTGTAGCGCTCGTCGGAGGGGTGGACGGCTACCGCCACGGTCGCGTGCAAGAGTTCAGGCCGCGTGGTGGCAATGGTTAGATTTGGGCCGTTGACGCCTTCGAACTTTAAGTCATTGAGGAAGCCTTCCTGCGCCAAGTCGTCGACTTCGGCTTTGGCGATGGCGGACCGGCAGTACGTACAGAAAAGCACGGGGTGTTCGGCGCGGTAGACGTCGCCTTGGTTGAACATCTTCAACAGCGAGTACTGGACTTTGCGGTGGTAGTCCGGGTCGATGGTGTAGTATTCTTGGCTCCAGTCGATGGAAAAACCGAGTTGCTTCATTTGGGGTTTCATGGTGCCCACCACGTCGTGGGTCCACTCCAGGCATTTTTTCCGGAATTCTTCTTTGGATAGGTTTTTTCCGTATTTTTTTTCGACTTTCACTTCGGTGGGAAATCCGTGGCAGTCCCATCCTTGAGGAAAAAGCACTTCAAAGCCCGACATGCGCTTGAAGCGGGCGGCGAAATCCATGTAACACCAGTTCAGGACGCCTCCCATGTGGAATTCCCCGGTGGGAAACGGCGGCGGGGTGTCGATGACGTAGAAGGGTTTCTTGCTTTGGATGCGGAACTTGTAGGCGTCGTTTTTCTCCCAGGTTTCGCGCCATTTTTTTTCGATGGTTGCCGCGTCGTATTTGTCCAGCATGGTTTATCCGCCAAGAAATCGTTGGGAACAGTTACTGGAAAAGACGTATTATAAAAAGGGCGGGTTTTCGGCGGGTCGCGTCACCGGTTTTTCGCGGGGCGCGGTTTGGGTTCAGCGTCTTCGATGACGTCCATTTCGTATCCCATTGTTTTTCACCTCGACGTCCTGATGGCGGGACGCGCTATAGGGTTTTGGGTGTAGACTATATAGCGCGGGCGGCGGCCATGTCGATGGTCATTTCCGCGATGTCGGTGGAGTAGTCCAGGATTCGCTGGAGGTTGTAGGTCAGGAAATCGTTTTTGTCCAGTCCCGTTTTTTCCTGGGCCGCGCGTTGGATGGTCTTTTCCGCCAAGTCGGCGTCCTGTTTGAACAACGCGTCCATGGCTTGGTTGTACGTTTCCAGGGCGTGGAGCAAGGGTTTTTGGAAGGACTTGTGTTGGGCGGGGGTGAGGTGTTTGGAGAACAGGTAGGCGTGGTCCGCGATTTTTTCCAGGCTTTTCAAGACGATGACGAAGTACGGCCCGCATTCGTGGACGCGGGGATCGGTTTGCGGCGTGTGGTGGAGTTGGCGGAAGGCCAAAATGTAGAAGCGGTCGGCTTCTCGTTCCAGGGACTCCACGTCCACGGTTTTTTTTCGGGTGGGCGCCTCGGCAAGGGTTTCCAGCATGCTTTGGTTTAGGAAATGCAGGCGTTTGAGCGTCGCGTGAAACGAGACTTCGGTGTGCGTCAGGAGGTTTTGGAACAGGATGCCGTCCTCGGTTTCTTCCACGGCTTCCAGTCCCGCGACTTTTTCCTTGATCAGCTCCTTGATGGCGTGTCGCCTGGTTTTTGGGGCTTGCACGAAGAATTTGTTGGCGCCGTTGAGATACGCGGCGATGACCCGGCGCAGTTGCGCGTGGGGTTCTTCGACGGGGATGCGCTCGGTTTCGCGGGGTTTTTGGGTCTGGGCGGATACGGTCAGGGTGTCGCCGTGTTCGCTGATGCGCACGGCGTCGCCTTTGGACAGGCGGCCTTCAACCCATTTTTTGGGTAGCGAAACGATGTAGGTGCTGCCGCCGGTTTTCTGGATGCGGCGGTATGCGGACCGGTGCGTGTCGGGATTCTTCATAGGATGGCTCCAAGCAACGTGTAGGCGGCCCCGGCTACGGCGGCGCTTACGGGGATGGTGACGATCCACGCGGTCACAATGTCGCGACTGAGTCCCCACTTCACGCTTTTGACGCCGTGGGCGGCGCCGACGCCCATGATGGATCCGGCAATGGCGTGCGTGGTGCTGACTGGCACGCCAAGTCCGGCCATGTTGGCCAGGACCAGTCCGCCCGCGGTTTCCGCGCAGAAGCCCTGGTAGGGTTTGAGGTGCGTGATTTTGTGGGCCATGGTCTTGACGATTCGCCAGCCTCCGAAGAAGGTGCCTAAGGATATGGAGACGTGTGCGGCGAGAATGACCCAGAGGGGTACGTCAAACGTGGTTAGGAACCCGCCGGCGACCAAGAGGATGGTGATAATGCCCATGGTTTTTTGCGCGTCGTTGGTGCCGTGGGTGACGGAATAGAAAAAGGCGGAGACCAGCTGGAGTTTTCGGAAATGTTTGTTGATTTTTTGCGCCGGCGTTTTTCGAAGCGTTCGCATGACCAAGAGCGCCAGGATGAATGCGCCTAAAAGTCCCAGGGCGGGCGAGACGATCATGAACAGAAGCACTTTGCCGATGCCTTCGCCCAAAAGGAAGCGGGGTCCGACGGCAATCCACGCCGCGCCGATGAGTCCGCCGATCAGCGCGTGGGAACTGGACACGGGGATGCCGAAGTACCATGTGACGACGTCCCACGTGGTGGCGCCGATGAGCGCGGCCAATATCAATAGGACGAAGCTTTCCATGGGAATGACGGCTTGGATGGCTTTCGTGTCGATGATGCCTTTGCCGATGGTGGCGGCAATGGCTGTTGAGAAAAAAAGAGGGCCCACGAGGTTGCCGACCGCGGCCATGCCCACGGCCTGAAGCGGGGTCAGCACGCGCGTGGCGATGATGGTTGAGATGGCGTTGGCGGAGTCGTGAAAGCCATTCATGAAGTCGAAAACAAGGGCCGTTGCGATGGTCAGTACGATGAGTTCAATCATGTGGGCTGGATCACGCGTGTTTCATGACGATGTCGGTTAGGACGTTGGCGGCGCGTTCAACATCGTCGGTGGCGTGTTCCAGAGCGTCCAGCACCTGTTTTTCTTTGAGCAACTGGATGGCGTCGCTGGTTTTGAACAACTTGGCCAACGTTTGAGTGTACACTTCGTCGGCTTCGTTTTCCAGGCGGTTTAGTTCCTCGCATCCTTGGGAGGCCATGTGGATGGTCTTCGGGTGTCTGAGCGCTTTGACGGTTTCCTCAAGGAGTTGCGTTTGCTGGTACACGAGGTCGGACAGCTTGATCATTCCGGGCGTGGCGTTCTGGATTTCGTAAACGGCGAGGTACTTGGCGGCGACGTTGATCCAGTCCAATACGTCGTCCAGCGCCGTGGCCAAGGCGGAAATGTCGGCGTGGTCCAGGGGGACGATGAATGATTTGTTCAATTCAACGTAAAGCTCGTGCATGAGGTCGTCTCCGGCTTGTTCAATGGCCTTGATTTCTTGCGCGGTTTTTTTGGGATTCTGGTAGTTGTGCATCAGAGCCTGGAGTTTGGTGGCGGCTTGGTGCGCGATTTGGGTTTGTTTTTCAAGCTTTTCGAAGAAAACCTGGTCCTGAGGAACGAGCATGTGCTTGAGTCGGGTCAACGCCATTTCGTTTCACGTTTGTTTTTGGAAGTTGTTGCGGCCATATGGCTCCATATAGCTTATCATTGTTTCTATATATTTGCGTGTTGGGCTTGGACTCGGCGGAATTCGTTTCGCGGTTGGAGAAAAAAAACAGGAATCTTTTTGTGCGTTCCGTGCCGGTACGGCCGGATCAGGCTTTCTTTTTGGCTTCGGCTTTTCCTTTTTCGAAGCGCCCCGTCCACTTGAGTTTGCGGGGGTTGCGTTTTTGTTCGGTGTACTTTTCGCAGCGGCGGGAGCAGTAGTGAATCGAGGTGCCGTCTTTTTTGTAGAACGTGACGCCGGTTCCAAGGGGGTACTCCTTTGAGCAAAAAGAGCATTTCATGGTCGGATTCTCTTCTTTTTCTTGATGGATTTGGCTTCGCGTTCTGTTTCTCGAAGCACGATGATGTCGCCGACTTTGATGGGGCCCTTGACGTTGCGGCGGATGACGTTGCCTTCGTCGCGGCCTTCCAGGACTTTAGCCATGACTTGCTTGACTTCGCCGAATACCCCGGTGCGGCCCACGATTTCCATGACTTCCGCGTTGAAGCCCTCGTACTGGGGCGCGGCGTCCGGCTTTTCTTTTTCTTGGGGTTGGGGGGCTTTGGCCATGGCAGTAAATCACGCGGGGCGTTACGCTTTCTTTTCTCCTTTGTAGAGTCCGGCGACTTTCTGGCTGACGGACTTGACTTCGTCGTCGGCTCCCTTCGTCACGGCGACGGCGGCCGTGCCCACGGAGAGTCCGGCGGCTTCGCCCAAGGATTTCTTGTCCTTGGCGTAGGCAAAGGGAATGCGTTTTTCCTGGCACAACATGGGCAAGTGCATGACGATTTCTTCGGGGTCCACGTCTTCGGCGATCACCACGAGTTTGGCTTCGCCGCGCTCAATGGCTTTCGTGGTTTCGTTGGTTCCCTTTCGCAGTCCCGCGCGTCCGGCTTGCACGGCTTCCAGGGCGTTCTGCCGCACGTCTTGCGGCGTATCGAATTTCACGTAGGACTTAGCCATCTAAAAACACCTCATTTCATCGGCTTGCTGATAAGAAGCGTTTTTTCCTTGTGCGGTTCTGGTTTTAAAAGCCTGCTGGTTTCAGGGGTGGGCGAAGTAGAATATTTTGACCCCGTTTTGTTCGTGGTCAAAGCGGGCGTAGCCGTACCGTTCGAATTGGACTGTGGTTCCTTGTTTCAAGGAGGAAACCGCGGGTTCCGCTACGCCTTGGTGTTCGGAGCCATCCGGTTCAATGACTTTCACGGGCACTCCGGGGCTGGCCACCCATTGGATTTTGGGTTTTCCGGCGTGTTCTTGGTCCGCGCTTTTGTTTCCGGAGGGCAAGTCCACGTTGCAGAGGTCCTTGAGGCGAATGGTCTTTGCGGTGTGGGTGTCGGCGTCTTTTTTGGCGATGTAAAGCGTGGGGGTGACGGGCACGTCGCGGGTTTGTTTGGCTCCGGGGTGCGTGGGCCATTGCAGCGTTTTTTCTTCCAACCCCGTTTCCAGGGCCACGGGGTCTTCCACGAAGAAGAAGTGGGGGGCGTCTTGCAGGGCTTCTTTGTTGTACGTGTACAAAATGTTCCAGTCCAGGGTGCTGTCGCGGGGCTTGATGCCCAACGCAATCATGTATTTTCGGATGGCTTGCGGTTGGATGCCTCTTTTTCTTAAGGCCAAAAGCGTGGGGAGGCGGACGTCGTCCCACCCGCTGTATTTCCCTTCTTTGATGCCTTGGATGATGTCGGATTTGTGCGCCATGGCGCCTTCGATGTGAAGCATTCCGTATTCCAGGGTGTACGGGGCTTTCCAGCCGAAGTAGTCGTAGATGTAGCGTTGCTTGTCGGCGTTCAGCTCGTGTTCTTTTCCGCGCAACACCAAGTTGATGCCCATGAGGTGGTCGTCGATGGCCGCGGCAAAGTTGTAGAGGGGCCACACGCGGTATTTTTTTCCGACGCGGGGGTGTTCGCCTTCCACGATGCGCATGGCCGGCCAATCCCGGAGGGACGCGTTTTCGTGTTGCATGTCCGTCTTGATGCGGAGGACGGCTTTTCCTTCCTTGGTGCGCGTGTGCATGTCTTTGAATTCGCGGAGGGCTTGCGCCGGAGTTTGGCTGCGGCACCCGCAGGTAATTGCTTGGGCCCGGTTTTTTTGGAGTTTTTCAGGGATGCAGGAACACACGTAGGCGTGGCCCATTTCAATGAGTTTTTCGGCGTGTTCGTAGTAGATGGGCAGGCGCTCGCTTTGGATGACGGTCTTGGTTATGCGGCACTCCAGCCACGCGGCGTCTTTCGGAATGGCTTCGTAGGCCTCGGGCATGGGTTTCTTGGTTTTGGGGTCGGTGTCTTCCAGTCGGAGCATGAGTTGGCCGTGGGTTTTTTTCGCGTACTCGTCGCAAAGCACGAGGTTTTTGGCGTGGCCGATGTGCAAAAACCCGGAAGGGTTTGGGGCGACGCGGGTGATCACGCGGGAAATCGGTACTTCCGGCAGCTTTTCTTCCCGGCCGCTTTTGGGGGCCTGGAATTCAAATTGGGATAGCTCTTTTTGGGCCTCGTCGTCCGGTAGTGCGTTGACGTCGGCGCAGGCTTGTTCCAAAAGCGTTTTGAGGCCCGGCACGTCGTTTTTGGCTTCCGGTACTTCGGCGATGACTTTGCCGACCAGCGCCGAGGCTTGCGCGCGTCCGTGGTCGTGCCGGTTTTTCAGAGCCCACTTTCGGGCCACGGTTTCAAGGTTCATGGTGTCTGGTGTGCTGTATGGGCGACTTCCTTATTTTTAATGTGCGTTTGGCTATTTTGTTGATACGATGCGAAGCGACGTGCTGGTGGTGGGGGCCAGCGTAGTGGGGGGCGTGGCCGCCAAAGAGCTGGCCCAAAAAGGCATTCAAACCACGCTGTTGTCCGACAAGGCCCACGTCGGAAAAGACGGCAAGTGCACTTCGATCATCTCTGCAAGCGGGTTGGAAAAAACCGGCATTGGTTTTCGGGAAGCATTGGTGCACGAAATATTCGGCGCGAACATCCGGTGTGGCAAGGCCAGGTTGGAGGTCCGGACGAAAAAGCCGGTAGCGCACGTGCTGGATCGGTTCCAGTTGGATGCGCTCAGCGTCAGCCAGGCCCAAGACGCCGGCGCCGAGTTGGTGACGGACGCCCGTTTTTCGGCGTGGCACGAGAAAACCGCTCAGACCAAGGCGGGAAAAATTCGGGCCCAATTCTTGGTGGGCGCGGACGGCGTGGGCTCGACGGTGGCGGCGGTTTGCGGGTTTCCCAAGCTTTCGAATTTGGTGGTGGCTTGGGAAGGCGAGTTTGAAGGCGCGACGCTGGTGGACCCGAGGGTGGTGGACGTGTTCTTGGATTACCCGGGCTTGTTTGCGTGGGCGGTTCCGGCTGGACCCAAGACGGTGCGCATCGGTTTGGCGGTGCGGCCCCCGCATGATTTGGCGTCCCACAAAAAACGCTTGCTTTTTGACGCGGTGGTTGAACGCATGCGTTCCGGTTCCGTGTTGGCGCGCGAGTTTTACCACGCCATTCCTCTTTCCTACCGCAGAAAGACCCAGCTTGGGGACGTGTGTTTGGTGGGGGATGCGGCGGGGCAGGCCAAGGCGACGACGGGCGGCGGCATCGTGTTTGGTTCTCTTTGCGCCCGGGAACTGGCCACCTCCATCAAGGACCATCTGGGCGGCACGCCCTTGGATTATGAGGCTCGTTGGCGCAAAACGTATGCCGGAACCTTGGATGCCCATCGGTGGATTCGGAAAACCTTGGACGTTTTGCCTTGGGGGGTCTCGGCGTTCGGTTTGTCGGCGCTTTCCGCTATTGGTTTTGGCGGTTTTTTGGAGAAGAAAGGCGACATGGATTTTATTGTAAAGTCCGGCTCCGGCGTTGCCTGACTTTTTGGTAGGCGGCCGTCATTTTTCGTCCGGTGATGGCGTCGTATGCTCGCATGAATGCCAGGGTTTCTTCTTCAGTGGGTGGTCGCTTGAATTCGGTCCAAAGCTTCCGGAGTTCTGATGCCAAGGCCACGGATTTGGCGCCGGTTCGTGGAAGCGTCCACTCCCAGTCAATCAGTTTCAGTTCAACGGGCAAATGGTCTTGTCCTATTCGTACCAATATGTTTTCGGGATGTAAGTCGCCGTGGGAAATGCCGGCGTTGTGGGCCTTGCCCAACGCCATGCCTGCCAACGTGGCCATGAACGTGCGCCGCTCAGTTTTCCATGAGGGATCCCTTTTTTGCCATTCGACCCGTTCGCGGTACTCGTTTAGTGGCATGAACCCATGCTGGAATTGGTAGACCAAGTAGTGGTGGCTGCCGTGTTGGACCATTCCGATGGGTTCGACCCCGTGTTCGGGACTGATGTCGTTCCACCGCGCGGAAGTGAGAAATTCGCTGAGAGGCCGCCGCATTCCCGTGGTTTGGAACGCTTTTTTGATGAGGATGTGGCCGCCGTGGTGGTCTTCGAGGACAAAAAAGTGTTGACCCGTAAGCGGCTTCTTCTTTGCTTTGATGAGTTCTTCGATCCGTTTGGCGGATTCCGGGTGGGCGCGTTTCATCCGTCTGAGCGTTTCTTCGGTGGCCGACTCCAAGGCGTCTTGGCTTTTCCAGATTGATGCATCGAACAAATGCTTGTATTTGGACCACGTGTACACGTTGATTCCCGGTCCAATTTTCAGTTCTTGGAGGCCACGCGGCCATTCAAGGTATCGTGTCGTCATCTGGGTTGACTTGGCAGCGCAAGATTTTAAAGCACGGTTTGCCTTTCCTTGTTTCCCATTTCACAGAGTTATCCTTTCATGACCAGCACCCCGTTTTTGAAGTTGCCGGCGGACGCGACCCTGTGGGTTCATGAAGACGCCGCGTGGTGGCGGCTGAACTTGGATCACGCGTGGCTCAAGGAAGGCAAGCCCTACCACGGGGTTCTGCAGGCCGAGGTGTTGCCCAACGACGGCGGCCACGTGCTGACGCTGGGGGTGGACACGTCGGAGGGCGCGCACGTGTTTTCCTTTTCTTTTTCCGACCAGGGCGTCAAGCCGTTCGACCAGAATTCCGAGGCCGCCGAAAAAAAAGCGCTCAAGATCGCTTCGGAACTCTTGCACCACTTTCCGGAAAACCGGTTGAAATCCGAATTGCAAAGCCACGTGCGCCAGCGGCTCAGTCATTTGGAGTTGACTGCCGAGCAGAGCGTGTGGGACCGGTTGTAGTTACTTTCCGAAGCGGCGTTGCGTTCCGCCGTAAAAATCGAGGGCGTCTTGCAGGTCTTCTTGCTGGAATTCCGGCCACAATTTGTCCGAGAAGTAGACTTCCGCGTACGCGTTCTGCCACGGCAGAAACCCGCTTAAGCGTTGGACGGCTCCGGTGCGGATGACGAGGTCCACGGGTTGCTGGCTGTACAGATAGCGGGCGAACGTGGTTTCGTCGATGTCGGCAATTTTGCCCGCCTTAAAATCCAGGGCGGCAAGGCGTGCCGCTGACGCGATTTCGTCCCTGCCCGAGTACGCGATGGCGACTCCAAGTTCCCGCGAGCGGTCCGCGGTTTTTTCCTCGACGACGCGAATTTTTTCTTGGATGGTTTTCGGAAGCAGTTGGGTTTTTCCGAAGAATCGCACGCGCAAGTCGGCTTTCTTGAGGGCGGGGTCCTCCAGGGCCCGGTCCAGTTGCCGGTTCATGAGCTGGAACAAGACTTCCAGTTCCAGTCGGCTGCGCTTCCGGTAATTCTCAAGGGACAGCGCCCACACGCGCAGCGACTGGACGGGCGTGTCCTGGAGCCATTGGACGACTTGCTCGATTTTGGAAAAACCGTTTTTGTACGCGTCCGCCAGACTGAGGTGGTTTTTGTGGGCGAAGCGCCGGTTACCGTCTGGAATGACGGCCACGCTGGAGGGGTAACGCATGATTTTTAGAGGAGTCGTCGGTTTTTAATACCTGTCGACCTTGAAATACTTCGGAACGCTTTTTCTTGGATGGAAATGGCAAGGACGCCGTGCATTGTGGTGGACTCGTTTTGGGGCCGCTTGAGGGGACTCATGTTTTCCGCCAAAGTGACGTTGCCGCTTTTGTTCGTTTTTGAATCTCCTGGCCGGCATGCCATTCACTCGTTTTTTTGTCCCGCGTTTGACGCCGTGTTCGTAGGAGGAGATGGACGCGTCGTGGACGTGTTTGAAGTGCGGTCTTGGGGCCCGTGGTTTGCCCCCAAGAAAGACGCGAAGTTCTTGGTGGAAGCCAAGCCGGGTTTCGCGCGGAAAATCAGGGAAGGCCAAGTCGTCGTCAGGGTGGACCCGGATGAAGCTTGGCTGGACGTTGCGTGAATCCGGCGCGTACCGCGTGCCGTGGAATCTGGGCGCGTTGACGGATCGCCAGCGCGGGGTCTTGGATGCGTTGCTGGACGCGTACGCCTTGCACCCACCCCGGGACACGCTTCGGAAAACCTTGGAGGCGGCCTTGGAAGCGTTGTGCTTTGCGCGGCGCATCCGGTGGGACGCGTCGTGGGCTCAATCCGTACTCTATTTCGCCGAACAGAATCTCGCGGGATTTGGCGTGTTATCTCATTTCTTGTCGGACGACGACCTGGAAGAAATCGCGGTGGTGGGCATCGGCAAGCCCGTGTACGTGTTTGTCCGCGGCCAGGGTTGGCTTGAAACCAATGCCGCCGTTACGTCCCTGGATTTCGCGGTGGACTGCGTCAACAAGATGGCCAGGCCCCTGGGCCGCCGGCTTACGGCCAGCCAGCCCCGGTTGTCCGCCGTCTTGCCGGACGGTTCGCGCCTGCATGCGTGCATGGCGCCGGTGGCGTTGGAAGGCATTCAGATTTCCATTCGCAAGTTCCGAAAAACTCCGTTTTCCGTCGGGGAATTGGTGGCCGATGGTTTTTTGCCTTCGCGCGCGGCGGCGGTTTTATCGTTGGCCATGCAGGCCGACGCGTCGGTGGTCGTCGCCGGCAACACGGGCTCCGGCAAGACGACGTTGTTGAACGCGTTGTCCGAGTTCGTGCCGGCGTCGGAGCGCATTGTCGCCATCGAGGACGCGCCGGAATTGTCTTGGCCGCATGCCCACCAGGTGCGTTTGGTCGGCGAGCCTTCCGTGTTTTCCGGTTTGGTGGCCGACACGTTGCGCATGCGGCCGGACCGAGTCGTCGTGGGAGAAATGCGCCGGGCTCAGGAAGTCGCCGCGTTTTTTGACGTGCTTTTGTCGGGTCAGGCCAAGGGCGCGTACGCGACGTTCCACGCGGAATCCGCCCAGGACGTTGTGTCGCGCCTGGAATTTCTCGGACTCAACCCCAGGGACGTGTCGGCGTTGGACTTCGTCGTGGTGCTCAAGCGCTTTTCCGACGCATCCGCTGGAAGAGAGAAGCGGATTTTCGAGGAGTTCGCGTTTTTGGAGCAAGGCGCCGCGTGCCCTGTGTTGGTGGGTTCGTCGGTGAACCCCCTGTTTTTCCGGTCCAAGGCATTCCGGAAAATCAGCCGCAGCCATGGCCTGAATCCGGTGGCGTTCCGGAAAAAAATGGATGCGGAGGCGAAAAAATGGATCTTCAAGACGCCTTGACTCAGGCGGGCTGGAACGTGTTGCCTTTTTCCTATCGAATGCTGTGCGCGGGGGTTGCGCTTCTGGTTGGCGTGGGTTCAGCCATGTTTTTTCAGGAGTTGGCGGCGGGTGTTTCCGGCGTGATTTGTTTTTGGGTTCTGCAGGCGTTGCCCGCTGTTTTCGCGCAAAAACGCGCCGATGACTTGGAAGCGGATTTGTCGGTGGCGTTGCGGCTCATGGCCGTTCAACTTCCGTTTTCCGGGTTTGAATGCGCGGTGGAAAACGCGGTGAAAACCGGTTTGCCCAATTGTCATCCCGCGTTGTTGGCGTGGGCGCGGGCGGTGGAATCCGGGGAAAGCGTTTCCACGTCGCTTCGCCGGCTTTCGTCGCAAACCAATTCCTTGTGGGTTCGGAAAGCCGCGATGCAGATTCTTTTTTCCTATCGGCAGGGAAGCGGCGCCCCGCTTTTGGCGTTGGCCGACGAGCTGTCGGCGCGTCACGTGGAAAAAAGGCGGTTGTTCGCGTCCAAAACCGTTTTTTTGAGTGCGTGGTTCGTGGTGCTGGGGTCTTTGGTGCCCATGATGCTGGCGGCGTACGTGTTGGTGGGTTCCGCCTTCTTGTCGTTCTCGTTTTCCCCGGAATTCGTGTTGGCGGGTTTTGCATTGGGGTTGCCGTTGGTGTTGGGTTTGGTGGTATTCTATGCGTTCCTGGTGGCGCCGGGTGGTCTGCGTGGCTGACTTTCTCTCGTGGTGGACGGCCCAACGGGACGCCGAGGCGTTGGACGGCCAGTTGCCGGCGGCGTTGTTTTCGTTGGCCAGCCTTGACTCGCATGTTTCCGTGGAGGACGCGTTCTTGGAGGTGGCGGTGGCGTCGCCTTCGCCTCTTAGAGAGGCTTTCCAAGGCGTGGTCCGGCAATTGAAGTCTGGTGTGGGCTTCTCGCAAGCCATGGATGCCCTTCGCCGAAGGTATCCATCCGCGTTGTTGGCGCGGGTGACGGGTTTGTGGGCGTCGGCGTACCAGAGTGGGGCCGACATGTCGGAGGCATACCGGAGCGTGGCGGAGGAAGCGTTTTTGTTCCAACGATTGCAGGCCGAACGCAGGCAGAGTTTTGCCGTGCAGAAGTACACGCTTTGGGCGGGCTTGGTCTTGGTGCCAGGGCTTTTGGGACTGCTTTTCTCGTGGGTGGCTGACCCGACTTCGCCGTATGTCCACGCCGTGTTCTTCGGCCTTCAAGTGTACTTGGTTTTGTTTTCGGTTTTGTCGGCGCTTTTGGTGGGCGTGGTGGACGGGTCCATGCGGTTGGTGCTTCGCGACGCCATGGTGTTTGCGGGTGTCAGCTTCCTGGTGTTTCACGGCGTCCAGGCCCTGGGTTAAAAAACGCCGACGCCGTAACGGGTTGGAGGTCTGAATTTCATGACGGTAACCATTCGAGAAATCGAGAAAATTCCGTTGAAAAATCCCCGCGTCATCGAAGGTTTTCCTGGGGTGGGCATGGTCGGCACCATTTGCGCGTCGTACTTGGCGGAAAAGCTGGACATGACGTGGGTGGGCTCCATGCATTCCGCGCAATTCCCGCCGATTTCCGCCATCCACGACTTCAAGCCCATGTCGCCGGCCCGCATTTACGCTTCCAAGAAGTACAACCTCATCGTGCTTTTTTCGGAGTTCGTCATTCCCGCCAACATCGTGTATCCGCTTTCCAACGTGATTCTGGATTTCGCGAAGGCCAAGAAGGCCTCGGTGCTGTATTCGTTGGCGGGCATTGCCACGCCCAACCCTGAGGAAAAACTCTACGGCATTGCCTCCACGACGAAAATGTCTGAGACGCTCAAGAAGCAAGGCGTTGAACTGATCAAGGAAGGCGCCACGCAAGGCGTTTCCGGCATCTTGATTGCCGAGTGCGCGGCGCGAAGGATTCCGGCCGCCAACTTGTTGGTGCAGACCGCGGCGCCGCTGGATCCCGTCGCCTCCGCGTTTCTGTTGGACAAAGTCTCTGACATGCTTTCCTTGGGCTTGGACACCGCTGCCTTGAAGCGCCAAGGCGAGAAAGTGCAATCCAAGATCCAGGAATCCATGGACAAAATGCGGGCGCTTCACGAAGACTACAAGAAAATGGAACAGAACCCCATGTATGGATAGATTTCCATGAAAAAGCGTTGGTGGGCCTGGTTTCTCGTCTGGACGATTCCCTTTGCCGCGTTAACGCTTTTCTTCGCACCGCTTCTGTTTTGGGGTCTGACCGCGTTTTTCGCTCTCTACGCCGTTCTGGCGTGGGAGCGGGCCGGCTTCACGTCGGACTTCCGGAAATTCAAGGAGCAACTCAAGGACCCCCAGCCCCTGGCGGAATTGGCTCTGATGGGTGTCGTGGTCCTTCTGTTCTTGTTGTTGGCCGTGGGCTCGCCCTCCGAATCTCTCCTGGTTTTAGTCGCCTTGGTGCCCGTCCTGGCCGCCATGGCGTTTCCCGCCAAACAATAAAGAATCCGCTTCGTCACCTCTTTTTTGCAGGGGTGACAGAGCTTGGCCAAACGTGCAGGGCTTAGGACCCTGTCCCTTTGTGGGTTCGTGGGTTCAAATCCCACCCCCTGCATTCTTACTTAAGCTGAAAGCACGAACTTGACTGGCTCGTTCTCACAAGTATATCACTAGTTTTGGGCAATTTATAGACTGCTCTCTCTGCCTTTTTGCTACTTTATTTTTACGCCGTAGTGTTCGTGTTGTGTGTGCGGATGCGACATCAGTCTGGTTCCATTCATAGCCTTTAGTTATGAATTTAGAATATATGATTTAACATAATTGTTATGTGTATATATTTCTATTATATAATTTCTTTTAATTTTTATCATTTTTAACATCTACATATGTAATGTATTCATAATATAAAATCTATTTCTTTTGTTTTTTTTGTTCACTTAGCTTAGTTCTAGTCTTCTCATCATTCATATTAATTAACTTTCATTTATTCTGTTGCTTTATGGGTATTTTGTACTGTTTTTTGATTTTTTGCGTTTTTCGTTTCTTTGTAGTGTTCGTGTCGTGTGTGCGGATGCGATGTCAGTCCGGTGCCAGTCTAACTTTTTTATTATGAGTTTTACTAGTGATGCAAACCTTTAAATTCAATTGGCGGTACTTTATTCTTCTTCAATTTGGGGTGGGCATATGTCCGATTTGCTAAAAATGAAAAAAATTGCTCAGGAAATTCAACAAGCCGTATCTGAATTGGATGAGCCTTACCGGGTAATCGCTTTCCGGGTTTTTCTGGAAAACGTGACTCGCCAACCTGAAGCTCAAACGCGAGTGAAGCCCAATTCCATAAACGATGACCGTCCGGTCAAGTTAACTCCCGAAAATAATGAGTCGGTTGATGATATTTCTGCCCGAATTAATCGAACGGCTCACCCTGAAATCTCACTTTTGAAAACTGCAAAAGACCGCGCACTGTTTATCCTAAAGATTGTTAAGGATGAAGCGGGACGTGACGGTCTTCAGCCGAGTCAGATTACTCAAGTCCTTGACCAAGTCTTTCGTTTGAAGGTCACGCAGTATGCTATCAGCATGGCTTTGGGCACTGAGACTAAGTTCGTTGACAGAAAGCCGGTTTCGGGAGTCGGCGGTAAAGCATATGTATACCGAATTATGGCGCCAGGCGAAGAGTACTTGGAAAAAATTATCAAAGAGGCGAACCAAAATGGACCATGAACACTTGCGATTAGCCATCAATACGGCGAAGGAAGCAGCTAGTCATGAGGCGGAGTACGGACGTGAGGTATTTACTGCGGTCTTAACCTCGGAACTGGTTTTGGCTGGTGGTAGTGCACCTACGGTCCGGCCTATCCTTACAAAATCTCTATCTCTTGGTGAATTGCTTAATTCCAAGTCGCCAAAAAATGACGTCCAAAAAACTTTGGTTTTCGGCTATTACTTGGAAGCCGTAAAAAAGCTGAAAGAGTTTTCATCTAAAGATATCTATGCCTGCTATCGTGAAGCGAAAGAACGAGTGCCCCCTAACATCAGTGACAAAATTAAGATGAATGTTCAACGCGCGTGGATGTCCACTACTGGCAAAGATGGCATCAGTCTCACCTACTCACTAACCTCCACCGGTGTTAGTGCAGTTGAACAAGGGTTCGTCTCAGAGGATTGACTTTTCGATGTTTGATTCACTGAAAAAATATCAACGGATTCTACTCGTTCTTTACGAGGAAAATAAGAAGGGCAACCCTAAGCTTTCTTCCGAACAGATTTCAGCACTCAGCCTTAGTAAGTATGATTTGCCGTTTACTCCAAAGGAAATTGCCAACACTTTGAATCCATTGTCTGGGAAAAAGGTGGTTCGGACCGGCCAGCCGGTTACCTATCAAATCATCAGACCAGGCATTCTTGAAATTGAGAGTTTGCAGAATATTCCGGCCATTCTGCCTAATTCCGATTCCAAGCTTTCCCCCGAAGTTTTGGCCGCCCTTGGAAATTCATTTTCGGGGGAAGTGCGAGAACTCAGTTTCGCAATGAAAAATCAATGCCCGATTTCTGCTTCTGTTTTGCTCCGGAGAATTTTAGAAAAGCTGCTAATCCGTGTTTTTCTAAAACACGTCCAAAAGACGGAATTAGTTAGTGCAAACGGCGATTACCGTAGCTTGTCTTTTCTTCTTGACTTGGCTCAAAGTACCAAAATTTACGGTGGCGTGATTTTAAACACCCGAAATGCCTCCAACCTTGATAAAATGAAATTCCTTGGTGATACCGCCGCTCATAATCCGTCGATTACTCCTTCGATTGTCGATGTTCAAACCCATTTGGCATACTATTCTGTTGCTGTAACCGAAATTGCTCAGCATCAGTAACCCAATAACTTGCGTTTGCGGATTTTCCACGGGTTGAAAACGAGCGCAACCCGTGGAGCAATATATAAAGAAAACCCGCGGGTTTACCGCGGAGAACGCCTCTAAACCTATTTCAAACCCCCGAATTTGGCGTTTTCGGTTCCTACGAATTTGTCTATATTGCTTTGTCTATTCCTTCTTTTTCAGGAATCTTTTGTGTCTTCGCTCGTAACCCGACGCGAAAACTTTTCCGACCACTCGATTCTATTCCATATATAGTTCGTGACGCGTAACCCGCTCAAAAAACGCCTCCAACTCAGCCTTGGGACGCCTAAAACTGGGTTTTTGTTTGCTACGAATATTGGTATGGTTTAAGGTTAGCGTCTGGTGTCTGCCTTTCGAGGATAGACGACTCCAACAATCATGTACGTGTTGAACCGGTAGTGTGAGCCCATGATGAAGTAGACTGGCCCATTTTCTGTGACTTTTTTGAGCATTTTTTCCCGGACTTTTTGGTGGACTTCATTTTCGTCCCGATATTTTCCAGCTTTGCGATAGTCTTCGCAGTTGCTGTACAGTTCACCGACTTCCCAATCTTCGCATAGGCACTCGTGGACCCGGCCGTCCTGGTCGTCTTTGAAAATGTACCGATACTTGTATTTTGGTATGTCCAATTGGATAGCTTTTTGACCGGTCAAAGTTGTTTGAGCACTTTTTGTGACCAGCGCTTCATAGTGCTGATTTGTAGTCGGCGCAAAATCCAAAATAGTCGGTTTTACTACGCCAATCGAGGCGTTCTTAGGTGTTTCAGCCTCTAACTCTTCAATACTCGTGATGCGCGGAAAAAGGAGCGCTTCGATTTCATTGAAAGACGCTTCGCCTAACGGCTTGATGGTGGCTGGTTTGATTTTGCGGCTTTCGGGTCGGTGGTCGGATGGTTTTTCGCTTTCCAGTTCGTATTCAATCCACATTTTCTTCTTGAAATTTAATGGACTGGAGCCCCAGAAAATACTCCAAGGTATAGGGTATACTCTGCGCCACTCGCCTTTGTCGGTAATGCCTGCCACGCAGATTAGGTGTTCGTACTTTTGACTGATTTCTGGCGTGGCTTTGGCCAGTACGAGTAACTTTTCTCTCATAGGTGAGTCACTTTTTTCCCAGTTATTTTTTCAAGGCTTTCACTTAACGTGCCGCGGTGGCAGGAATTTACGTGCTTTTCAAAACAAAGCAGGACCACTCTTTTTTTTTCACTAACTTTTGCAATATCTTGAATGGCGTTCATTTCGCCTGGCAGAATCGTATTTCCGTAGAATTGGAACAACTTTTTGTAATCTTCCGGCGTGTTCAACTCTTTACGATATTTTCCTTCGATGCCCAGTTCGGGTTTATGCCAGTATTCGATGTCGACGTTCTTGAGTGTGTGTGCCAGTCGGGTCCCAATGAAAGCGAAATTCATGCTGAACGCGTTGTCACGTACGTCAATTAGCAAGTCGATTTGGTTCTGAATCAACGCGTCAAGGAATGAATCAATGTCATTTCCTTCGTATCCTATTGAAAACATCCCAGGTTCAGGTTGGTGTTGGAGGTGAGCTGTCAGCACGCTTTTGACTGCATATTCGGGATACTTACTATATGTGTAATCAATAATGTCATCTTGATTTTTGAATCGGTTAGCGATGCCTTCGATGGCTTCCCTTTCGCCTGAAGAAATATTTTTGGCCAATTCTTGGCCCTTTTGGCTCAATTCACTATTTTCTCGAATCAGACCTAAGCTTTGCAATTCGGTCAAGTCGGAGTAAATATTGTTTGAAAATGGTCCGAACTTATGCGGGTAAAATGAGTAAAATCGGATTTTTTGACCTATTTCGGTTTCTTTTCCAATAATGAATAGGAGTTTGACTAGAACCGTCTTCGTGACCTTTTTTCCCTGTTTTTGGAGGGTGTAAACCAAGTGCAATAGTGTCTTTTGGCGTTTGCGCATGGATGTTTCACATGAAAACGGCATTTAAACGTTCTTGGACCTCTTGGCCGGTGGCTTTAATCGAGCGAATCATCTCTCGTTAGAACTTTTTGAGCCCGGATTACGGGAAGTTAACTAAACAGTTAACTTGAGTTAAGTAATTACTTAACTTCAAATCCTTCAAAATTTTTCAATAAACCCGTTGCCATCGCTTTTTCCGCTAAGTATTCTTTGAACTCAGGATTCGCCAATAGTTGGCGCATTAAATCATCTTCCATCTGTCGGGGTTGGCCCACAGTCGCGGCTGTGGCTTCATCGAGCGGTGTGCCACATCGGTGGCAGAACTTGGACGCCGGTGAGTTGGTTTCTTTGCAGCGGAGGCATGACTTGAGTTGGATGGCGCCTTCTTTGGTTTCATCGTTTTTGTCTTCCATGTGGTAGAGTTTGAGCAGGCTTTGGTCAACGTCCCGTCCGCTTAAATGGACGTAGGTGGCGGCCATGTCTGAGCACTGAGTCCAACCAAAGTATTCTTTCATTTGCGCTTCCGTGAGCTTGGAGGCAAGAAAGGTGGCGCGGCTGTGACGGAACAAGTGCGGGTACACTTTCTTGGTGATTCCCGCTTCTTTGGCGAGCTTTTTCAGCATCACGTAGATGGATTGGCACTCTGCGGGAGATTCTTTTTGGTAGGCGTTGTTGGAACGGGGTGGCCATAGCCATGATTCGGTTTCATTGTTGGGATGAATTTCCAGCCATTTGCCGAGTTCGGATACGGATTGAATGATTCGGACGCGTCGGTCTCCGGTTTTACCGGTGACACGCAAGACGGCACCGTGTTGGTCGAATTGGACATTCTTGATTTTTAGGGAAAGCATTTCGCCGATTCTACAACCGGATTCGTAAAGTACCAAAACCAGTGCTTTGTCGCGGGGGTGATGAGCGGATTGAGCCATTCTATAGACTTCGGCTTCGGTCAGTAGTTCTTCGGGTAGCTTTTTGGCGGTGTTTTTGAGTTTGGGTCTGAGCCACTTGGTTTCGGGCGGGTTTTCCTCGTCGTTGCCTTTCAGCCACCTGTAAAACAGCTTCAGGACGACTTTGAAGTCATATTTGCTCCATTCCGCATAGGGTCGCCGCTCGATTTCGCCGACCAAGGCAATCATGTCTTGTTTGGAAGCTTCGTCAAAGCCTTTTCCAAGCCATTTGGCCAAGTATCGTAGGCAGTAAATGACTTTGACGATGCGAAAACCGCTCGTTCCTTGCGCCAGACGGTTTTCTGTGAAACCCACAATCAATTTCCGGTTGGCGGGCGAAACCGACGAGTCTTTTTCCAATCTTCCTAGGGCTAATTCCAATTTCTGCTGGCTTTTGTGTATTGGGCTTCTGCTCATCGGTATTTCCTCCGTGAGCACGAGACCTCTTATTTTTTGATGCAAAATTTGGTACGATTGTACCAAAATCTCATCCGTGCTTTCAGATTAAGTCTGGGCTTACACCCCCTGCATCCGTCTTTTTGTTATAGTCACAAAACTTTTTATTCGACGTGCGCCTGGGACTATTGTAACCACCTTGTTTTTCAACGAAAACGTGCTTCTGGAATCGATGTGATTATGGCGTTGTCTGCGTCGGCCAGAAAACCCGTGGTTTTGGCAAAATACATCGACTGGAAGTTTACCGAAGGCGAGGAACGATTTCGAGGCGTGACAGGGGAGCACGCCGTCAACCTTGCGAATAAACGGGGCGTGGTGTTGGCTTCGAACAAGGAATTGGACCGACGGCTGGTCTTGACGCGGGAATGGGAGGATGAACAATACATTTACCCGGCGTGGTCCGGCACCTTGGTGGTCACCGCGCCGTTTGGCGTCTCGTTTGGCGACGCCGTGAACAAGGCCAATGAGTTGTCCCGCAAGGAGGACTCTGGCATCACGTATGCGTTCAAGGTGCCGGAAAAATATTTGGGTGCGGTTAACGCCGCTTTGGTCGTGGAACACGGTTTTGACGCCCGTGGCGAGCCCGTGTTTGAGTTTCGCAACGAAGGGCGTAACGGGCGTTTGGTTCATGTTCACGACGAGCGTAGAATCCACCTAGTCAAAAACGTTCCCCACGAACGTGGGTGGTACGTGCCGGACCCCTGGTTCGGCCTTCCCGTGGGCAAGTTGGTTGAGCCGTGGCCTGACCGCCCCCGGCACGTGGGTGAGCTGGCGCCGTGGGGTCGCGGTCTCCGGCGCGTTTTTGGCTTTGGCAACTGGTTTTCGTTGATTGTTCGCGGCTGGGGTCAACTGGATTACGGCTACGAAGAGAATGTTGACCCCCTCATCACGGGCGGTGATATGTCGTCGGATCGTTACGGCGCCCTTGGTTTTTCGCCGGTTTCAAGAAAGCCGTTGAGGCGTCATAAACGGAATCCGTGAGGCGGTATTTTTTCCCATTGTTTCGCGTTGCGTTGGGCGTGTATTTGCATGCATGTCGCCATGACCGGGTTTTAAATAGGATTGGACGTTAGCCTCGTCATGACTCGTGCCCTCGTCCTTTTGGTATTTGGCTTTTTTCTTTTGGGTTGCGTTACGTCCGCGCCGTCCAACGGCCCGACGGCGTCTCCAACGTCTTTGGTTTCCGCAACGCCCATCCCGACGCAGGACGATGCAGGCCCCACGCCATACGCTTCGGTTTACCCTTCATATGAACCCGCTCCCGCGTACGACGCGCCTCCCTGGATTTCAGGCTCGTCCGCGCGGCCGTCCAACCCGGACCGCGGAGAACCTTTCGTCATAACCGCAAGTGCCCAAGACGATGTCGGCATCCAGACGATTTCGTGGGAATCAACGGACTCGTTTTCCATCCAGCCGGAATCCGCGTCGTTCGACTGCGGACAACAGAAATCGTGTTCGGCGTCGTTTACGTTTAAAGCCGCCACCGAAGGCATGATAACCATTTCCGTTTACGCCACGGATTCTTCCGGTAAAGCGTCGCCAAGAAGCGCCATGGACATAACCGTACGCCCCTTCGACTACAAGGAGCCTACGCCGACGCCTGCACCCAGCGTTTCCAGTGGCCCGGTGTGCGGCAACAACGCGTGCGACGAAAAAGAAGGCTTCGAGGTATGCCCGGTGGATTGTCCGTACGCCGGTTTTGCGTGTGCCAACGGTAAATGCGAGGGCGGTGAGTCGTACGAGTCCTGTCCCCAGGACTGCGGCCTCAGCGACATCATTGGGTCTTCGTGCGGGGATGGCGCGTGCGAACCCGGCGAAGACGCCAACTACTGTCCGAAAGACTGTGCGTCCATCAAGCCGAATTGCGGTAACAACGTGTGCGACGCCTGGGAGACGGAGTCCACGTGCCTCGCAGACTGTGAAGGCGTGGGTGCTGACGCGGCGTCATGTTCTTCCAACGCCGCGTGCGGCTACCGCGAGATTTGCCGGAGCGGGAAATGCGTGAAAGTGGATTGCACCAACGACGGCCAATGCGGCTACGGAAAGGAATGCGAAGGCAACCGGTGCGTGCGGTGTCCATCCGGGCCCTACGGGCCGGCCTGCTAGCCTTTTTCAGGGCCGTGTTCTCGGCATTGCTTTTTAAACTGGCCGTCGTGTGGTCTTCATGGCCGCACCGCTGCCTCCGCTTTTGGCCGAAACGATGTTATTTGCCAATGCGTTGGTCATCGCTTTGGTCGCTTGGGCCGTTCACCGCACGGTGCAGTCGTTGAAGTGGCCGCAAAACACGCGTAATTTGGTCTTCGGCGTATCAACTGCCGTTCTGGTGGGTTGGTTTGTTGCAGCGTATTTCCTCGCCGAGACCGGTTTTTTTCAGGGTACGACGTTCTTGTTTCCCCACATTGGCTTGCTTTTTTTGCCCATCGTGTTGGGTTTGTGGCTGATTTTTTCCGAGCGCTTCAAACCGGTTTTTGGCGTCCTTCCTTTGGCTTTGATTTTCGGGATTCAAACGTTCCGGTTGTTGGGCTGGTATTTTCTGGATTTGCATGCGCGGGGCTTGATGCCAGCCGAGTTTGCGCTTCCTTCGGGTTGGGGCGACGTTTTGATCGGCATTACCGCTCCGGTGGTTGCGTACGCCTATTTCGTGAAAAAGCCGTACGCCAAAAAACTGGCGATTGGATGGAACGTGGCGGGGTTGGCTGATTTGGCGACGGCCATCTTTCTCGGGTTTTTCACCTCTCCAACGCCGTATCAGGCCTTGGCGCTTGACTTGCCCAACAGCCTTTTGTTCGCGTTTCCGCTGGCGCTTATTCCCACGTTTGCTGTGCCGCTCTCGATTCTTCTGCATGCGGCATCACTCAAGGCGCTGTCCGTGCCGCGTTGATTCGTTGAATTTTTCTTGCGTGCTGCCGGTTTTTAATTTCGTTTTCCTAGTGTTTGGACGGAATGCCGAGGGGTAAACGCTTTTGGGAACGCCTGATGGAAATCGGTTTGACGTCATCGTCTGCGGGGCAGGGCCGGCGGGCAGCGCGTGCGCCTATTACTTGGGCCAGGCGGGCTTTTCGGTGTTGTTGTTGGACCGCGCGCGTTTTCCCAGGGACAAGATTTGCGCGGACAACAAGTCCTGGATTTGCACGTCGATTCTCAAGGACATGGGGCTCTGGAATGATTTCTTGAAATTGCCGAAACAGGAAATTTCGGCCATGATTTTCAGCACGCCTGGAGGTCACGAGATCCGGGTGCCGCTTTCAGAAGAAAAAATTCATTCCGATGGCCCCCATTACAACGTGCGCCGGAAACTCTTTGATGGTTTCTTGTTTCAAGCCGCCAAAAAGCAAAGGACCGTGAAGGCGTTGGAGGGCTTTCAAGTTCTGGGGGTGTTGAAAGAAAACGGGCGCGTGGTCGGCGTCAATGGGTTGGATTTCAAGGGCCGCCGCCGAAGCTTTTTTGCGTCCGTGGTGGTCGGCGCGGATGGTTCGCAGAGCGTGGTGGCCAAGTCGGCGGGAATCAATCCCGTGGTGGCCGAGCGGCATGCCACCAACGCGCGCGTGTACTTCAAGGGCGTGTCATGCGACCGGCATGCCGTGGAATTGCATTACTTGGAGGGCGTCAACCCCGGTTATTTCTGGATTTTTCCGGTGGATGGCGGGCTCTGCAACGTGGGCGTTGGGCTTCGGACGCAGGACGTTCAAAGAAGGCGTCTCAATCCCGTCAAGGAACTGACCCGCATCATTGATTCGCCGCGATTCAGGACTCGTTTTTCCAAGGCCCGGCAAATCGTTCCCGTCGGCGTTTGGGGTGTCACGGTCGGCGGAACAAAGAAGCGGCCGTTCTCGGGGGCCGGATTCGTTTTGTGCGGGGACGCGGCCAACACGGCCGTCACGTTTGCGGGGGAGGGCGTGGGGCCGGCGATGCGGTCCGGGAAAATTGCCGCGGAGCAAGTCGGTTTGGCGTTGCATCAAGGCGACGTTTCGGCCAAAAGTCTCAGGCGGTATGACGACGTGCTATGGCGAATCATTGGTCCGGAAAATCGGGCTATGGCGTCGTTGGAGTTTTTGATCAAAAACCCGGCGGTTTTTGATTTTGCCGTCAAGCGGGGCGCGGGTCGGGGCGACCTGGCGAAACTGGCGTCGGACATCGCGTCGGATTACCGCAATGCGGCAAGGATTTGGTCGCCGTCCACGCTGTTTAAGCTGTTGGGTGGCTAAGCCGTAATGGATGGAAGAAAAGCGCGTGGGGTCAAGCACCCTCTTTCTATGCGGCGAGTGCGGGTTGGCGTACCTGGAAAAAAGTTGCGTGGAAAAGTGCGAGGCGTGGTGCAAGAAGCACTCGTCCTGCCCCATTGAAATTATCTCGCATGCGGTAGCCGACTGAGTTTTTCCTAAAATTTAGCCTTCCTTTTTGTGGGTCAAGATGGCGTCGCGTTTTTCAGGGCTTTTTCTTTTGGAAGTCCAGGCACACCGAATTGATGCAGTACCTTTTTCCAGTGGGTCCGGGCCCGTCGTCAAAAACGTGTCCGAGGTGTCCGCCGCACTTTTTGCAAAGCACTTCCACGCGTGCCATGCCGTGCGAGTCATCGGCTTTCGTCACGATTTTGTCTTTGTTGGCTTCGAAAAAACTGGGCCAGCCGGTGCCGGAATCGAATTTGGTTTCCGACGAGAATAATTCGGTGCCGCATCCGGTGCAGCGGTAAGCGCCTTTTTCGTGGTGGTTCCAGTACGTTCCGGAAAAGGCGGCCTCCGTGCCTTTTTCGCGCAGGACGCGGTATTGTTCCGGCGAGAGTTTTTCCTTCCAGTCTTTTTCGGCCATGGGGCAAATGGTTTATTGGGGTTGCCGTGTTTTTAGGTGTTGGGTTGAATCAATGAAGACTTCCGAGACGCCAATGCAATGGCTCCAGAACTGGCATGGGGATTGGAGCCTGCTTTCGTGTTCCTATTTTGGACAACAGTACACGCAGAGCATTGGCCCCGAATTGGGGTGCGTCATCCCTCGGTGCGTGCTGGTTGTTCAAGCCGGGCATTCGGCGTGCTTTTTTCCCAAGGATGATTTGGATGCGTTCGGTGGATTTCTGGCAAGACGGGTGGCCGACGATTCTGCGTTGCCGAAAAAATGGGCGGGGCAAATGAAGCAGGCCGCCGATGTCTCGTTGCTGGAGTGCCAGAAAACTGGACGGGTTTCGCGGGAGCGCTTTGATGCGGTCTGGGACGCGCTGTACGGTTTTGTCGGACCCAATCTAGCGGTAAAGAAAGTCGTGGACTACTTGCCAGAAAAACTTCTCAAGCGCCACTTGCCGGTTTTGGAGGACGCGCGCGTGAATGCCGAGCCCGTGTACGCAAAATCCGAGGAATTCATGCGGAACACGTTTGAATCCATTTCCAAAAAGACGGGCGTGCCAGCGAAGTGGGTGGGTGGCTGTCTCAAAAAAGAACTAGATCGGTTTTGGCGGTCGGGAGCACTGCCGTCCGAATCCGTTCTGGAAAAGCGTTTTGCGTTGTCCGTGCTGTTTTTTGACCGTGGCAAGGCCGCGCTTTCAACGGGACGTGCCGCGGAAAAAATTCGGGATTCCGTGAAGTCCGTCTCCGGCGGGAAACTCCGTGGCCATTGTGCGTACCCCGGCGTGGTTGAAGGTACGGTGCGGGTCGTGTTGGATCCCGTCAAAGCGAAAAACTTCCGGCAAGGCGACGTGTTGGTGGCGGGCATGACGCGGCCCGAGTTTTTGCCGTTGATGAAAAAAGCGTCGGCGGTGGTCACCGACGCCGGCGGGATCCTGTCGCATGCCGCCATCGTGTGCCGCGAACTGGGGGTTCCGTGCGTGGTGGGCACTTTGTCGGCGACGACGCGGCTTAAGGACGGCGATTGGGTTGTCGTTGACGCAAAAAACGGCGTGGTGCGCGTGAAGGGCCACTGAACGGTTCCGACTTTTTTTTAAATTGCGTTTTCTGGCTTTACTTGTCTCTTCGTTTTTCCATCGGATTTGGCGTTTTCAGGTTCCAGATTCCCGAATTTCATTTATTGGAGTTGTTTTATGACTGTATTTCGTTTTTGGGGTTCTATCCGCCCTTTTTTTATGAATTGGATGGGGTCTGCGGGGTTCGCGTTTCGGAAGATATTTAAAGGGAGGTCGTGAAGATTGAAAGGCACGTTTTGGGTTTGCCAACGCGTGTTTTTCTAATGCTACCGTTCCCGGCGGACCCAGAGCATTCTGTCTATGAGGGTTCCGCTTTGTCAAACGGTGGCGTACGTGAGTATCCGAACCAAGCGACCCATGGCGGGGCGTTCATTCGGTTATGAGGCAGGCTCTGTAAGCAGTTAAGTTATAGGGTTCTTGCGACCCGTATGCTCCCACGTCTCCCAAGGCGTGGGAGCACAACACCAGTTGATCCTGCTGGAGGACACTGCTATCGGATTTCGACTAAGCCATGCAAGTTCAGCGGTCTAGGCGCTAGGCCGCAGCGGACGGCTCAGTAACACGTAGTCAACCTACCCTTGTGACGGGAACAACCTTGGGAAACTGAGGTTAATTCCCGATAGGCCAGGGATTCTGGAACGAATCCTGGCTGAAACGAGCGCGCGGAATGCAGCGCGTTTCGCGCAAGGATGGGACTGCGGCTGATCAGCTAGTTGGTGGGGTAACGGCCCACCAAGGCTATAATCAGTAGGGGCTATGGGAGTAGGGGCCCCGAGACGGGCACTGAGACAAGGGCCCGAGCCCTACGGGGTGCAGCAGGCGCGAAACTTCCGCAATGCGCGAAAGCGTGACGGGGGGAATCCGAGTGCTCTCCTAACGGGGAGCTTTTCTCAAGTTTGAAGCACTTGGGGAATAAGGGGTGGGTAAATCCTGTGCCAGCCGCCGCGGTAACACAGGTAGCCCGAGTGGTGTCCACGAATATTGAGCTTAAAGCGTCCGTAGCCGGT
>JACQQD010000005.1 GCA_016207165.1 Microcaldota archaeon
CTGGACTGCAATCCGAAAATCGCGTGGTCTTCGAAGCTGTACCGCGCCGGAAAAGTCAACGACTTGATTCGGGTGGCGCTGGAGAAAGCCGAAGTATTCAACGAAATCAACGAGCGCGTCTCTGGCGCGAAAAAACCGAGCGGGTGGTTGCCCATCAACGTCGTGTGCGAACGATGCGGCAAAATCGGCACCACTCCGGTTTCGGATTTTGACGGCGAAACGGTGGCTTATGCCTGCAAGGACGTCAAGTACGCTAAAGGCTGTGGGCATTCTGGACGCGTTTCCCCGTTTGACGGAAACGCGAAGTTGACGTGGAAGGCGGATTGGGCCGCCGCATTCGTCTTGCACGGCGTCACGGTGGAAGGCGCGGGCAAAGACCACTACGCCGCCGGCGGTTCAAGGGATGTAGCCAACGAAGTCGTGGAAAAAATTTTTTCCTATCCGCATCCCTACAATTTTCCGTATGAGTTCTTCATTTTTCGAGGCAAGAAAATGTCGACGTCCAAGGGGGTCGGCGTTTCCGCCAAAGAAATCGGCGACGCCCTGCCGCCGGAGTTGTTGCGGTTCCTCATGACGCGCTATAAACCCAACTCGGCCATTGACTTTAACCCCGGTGGCGAGACGATTCCCCGGCTTTACTCGGATTGGGACCGCTTTTCGGATGTCTACTTCGGCCACCAGACCGCCCGCGACCCGGACGTGCCCCGCATTTTCGCGTTGTCTCAAGTTTCCGGAAAAAAGCCCAAGGACCACTTCAACCCGCCTTTTTCCTTCGTTTCTTTCCTGGTCCAGGTGCCCGGCGTGCACGAGCAATCCGCCATGGAGAAATACAAGGGTTCGCCGTTGACCGCCGAAGAAAAAGCCGAGTTGGACCGCCGCATCCAATACGCCAAGATCTGGTTGGAAACGTTCGCGCCGGAGGACGCCAAGCTAGTTATCGTCGACAAACCCGATTACGCGTCGCTTTCGTTGGCGCAGAAAAAGGCGTTGGCGGAGTTTGCCGGCGCGTTCGAAAAGGAAAAAGACCTGCAACGACAGGCCGACGCCATCAAACAAATATGCGAAACGCATGGCTTGACGGCCAACGACTTTTTTGCCGCCGCGTACCGCGTTTTTCTCGGAAAAGACAAGGGGCCCAAGTTGTTGCCTTTTCTGGCGGCGTTGGACGAAAAACTGGTTTTATCCCGCTTGCGGGCAAAATAGGCAAAGCCTTTTTATTGCGCGCAAGCCACGTTTAGCTTTGGAAAGGCCCAAAAGTGCAGGGCCCCAATTCTTGATTTTTCAAGCTTAGGTTGGACTTTTCATGCAAGCGGAAATCAACATCGGCACCGTCGGACACGTGGACCACGGCAAATCCACGCTGGTCCGCCAGTTGACGGGCTTTCATCCGGACACGCACAGCGAGGAAATCAAGCGCGGCATCACCATCAAGCTGGGGTACGCCGACGCCACCATCTACGACGAAAAAGGCGTGCTGACCACCGACCCCAAAGACAAGAAATCCGCGAAAGCGTTGCGCCACATCTCGTTTGTCGACGCGCCGGGCCACGAGACGCTCATGGCCACCGTCATTGCGGCGTCCTCCGTCATGGACGGCGCTTTGTTTGTCATTGCCGCCAACGAAAAATGTCCTCAGCCGCAGACCGCCGAACACCTCATGATTCTGGAGGCCGCACAAATCCAGAACGTCATCGTCATCCAGAACAAAGTCGATTTGGTCACCAAGGAGCGCGCCAAGGCCCATTACAAGGAAATCAAGGAATTCCTGAAAGCAACGGCGTACGCGGACGCGCCCGTGATTCCCACGGCCGCCAACGCCGGCTTGAATTTGGACGCGGTTTTGTCCGCCATCCAAGACCACATTCCGTCGCCCAAGCGCCAAGACAAGCAGGAATTCCGCATGCACGTGGTCCGCAGTTTCGACGTCAACAAGCCCGGCGCCCCCATTTCCAAGTTGGTCGGCGGAGTGCTTGGCGGCGCCGTGGTCTCCGGCGTCCTGAAAAAAGGCGATGAACTGCAAATCCGTCCCGGCGTGCTCAAACAAAAAAAGAACAAGGAAGTCTATGAAGAATTGGAAACCGACGTGCTGGGCTTGTTTGCCGGAAAAGACGCCCTGGTTGAGGCGAGGCCCGGCGGATTGATCGCCGTGCAGACGCATTTGGATCCGTCGCTGACCAAAGCCGACGCGCTGGTCGGCTGCCTGGTAGGCAAAAAGGGGTCGCTTCCGGAAACCCGGTACGAACTGACGGTCCAAGTCACGCCCATGCCCCGGCTGGAAGGCCAATTCTCCGAAACCCTGGTGATCAACGAACCCCTGGTTTTGGGCGTCGGCACGTCCACCACCGTGGGTTTCGTTCAATCCGCGAACAAGAAAGCCGTTCAACTCAAGCTCAAAAAACCCGTGTGCCTGGAAAAAGACGAACTCATCGCCGTCATGCGGCGGTCCGACAACCGCTGGCGCGTGTTCGGCGTCGCCAAACTGGTGGACTAGTTTTATGCGCATCGTTCTGCTGGGTCCGCCGGGTTCCGGCAAAGGCACGCAGGCCGTTCGCCTGTCCGAGCACTACCGCGTCCAGCACGTGTCCACCGGCGACATTTTGCGCGACGAAGTCGCCCGCCAAACCGAATTGGGCAAACAAGCCAAGTCCTTCATGGACCAAGGCGAACTGGTGCCCGACCAACTCGTCGTGGACATGGTCGCCGCCCGGCTGAAAGACTCTTTTGTACTGGATGGTTTTCCCCGTTCGCTGCCGCAAGCCGAGAGCCTGGACTTGCTGCTCAAGGAAAAAAACCTGCCACTCACTGCCGTGTTCAACTTGGACGTGCCGGAAGAAGAGATTGTTCGGCGCTTGACCAAACGCTTGGTGTGCCTGGCCTGCAAAGCCGTGTTTCCGTCCGGCACGCAAGGCGCTTGTGCCAAGTGCGGCGGGAAACTGGGCAAACGCGGCGACGACAAGCCGGAGACCATCCGTGAGCGATTGCGCGTGTACCGCCAGAAAACCAAGCCGTTGGAAGATTACTACCATCACCGCCAAGGCTTGTTGCGCCAAATCCCGGGAATGGGCGCGCCTGACGAGATTTTTAAACTCTTAACGCAACAATTGGATTCCGCAAAATCCAAGAATTAGTTCTCGCAACGCGTTTGCTTGGGCCCGTAGCTCAGCTTGGCAGAGCGTCTGGCTTTTAACCAGAATGCCGTGGGTTCGAATCCCACCGGGCCCGTACAACTACCTTGTTTGAGGTACGAGCCAATGATCGTTTTGCTGGACACCAATTTTATGGCGGCGTGCATTGAACACCGCGTCGACGTCGTGAACCAGCTGGAGCACCATTTCGAGTCCGTGTCGTTCTTGGTTGTTCGGCGCGTGCTGGAGGAAACGGAATTCTTGCCCCTCCGGCAGCAAAAACGCATTGAAGCGTTTCTCAAGGGCGTTCCCCACGAAGTCATCGACGCCCAAGGGCATACCGACGACGTCTTGTTGAAAGAAGCGGAAAAACGCAAAGCGGCGGTGGCGACCCTTGATTCGGGCCTCAAAAAAAGGTTAAAAAGGCGTCGCATCCCCATTATTTCCCTGGCTCATTCTCGAGTCGTGATTTCGTAATACGCTTATTGGGTGATTTGTTTTTGGCATACCAGTTGTTGACGTTCAAGGAAAGCGTCCGCATTCCCCCGAACTTGTTCGGCCAAAAGCTTGACCATGCGGCCCTCCAGATTCTGCGGGACCGCTTCGAGCGGACGGTCAGCAAGGACTTCGGCATCATCGTGAGCCTGCACCACGCCAAAATCCAGTCGGAAGGCCGGGTTCTGCCGGGTGACGGCGCCGCGTATTTTGACGTGGAATTTGACGCGTTGTCCTACGTGCCGCAGGTCAACGAAGTCGTGGAAGGAGAAATCAGCGAAATCGTGGAATTCGGCGCGTTCGTGCGTCTGGGCCCCATTGACGGGTTGGTTCACGTCTCGCAGATTGCCAACGACTTTTTTTCGTACGACAAAAAGACGCAGAACCTCGTGGGCCGCGAGTCGCGGAAAACCATCAAGAAAGGCGACGTGGTGAAAGCCAAGATTGCCACGGTTTCTTTAAAGGACACGGTGCCCAACAGCAAGATTGCTTTGACCATGCGTCCGGACGGGGGCGGCGGACGCAAGAAGAGAGAGGGGAAAAAATAGGTGGCCGCTGACAAAGCCTGCACCCAGTGCCGCGCCATGGTGGACGGCAACACGTGCCTGTTGTGCGGGAACACGAATTTGACGAAGTCCTGGGAAGGCCAAATCTTCATTTTTCACCCGGATCCCTCGGAAGTCGCCAAGGCCATCGATGCCAAGGTCCCGGGCCGGTACGCGCTGAAAATCAAGTAAAGGTGAATGGGTGTGGCATTGGAAATTCTTTCAGAAACGCAGAACAAGCTGTACGACCGAAGAGAGGTCAAGGCCAAGTTCACGCACATTTCGGCGACTCCTTCCCGCAAAGAGGTTGTCGACGCGTTGGCCGAGAAATTCGGCCACAAGGACAGCATCGTGATCGACAAAGTCACCCAGCACTTTGGGCGGAAAGAGGCGGAAGTGTCGGCGAAGATTTACGACCGGTTGGAAGACGCCCAGAAACTGGAGCCGGCCTACCGGTTTGACCGGACGTTGGGAAAGAAAGAGGAGAAGAAAGATGGCGGAGAAAAAAAGTAAGCCCAAAAAATACGAGTCCAAAAAGTTTTGCCCCAAGTGCGGTCCCGGGTTTCGGCTCGCCGAGCACAAGGACCGCCGCACCTGCGGCAAGTGCGCATTCACTGAAATGAAGAAGAATGCCGCTTAGCGTTTTCGCATTCTACGCCTTCTTGTTGTTGCTACCGTTGGCGTGGCTGCAATTCGAGAAGCGCCGGCCTTGGCCCATTCTTTTCAAGCGCTTGGGCCTGCAATCCAAACCAATTCCTCAGACCTTGGCCCTGGGTGCACTGATTTTTTTCGCGTTGATGGCCGGCGTACTTCTGCTTTCCTTGGCCCTGGGGGCGTGGGGGTGGCTGGATTTTTCGCCTGTTGAAAAACTCGTTGCCGCCCTGACTTTTTGGGACGTTTTGCTGGTTGTGACTTTGGCGCCCGTGGCTGAGGAACTGTTTTTCCGGGGTTTTCTTCTGCCCCGATTTGGCCTGCCGCTTTCCAGCATCGCCTTTGCGTTGGGCCACGCCGGCTTTGCGTCGGTGGCCGTGGTGGCGTCCGCTTTTCTAGGCGCACTGGTCCTGGGTTATGCGTACCAGAAAACCGGCAACTTGTATGCCTGCATGCTGGGCCACGCCTTGTTTAACGTGGCCAACGTGTATTTTGTGTCAAGCATTTGAAGAAAAAATTGTCTTTGTTGTAAATTGAAAATACCTGCATCTATTTAAACGGAAAATGTCCAAGTTCAGCAAAGGCAAACCTGAGATTTGTTGCGGCTAGTGGTCCGTCCAGTAGGTGAAATAACTCATGAAAAAGAGAGGCTACGGTAAAGTATTGGCCTTGACGCGGGAGGTGCTGCGCAACCGCACCATGGCGTCCAAGATCGTCAATGAAGCTGCCGACGTTTTAAGCGAAGGCGGCCTGGTCATTTTGCCGACGGAGACGGCGTACGGCATTGCGGCGGATGCCACCAATGATGACGCCGTTCGAAAGGTCTTTGAAGCCAAGCAGCGCCCGCTTGAACGGTCGGTGCCCATCATGGTTTCGGACCGTTACATGATCGAGGAGTACGCGGAACTCTCGCCGCTGGCCCGTCACTTGATGAACCAATTCATGCCTGGACCGCTCAGCCTGGTCGTGCCCAAGAAGGAACCCAACGGTTTGGCGCCTTCTTTAAGCGAGAAGGGCGTGTCGTTTCGCATTCCGGGCAATGATTTCGCTCGCGCCATCGTGGCGGAACTGGGCAAGCCGGTGACCACGACGTCGGCGAACATTTCCGGCGAGGGACCTCTGTACTTGGTGGACCAAGTCAAGGCCACGTTTTCAAGCAAGGTGCACTTGATTTTGGATCAAGGCGACTTGCCGCCCCGCGAGCCCTCCACGGTGTTGGACTTGCAGGGCGCAACGCCGAGGGTCTTGCGCGTGGGACCGATTTCCGAAGAGGAAGTCCAGAGAGCCATTGCGGACTTTCAAGCGCGCGCCGTGGCCACGGCCTAAAACCAAGTTGCTTTAACGTCGTCTGGTCGCCAGTGCGGCAAGGGTTCTGCCGACGGAGAAAGTGGTTTCTGCCCGGAGTTGTAGGCCAAAAGCCCGTTCCACGCAATCATGGCGCCGTTGTCTACCAAGAACTCGTTTTCTGGCACCAACATCGTGGCGCCGCGTTCCTGGCACATGGTCCTGGTTTTTTCCTGGAGGATTTTCGAGCACGCCACCCCTCCGGCCAAGACCAGTTCGTCTTTTTCAAAGTGCGAAAGCGCGCGCTCGGCCACTTCGCACACCATGTCAAACGCGACTTCCTGTACGCTGAAGGCCATGTCTTGTGGTTTGTTTGATTCGGCTTTGCGTTTGAAGTCCGTGGCGAGGCCGGAAAAGCAGACGTCCATGCCCTTGACGTTGTACGGCAAGTCCACGAATTTTTTTCCTTTCAACGACAATTCGTACAAAAGCGGTCCGCCGGGAAAACCCAGTCCCAAGTGCCTTGCCGACTTGTCCAACAAGTTTCCGATTCCGATGTCCAGGGTTTCGCCCACGACGTCGTATCTTTTCTTTCCTTGAATCAAGACCTGCGTGTTGCCCCCGGACACATACAGAAACACGGCATCCTTGGCGCGGCACTCTTTGACCCCGATTTCCAGGTGTGCCACGGCGTGGTTGACTCCAACCAGCGGCACGTCCAGCTTCTTGGAGATACTTTTGGCGTACTGCATTCCTTCAAACAGCATGGTGCCGATGCCGGGGCCCTGGGACACGGCGACGGTGTCCACGTCGCTGACCAACGCCTTTTCTACCACTTCGTCGCGGTGGGCTTTGTGGAATTCCAGGACTTCTCTGGGCACCATGCCTCTGGATGACGAGGTAAAACTGGCTTTTTCATTGGAAAGAAAGCGTCCGCTGGAGTCGACGATGGAGGCGCCAAACGTGTGCGCGGTGCATTCGATTCCAAGGCATTTCACGATTTCATCATCCTTTTATTTTGTGGCCCGCCTCTTTTTTACTGGCCGTCATTGGCGTGTGTGGGGGTGCTGCAATGGTAACCTTTAATCGATTCGTCGTTATGCCTCATCGATTTGAAAAGAAAATTGATTTTGTGGTTGTTGGCGCTGACATCGAGCGTTTCAAACCCGTGATCGCCAAATCCCTCGTCCATGCCGCAGTGCATTTGTTGCCTGATCGTTCGCCGGCTCGAGGCATACCCGCTGAACAACAGGCCGCGTTTCACGAAGCGCTTGAGCGTCATATCTTAAGCGAACTTGGGGACCACCAACCAGGTAGGCACATGGTTGATGCAGGCAGGCGGTTTACCTTTAACCTGAGCGGATTGCATTCATACGCTCTTGATTTACGGCCGTTTGGCATCACCGATTCCCGAAATGTTTTCACGTGGGATCATAAGGCATTTGCGGAGGCCGTGATTGTTCATTTGTCGGATCTTCCACTTGATAAAAACCGGTTCGGGGCCAGAGACGGCGACCAGATTACCTTTATGACCCAGACTCTTTAATTGTGTCAATGGGCAATTGAATCCATGGATCAACTCTCCATCGGGGCCGAAGCCGTTGTCACGAAGAAAGGCGAGGTCATCGTCAAGCACCGCTTACCGAAAAAGTACCGGTTGCCGGAGTTGGACGAGAAAATCCGGAAATTCCGAACCAAGCGCGAAGCCCGAATCCTTCAAAGACTTTCTTCCGTCATCCGCGTGCCCAAGGTCCTGCATCAAGGCGCGGACGTGTTGGAGCTTGAGTTCATTCACGGAGAACTCCTCAAGAAAGGCTTGAATTCGGTCAACTGCCGCTTGACGGGCCAATGCGTGGGCAAAATGCACGCCGCGCACGTTATCCACGGGGACTTGACGCCCTCCAACGTCTTGGTTGAACGCCACGGCGTGTGCTTGGTGGACTTCGGTTTGGCGTATTCTTCGCACAAACTGGAGGACTTTGCCACGGACGTGCACGTGTTCGAGGAACTTGTTTCACCGGAATGCTTTGACGCGTTTTGGCACGGCTACCAAACCGTGATGCCCCAAGCCAACGACGTCCAAAAACGCTTGGAAAAAATCAAGGGCCGCGGACGCTACCGCAAGGCTTCCGCTAAACCCGAAAACAAGTATTAACGCTTTCGCTTACAATTCGCCGACACGGCGTTTCTGCTTGCGCTTTAAGCGGCGTCGTCTTTTCTTGACCCACTTCCAGCGCATCCTCCCCGCCTTTTTGGAGCTCCTGCCCGCGCAAGCGGGAAGGTGCTTTTCCATTTTCGGGGACGAGCACCCATGTGTTTCTCGCCTCTTTTAGTACGTGTTCAATTTCGTTGACTATTCTTTTTGAATCTCTTCGAATCTCTGTTTCCCAAAACCGCAGTACCGTCCAGCCGTTTTCTTTGAGGATGCGGTTGACCCGTTGGTCCTTTTCATGTACGTCTGGACGCCGGTGCCAATAGTCGCCGTCGCAAAATATGGCCAATTTGACATCTGGGAACGCCAAATCCGCTTAGCACGTTCTGAGTATGGGCATTTGTTTATAATACCCTATCTCTCTTCGGCTGAGTTCTTCACCGATCATGCGTTCAATGCTGGTCTCTCGGGGCAAAATTTGCCCTAGCCGGTGGATGCGGATGTTCTCCACCAAGTCGGGCCTCCTTTTGAGCATTTCAATCCGTGCTTCTGACATTCGTCGCCGTTGCGCCGGCGTTCGCTTGATGCCTTTCATTGATTCGGAAAGGTTTCGAATGCGAAATCCTAGTTTTTTGGCCCACCGTCGAACCGTGTGCCGACTGGTTTTGCTGTAGTTGGCAATTTTGCCAAGGGACCAGCCCAGTTCATAGTATTGTTGCTGAAACTTTTCTCCGTTGAAACTTCTTGTTTTTCGGTACTTCCAACTCTCTTTCACGGTTCTTGTCTGTACCCTGTTTCTTCGCATTTCCTTGATGATGGTCTTCGGGTCGTGTCCCGTTTCCCGTGCGATTTCCCGCAATGATTTTCCTTGAAGGTACTGGCCTTCCAACCATTCTTTTGATAATTCGATTTTGCGCATCAGTCCTGCTTCCAAAGCGTTTTCTTTTCCTCATCCGTCAAAGCTTCAGCGGCATCCGGGGACCGAATGCCTTTGTTCCAAAGCCTTCTCGCGCGTACGCGCCCGACGCCTTTAAGCGAAACCAATGGCAACAGTTCCGCTTTCACGCCGTGCTTGATCCGCCGGCGCATGGTTTTGCCTGTTCCCAGCGCCGTGGACTGGTTCAAGAGATACGCCAGTTCGCTGTACGCGTACGCCAGCCATTCCTGGATGCGGATGCGGGAGTGCAAGACTCCGGGCGGCACGTCAAAATCCCGCAAAATCGCGTCCTCGGTGTGTTCGTTGACCCACGCGTTGACGAGTTTCGCGGATTTTAGGCGCGGCAAGGCTTCTTCATCTTGTTCGTCGTCCGCGTCCAAAGCAAACCAGTCGTCCCAAAGCTTGGTTTCCTCGTTGCGTTTGACTCGAATCAGGGGCCTGGATTCCGTGGCTTTTTGCAGCGTCAAAATGAATTGGAAGTCGTCCTGCTTTTTAGCCATGGACTTAAGAAACGCGTGGGCCGTCAAGGGGTCGATGTAAAGTTCCGACACGCGTTTTCCAGCGGGCGTGGCCAACAGTTTGGATTTTTTCTCCCGCGCAAAATCCATGTCCTTGAGTTGGTTGACTACGCGCTCCACGCCCGACAACAGTTGTTGGGTGTCGCCGTACTGGTGGGCGTAAAACGTGGACGAGAAAAAGCCGAAGAGTTCCTCGTATGAACCCGCGTAGTTGGAGGCCAAAAGCCCCAACGCGTGCGCGCGAAGGCTCGGTTCGGCGGACAACTGGGAGTACACGTCCTCCAATTCCCCGAAAATGTATTTGTTGCGCACCGCGCGCAGTTCGTACGGTTGGCACATCATGACGCCTACGCCTCTGGAATCGTATTTGGGCCGACCTGATCTTCCAAGCATTTGAGCTACCTCGATTTTCGGAATGAAATCCGAGAACTCCCCGTTGTACCGCTTCAAATCCCGCACGACCACCCAGGACGCCGGCAAATCCAGTCCAGCGGCAAGCGTCGTGGTAGCGGAAATGACTTTGATGCACCGGTGTTTTTTGAAGCCGTCCTCAATGAGCTCCCGTTCCCTGTGCCCCAGTCCGGCGTGATGGAAAGCGACTCCGTTTTGAAGGCATTCTGAAAGCAGTTTGCACTGGGATGTCGGAACGGAATACGTCTTGAGGGCTTTTCGGGCGAGTTCCCCGCACTGGGCTTTTTCCTCTTCCGAAAGAAATGGTTTGACGGTGGACAACAATTGCTTGGCCGCGGATTCGGCAAAACGCCTCGTGGAAACGAAGAACAATCCCTGGCCCTTGCCGTTCTTTTCGGACAACGCCTTTTGCGCCAAGTCTTTGATCGCCGGGCTCTCGACGGGCACCGTGGTTTCGTCCTCCATGTACAAGGCTTTTGAATCGCAGACGCCCATGACCAAAGGCGTCGGCCGGTAATTACTCTGCACGAGCTTTGCGTCCAGCCATTGCGCAAACGCCTTGTCGTTGGGAATGGTTGCGCTTAATGCCAGCACTTTGACGCCCGCGTTCTTGGCTTTCGTCAACACCACTTCCAACGTAGCCCCCCGGTGGCCGTCCCCAAGCAGGTGCGCTTCGTCAAAAACGATCAAACCCATTTTTTCAAGCCAGGACGCGTCGTGGCGCAAGAGCGAGTCGAGTTTCTCGGAAGTCACGATGACGACGTCGTACTGTTCTAGTTGAAGGGAGCTGGAGTCAAAGTCGCCTGTGGAAACTCCCACCGACAACTCAAAGGCGGCGAGTTGTTCCTTGAATTCGCGGTACTTTTCCGACGCCAACGCGCGAAGCGGCACCACGTAAAAGGCCGTTTTGTCCGAGGACTCAAAATGCCGGGTGATGGACAAAAGCGCCAACAAAGTCTTTCCGGAAGCCGTCGGCGCTGAAACCAGCGTCCGCGGCGAATCCAAAAACCCTTCCTTTAAGGCCTTTTGTTGAAGCGGGTTCAAGTCCGAGTAGCCCAGTTTGGACAAGGTTTCGCTTTGAGTTAACGCCATGGCAGAAGGCTTGTGGCGGGCCACGATTTAAAAACCGGTTTAGGCCTCCTGGCCGGTGAAACGCCTTTCTTTTAATTCCTGCCGACGTTCTTTGTGCCATGAAGCGCATCACGCCGGCTCTTAAAATCAAGCTCCGGAAACCACTAGGCGCCCTATATTCTCCGCGCCAGTCCGCCGCGCTTTGCAAGGCCTTGGTGGACCAAACGGTGTACGCGGTGGGGGACGCGACCGTCCAAAAACTCGCCAAGCTTCGCATTCCGGTGCAAGTCGCCGTGTACGACCTCAAAACCCGGCGAAAACCCATCAACCGAAAAGAAGAGGCTTGGTTTGAAAAGTTGCCTGGCGTCAAGATCGTCTGCGTCAACCCAGCGGGTTACATCACGCCGTCGCTTCAGAACGCGGTTTCCCTGGCCTTAAAATCGGAAGTCCCCACCAAGGTCTTCGTTGTTGGCGAGGAGGACCTCGCCGTTTTGCCGTTTTTGCGTCAAGCCGGCCACGGCGTGATTTGTTACGGCCAACCAGGCAAGGGCATGGTCGTGGTGCCGGTCAACCGCGTCACGCGCCACTTGGCGGAAAAGTTGTACGCGGAATTCCGGGATGTCAAATGACGACGGTCGTGTTCCCCGGACGTTTCCAGCCGTTCCACCACGCGCATTTCCGCATCCTCGAAAACTTGTTGAAGCGCTTCGACCGAGTCATCGTGGTCATCGGCTCGTCGAACGTGAGGGATGACGACAATCCTTTCGGGCCGATCCAGCGAAAAAAAATGATTCGATCGTGTTTTCCAAGAACCAAAAAAAAGAGGCTTTTGTTTGCGTTCGTGCCGTTTGCCTCCGACGAAACGTGGGTGCGAGAATTGCTTAAAAAAGTTCCAAGAAGCAACTTCAACGTCGTTTTTTCCAACAACCCGCGCGTGCAAAAACAATTGCGTTTGCACGCGATTGCCGTCATTTCTTCCCCCTTGTTTTCGCGCAACCGATTGGAGGGAAAACGCATTCGGAACTGGCCGAGAAACTGGCAAAAAAACGTGCCCAAGCCTGTGGCCACTTATTTAAAGAACGTGTTGGAGAAAGAGAGCCTGTGAAAAAAGCGGCCAGCGTCATTCCCGTGTTCTTTCCGCATCCGGATGCCGAGCCGCATTTCGTGGTTTTCCGCCGGGGCTCCAAGCGCTCGGTGCAACCGGGAAAAGACGTGATTTCTTTTGCTGGACACCAAGACGCTTCCGACCGGAACCTTCGGCACACGGCACGCCGGGAACTTAGAGAGGAATCCGGCATCCGGTTTGACCCCAAGCGCGTCATTGCGCAGGTGCACGTCTACTTCACTCGAGGCCGCCGGGGCAAGGCGTACGTGCATTTGGTGCAAGGCGCGCAATTGGACCAACTGCACCGAACCATTCAAGCCATCAACGAAGGCCGTCACAACGAATTTGAATCCGCCCGCGTGGTTTCATTGAGTGCGCTTCGGGAAGAATTGGGTGGCCCGCACTGCTTTGCCTTGCCGGAATTCGGGCGCGACGTGGTCGAACTGGTTTCCGCGTGGCACCTTGAACGAAGCCATTGATTTTCCAATCCAAACCCTCTTATTCGTCATCGGCCACCCTTTGCTTTCATGATGACTCTGAGGTATTGCGGAGGCGCCAAGCCATTGCTTGGCCGCCGGTGACGAGAAGAGAGTCAACTGATTTTTTGCTTGAATTCCAAGGCTTTTTCCACCAACGGCAAACCGGGTTCTTTCCGCATAATCGTGATCACGATGCCGGCGACCAACAGCGTGACCACCACCCCGGCGCCCACGCCCGTCCAGTTGTGATTCTCCACCAAGGGTTCAAAGACGACGAGCCAGGTAAAAGCCGTGACGGTGGACAACGCCAACGTCGCCACTAGCACTTCGCTTGCATCATCTTTTTTCATGGGCCTTTCCTCCCGTACACGGGGTCCGGCCCAGGTTTTAAAGGTGTTCAGGGGTGCTGGCCGGTGGACTTAATTTTTTCCAACACCGAGAAGAGGCCTTCCAATCCTTGGAGGGTGTCGGGGTGCGGCGTGGCGGTGAAGCGGTCGACGTGCACGGCGTGCCAGCCCGCGTCGCGGGCGGCTTGCACGTCGTTGTGCAGGTTGTCCCCGACCATGAGGATTTCCGAGGGCCGCACGTCAAAGCGCTTCTGGACCGCCAAAAACATGCGGGGATCCGGTTTGATGACGGATTCGTCGTACGACGTGATGATTTCGTCGACGGCGTCGTGCAGCGGAACTTTTTGGAGCGCGTACTCCAACCCCAAATACGTCGTGTTGGACAAAACGGCCAGCTTGTAGCCTTGCCGCCGGAGTTTCTCAAGCGTCGGCATCGTGTCCGCAAAAGCGTCCACGCAGTCCAACAACGCTTCCATGGCTTGCCGAAGTTTCGCGCGTTTTTCGGCGGCAAGCGGGACGTTGCAGCGGCGCGCCAACTCGCCCAAGGCCTCCTCGAATTCCGTTCCGGGGTGAAGGCAGAAGCTTTCGTCGTAGTGCCTGACGAACTCGCGGTGGCTCAACGCCGAAAGCCCAAGCTCCTGCTTGACCAACTGCGGCAACGTCGGCGTGCACGTGTTGTAGACCAGCGTGTTCCACAAGTCAAACACGATCACCGTAACTTTCGACATGGGGCTTTCTACAAGGAAGGCCGGAAAATTAAAAGCCTCCGGACGGCGCCTCGACCCCCGGTTTCGTGCGCGAATCAGAAAGTAGCCCCGAGCGGATTCGAACCGCTGTCCACAGCTCCAAAGGCTGTTATCCTTGACCACTAGACGACGGGGCTAGAAAAACGAGAATCATGCTATGCGCATCCGATTTAAAGGACTTTTTGAGGCCCATTTTTCGGCGACACGGAGAATGCCACGAACCAAAGCCACAAAACTAGTGCCGCGTCGACGAACCAAAGCCCGGCGTGGACGGCGTTCATGGCCTCCAATCCGTACGTTCCTCCAACCGCCATGACGGAAAAGAGGCGCAGGAAGTTGAACGAAAACAAGGCGGGCGCGAACACGGCGAAAAACCGCATTGGTTTTTTTACGGGCGTGGCGTACAACAACGCAAAAAGCAGGATGACCATGACCAACCCGGAACAGGAAGGCACGATTTGAAACCAGGCGGCGTTGGAGGAAACAAAGACTCCGTTTTGCAGTGAGGAAAACCCGGCGGCGTTTAGCGCAAAGGACTGGACGCGCGCAATGCCTTCCAAGAGCAACGAGAGGGGAAGCACGTGAAGCAAAAGGTAGGGCGCGCCGAAGAACGCGGCAAACCGGGGAAAAAACGGGTTTACCATGGCACTTTCTTGAGCCCCGCCGCGTGGGCGACCCAGTTGACGGTCCGGTGCAAAACGAGGGTCACCACCACTAAGAAGCCCAGGCCCGTCAAACCGATTTCCGTGGCCAATTCCGGAAACGCCAAAACAGAAAGCAAAAGCGCGACCAGCAAGAACGGCATTTGATCCAGGAAACGGATTTTGCCTCCGGAGGGCACGCGGAGGCGGCGCTTGACGAACGAGCCGGCCAAGTCGCCCAGCATGGCGCCCACTCCAAGCAGGAACGCCAACGCCGTTTTTTCCCAAAGGGACAGCGCCGGCAGGAAACCGGGTTGCGCGTAGGCGATGGCCGCCCCGGATGCCGTGCCCGCCACCACGCCAGCCAAAAACCCGCGCACGGTTTTTCCTTTACCGAAAAACCGGTGGCCGTCGTCCAAACTCTCGCCCAAGTCAATGGGCGTTTTGCCTGCAAACAAGACGGGTACGGCGTTGGCCACGTACGCCGGAAAAATGAAGACCAAAAGCGCTAGGTAATCCATCGGGAACCCAAAACCAATAAATGCCGTCTTGGACCAAATCATCGTGATGGACCTACTTAAGCTTGTTCTTGTCTTCGTCGTGTTAGCGGTTTTCGCCGGCGTTCTGGCCGTGGGCGTGCAGTCCGCGGTCCAGTCCTCCTGCGTCAGCGTCCTGGACGTGCATGGCGTCATCACGTTGGACGGCGAGGCATCTTTTTTTTCCGCGCAGCCCGGCAGCCGAGCCCTGGTTGAACAAATCAAAAACTGGCAGGAGAGTTCTTCGCCCGTTTTGTTTTTGGACATCAACAGTCCCGGCGGTTCGGCGGTGGCCTCCAAGGAAATTTATGACGCGCTGTCGGAATCCGAAAAACCCGTGGTCGCCTATCTTGGCGAAATCGCGGCTTCAGGCGGCTACTACGTCGCCGCTGGCTCCGATTTTGTCATAGCCAACCCCAACACCATTACGGGCAGCATCGGCGCCATTACCGACGTGGTCAACTACCAAGGGCTTTTGGACAAACTTGGCGTCACCCAGGAAGCCATCAAAAGCGGTCAACTCAAGGACATCGGCGCCGGGTACCGCAACCTGACCGCCCAGGAACGCCTGCTCTTGCAGGGTCTGATCGACGAGACGTTTCAGAACTTCAAGGCCGACGTGGAAAAAGGACGGCAAGCAAAACTCACCGCCTTTTACCAGGAGACTCTTGACGCCCGCATTTTGAGTGCCTCACAAGCCCAGAAAGCCGGACTCGTCGACGCCATCGGTTCGCGCCAAAGCGCGCTTCAGAAAGCCGCGGAACTCGGCGGTTTGAACGCCGAATCCGTGACGGAGTGCCCCTTGCAGGCGGAGTCCGGCTTTGGCGACGTGTTTGCCTCCGCGGGCTCCTCGTTTGCCCAAGGCATGCTACGGGAATTGTCGGCCCCATCGGCGCTTCGGGCGACGACGTGATGGAACGCCGGCAAATTTTCATCGTGCGCAACGAACACCCACGAAGCCTTGATGAACGTGGACACCGACGGGTTTTTTGTGAATCGTTTGAATGCTCAGCGCCAACGCGTCCGTCGCCTCACTTCCGCCGCATCCCTCATGCAACGGCATTTGGACCGGCAGAAAAGCGATTGGCTGTGGCTGGGCCTGTGACTTTTGGCGGTTTTACGGAAAACAAATTTAAACCCCAGACTCGTTTTCCTTGCGACCAGTTGAGAATTCACAGAAATACGGGTGGTTGAAAAGTGACCGTGGAAGGAAATGACATCATTTGCAACTGCCGGGCGTGCTTTCAGGAAGGCTTCGGCATTGCGTTGGAAGAGCAAAACGGCGTGTACGTGTGCCCCCAGAACCCCGAGCACCGCTACGTCGTCAAGAACGGGTTCATGGCGACTAGCCACACGCGCACCTTTTAAACCCGTTTTTTCACCTTTTTTCCATGGCTTTCAATAAGGACCGCTATTTGGGGGACGTCTCCGAGGAACAGTTGGAGGAACTCTTCCACGAGGCCTCCCAGCACGGCGCGATTCTTTCCGACTTGTTTTTTGACGCGCACGGCCCCTCCAAGGACGGCGTGCAGAATTCGTTGGTGGACTTCGTATCCAAACTCACCAAGGAACCCGGCATCCTGTACTGCAAAGGCGAAATCCAGGACGCCATCGAGTCCAACGACGAATCCGCGTTGAACCAGAACGTCAAGTACTCGTGCAGCACGCGCGTGCGCGTCTTGACGGAGAGCTTCAATACCTTGCTTGGATTGTGCCTTCGATACGGGCCACTGGCTGTGGAAATCCAGCGGCCGCATGACATTCACTTGAACTTGGACGAAGCGCAAAACCTGTTGTTGGACGCGTCCAGCATGACTCAGGACTACGTGCAATACATCATGACGAAGACCATGTCCCAGGAAGAAAAAGACAAACTCCAGGAACACCTCAAAAAGCGCGCGGAAATCGCTGCCAAAATCCGCAAAAACTTGGAACACGCGTCGGAGTGAGGTTTTCCCCTTTGCCTTCGCGCATGCGGGAATTCGGCCGAAGCTTGGTTGAAGGCTTCAGGCGGGGTTGGACCAAATTCTGTGAAGACCCGTACGCGCAAGAACGCCAAGCGCGTTACGCCGAGTACCGCCGCTTCTTGGAAGAGCCCAAACTGGGTGCTTGGCGCCGAAAGTACGTGGCCTTCTTCCTGGAACATTCCCGACCCGGAACCGTCCGGGTGGACCCTCTCCGCGTGGACGCCTTTACAGACCAATTGCTGGAGAGACACCGCGGCGTTTCCAGGGAGACGCTGGAACAGGCTTTGAACAGCCTTCACGGACGCTTCGTGCTACGCGATGCATTCACGTACACGCTGTACCACGACCACAAGGAAGCGCTTTGGGAAGCCGACCGACTCATGCGGAACAAGACGTCTTAACTCCAGTTGCCGATCCGAAATCTCTTTATTTTCTTTGCCTTCAAGTCAATGGTTGATGCTGCAACCCGTATCGCGAGAGGAATTGTTCCGCCAAGCCCGCGTCCACGTCATGTCGCAGGTGATTCGCGCCCACGCGGATACTACCAATGCGCCGGGGTTTCGTGCCGTTGCTTCCTTGGTTCCAGTTCAAATTGCCGAGGACCGACTGGTGTACGGGTATTTCTCGAGTTTGACTCGGCCATCGGCATTTGACTTGTATGCGTTGACGTTGGAACCGGACCCCCGGCTGGGTCCCCGTGCCGGACTCATCCGTTCTTCTCCAGAATACGACGGGCACCGCGTGTTTGATGGGTTGCGAAAAATCCGTGACGTGGGTCCGTTGGTCCCGTCTGCCCGGAATTTGGCCAAGCATCTGGCCGGGCTTTCCGACGTGGATTTGGCGTTTCGAGTGGCCTCGTGGATGGAAGCCAAAGACCGCATTTTGTCGGATTTTCGTCAACGCGGTCTTTGCCGCAGAACCCAGGGGCCGCTGTTGACGGTGGAAGGCCTTCGACGCGACGTGCAAGTGCCGTGGCTTTACGTGGGTCCACCGCACCTGTGGAGACTCAAGACCGAGCTGAACAAAGCGCAATTGGAAGGCCTACGCTTTGATTCGACGTAAACCTGATCTTTTTTTTACTCGTTCTTGAAAATGGTTTCTTCCACGATGGCGCCGTAGGCCGGCCGCGTCACCGCAATGCCGACCATGACGCTCAAGAGGGCGGCGACGGCAAAACCCATGATTTCCACGATGCCGGAGCCCAAAAGCGGGAGCATGGAGGCCGCCGCCAGGCCTGCGGTGGTAAACACGATGTAGAACGCGTCCTTGAGCTTGCGTTTGGCCGTCACGTCGTCCCCGCGTTTCTTGAGCAGTTCGTCGGTGATTACGATTTGGTTGTCGACGCTGGAGCCAATCAAGGCAATCACGCCGGCCATGGCCGCCAAATCCAGCGTCCCCAACGCCCCCAACAGCGTGATGATGACGAACAGTTCGACCATGAGCGTCAGCATGATGGGGATTACGAGTTTGATGCGGCGGTAGTACAGCGTGACGACGATGGCCACCAAGAAAAGCGCGGCGCCCATGCCGTAAAAACTGTACGCCAAAAACTGGTTTCCGAGGCTGGGGGCCACGTTGTAGTAGCTGCCCACGGACGCGGCCACAGGCAGTCGTCCGCCGGAAAGCACGCTTTTGAGTTGCCGGATTTCCAGGCCGGCGTTGTCCTTGAGTTCTTTGGCCGTCAGCCCCTCGGCTTGCCCCGTAATCTGGTATTGCTCGATTTTGGCGCGCACGATGGGGTCAAACTGGAGCGTGGGCGCGGATTGAAGGCCGATGGCCTTCCATTCCGACAGTCCTGCGAGGAGCCCGGACCCAATTAGGGCAGGCCGCAGTTCTTCGTCGGAAACCATTTTGATGTGTTTTTCGGCGGACGCGTTCTCTTGGAAACCCGCTTTCACCAACGCGTTGAACACGTCGGGCCGCGCGGCGGAGAGGTTTTTGGACAACCTGATTTGCTGGTAGCCTCCGGCCAGCAATTCGTTCTGCGTGCGGTTGAATTCTTCCACGTAAAAAAGACCGATGTCGTCGTCTTGCTTGGCCAAGGCTTCGCGCACGATGGGAGACTCGGGAACTTGGTTTTGGAAAACCAGGAGCGCGGTTTTTTGCGGCCGGTCCAAGAACATGTACACGCTTTCGCCGCGGTGGCCGGAGGCCGCGGTGGCAAACTTGAGGTTGCCCTCGGCGGTGACGGAAAACGTCAGTTGCCATTGGCCGTTGTCTTGGATGAGTTCGCCGTTGGCGCCGCCGATGCCCGTGGGAATGATGTCGGACCCGTTGAGAGCCTGTCGTCCTCCGATGATGGCTTCAAATTGGCCTTGTTCGCGCAGGATGCCTTCCACGCTTTTGATGACTTCGGCTTGGGCTTGCGGCAGTTCGACGAGGATTTCCTTGTTTCCAAGGGGACGCACCACGGCTTGAGTCAAACCGAATTTGTTGATGCGGGCCTTGATCGTGTCAATCATGACCGTCATTTGCCCGGCGTCCAAGGGTTTTTCCAGGGAAATGGGGATTCGGGTTCCGCCGGCAAACTCGATGCCCAAGTTCAAGTCCACGGTGGCCGGGTTGCCGTCCCGCAAGAACATCAGTCCCGCGCACACCAATACCAAAAGCACCAGGACTTGGATTTTGCGGTTGCCAAGCAGGTAAGGAAGATTCATTTTTGTTTACCCTCCTGGCGCTGGCTCATCCACAACAAAAGCGGGCCGTTGCCGAACCACGTCGTGAAAAAGTCGGCCATGCCTCCCAGCGTGGCCACGAACCCGATTTGGAAGTAGATGGGCAATTGGAGGACCAACGCCAACGCCGTCAGGACGCCGAAGCCCGTGACTTGCGCGGCGTTCATCAAGAACGCGGTTTTCGTGGCGTCCAGCGTTCTGGCGGGCCCATCCATTTCCTTTCGCTTGAGGATGCGGACCGTCAACATGACGTACGAGTCCAGGGAAAAACCGATGAGCATGAGCATGGCGGCCACGGAACCCAGGTTCCATGGAATCTGGAGGAAGCTCATGGCTCCGGCTGTCAGAACGATGTCGGTAAGCGGCCCGATCATGACGGCCAGGCTTGGGCCAATAGAGCGGAACAACAAGAACACGATGACGCCCAACAACAGCAAGGAAACCAGGACGACTTCCCGGAGTTTGGAAAAGAAGAAAACGCTCAAGGAGGATCCCACTTCCCGGACCGACACGGACGCGGCGTTCACCACGGATTGCACCGCGTCCAAAAGTGATTGGCGGTACTCGGAGCGGGCGTCCGCCACCGCTTTTTCGCTTTCCGCAACGGCTTCCGTCGCATCCGTGGCCTTCAGCGTAGCCCCGTTGGCGGCCGCGGCCACGGTTTGACGGGCTTCCAGAAGCAGTTGCCTTTGAATCGACTCCAAGGCTTCCGGAGTCTGGGTTCCCTGGGAGACGGCGATGCGCGCCAAATCGTATTCTTCCTGCAATGCGTGCACGCGCGCCAAGTGGCCGTCCGCTTCATCCAATGACTCCTTGAGAGGCAACTCGATTTCGACGCCTTGGCCCGCCGGCCCCTGGAAATGCCGAATGGTTGGAGCCTGGCCAGCCACGCGCTCTATGGCGCGGCCCAGCGCGGACACGTCCACGTCCTGCGTGTACTGGACGGTGATCAGCATGCCGCCCTTGAAGTCAATGCCCGGCTTGATGCCTGGCCCGAAGAAAATCAGGCCCACGGACAAGGCAATCAAGGCCACCGGCACCAGCAACAGCAACCGGTAGTGTTTGCTTCGGTAAGGATTCGGAATATTCATTGACAGTATGCCCTTGAAACGGATCGAAAATCCGGGAAAGACGGATTGCTTTTGGGCCAAGAGCCTTAAAAACCCTTTTTCACACTCTAAACCACGCCAGGCCCGCCCATTTTTCAATTTGGAGGGGTAGCAAAGCTTGGCCAAATGTGCTGCGTTCAGGGCGCAGTCCCTTTGTGGGTTCGAGGGTTCAAATCCCTCCCCCTCCACTTGGTCGCCCCGGGGGAAACCAATGGTTTCCCCCTGGAGCACCCTCCGCCTCGCCCCCTTCCTTTTTTTTTGGTTCGCAGAACAAGTCGGGGGTTCGGGGTTACCAAGGACTATAGGGGACGAAGCCCCCTGTGGTCCGGGTTCTTAAATCCTTCCCCCCCATTTTGAAGGTTGACACGCAGGGCAAAAAGGCGGGTTTAGAATTATTCTACCGCATGTTTTTATCTCCGAAAATACAGTACCGTCATTGACGTGAACGGAATGAAAGTATTCAAGACCGTGTTTGAGCCGACGCCAATCCTTCGGGGAGCGGATGCCACCCGCTTACTGGATTCAGTATACTGTTTCAAGCCGGATCCCAAAAAAGCTGAATTCCTCAAGGAATGCGTGGAACTTTACGAAAAGTTCCGTTTCTAAGCAGGTGAATGGTTTGCCGTGATTGACTTCAACCAGCTACGCATCGGTCCACTGCGTGACGAGAGGACCGTAAACGGTTTTCATTGCGGAAACGAGGATTTGGACGGTTTTTTGGTTCAGGACGCCTGGCCCTTTCAGCAAACCAAGTTGGCTGCCACCTATCTTTGTTTCCACCAACACGAAGTCGTTGGATACGTGGCGCTGACGGCGGATTCCGTCCGACTGGCGGAAGAAGAAAAAAGGCATTTTTTGGAAAACAAAGCTCGTCTTCATGAATTTCCGGCGGTCAAAATCGCGCGGCTGGCCGTTAAAGCGTCTTGGCAGCGTCAAGGCATTGGCTCGTTTTTGGTGAGGGTCTCACTGGGAAAACTCTGGACGCTGAGCGAATCCATCGGATGCCGTTTTGCAACAGTGGACGCCAAGCCCGGAGCACAACCGTTTTACGAAGCGCACGGCTTTGTACGAAACCTGCACAAACAGGAAAAAAGCCGGCAAACCGTCAGCATGCGCTGCGACTTGTTGTACTACAAACCGGCATGAAAACTAATGCGAGTGGCCGCCGGAGATCTCATCCGCCCAGGATTTGTCCACCACGTACACGTGCTCGTCGATGACGTGCAACTGCCGGAGCTTGGCGATTTCTTCTTGCTTGGCGGCGTTGGACGCAAACTTTTCCGTGACGGAGAACAGGTACGCCCCGCCCTTGAATTGTTGCACGTCGGGGTGCAGCTTGACTTGGACGACGAAGTGTTTGGGAAGAATTTCTTCAAGCGCGGACTTGATCTGCCGGCTTTCGCCACCTTCAAAGCGCTCGCTTTCGTCCTGGATGGACGCGTAGTGGCGGAGGCGAATGAATCCTCCCAAGGCCAACGTCTGGTACTTGGGCAAAACCCGGATCTGGAGTTGCGTGACTTGGAAGCGTTGGGCGTGTTTCAGGGCGTCCAAAACGTCGTGCATGGATTAATCTCCGCGGAAGCGAACGAAGGCCACGCCCACCAAAATCGCCAATAGAAGCACGGCGAAAAGCAGGCCTTCTTGCGGCCAGGATGGAAGCGCCAAGGCGGAGGAACGCGAAGAGGCGGACTCCGTGGTTTTACGCGGGTCCAAAAACGGGTTGTCCGCCACGGTGCCTTGCGATGAGCCGTCGCCAGCCCCTGTAAACCCGATGCCTTGGTCGGCGAAAGCCGGGTTGAGCGGCACGTCTTGTCCGTTGTAGACGTTAATCGCGCCGGTGGAGGGGTTGAACGTCAACACGCCGTTTTGTCCGCGGGCGGCCAACAAGGCAAGCACTTCCTGCAATCCGTCGGGGCCTTGCGCGTTGAGGGTGGGCTGGCCGTTCTGGTTGTCAATGGAGAAACGGAAATCGCCTTTGTCCGTGGGAATCACGAATTCGTTGCCGTCGACTTTCACGGGGTTGGATGGGTCTTTGAGTTTGTAGTCCTTGGCGGTACCGGTTTTCTTGTCGATGACGCGCAAGTTTCCGTCGGGCGTGATGTAGAATATTTTGTCCGCGGTTTCAAACGACGTGAAGCCTTCTTTGCCGGCCACGCTCTCCAGCGCCTTGTTGAGTTTGTCGGCGGATTCCTCCAAACCGGCTTTGGCCACGGTTTGAACCCCCACGCCGCCGTCTTTTTGCTGGACTTTGTAGGCGTTGAGGTTTTGCGCCGACGTCTCAAACAAGGAATAGATGATGACCAAAAGCCTTCCAGTTCCGGGCTCGTGTTCGATCAAACCGAATTCGCCGACCACGCTTTCGAGAGTCCCAATCGGTTTCTTGTCAAACGAGCCGCCCGGCGCGCCATGCAGCATGACTTGGCCGTTGTTGTGGATGGTGATGCGTCCGCCGGAGGTAATGGACTTGCGGAGGTCTTCGGGGGACGGAACCGATGAAGAAAAGCCGTCGCGGTCGACGAACGTGATCTGGTTGTCCAAGATGCCGGCTTCCCCGTCGGTGGTGATCACGGACTTGACTTTGCCGATGGCTTGCGTGAAGTCCGAGCCGATGTTGCGGCCGGACAACTCGAAATACGCCCGCGCCAAATCGCAGGAAGGCGAAACCAAGGTGGATTGGCCGGTGGATGAAACGTCCAAGAACACGGAGTCGGATCCGCTGAGGGTTTGTTGAATGATCTTGTTGGGAATGATGACGCGCGCCAACGCCTGGTTTCGGTTGCGGGCCATGGCGCGAAGCTTCCACATCTCGCTTTGAAAGCTGAACGCCGTGGAGCCGTCGGCGTTAAACGCCTGCAACCCGTTGCTAAACGTGATTGAGCGGCCGTCTTTGGATTGCACGCGGTCCGGCAAGCTGCACGCGTCCTGGATGAGGTTGAACAAGCCGTGCTTGGTGGAGAACGTGGACTGCGTGACGTGCACGTACAAGAGTTCGGGAGTCAATACCTGGCCCTGCTGGTTGGCCAACTGCGTGCGCAAGTTCAAGACTTCCCGGGTGTTTTTCAGTTGGGCCGCGATTTTGCGGTCCTCTTCGTCGGCTTGCAGGGCTTTTCCAAGTGGCAGCTTGTCGATTTGTTCGTAAAGCGCCGGCACTTTTTCCTGGAGGATGTTGCCGGCCTTGGCCGCGCGCTCGGGGATGGGCTGGAACGTCAAGATGTTGTGCATGGGATCCCGGCAGTTGGACGTGTACGTGATGGCGTTGTTGCCGACGACGAACCGGTATTGCTCCGCGGGATTGGTCCAATCCAGAATTTCCAGAAAACCGGAGGCGTAGTTGTTCAAGATCGACGTCTGGTGCAAGAATTCGTTCATTCGGGAAATGGCGACGCGGCCGACGTTAAGCGCCGTGATGGCCACGCTGCCGGCGGTGGCCGCGCGGAACTTGTTCTTGAACAAATCCATTTCCTCTTGGCCGCATGTGGCGTCCTTGCCGTAGTTCTCGTTGATGTCCAGATACTCCAGGGTGGTCAAGAATACGCCGATGCCCAGCGCTCCTTCCTGGAGGTCGAAAATGCGTTTGCTGACCCAAAACGGAACGGCCAGCGAAGCAAAAGCCGTCAGGGACTTGAGGTTTTGGTCTTCCAGCACCGGCTCCAGCATGATGTTGTTGGAGACGAACGCCAGGCTCGTGAACGTCTCCTTGCCGCCAAAGCCGCGGAGGTCCTCGAAGTTCAACGTGTACGAGTCGCCTTTCCACACCGAGTTGATGCCGAATGACCCGATTTCCTCGTCCGTGGTTCTAAACGACGTCTGGGATTCTTCGTTGTCCGCCTTGCCGCCTTCCGGGTAATTGATCAGCAAAACGTCCTTGGAGTAAAACGCCTTTTCCGGCACCAAGCCCAAGCCAGCATATTTGGCGACGAATTCCTGGATTTTTCCCAACGCCAAAAACCCGGAGGCCTTCTTGAAGTCCTCCAAAACCTGTTTGTTGGCCAAAACCCGCAAGAACTTGTCATCGTCTTGGTGGCGGGCCTGAAACAGGATGCCGGAATTGCTCATGAACGCCATGCGGGCCGGGCCCAGCCAACCGCCGGCCAGCATGTAGCTGGCCGTCACGCGGCGCGTCAAGGATTCCTGGAGTTGGCGGAGGCTGCGGAGGTTGTGGTCGGCATCGCGAATCTGTTCGTCCAAGCCGCCTTGGCGTTCGAATCGAAGCCGTCGGTCCACGGTAATGGCTTCATCCAGCGTGTTTACGCCCGGCACGTCGGCGTGCAGAATGGGGGTGCCGGTGTCGTCAAAATACCGAAGGACTCGGCCGCCAGCCGCCGGGTCATGCACCACGTTGACGCTGGTGGCTCGCAGGACGCCGGGTGCGGCACCCGCCGGATTGGGGATGTTGATGCCTTCCCGCAGGATGAGGTTGCCTTGGGTCGTGCGTTGAATGTCGCCGAGGATTTGGGAGCCGACGTCGGACATGGTAAACTCGCCGGCTTCACGGATCTTCACGCGGTCCACGGATTTCTCTAGGTCTTCCTTGACGGAACGCAGGTTCCGCGCCGCGCCCAGGGTACCCAAGGCGGCGACGGCGGAAATGTAAAAGTCGGTGCGGGTGTAGGCGTGGGCAAACGTGATCCAGTCGCGGTAAAACTCGGGCACCACCAAGTTGCCGCCGCCGTTGAGGTTCAAGTACCCGATGACTTTCGAGCCGACGAAGTACTGGTTGACGGGCCGTCCGCCGCGCTCGGATTGCAGTTCCTTGGTGGGCTTGCCCGTCGCCGGCGAGACGTACTGTCCGGAGAGCACTTGCTCGTTGCGCGTGCCGTACGTCAAGTCGGCGTCCAGCATGGCGACGTAGCCCACCCGGCCCTGGATGATTTCGTTGCGAAGCAGGCAACTGGTGGGGTCGATTTCGTTGAGGGTGAAGTACTCCGACAAACTGAACTCCTTGCCGGAGGAGGGCTGGATGATCTTGAAGCGTGCGTAGGGCTCCACGTCGGAGGCGGCCTTCTTCTCTTTTTCTTCTTGTTTCTCCTTGTCGAGAACGCCTTCCGTCGCCTCCTGGATTTGGCGGATGATTTCCTGGTAGCTGGTTGCCTCAAACGACTTGGGGTTTCGGCTTAACGCATCCAAGGCCGCCTTGCCAGAAATCATGGCGCCGTTTTTGAACCATTTCTTGTCCGCGTCCCAAATCTTGAGGTCGCGGCCGAATTCCTCTTCCTTGATGCCGTAGAGTTTGGCGACTTCGCTGGCGTTGATCGAGTTTTTGAGTTCCTCGTCGCGGCGCTTCTTGCCTTCTTCACTGAAGGGGTCCACGGGGTCCTCCGTGCGCGTGAGGGACTCCAACAAAGGCAAGTCATTGAGAAAGTCGCCTTGGAATCGGCCTTTCGAGGAAAACAAGAATTGCTGGAGTTGCTGGCGTTCCGCATCGGAAATGGAGTCAATGGCACAAGCGCCACCCGCAGATGGGGGTGGAGAAGTTGAGGCGCGCGTTGGAGAAGCCGCCGTCGTTGTTCCCGCAGGCGAGGAACCGGAAGGCGGGGACGCCCCCGTCGACGCCGGAGAAGAAGTCGATGGACCGGAACTGGAAGCGGTAGAACCGGATCCCGTGGTTCCAGGCGGATCCGCGGCAAACGCCAAGGGGGAAAGCAGTTCAACGAATAGAAGCATAATGACGATGGCGGAGAAGCCCTGGCGCATAACCAAGAAATGACGGAAAACAAGTTTAAATGGCTTGGGCAGGTCCTCACGGCGCCACGGAGTCTAAAAACTGGCCCAAGGTCACGTCCAAGTAGACGTACAACAAGACCAAGGCGACAAACGTTCCCAACACCGTGCAGAAAAGCATCCAGAAAATCTTGGGCACGCCCTCAAAACGCTTGACGAGATAAGCATACACGAAAGAGAAGGCAAAAACCAGGACGAAGGCCGGCACGCCGACCATGACGGAAATTAAAAACAGGGGCCACAGTGCAGAAACCAGGGCGTCCAAAGAAGCCATGGAACATTGGAGGCAACCCGCTTTTTTAAAAGCGCCGGATGCGTTAACGCCTTGATGGCGGAATTGGACGTGTTGGCGGCGGTAGCCTACTACATATTCATCATCATCGGTTCCATCTCCTCGGGCTACCTGGTAGTGCGTTTTTCCTATCCGGACGTGCGCACGTTCTCCAACGAAGAAAAACTGGGCGCCTCCGCGCTTTTGGGCGCGTTCATCGGCGTTTTGTCGGTGTTGGCCGACGTGTTTCTCAGCGGCCTGGAAGCGGTTCTTTCCGCCAAAGGCCACTGGCCAATATACTGGCTGTCCGCCAGCGTCATGGGTTTCGGCATCATGTACGTCGGGCTTCGAAAGCCCAAGGAACACGAAATCGCGGTGCCCACCACCAAGCGGTTGCAGTTGCTGCAAACGGAACTGGAGTCCATTGAAGTCCGGCCCCCCGACCACCCCACGCAAATCCAGAAAAAACTCGAGGACCTCCGCAAGAAAGGCGTGATCGCCGAACCGCACATTCAACCCCTTCAAACACAGCCGCCGCAAGCCGGTGAAAAGCCGCCGGTCAAAACCGTGGAGCAAAACGTGCGGGAAGCCAAGCGCGTCCTTGAAAAGGCGCGGGAAGTGGAAGTGGAAACCATCCTCAAGGACTTGCAATTGGAGCCGCCGGAACAGCAGGTCACCGATGAAGGCCACCGCCACCGCATGTATTTGATGAAAAAAAACCCGCCCAAGAAAGACGACGAGAAACAAATCGTGGAAGACGTGTACACGTTCGAAGAGGCGGCGGAAAAAGCCAAAAAGAAGGATCAATCCAAGGACGCCATCACGGACTTGGGAAAAACCGCGCCGCAAAAAGAATTACCGAAAACCGAGGGCAAAACGCCCACTAAATCCGCCGCGGCCCAAAAAGCGGCCGGTGCCGTGACCATGGCGGACTTGTTCGGCGAAGCGCCCGCACCGGAAAAAAAGGAGCAAAGCGTTTTCGCTCAAATGGAAAGCCAAGTCTCCGTGGTGCCCACGCAAAAAGACACGCATTGCCCCACCTGCAAACAGAAGAATTCGCGCATCGTCTTTTGCCCGTACTGCGGCACGGGCTTGTGCGCCAACTGCTCGCCGTCCATCGTTCCAGGCCCGGAAGGGTTCACGTACACGTGCCCCAAGTGCCAGGAAGACATCCTCGTCAAGAAAAAACCTATGGGCTAGCCGCCGTTTGCGGCGTCCAGATGCACAGCGCCAACTCGTATTCCCGAAGCTCGCGCGCCGGCGGCTCTTGGCTTCCGTCCACGTAGACGACTTTGAAGGGAACCCGCACCGCCAAGACGTCGGAACTAATTTGCGGGTTTTGCGCCGACAGGCACACGCCGGTTTGTCCCACGCCCGAATTCAAAAACGCGGGCTCGTTGGTCACCAGCCGCCGAAACGGCCTGGAACCCGGCTTGGCCTCGGTCTGGACCGCCAAGCCGGAACGCAACACGTCAAAGCCGTAGGAAAAGCCGGAAAAAGCAAACGGTTTCATGAGTTCCTTCAAAGCACAATGCATGGCCGTGACCCCCATGACCGGCGTGCCGTCAAACGCGTCATCCAGCTTCTCCGGCGTCTTTTCCGACAAGTCGCGCTTCAACAAATCCGACACCGTGAAACTCCCCTTGTAGTCCGACAACGCCCGACAGCCTTCCGTGGGGGAGCGCAAGTCCCCGTACACCGGATTGCCGGAGTTCACATCCTCAGCCACCCGCGTGAGCGTCGAGGCATCCACGTAATACGAGGCCTTGACCACGCTCTGCATGTAATTCAAGACGTACGCCGACCGCATGACGCGGTCCTGCTGGACGCCAAACGTTCCCACAAACCCGAAAATCATGGCCGCCGACAGCGAAGCCAAAAGAAGAAACGTGATGCCGTCAAACAACGCCGCCTGCCCCCTGCGTTTTTTCATGCGGTTTTCCCCTTCCATGCCGCCACCGTGATCATTCCCAAACCCCGCAGCGGCAAGTCGCCTTCCGGACACGTGACCGCCACCGGGTACGAAAGCGCGACGGCGTGCGCGGGCACGTCCATGATTTGACCCCGCGGCACGCCTTCCACGTTCGTGCAATACATCCAGGTTCGCGCCTGCAAGTCCCTGGATTCATCCAAGAAGTAGGGGCTTTCCTGAGGCGGCGAGCCCTGTTGATAAATTCGTATGCCTTGGCAGAACCGCTTGACCGTAACCAAGAAATTCACGCGGGTGCTGGCCGCAAATTTTTGGAGTTGGTCCTCGCACTTGACGCTCTTGAAGTCCGCCGCGTCGTCAATCAACCCCTTTTCCGTCACGATGTAGGACAAACCCAAAGCGGCTTTGCGCGTGTCGAGCTGCTGGTTTTTTTCGTCCACCAAATTGTTGGCATACAAGAGGCTGGCGACAAACAACAAAACGCCGGCGACGATGGGAAAAATGCTGGGCAAATCGTCGCCCAACGGCCCCACGAAGCCCTTCAATTTGGACATTGCGGCCGGTTCACCCCCTCCACAGCCTCCCACCCGCAGCACGACGCCACGGGGTTCGTGCTGAGCGCGGCGCCAGAGGCCAGCTCCAAATACGGCGGACAATCCACGTCGGGGTCCACGGTTTGCCCCAGCGGCGCCGAACACTTGCGCAAAAACAAGTAACTGGGCAACGCCTTCTCCTTGGGGCGGCACTTGGCCAACACCAAGTAATAGTCGCGCACGTAAATGTCGGAGGGCTTCAACTCAATGATGGTCTGGCCGCCTTGACGCGAGTCCTGCCACAACCGAACCAACGTGTCGGGATCCGCCAGCTTCAGCGACCGGTCATACGACGCCGACGCGCCCGCGCTACAGCCTCCGACAGTCAACACGTTGACGACCAGCGAGCCCGTGTCCGGATTGGATTGGGAAACGATGTTGGAAATGTTGATGGTGTACCGCTCCAACTGCTTCTGGCCTACGGAAAGGGAAGGCTCCAACGAGAACACTTTGCGTTCGTCCTCCACCGGCGAATTGATGACGTTGATGATGGTGGACGCCACGCTTTGCGCGATGGCGTTGGCCTGCGTCCGGCAAATCGCCTGCTTTTCCGTGTCCGTGAAGCTCACCATGATGACAGCCAACAAAATGATGAAAAACACCATGGCAAACTTGGTGAGCATCCATAAAGCGATTTGCGCCCGCATGAAAGAAGCCAAGGAAAACGCGTATTAAATGCATCCGCTTGGTGCGTGAACGCCTCTCCTTTTTTTCGAGGGGGTCGTCAGGCCACGGGTTCGGCGCACACCTTGATTTCCGCGTTCTCAAAGCCCAAACCCGAACTGGACACGTCTTTCCGCAACGTGATGAGGTAATGGCGGGCCCCGTCGTCGCCGCGCCCCAACGTCTGCCACACGGAATTCTGCAAGGCGCCCGACGACAAGCCCAACTGTCGGTCCGAGCAACCCGACAAGCCCTGGGGGCACGCGTGGTTGGTCAACGCCGCACAGTTTTGTCCCGCGTCCGGATTGATGGACACGCGTTGCGCCGGCAAGTCCACGCACACCACGGCGTCATTTAACTGCACCAGCCCGTCGGCGGTGCGCGCCAAGGGAATGATCTGCCAGCAACCGTTGTACGCCCCAGGACACCGCTTGCAAAACTGGGGGGAGGTGAACTTGACGAACTGGACGGCTTCCACGGTCTTGTCCCCGCAACGCGGCATGTAAAACCGCACCGTCTTCTGGGTGCCCGTGGAACCCAGTCCCACATCCAAAATGGCTTGCTGGAGTTGCTGGGTCTGGGACTTGAGTTCGTTGATGCATTTTCCTTCATTCGTCGAATTGATGACGAAAAACGCCAAACCCATGCTCATCACCAAAATAATGATGGCAATCACCAACTCGATGGGCGCGTCAACCTGGCCTCGGGCCATAAACCTAACCGTCCCTCCACGCGGAAGGCAAAACCAAAAAGCGAGCCAGCAAGCGCCGAAACAGCGGCGCCGGGAAGAACAGCAAGAACACGAGGGAACGGGACGCCGTTTTGGCCTCCTGTTCGGCCAGTTCAGCCGTGGTGGCCGCCTGCTTGAACAAGGGCTTGACGAACGTGACCAACAAGACGGCGGCAATGGCTAGAACCACCAAAAGATACATGGGGGCCCACTCGCTTCCACGCATAAGGGAAGGAAAGAAAAAGGAATAGAAAAGGGTTGCGGCCCACTTGGGCCACAACGCATTACTGGATGTTGCAGGCGTCGCGGCACGCGTCGCGCGAGTCGGACGGCTGGCGCCCAACGCCGACGCAGTAGTTCGGCGTGTCCTTGGATTCGTCGCCGCACACCACGATGAACGCTTTGGTGTTCTTGTTGACGGTAATGTCCTTGTCGGTGACTTCAATGGCGGCATCCTTGCCGGAACCACACACCGTGTTGCCGGACTCGCAGCCGAACGCCAGCTGGTTGGCCAAAATCGGGGCGTCCCCAATCACGGAGCGCTGGTCAATGTAGGACCCGGTTTTAAACTCCGCTTCCTTGGGCTGGGAAAAGCCGTACCCCGCGGAATTGATGCTTTTCAGCTCGGTTTTCATGATTTCCTTGGGGTCGCCCACGCCAAAGGACACGCCGCCCAAGATGTTCAAGAGCACGCCCAAAATGGCGATGGCGACAATAACTGAAATGACCAGCATCATGGTTTCGAATGCTTGACCGCGTTTCATGAACACAACACCTCAAATGGGGACGTGCAGGCATTACAGTCCGGGTTTTTTTAAACCTATCCGCCCGTGAAAAAGCCGCCCGTGAAGTAGACCGTCAGGCAATACAGGCCTACCGCCAAGGGCAGCGTCTTGGCAATGGACGTGTACGTGTGCAGTTCGTTGCCCGTGTCCTCGATTTGCGAGTTGAAGTACGTGAGAAGGAAAACGATTTGCATGACGTAAACCCCCAAAATCAAGATGAAGGCCCCCGGCTCCGCCGCCGACGCCAACGCCTTGGCGGAAAACAATTGGTTCAACCCGCCGCCGCCACCCAATCCGCCCAATCCTCCGACGTCCGCCGCCGCGCCCGCCTCCACGCCGGAACTGGCCTGGGACGCGATAGAAGAAATGATGAGGCGCTGCATGGCCGACACGACGCCCAAGACGATGGGGGCGACAAACGCGGACATGGTCGACAGCATGACGGTCACGTCCTGCAACAACTTCCGCAGCGACTCGTTGATTTTTTCCGCGTTTCGAAGCTGCAGGGACAGCGAAATGAGGGATTTGGAGGCCACGTTCACGCCCAAGTCCACGGAGTCCACCAAGAAACGCATGCCGCTGCGGATGATTTGCGAGGGGATGTAACGCAACGCTCCAAACGTTCGGTCAAAAATCGCGGTTTCAAGGGTCATGCCCAAATTCGAAATGTTCTCCACCACGCGGCGGAACACTTGCCGTCCAATTTGGCTTTTGGGCATGAAAGAGACGGAGGCGCGCATGGCCTCCTCGATGGGCTTGTTCTCGCCCATGCGGCTGGCCAGGACGTACATGGCGTCTTTGAACTCGGATTCCATGGCGCGGACGTCGTCTTGGACCTTTTTTCGCGCGGCGTACTTGCCCAAGAAAAAGACGGAGATGGCCACCGAGACGCCCATGAGGAATCCAAACAACGTGAATTGGCCGATGAAGAGCCCGAATTGAAGCGCCGCAAAGCGGAGGTGGGGAATGGATTGCACTTCCGTGGCCAACGCCTCGTTTCTTCGGACTCGCTCGTTTTGAGGCGCCGCCAGCACGGCGAGGTTGTCCAGCAATTCCGACTGCCGCTCGGCGGGAGTGACTAAGTACGTGGGAATGGCGCCCAGGGTGCCGGTGATCTGGAACGGATCCGGTTGCGCACCGCCGGAAGGCGGGTTGACCAAACGCATGGCCGGCAAGTACAACGCGGAATTGAACGCGTCCTGGGTGGCGCCGATGTCCGTATAGTAACCCAGGCCGACGCCGCCGACAATCAGAAGCAAGGCGAAGAAACGGAACGGCAGAGTCATGCCCATCACCCGCACGGACCCCTTGGGCGGCAGGCCGGGAAAGTTTTCCGGAATCTTGGGCGGCGTGCTGGTGGGCGGCTTGTTGGAAATGATGCTTTTTCCGAACACGAAGACCATGAGCGGAATGAGCAGGTTGTACATGACGAACAAAAATTCGGCTTTGGCGATGTCCGCGTTGTTGGCCAGGCTGGAACCAATGGGCAACAGAATCGCCATCAACAAGGGCAGCAGAATGCCGAAGTAGTACAGGTAGACGGTGGGTTGCTGGAGTTTGCGGGCGTACAAATCCATTTTTTCCTTGCTTCCCTCCAAAACGTCTTGGCCGGCCTTGTCAAGCAACGCGAGCCGGCGCTCGGCGTTGGCTTCCAGGACCGAGGCGCGGATCATCATCAACGCGTGCTTGAAGTCCTCGTTGTAGGAACCCCACCGGTACGCCAACTCGTCGAGGCCCTCTTCCACGGATTCGTAGCGGCCCAACTGGACGTCCCACACGATTTTCTTGAGGTCTTCCGCGATCTTGCCGCGTCCGTGGGAGGCCGCGAACTCCACGGCTTTTTCCAGGTTGGGCGTCAACCGCATGCTCATGGTCAAATAGTTGACGATTTCCGGCACGTACGCCAGCGCCAGAATTTTTTCCCGCTCAACCAGGGAAAGGGGTTGCTTCTTGTAGACGTACGACGCCAGGATGGGCAACAGCAAGAACACGCCGGAAATACCGGCCTGGAACATGAATGGCAGCGAGGAAAAAACGAAGATGACCGCCGCCAGCGCCAAGCCGACCAGCATGCCGGTGCTTTGGATGCCGCGCGCCACGGCGTAGTACTCTTCCGCGGACACGTCGTAGCCCAGAAACGCAAATGCCTCCGCCTCGTCGTCGGTGAACTTGGCTCCCCGCCCCGAAGACCTGAAGAGTTTGGCGAACCGCTTCGTGAACGTGACAAAGCCGGGGATTGGCGGCGGCTTGTAGGCGTCCTCTTGTATGTCGACGTACGGTTGGGAGTACAAGGACTCGGGCTTGGAGTCTTTCTTTTTGTTGGGCCGGGCCGCCATAACCACCCAAAGCACGGATTGCCGCGATTTAAGCACTTCGATTTTTGGTTCGCGGCAAGCGGATGCGTTCGATGACTTGATGGCTCCAGCCGGGGCGCGCGTAATTGGCCATGGCCAAAAGCAAGCGGACACCCAAGCCGGGCAGGTTGTTCCACACAGGGTTCATGCCGCCACCTCCCGGCGCCAGGTTCTTGGCGACATCAATGCCTGCCGAAATCACGGTCCAGCGCTTGGCGGCTTTTTTATCGCCTAACACCGCGGCCACCGGCACGGCGACTTGAGGGGACGCCGGCGCGACGCCCTGGTCCAGCTGGCGGGCAGCGGCCTTGTACTCCGCCAAAAAGACGGCCGCCGTCAATCCCATGTGAGCCAAGGTGGCGTTAAACGGCGTAAGTTCCATGAACTTGGGATCCATGCCGTGTTTTTGCGCCAGCGCGGCAAGTCCCAATACTAAGGCATAGTTCACGCCAGCCTGAAACGCGCTGGCGCCCAACGTCTTTTTCAGTTCCGGCCAGCGTGTTGGAAACTCGTTTTGAATGGCTCGGATTTCAGCGGCCAAACGGGTTTTGGCGAAACGACTCTTGTCGGAATACAGCAGGCCGTGAAAATAGGCTTGCATGCCACGGCGTTGCTTGGAAGACAGCTTGGCTCCAGTTTTCTCTTCAAACGCCTGGACGAGTTCCTCGTGCAATACGGGCTTGGCAGACGCGGCGTGTGCGGAAGCCAAGCCAACGGGGCCTCCGACTCCCGCAAACGCGGCATGTCCCAACACGTGCAAATGTGTTTCCGCAATCCTTCGTTCCAACGCCACGTCATTGCACCGGTTGGTTTTGTTGGACGAGGTCTTTGACCAGGTTGTCGTCCACCCATTTCTTCCATTGCGGAACCAGGGTCTTGTAGTCCACGGCCCCGATTTCCTGGCGTTGGGCCTCCGACAACAACAGATACTTGTTGTGGGCGCGCACCGCGTAGTCCGCCTCCAAAAGCCGGGGCACGTTGAACTTGTTTTTCTGGTCCACGAGGTATTGTTTGGTGGCTCCCCGGGCGGACATTTCGCTCCAAACGGCATCAAAATCCAGGCCACGCATGCGTTTGACTTTGTTCAGCCACGCGGATTTTTCGCGGATGGCGTCCTGGAACACGTCCAACTTGTCTTTGTTGGCGTCGAAATTCAGCCAGTTCAAAAAACCGTCTTCTTTTCCGGGGTCACTAGTCCAGTCCTTCATGACTTCCGTGACCTCGATTAACCGGCGGTGGCGCTTAATGGAGCCCTTGAAGCGAATCGGCGCGGACACCAAGCAAAAGTCCGTGGCTTTAAACGACGTGGTGGGCACCCCCAAGTCGTTGACCACGCGGTCCCAGATACTGTAGGCTGACTCTCCATGGATGGTGCCCATGACGACGTTGCCAACAGCCCCAACCCGCATGGCCTCATAAAGTGCCGACGCCTCTTTACTGCGAACTTCCCCCACGATCAGCACCGAGTCACCCAACCGAAGCGCGGTGCGAAGCGCGTCTTCGGCGGAAACCTCGCTTTCCGTTCCACCCCCAAGCGGCGGGCGCGTCTTCATGCGCTGGATGTTCAACCCCAAAGACTTCATTTGCGGCACAGGCAATTCCTGGGTGTCTTCCTGCACGAGGATTCTGAGGTTCTGGGGGATTTCCAGCATCAAACTTTGCAATTGGGACGTTTTTCCAGAACCCCTTGAACCCACGATGAGCATGGAGGCCTGCGCGTCCACGAAAAACGACATCATTCCCGCGGTAAGGGGGTCGTACATTTTCGCGTCCACGAACTGCGCCAGCGTCCACGGCGTCTCTTTGTGCAACCGGAGCGCGAACGCGATGCCGTCAAGGGCCAAGGGTTTCCCGATGACGGCCACGCGCGTCTGGAGGTCCTCCAAGTCGAAGTCCAAAATGGGGTGCGCCTCGTCAAAAGGCCGTCCCGAAAGCGCCCGGAAGCGCGAGACGATGGAGCGCGCCTCTTCATGGCTGAAAATGATGTTGGTCTGGCATTGGCCGTACTTGGAGTGCACCAGGTACACGGGTTTGACGCCCAACGGAGAGTCGATGTAGACGTCGGTGAGCCGCCGGTCGGACAACAAGATTTCCAGGATGCCGTAGCCGATGGTGTAGCGCGCGACGATTCCGGCAAGCTCCTCTTTTTCCTCGACGCTCAAGTCGATATTGTTTTTCATGGCCAAATCCGCGATGGTCGCCACATAGACTTTCCGGAAGTACTTGCGGGCTTGGGTGATGTCCATGAATTGCACGGAGTCAGGCCGGTGCTGGGCCACGACTTCCTTGGTTTTTTCCAGCAAGAAGTATTTCTCTGGCGGCAGGCTGTATTCGGGCGGGTTGATGAAGTACAAGTACTCGACTTTGTCGGGATGCTTGTAGAGGTAGATGTTCGTTCCAGCGACGTCGTACTGGTCGACCAACTCCAAATCCTCGGTGGACGTAAAGAAAATGCGGGAACCGATGAAGGAGGGCTTGATGGCCGACTCGAAAAACGCGTGGTACGCCGCCCGGCCTTCCGGAATCGAGCCTAACTGCGCCAAATAGCCTTTCATTTGCTGGATCAAATCAAGACCCTCCATTTTCTGGCGCATGAAATTCAACGTGCCCATGTATACGTTGAGGTCGTCAGGGCTGGAAGCGGAGGCGACTTTGCCGGAGGTGTCCTTGATTTCCTGGATCAGCGTCATGTACGACTTGAATGGGTCGGCTCGAAGCAGGTTCATTACGCGCAAGACGGCGTCGTGGCGTGGCCCCAACGTCTTGGACTCCGTGGTTTTCCCCAAGTGCGACGGACTCCAGACGGCGTCGGCTTCCAAGGCGTTGACCAAGTCGGCGACTTGCCGCAACCAATTGGTTTGCTTTTCGTCGTAGATGCGTTCGTAGTATTCGCTCAGGACGACTTCGTCGGCGTCCAGTTCCCGGAGTTTCTCGATGACGTCGCTCATGGCTTCCGGATACTGCGCCAAGTCAGGCCCCCAAGCGAGCCCCCGGTAGTCGATGACCAGCCTCTTGCGCCCGCCCTCGCTTTTGACCACAGCCTGGCCCGGTGCCATGACAGGGACAACGCCGTCAAACTATATAAGAATCAAGGCTTTTTGCTCACTCGACGAAAATCGCGGGTTTTCCAGGCAACGCTTTTTCTTTTCGGGGATTTTGGGACTTGGACTCCTCTTCAAAAACCAGAGCCGCACCGAACTGGGATTCCAAAAAGGATTGGGCGGCACCAAGGACGCGGGCTTCGTCCACGCGCTTGAAGCGTTGGAGTTCGTAGAAGCGCTTCTTGACGTAGGATTCCATGACGCCTTCGCCGATTTTCTCCGGTGACGGAAACCCAATCAAGTCCATGAAGCGCTTTTCCTTGGATTTGGACGCGAAAATCACGGTGATTTTCTCGGGCTTCTTCTTGACAAGCTTCAACACGGTTCGGACGTCCGACACGGTGTTCAAGAGAAAATCCTCCTCGGCTTCCGCGGACAAGTCGCTCCAGGCCTCCGGTGGTTTGGGCCAGGCCGCGTGGCTCACGAAGCCTTTTCCGCCGGACTTCTGCCAATATTCTTCGGCGGCATGCGGGATCACCGGCGCCAAAAGCGAAATCCAGGGGCGAACGACTTGGGAGGCGACGTACGCTTTTTCCGCTTCGTTGGCCCGGCTCAAAAAGTGCTCCATGGCGTTGAGTAATTCAAAAAAAGCGGTTTGCGCGTAGTCGCGAAGCGCCATGGCCTCCAAATGCTGCGTGGATTGCTGGGTCAAGCGGTAAAACTTGGAGCGCGCCCAGCGGACAATGGGCGAGTCCACGGGTTTTCCCTTCAAAACCGAGAACTCGTCCCACACCGCATACAGCTTGCTGAGTCGGCGGCCGAGGGTTTCCACGTCGTTGCGTCGGAAGTCCAACGTCGCGCCCAAGTCGGCCGTGGAAATGGCGTACAACCGGAACAAGTCGGCGCCCGTCTTTTCGGCGATGTCGTTCAAAGAAACGACGTTGCCCTTGGACTTGGACATCTTGGTGCCTTCGGCGACGACCAACTCGTTCAGCGTAATGGCGTTGGGCCAGTGTTCCTCTTGAAAGCACGCCGTGTGCGCGAAGACGAAGAAACTGAGGTGGTTGGCGATGTGCGCGATGGCGGTGTGGCGTTGGTCGTTGGGATACCAGTACAAAAATTCCTGGCGCACTTTTTCCGCGGCCTCCGTCTTTTTGCCTTTACCCAAAAACACGTAGTCGAAGAATTCCTTGGACAAGTCCTGGGGCTTGAAGCCCAATTCGCGGATTTTCTTAATCACGGTGTAAAACGCCATGTAAATCGTGGAATCGGAAAGCGATTCGATGATCCACTCGTTGTTGAACGGCAACTGCGTACCCAGGCCGCGACGTCGGGCGCAGGGGCGTTTGTCCAGCCAGTCAAACACGTCCTGGAACTGTTTCTTGTAGTTTTCCGGGTGCACGCGCAGGCGTTCCAAAGCCGCCCTGGATTTTTCCTTCCAGCCAGGCGCGTTGTAATCCAAAAACCACTGGTCCGACAAAACGGCGGCCACGACTTGCCCGCCGCACCGGCACTCCGCCGGACGCGAGGCCTCAAACACGTCCAACGCCTTTCCCTCTTTTTTCAACCAATCGGCGATTTGGTCTTTGGCTTCCGACGCCTTCACGCCGGCAAAACGCCCCGTGTTTTGAGCCATCCGGCCTTCGTAGAATTCCTTCTTGTAGAGTTCCGCCGTGGCCTTGTCCAGCTTCCCCTTTTCCTTGAGGTTGGCAATCTTCATTTTCTCCACCAAGTCCTTCGCCGGAAACGAGGAGAAGCCATCCACGTCAATGACGGAAACGGGCCGGATTTTTTCGACGGTTTTCTTCCACGCGTCGTCTTTCTTGAGGACCTCCAACGCCACCCAGTCAAACGGCGCGTGCGCGGGCACGGAGTGAACCAAACCCGTCGCATGGTCCGCGTCGACAAACGCGCCCGGAAGAATGGGCACGGTTTGACCCAACGGCGTGATGCACGTTTTTCCCAACAAGTCCTTCCCGGAAAAAGATTGCATGACGTTCACGGCGTGGTTCTGCAAGGCGAGTTTCTTGGAGAAGGATTCCGAGACGATGAACGTCTCGCCGTCGACTTCCGCGCGCACGTAGGTCGCGTCGGGGCGGACGAACATGTTCGTGATGCCGTACACGGTGTCCGGCCGGAGCGTCGAAGAAACCAAAAACGCGTCGCCGAAGGCAAACTTGAATCCCGTGAAGCGCTGGACGTCCACGGGATTGGAGTCCCCGTCCTTGATGTCGTCCTCGCCCACGGCGTTACGGTCTTTGACGCAGTACAGAAGCGGGTAGGCCGCTTGTTTGAGGTAGCCTTTTTCCTTGAACGTGTAAAACTGCCATTCAACGAATTTGTTGTATTCCTTGTCGCCGGTGGTAAACTGGCGAGACAAGTCCAAGGAGAACCCCATCCGCCAAAAGTCGTGCACCAGTTTCTTGGAATAATAGTTGACGATGTTCCACGGATCCTTTCCAAAAGAAGCCACAATGGATTCGGCTTTCTTTCGGTCGGACTCGTACACGGACACGTAGTCGGTGTGCAACTGGATGGTGGCCGCATCGCCTTCCGCAATCTTGGAACTCACCGCCAGCACCGGCGTGCCGGTGATGTGAAACGCCATGGGCCAAAGCACGTTGAAGCCCTGCATGCGTTTAAAGCGCGCCACCACGTCGCCCACCGCATACGTTCTACCGTGACCCACGTGAAGGGAACCCGAAACATACGGGTAAGGCACGGTGAAAAAGAATTTTTCCTTGGACGCATCCGTCTTCGGCTCAAACGCTTTCTGCTTGGCCCAGGCGTCCTGCCACTTTTTTTCCACCGACTTGAAATCCACGATAAAACCCCTTCAACCCAAACCCTGAAAACACGCGACAGCGTAACCTGCGTATGCCGAAGAAAAAGCGTATGGCCACGGACGCTTTAAAGTTTTTGGGGACGATCCTCGTTTTAAGCGGCTTCAGTTACGGCGCCCTGATTTTCACGCCCTTGGAATCGGCACTGGGCGGCTACACGGCGTACGCCACGCAAGCCGTCCTTGCATCGCTGGGCGAGAAAACCGTGCTGGTCCTGGACGCGTTCCCGCACCTGGTAGGCCCGCGCTTTGACGCGGAACTCATACCGCTTTGCTTTGGCACCCTGGAAATCGCGTTGTGGACCGGAATCGTTTTTGCGACGGAAAACCGTTCACTCAAAAGACGCTTCCAGGGATTCCTGGCGGGCCTCGCCACGTTTTTGGCTTTCAATCCCGTCCGCATCGCTTTGACGCTATACGTGTTTGACGCGTCGGAACCCTTTGCCTCGTTTGCCGCCCATGACGTGCTGTTCCGGTTGACCCTCGTCGCCTTGTTCGTGGTGGCGTACGCCGTCTGGTACGCGTGGCCGGAACAAAGAAAAACGCCGCGAAAGTAACGGTTTCATGCGTCCCCCCAAACGCACTCCACCGCTTAAACGGGCGTTTGTCGCCGCACCCCTGATCGGCACCATCCTTTTTTTGGCCGCCGTCCTGTTCACCGTCAACCTCTCCAAAGTCGAAGCCGCGCAAAGCGCCCGCGTCGTCAACGACGCCTACCACAACCGAATCGTTTCCTTAATCGAAATCTACCGAACGGACCTCAACTCGGTGTTCCGGGAAAGCCTGCGCCGCAACATCGAGACGTTCATCCTGCGTCCCGCGTGGCTGAACTTCGGCATCACCAACGTGCGCAACGCACGGCTTTTGTCCTACGAGGAAGTCCGCAAGACCCGCTGCGACCAAATCAACCAAGTGGCCCGCGAACTGGTCTGCTCCGTAGGCGGAAACGCACCCCAAAACTTTCAAACCGCCGATTCACTCAAGGCCTTCGGGTACGGCATTCCGGGTTGGGTGGACGTGGCCAACCGTCCGTTCTCGTTTGAAGGCGTGACATTCAAGCCAGCCAACCCCCAACAAATGAAGTTGCTCAACCCGGACACCAACGACTTGACGCAACTGCTCAACTACCAGCGCGCCTGCCAAGAGTTCGTTCAAGGAAGCCTGTTTGACTGCGACAACTTCGCCCGAAAGTCGGGCCCCCAGGCCCTTCAATGCAAGGACCCCGACACCGGACAAGTCATTGCCGGCTGCGAAGAAGGAACGTTCTACTTGAAAATCACTCCGGCGCCGTCCACCCCCGAAGGCGCGAAACTCTACGCCGCACTGCCCCGCATCGTGGGCGACGACGATTTCGGCAACCAAGTGCGTTCGGGCGCCATCGGCGACGAAAACTTTTTGCTGCCCATCAACATCCGCGTCTTCCGCTACGATGACGAAGCCCTGGAGTTCTACAAGCACATGGCCTTCGGCCAGAACGGCATTGCCTACGACCGCGAACAATCAAAAGGCGGATTGTCCGACGGATTGTGCGTCGGCGGCCGCACGCCCGAGGAATGCCTGTCGGAAGGAATCCAAAACGCGTACGGGACCGCCATGTCGCCGGGCCGACAAGACCAAGCCAAACAACGCGTGTTCAACGACTTGTACACCGGCGCGTTTACCGCCGCCAAAACCACGCTGCCCAGACCGGGAGTGTCCGACGGCATGACGTTTTACATCCTATCGCCGGGCACCACGGCGCCGGAGGAATGCGACGACCGCTGCAAAGAAGTGTACGGCGAAGCCACACAGGACGCCATCAAGGCGGTGCTGGAGCCGCAGACCGGACAGAACCCCACCAACCACAACGTCTACGCGTACTTTGACGACGAGAGCCTGAATTTTTACGTCATCGACGAAAAGGCGGCGTACCGCGTGCGCGGCACCAAACCCAACCAAGTCGCGTACCCCATGACGTTCAACCACATCAAGACGTGACGACGCGCGGCGACGGCGGTGGCCCCCTTTATATAATCCAATAAGGAAACTACAACTGGGAGAGGACAAAGACCGTGGCGGACCTAAAAGAACAATACGAGGCGTGGATGACGTCGCTGGAAGAAAAAGGCATCCCCCAACCCCGTCTCCTCGTCCCGCTGCTGGTCGTCGTCATCGCCGCCGGCTTGCTGTTTTACGCCGTCCCCAACCTCTTCACGCCCCAGTCCACCGTCACATTCACCGTGCAAAATGAAGAAGGCCAAGCCGTGCCCAACGCCGCCGTCGAACTCACGGCCAACACCGAAACAAAAACCAGCCAGACGGACGCCTTGGGCAAGGTGTCATTTACCGTGCCAGCCGACCAACGCCTCCGCGTGAAAGTCACGCACTCGAAATACGAGGAGTACATCAACAACCAATTCAGTTACACGCAAAGCCAAGTCCGGCTCCAAGCCAAGTTCGCCGCCGCCGAACAATCCTACACCGTGCAAGTCGTCTCCGACCAAGGAAGCCCGCTTCAGGACGCGTTGGTCGTGTTCAGCCTCGATGACGGAACCAGCCGCATCCAGACCACCGACGCGTTGGGCCAAGCCCAAATCAACGTGAATCTGCCCAACCACATCAGCATCAAAGTCACCAAAGAAGGCTACAAAACCGAACAGGAAAGCGTGGCCGCGTCCGACCAGTCCCCGCGCCGGGAAGTCACGCTACGGAAAATCCAGGACGAAAAACCACAGACCCGCACCGTCACGCAACTCGTGCGCGTCGAAGACCAAAACGGCAACGCCGTCGACGACGTGAGAGTCACCCTGCTTGACGAAACCACGCAAATCGCCTTTGACACGGCGTACACCGACGCCTTCGGACAAAGCCGGTTTGACGACGTGGACGCGTCCAAGCGGTTCACCGTCTCCGTGGTGGACGACCGCGAACGCTTCTCCGCGTATGCAACGCCGTTTGCCTACACGGCCAGCAACTCCGAAGCCATCACCGTCCGCTTGACGGCCGTCCAACGAGAAAAGCAACTGCAAATCACAGTCAAGGATGACAAAGCCAACAGCGTGGCGGACGCCACGGTGCGCGTATACGACCGCGCCAAGAAGCACTTCATTTCTTCCAAGGCCACCGACTCCGCCGGAAAAGCGGTGTTCCAACTGGAAGCCGAAAGCGCGTACGTGACCGTCTACAGCGAAGGCTTCCTGCCGGAAGTCTTCTTCGCCAAGAACACCGACGAAAAAACAGTGACCCTCAAATCCGCTGAAGGCGCGACTGTGCAAGTTGAAGTCACGGTTCAAAAGCAATTGGATCCCCAACCCAACGCCGACGTGCAACTGTTTAGCTCGGATGGCTTCCCGTTGGGCGTGCCGGAACAAGCCACGGGAACCGACGGCATCGCCACCTTTCAAATCCCCCGCAAAAACCAGGGATTTTACGCCGAAGCCGCGCTGGGACTGGATTTGGGCCGAAGCGACATTGCGGTGGCATCCAACGATGCGGAACTCTTCATCCACTTGGAATCACCCAAAGCCACCCTGAAAGTCAACGTGCGCGATGCCGGCACCAAGCAGAAAACAAGTCAAGCCGTCGTCCGGTTGGTGGACTCTACGACGAAAGCCGAATGCACGACCACCAACGGCTCCTGCACCCTGAACGTGCCCACGGACGTTGAATTCCGCGTCCTCGTCGAGCACCCCCAGTATTTACCATACCAGTCCGCCCTCCAATTCATTCCCGCCGGCACCCCAAACCAGGACCACGACGTGGCATTGTACCCCAAAGCGCTCACCGACGGCGCCGCGGTTTCCTTCCAGGGCTTCTTTACTTCCGAGGGACAGCGCGTGCATGAAACCGGCAACGCCCAACGCCTCGAAGCCCGCTTTGCCGTGACGCTGCCAGTAGCCAAACCCGAGGACGCCGCGCGCTTTACCGTATGGGTGGGTCAGAACGACGTGGACCAAAACAACGCCGGCATTTTGTCCGTGGACGGGCCCGACTCGTTTTACACCGGCACGACGCCGCTTCAAGCCTGCAACCCCTCGGAGAACCTCGCCGAAGACCTGGGTTTGGCGCAGTGGGCGGTTTTTGATTTCCCGAACGGCTTTTCCGGCACGCAACAAGTCATCCTGGACGTCTTCGTCAAGCCCGACGCCAAAGCGTCCGACGACGTGGTCTTGGAATACCGCTTGCACGGCATCCGCAACAACCTGCCCGTCACGGTGCCACTGGACGCCGAAAAACTCCAAAGCCTCTTGGGCGGAACGGTGACGGACGCCGACTTCTGCGGCGCCAAAACCCAAACGCAAAAATTGCCTATAGCCAAAGACGTGCTGACGTGCGACGAGAACCTCTGCCAGAAAGCCGTGTTTGAAACCGCCGACGGCACGCGCCTGACCAACGCCCCCGAAATCACGTTGGGGCAAACATTCACCTTGGACTTGGCCTTCGTCGGCCTTCAAAGCGGCGTGGCGCAAGTCACCGTGGACGCGCCGGAATCCGTGGACTTGCTCTCGTTACAACCCCTAACCCCCTCTACCAACGCGAACAACTCGGAACTGGCCACCAACCGCCTGACGCTTCCCCTGGATGCCGCCGCCGGCGAAAAAGCCGAACTGCAACTGAAGGCCAAAGCCGTGCGGGCCACCCCGTTTGCCGAACTGCTGGTAACGGTACAGGACGTCGACGGATTCGAAACGGAAATCCGGAAAAACGTCCTGGTTTCCGGCACCAACCGCTTCTCCGTACAAACCAACCCCGAGGAACTGGAAGCCGGACTCCAACAACTCTTGCGCGTCACGGTCAAAGACCAACTCCAACGCCCCATCGAGGACGCCGTGGTGACGTTGTACGAATGCGACGGCGTACCTTTAAACGGCCAGGAACTGGAAATCACGGAAAACCAGAACGGCGTGTACACGCAACGCATGGAGCCTTCCTCCCTGGGAATCATCGGCGTGCGCGTGCAACACATTGAATTCAAAACATTCGACGAATGCATTCTCCCCGTAACCGCCACGGACTTTTTGGAAGCCGAACCCGAATCCCTGACTCTCACCGGCGACACCAAAACGGAGTCCGTCACCGAAAAAATAACGGTTTCCAGTTTAATTGACGTCAAAAGCAAGCTCTCCTCCACCATTTCTTGTAGCGACGAAAACGACGAGAAAGCATCAGCTCCCTTCACCGTCTCTCCCAAAGCGCTGACTCTTAAAGACACGGCCACCGTGGACTTGACGGCCAAGAAGACCACGTTCAAAGGCCGATGCGACGTCGTGTTCACCGCCAAAGCCAACAACGACAACATCGCCGCCGCCATTGTGGCGGTTCAAGTCGACTTGAAGGGCCCGCCCAAACCCGAAGAACTCTGTCCCCAAACCGCCCGCTGCCTGCCGCCATCCGACGGAAGAGAACTGCGTTGCACGGCGTCACGCCTTTTGTGCGACGATGAAACGCTGTCTTGCTTCCAATGCAACCTGGGTCCCCAAACCATTCCCTCCCAAATCAGTTTGAGCGTGTCGAACTTCCAAAGCGACGACGTGAAAACCTTTGCCGTCGCGCTGGAAGACCAACCCGAGGAATGCCGAGTGGAAGGCTTCAAAAACAATCCCGCCCTCTCGCCCTACGGCCCAAGCAACCCCTACAGTCAAAACCCGTTCCAGCAATACCAAAACCCGTACTACTCACCCTACCAATCCACCAACTTCAACTACTGGAATTACCAACCCAACGGCTACCAACACTACCCAACGAATCCGTTTGACGTGGCCACCCCCGAAGAGCGCCAAGGCGACTTCCAATCCCTCCTCTCCCAACTCTCGCCCTATTGCCAACGCTTTTTGCACCAATACACGCCCTACAACGCGTACCAGAACTACTACGGCACCAACTACCAAGACCCCTGGAACACGCAAGGCTCACCCTACCAATCCCAGTACCAGTATCCCCAAACCTCACAATACCAGTACTCGCAAAACCGGCCCACCGTCTCGGTGACGGCCACCTGCACGCGCACCGAAATCGTGGTATCCGCCCAGTACACCGGCGGCGACCAACAATTTGGCGCCGGCCTTGGCGGCCAACAACGCGGCATCTTGCTGGTGCGCGCCGGCGGACAAACCAAGCAAGTTCCCGTCACCGTCCAAGTCCAAACCCCCTCCCAACCCGGATTCTTCCCGCAAGGCTATCCCACCAGCCAAATCCCACCCCAATGCCTGTACGAACTCCAGCAACTCCAACAAAAACAGCAAACCCAGGAAGAGGGTCTTGACGCCTCCGGATTGCCGGACGCCATCGACGTCTACTACAACAAGTACACCGGAAAAGGCGGGTGGGAGCGCGAACTCAAGCCACCCCAGAACGCGCAAGACCTCCAACGCACCCAGCCGACGGGTTCCAAAGCCCGCGTGACAGTAGGGTATACCGGCAACAAGCTACGCGTGGACGTGCAATGCCCAGTTGACAAGGAAGGAGCCGTGGATTGCGGCGGAACCGCGGAATTCCAAGCCACCTGGCGCATCGGCCAAGTGCAGCAAACCCAGAAGAAACGCACCATCCGCTTCCTGGAAGACCCCTTCAGCCCGGCTGTCCTCCAACTCGTGGTGGGCCAAACCGGAAAAGACGCCGCGCAATACAGCGTGCAAGCCAACACCGACTTCAGCAAAGCCAAATGCCAAGGCGTTTCCGGCGTGACGTGCTCCGGCGACTCCATCACCGCTACAACTTCAACCGCAATCAACAAAGACCTGGAAATCTCGGGCACCGACGACTTCGCCATCCGCTTCATCCCCGTCCGCGCCTCCACCATCCAGAACCGCGTCGACATCAATTTGGAAGACAAACAAAGTGACGCCGTCACCATCGCTTTTCAACCCAAACTCTTAGTCGAACCCACGTGCGAACCCGACGAAAAACTCAAAACCGTTCTGACCATCGAGAAATGCACGAAAGACGGCGTGGTTTTGAAAGCCGCGCGCCCCCCAAGCACTGAACCCGTCAGCGGCACCATCAAATTCAGTTTCGCCGACAGCGTTCGGGCGACCACCGACAACCCGCCCTCCATTACGGTTGTTGTGACGCGGACGGAACCCAAGCGTCCAACCATTAACAGCGTGGAACCCCGCATCGCCGGCCAGGAAAGCACCATCGTCTACACGTTCCCCGACGGCTCGGACGCCGAAAAAAGCAAGATCACCGTCACCCTGAAAAAAACCGATGGAACCGACGCCGGCACCAAGGAATTCAAGAAAGCCGACGGATTGGCGCAAAGCGGGTCCATCAAGTACACGCCGCAAGTCGTGGGCACCTTGAACGTGCAGGCCGTCACGGAAATCAACGGAAAAGAAGTCAAATCCGACGTTTTCCCCGCCGAAATCACCGTCAAAGAACAAGCGCAAACCACGGACACGACGACGCCCGGCAAGTCCACGGACTCCGGAATTTTGTCCAACTTGCAAGTCAGCAAGCCCAGCGGGCCAGTCCCAATGACGATCACCGCCACGTTTGCCGGCGAGAAAACGACCTGGAAGAAATACGTGTTAAGCGTGCAAGCCGATGCGTCCAACAAAATCACGCCGTTTGAAAGCCAAACCAAGGACGTCGACTTTAGTGGTACCACGTTCACGCTGAAGCTTTACCCCAACACGCCGGCGATAACTTCTGGCGCCTACGACGAAATCAAGACGCTACTTGAAAAACACGGCAAGGCCACCTTCACGCTGGAGGCGTTGGACGCCAGCAATAAGGTAATCGGGAAAAGTTCCATCGAGAAGACGGCAGCAGACCTCGGCTTTACAGCCAGCACGGCCCCGACAAGCCCCAGCGCGCCGGGAACGACGACCGGAGCGTACTTCGTCGCCGCGAGCCTGGACGCGTCCCAGCATGCAGTGGTGAGCGGCTCCGAATCGGTGGAACAAAGAATCACGATGCGATTTAACAAGGAGGCGCTGGACAAGCTCAACAGCCCGGGGTTGAAGTTTTCCATTCACTATTCGGAAGACCTCGAAGCCACAGACGACGTCATCGGATCCAAGGCATTGGCATTTGAAACCAGCGTCCTGCCGTTGACGAAAGCCAAGGGCACGGGCGCCACGCGAATCATATCGTATGCGTTTCAGTTTAACGGCTTTAGGTGGCCGAACGGTAAACCTGCGATGGGCAAAACAGGTTCAGGCAAATACTACGTAAAAATTACCCTCGTTTCAGAAGGAAAAACCGTAGAAGAATTCGAAGGCGTCGACAAAACGAGCTTGCAGTTCACTATTGCCAAGCAATTGGCTCTGGATGCGACCTCGCAAATCCTTGAGAAAAACCCAGTCGGATACCCGCCGGGATCCTACATCGTATTGTTGACAAAGAAAGAATTGTCCAGTGGCTTGGGTCCACCCGTAACACTTGAATTTGGTGATGGAGCGACCAAAAAAACGCTGGCTTTGCATTACCTATACTACCGGCAAGCACACGTCTCAATTTTCAGCGGTGAAGGAACAGATTCGCAAATTGCATGCGGGTATTACTGGCTTGGGCGGGGCAGTGACATGCGGTTGGAAACGAACTGGGGCAGTTCAATACCCGCAACAACGGCCGCGACGCTAACAGGAATCGGTGTGACCGGAGCCGGTGTTCTGCACGTAACAGGAATTGCAGGCGCCGCGACGGCCGGGACTGGATTCGCATTGGGAAGCATCCCGACCATTGCAGCACTGATTCCAGGTCCAGGATGGGCCGCAATTGCAATAGGAGGCGTAGTTGCCGGCGGAGTGGTAGCCTATAATTACTTCAAGTCGGATACGGTCACCTGTGGCAACGCGGGACTCAAAGTGACACTCAAGCTGGCGACGTTCCCACCCGGAGCTACATACGAAACGGGCTGGAAATGGGGCCGAGGATACGAAAATGCGCGAGTGGTCCTAATCGTGTCTCCAGTCACCTCGTAAACATTTAATGAATGCAGTGAGTGCCGGGAAGCCTGAGCCCGACGCAATCCAGCGCGGGCTGTCGGGGAAAATCACGTTGCATTCGAAAAAGCCATCGGGATTAAAAACGTTCAAGCAAACAAGTAAATGAAGGGATTTGAATGACGGCGACCATTACGCTTCCCGTGCCGGTGGTTCGGGACTTGAACCGCAAACTGTCGGAGTTGGAGGAAATCCTGGAAACCATTGAAATTCTTTCCGACGAGCAGCTTGTGGCGGGCATTGAAAAAGGCCAGAAAGACATCAAAGAAGGCCGATACAAGAAAATCAATTCCTTAAAAGAATTGGATTTTTTGGGCTGAACGGACAACATGCCGCTGATCTTGTCCGACGAATTCCAGAAAGACTAAGACGTGTACAAGTAAAAAAAACGGAAAAGGCCAATGGAACAAACATTCGTCTTGTTAAAGCCCGACGCGGTCCAGCGCGGGCTCTTGGGAAAAATCACTTCCCGTCTCGAGGAGAAAGGCCTGCAATTGGTGGGGTTGAAGATGATCGTCTTGGGGGATGCGGTCTTGGACGAGCACTACGCGCACCTGAAAGACAAGCCGTTCTTTGCTGGAACCAAGAAGTTCATGAAGTCCGCTCCCGTCGTGGCGTCAGTTTGGCAAGGCAAAAACGCCGTTGCGGTGGTCAGAAAGCTTTGCGGCGTGACGAATTCGCGGGACGCCGAACCGGGAACCATTCGCGGCGACTTGGGCATGAGCATCCAATGCAACTTGGTGCACGCGTCGGATTCCGTGGAAACCGCCAAGGCGGAAGTCAAGCGCTTTTTCAAACCCAATGAGCTCCACGCGTACAAGAAGACGTTGGACGCGCTCTCGTATTCAGAGGACGAACGACAATAAGCCAACTACCCACGAATTTGACTTACCCACAAATCTTATTAACCCACGAAATCATTGAGTGGGTTGGAGGAGGGCTAAATGGGTGAGTTTGTGAGGATGGATGACAGGCGGCGGGTGACGTTGCCTCTGGAGATGGCGGAACTGTTTTCGGAGGGCATCATTCGCGTCAAAAAACAGAAAGACAAAGTGGTGTTGGAGCCGGTGCATGACCCGTTCGGGAAATTCAAGGGGCTCTTGAAGGCCAAAAAACCCATTCGGGAACTCCGGGACGAGTTGGATGGGGAGCTGTCCGCCGGAGAGATTGGATTGTGAGCAGCATGCACTTGGTTGAATGCGACTTGATTACCTCGTTGGCCGGTCACGGGAGCCATCAGGAAACGGCGCGCCGGCTTTTCAACGCCTGTGCCGCCGGAAAAATCCAGTTGACAGCCAGCGTCCAGGCGTTCCAAGAAATGGATTTGCTGATCAAGCAAGGCAAAATAAAGATTGAAGTGCCGGCGGAAACGTTTTTTAGCGAGTTATTGGACTCGTTTGCGCAATTTGGAGTGCACGAATTGCCGTTGGCGGGGGCGGACACTTCCAACAGCATTCGGTTTCGGAAAAAGTATAGGTTAACGTTCAATGACTCCTATTACGTGGCGCAAGCCTATCGGACAGGGTACACGTTGCTGTCCCACGATCAACGGTACTCTTCCATCAAGGAAATCAAGACCGAGCACCCCCGTGACGCGTTGAAACGCCTTGAAGAGGGAAAGACGGCGTGGTGACCGTCATCAAAGTCCGCCTCGAAAAAGGCCAACTGCCGAAATACATGTCCAGCCACGCCTCCGGCGCCGACGTGTTTGCGGCCAACGCCGAACCCATCGTGTTGAAACCCGGGGATTTCGCGCGCGTGCCGACGGGACTGCACGTCGAGATTCCGGAAGGATTTGAAATCCAGGTGCGGCCAAGAAGTGGATTGGCTTTCAAACACGGAGTCACCATCCTGAACGCGCCGGGCACCATTGACGCGGATTACCGGGGCGAAGTGCAAATCCTCTTGGTGAACCTGGGGAAAGATGCATTTACAATCCAAAAAGGCGAGCGCATCGCGCAACTGGTCGTCGCCAAAGTCGATCAAGCGCATTTCGAGGAAAGCCAAGCGTTGTCTGACACCAAACGCGGGCACGGCGGATTCGGCTCCACCGGAAAACACTAACCCCCCCGTGAATTCTGCCAAAACGATTCGAAACCGCGTCCAAGCGCAAAGACAGGGGGCTCTAACCCAAAAAAAGTTAACGGCGCACTACCGCGTCAAAAAGCGCGACGGGGTCCGAAGAATAGTGGGCCTTGGCTTTTCTTCGGCGCGCCAGCGTTTGTTCCAATGTTTTGACGAACGACGCGGCACCCGGAGAATTCAAAACGCCCAACGGCTTTTCCGTTTCAAAGACCAAAGCCAATTCGCTCAGCGTCCCCCAACTGCCTTCCACGCAGAACACCCCGTCCGCGTCGTCAATCAAATGTGCGGAACGCCACGTAAAGTTTTTCACGTTGGACCAGTTTTTGTCCCCAAAGTACCGGATTTCCGTGAAAGCATCCAATGGCGAGGAAAACGAATGCACGTGGTGCTTTTCGTCTTGGGCCGGCGAGTAGCCAACCGTTTTTTCGCCGGAAAGGTGCGCGGCTTGGACCGCCGCATGCGGATACCCCGGACACGCACCGGACAAAAGCGTTAAGCCCTTCCCGGCGATGCGTTTTCCAAGCACTCGGCATTGTTCCAACAGTTTTTCGTCAAACGGCGGCGTAGAGCGGCCGATGACGGCAACGGTTTTCATGGGAAACACGGTTTTATAGGACGGAAAAGAAAAGGGTAATGGTCAAAGGCTTTTTTTCGGTGAAACGACATGTTGCGTCAACCCATCGTGTGCATTTTAGGACATGTGGACCACGGTAAAACTTCACTCCTTGACTCCATCCGCCAGACGCGGGTGGCCGCCAGGGAAGTCGGCCACATCACCCAGCACATCGGCGCATCGGAGATCCCGTTGGATGCCATCCAGTCCTTCTGCAAGGCGGTCCTGGAGAAAATGCCGTTGAAGTTCACCATTCCGGGCTTGCTGTTCATCGACACGCCGGGCCACGACGCGTTAGCGAAATAGCGTCGACGCGGCGGCAGCATCGCCGACATCGCCGTTCTGGTCGTGGACGCGACCAAGGGCGTTGAGCCGCAGACCGTGGAGGCCATCGAAATCCTCAAAGAGTACAAGACGCCGTTTTTGGTGGCGTTCAACAAACTGGACGCCTTGTCAGGCTGGAAAATGGGGGGCGCGTCGTTTAGCGAGTCTTTTTCCCGGCAGGCCCCGCACGTCCAAGAGGACTTGGACGCCCGCATCTACCGATTGATCGGGAAACTCTACGAATACGGCTTCAACGCCGACCGCTTCGACCGCGTCGAGGACTTCACCAAACAGATCCTCATCGTGCCCGTCTCGGCCAAAACCAAGGAAGGGCTCAGCGAGCTGTTGTTGTACGTGGCCGGATTGGCGCAACGCTTCCTGGAAAAACGGTTGGAACTGCATTCCGACGAGAAAGCCAAAGGCAGCATCCTGGAAGTCAAGGAAGAGCAAGGACTGGGAACGACGTTGGACGTCATTTTGTACGACGGAATCCTGCACGCCCACGACTCCATCGCCTTTTCTTCAGTGGATGGGCCAGTCACCGCGTCCGTCAAGGCCCTGCTTAAACCCCAAGCCATGGACGAAATGCGTGACCCCCGGCACAAATTCGCCTCGGTCAAAAGCGTTTCCGCGGCCGCTGGCGTGAAAATCGCGTGCGAGCACGCGGATTCCGCGGTCGCCGGGTCAAGCCTGTTTGGCGTAGATGAAACAACCAAAAAACAGGCGCTGGCACATCTTTCCGAAGAACTTTCGGGGCTGGTGTTTGAAAGCGACACGCAAGGCGTGGTTCTGAAAGCCGATTCCCTGGGGAGTCTGGAAGCCATCATCAAATTGTTCCGAAGCCACGGCATACCCGTCAAGAAAGCCGGCATCGGCAAAGTGACTAAAAACGACGTGGCGCTCGCCTCCGCCATCAAACAAACCAAACCATTCTTGGGCGTGGTCTTCTCGTTCCACCAAAAAACCGACGAGGATCTCCTGAAGCTCGCCGAACGCGACGGCGTGGCCGTGTTCCAAGAAAGCATCATCTACAACCTCTTGGAGGGCTACACGCAGTGGAAGGACGCCGAAGAAGCCAAGACGCGACGCGAGGCGTTCTCATCATTGTCCCTTCCAGCCAAAATCAAGGTGCTTTCCGGCCACTGCTTCCGCGCCTCCAGCCCCTGCATCACCGGCGTTGAAGTCTTGGGCGGACGCATTCGAAAAGGCGTGGCCTTGATCAACGAAAACGGTGAGGTGGTGGGCACCATCCGCGCCATCCAGGACAACAAGAAGCCCGTGGACGAAGCCAAAACCGGAAAGCAGTTGGCCGTCAGCATCGACGGACCCGTCTTCGGCCGCCAAATCCAGGAAAAACAGGAGCTTTACGTCGACATCGACAAAGAGTCCGCCAAGATTTTGGAATCCAAGTACGCCGACGCGCTTTCCGCGGAAGAACACGAACTATTAAAAGAAATCAAGAAAATCAAGGGATTCCTCTTCACGCCAAGCGAGCCGAAGCGTTAAAAACCCGCTTCCGCCAACAAAAATACCGCTTTACGGCTTTCAACGCTTAATCGACAGGTGAGAATGATGAAATTGGTGTTCAACGACCCCAACACGGGCCACTCGTTCCAGAAGGAAATCGAAAAAGACAAGACGGGCCAGCTCTTGGGCAAGAAAATCGGAGAAGAATTTTCCGGCTCCGTCGCGGGATTGGACGGCTATACCCTCAAGATCACCGGCGGATCGCTTTCCGACGGCACGCCCATGCGGTTTGACATTCCCGGTTCCAACGCCACCAACGCCTTATTACCCAGTGGACCCGGAATCAACGAGAAAAAGTATTTGGAAAAAGGCATGCGCGTCAAGAAGCGCGTGGCGGGCAGCACGGTTTCCCAAAACACGGCGCAAGTCAACGCCGTGATTTCCGCGCCCGGAGCCAAGCCCTTGACGGACTTCGGGTTTCTTTCCAAGAAGCAAGCCGAAACCAAAACAAAGGAAGAAAAGCCAGCGGACGCGTCCAAACCTGCCCCGGAAAAAAAATCAAGTAAATCCGCCGAACCCAACGCCTAATTTTGTTACTACCAGTTAGAAACAACATGATGGAAAGGTTTTTATAGGGTTACCGCCAGGTTTCAATCCAAGGTGGATTGATTTTATGGTGGGAGTCATTGAAGGAGTTTTGATCGTTGGAGCCCTGGGCTTGGACGTGTACGCGTACACGAAAATGAAGGAAGCGGAAAACGCCGCCGATTCCGCGACCCGGGACCGCGAACGCGCTCGATTCAAGACCCACGTCACCGAAACCACCACCATCACCACGGCGACGCCCGCCGCGGCCGGCGCGACGGCTTCAGAGACCCGCGAAGAACAGCCCAGCCACCCCGCCGACTGGAAGCCAGTCACGTATGAAGGCTACGCGGAACCCGTCGCCCACGGCGAGGACGTCAAGGACGAACTGCGTTTTATGCGGGACGAAATGAAGACGGAGTACAAGAAGATTCACGACCGCCTCGACGTCATCGACGAACGCCTCCACGAAGAGGATTCCAAGATTTCCGTCATGGAAACCAAGTTTACGCATTTGGACTCGGAAGTCGAGAAAGTCCGCCACGGCTCCGAGAACATGGAAATCGAACTGCCGGAAGAACAAATCGACGCCATCGTGGAAAAGAAATTGTCGACGAAGAACGAGCGGCTCAACAAGAAAGTCAAGGACCAGGAAAAACAACTCACACAACTGCAGACGAAATTGGACAACGCCTTGATTGCCGCCCCCGACGCCGTATCGATCAAAAAGGACTTGCGCTCGGAATTCGTGCCGCTGTTGTCAGAACCCAAGAAACTCGTTGAAGACTACCGGACGAAAAGCGACAAGAAAATCAAGGAACTGGACGAGAAAATCGCTTCCCAGAAAGACGCGACCCTCCAGGAAGTCAGCGTGCACGTCAAGAAGCTGGGTTCCTCGGCGCGCGACGCCAAGCGCATCAAAGACCAAGGCAAGAAGCTGGCCGAAGTGGAAGCCAAACTGGACTCGCACCTCATCGCCGCCCCGGACGCCGTATTGATCAAGAAAGACTTGCGCGAGGAATTCTACCCGGTCCTAAAAGAACCCAAGGCGGCGCTGGAAGAACACCAGAAAGAAACCGCGCAACGCCTCAAGGACGTCAACAAGCGCATCACCGAAGCCAAGGAAACCGCCTTGGAGGAAACCAAGACGCGCGTGAGCAAAGGCGAGTTTGAACGCTCGATTTCCGCGCTGCGCCCCGGCCTCAAGAGGAAAGCCACCATCAAGGCCAAAACGGCTTCAAAGCCCAAGAAAGCCGCCAAGGCGAAAACCGTCAAGAAAGTTAAGCCCGCGAAAACAGTGGCCTCCAAAACCAGGAAGGCATCCAAGCCCTCCAAGAAAGCCGCCGCGAAAAAGCCGGCAAAAAGCGTGAAGAAAACGCCTTCCAAGCGCACGGCCAAGTCGGCCAAAGGCGAAGTCACCGTGACGACCACGGTGCCGCGCGGCGTGGACGTCAGCACGGAAGTCGTGTCCGCCAAGAGCAAGAGTTAGCATGAGCATCTGGTCCATCGTCATCCTCCTGGCCTTGTTGGTCGAGGAATTCCGCAACATGCTGTTCTATTGGCTCGGCGGATTGGATGCGACGGCCCTCATCGTCCTGTTTGTCCTCGTCTTCAACTGGTACTACCGCTGGTGAACTTTTTTTAAAATCGCTTTTTCGCCAGCCGCCAAATCGTATGCCAAGTTCATGCGCTTCGGAGATCCCGCAACGCGTCCCGGGGTTTCTTGAAGTTCACGATGACTCCGGCACCCAATTCAACTCCGCCCCACACCGCTTTGCGCGGAAGCACTTCCACGTGGAACCAGAGCTTCTTGTTTTTCGGCGCGACATGAAAGGCCACCGTATAGTCCCACGACAGCGTCTTGATTTTCCGAATGATTTCCCGTAGAACCAGCATGAATTCCAAACCCTGCTTCTCGTTCATGTCTTCAAAGCGAAGGTTTTCGTCATTGGAAAGAATCCAAGTCTCCCACGGAAACCGCGAGACAGGCGGGCACACGGCCTTGAAGTGTTCCGACTCTAAAACCGCGGGTTGCTTCAGCATTTTCTTGAAGGTGGACGGACCGGCATGCAATTCGGATTGGACGAGTTTTGGAATGAAGGGGAAGGACAGGATTTGCGCGTGTTCGTGGTCGATGGAGGCCCCCGACTTGTCGCCGAAGTTCTTGAACAGCAACACGTACTTCGCGTTCTTGTTTTCCAAGAGGGCGCGGAAGCGGTTTTGGTATGCTTGGAACACCAACGCCAACTGGCTTTCCGGAAAGTCTTCCCACGCGTCGTGCCCTGCGGTCTCTACAATGACTTCGTGAAAGCCATTGGGTGATTCCACCACGGGAAACTTGTTGGGAAAGCACCGGACCCTCCAATTCTTGGCACCCGGCAACACCAAAGTCGCGGGAGGCGTGAGGTGTTCGGCTCCAGGACAAAAAAGGCAATTTTTGGGTTTGTGGGGACGCTTGCTTCGGGACTGGGAATACGCCACGCGGGTGCCGTGGATGGCGTCCAAAGCGAACATGAAAGGCTTAGACGGTTTCGACCTTGAAATATGCTTTGCTGCCTTCCAACGTCTTCTGGATTTGGTCGATGAAGGAGAACAATTGCTCCATGGACGGTTTTTTCCGCCACGTGTACTCAAAATCGTAGTTGCCCGTCATTGGGCTAAACCCCAAGGAGGTCAACCTCGAAATGACTTCGCTGGGCAAGTCGCCTTCCGAGGAAAACCAGACCACCAAATACGTCTTCATGAAAACCCACCTTCGTCAAGCAAGGTTGGCCTGCGAGGCTTTAAAGGGTTTCTCCCAAATCGATGCAAATCCATCAAAAAGTGTTGTGCCTTCCAAGGGATGTTTTTAAGAAAGCCAAGCAAACACGTAACGCATGGAAAAAGAGCTCCACGAATTATTTGCCGAACGGGGTTGGACCCGCTTCAATCCCGTGAAAAAAGGGCCCCTAGACACACCGGCCCACGAAACAGCCAAAGCCCTCATGCAATCGGCGATGGATGCGGGCCAAGAGTTGCCAAACCCAAGATACTACTACTTTCACAAAGAAGCCCCACCTGCGCATGAACCCCTCCATCAACCCTCCGTTGAATTTGCCGACTTAGTCAACCAAGTGCAACAAACCCATCCAAGCGCCGGAATACATTTTGAGAGTCGGTTAGTGGGCAGCCTTCGGATTCTGGCCGTCGTGCTCCACCAAAAGCCTTCAAGGAAATGACGCCTGATTCAACCCAGTTCATTTTAATCCCCCAAAACAATGCATTGAAGTCACATGCCACTCCACGCGGTTCCCGACGCACTGAACATCGTCTACGACGAAAAAAAGTATTTGGCGTTAAGCCTGGCCACGGCTCCGCTTTTGGCTTACCTCCTCGTCCTGGCCACCTCCATTCCCGGCCAGACCCTGGAGAGCTGGTGGTTTTCCGCGCCGGCGTACACCAAATTCCTCGTTTTTTTCGCGGCCTCCGTTCTCTCCGTCATCCTGACCATGCAAGTCTACACCTGGAAAAACTACAAGAAAGTCAAGAAACGCCACACCACCGGAGGCCTGGCAGGCGTGGCCGCCACCCTGGCCGCCACGGCGTGCTGTTCTCCGTTGTTGCTGCCGTTGGCGGGCGTCGCGGGCTTTGGCGGGTTTTTGTTCTTCGTGCAAACCCACCAACTGGCCGTCGTGATACTCAGTTCCCTAGCGTTGTTGGCATCCCTTTACTTTACAAGCAAAGCCGTCTCGTGCGAGGACTGCCGCGTCAAAGCCGGCCTGGAAAAAAACGTCAAAAACCCAAAAGGCGCTTGAAACGCTCCCAAAACGACGGCTTGACGGCGGGCGCACCCCACTGGGCAAACAAGGCGGCGTGTTCGGCACGACGTTCCACGGGACTGAGGATTTCAAAACGCACGCGACGCGTACCCGCGTCATGAAACAAGGCCACGTAGTGGCCTCCGTTAGCCAAAACAGCTCGGTGCTTTTCCAACAGGCCAACGACGACGCGGATGCGCCTGCCTTTGCGGAGAAGGCCCAGCAAGTGAGTCTCTTGATGCCGAAGGCCTGGAACATCCAACTCCCCCTCCAAGTGCGGGTTGCACACATGGACCTTCGAGTCCTCGCCGGCCACGGAGTGGATGAATGGATCGGACGGGTCAGGCTCCGGCGCGACGTGCCGGCGCATTTCACGCAAGAACACGCGGTGCAAGGTGGAACTCATGAAAACAAGGAAAAAAGTTCATCGGCGTCCGCCGATTTTCTCCGCCAATTCGACGAGCCGGCACGAGTAACCCCACTCGTTGTCGTACCAGGACACGACTTTGACCAAGTCGCCGTCAATGACGTTGGTCAAACCCAAGTCCACGATGGAGGAATACGGGTTTTTCTTGAAGTCCGAAGACACCAATGGTTCGTCGGTCCACGTCAGAATGCCTTTGAAGCGCGGGGACGCCGCGGCTTTCTTGATGGCGGCGTTGACTTGCTCTTTGGTGGTTTTCTTTTTGACCAACACCGTGAAATCGGAAAGCGAGACCACGGGCACCGGCACGCGGAACGCCAAGCCGTCAAACCGGCCTTTCAAGGAAGGCAGCACTTCCCCGGTGGCCGACGCCGCGCCGGTGGACGTTGGAATGATGTTTTCGGCGGCCGCCCGCGCGCGCCGCAGATCCGTGTGCGGCGCGTCGTGCAGGTGCTGGTCCTGCGTGTAGGCGTGGATGGTGGACATGGCCGCCTTCTGGATTCCGAAAGCCTCGTCCAAGACGTCCATGACGGGAATGATGCAGTTGGAAGTGCAAGACGCGTTGGACACCAGCGCCGCACCGGTTTTGTCCTTGACGCCCAACACCAGGGTATCCACGCCTCCTTTGGCGGGAGCCGAAATGATGACGTGTTTGGCGCCCGCGTCAAGATGCTTTTGCGCGTCCTCTTTCTTCGTAAACCGGCCGGTACACTCCAAGACGACGTCCACGTTGAATTTCTTCCACGGCAGTTGTTCTGGGTCGCGCTCGGAAATGCCGTGGATTTTCTTTCCGTCCACGACCAAGTCGTTTCCCTCCACCCGGACGTCGCGCTCGTACGTGCCGTAGTTGGAGTCGTGCTTCAAAAGGAAAGCCAATTCCTTGGCCTGAGTCAAGTCATTGACGGCCACAACGTCCAAGCCCTTCTCAAAAGCGATCTTGAACGCCGTCCGGCCAATCCGGCCAAAACCGTTGATTGCAATGCGAACCATTTGACCCAACCCACCTAATTGGGCAAGCCCAAGAGCTTCTGGATTCTAGGCTTGTCAAATCCTACTACAATCTGTCCGTCGATTTCAATCACGGGAACGCCGAGTTGACCGCTTTTCTCCACCATTTCCTCGGCTTTCTGTTGGTCCGCGGCCACGTCAATTTCCTGGTATTGGACCTTGTTTTCCTTGAAGTATTCCTTGGCCAACCGACAGTACACGCAGGACGGCGTCGAATAGATGATGACCTCGTGTTTTTGAGCCATAAATAAAACCCTCCCGGATGCGACGTGGAACAATAAGCACGTAAAACCAATTAAAGCTTGAGGTTGAATCCGCGCGCCCTTGGAAGCACGAATTCAGTCAACCGGGATAATTATCTGGGTTTCGCTGGACGGATCCCCTTGGCAGGCCATCTGGCCGTCTGGGCGCACGGTACAAACTTGCTGATCCGTTGATTCAAAAAGAAGGGGTCGTGAGACCTCTTGAATGACCTGGGTTTTCACTTCATCCAAGAGCAGATCGGCCAAAGGTACGGACCAACTGAACGTGGCAAGACCGGAGAGCAGGAAAGCGGCGTCATACAGTTGTTCTGCGGAATTTTGCAAGATTTCAGTTCCATTCGCACTTATCCAAGCCCGGTGGGTTCCCAAGCCGAACACGCCGAAAATTTCAGAGCTGACTTTGGCATCGGTGCCCGCCTCGTTGATCGTGCAGTGCGGAAAAACCGTCTGACCGGTAGTGTACGTCTCTTCCCGACAGTGCCAGATTCCTTCCGGCGACTTCCAGCATGCCTGCGGATAGTACACCTCATAACTTGTCGGGTACGGACAGAACCGCCACACGTAGGATTGTTCCTGCTTGTTTCCATCGGAATACTCAACATAGCGATAAGCCAAAATCGGCGTCACCGGACGCAGTAAATGGGTTACGGGTTCACCGTACTTGAAACGCCAGGCCGTGGTTCTGATGACATCCAAAGATTCTGGCAACGGGATGCCGGACGCACACGTCGTTCCCAAATCGGCCTGGCAACTCGTTGGAATGTCCGGAATCACGGACACGGGTTGAAACGTCATCCCGATTCTCGGCGTTTCCAGCTTCGCCAAAAAGTCGGCGGTTTGAGAAACCGGCATGAGTTCGCTGCAATTCTGGCCCATGCATATTTGGCAGACTTCATGCACGCACAGGAAATTGAAACGGTCGCTGGAAGTTTCTACGGGCAAAAACAACTTCGAGTCAACAGGAACCGGAGTCGGAGACGCCGTCGGCGTGGGTGAAGGGGAGGAAGAGGCGGTAGAGGCTCCGACAAAAAGGCCGCTTGCGTAATGGCTGACCAGTTGCGAGTTGGTCAAGCTGGAAAGGCCAAGGCCCTCCGGCGGCACGACGGCAAGCGGGACTCCGAAGTTGTTTCCAAGTTCGGCCAGAGGAAAGCTTCCATCTGCCACCAAATTGTATTCAAACGCGAGCGAGTCCGGAAAGTCATACAGGTAAAACGCGGTGTTGGACGCGCCGCCCAAGGATTCAAGCCCAAACGAAGCGGGTTTTCCGGGTTCCAGCCACGACGCAGGCACCGTCACCCACACTACGCCCTCGCTGTAAACGTTTGAATCCCACCACTTGTTTTGGAGGTACACGCGGCTTTCGTCGCCTTGAACCAAATTGGAGGAAATGGCGGGAAAACCTTCCAGAAGCGTGTGGCCGTTGAGCGTCAACCGGAACGGCGCGGAGTAGCCCGCCGGAACGCCCACGCCGGCGTAAAAGGCGAACGTCACGGTCCCGTTCGTGAAGTCTGTTGGAACGGCCTGCGTTTCCCAGAAAAACTTTTGTTGCGCGGCCAGCGGGTAAAACCAGTACGCGTGGCTCTCGCCTTGTGGGCCAGTCCGGTATCCTGAACCCCGGTTCACGTACCCCACGTTGGGCGTGTAGGTGGCGCGGGTGTATCCTTCCAATGCCTGAACCCGAAGGGGCACCGGTTCAAGAAAAACGGGGTCAGCCGGAGCGTTTTCAACAGCGGGCGCATACTTCAAGCGTACGGAGTAGGTCCTTCCAAGCCGGGTCAGGGCGGATCCGTCAAAGAAGAAATCGGTACTCAAGTCGGCCTGGTCAAAGGAAAGGAATCCGACGGATTGGCGCATTTTTAGTCCTACCCACGCCGTGCCGGAAACGGAAACATTCGGTAGTGCGGCGTACTCCGTGTGCGGGACGCCGTTCACGGCGGCCGTTGAAGTGGCGTGCGCAAGCAAGGCGCCTGGTTTTCCGTCCTGGTCGGCCCAAACCGACACGTCCAGCACGTCCCCGTCCACGCCGCGGTCAAAGCCAACCAGCTCGACTTCCAGAAGTTGGACGGATGCGCCCAAATCCATTTTCTTGGCCAGCCAATAACCCGTTGGAATGATGTTGTCGGTGTAGATGTAAGAAGCGTTTTCGTTCTGCCAGGTTTCAGTAGCCATGACCGGCTTTGGCTTGGGCGTCGGGCTGAGCGTGGGCGACTCCCTGGGCAACGGCGTAGCCGTCGGAGACGGCTCCGGAGGCGGCAACAAAAATGCGAATTCGTCGTACTGCACGCGCACGCTGTACGTTCGGCCCAAGCGCGTCAAGGCATTGTTGCCTTCCCAGAAGAAATCGGTTCCAGAATCGATGGCATCAAACCAAAGAAAGCCGACGGACTGCTGCATGCGAACGCCGACCCACACCGGGCCGTTGGCCGGAGCTGAAACCGGAACGGATTCCCAGTGGGCCTGGCCAGTCACGGAAACGGCTTTCGAAGCAGAAGCCAGAAGCGTCCCGGGTTTTCCTTGATCGTCTGCCCATACAAAAACGGAAACGACGTCCCCATTCACGCCCCGGTCAAACCCGTAAAGCGAAATCTCGTTGAGCACCGCGGCCGAAGGAAAATCCACGTGTTTGACGAGCCAGTAACCCGTCGGGATGATGTTATCCGTGTAGGGACCCGACCCGTACTCGTTTTGCCATGTAGCGGCTCCCACAAAAACGAGCAGCACCAAGAAAAGAAAAAGCCACCGCATACACGCTCTCCCACCAATAGCCGGCGGAAAAACGCATTTATATTTTGTGACATAAAAGAAATAAATTATTAAGAAAAGACGTATTTGAGTACATTATGACCAATATACGCAACGAGGTTTGGAAGCGCATTGACGCCGACCCCTCCATTCAATTGGACTTGGAACGCGGCATCGTCAACGTGCGGGCCTTGGCTCGGCACTTCCAGGACACGGGCGTTCCGGGAAGCAAGGAGGCCGTCATCTCCGCCATCCGAAGATACCCCCGCACGTCCGCCAAGTCGTGGTATGAAACGGCTCGAAGCATCGTCGCCCAGTCCCACGTCTCCACGAAAAGCCACATCGTCCTCATCGAATTAAGCAAAGGCGGGGAAGTGCAAGACATCCTGGCGGAGCTGTTTGACCTCGTGCGCTACGAAAAGGGGGAGACGCTGCGCATCGTCCAAGGCGAGGAATCCATTCGGTTGCTGGTGGATGAAAAGAACCGCGAAAAGATGCTGGAAAAAATACCGGAAAAAAGCGTGCTGAACGTCTACAGGGACTTAGCGGAAATCAACGTGCATTTGCATCCCCAAGGGGCCAAAACCCCGGGCATCGTGTACGTGATCAGCGGCGAGTTGGCGCGCCACCACATCAACATGTATGAAATGCTGGGCGGGGCACCGGAAATCCTGATTTTCGTCGAGGAAAAAAAGTTGATGGCGGCGTACAACGCCTTGTTCGAGTTGTGCCACCAATAAATCTAAATGATTTTTTCGCCGGAGTCCTTCTTGACCAAATGAATGACGTTCACGGGGCAGGACTGGGCGGCTTCCATGTTCGTGTCGAAATCTTGGTCCTGGATGTCCAACTCTTCCGTTTCGTCATCCATCTTCTTTCCGCCGACGACATCGCTTTTCCCGTCGTCATTCATCGTCCAGAAATCCGGGGAAACGCCCGCGCATGCCGCGCAGTTGTGCACGATGCCGGCCGAGGTGCAGTAATCCTCGATTCCAGCGACTTCCAGGTTGTAGACGACTCCGGAATAGGGCGTTTCAATGACGTCCATTATAGGAAGCAAAAGCCGCGATTCGGTTTGAATCGAGTTAATTTTTAGTGCGGAAGCGGTTTTAGCGGTTTGGCCGTTGACCAACGCCTCCAGGTGGGCTACGTACGGATTGCATACTTTTGGTTTGAACGAAGGCCTGTGGCCCGGGCGCGGTTTGGATTGCTCCATGGAGCTGACGATGTCCTGACGGAGCAAAAGCAATTTCATTTGTTCGGCAAGCCGGCGGGAAATGGTGCTGTATTGCGCACGGTTAGAACCAATCCAGCCGTCCCCACGCCAAAGACCCTTAATCAAGTCCCTTTGAACCCATGGCTCCGCCAACATCATTTCAGCAGGAACGTGCTTGTTTTGCGCTCCATGACCAAACCATTCAACAAAGGCTTTGGCAATCAACGAAGAGTTTGCCAAGACAGTAATGGTGTTCTTTCGGGGTATTCGCCGAATCGTTGCCTTCAATCCAAACACGTGGTCCAAGAGTTGCGCCGTATCCTGGGCCAATTCCATTTCCTTGCTCCCAAAAGTGAAAAGAATCTGCCGACAATACACGGTTTCCGGTTTTCCAATGGTATTTCCTTCCGACACGTAGTAACCCGCCAACCGGAAGAATTCAGGCGTAAACGCTACCGTTTTCTGTTTCAACCCGTTTCTGGAGGCGGTTGAAAACGTCAAGAAGTTCACGGACGCCGACCTAACGGGCTTGGGATAAGTCACGTAATCGAGTTTCTTGAGGTTGCCTGCCTCCGTCCACTCAAATTCAAACGGCGCCCGGTTATGCTCGTATTTGGACTTCCGGCGGACAACGAGCACTTTGTGTTCTTCGGTGATGTGAATGGAACCCATGGAACGGATTTTCAGTTCAAAAATGCGGCCCACGTGTTTGTGGGCCATGACGCCGGTGACAGCTTGATACGATCCGTTCGAGGTAAGCACCAAATCTCCTACCTTGATTTCCGAAATGGGTTTGGCGCCATATGGACCAACGATTAGCGTATCGGGAGTCAAGCACCCAATGCAGTTTGGCCGGTCGTGTTGAATCTTGTAGCCCATAGGCATTCACTTAACAATAGTTAATTGTCGTTGGCTTTCTTAAATGCGTTGCGGTTGGAAAGAACGCCCAACAGCAACCGCACGCCAAAACCGGTGGCTCCAGAGGCTAAATAAGGTTTTGGGCTGGTGTTCCAAGCCATGCCGGCAATGTCCATGTGTGCCCAAGAACCGGAGACGAATTGCTTCAAAAACGCGGCGGCGGTAGACGCGCCGGCATAGCCTTTGGGGTGGCCCACGTTTTTCACGTCGGCAAACTCGCCTTTGATTTGGTCTTCGAATTCCTGGACAGGCAACCGCCAAACCAAGTCACCGCTTTGCTTGGAAGCATGCTCGACTTGCTTCAAAAATTCGTCGTCGTTTCCAAACAATCCCGCGAATTGCTCGCCCAAGGCAATGCAACAGGCACCGGTAAGCGTCGCCAAGTCAACGACGTGTTCCGGCTCGTACTGGGAATGCACGTAATGCAGGGCGTCAGCCAGGACCAGTCTTCCTTCCGCGTCGGTGTTAAGCACTTCAATGGATTTGCCGGACAACGAGGAAACGATGTCCCCCGGCCGATACGATGAACCCGACGGCATGTTTTCGGCAAACGCGACCACGCCCACCACGTTGCCCTTGATTTTCAGGGCACTCAAGGCGCTCATGGCCCCCAGCACCGCGCAGGCACCGGACTTGTCGTACTTCATTTTGTCCATGTCCGCGGACGGCTTAATGGAGATGCCGCCGGAATCAAACGTAATGCCTTTGCCGACCAATGCAAACCAGGGGTCCTTCTTGGATCCACCGGCGTATTCCAACACCACAAGCCGCGGCGGGTTCAAACTTCCCTGCCCTACGGCCAAAAGCGCGTGGAAACCCTTCTTTTTGAGGGTCTTTTCATCCAGCACCGTGACTTTGAGTTTGGCGTTGCGGCCCATTTTCCGGGCTTGCTCGGCCATGTATGCGGGGGTGGCGACGTTGCCGGGCTGATTGTTGACGTCTCGCGCCCAAAGCACCGCGTCGCTTACGACCAAACCGCTTCGAAGTGCCGCATGCGCACGCTCGTCCTTGGCCACCAAAACGACTTTCTCCAGCAACGCGTCTTTGGCTTTCTCCGTCTTGAAAACATCAAATCGGTATGCCGCGTCCCGCAACCCCTGGACCGCGAAAGAAACGCACGCCGAATCCAAGTGCGTGACATCCACGGCCACCGCTTTCGCGCCAAACCGCTTCAAAACAGGGTAGGCGGCCCCAATAGCTCGCATGAACTGGTGGGGCAAAAACGCGTCTTTAGGGCCCAAACCAATGAAAACGGCTTGCTGGAAATCGTACGTCTGTCCGGGTTTGCCCTCGAAGAGTTTGCGCTTCTTGGCATCCGTTAGCGCGTGCTGGAGCTTGGCTGGAAGTCCAGAGTCGGATTGGTCTTGGAAACGCGGGACAATTCGGGCGTCAGCGTGCACGCTGTAAAACGAGGCGATTTGCACCTTGAAATCCATATGAAGCATTGCAACGATTTCACCCGCTTTAAGGGTTTCGGCCCCAAAAAGCGCAATTTTTAAAACCTCCAACACCATTAAAATAACGATTGTTAAGGCGAAGGACATGAGCGTACAAACCGTTTCCAAGGACATGACCATCGGCGAAGTCGTCCAGTCCCACCCCGAAGCCGTGGACGTCATGTTGAGCCGGGGCTTTCACTGCGTGGGTTGCCACGTGTCGCCGTACGAGACCATCGAACAAGGCGCCCGAGGCCACGGCATGTCCGAGGCGGACGTGGATGACTTGATTGCGGAGATCAACGCCAAAATCCAGGACAACCCCGTAGTCGTCAAGCCGCCGGAACAGCAAGGCGTCGAGTTGACCGACGAGGCCGCGGACAAAATCAAGTCCCTCATGCAAAAAGAAGGCAAAACCGGTTTCGGTCTTCGCATTTCCGTGGTCGGCGGCGGCTGTGCCGGAAACTCGTACGAAATGGATTTCGACAACCCGAACCCGCAAAACGACCGCGTGTTTGAAACGCACGGCGTCAAAGTATTCTACAACAACTTGTACCACGACCAAATCCGTGGCACGCAAATCCACTACCGCGACAGCCTCCAAGGCGGCGGTTTCGTCATGCGCAACCCCAACGCCAAAGCCTCGTGCGGCTGCGGCAACAGCTTCTCGTAATGCCTTCCATCGCCATCATCGGCGCGTCCAACCACCCCGACAAGTTCGGCTACAAAGCCGTCAAAGCGTACCTGGACAAAGGCTGGACCGTATATCCGGTCAACCCCAAGGAATCCGACATCTTGGGCACGCGCTGTTACTCCACCATCCAAACGGTTCCAGGCGTGCCGGACTTCGCGTCGCTATACATTCCCCCGGCCGTGGCGCTCAATGTGCTGGAGGACATCGCCAGAAAAGGCGTGAAAAAAGTGTACTTCAACCCCGGCACGGAAAGCGGGCCAGCGCTTTCCAAAGCCAAGTCGCTGGGCTTGGAACCCATTGCCGCGTGCAGCATAAGGGCAATCGGCTACGACCCCAACGTGTTGTAAATCCGGTAGCCAAATAATACCATTCAAACAAAGGGAAAAACGTGAGAAAAAAAACCAAAGCGAGCCTTACCGAATTTAAAGGCATCTACACCGAAACGCAGGCAAAAGAACTCGAAAAAAACATTGAAGAGATTCGAAGAAAGGCGAAAATAAGAACATGGCCGTATTAGAACCCGGACAGAAACCCCCCGAATTTTCCTTGAAAGACCAGAACGGAAAAACGCGGACCGAACGCGACCACGAGAAACTGATCCTGTACTTCTACCCCAAGGACTTCACGCCCGGCTGCACCATCCAAATCCAGGATTTTTCCAAATTGTACGACCAATTCAAGGCCAAGGGGTACGAGATTTACGGCGTGAGTCCGGACTCCCAAGAAAGCCACCAAAAGTTCTGCGATGCCTACAAGACGCCCTACGCGTTGCTTTCAGACCCCGACGCCAACGTGGCAAAAGCCTATGGGGCCTGGGGCAACAAGGGCGTCTTCGGCGAAGGATTGCTCAGAAGCACGTTCGTCATTGAAAGCGGCGTCCTGATCCAGGCGCATTACCGCGTCAACGCGTTGGCGCACGCCGACGCGCTGCTCAAGTCATTGTAAGGCGGTCAAACCATGAAGGCATTTGTATTTTTGGAAAACGAGTTCCAGGACGCGGAAGTGCTCTACCCGTACTACCGCCTCCAGGAAGCCGGATTTGACGTCGTGTGCGTGGCACCGGAAAAAAAGGCGTACCACGGAAAATACGGGTGCCCCTTCGACGCCGATGCGACCGCTGAGGAAGTCAAAAACGAGTTGGCGGACGTCGTCGTGATTCCCGGAGGCTGGGCTCCGGATCGCTTGCGTCGGCATAACGCTGTCCTGGATTTGGTCAGGAAACACGTGGACGCCGGAAAAACCGTGGCGTCCATCTGCCACGGCGCGTGGGTTTTGGTCTCCGCCGGCGTGCTGAAAGGCAGAACCGTGACGTGCTACGACGCCATCCAAGACGACGTCAAAAACGCCGGCGCCCGTTACGTGGACCAAGAAGTTTGCGTGGACGGCAACTTGGTCACGTCAAGAAAGCCATCGGACTTGCCGGCATTCTGCCGGGAAATCCTGAAGTTGGCTGGACGCGAGGGAACCTAAAATCTTATAATCCGTTAACGATAGTGAAGTAAGTTGAGGTGTAACGAATGTTTGAATTGCCAAAGCTTCCTTATGATTACAACGCGTTGGAGCCGTACATTGACGCGGAAACCATGCAACTGCATCACACCAAGCACCACCAGGCCTACATCAACAACGCCAACAAGGCGCTGGAGGGCACCGAGTTCGCAAACAAATCCGTGGAAGAACTGCTTTCCGACTTGTCCAAGGTGCCGCAAGACAAGCGCAACGCGGTGCGCAACCACGGCGGCGGCCACTACAATCACAGCCTTTTTTGGAAAATGATGAAGCCCGGAGGCGGCGAGCCCTCCGGCGAATTGGCCGAAGCGATTAAGTCCAAGTTCGGCGGTTTCGACAAGTTCCAAGAACAGTTTTCCGCCAAAGCCATGGGCCAATTCGGCTCGGGCTGGGGCTGGCTGGCGTCCAACAACGGGGAATTGGAAATTTTGTCCACCGCCAACCAAGACACGCCGTTGAGCGAAGGCAAGACGCCAATCCTGGGCGTCGACGTCTGGGAACACGCGTACTACAAAAAATTTGGTCCCGCCCGCGCCGAGTACATCAAGGCGTGGTGGAACGTCGTCAACTGGGGCTTTGTCGAAGAATTGTTCGCCAAGTCCAAAGGCTGATTGCCTGGGCATCGGCCAACCTTTTCCTTTTTTCATTTTGCCCTCTCAGGTTCGTGACGTAACGCATGAAGTCTTTCTCCGTTCAAACCCAAAAGAAGCTTGACGTTTTGGACATCACGGATTCAGTCGAGAAGCAAGTCACCACGGACGCCAAACTGTTGCACGTCTTCTGCCCGCATACCACGTGTGCGGTGGTCGTGAACGAATTCGAGTCGCGTTTGGCCGAAGACTTTGTTTCCCTGGCCAAGGAGTGGTACGGAAAGAAGTGGAAGCATGACGCGTCGGACGGCAATGCGGCCGCGCACCTGCTTTCAAGCCAACTGGGTTCCGGCGCGACGCTCATCGTCCAAAATGGAAAAATCCAGTTGGGCACCTGGCAACGCATTTTGTTGTTGGAGTTAGACGGGCCACGCCAAAGAGACGTCTGGGTCCAGGAAATCCGGTAAAATGGAAAAGGCGGAAAAAAAGGGAAGCGAAAAAACCGGGAACGAAACGCCAAGGAAAAAAAACCTGAAAGCCAAACCGAATCCTTGAAAATCATCCACAACCGCAGCCCGGGCCCATACGATGCAACACCTCTGGACGATACGTGTAAGGCCGAGTTAAAAGGATTGGGTTGAATTCACGGCATTACAGCAAGACCGGCAAATTTCACGACGAATAGGCCGGTCTTGCTGTCTAGCAAACGGCGCGAAAGTTCCGGGAAACTTTCGCGGTTTGCTATAGGCTTATTAGCACATTGGCCGTAAGCCCATGCATGAGCTTGATGCATCACCTGCTGGCTCACGCCGCCATCCACCAACGCCAGGACCGGCTCAAAAAACTCTCCGACAAAGTCCAAAAGCATAAAGACGACGCGGACGAAGCCCACCGGCAGGCCATGGCCGCGCAGGCGGAAATCACGCGAATGCACAAGGCCTTGGCGCTAAACAAGTTCGGCCGGAAACTCACCACGCACCTGCAGGAAGTCGAGAAAACGCGGCGGCTTCAAATCCACGCGTTGGTCAAGACCATCGACCGCATGGAGCAAGCCAAAACCGACATGCAGAACGCGTTGGCCAAGAAATCCGTTGAGCACGAGAACACGCGCAAACGATTGGAAGCCATGCGCCAGGAAATCGATTCGGCGATTTTGTCCCTGGAACACCTCAAAAACCAGCCACCCCGATGAACCCATTCTCTTTTTCCCATCCACTACCTTTTTTAAGTCCAACGCCGATTAAGCGTTCAATGAACGGCGACCTTCCGACGGCATTCCAACTGATTTTGTCCACCGTCGGGTTCGTCGCCCGCCCGATTTGCGTCCCTGTCGTCGCCTGTCCGGCGATGAAGTAAGCCCGGGATGACGCGGCGTTTTTAAACGCTTTTGACGCCGCTGACTTGAAACCAAAAAACAAGACTCCGAAAGCTTTTTTCTATCTCTAATTCATAATCCGGGGAAGAATAAGCCTTATTTCTTTAAACGAAGTTATTTAAGACGAAATATTTAAATATAAAGGACGCGTAAACCTTTTTATCGGCTGGAAGCCGATTTGAGGCAAAACAACCGAGAAAAAAAGAGTTGGAAGGTGTGTGGTCCGAGCGACACCAAGCAACCCCAAAGGAGGCAAATCCTGAGAACGCGGCAAGTTGCCCTTGGTCGGTTCGGCCACCATCTTCCCCCAGAAGACGCGGTTAAGAAGGTTTGGCGGTTTAGTTTATAAACTTAACGGCATTTTGGGAGTCGTTTAAGTGGAATTTACAGTAAACCACGAAAGTTCCCCGATAAAATAGTCGTGGTTTACTGTCTAGCAAACCCCGCCTATTCGTCGTGAAATTTGCGGGGTTTGCTATAGCTTCCAAACGACCATTGCGGCTCTTGGTAATTCACTGGAATTCTTTTTTGATTTTCGCGAGCAACCGCTTCTTGTTGGGCCCGCCTGTCAGCGCGTGCTGAAGAACTTCGTAGACGTTGTTCACGGGAAGGACGCGGATGCGTTTTTTCTGGTCTTCGTCCAACAACAAGTCGTTTTCGTTGGCGGCCGGAATGATGACTTTGGAGATTCCGGCTTCAATGGCGGCCTCGACTTTCTGCGTCACGCCGCCTACAGGTAAAACGTCGCCGCGTACGCTTAGGCTGCCCGTCATGGCCACGTCCTGGTGCACGGCGCACTCCTCGATGGCGGAAATGACGGCGGCGGCCACGGAAATGGACGCCGAATCGCCTTCGACTCCTTCGTACGTCTGGAGAAACTGGATGTGGATGTCGTAGCTGGACGTGTCCTTGCCCGTATGGCGCTTGATGATGGCGGAAACGTTTTCAACCGCTTCCTTGGCAATGTCTCCCAACTTTCCGGTGGCGATGATGCGGCCCTCTTCCCTGGAAGAGGCCGGCGCGACTTCAGCGACAATCGGCAAAATCACGCCGGAGTCGCCCATCACGGCCATGCCGTTTACTTTGCCAACCTGGGCGCCTTGGGTGACGAAGATCTTGTAGTCTTTCTTGATCTCAATGGCCTGCGTGGCGGCCTGCTGCTCCAACGTTGCGGCCAACGCCTTGGCCTGGCGCACGTGCGTGGCGGATACTTCTTGGACTTTGTCTTCAGCCGCTAAATCGCCAGCCGCCCGCACCAGTCCCCCCAATTCCCTGAGGCGGAGCGTCAAGCGTTTCTTTCGTCCCGACCGCTTTTTGGCTTCCTGGATGATGGCTTGGACGGCACCGGCCGAAAACGCGGGAATCTTTCCGTCTTTGGCCACTTCCTGGGCAATGAATTGGACGATTTTGGCGCGGTTCTCCTCGGTGTCCGCCATGGAGTCCTCCATGTAGACTTCATACCCGTAGCCCCGAATGCGGCTGCGCAAAGCCGGATGCATTTTCTGGATGTCCTGGTAATTGCCGGCGGCCACCAACACGAATTCACAGGGCGCCGGCTCGGTGCGAACCAAGGCGCCGGAACTCATCTCGCTTTGCCCCGTGATGGCGTACTTTTTTTCCTGCATGGCGGTGAGAAGCTCTTGCTGGCTTTTATCGGAGAGCGAAGAAACCTCGTCAATAAACAGAACGCCTTTGTTGGCCTTGTGAATCAACCCGCTTTCCACCCGCAAGTGCGGCGGAGTTCCCAAGCCGCCACTTTGGAACGGGTCGTGCCTCACGTCGCCAAGCAAAGCGCCGGCGCGGGCGCCGGTGGCTTCCATGAAGGGCGCGGTCTTTTTGTCGGCGTTGTCCACCAACAACTTGGAGGGCTGGCCTTCCGCGGCAAAGCGGCCGCGGCCCAATTGGCTTCCCAAAACCATGACGATGCCGGTGAGGCCCAGCATGACCAATAACGCGGCCGTGATGATGTCACCCAATTGCTCGCGGCCAAAAGAAAGCAGGAAGAAGAATGAAATGAACAAGAACACCATGACGAACAAGTTGATGTTGCCCCCGCCGGAAACCAGTTGGAGGCGCTCTTTTTGGATGATTTTGCGGCCGTCCCCTGCCTTGACGGAGACGATCTTGGGGTTGTTGTCATTCTCCGCATTGGCTTTGACCAACACGTCCTCCAACACGGATACGGGCAAAAGTTCGCTCATGGCCTGCGCCAACAAGCTTTTCCCGGTGCCGGGCGAACCGACCAAAAGCACGTTTCGTTTTTGGGCGGATGCCTTCTTGATGACGTTGACGGCCTTTTCCTGGCCCACGATTTGGTCGATGAGGCGCTTGGGCACCGCGACGGCCAGGGTGCCGGTGATGGTGGCGCGTTGGGCGTCCGTCTTTTTGGTGTGTTTGCGTCGGGCCATACCGATTTAAAACCTCTCCAACTCATTTTCTTGCTCCACCCTTTTATAGAATCGGTTCTGCTCATGATTCGCCTGGTCTGTTTGGGAACGTCGGCTTCCACGCCCACGTCGCGTCACGTGCCCAGCCACTTCGCCGTCAAATTCGGCGGAGTCTTTCTGCTGGATTGCGCGGAAGGCTGCCAGCGTCAAATGATGAAGTTTGGCGTTCCCTACGGCTCGCTTTCCGGCGTCTTCTTGACGCACCTGCACGCCGACCACGTCCTGGGATTGCCGGGGGTAATTCAAACGCTGAATTTGGCGGACCGCAAGGCCGTGTTGCCGATTTTCGGGCCGGCAGGCACCCGGGATTTCGTCGAAACGCTGTTGGACTTGCCTTCCCTGCGGGCCAAGTTCCCGGTGACCGTCACGGAAATGCCGCACACCCAGACCGCATCCTGCCTGAAAACGACGTTGTTCGAAGTCCGAAGCTTTCCCGTCCAACACTCGTCGAAAGCAGTGGGTTACGTCATGGAAGAAGCGGAGAAAACCAAGTTCCATGAGGACCAAGCCAAGTCCAAGGGTATCCAAGGCAGACTGTTTACGCAAATCCAGGAAATGGGCGAACTCACCGTCAAAGGCAAGAAAATCCGGTTGGAGGACGTGACCTTCAAGCAAGCCGGAAAAAAGCTGGCGTTTACCGGAGACACGCAGGCGTGCCGTTCCACCCAGGAAAACGCGGAGAACGCCGACGTCTTGGTCCACGACTGCACGTTCTTGGAGGAGCACAAGGACTTGGCGGACCAAACCAAGCACGCCACCGCGCTTTCGGCTGCAACACTGGCCAAGAAAGCCCACGTCAAGAAACTCATTTTAACGCATTTGGGCAACCGGTACGCCAACCGCAACGTGTTACTGGACGAAGCTCAACGCGTGTTTCCGGCCACGGAACTGGCTCAAGAGGGAAAAGAGTGGCTGATCTAAACCTTTTACAAGAAAAACCTCTAAAAGGAAAGCTCATGAAAAAGAATCAAGAAATAGTTTGGCTCGAAAAAGGCGACAAAAAGGTGCCAATACCGGTGCTGCCTCTTAAAAAACTATTCGGCGCGTTTCAAACTCAAGACACAGCGGAAGACATCCAAGCATTTTTCGAGCATGAGAAACGGATTGAAGAGAAAAAATTCCGGAAGCTTGGAAAAAGATGAAACTCTCTGAAATCCCCATTGAAACCATTCTGCTTGGGCTCTTGGCCGTCGGCGTGTTCGCCGCCGTATTCTTTTTTTCCGCGCTTTTCCCCAAGCCCACCGACGCCACGCTTCAAGGCGTCCACGTTGTCGCCACCGGCAACGCCCAAGAACAGCTCCGCGGCATTCTTTCCAGAAACAATCCCGTGGTCTTCGAATTGCAGTTGTTCCAAGGCAATTCCTCGAAGAACACGGCGCTTTCCATCGCCTCCGCGCAAATCGTGTCCAACCTCGTCCACCGAAACGTCAACGCCTCCGTGTTCGGCTCCATTGACGGCAACGCCTCGATTAACTGCGTGGCGGAAACCAACTTCTGCTCCGGCGCCGACGTGACGCTGCGCATCGGCTCGTTTAACGGCATGCGCATCACGGACGACCGCGTCGACATCGAGGGAACGGAGGACTTCTACAACGACCCCCAGACCCTGGAAGTTTTAAGCGGCGTGTTCGGGCTGGCGGCAAACAAGGGTTAGAAGTCAGTTGAAACTCCGCTTGAAATCGCGTACGGCGTCGGTAAGGGTCTTGCCCTGGCCCTTGTAATGCTTGATTTGTTCAAGCAAATCCCGGAGGTTCTCTGAAATGCGCTCAAAAACAAACCGGCCTCGGTCATCTTTCTTCGAAAGGACATCGCCCACCGCACGCATGGCGGATCGTACGTATGGATTAAACTCCGGATTTTCGTAGTGGGAAAGGATGGACCGGATCCAGCCAAAATAATGCTGGGGACGCACGATGACGTCCTTGGATTTCGCCGTGTCGTGCACGTGGGAGACAAAACGAATGGCGTGCTCCAAGTCTTCGGATCGCTCCATCGGGCCTTCACGTTCAATATCGCTTAATTCTTTTGCCCATGCTTCGGCGAAGCGGGGGAGGTCCCGAGGATGCACGGTGTCCTTGAGATACCGCAAAATGTGCATGCCCGAAGTGCGGGATGGCGCAAAATGGGAAAGAAGGCTGACGGCTTGCAGCCATTTGCCATAGTTTTCCCGAATCAACGGGGCAAACTTCGAGTCGGAATCCAGGTGACCCAGGTAATTGACGCTGAAGCGGATGTTCTGGGAACCCGTACCATGGATGCGGGCCACGCATTGGTGGATGTCGTCGAATTCCTGCATCCGTGAAATGAATTCATCCGGATTTCGTCGCATGACTTCGATGACTTCTCGGTGTACGGCCTCCGGGTCCGAAACGCCCATGACCGCCTGTTTCTTTGAAAGCAGATCATGATACGCCAACCCCAGAACCGCGGAACGCAGCGCGGTCCAGGGATTGCGGTCTCTGCGTTCGTGCGCAATTTCCTGTGCTTCACTATAAAGGCCTTGGAAACGCTTCCGTGAATATCGCGAGAAAGCGCGGCTGACCAAGAAAAGATGTTTGGGGTTTCGAATCCTTCGGAAGGGTCCGGGAACGACGCTGGCGGCCGTGACGTGGCGAGGATCCGCGCCCTCCTTGAAATGGACGTGGTCGTCCGGAAAACGCTCAGAAAGGAAAAGATCTTCAATGGTTTGGCGACCGTTTCTTGAACTGGCGAGGGCATCGGCGGTTAAACGCATGCGAACTTCAAGTGCATCAGCGCGTTTTTCGGGCCCGACTTCTTCGGGCGGCCGAACCAATGCATGAATGTACTCGCGCATTTGAAAGCAAACGCTATGATTCACGCCCCGGTTTTTAAGCGCTTAGAGTCAAAGAGAATCCGATGGCCGACCCTCGAACACCGCGGTTTCCGCGCCCGCACTACACGCCGTTTGAACTGGAAAGCTATATCGCGGCGTGTAAACGGCTTGGAAGTCACCTGTGGCAACACCCCAAAAACCGGTCCGTGCTCATTCCACTGCGCGGCGCGTTTTTACCAGGCTTTGTGGCATCCATGGACGAGAAGGCGTCGGTTGGAAAACGCCAGTTTCTGGCTTTCATGCCGGCAAGCCAATTCTTGCACGGATTCAAGGACACGGTGCGGGTTTTCTTTCGTAACTTCATTGAGCATCGGATGCAAAAAGGGGAAGCCGGAGACGCCTACGGGTTTCTTCCTGGAGAACGATCCGTCATCCACGTGATTGACGAGGCCAAAAGCGGTAACGCCGCAAGCCACCTGCACCGCCATTTTCAGGAGGTGCTTGAGGAGAAAAAAGAGGAAGAGGCGCAATCCGTCATGGAGCGAATCGGGGACTTCAAGCCCAGCCAGCAAAAAATGCTGGAAGAAGTCGGAAAACGGCTTGAAAAGGAAGTTGAAGAACAGCGCGACTACATGGTCCAACGGCTTGAACAGCTCAGCCGGAATCCCGAAGCCATCAAGCTGGTCAACCCCAATGGGGATTACACGCCGGAAGGCATTTTTCTTTTGAAGGTCTTACGCGCGACTGGACGAATTTCCGACGAAACGTTCGAGAACCTGGTTAGTCACCGGTTTCTCGTCGAGCAGAAGATCGGGCAGAGGCTTGGAAAAATCAGAGTGAAACTGAACATTCGCGAAGATGTAAGCAAACGGATGGGAATCAAAGACATCCGGGAACCCGTGAGCACTGTCCAAGAACTCGTCAGCATGTTTCCCCACCTCAAACCACATCTGGCCGAGACATACGCCGACATTGAACAAGGCCACCTCGTGAAAGAGGAACCGCACGTCGACCATCGACAGGTCTACGGGAACCCTGAACACCAGGCCTTATACGAAGGGGGTTTCGCGACATTGGCCAACTATCGCCTGCACGCCTTGTTGCAACATTTGCCCGATCCCGCCCAATTCAACCGCCTCAACAGCCACTTGAGAAAAGACGTAATTGCGGCGGCAAACAAGAAGAAAACCCGGATACGACAGGAACTTGGTCTGGTTGACCGGGCCATTCGGACCAATTCACTGGAACGCGACGACCAAGCCCGGAGTAAATTCAGGGAGTTGATAAAACGGGCCAGCGCATTGAACAACATCAAAATGCGGTTCTTGACCGTGCACGGAATCAATCAATTCATCACGACGCTGCGCTATTCGAGACTGAAAGACGAGGGCAAAACATACCAATTTGACGTCAACAACCTGATCAGCATGGATCACGTCATCACGCCGTTGGAATACTATTCCGAAACCACGGACCGGGGAGGCACCATCCACTTTCCTTCTTTTAACATTGTGCGAACTTCGCATTTCGAAAGATTTCTGCATGAACTGGGATTCCAAGAACAGGCGCCAAATCCAGAAGAAGTTGAACGACAATTTGAGTTGTATACGCATGAATTCCATCGGTCAGAACGGTTTCTTGAGGGCCAGCAAACGGAAGCCCTGGTTTCTCGTTAGACTAAAGACAGAAAAACCTTACAGACGAAAAAAATAGTAATGCCGCCCAGTGTTCTTGAAAGAGTCCAAAACTCCGACCGTGGCCGTCACCTGGCTGGCCTGTATGCAGAAAGTCAGCCCCAAAGCCTGTGGAAGACGGGAAAACACGTGCCGCTGAATCAAACGGCGCAGCAAGCCGCGCAAAACCTCTTGAACTGGATGCCGTGGGGGGAAGGAAAAAATAAGATCGCTTTGGACGACGACATCCGAATCGGCGGTTCAGAACCGACTGCCACTGAATCCAAGGACCGGCTGACTCCGGCTGAGAACCTGTTGCTGGCTGCCTTGGCGGCGCACACACGATACCTGCCGGCAGGAACCCGATTGGGCGAGGGGTTTGAGGAAGTAAGCGATATTCTGGAACGCGTCCAAGCACTCCGAGCACTCCAGGGACGGTTTGCGGAACGATCCGAAAAAGTGAAGAGGCTTGAAGAGAAGCTCGCGGAGACTTTCGAGAGAAAAAAGTATCGGCAGGCCTTCAAATACCAGGGACAAATAAAACAGCTGAATCGTGAAAACGAGAAAGAAAAAGAACGAATCAAACAGCACCCCGTACCCATCCGGTTGTTGGCGGCCGCCATTGACGCGGCCAACTTCAACCACATCGACCACGCCGGCTACAGTGACCAAATCAAGTACGCGCGACGCATGAGGCACTGGCACATTCCATTGCTTCGAAGCCTTGGAGAACACTATCGAAAGCAGTGCGATCAACTGGAAGCGCAAACGCTTTACATTCTAGACACGGACAAGCACCAAAAGTTGGCCCGCCTGCGAGGCGCCATCCAGGCGCACGAAGAACCCGGTTTGAAAGCCTTGGAAGCCTACTTGGAAGGAAACCAGCAACCGGTGGCTCGACTGGAGTCTCGAACCAAGACCATTGCGTCCATGCACATAAAAGAAGCCACGCATGAAATCGCCGAGCAGCACGACAAACTGGGTTACCGAATCATCCTTCCAGGGGAAGACAGAAAACAGGTCCGTGAACTGGCGAACGCGTTGCGGCATGAAAGCCACGGGTTAACGGGAAAGACCCTGGGAAACATGCGCGTCCAAGCCATCCGCGTGAACAACGACTGGTTGGATGAACCCAAAGAAGGCGGATACCGCGCCATCCACTTGGTGGCCGACGTCCACGTGCCGGGAACGCCTGAACTAAAAAAACTGGAAATCCAGTTGGTTAACGAAGCCATGCACAAAACGAACACCAAAAGCAAGACCGCGTCCCACCGAGTCTACAAAGGCATTGAGGAACCGCCCAGCATCGAAGCATTCATCCCGCCGGAACGCATCAAGGAATGGGTGGACATCCGCGTGCACGGGCCCGACGAGGAAACCCGAACCTTCAAGTCCGCTCGCCGGCTGGACCGGCAAAAAGGATCAGTGGTTGCCACCATCCTGGAAGCGTTGCGAGACCACCGCCCCGTGACGATCGGCGGCATCGTCAACGGACACATCCGCGTGTTCACCGAAAGCCAAGAGCTGGACGCCAAAGGCCGGCGCAAGTCCAAACAAGAGCCCGTTGGACTCCACGAGCCGCTCAAGGATGGAAAAGCGTATCACGTGTACGATGTGACGGACCCGCGCCACGAGCATCTCCGCGGTTACCGCCGACGATTGACCAAGCCGGAACTAAGGTGGCTCCGCGATAGCCTAAGCCTTGAGGACTGGATTCGATACATCAACGAAGAACTCCGCGTTGAACCCAGTAAAACTCCGTCCCCAAAAATCGAGCTTCCAAAAGCGCGACTGACGTTGGACAAACTGCCAGGCGGTGCCGATGGCATCCAACCCCGGAAACGCAAGAAATAACCAACGGCAATCCACATAAAAAAAATCGCCTTCGTTACGTTAATTAATCCGGGATTCACCCACAACTCCACCAATACGTTTTGGAACGGATTACCATGAAGGAAATCGAGCACCGCATCCTGGAGGCGTTGTCCAAGCACAAAACGTCGGTGGACGGCCAAAAACTCGCGCAAGACGCCAAGGTCTCCTACGACGCGCTCATGAGCGTGTTGAGCGCGTTGGAAGACCAGGGATTTGCCTACGTCAAACGGTCCTCGTCCAAGCGGCTTGAATTGACGGACGAAGGCAAGACGTACGCCGAGAAAGGCACGCCGGAACGAAGGCTGGTGGACGCGTTGTCCAAAAAGCCCGTGGCGTTTAAAGAAGCGTTCAAGTCCGCCGGTCTTTCCGTTCAGGAAGAAAAAATCGCTTTGGTTTGGGCCAAGAAAAACGGCTGGATTTCCATGGAGAAAGGCTTGATGGCCAAGGTCTCGGATGTCGAAAGCGAGACGGAAAAACAACTTAAACAGGCATTGGAAGGAAAGCTCAAGGACGCCGGCGCGCTTTTGGCGCGGAAACTGGCGGAAGAAGTCGAAGAGAAAACCGTTTCCACTTCCATTAGTTCCAACGGAAAAAAAGCGTTGACGCAGGAATCGGTGCTGGCCTCCCAGCTCACGCCGGAAATGCTGAAAACGGGTTCGTGGAAAAACCAAGAATTCCGGTCCTACGACGTGGACACCCTGGTTTCCCCGGTCATGGCAGGCAAAAAGCACGCGTACCAGGAATTCTTGACCAAGATTCGCGACAAGCTCATTGCGTTGGGCTTCCAGGAGGCCCACGGCCCTTTGGTGGAACTGGAGTTCTGGAACATGGACGCGCTTTTCATGGCGCAGGACCACCCGGCGCGCGAAATCCACGACGTGTTCTTGGTGGAGGACCCCACGAAAGGCGAAATTTTGGAGAAGCAAGTCATTGAACAAGTCCAAAAAGCGCATGAAGAAGGCTTGGCGGGATCCAAGGGATGGCGGTACACGTGGGACCCCGAAATCGCTCTGCGGTTGTGTTTGAGAAGCCAGACCACCGCCGTGTCTTCGCGCACGCTGGCCAAAGGCATAAAGCCGCCGTTGAAAATGTTTTCCATCGGCCGCGTGTTTCGGCCCGATGAAATTGACTGGAGCCACTTCATCGAATTCAACCAGTGCGAAGGCATCGTCGTGGACGAGAACATGTCGTTTCGGGAACTCTTGGGGTATTTGAAGCGTTTTGCCGTGGAAGTCTTCCACGCCGAAGACGTCAAGTTCGCTCCCTCCTATTTTCCGTTCACGGAACCCAGCGTCGAATTGTACGCCAAGATTCCAAAAAGAGGATGGGCGGAAGTCGGCGGAGCCGGCATGTTCCGGCCGGAAATGCTTTCCGCGCTTGACGTGCACGTGCCGGTGTTGGCGTGGGGCTTGGGCATCGACCGCCTGGCCATGCTTTCGCTAGGCATTACGGATGTCCGGGAATTGTTTTCCAGCAACATCGGATTCTTGAGGGAGGCGAAAACCGCGTGAAGGCGTTGTCCGTCGCATTTCGAACCGTCAAGACCAAGGGATCCGAGTTCCGCGTCACCGCGTGGCAAAACGAGAAAGAATCCGGCGCCTTGCTGGTGCGCTTTCAAGAAGAAAACGCGTACTTGGTACCGGACCCCAAAGCCTTGAAAATCGTGCACGCCCACGCCAAAGGCCAGGGACTGGCCAAGGCCTTGGTGGCGTACGCCGTCGGCGTGGCCAGAAAGCAAGGCGCCAAGAACGTCGTGTTCGCCAACATCCAAAACGAAGAACTGGCCGAAAAACTCGCTGGAAACGGCCGCGTGACGTCGTACCACGAGTTCGGCGACGCGGCGTACCCCGAGCGCTTCCAAATTCAGTGGTAAAAAATTCATGGTTTCTACGACATACCCCAAAGAATTGCTTTTGAAAGCCGTTTCCGCCAGCGAAAAGCAGGTGCTGGAAGCGTTGCCGAACATCAAGGCCAACGTCGAGGGCACCGACGATGAAGGCATCACCGTGGAAGTCACCGGCGACCGGCCGGATCTTTTAAGCGTCTTTGGCGCCGCCCGCGCGCTGAAAGGCTACCTGGGAAAAGAAACGGGCTCGCCTGCCTGCGACTTCAACGCGTCAGGCATCAAGGTGTTCGTGGAACCGGAAGCCGAAGCCATCAGGCCCGTACTGGTTTCCGCCGTCATTCGAAACGCGGACTTGGACGACACGAAAATCCAGCACCTCTTCCAAGTCCAGGAAAAACTGGATTTGACCAATGGCCGAAGAAGGAAGAAAGGCTCCATCGGGTTGTACGATTTGGATCAACTCAAGGGCCCGTTCTACTTGAAAAACGCGTCCATGGACACGAAATTCCATCCCCTCAAAGCCGACCGCGAAATGACGGTCAAACAAATTCTTTCCGAGCACCCCACCGGCAAAGACTACGCGCACCTGGTCACCGGCAAACACTACCCCATGCTGGTGGATTCCAAAAACAGGGTCTTGTCTCTGGTGGACATCATCAACGCCGCGGACTGTGCGGTGACGGAGGACACCAAAAACGTTTTCATTGACTTGACGGGCACGGACTTGCATTCCTGCAACGCGACGCTCAACGTGTTGTGCCAGGATTTCGCCGACCAAGGCGCCGTGGTGGAAACCGTGGAAATCCACCACAAAACCAAGAAGCTGGTCACCCCGGACACCAAACCCGAGAAATACGTTTTGAACGTGGACCGAGTCAACAAGTTGCTTGGAACCAGCCTACCGCCCAAGGAGGTCGTGCAACTGCTCCGCCGCCAGCGCCTGGACGTCACGGTGGGAAGGGAAACCCTGGAGTGCTTTACGCCAAGATACCGCTCGGATTTCCTGCATGAAATCGACTTGGTCGAGGAAGTCGCCTTGGCGCACGGGTACAACCAATTCCAGGTCAAAGAACCCTCTGTTTTCACCGTGGGCTCAAAAAGCGATCGGACGTACCTCGTGCAGAAAGCCCGCGACCAGTTGGCGTCGTTTGGCTTCCTGGAGCTCATGACGCACGTGTTCTTCTCGCACGCCAAAGCCGCCAAGGCCTCCGCCGAAAAAGACGTGGTGAAAATCAAAAACCCCGTTTCCGAAGAGTACACCAGCCTCCGCTCCCTCTTGATGCCGTCCCTATTGGAAGTGCTCTCCAAGAACACGCACCAGCCCTACCCCCAGAACGTGTTTGAAGTCGGGGAAGTCGTGGTCAAGGACCCAAAAACCACGACCAAGACGCGCACCGACGTGAACGCGTGCCTTCTGTCTGCGCATGCCGACGCCAACTTGAGCCAAGTCGCCTCGCTCTTGGACGAGTTCAACCGACGCATGAACTTCGCGTACACGCTGAAGGCCTACACCCACGGACGATTCATTTCCGGCCGAGCCGCCGAAGTCGTGCAGGGCAAAATCCCAGTCGGGTTCGTCGGCGAACTGCATCCAATGGTGTTGGAGAACTACGGGTTGCAGGTGCCGGTAAGCGCTTTTGAAATCCGCTTGATCAAAGGCGAACACTAACCCGCCATGTCCGCCGAAAACATCCTCCGCCGAATTCCTCTTCACGTCAAACTCGTGGCCGCCACCAAGTACGCAAAATCCAACGCAGTCAACGCGCTCATTGGCCAAGGCGTGAAGCGAATTGGGGAAAACCGTGTCCAGGACGCCTTGGAAAAGTTTCCCCTTCTCTTGCCGTGCGAGAAGCATTTTTTGGGCACCATCCAATCCAACAAGATCCGAAAAATCGCGGAGCACTTCGACTGGATCCAAAGCATGGAATCCCTGGACCACGCTGAAAAACTCAATCGCGTCCTGAATGAAAAAGCAAAGGCCATGCCGGTCCTGGTGCAAGTCAATTTGGGTGAGGAAAAACAGAAACACGGCTTGCCGCCCGACGTGGAGGCGGTCCGGGAATTTCTTTTGGCTCTCAAACCCTTCAAGAATTTGGACGTGCGCGGCCTCATGGCCGTGGTTTCCCTGAAAGGCGATTCCCGCCCGCACTTTAAAAAAGCCAAGGCGCTTTTTGACGCGCTCAAGGACGAATTCGGCTTGGAAGAACTGTCCATGGGCACGTCCGACGACTTCCAGGTGGCCATCGAAGAAGGCGCGACCATGGTGCGGTTGGGAAGAATTCTTTTCGTCTAGTCGTTCTTTTTCCTTCGCCAGCCGAAAAACAGGTCTCCGGCTTTCCTAAGCAAGTTCCTGGCGCCGCCGCGTGCACGGGCAGCGGCCTGGCGCGCGGACTCCATTCCCGGAATGGCTTGAAGCAGTTTCGCGTTGAAGCGTTTGAGGTACCTCGAACTGAACCGGTGCGAATTTCCAGGTTCAGGTAGAGGCGCCAAACGGAGGTCCTTGGAATGAAGTGCCTCAATCACGTCGTCCAGGGTGGAAGCCACAAACATGCCGCGGGCGCGGGCGCGAAGCCGGCGACCCACCGAAGTATCCTGTTTGGCGGTTTCACTCTGCCAAGAGACGGGCATGTCCAGGATTTTGTCCGGAAGCAACACGTCGCTGTCGTGCATCAAAATCACGTCGCCGGGCCGCGCACTGGAAACGCGTTGAAGCAACTCTTTTCGCGCGGCTTCAAGCAACTGCGATCGATCTTGTTCGCCTGGGCTTAGAAGGGATTGCGCGGCCAGGTGGTAGTCGCCCGTATCCAAACTCCAGTCCACGTGGTCCATGCCGCGGTTGCGCACGTGCAGCAAGGCGGGCCAAGAAAAAATGCCGCCGGGAAAACGAAAATGTCGAACCGCTGTACGCAACAATCGTTGCAAGCGTTGCTGGGGTAAAGTCACTTCCCGTTCCAGCACGTCCCGGGATGGAAAGCCCCGCAAGCCATAGTCGTGGGTTTGGCTGTGGGAACCGATGCCGTGGCCGTTTTCGTGCGCTTGCCTAACCACGTCCTCGCCGTCCGGTAACGCGTCCAAGTTGTTTCCGGTGACGAAAAACGTGACCGGCAATTTGCGCTTGGATTTTGTTTCAAGGCTGCTTAACATGCCCACGATGTGCTGGGTCCATGGGCCGGGGCCGTCGTCAAAAGTCAGGTACACGTCTCGCATGGAAGCCGGGGTTTCAGGCACTGGAAAACCTTCCGGCGCAGGCCCCCATTGTCTCTTGGAAGTTGGAGGCATTCCGGCAATTTGGCGTAGCGTGTCCACATGGCGTTTGAAAAAGGCTTTGGCGCGGCTCAAGGGTTTGGAGGAGGAAAAACGGTTTAACGGAACTTCCTGGCGGCGAATTTCGGTACCGGTTTCTTGTGAAATGGCGTCAAACGTGTGACGCATTTTCTCACGGTAAAGCGCTTGATACGCGTCCGTGAGAAAATCAAGGCCATGACGTTGGGCCACGTCATACGCCTCGCGAAGCCGAGAAACATACAAGTGGCGGCTGACGACCAGCAAAAACAGTTGCGGCGAAACCTCGCCTTTCACTTGGACCTTTTTGCCCGGAAAGGCGTCCTTGAGGAAATCGTTCACAGCCGTGGCCGGCACCGCTTCAACAGCGGGATCATGCAATCTGAAGAAGCCGTGCGCCAGTTCCGATACTTCGTCGATTTCCCTATGTCCGATGCGCGGCAGGACCACGGAATCCGTTTTCGGCCTTCCCTTGGAGGGAAGCGTGATTTCCAAGCGCGGCGACATGAAAGCGTTTGGAAAACCGGGTTATTTAATCCCAGTGCGCGTTAAGGTCGTGACGCTTGAGCCAATCCATGGCATCCTGGTAGAATGGGTATTTTTGCTCGTCCGTCTTGAAGGCCATCGAGTGGACGGTCCGGCGCGTGGCGTTGTGTTTGGACGGGTGTTTGGCGTGCAAAAGTTCGTGGAACACCACGTATTCTAAGACATAGAACGGAACGCGTTTTTGGTCCAAGCGGTTGGAAATGAGAATCTCGTGAGCGGCTTCATCATAGAAACCCACCAGCCGCGCGCCGCCTTGCGCGTTCCACCCGATTTTCGGCACCGGCAGTTCTTGGAGAACGGGGTACTCGTGAATCAAGCGGAGGACCACGTCGTTTAAATCGTGGTGGCTGCCGTTGGCCTGCAAACGGCGTTGGCGTCCAAAACGGCGTTTGAGGGAATGCGAGAGTTTGACGGCTTGGGCGTTCCGGAAGAATTCCTGGAAGGCCGACGTGTACGCGTTTTCCGGCACTCTCCTTCGGAAGGAGCGGCCGATTAAATCCAAAGCCAGGCCAACCAACACTTCTCTTCCCCCGGCCTCAAAACCTCGGCTTGCCTTGACGGTCACCAAATTCCCCGTCCGCTGCATGACGGCTTTCAGGGAAGCGAAGTCATGGTAGTTCGCGCGCACGCGGTAGTCGCTCAAACCCATCAAAACCAGCCCCGAATAGAAGGCTTCCTCCAAGTCCGCCATTTTCAAGAACAGGAAAAGCCAGGTTTTTAAGCTCGTTCAAGCACAATTCTTTTCGGGTGGGGCGGTGCACGGCTGTCGGTAGCCTGGGTTCAAAGCCTGGGTGGCTGAGGAAGCTCCGCACACTATTTCGACTGGAAACAGTGGTCAAAAACCCGTGCGCGGCAACGCGCCAACTCTAAGGGTTGATTTCCGGAACAGAAACGATATCGTCGGGTTTCGCAGGATGAAGTCCGCTGACGTTGAAGCCCAGTACGAGTGAAACGCGCCGGGAAATGGGGAGTGCAAGGCCTTTGAGCCGCTAAGTCGAATGCCGTGGTCAACAGAATGCGGGCTATGGCCGCCCCCACCCGTCTTTTTTCATTTCGAGTACCAGTCTAACTTACGAAAGCGTTATTAACGCCTTAGGGAACAAGAAAAATCGTACGTTTTAGAACCCCTATTCGTGACTGGGTGAAGGCTTTGAACCAATACGATTTCCTGAAAGACAAGCACACCATCGATTTAAGCCAGGTCTCCGAGGAAGACAAGGCGCTCGTCGAGTTTCTGGAGCAGTCCAAGCCCAAAATCTGCGTGATCGGCACCGGCGGCTCTGGTTGTAACACGCTGGTGCGCATGCAGGAAGTGGGCATCGGCGACGTGAAAGTCATCGCCATGAACACCGACGCCCAGCACTTGCTGAAAGTCAAGGCGGACAAGAAAATCTTGTTGGGCAAGAAAAAGACGCGGGGCATGGGGGCGGGGTCGAATCCGACGGTCGGCCAGGCGGCCGCCGAGGAAAGCGAGGCGGAAATCCGCGAGATTCTAAAAGACATGGACATGGTATTCATCACCTGTGGTTTGGGCGGCGGAACGGGCACGGGTTCCGCGCACGTCATCGCGCGCTCGGCCAAGGACGCCGGAGCGCTTTGCATTGCCGTGTGCACGCTGCCGTTTACTTCCGAGGGCCCCAAGCGCATGCAGAATGCGTTGGACGGCTTTGAAAAGCTCAAGAAGGAGGCCGACACCACCATCGCGATTCCCAATGACAAGCTTTTGTACTTCGTTCCGGATTTGCCGCTCAACGCCGCATTCAAGACAGCCGACTTGGTTCTGACCAACGCCGTGCGTGGGATCGCCGAATTGGTGACGAAACCGGGCTTGGTCAACTTGGATTTCGCCGATGTCCGCACCATCCTGGAGAAAGGCGGGCAAGCCATGATCGGATTGGGCGAAGTGTCGCGGCCGGACCAGCAGAACCGCGTGATTGAAGCCGCCGAAAAGGCGTTGTCCTCGCCGCTTCTGGACTTGGATATCGGCCAGGCCGACAAGGCGTTGGTCAACATCACCGGCGGAAAAGACATGACTCTGGGCGAAGCAGAAGCCGCCGTCAACGCGATTTCAAGCAAGATGGGCCGCGACGCTCACGTGATTTGGGGCGCCACCATTGACGACGGATTGGAGAAGAACACGGTCCGCGTGCTGGCGGTGCTTTCCGGCATCAAGACCAGCGTGAACCCGTCTCACCCGCCCAAGCAGGCGGTGGAAGAACTGGATTTGGAGTTTGTGTGATGTCTATGAACGTGCAGGAATCCGTGCAATCGTTTCTCAAGCAAGCCGAAAGAGTCCTTGCGGTAACGCACAAGCCGCGTGCGCCGGAATACAAGCAAATGGCGTTGACCACCGCCATTGGCATTGCCATCATCGGCATCATTGGATTTGTCATCAACACGTTGTCGCACTTTTTGGGGTAATGGTTCATGTTGTACGCGTACCGAGTCACCGCCGGCCAGGAAAACATCGTGGCCGACTTGTTGTCCGAGAAAATCCGGAAAACCAAGTCGCAGGTTTCCGCGCTCTTGGTTTCCTCCCGCCTCAAAGGCTACTTGATTGTGGAAAGTCCCGACGAAGTGGAGGCCAAGAAGCTGGTCACCAACGTACCCCACGTCAAAAGCGTGTTGAACAAGCCCATTGCCTTTGACGAAATCAAGGAACTCTTGGAATCCAAGCCCCAGGAAGTCTTGTTGAACAAGGGCGACTTGGTGGAAATCACGGGCGGGCCTTTCAAAGGGGAAAAGGCGAAAGTCGTCCGCATCGACAACGACAAGGAAGAGGTTACCGTCGAGCTGGTGGAAGTCGCGGTGCCCATTCCCGTCACCCTCAAGTTAAATACCGTGAAAGTCTTACCGTCTGGAGCGCAATGAGAGGCCAAGCACCCCAGACGCCCGTCAAAGTCGCCTACGTGATGGCCGTCGTCATTGCCACCATTTCAGGCGGCGCCGCTTTTTTTCACGCCGTGGAGGGCTGGTCGTGGGTGGACTCGTTTTATTTTGCCACCGCCACGTTGACCACCGTCGGCTACGGCGACGTGGTGCCCACGCACGACGCGTCCAAGTTGTTCGCCATTCCCTTCATGCTGTTTGGCATCGGCATCATGCTTTACTCGTTCAGGATCATGGGGGACCACGTCGTCGAAAAACGCTTAAAGGCCCTGCAACACTCACGCATGACATATGGACTTGAGGAAGACGTCGATGATGCGAACCCATTACCGCAACGAAATCAACGAAGCGCTCCACGGAAAGGACGTTAAGCTGGCGGGCTGGGTGCACGAAGTCCGCGACCTCGGCGGCATCTTGTTCGTGTTGGTGCGCGACAAGACCGGCATCTCCCAAGTCATCGTCAAAAAGAAGGAAGCCGACGCCAAACTCCTGCAAAAAGCGGAGGGGTTGGTCAAGGAAACCGCCGTCGTCGTCTTTGGCACGGTGAAGTCCTCCAAGCAAGCCCCCGGAGGCTTTGAATTGCTTCCAAAAACATTGGACATCGTGGGCCCGGTATTCAAGAAAGTGCCTTTGGACGTCACAGGCCGCGTGCCGGCTGAACTGGACACGCGATTGGACGCGCGCTTCATCGACTTGCGCCGGGAACAACCCAGTGCCATTTTCCGCATCCGGGCTCTCGCACAGAAAGCCTTCCGGGAAAAGCTCTTGGAATTGGGGTTCCAGGAAATCAATCCGCCCAGCATCGTGTCCGCGTCCACCGAAGGCGGCTCGGATTTGTTCCACGTGCAATACTTTGAGAAAGACGCGTTCCTGGCGCAGTCCCCGCAACTCTACAAGCAGTTGGCCGTATTGGGAGGGATGGACAAAGTATTCATGACCGTTCCCGTGTTCCGCGCGGAAAAGCACAACACGGTTTCGCACCTCAACGAAGTCACGCAAATGGATGCGGAAATGGGTTTTGCGGATGACCAGGACGCCTTGGACGTGCTGGAACAAGTCTTCCTGCACATTCTCGGCTCGGTTCAAACCGAAGGCGGCGAGGACCTCAAGACCCTGGAACAAAAACTGGCCGCCCCGAAGAAAATCAAGCGCTTCACCTACGACGACGTTTTGGGCGCATTGTCCAAAAAATACCACGACCTCAAGTGGGGCGACGACTTCTCCAAAGAACAAGAAGGCGCCATGCCGGAATTGCTTGGGGAAGAAGCGTTTTTCATCACGGATTGGCCGACCGCTGTTCGCGCCTTTTACTCTATGCCGCATGAGAAAGAACCCAAGAAATGCAAGGCGTACGACTTGATGTACCGCGGGCTGGAACTTGCCTCCGGGGCGCAACGCATCCACGTGCCCGAGTTGTTGATCAAAGCCCTCAAGGCACGCGGGTTGGACCCCGCCGATTTTGAGTCGTACATCGACGCCTTCCGCTACGGCGCGTGCCCCCACGCCGGCTGGTCCATTGGCTCGGAACGCCTCACCATGCAGTTGACGGGGCAAAAGAATATTCGTGAATGCGCGTTGTTTCCAAGAGACAGACACCGATTGCGGCCTTGAGGAAAACCAAATCCATTAATCTTCCACCGCCAAAACGCCTAACGCCATGAAGTGGACGCGGCCCCTCCAAAAAGCGGTCAAGTGGTTCATGCAACCGCTTCGACGAAGGAAATCCGCTGAAATCCGCTATTTCCGGGAACTGGATCGCGCCTCGTTTCAGGGAATCGGCCACCCGGGCCTCGGCCGCGACAAATACTACACGGACTCCGGCTTGGACGAATACAGCGAACACTTCAAAACCGACTTGGCGCAAGTCGCCGAGCAGCTCCACCGCGAACGCGGACACGCCATCCGCGTTCTGGACGTGGGAGCTGGCGACGGATTGTTCGGCATCCAATTGCAGGACCACGTCGGACCCGAAAACGTCGAGCTTCACACCACGGGGTTGGCGCGTCCCTTCAACCAAGACCGAAAAACCAGGAAGTGGTCCGTGCAATCCAAGGCGTTGGACCGCGAAACCCAGCAGCCCTGGAACCGGTTCGCGTCATACAACGTCGGCGTGTTCACCGACAACGCCGACCAATGGTTTGACGACGAGCACTTCGACCTCATCGTCGACCACAGCGGCATGCTGAAGGGTCAAGCCGCCGTGGGTTTAATGGCGAAAAAACTGCGGGCCGGAGGGCACGCGTACTTGATGGGTGAATTCGGGAACGTGCTTCAATTGGGTCGCCTGCGCAGAACGCTTTCGCGTCAAGGCATTGCCATGGAATTGATTCGCGGAGCCACGGTCATGAACGCCGTGACGGCCATCCGCCTGGAAAAAATGCGTTGATTCAGGAAACACAACCCGCCTAAAATTAGGTCTATTCACGGCGGGCGAGCCACCATCGTTTTGCAAAGCCCAGCGTGAGCGTGGAGATAATGTAGGCGACGGCGGGAACCAGTGCCACCAAACCTGCTTGAGGAGCGCCGATGGCAAGCAGAATGACCAGCACCGCAACGTAGGTGAACGCCGCCAGAATCAGCCGACGCGTCCAACTTAACTCCCACGCCTTGTCGGCTTCCACGCGGGCGTTGCGGACTTCAATGGCGGAAATGCGTTTCTGGGTCATCACGTGAAAATGGAAGGAAGGGAATAAGAATCCGGACGTTTCGTTTTGTCCCTTCGACCAAAGAAGGCTAAACGACCAATAGGAGTTTGCCGTTGTGGCAGGCAGGACGCGTAGACTTGGCAAGCAGCCAAGTCCAGCGCATAGCAATGCGCACATTGCTATACCAACGGCTTCGCTTGAAGTGGGGGAGGAGGGATTTGAACCCTCGAAGGCACATAACCACAGGATGGCCTAACCGCTTCTTTCTTTCCTCTGAAGCCCTTCTTTCTTTGCATGAAAGATTTCTTTCTTCGGGAAGAAAGAAATGTTTCCTTAAGTCCTGCCCCTTTGGCCAGGCTCGGGACACTCCCCCGTTGTTGGTTTTGAGGGCAAGTGGTTTTAACCGTTGACTTCCCGTTTTTGTCTCATGAGTGAATTGACGGTGCCAAGCGTGGTGGCCCACTTGGAACGCTTCGCCAAAGAGCGCCGGTTGATGCCGGGGTTCAAGCCGTCGCGCGACGAGTTGGAAATCGAGTTGCACGGCCACGTGTTGGACCATTTGGGTTTGGGGGAAGGCGTCAAGGCCAAAGTCGCCGAGTTGCTGGCCAAGCGCATGCGGCTGGATTATGCCGACGTGGTGGCGTCTCGCTACCACAAGCTGAGCTTGCCGGACGTGCACGTGATTTTCCGGGATTTCTCCGAACAGCTGCAGGAGCACGGCGTGCACCGCCTCGGTTTGCCGCGGGAACGCGTAACCCACCTGCGCACTTTAGCCGAATTGTTCCTTGAGCGGCACCCATCTGAAAAACGGCGTCCCCGGGCGTCAGGCTCGGTTCTCGTTTCTTTCCCGAAGGACTCGGAACAAAAAAGCATCCTGTCGGTGGCCCAGACGTTGAACGAAGACTTGTTGAATTCGTACTTGGGTCCTCACGCCAAGCCCGTGTTGGAGTTGTTGGATGAAGTGCGCCGGAAGTTCTTGCAATCCCGGTACCCGGTCCACGACAGCGATTTGTTGTCGGACGCGCTTTCACTGCGCCGGTGATTGTCAGATGTACGCCGGGGTCTCCAAGCCCTTCAAGTGGGAGTAGTCGTTGAGTCGCACCACGCGGACTTGGCTTTCGGAAAGCCAGAGTTCGTTGATGCAGGCGTTGTGCTGGGAGAACTCGCTTTGCGTGTCCAAGTAATAGCGGAAGATCTGGTTGTTCAGAACGTGGTGGCCTACCAACAAAACGGTTTTTCCGGCGTGCTTTCCCCGGATTTCTTCCAGGAAGGGGTGCAGGCGCGCGTTGACTTGCTCCAAGCTTTCCCCTCCGTCGGGCACGAATCGCGGGTCCTTCATTTGAGCGAGGATGCCGGGTTCTTTTTCTTCGGTTTCCTCTATGCCGAGGCCTTCGTAGACGCCTTTGCCTCTTTCCTTTAACGCGTCGGTGAACACGGCTTGCAAGTGAGAGTGGTGGATGCGTACCGCTTCCAGGGTTTCGCGGGCGCGGCCCAGCGGCGATCCGTAAAACAAGTCGATTTCCTCGTTTTTCAGCGCTTCCGCCAAAAGTTGCGTCTGTTTTTTGCCGAGGTCCGAGAGTCGGCCGTGGATGTGGCCCTGGAAGCGGTGTTCTTGGTTTTCGATGGTTTGCGCGTGCCGCACCAGAAGCATTCTCATGGTTGTTCAACTCGGAAAAGCGAAAAGAAAAAAAATGGTTGGGGGGTGTTTGCCCCTTGGTCGTGGCGCGCGGCTTGGTTTTAAGCGCCGCCCTTGGCGTCCTTGCGCTTCTGCTTCTTTGGACGCAACTTTTTGTACCCGCATTTGCGGCAGACTTTGTTGGTTCTCGGGTTCCGCGCCTTGCACTTCATGCACACGGCGACGCTCAAAAACGCCTGGTCGGCGACCGGAAACTTACCCATGAACGAATTCACCTTCAGAAACGCGACGAAAAGGACTACTTTGGTGGCCGCCAGGCCTCTTTAAGCTTTTTGCCGGGCCAGGCGTTCCAAAAATTGACCGGCTTTGTTTTGTTCCCTCGGCACCCACTTCAAGGACACGTTTTTGGATTCGTAGAGTGCTTTGGCTTTTTCGAACAAGGGTTTCAGGTTTTCCGCCTTGACTTGGTATTGCCCGGAAAGCTGGCGTTCAACGAGTTGGCTGTCGCCGACGAGTTCGTCTCCATCGTTTGCGTTTTCCAGGGCTTCAATGAGGGCGGCGTACTCCATCTCGTTGTTCGATTTTTTCTCATGCAGGCGAACGATGATGGGCGGGCGTTTTTTATCTTCAAACACGACGGTGTAGGCCGACGTCTGGCCGTTCCAGCCGGAGCCGTCGAAAAAGGTTTTCATACTATTTCTTTGGAAGAAAAACTAGAAAAAGCCCCGGACGAGGATCGAACTCGTGACCCCCTGTTTACGAAACAGGTGCTCTACCGCTGAGCTACCGAGGCACTGCGTTGTTTTTGTGGTCCGATAATGTTTTTGAATCTTCGTTTTTCTTTGAAGCGCCTAACTTTCTTTTCGGAAAAGAAAGTTGGGCCCGCCTGAGCTACCGAGGCAAGCCCCGGGGGGACACCTCCACTTCGTTCCGGTTTCGCCCTGGCGCGCAACAGTTGGAAGCGATGGTCGACAAGCGGCCATCGCAAGGCTCAACCGCCTCGCCCCCTTCCCTTTGAAGTGGTGGAAGGGTGAACTGGCAATGAAAGCATTTTTTACTGGCATTTGACCATTTAAAGGAGTTATGTTCGACGTGTCGGTTTGGAAGAAACTTTCGCGCGGCCCCCAAGTCATTCTGTTGAAAGACGCCGCCGTCATTTCCGCTTTTACGGGTTTGCAATCCGGCGACCACGTCGTGGACGCGGGAGCAGGAAGCGGGTTTTTGGCCTGCTATTTGGGTTCCATCGTGGCGCCCGGCGGACGCGCTTATTCGTACGAGAAGCGCCCCGAATTTGCCAAACTGGCTTGCCGCAACGTGGAAAAAGCGGGTTTGCAAGACGTAGTCGAAATCAAGGAAAAGGACGTGTTGGAAGGAATCGACGAAAAAGGCGTGGACTTGGTGGCATTGGATTTGGCGGATTCCCCAAATGCTCTTTCGCAGGCCTTTGCCGCGCTTAAACCCCGGGGTTTTTGCGTGGGGTACTTGCCGCACGCCGAACAAGTTCAATCCTTCGTCGCCGAGGGCTTGCGCGTGGGTTTCCTGCAGAACCAGACGTTGGAAGTCATCCACCGTGAAATGCTGGTGCGAAAACAAGGTTTTCGGCCGGAAAACTCCGGTTTGCTGCATACGGCCTACTTGAGTTTCCTGCGAAAGCCGCTTAAGACGTGATTCGCGCGCAATTCCTTTCTTTTGGCGCGCCTAGCTTTCCGCACAAACGCCGTTGCGTTTGTGGGGCACAGCAAAACCAATTGGTTTTGCCCGTGTCTTTGGAAAGAAAAGGTGGGCTGCGAAAGCCGCTTAAATCCTGAAAACGTCTTTCTTTCATGCGGCCCTGGTTTGCAGTCACGTTTTTCGCCTTGTTGGCCTTGTTTTCCGTGCCGTTGATTGCTTCGGCCGCCGACTTGGCCTGCCAGAAAAACGAGGTCTGCATTTTCCTGGGCTTGGTGCCGGCGCGCATCTTGGAATCCTTGCCGGATGGTTCTGTCACGCCTCCGGCTTCGCCTGGATCTTCTGGCTTGATTTGTCCGGTGACGGTGTCCTCCGGCCAGATTGGGCGAGGCGTTTCAGGAGCCAGCGTGCACCCCTTAAGCGGCGAGATTCGGCCTCACGACGGACTGGATTTGAAGATTGCATCCGGGACGCCGGTCAAGGCCGCGGCGGCCGGTAAAGTCGTCGTCCCCGATTTTGACACCGACGGTTACGGCGCGTGGATCATTTTGGACCACGGCAATGGCGTCGAGACGCGGTACGCCCACTTGACTCCCGGCGCGTTCAAGGTGCGCTCCGGCGACACGGTTTCGCAAGGCGATGTTCTCGCGTTGTCCGGCGACTCCGGGGGCTCTACGGGCCCCCACCTGCATTTCGAGGTTCGGCGCAACGACCAGCCTACGCACGAACCGGAAGCGTTGTGCCGGACGGGGGCGTCTTCCACCTCCACCCAGGCATTCAACCCGTCTTCCGTGAACTTGGTGTCCGTTGCCCAATGCGCGCAGCAAGCCGAATCCGCGTGCCCGTCTACGGGTTCCAAAGACTTTGCCGGCCGGTCCTGGAAAACCGCGGACTACCGATGCGTCACGCGCGTGGCAAGCCAGACGTCGGGCATTCCGGAGAACTTGTTGTTGGCGCAAATGCGGCAGGAAAGCGGGTACCAGCAATTCGTGGGTTCCTCCGCTGGAGCAAAAAGTTACATGCAGCTTATTGATGAGACGGCGGCGGGTTTGGGAGTAGGCGCTGACAAGATTTACGATCCATATCACAACATTTGCGCGGGCACGCGGTATTTCGCCGGCCAACTCAAGGCGTTCGGTTCTGTCGAGTGCGCACTGGCCGCGTACAACGCCGGCCCCGGCAACGTCCAAGGCAGCAACCCGTCCACCTGCGTGCCGAATTTTGAGGAAACGAGAAACTACGTGACCAACATCGTGTCGGACTGGCGGGGAACGGCTTAACCGATTTTCTTCTGGTAAAACAAAATGCCGATGAAGACGCGGCCGATGCGTCCGGCTTGCCAAAGCAGTCCCTCGTCCGGCGACACGGCGGTGGAGCCGATGGCCTCCAACGCCAGGTAAACGCCGATGAGCGGCCCGTATTTTTTCGGGATGTGGCCGAACAACAAAAACAAGCCGATGACCAGGCGCGCGACGCGGCCGACTTGGAAAAGCAGAATAAGGTCCGTAGAGTAGACGATGCTCAAGAGCGCGTCGACGACGAGCCAAACTCCGGCGACCAATGCAACGGTCTTTTCTTTCATGCCATCAGCGCGTCGATTTTGGCGGCCAAAATGAAATCGTTTTCGTGCAGGCCCCCGATTTTGTGCGTGTACAATTCCAGGCGCACCTCGTTCCAGTGGATTTCAATGTCGGGGTGGTGGCCTTGCTGTTCCGCGATGTCCGCCACGGCGTTGACAAACGCCATGGCGTCTTTGAAGTTTTTGAATTTGATTGTGCGGGCGATTCTGTTTCCTTCCAGCTTCCAGTTCGGCACTTCCCGGAGGTAGAACTCGGCTTTTTCTTTGGGCAGCGGAGGAATGCCTCCGCGGCAGGGAACGCAGAACTGGTCTTTAAGCATTTATTTCCCGCGTTGTTCTGTCCATTCAGGGTGCATGCGCAGGATGCCCACGATTCCAGATTGTATCAATGTTTTGTCCGTGACGGGTTCGTGAAGGAGTGCGACGCCAAGCGTGGATTTCAAGTCTTTGCCTGATACTTCGTCACTTCGAACGGGAAGGAATTCGCCTCTCCAAGCCGTGGTCGTGTACGTAATTTGCCGGCGATTTTTCAACCCGCTTCGGACTTTGTCGTTTGCTTTGGGCCAATCCACTACATAGACTTTTCCGCCTCGCTGAAGGTGGCTTAACACGGTTTGAGCTCCTTGAGCCAATCGTCGTTCTTCCATGAAATCACCGATTGGATGTAACGCAGCGGTAAAGAAATAGTTTTTGTTGCTAGAAAGCCTCCGGCGCGAATTGAACGCGCGACCTCGTCCTTTGCGGCAAACGATTCGGTTGAATCGCAAGTTACCATGGACGCGCTCTACCAGGCTGAGCTACGGAGGCAACGGGTTTTGTTATGGATCCTGCGGGTTTTCAAACCTTTTCACTCCGCCGGGTTTTCTTTTGGGGCGCCTAGCTTTTCTTTCGGAAAAGAAAAGGCGGGCGCGTCTGTACCCGGCTGAGCTACGGAGGCGGATTTGGAAGAAAGAATTGCGCAAGGCCTTCTAAAGGGTTTTCTTTTTCGCTTGGCGTGAACGCTTGAAAAAAAAGGTCTTGGTTTTTGTCCCGGAAAAAAAAGAAGCCCGGGGGAAAAGAAAAAAAAATCAGGCGTTGGAAAGTTCGGCGTCGATGGCTTGCTTGAAGACGGAGAACGGTTGCGCGCCGACGAGGAGTTGGTTGTTGACGTAGAAGCTGGGTGTTCCGGACACGCCGGCGGCCACGCCTTGCGCGAAGTCGCCTTGGACGGCCTGCGTGAATTTGCCGGAGTCCAGGCACGTCTGGAATTGGGCTTCGTTCAAGCCGAGTTGCTTGGCGTACGTCGCATACACGGATTCGTTGATGGTTACGGTGCCCAAGTTGGCCGGTCCCTGGCCTTGGTAGATGGCGTCATGCATGTCGAAGTACTTGCCTTGGTCTCCAGCGCATCGCGCGGCTTCCGCGGCTTTGGGGGCGTCGGGGTGGAACGACAGCGGGAAGTCCTTAAAGACAATGCGCACCTTTCCGGTGTTGACGTATTGTTCGCGGATTTGGGGCAGTGAGGACTCGAAGAAGGATCGGCAGAAGGGACACTGGTAGTCGGAGAATTCCACGATGGTCACCGGGGCGTTTTCGTCTCCTTCGGCTCCGGCGAAGTCCTGAATCAAGTCGCGGTAGTCGACTTGCGGTGCGGGCGTGGCGGTGGGTTGAAGGGTTCCGGATCCGGAGCCTGGGCCGGCAGTCACTTGGATTTTGGAGAGTCCCTTGCCGATGCTGTCCGCAGACGTGACCACGGCGTACGAGAGAATCAGTGATGAGACGACCAAGGCAACGGCCAGGACCATGATGGCTTTCTGTGGCATAATCGATTATCCCTCCCAATAAAATGCGGAAAACGGTTTGGAGACTTTGTTTCATGAATGTTTTTATACGTTGGGTTTTTTTCAGCGGGGCTTAGAAACCTTTTTCTTTCACGCCGCGCCTTTAGCTGAAAATGCAGAAGGCGTTGATGGAGGCCTCCAAGCGATTGTTCTTGGAATACGGCATCAATCCGGACTCGGTCAAGGAGTTGGACGAGTTTTTGCACGGCATCCAGGAATTCGTTCAGTACCTCGGTTCCAACCAATATTACTCGGATGCCGTCAACAAGAAGATCTTCCTTTTGACGCTGGATGTCGACGCGGCGCTTCTCCGCTTTTCCTGGCTGCATTTGGAGGCCATCGGCTTTCGGGACGCGCTGACGAAAAGCGTTCTGGCCCGAAAGAAAAAAGAGGGCCTTGACGAAAAGAAAGTCGCGGCGTTTAACGATTCCTTCAATGCCTTGACCCAAGACGCGCGCGATCTTCACGAGCGGGCGCTGGCGCTCACCGATGACATCCGCAAGGAATACGCCAAAAAGCTCTGAAAAGGCTTTATTGACTAAAAAAAGGCTTAACGCGTTCTTATTTTCGAATCGGAACTGTTTTGGACCTTATCGCTTTTTTCGGAGGCCGCAACGTTTATTAATGCGTTTCAAAAGAAGGTGTACCTTCGCTTGGTAGCGAATCTCCTTAGGGATTAGTCATGTACGTGTGTTCCAAGTGTGGAAAGGTTTTTGCCGACGCAGAATTGACGTTCGTTCGGTGCCCTTACTGCAGCGGCAAAGTGCTCAACAAGCAAACGCCACCCACCGTCAAGAAATTTCCCGCTGAGTGAATGAATTTATGGGCAAGAAAGGTCCGAATCGGGGTTCAAGAGCCTATTGGCACCGAAAGCGCGCGCCGGGACTTGTGCCGCGCATTCGCACGTGGTCCCAGCACGGCAAGGGCCTGCAGGGTTTTGCCGGGTACAAGGCCGGCATGGCGCACGTAGTCATGACGGAATACCGTGATTCTCCAAGCAAAGGCCAGGACGTGGCCAAGCCCGTCACGCTGTTGGTCACCCCTCCCCTGTTCATTTACGCCGTGGTCGCCTACAAAATGACGCCGTACGGGTGGAAAGTCGTCGGCGAAGTGCCGGCCGTGAATGCTCCCAAGCAAGTCGCCCGCACGCGTCCGGTGGCCAAAAAAACCCAGAAAAAATTGGATGATTACAAGGATGCCGACGCGTTCCGAGTCATTGCGGTCACGTTGCCGCACAAGGTGGGCTTGAAAAAGACGCCGGAAGTCATGGAAATCGCGTTGGGTGGCTCCAAGGATGAGGCCTTCCAATACGCGGCCAGCGTTTTAGGCAAGGAAGTGCCTGTCAAGGACGTTTTTAACGCCGGCGAGCTTCTGGACGCCATTTCAGTGACCAAGGGCCACGGCTGGCAGGGCGTCGTAAAGCGTTTCGGCGTCGCGTTGAACCCCCACAAGGCCACCCAGGCTCGCCGCCACGGAGGCGCTTTGGGCGGCGAAACGCAGGCCAAAGTCATGTACACCATTCCTCGGGCCGGCCAAACCGGTTTTCACCGCCGAACGGACCGCAACAAGCGCATCGTCGCTGTCGCCGACACCGCGCAATCCTATCAACCCAAAGGCGGTTTCCGTCACTTCGGCTTGGCCCAGGGCGCGTGCCTGGTGTTGGAGGGAAGCATTCCGGGTCCCGCCAAGCGGCTCGTCCGCCTCCGCAAGACGTTCCGGGCGCACAACCCCGTTGAACTTACCGTCAAGCAGGTCGTCGCATGAAAGCCCAACTTAGAACACTCAAAGGCGACGTCTCCGGCGAAGTCGCATTGCCTGAACAATTCCTTGAACCCTACCGGCCCGACTTGATTCGCCGCGCCTACCACGCGTACCGCACGCAATTCCTGCAACCCAAAGGCACGTACCCCCTGGCGGGCCTGCAGACGACGGCGGAATACTTCGGCCGCCGCCACGCGTGGCGCCAGACCATCAACACCGGCCGCTCGCGCCTGCCGCGCGAGAAACTCTCCGGTGGACGGCTGGGCAACGTGCGCATCGTGCCGCACTCCAACAAGGGTCGCCGCGCGCATCCCCCCAAACCCTGGAAAGTCATCCAGGAGCGCATCAACCGGAAGGAAAACAACAAAGCCATCCGTTCGGCGCTGCATGCTTCACTGGAAAAAACGTTGGTGGCGCAGCGCCACCGCTTTGACGGGACGCTGCCCATTGTCGTCTCCCAGGATTTTGCTCAAGTCAAGCGCGTTTCGGACGCCGTGGACGTGTTGACTGCCTTGGGTCTTTCTTCGGATTTGGACCGCGCCAAGGACGGACGCAAGATGCGCTCCGGACGCGCCCGCCTGCGGAAAGGCGGTTACCGCACGCCCAAAAGCGTGTTGATTGTTTACGCCAAAGACCAAGGCATTCACAAAGCCGCAAGAAACCTGCCCGGTGTGGACGTGGTTTCCGTCAAGGAGCTCAACGCGGAATTGTTGGCTCCCGGCGGTCAAGCCGGCCGGCTGATTGTCTGGACGCAAGACGCCTTGGATGAATTGCAGCAGGCGAAACTCTTCGAGTGATTTGCATGGCCGTGAAATACGCATTGACGACGGAAAAGGCGGTGGCCCGCATCGACAAAGACAACGAGTTGGTCTTCGTCGTGGACGAGAAGGCCACCAAGCCGGAAATCAAAAGCGAACTGGAGGCGTCCTATCAGGAGAAAATCCGTTCGGTCCGCACCCTCCACGACATGCACGGAAAAAAGAAGGCCATTGTGTTGTTTGAACGAAAAGGCGCGGCCGCGGACTTGGCCGCCAAACTCAAAGTGATTTAGACATGGGCACACGCTTGATTCCCCAACGCCGAGGCAAGGGCGGTCCGACGTTCCGCACCCCCAAGCACCGCTTCTTTGGCGCCGCCCAGTACCTCGCCCCCACGCCAGAAACGCTCAACGGCGAAGTCATCGGTCTTTTGTCCAGTCCCGCGCATTCCGCGGTCATGGCCGACGTCTTGCTGGAAAACGGCGGGCGCATGGCGTATTTGGCTCCCGAAGGCCTGCGCAAAGGCGCCTTGGTTTCCGTGGGCCCGCAGGCGAAAATCCAAGTCGGTAACGTGCTTCCCATTGGACAAATTCCCGAAGGCGTGTACGTCTTCAACGTGGAACTCATGCCGGGCGATGGGGGCCGCATGACGCGCGCCTCGGGTTCTTCGGCTCTGGTGGTGGGTCACGACGAGGACACCGGTCAAACGGTGGTCCGGTTGTCGTCCAAGCGCCTCAAGACGCTCTCTCCGGAGTGCCGCGCCACCATCGGCGTTTCCAGCGCTGGGGGCCGAAAGGAAAAGCCCTTCCAGAAAGCGGGCAATCATTTTTATGCCATGAAGGCGCGAAACAAGTACTGGCCCATTGTGCGGGGAACGGCCAAGAGCGCGTACGACCACCCCCATGGTGGCCGAAGCTTTGGCAAGTCTTCGTCCGTAGCCCGCAACACGCCGCCGGGCCGCAAAGTCGGCCACATCGCTTCCCGGCGCACGGGACGGCGGCGCGGACGCATTCGCGTACAACAGGATGAATAGTTATGGTTCGAGTCACCACATACCACGGTAAAAACCTGGAACAGCTCCAGGCGCTCTCCTTGGAGGAGTTCGTCGAGCTGTTGCCTTCCAAGCCGAAGCGCACCATGAAGCGCATGGGCATGCAAGCCAAGCGGTTCCTCAAGTCATTCCGCAAGAAATCCAAGAAGAAGGCGCCCATCAAGACGCACTTCCGCGACATGGTCGTCTTGCCGGAGATGGTGGGCCACCGCTTCCAAGTCTACAACGGGAAACAGTACGTCGACGTGTCCGTGGAATTGGCCATGCTGGGCCACCGCCTCGGCGAGTTTTCCAACCCCGTGCAGATGGTCAAGCACTCCGGTCCGGGCATCGGCGCCACGCGCGGAAGCAAGGCCGTGGAACTGAAGTGATTTTTGAATGGGTTTGTACAAGTATTCATTGAAGCCCGCCGCCGCGGTTGGAAAAGCCCAAGGCCATGATTGGGACGCGTCCTACAAGGACCTTACCCAGGTCTGCCGGGCCATCCGGGGCTTGCCGGTCAAGAAAGCCTTCCATGTCATGCAAGACGCCATCAACCAAACGCGTGCCATTCAATACGTGCGTTTTGCCAAGGGCGCCGGCCACCGCTCCAACCTCGGCGGAAAACAGGGACGCTACCCCAAGAAGGAATGCCGTCTCATGACCAAACTCCTTCGAAACGCCGTGAACAACGCCGTCCAAAACGGGCTGGACGAATCCTCCTTGGTGGTAAAACACGCGTCGGCCAACAAGCAGAACGTTTTTCGAAGATACCGCCAATTCTGGGTCTCCGGCACGGTGCTGGGCTACGGCAAGCACGCGACGTGGGCCAACTACGTCACCGCCCGAGCCGAAATCGTGTTGCGCGGAAAGACGGCGTCTGAAGAAAAAACGGAGAAGCCAAAGAAAGCCAAAACCAAGAAAGCCACGGAGAAACAATCCGAACCCAGGGCATCCCCGGAAAAAAACGTTCAGGACGCCGAGGAAAAAACCGGTTCCAAACCCGAAAAATCCGCCAAGCCCCAAACCCAAAAACCGCCGTCCAAGATTGAAACTCCCGCTTTTCAAGAGAACGTCGCGGAAGAAAAGAAGTGACACGAAATGGCCATTGAAAAGAAATTCATCCAACAAGCGCTGGCCGACCTCCAGATCAAGACCCTGCTGAACAAGGAATTGGACAAGGCGGGCGTCTCGGAAATTCTCATCCAAAAAACGCCGATTGCCACCCGCATCACCGTACGCGTGCGTCGGCCGGGCCTCGTGGTGGGAAAGAAAGGAAAAGCCATCAAGGAACTCTGTGAACTGCTGGAGCGCCGCTTTGCCATCGAGAACCCGCAGTTTGAAGTCATTGAAGTGGCGCAACCCAGTTTGGACGCCCGGCTGATGGCCGAAAAAATCGGCCGCCGCCTGGAAATGCGTCCCAACGCCAAGCCCATCATGCGCATGGCCTTGAGAGAAATCATGGACGCTGGCGCCTTGGGCGCCGAGCTGCAGGCCGCCGGAAAAATCGTGGGCAAAGGCGGCAAAGCCAAGACGTTGCGCATGCGCGCCGGTTACCTCAAAAAGTCCGGTGAGCCTACCAAATGGGTGCGCAAAGGCCACTTCGTCGCGTACCTGAAGGCCGGGGCGGTGGGCATCAGCGTCAAAATCGTGCCCCCCGACGCCGTGTTTCCCGACTCCATCAAAATTCCCGCGACCATCCCCGAAAAAGTGCCGGTTCAACCCGTGGAAGAAACCGTGGCCGCCGAAGCCAACGCGGTTGACGCCCTCGAGGCAAAGCCGGACGCCGAGGAAAAACCCAAGAAAACCCGCAAGGCGCCCAAACCCAAGAAACAAAAAGCGCTGGAGCCTGCCGAAGCAGCCGTCCCCGTTCCGCCTGCTTCAGATTCCCAATCGCCTGTCAGCGAAGAAAAAATCGGTGAATGACCATGGCACTGATTTCCAAGAAGAAGCTCAAGGACATGACGGTGGACGACTTGAAGGCGGAGCTTTTGAAGGTCCGCTCCGAGTACCGCGTCGAATCCGGGTCGCGCGCGACCACGGGCAAACCCAACAACCCCGGACGCTACAAACAATTGCGGCGCCTCAACGCGCGGCTGTTGACCCTGTTGAGGCAAAAAGGCGTAAAAATTGGAACCGAAGGCCGAACGGCGTCGACGGAGCGCTCAGAAGCTATTTAAACCGAAGGCGGTAGAATGTACTTCCGCGAAAACGAGGATTGAATTCAAAAACAAATGTCAGAGATTTGTCCGACGTGTGGCTTGCCCAAGGAAATCTGCGCCTGCCAGACGATCGAAAAGCAAACGACAACCAAAATCAAGGTGTACACCACCAAGAAGCGTTTCAACAAGTTGGTCACCATGGTGGAAGGCCTCCAAGGTGAAGAGCTGGACGTGGCCGCCAAGGAGCTGAAACGCAAATTGGCGTGCGGCGGAAACGCAAAAGACGGCGTGGTCGTCTTGCAGGGAGATCACCTGAAAAAGACCATAGAGTACCTGGTGAAACTGGGTTACCCCCGGGACATCATCAAAACGTAAGCGGGATTGTTTGCCTGCGCGGGCGTGAAAGCGAAAAGAAAAAGCATTTTCGCATAACGCGCCGCCCGCAAGAAGCCCGCAACAAAAAAAGTGCGCATCGCGCATTAAAAACGAACAGAATGAACCATGTCTGAAAAACAAAAGCAGCCCCTCCGCATCCGGGGCGCCATCGTCGAAGGCGTCGTGGTCAGCACCCGCCCCAAGAAAACCGCCATCATCCAAATCGCGTACACCAAATCCGTTCCCAAGTACGAGCGCCTCGAAAAACGCAAATCCCGCATCGCCGTCCACGTGCCGGACGGCATGAACGTGCAGGTCGGCCAACGCGTGCAGGCCGGCGAAACCCGCAAAATCAGCAAGACCAAGTCGTTCTTGCTGATCAAAGTATTGCCATGAGTGTTTGAACATGCTTGGACTCTCCGCGAAAATCACCAAGGGCATCATCACCGGCACCCGGCTTTGGTGCGACGACAACTCGGGCGCCAAGATCGTGCAAGTCATCGGCGTCAAGGGCTTCCGCGCCCGCCTTCGAAGGTACCCGCGGGCCGGCGTCGGCGACATCGTGTTTGTCTCCGTCAAGAAAGGCAAGCCTGACATCATCAAGAAAAAAGAAAAGGCCGTTATCATCCGCCAACGCCGCGAGTTCCGCCGCGGCACGCAGCGCGTCAAGTTCGAGGACAACGCGTGTATTTTAATCGACGACGCGGGCCTGCCCAAGGGCACGGAAATCAAGGGCTGTGTTGCCAGAGAAATCGCGGACCGCTTCCCCAAAGTCGTCGGCATCGCCTCCAGCGTGGTCTAAATGTCAAGCCAACCAAGAAAACAGCGAAAAGCGTTGTATACCGCTTCCCTCCACCAACGCCAAGCCATGGTGCACGCGCACCTAAGCCGGGACTTGCGCGCCCAAAAGAAAAAACGGGCGCTGCCGGTTCGAAAAGGGGACACCGTCAAAGTCGTGCGCGGCAAGTTCCGCGGACGCAGCGGGAAAGTCACGCACGTCAACCTCAAGAAGACGTTCATCTCCGTTGAAGGCATGGTCCTCAAGAAGCAATCCGGCAAGGAAGTGCTTGCCAAGATTCACCCGTCCAACCTCGTCATCACCGCGCTCTCGGAGCGAAAAGGAGAATAATTACTTATGGCATCCCATGGATCAAGCCGACACGTCAAGCGCCTCAACGCCCCCAACGCCGCCGGCATTGCCCGCAAGTCCTCCAAATGGTTCAGGAAGCCGGACGCTGGCGCGCACAACGCCCGCGAGTCGCTGAGCCTGGGCACTTTATTGGTGGAACGCCTGCGCGTCTGCGAGAACCAACGCGAAGCCAAGAAGCTCTGCGGCGCAGGCCTGGTGCGGGTGGACGGCCGGCCCGTGAAAAAGCCTTCCTTTTCCGTCGGCCTCATGGACATCATCTCGATTCCCAAGCTTTCCCTGAACGTCGTCTTGGTTTTCAAGCACGACGTTCTGCAACCCCTGCCCCTGGATTCAAAGCATGCGGCGACGAAGCTCTGCCGCGTCGTGGGCAAAACCAAGGTTTTGGGAGGCCAAGTCCAGTTGGGCTTGCATGACGGACGCACGCTTTTAGTCCCGCCAACCGACGCCAGCATCTCGCCCGGCGACACCCTCCAGGTCTCGGTTCCCAACCAGAAAATTCAAGGCGTGCTGAAACTGGTCAAAGGCGCCACGGCCTTGGTGGTCCGCGGACGCCACGCCGGACAAGTCGCCTCCGTGGAAGAACTCATGCCTCAAATGGGCAAAAAGAAACCCGAAGCCAAGCTGACGGCCAACGGCGAGTCCCTCATCACGCTGAAGGACTACGTGTTCGTGGTCCAACCCGGGTTCTCGGTGACCTAAATTCATGAAGCACGTCCACCTCGAAAAAGTCACGGTCAACATCGGCGTCGGCCAAGGCGGACAGGCCTTGGAGAACGCGCGCGAGCTGTTGACGCGCCTGACGCAGCGCAAGCCCGCCAACACCTTGTCCCGCACCCGCAACCCCACGTTCGGGCTGCGGAAAGGAGAGGCCATCGGCGCCAAGGTCACGCTGCGCGGAAAACCCGCCGCCGAATTCATCAAAAAAGCATTGACGGCCCGGGAGCAGACCATCAAGGCCACCAGTTTTGACTCGACCGGCAACGTCTCGTTTGGCGTTCCCGAATACATTGATTTTCCGGGCATGAAGTACGACCCGGCCATCGGCATTATCGGCTTTGACGTGTGCGTGACGCTCTCCAAGCCCGGTTTGCGCGTCAAGCACCGCAAAATCGCTTCGCGAAAACTCCCCCGAAAACAGCGCGTGACCCGGGACGAAGCCATCGCCTTCATGAAAGACCAATTCTCGGTGAACTTCGCGTGAGCCTGAAACTGGAAACCAAGTACAAAAAGCGCATCATGCGCCGATGCCGTTTCTGCGGTGGCACCAAGGGCCTTATCCGGAAATACGGCCTCTACGTGTGCCGCAAGTGTTTCCGCGAACGCGCCGAGGAAATCGGATTCAAGAAATACTCGTGAGATTGCATGGATTTGCTGGCTAACGCATTGAACCAAATCAAGATTGCCGAACGAAAGGGACTGCGCACGGTACGCATCGAGCCCACCAACAAACTGGTGCGCGACGTTCTCAACGTGCTGAAAAGCGCGGGCTACATTGCCGACGCCGAGTTTAGCGACGACGCGCGCGGCGGCCGCTTCGTCGTCACGCTCAACGGCGCGATTAACGAATGCGGCGTCATCAAACCGCGTTTCCCCGTTGGGAAAAAGACGTGGGAAAAATTCGAGCAGCGCTTCTTGCCCTCCAAGGACATCGGTGTCCTCATCGTGACTACGCCCCAAGGCGTGGTCACGCACAACGCCGCCAAGGAGAAACTCGTGGGCGGACGCCTTTTGGCGTACGCGTTTTAGTGAATTCTTATGAAGTTACCCGACGGCGTCAACGTTTCCGTGGACCAAGGCACCATTTCCGTCAAGGGTCCGAAAGGCCAGCTGTCGCGCGTCTTTGACCCCCAACGAATCATTGTGGACGTCCAGGGAACGGACGTGACTGTTTCGCCCAACGCCAAGAAAGCCACCCGCGAACTGAAGTCCCTGGCCGGCACTTTCCAGTCCCACATCGCCAACATGGCGCAAGGCGTGGTCCACGGCTTTGAAGTCAAACTCCAGCTGGTCTACTCGCATTTCCCCGTCAGCCTTGAAGTCAAGGGGCAGACGGTGGCCATCAAGAACTTCCTCGGGGAGAAAAACCCGCGGCACGCCAAAGTCGTTGGTTCAACCCAAGTCGACGTCAAGTCCCAGTCCATCACGGTTTCAGGCATCGACAAGGAAGCCGTGGGCCAGACGGCCGCGAACCTGATTTCCGCCACGGGCGTCGGGCACCGGGACGAGCGCGTCTTCCAGGACGGCATTTACTACGCGTGATTTGCATTCCATGATCAAAAAACACCCCTCATTCGTGCGGCAGAACAAGCGCTACAAAAAGCGCGTCCACGCCACCGGCTGGAGAAAACCCCGGGGCATCGACAACAAGCAACGCATTTCGCGCAAGAGCACGGGCGCGTTACCGAAGATCGGCTACGGCGTCCCAAAAATTGAACGCCACCACCACCCCCACGCCGGAAAGGAAGTGTTGGTGCAAAACGCTTCGGATTTGTCCCGCGTGACCACCCAAGCCGTGCGCTTTTCGGGTACCCTCGGCCGCAAGAAATACGACGCCCTCAAAAAAATCGCTGAAGAACGAAAACTCAAGGTGCTCAACTAAAACCATGTCCATGCAAACCGTCCGCCGCATCGCCTCCCGCCTCTTGGGCGTCGGAAAGAGCCGCATCCGCATCTTGGACGAGGAAAAAGCCCAAAAAGCCATCACGTCCGACGACGTGCGCGACCTTTTCTCCCAAGGCGCGTTGGTGGTCGTACCCGCGAAAGCCAACAGCCGCGCCAAAGCCCGCTTCAAGCAATCCCGCAAAGTCGCCGGACGCCGCCGCGGACCCGGATCCACGCGCGGCGCGTACTACGCCAAACATCCCCGAAAGACGCGCTGGATGGCGCAAGTCCGCTCCCAGCGCGCGTTTCTCTCTGCCGTGAAAGGCCAACTCAAGGACGGCGCGTACGCCCAACTCTACCGGAAAGTCAAAGGCAACGCCTTCCGAAGCCGTAAAATCCTCAAGCAACACATCGATGAAAACAAGTTGTGGGCATCATGACGAAAGCAACCGGACCCCTGTTCCAAGTGCATTTCCGCCGCCGCCGCGAGGGCCGCACCGACTACCAAAAAAGGCTCGCGCTTTTGAAAAGCGGCAAGCCCAGGTTGGTGGTGCGCAAGACGAACCGTTACGTCATCGTCCAGCTCGTCACGTTTTCGCCGCAAGGCGACCGCGTCATCGCGTCCGCCACGTCCAAGGACCTCAACGCATTTAACTTCACCGGGAAATGCAACACGCCGTCGGCGTACCTGACCGGACTCTTGGTTGGAACCCGCGCCAAGGCCAAGGGCGTCAAGGACTTCGTGCTGGACATCGGCCTTCACGCCCCCACGCAGGGAAGCCTGGTTTTCGCCGGCCTCAAGGGCGCCGTGGACGCCGGCCTGACGGCGCCGCACTCCAACGAGCGCTTCCCGGATGAAGCACGCATGAACGGCGAACACATTCAACTCAAGGAAGCCGTTTTAAGCGCGAAGCAAAAGATTCTAGGCGGTGCAACATGAAATTCCGCGGCCGATTCGGCAAAGAACAACGAAAAAAAGACGACAAGCACTTGGAGTCCTGGGTGCCCAAAACCAGCCTCGGAAAGAGCGTGCGCGCCGGCGAAATCAATTCGTATGACGCGCTCTTGGCCACACAAAAACCCATTCTCGAACCGGAAATCATCGATGTCCTGCTTCCCGACCTCATCGAGGACGTCCTGGAAATCCGCAGCACCCAACGCATGACGTCCTACGGCCGCAAACAACAAATGCGTGCCGTGGTCCTCGTCGGCAACAAGAAAGGAGTGTTGGGCGTCGGCATCGGCAAAGCCGCGGAAGTGCGCGACGCGATTGCCGAAGGCGTCAAGGACGCCAAAAAACACTTGATTTGCGTGCCGTTTGGCTCCGGGTCCTGGGAAGACATTGCCGGACTTCAAAATTCGCTGCCCACGCAAGTCATTGGCAAAAGCGGCTCGACGACCATCGTCATCAAGCCCGCGCCCCGCGGCGTGGGACTGGTGGCCGGAAAAGTCTCCAAGCAAGTCCTGGAGTTGGCCGGACTCAAGGACGCGTGGACGTTCACCAAGGGCCGCACCCGAAACGTGTTGAACGTCGTGTTGGCGACCATGGACGCCCTGGATACGCTCAACCACCAAAAGAAAGGCGTGAAAGTCTCGGCATCCTGAAAGAGCAAACGTGATTCATTCCATGTTGGTTTTGGTACTGGTTCGCGGACTGCGCAACGTGCGCATGCCCGTCAAAGACGCCTTGGCGCAATTGGGTTTGACGCGCCGCTACCACGCGGTACTGGTTGACGACTCCCAAAACGTCCAAGGCATTCTTAAGAAAGCCGAGCACCTCGTGGCCTGGGGCCCGGCTTCCGAAAAGACGGTTTCCGCATTGAAAAACAAGGGCCTTGCCCCGTACCGCTTGCACGCGCCCAAAAACGGTTTGCCGCCCGTCAAGCGCCGCTTCCCCCATGGCGCGTACGGCAACTGGAGCGAAGGCATCAACGCCCTGATTGAAGGCATGGTGGCATAACGATTTATGGCTCGACGCATCCGATCCCGAAAATTCCGGCACCGCGGCAACCGCACCCACGGCGGCGGCAACACGAAGAACCGCCGCGGCAAAGGCAACAAAGGCGGCGTGGGCCGCGCCGGCTACCACAAGCACCGACGGCTCTACTTCATCAAGTTCGAGGGAAGCACCAAGCGCGACAAGGGACTTCACGGCTTTACCAACCCCGCCAAGAAAGTCTACGCCACCATTTCCCTGGACCAACTCCAGGACGCCATCGGGAAATTCCCCCAAAACGACCAAGGCGTCTACCAAGTCGTGATCCCCCAGACGAAAGTGCTTTCCGGCGGACAACTTTCCGCGAAAGCCCACGTCAAGGCCTACGGCTTCTCGGCGAAAGCCAAGGAAAAAATCGAGAAAGCCGGCGGCACGACGGCCACCTCCTGACTTTTTTCCCTTTGCGCCCCTCCGCCGGTTCCACAACCTTTTTATTAAAACCTTCGCTGAATGGATAGGAAACTCATTATGGGATTACTGGATATTTTTCGCCCCATAGCCCGCGTTCTGCCGGAAGTCCAAAAACCGGACCGCGCCCCGCCCCTAAAAGACAAATTGCTTTGGACTCTGGCCGGGCTTTTGATCTTCTTTTTATTGGGCCAGATTTTCCCGATTGGTTCTGACCCCAGCCAAATCCAGCAGACGTTCGCGCGGCTGGACATTTTGTTGGGTTCGTCCACGGGGTCGCTCATTACCGCCGGCATCGGCCCCATCGTCTTGGCCTCCATCTTCCTGCAGTTGGCCGTCGGCTCCAAGCTCTTGAACATCGACTTGTCGGTTCCCGAAAACAAGCAGTTCTTTCAAGGCCTGCAAAAGATTTTGGCCATTGCCCTGAGTTTCTTTGAAGCCGGCATCTTCGCGTTCTCCGGCTACATCCCCATTTCTTCCACGCATTTGTTCGGAAGCCTTTTCGCCACCCAGTTCATCGTCATGACGCAAATCGCGTTGGGCGCCATCCTCTTGATTTACTTGGACGAAGTCGTGCAAAAATACGGCATCGGCTCCGGCATTTCGCTTTTCATCGCCGCCGGCGTGTCGAAAGCCGTGTTCGTCGGCGCTTTCAGCTTCATCGCCTTGGGTGCCACCGGCGAGCCGGCGGGCCTGATTCCCCGCTTTTTCTGGAACCTCATCAACCCCGCGGGCTCGGTGTCCACCGCGTTTTGGTCCTTGATTCCCGTCCTGTTTACCATCGTCATTTTCTTGATCACCGTCTACGCGGAAGGCATGAAAATCGAACTGCCTTTAGCCTACGGCCGGGCCCGGGGTCTCGGAGCGCGTTACCCCATCAAGTTCTTGTACGTCTCCAACATCCCCGTGATCTTGGCTTCCGCCATTTTGTTGAACATCCAATTGTTGGGAGCGTTCACGGCCGCCCCCATTCCCGACCAGCCTGGACTCAAGGCAGGAATTTTTGGCACCTACCAAGGCAACCAGCCCGTCGACGGCTTCTCGTACTACATCAACGCCTTACCCAACCCCTTGTTGTTGGGCGGATACGAGCAGTACCTCCAATTCATTTTGCAACCCCAGGAAATTCTACACGCCTTGACCTACGGCATTGCCTTGATTGTCTTGTGCGTGATTTTCGGGTGGTTTTGGATCGAGTCCACCGGAATGGGGCCCTCCGATGTCGCCAAGCAATTGGAGCGCTCCGGACTTCAAATCCCAGGCTTCCGGCAAGACCCCCGCATCACGCAAGGAATCCTCGAGCGCTACATCCCAATGATCACGATTTTGGGAAGCCTGTTCGTGGGCCTTCTGGCGTGGTTTGCCGACATTACCGGGGCGCTGGGCACCGGCACCGGAATTCTTCTCACCGTAGGCATCGTCTACCGCTTCTACGAGGATTTGGCCCGGCAACAACTCTTTGAAATGTATCCCGTGCTCAAAAGCATCGTCCAGTGATTCCGAAATGGTTGAAGCCCTTCACGTGGTTTTGGTCCTCGCCGTGGCCTACTCCCTTTTTTCCCTCCTCCTCCAATTCACGTTGGGCAACCGCGTCCGCGTCAAGGGCATCCAAAAAGAAATGGCCGACCTCCAAAAAAAAATCCAGAAGGCCTCGGAATCCAAAGACGAAAAAGAAGTCAAGAAACTCCAGGAAACCCAGTCCCACATGACCGGCTTGATGTTCGAGTCCATGAAGTACCAATTCAAACCCCTGTTGGTCGTCTTGCCAGTGTTCATCGCATTGTTTGGAGGCTTCGGCTTCAACGGGTTCTTGATGGATTGGTACTCCGGCTTCCGAATCGTCCTGCCCTTTGACTTGCACTTGCCCGCGCTTTTCAGCTTCAACATCCTGACCGACGGCGTCTACGGCGTGCGCGGCTTCTTCCTGGTCGGCGTCTTGTTCTCCGGCTTGCTCATCCAGCTCGTCTTGTCTCCACTCATCGAAAGGTTTTTCAACAAACAGCCGTAGGAATTCTTGGAAAGGTGACTATTCATGAAACGCTCCGTTTACCGACTCAAGAAACGCCAACGCAAGACGCCTTCCGGCAACCATTCCCAAATCCGGAAAAACAAGAAGCCCACTCCCGCCACCTGCGCTTTGTGCCGCCAGCGCCTCAACGCCGTCTTGAACCATTCCCGCGCCTTGATCAGAAAAACCGCGGCCACCGCCCGCCGTCCCCAACGCGTGTTCGGCGGCGTTCTGTGCGCCAACTGCACGCGCCACGTCGTCAAAACCAAAACCCGTCTAGCCCACGGCGCCGACGAGAAAGCCGTGCCGTTGACCCTGCTCAAATACGTCCGCATGCTCAAGTAGGAATCTTTTAAACCCCGCATTCCTGTACTGGGTAATGCGCATCGCCATTTCCAGCCTTTCCGGCTGCGGCAACTCCACGGTCTCCCGCATCGTGGCCAAAAAACTTGGACTTGAGTTCATCAACTACACGTTCCGCAACCTAGCCCGCGACACCAACGTCCTTTTTGAAACCATTCAATCCGAGTCCCTGAAAACCCCGAACTACGACTACGAGGTCGACCGCCGACAAATCGCCTTGATCCAACAACATGACCACTGCGTGGTCGGAAGCCGCCTGGCGGTGTGGCTGGACGACGAAAAAATCCGCAAAAAAATCGCGGTCAAAGCCCCCGACTTCGACTTCAAAGTCTGGATTTACGCGCCATTAAAAGAAAGAGCGGCGCGCATCGCCCGCCGCGAGCACGCCCCCGTTCCCCAAGTGCTATCCGCCACGAAACTCCGCGACGCGCAAAACGAGTTGCGGTACCGGAAATTGTATGGCATTGACGTGGAACGATTCCCCAAAGCCGTGGACCTCACCATCAACACGGAACGCTTTTCCGCCGAACAAGTCGCCGCTTTGATCATTTCCTCGGCAAGGAAAGTCAAATCCCTGAAATCCCGTTAGACCAAAGCCTTGAAAAACCCCTTTTCCCACCGTTTCATTCCTCAATTTTAAGGTGATTACTCATGGCTGCCATCGACATTGGACGCAAATGCGTCAAGCTCCGCGGACGGAAAACCGGCGAGACGGTGACGGTTTCAAAAAAAATCGACTCCAACTTCGTGGAAGTCACCGACTCGAAAGGAAAAACCAAGCGCTGCAACATCCGGCATTTGGAACCGTTGCCGGCGTGAGACGGAAACTTGATTAATTCGTCCCGCTCTTTTACGGTGTGCCATGAGCATCGCCCCGTTTGAACACCGTCGATTTCGCATCAACGGAATCAACGAAGAACGCTATCCCACGATCAAACGTGATTTAAACGGCATCATTTCCACGCCGGGCCGCGTCCGCACCGAGTTGGAAGAAAAGCTCACCAGCGAATACGTTTATCCCGCCATTTTCAAGCCCATCCCTCACCCTCCAGACCTGGTAGGTTACCCGCGTCACGGCACAGACCGGCCCTTCCGAGCCATGCATTTTGCGGCGCTGGCCGATTTCATGCGAGCGCTTCAACGAGAGCCTCCCACCGGAAAACTTGAAAAACCCGGGTCCTGGCTTTCCGGATTCCGCCAACAAGTCCTCGCCATGGTCGAGGAATTGGCGGCGCTTTCCATGGATTTCCGCATCCGCCGGACGCCTCATGCCACCCTGGGCGCGTCGCTTGTTCAATCCCGCAACCTGGCCGAGACCGCCCACCACAACCACGTGGCCCACGCCAACGTATGGGGCCGGTTGTGCCAAGGCATCACCCGTGTGACGCTTCGAGATGGGGAAGCCCAGCGCGAATCCATCGGCATCCACGCCTCGCAGATCGGATTGGTTCCCCTTACCGTGAGTCAAATCGCCCAGCACTACCTTGGCTTTGCCCTTCCCAAGACTCGTCTTTCCCGCGGTAACCGCGACGCGCGTTTCATTCCCGACGCGACTTCCTTTTCGTTCGGCAGGCAAGACGTCGCCCACTGGACGGGTTCTCACTTGTCTGCCGTGGAACTGGGGCAAAACAAGGAGAAGTTCGAGAAACTGGATGCCGACTTGAACGCCCACGTGGCGGCGCTGAAAGCTGCCGCTTCATTTGACTTGGGTGACCGCGTCCACCTCCATTACGGCTTGTACCTGGCCCAACAACTCACCGATGAAAAAAAGCGTGCGGAGTGTCTCCAAAGGCAAGTCCGTCGCGTACTTACCGTACTTTCCGAAAAATTGCCGGAGTCATATCGCAATCCCCGAAAGTAACCCGACGAAATAGTCGGGGTTTGCTATAACTGACGTAATTCTCTGTAAATTTGGTTAAGCGTGATGTCCGCCATTTTTTCCACGACTCGATTCTTCTTGGCCTTCATTTAAATCCTCGGAAGAAAATAATTCAACTCCGCGATGATTATATGATTACCCTTCACTCGGAAGAATCCACCTGGGGAAAGACCATGGATGAGAAGACCGTCGACGAAATCCTCCCCTATTCTTTGGTGGTCATCGACAAGCCCTGCGGCCCCTCCTCGCATGAAGTCTCCGCCTACGTGAAAAAGATTTTGGGCGTGACCAAGACCGGCCACTCCGGAACGCTTGATCCGGAAGTCTCCGGCGTCCTGCCGGTTTTGTTGGGCGAGGCGACGAAAGCCGCCGGTTTTTTGCTTCGCGAACGCAAGACGTACGTGGCCGTCATGAAACTCCGAGACCCGCAAACCGACGAACAGCTCGAAGACGCGTTCCAACGCTTCCGCGGCAAAATCTACCAGAAGCCCCCGAAAAAGTCGGCGGTCAAGCGGGAACTGCGCATCCGCGAGGTTTACTCGCTGAAACTGCTTCAAAACGCCGGCCAATTCGTTGTTTTTGAATCCGAAGTCCAGGCTGGCACCTACATCCGAAAACTCTGCTACGATTTAGGCGAATACCTTGGGTGCGGAGGGTTGATGGCCGAACTCCGCCGCATCAATGCCGCCGGCTTTCCTGAAAACCAAGCCCACCCCCTCCAGCACTTGTCCGACGCCGTGTGGCTGTGGAAGGAGAAAGGCGACGACTCCGAAATCAAGAAAATCCTGGTGCCCATCGAAAACGCCATCCAACTCAAAAAAGTCGTGGTCTCCGATGGAGCCATCAAACCCATTACTACCGGCGCCAACTTGGCCATTCCCGGCATTTTGTCTTTGGACGAAGGTATCCGGAAAGACGAACCCGTCCAAATTTTGTCCGGCAAAGGCGAACTGCTTTGCTTTGCCAAAGCCCTCAAGGACTCGGAAGAAATCCAATCCAAAAAGAAGGGCATCGCCTTTGACATCGAACGCGTGATTCGAGCGCACAACGCGTACGGTTGATTTTGAATCAACCGCGCGTTTTAATACCTCGGGCTCGACAACTGGTTTGAGGGTATGAAATGGCTGAAATTACGCTCAACGACATGTACGCGGAACTAAAATGCCTGCACCAGGATGTGGAATACCTCAAGCGCCGCATGGACGAAAAAGAAGGAAAACCCGCCGACGATGAACCTCTTTCCGATTCGGAAGTCAAGCGCATGGAGGAGTTGATTGAGAAATCCATTAAGACCGGGCGCATCGTTTCCGAAGAAGAACTCTTTTCCTCCTTGAAGTGAACTCCCGTGGAGTATTCGCTTTTCTCCACGGCCTTCTTCAAAACCCAGTTTGACTCTTTGCCCATCGACGAACGCCGGAAAATCCGCGACCGGCTTTTGCTGGCTAAAGCCAACCCGTTCCGCAACAAGGCCATCCACTCCAACCGCTTCAAGCGCTTGTTCCGAATCCGCTTGGACGTCCAAGGCGTTTCCATACGCTTGGTTTACGCGGTACTGGGCTCGAAAATCGTTGTGGCCGGCTTCATCCCCCGGGACAACGATTACCGGGATTTGGACTCGCTTCTCTCCAAAATGCAGCGGGAACTTGAAACCCAGACTGAGGCTGGCTTTTCTTTGGAGCCACCCGATTCAAAGCACGAAAAGGCCTAGTACGCCCCCCGCGTAAAAGCGTTTAAATCCCGATTCCGCCTCTTTTTGTTCATGCGTGCCGTCTTTTCCCTTTCCATACTCGTCCTGCTTGTTTCGGCTTTCTCTATTTCCGCGGCAGGCAACTTGCTTGTCTTAAACAAGCAAGCCATTGCTTTTCAGCCTCCCTCGGATTGCTCGGGCAACCTGGCGTTGGAAGCCAGCATGGCCTGCGCCGCCAAAAACTCGGTTTTGGCGTCAGACGGCCTGCGCTTGGATGTCCACGTGGGCTCCGATTTCGTCCAAAAATTGTCGGGCGCCAACACGCGTCTGACGTGGTTCACCGGCGAGGGCCCGGTAATCTCGGATGCCCTCTCGTTTCCTTTGACCGGCGAAGGCTTCAGCGTCATTCATTTCGACGGCCGCCAGCTTCACGTCTACGCGAGTACCTCGGACACGGAAGCCGCTGCGGCGCTCGGCCAATATCTTTTTGATGAACGGAAGAATTTGGCGTTCAACAAGGATTGCCGCCTCTCCGTTTCCAGTAACGGCGACGCCATTGCCTTCAAGAAGTGCGTGCCGACCAACCTGCCTACCAAATCCTCTTTTCAAACTCAGTCATTGGGCTCCCAAGCGTACGATGACTTTTTCGTCTACGATGCCGCGCAAGGCGGCGTTTCAGCGGGAGCTTTGCCGGAGTTGGGTGACTGTAGCAAGGTTGCGTTCTCCAAATGGCCCACGCCTTCCAAGGAAGTCATCGACAAGTTCAACGTGGCCGGACTTGGAGGTTACGATTCCGGTCATCGCACGCACAAGGGCATCGACATTTCCATTGCGGAGAACGACCCCGTCTACTCCGTTCTGCCCGGAAAAATCCTCGACATTTACTCGGCGTGTCCGGCTTACTCAACCCCCGCCGACTACGGTTGCGGCGGCGGCTTCGGAAACTTGGTGAAAGTCGTCCACGGAACGTGTACCTACGACGGACAGAAAAGCTACTTCATGACGCAATACAACCATTTGGCCAAGGCGGCCGACGGCCTCAAGATTGGAGACGGCGTTGCCGCTGGCCAGAAAATCGCGTTGGGCGGCAGCTCGGGAAGGTCCACAGGCCCCCACTTGCATTTCGGGGCCGCGTTAATCGACTCGCTGAAAACCGGTCAATCCACGGATTCGGACTCCAACGTCGTGTTGAACCCATCGCCGGCCTTAACCGTGGCCTCGTTGCCTGCAGGCTCCGTTCCCGGCCCCGTTCAAGCGCGCCCGCAATCCATTTTGGATTTTGCGGAAGAAGGTAAAATCAAGACTTCAGTCAAAAACGGCGAAACCGGGATCCTAGCCATCACGCCTTCCGTCAACGGCCAATGCAGTCAACCGCCCCAAACACCCTATCTACTTGGGCAAGCCCAGGAACTTTCGTCCCCCATTTGCGTCTATTACCAGCTTAGCGCGGAGCACGCGGCGGCCGTGCAAGACATCGCCTTTGCCGGTTATAGCGAACGTTCCGGCAGTTACTTTACCGTCCGATCCGCCATTCCAAAGGACTCCTCCATCCAGTACCCGGAAGACTATGAATCGCAAGTCAACATCGGGAAACCACTTTCCGCTTCGGGCCAGCCATCCGCCGGTGTCGCCGTCGCCGCACTGCCTGTGCTTAAACCCGGTGACTCGTATCCGGGAGGCCTGCACTTGAACATGTATTTGCGCACGGAATTAATTTCTCCTTCAACGGAAGTCAGTGCGAATGCCAAGGCCCCGGGAATTTCCCGCGTGAAAGTCGGTGAAATCAACGTCGGCCTCCTGAAAAGCAATTACATCAAGAACGTTCCAGGCTCGCTTCAAGGCAAGACCTTCGTCATCGATCCCGGCCATGGCGGGCCGGACGGGTTGGGTTCCTACGTGGGCGCCGACGAGAAAACCACGCCCCGCCACGAACGCACCATCACGCTGGCTGTTTCCAAAGAACTCCGAGAGCTTCTCTCTGGCGCCGGCGCCAAGGTGGTCATGACGCGCGAAACCGACGTGGACGTCGATTTGTCAGACCGGGCGGACCTGGCGGACAGCCAGAACGCGGATGCGTTCGTCAGCGTCCACGTCAACTGCGACCGGGAAAAAGCGATTCGAGAAACGCAGGGAATCACCCAGTTTGCCGGCATCAAGAAAACCGATCCTGAACTTTGCTCTGCGGGCGTGATCTATCCCAAAGTGGGAGGCGCGCAAGAGAAAAACAGCATTGGGTTGGCGCAAGCCATTGCCAAGTCCATGTCCCTGGATTCCCTTCCGTCGTTTGGCGTGTACTTTGACGGCCCCGGTTCGACGTTCGTGGGCACGTATTACGCCGGAAAAATCTACAAGCCCACGCCGTTAGGCGTCCTTCGCGGCACTACCAAGACGGCGGTGCTGGTGGAAATGGGGCCCATCGACGACGATCGGCTGGATGACTCCAATTACCAGCAGCAATTGGCGCAACAGATTTACGGTGGGATTCTTCAGAAGTTTGGTACAAGTTCCACGCCGACTTCGGGTGCTTTCAATGTCCAATTGCATGCATGCACACAGGGGCAGGTCAACAACGGGGATTATTCGCTGACTTTTGAAGAACTTGACCCACTGATTACCGAAGCCTCCCAAAAGTATGGCGTTGAAAAGGCGCTCATCAAGGCCATCATTTCCCAGGAAAGCGGCCGCCGCCCCTGTGTCATTTCCTTTTACAAGGACTGCTGTTTTGGCTTGATGCAATTGAATCGGCTCAACGGCGATGAAACCGGCTATAGTTTGGCGACCAGCACCGCCGGCGTCTTGCAACAGCAAACCGGGTTTGCTTGTTTTGATAAGCCCCTGGATCCCCGCAACAACATCATGTGTGGCGCCAAGCACTTGGCGGATTTGGTGCGTTTTTATGGCAACAAGTATCCTGGTCAGGACTCCATTAAAATCGTGGCCGCGGCCTACAACGCCGGCGGCGGAAACGTGGAAAAGTACGGCGGCGTGCCCCCGTTTGGCGAAACGCAAAACTACGTCGTTGAAGTCCGCAAGTTTTACGACCAGTACCGCACGGCGTAACCCCCCGAATCCTTTTTAAACCCGTTTGGGCATGGTTAGTAGCCTGGAAGCTCAGTTAGCGGTTTTGTTTTCCGGAGATTCGTTTAAATACGATCGATTCAAAGAATTTGTTCTTTGAATGCCGGGATGGCAGAACGGTAATGCGCAACCCTGGAAACCCGATTCCTGTCAAGGAGGGACCTCAGGAGCATGCGATGGTTGGAAGGCAACCATCGCTTCGCTGAATAGGTCGTCATCGGGCCGTTAAGGTTGTGGGCGCAAGCCCTTCTGAGTTCGAAACGAAGAAACGCCTCGAAAGGGGTTGCGATTGACGGAGTCAATTGCTTCGCTGAAAATCTCAGTCCCGGCGTTTTTGTTTTAAAAAGTTGATTCAATGGCTGCCCGAGAAGAAGAACAGGAAGAAAAAAAGGAGAAGGCCAAGTTCGGCCGCGCGCAGGCAGGCAAAACCGAGGCCAAGGAAAAGCCGAAGGCAAGGCTCCAGCAAAAAATCGACGTCAAGAAGACGGGCAAAGAAAAAGAGCATTTCCGGGGCATCGTGCGCATCGTCGGCAAAGACCTCAAAGGCCATGTCACCGTGAAAAACGCGTTGCGCCAAGTGCCGGGCATCGGCCACAACCTGGCGGCTTCCTTGATTCGGGGCGTCATGAAGAACGCGGATTTTGCTTCCGACGAGTTGGTCGGCAACTTGTCGGATGAACAACTCTCCCAATTCGAGGTCGTCATCAAGGACCCCCAGAAATTCGGGGTTCCCGCATACCTTTTGAATCGACCGTTGGACCCGGAGACCGGAAAACCGGTGCACCGCGTCATGGCGGAACTGACTTTTTCGGTGCGCCAGGACATCAACAAGGAAAAAGACTTGCGTTCGTATCGTGGCTGGCGCCACCAAATGGGCCAGAAAGTCCGCGGCCAGCGCACCCGCTCGACTGGAAGAACCGGCATGAGCGTGGGCGTGTTGAAGAAGGCGGCGGCCAAGAAGGGCGCCGTACCGGCGGAAGGCGCCAAGGAAGAAAAGAAGTGATGGCATGGGCGACCCTAAGAGAAACCGCAAGCAATTCGAGGGCCCCAAGCGGTTGTGGGACAAGAAGCGCATCGACGAAGAAAAGGCGTTGCGCGAGGAATTCGGCCTCAAAAACGCGCGCGAGCTTTGGAAGATGCAGACGATTCTGCGCCGCATCCGGCGCGAAGCCAGGCGGCTGTTGTCGAAAAAAGGCGCGGACTTGGACCGGCGCACCAATCAACTCATGGGCCGCGCCAAGCGCTTCCTCATTTCCAATCCTGCCGCGACGGTGGACGACGTGTTGTTGCTGACGCCCCGCGACATTTTGTCCCGGCGCTTGCAGACCATCGTCGTCCGCAAGCACTTGGCCCGCACCAACCGCCAAGCCCGCCAATTCATCGTGCACGGCCACATTTCCGTCCAGGGCCAGCGCGTCACCGCCCCGTCGTACTTGGTGAGCTTCCAAGAGGAAGACCAAATCAATTGGTACAAGCACCCGTTGCAGACCGCGCCAGCGACTTCGGACCAAAGCGCCACCGAAGAAAACGGCGAAAAACAAAAGACGGCCAAGGCCACGCCCGTGCAAGACGTTCAACCCACACCTACCGGGGACGAAGCCGAGCCGGCTGAACCCGAAGCGGAGGCGGCTTGATCATGGCAGACGACGAACAGAGAACGCCAAGCGGCCCGCCGCGCCGACGCGGCCCATTCCACCACCGCGACGACCAGCCGAGAAAAGTCTTGCCCAAGGAAGGAAAATGGGGCATTGCGTACCTGTATTCCTCGAAGAACGACACGATCATTACTGTCACGGATTTAAGCGGAGCCGAAACCATTGCGAAAGCCTCTGGAGGCATGGTCGTGAAAAGCTCGCGCGAGAAGGGCTCGCCGTACGCCGCCATGCAGTCCGCGTTTCTCGTCGCCAACAAGGCCAAGGAGCGGGGCTTGTCCGGCATCCACATCCGTGTGCGCGCCCCCGGCGGCCACGGGTCCAAGACTCCGGGTTCCGGTGCCCAAGCGGCGATTCGCGCCTTGGCGCGCAGCGGCTTGCGCGTGGGACGGATTGAAGACGTGACTCCCATTCCAACGGATTCGACGAAGCGTCCGGGCGGAAAACGAGGTCGGCGCGTGTGAACATTCAACTCTTGGATGAAAAGGAGCGGAAAGCCTGGTTTTTGGTCTCCGGCGCCTCCACGTCCTTGCTTAACGCACTGCGGCGCGCGGTTATCTCCGAGTTGCCGGCGTTCGCCATCGAGGAAGTCCAGTTCTACGAAAACACGTCGCCCATGTTCAACGAGTACGTGGCCGCCCGCCTGGGCTTGGTGCCGTTGACGTTTGAAGAGTCTTCGTCGACGTCGCAGGTGTCCTTGTCGTTGGACGCCGAGGCCGTCGAGGAACCCAAGACCGTGTACAGCGGTGACTTGATTTCCCAGGACGAGGCCATCAAGCCCTCGTTTCTGCACGTTCCCATCATGAAACTGGGCAAGGGCCAGCGTCTCCGATTTGAAGCCATTGCCGTGGTGGGCACCGGAAAAAAGCACGCCAAGTTCCAGTCGGCGTTGGCGAGCTTTTCATCCGTCCAGGAGTACTTGGATGAGGAAAAAGAGCGCAAGGCCGGTGAAGTCGGTGCTTCCCGGCACGCCTTTGCCGGTAAATTGCCTGGGGACGTCAAGAAAAACGAGTCCGTTTTTTATGTGGAGACCTTCAACAACGTGGCCGCCCGGGAACAATTGTACCGGGCCGTGCGGGTGGTGGAGGCCCAATTGGATCGCGTCGTGGAGCTAGTCAAATGAGGGTGCGCGTGATTCCCAACGCCAAAACGCCCGCGCTTTTGTGGCGCGAAAGCGGATGGGTGTTGCGGGTGCGCGCCAAGCCCATGGACGGGAAAGCCAACGCGGAAGCGGAAAAACTGCTTTCGACGCTGGCGAAATGCCGCGTGCGCGTGGTCTCCGGCCAAAAAAGCCGGGTCAAAGTCGTTGCCGCGGAAGGAATTACGGAAAAGAATTTACATGAACGCGTGTGTGCAGGGGTGGCGGAGCTTGGTCAAACGTGCAGGATTGAGGTTCCTGTTCCCTAGTGGATGCCTGGGTTCGAATCTCGAGCGAAGCGGTTGCTGTTTGTCAACGATCGCCGCCTCCGCGAAAATCCCAGCCCCTGCACTTTTTGGTGACTTGAAATGAAAGGCCGAGAAAGTTTGACTCGAAAAAGGCTGCTGAACGCCCTGCGCAAAGCCGGCGTCCAGCGTCCAGTCTGGAAGCGCGTGCGCGAAATTTTGTCGGGCGCCAGCCGTCGCGAGCCCAGCGTCAACTTGTACCGCCTCAGCCGGCTCACGAAAAAAGGCGACGTCGTCGTCGTGCCCGGAAAACTCTTGGGCGTGGGCTCATTAAGCCACCCGCTCACCGTCGCCTACGTGGACGCGTCCAAGCCGGCGCTCTTGGGCCTCAAGCAAAGCCAAAGCCAGGCCGTGCCGTTGGAAGCCTTTTTGAAGGACCACGCCAACGAGAAACACATCAAGATCGTGATTTGATATGCTAGTCATTGACGCCAAAGGTGCCATTGCGGGGCGGTTATCCGCTTTCGTCGCCAAAAAACTCCTTGAGCACGAAGACGTCGTCATCGTCAACGCCGAAAAAGCCGTGATTTCAGGCAAGCCCCGCGAAGTCGTCGACGTCTACCGCCGGCGCCTGACAATGACGGACAAGGCCAACCCCGAACTGGGCGCCAAGTGGCCGCGCCGGCCGGACTTGATGCTGCGCCGCATCATCCGCGGCATGCTGCCCAAGCGCGCGTACCGCCAAGCCACGGCACTCAAGCGCTTGCGCGTGCACATGGGCCAACCCGCTGGAGTCGAAAACGGCCAAGCGTTTGGAAACCAGGCTCGGGATTTGTCGGACCGCTTCATTGAATTGGGCCAAGTATGCGCGGAACTGGGTTGGACCCCGCACACGCTTCCGGCCGCGAAGTGATACGGATTATGGTTGTTAAAAAGAAGAAGAAAGCCAAAAAAACGGGTGTGGTGCGTGGCAAGCGAAAGGAAGCCACGGCCCGCGCCAAAGTCACGCCGGGCACCGGCCGCATCTATTTCAACGGGTCGGGCCTCAACGCATTGTCCTCGCCGTACGTGCGCCTGGTCATCCAGGAACCGTTGCGGTACGTCGACGCGTCCAAGTACGACGTGTTCCTCAACGTGCAGGGCGGGGGAGTCATGGGACAAGCCCAAGCCGCCCGAGTCGCCATCGCCAACGCCTTGGTCCAAGAAGAAGGCGACGCGTTAAAGGAAAAAATGATGAAGGAAGACCGCTCGCTCTTGGTGGAAGACAGCCGACGAGTGGAACCCAAAAAGTTCCGCGGCCCCAAAGCCCGCGCGCGGTTTACCAAGTCATACAGGTGATGTGAATGCTTATTCCAGTACGCTGTTTTACGTGCGGCAACCCCGTGAGCGAGTGGCACGACGAATTCAAGAAGCGCACCAAGTCCCACGAGGAAGGGGGACAAGCCGAAGACGCGGCCAAAGTCCTCACCGACTTGGGCGTCGAACGCGTGTGCTGCCGCCGAGTCATGCTTTCCAACGTGGACCTCATCGACGAAATCCTGCCGTACGGCCGCTACTAACCCGCCCCCGGGGGTTTCAAGGACTTTCTTTTTCATGTCCAGCCCAGGGCTCGTTAAACGGCAAAGCCAGCAAGTAAAACGATGAAGTGGGGGATCTGCGATTCGAACGCAGGACACCAGCTCTTCTGCCTTAGCCCATGGGTTGACGTCAAACGACAACCACTTCGCTTAAGGTCCCAAAGCTGGTAGGATGCCAGGCTACCCCAATCCCCCGGATTAAGCAAAAAACAGAATCGGGATATTTTTTTTGGGTGATTCGCTCTTAAAAGCCCCTTCTTGGGCACTTGCCTTTTTCACTGGGGCGCGTTGGGCTTCATTTTCTTGAAGTACCACAGTGTCCCGCCCAACGCGAGAATCAGCACGAGCACGCCGCCGATGATGACGAAGTCCACGTCGTTTCCTTTCGGTGGAAGCGTTCCCGCCCGGTTGGCCAGTTGCGAGGCTTGCGTTTGAACGGCTTCAAATCCGGCTTGTCCAGCGGCGGCGCCCGACGTGCCCAAAACGGATATGGACGACGTGAGGTTGGCGTTGAGTCCATCCAGTTCTTTCTTCATTTCCTGGACGCGGGCATCGGATTCCCCGTATTTGCGCTGGGCTTCCGTGACGTTGGCGTCTGCGGCGGCGATGGCCGATACGGCGAGCCGAAATTGCGTGGAAGCGGACTCGAAAGCCAAAACCAATGCGTCCAGTTCCGCGTACTTGGCGTCAAAGCTTTCCGTCGCGCCGCTTTGCTGGACGGTTTGCAGTTCCTGTTTCAAGGCGTCTTTCTTGGCGGTGATTGCCGTGAGGTTCACGCTGCCGCCAGCGCTGTACTCGGCGGTGAGGTTGGCGATGCGGGCCTCGATTTTCGTGGTTTTTTCCGCGCGAAGGGCTCCAGCCGCTCCTTTTTGCGCGCCTTCCAGGCGGGCGACCGTCTCCGTGAAGACGACGTCGACGAGTTGGTCTGCGGAGCGCAACGCCTTGTTGGAGAACGTGTTTTGGATTACGGAAAGCGCGGTGCTGGCGTTCGCGACAAAATCGCACGTGTGCGGCGTTCCGGACTTGTAGAACGTGGCTTTCAGGATGAACGAGAAATCGCCGCTGGCGTTCAACGTGGCGTACGCTGAAGACACCGTCGTGTACTCGCGGCTAAGCGTGGCCGCGCTGTCGCGCAGCACGCCGACGGATGCCAGGATGGCGTCGCGGTTGCCTTGCGCCACGGTTTCGTTGAACGTGCCGGCTTTCTCCGCGAATTGGTCGTAAGCCGCCGCGTAAGCGGGAAACGAGTTGTTGATTTGCTGGATGGCTTGGTATTCGGATTTGTACGTGTCGCTTTTGCCTTCCTCTCCATTGGATCGCTCAATCAGGTAGTACAAGCCGATGTTGGCTTTCCCGATGCGGATCGTGCGGCGGGTAATGCTTTCCACAAACGTGTCGGCTCCAATGCGGCAGTCGCCGAGGACTTCGCGGATGATGGCTTCATTGGTGGACGCGGTGGCCGCGTGCTGGGCGAAGTCTTGGTCGTCAAAGAGCTTTTGCGCGTACGCGTCCAGGATGGGCTTCAATTGCGTTTTTTCTTTGACTGGCTCGAATGTGCCGTCGGCGGGTTTCAGTACCACGGACGGCGTGCCGTCGATTTTAAGCACGCTGTACGTCGTGCCCCCAACGCCGATTTCGTCAATGACCTTGCTTTCGCCGGTCTTGACGTAGTGCTCGGAAACTTGCACGGCGGTTAAGCCGAACGCGGTGGCGGATGCGAAAACCAATATTAAAAGTGCTGAATTGAGTCGGATGTCCATAAGGCTTAATAAAACGGGGAATCCCTTATAATGCTTGCGCAAATTGCGGTTGCGCAATCCCGCTGTAGCTCAACCTGGCAGAGCACCTGACTGTAGGACTGCGGACCGTTTTTGTAGGTACGTTTTCCGGTTACAGCCTGCTCTGTCTTTAGAGACAGATTCCTGAAAGAAATCAGGGTGTTGCCAGTTCAAATCTGGCCAGCGGGACTTTCTCTTTTTATGGACTTTTGGGTCCGAATTTTTGTATGGCTTTGGTTACGCCTTGTTCTACTGACGTCACCAAATCCTCTTTGGTCAAGTATTCCATGGCGGCCGAGTGCAAGATTTTGTTCTTGACCCGCGGGTTGGTCACCGCCAAGTACACGTCGCCGCCGGCTTTCTTGCGGCTTTCCACGATGCCATCCAAGATGGCAACCGCGGAAGAGTCCATGTAGTCCACGTCCAGCAAGTCCAACACCAATACCTTGCATGTTTCCCTCGGCGTTTCGTCCGAGATTCTTTCCAGCCGGTACGCTGAACCAAAGAACAGGGGGCCGCTGACGCGGTAGGTGCGCGCGATGCCGGACACGTCCGGCGCCAGAGTCGAGATTGTGACGGCCGGTGCCGGCGCGGGTACCAACTTGATTTCCACGTTCTCGCTCATTTTCTTGATGAAGACCAGACCCGCCAACGTGAATCCGATGAGGATGGCGGTCGTCAATTCCAGAAACACGGTGGCCGTCACCGTGGCCAGAAAGACGAGTACGTCGCTTTTGCTGTCGGACAAAAAGTGCTTCAACGCGTCAAAGTCCATGAGGTGGACGGCTGTAAACGTCAAGATGCCGGCCAGAACCGCCATGGGAATGAATTGGGCCAGCGGCGCTAACGCCAACAGCACCAATACCAAGAGCCCCGAATGCACTACCGCGGAGAGCCGCGTTTTGGCGCCGTTTTTAACGTTGGTTGCCGAACGCACGATGACGCCGGTGGCCGCAATGCCGCTGAAAAACGGCACCACGGCATTGGCCATTCCCTGTCCAACGAGCTCCTTGCTGGAGTTGTGTTTGGTGCCCGTCATGCCATCCAAGGACACGGCGGACACTAGGCTTTCGATGCTGGCAAGCAATGCGATGGCCAATGCGGAAGGAAAAAGTTCGTTTAGTTGCGAGAGTGGAAAGTCAGGCACCGCAAAACCCGGGAGACTGGATGGAATGGTGCCGATGTGCGCCACGTCCAAGAAAAAATCACGGAAACCCCGGTGGCGGTCACCAGCGCCACAAAGGAAGCGGGAATTTTGTGCGTGAGCCTTGGAATTCCCCAAAGCACGGCCAAGGTCGTCGCCGACAAAGCCAACGCCGCGAGACTGGCTTGGTTGAGGTGGGAAATCAGTGCAGCCATTTGCGCCAGGGCACCCTCGGCGCTCACAGCTACTCCCGACAAGTTGCCCAGTTGTCCTAAAATGATCAGCAAGCCGATGCCGGTCGTGAATCCCACCACTACAGTGTATGGAATGAATTTCACCACCCGGCCGATGCCGGAAATGCCCATGGCTATCTGCAGGATGCCTGCCAAAAACCCGGCCATCAACAGTCCTTGGACGCCGAACTTTGCCGCCACGCTATACAACAACACGGTCATGGCCGCTGCCGGTCCCGCGACTCCCAATTCCGTGCCGCCGAACACGGCGACAATGGCTCCGCCAATGATGGCGGTGTAAAGACCGTACGCCGGCGGCACTCCGGAGGCCACGGCGAGAGCCAGACAAAGAGGAATCGCCACCACGGTCACAATGGTGCCAGCGATCACGTCGTGCTTCCAGTGGCGCAGCGAGAGTTTGGCGGGACGGAAGAGCCCCAGCAAGCCGGAAAGCAATTTCCGGCTGACATAAACGGCCATAGCGGGTCTTAACGGGAGGTGCATGGCAGCGGAAAACCGCCGTCAAAACAAGATTCCGTATTTTTCCGTTAGGATACTCCTCTTTTTAAGCGCATTTGGTGGACTGGTTTTCTGCGGGCCCACCCAAATCCATTAAAAACGGTTGCCCCACAAGCATTTCTCTTGCGCCTTGATGGTGTAGCGGTTAGCATTCGGGCTTGTCGAGCCCGCGACCCGGGTTCGATTCCCGGTCAAGGCGTATCGCATTTTTCTGGATGGGGTTGGCGTTTTTGCTCCCGCTGTCGCTGGCCATGTCGCCGCTGCCCTTGTAAGCGCAATTCTTTTTAACGCGCGCCGCTCCAAGGGGGTTCATCCGTTTCAGTCACAAGAGGCTGAAGAGTCAAACCTATGAATGAAGGCATGCTGACCGCCGTTTTGGCGGGTCTGGTCCTCGTCGTCGCCCTTGGGGGCGCTGGCTTGGAGTGGCTGGGCCTGGGCGCCGCCGGGTTGTTCTTTTTGGGCAACCAGGGTGGCGGCCACTAAGGCTTGACGGCGACAAATCCCTGCACGTCATCGGCCCAGCGGATGCCTTGAAACCCCGCGTGCGAGAGGCGTTCCTGGACGCCGCGCGCCACGTTTTTCCCGCCTTTTTTTCCAGGGCTTCCCACGTAGTGAAACAGTTTTCCCCTGCGCTTAAGCACGCGGAACAGTTCCCGGTAAAACGCTTCGGCGTACAGTTCTCCGGCCAAGGAAAGCCGGGGCGGGTCATGCGAGACGGCGTGGAATGACGCGTCCGGCAACGTCTTGACGAATTCGGCCGCATCCCCCAAAAAGCGTTGGATGTTTTCGTTGTTGAAAAGCCGCATGGAATCCGGGTTTTTCTTCGAGATGTCCACCACGTCCGCATCGATTTCAATGGTCGTCACGAGCGCACCTTTTTTGGACATTTCAATGGCGCAATACCCCAGGCCCGTGCACACGTCTAGTGCCTTCATTCCGGGGTGAACGCCCAAGCGCTTGACTTTGTCTTCGGCGTCTTTTAGCGGCGACTTGTTTTTGGTTTGGTGCATGCGGATGCCGTCGATTTCCAGGGTGCCGTCCACCAGCTTGTAATGCGAAGGCATGCACTGCTTTGTGGAGGGCGCAAAGAAAAACCCCCATGTGTTAAAATAACAACGGTTTTGTTCTATTTAGAAAAGTATTTATTTTTGGCGTGCGTTCCGTTTCGGGGGGAAGGAAAACAAGTGGATGAATGGACGCCAGCCTTGGCGGTGCTGGTGCTATTGGCCGTCGTTTCGGACGTGGTGTTCGGAGCCGGAGGGTGGGCACTGATTCCGGTTTTGGGCGTCCTGGTGCCGGTCATGTTTTTGACCGTGGACTCCGCCGAGGCATTTTGAGGTTCACGCCGTGACGCGCAGGGCTTGATTCAGCGTCTGGTCCACCAACCCGTCGGGAAGCCGTTCTTCCAGTTTCTCCAAGTGCCGCGCGTCGGTGCGCGTGGCCGGATGCCGGCTGACCAGGCTCTGGCAACAATCCAGATACGGCTGGCGCGACAAATCGTATGTACCGATTTTTTCCGCGATGCCGATGATTTCCTTTTTGTCGTACGTCAACAACGGCCGAAGCATGGGTAATTTCACGGCATCCTGTATTGACCCTAAGTTTGACAACGTCTGCGACGAGACTTGGGCGAGGTTTTCGCCGGTGGCAATGCCTTCCGCGTTTTCTTGGACCGCAATTTGTTGGGCCACGCGTGCCATGAACCGCCGGAAAACGGGGAGAGCGAATCGTTCCGGAACATCCAAGGCCGCCAAGGTGAACTCGTTGTACGGCACCAGGTAAACGGTGTTGGCCAGCGTCCACGGCTTGAGCTGGCGGGCGAGGTTGAGGATTTTGAGCGACTTTTCCTCCACGTTTTCACGGTGCGGGTGGAAGTGCACGTACACGTTCTTGATGCCGCGCTTGGCCATGAGCCACGCGGCCACCGGCGAGTCAAACCCACCGCTTAAAAGTGTGACCACCTTTCCGGAGACGCCCACCGGCAAACCCCCGAGTCCCGCGTGCTTTCCGCCGTACGCTACCGCCTTGTCTCTGAGCACGTCGACGTGTACCACGGCTTTGGGGTTTTTCACAGCCAACGCCACGCCCCGTTTTTCCAGGCGGCGCGTGAGTTGGCGCACGATTTCCGGGGACTGAAATTCAAACGACTTGTCGGAGCGGTTTACTTCCACTTTGACGGGGCCGCCCGCGCTTTCGGCCAGGCGCGCCACGGCGTCTTCCATGCCGGACAAACTCCGCTTTGCGTCGAGGCACTCGGCAAACCATGACACGCCAAAGACTTTCTCGATTTTCGGTAACGCGGACGCGTCGGCATCCAGAAAGAACCGGTGTTCGACGAGTTTGGCTTTGACGTCCGTGGCGTTCTCCAGGTTGCGCTGCAGCTGCCGCTGGAACACGGGCCTGTTTCGGCCCTTGGTGAACAGTTCTCCGTAGTGGACGACGATCATTTCTTCTCACCGGGTGTGAGGCGGACTAAGCGCCAGGGGGCGGAGCCCCCGGGGCTTAGGTGCAACAGTTCTCCGTAGTGGACAACGATCATGAGGCCCCTTGTGGTCTGGAAAGGGTTTATAGGCTTTCATCGGCACCCAAAAATCCTATGGCCATCGTGTTGGGGTTGACGGGAGAGAATTGTGCGGGTAAGGGGACCGTCGCCGAATACTTGGAACGAAAAGGATTCCACTATTACTCCTTGTCCGACGTCATCCGCGAGGAACTCGCGGCGGAAGGCGCGGAGATCACGCGCGAGGCCCTCATTGAAAAAGGCAATCTGTTGCGGGAGACGCAGGGTTCCGACGTTCTGGCCCGCAAAACCATGGACAAGCTCTCCCACGAGAGGAACTTTGTCGTTGACTCGTTTCGCAACCCCCACGAAGTCAAGGCGTTCAAGAACAAAAACAAGAACTTTTTCTTGTTGTACGTCACCGCTTTGCCGGAAGTACGCTTTGAGCGCATGAAGGCCCGCGGCCGCGAGTCGGACCCCAAGACGTTTGACGCGTTTGAGCGCATCGAAAAAAAAGAGCGGGAAAGCGCGTCGGAACAGCACCAAAGCATTTCCGCTTGCATCGGGCTTGCCGACCGCACCATTGAAAACAACGCCGACTTTTCGGCGTTGTACGACGCCGTGGACCGAACGCTCGCCGATCTTTCCAAGGAGTTTTCGGTGGACCGGCCATCTTGGGACGAGTACTTCATGGGCATCGCAAAGATGGCGTCCACGAGGTCCAACTGCATCAAGCGCAAGGTGGCCGCGGTCATCGTCAAGGACAAGCGCATCATTTCCACGGGCTACAACGGCACCCCCCGGGGAACGAGGAATTGCAACGAAGGGGGTTGTCCGCGCTGCAACAACTTCTCGCCGTCCGGCGCTTCCCTGGAGGAATGCTTGTGCTCGCACGCGGAGGAGAACGCCATCGTCCAAAGCTCGTACCACGGCGTGTCCATTGCCGGGTCCACGATTTACTCGACGTTTTCGCCTTGCCTATTGTGCGCGAAAATGATCGTCAATGCGGGAATTCGGGAAGTCGTGTACGTAGCCGAATACAGCGTGTCGGATACCGCGAAAAAAATGTTGCAGGAAGCCGGCGTGCAGCTGAGGAAAGTCTAGTTTCTACTCGTCCGGTGGCCTTTAATTCTACCGCGTCAGCACGATTTTTCCGAACCCCTTTCCTTCCGACAATTGCTGGAAGGCTTTTTTCGCTTCGGAGAGCGGGTACGTCGACTCGATGACCGGTTCAATGGCGCCTTCTTCCGCCCAGCGGATGACTTGCTTGAATTCCTCGAGGGTTCCTTGTTTGGAGCCGATGAACCGGATTTGGTTGGAGTACAGCCAGCGAAGGGGCACCACGACGTCCGGCCCGGAGACCGCTCCGCATGTCACGATGGCGCCGCCCTTCCGCACGGACGGCATGGACGCGTTCCACGTCGCGGGGCCCACCAATTCCACCACGACGTCCACGCCTCGTCCTTGAGTTAATTCCCGCACGCGTTCGGATACGTCTTCGGTTTTGTAGTCAATCACGGGCACGCCAAAGCGTTTCTCCGCGTGGCCTTTTTTTTCCGTGGACGCGGTGGTGATCACTTTGCATTCCAGGTGCTTTGCGATTTGGATGGCGTAGGAGCCCACGGAACTGGCGGCGCCCCAAACCAACACACTTTGTCCGGCTTTCAACTCGGCGCGCTTGAGCATGTGGTACGCGGTGACGGCGGCCACGGACAAGCTCCCCGCTTTTTGGGGGTCCAGCGTGGTGGGAACCGCGTTTGGCTTCGGCACGCTGACGTATTCGGCGTGCGTGCCGTCGCGTTGCGCGCCCAGCGTGGTCGTCACGTCGCAGGAGCTGGTCAATCCCCGAAGGCACGCGTCGCATTTTCCGCAGAACGTGGACGAGAACAAAGCGACGCGCGCGCCGGTTTCCTCCAGGATTCCGGCGCCGTCGGACCCCAGCACGCGCGGGTATTGGGTTTTGTAGGAGGGGTGTCCGCGGGCAATCCACAAGTCCAAGTGGTTCAGGGCCGAGGCGTCCAGTTTGACGAGGACTTCCCCGTTTTGGGGCTTCGGTTCGGGCAAATCCATGTAGCCGCAGTTTTCCAATCCTGGGGCTTTGGCGGCAAACGCTTTCATGAACGCAACGTGCCCCGCAGGGTTTTTCTTTGTTGCGCGGTTTTTCGCCCCAATGCTTTTATCCATTAAGCGCGCAATGTAATTGGTTGCGTTTTCTTTCGGTTTTGTGACTAACCGGCAAATGGTTGTTTCCGTTTTTTTTCCCACGCGGCGTCAGGGGGTTTTGGTTGGGGCCGTAAACTTCTTTTTCTTGCCCGTCAGCTTGACGGCCAGCTGGTAAGCGGATTCGGCAAGGTTTTCCGCGAGTTCGTGGACCTGGTTTTCCGCGATGCGTTCGTCGTCCAATTCGGTTTGTTCGTCGGAGGGCCCCGTGTAGTAACACATGCAGTGCTTGGGGATGGTCCAACCCATGTTGGACATGGTAATGGCCATCAGGCCGGCGGTGTTTTGCGCCCCGTCCTCGTGGCCGATGACGACGAATCCGGCGACTTTGTCCTGGATGAGGTTCACGCCGAACACGCTTTGCATGTTCTCGATGCAGTTCATCCGCTCGATGATTTTCTTGAACAACGCGGAATACATGCCCCACCGGACCGGCGTGGCCCAAATGACGACGTCGTTCTCCAACAGCGCCCGGTACACGTTTTTCATGGCGTCGTCCTGGCGGGCAATGGAGGTTTTGCAGGGAAAAATGCATTCGGTTTGTCCCCGCGAATAATACCCAGCACACTCGTAGATGTTCAGTGTTTTGGCGTCAATCAGACTCGTCTCGGCACCCAAGGCGCCCAGCTTATCCATGACTTCGGAAAGAATTTTCTTGGAGTGCGAGGACTTGCCGCCGTACTCGGGCCGAGACGACGTGGAGATGCCGACGGCTTTGACGTGGTCGGCGGGCGTAAAGTTGAAGATGGCGTCCATGAGCGAAGGCGACATGATTTTGGAGTTGACGCCCTTGGCTTCCAATGCGTCCAACGTCTGCTGGTGCAAGGGAATCGGCATTTATTTTTTCCCTCCGGCTTTGGGTGCCAACAGGGCCCCGGCGTCGCCGGGTTTTCCCCGAGTCAAAAAGACGTGCACGTCCCGCAACATGGCTTTGAAGGCCTGTCGTGTGGAGTCGTGGCCTGAAAACACGCGTTGGAGTTCCTTGAGTGTTTTTGCCGTCAAGGCGTCTTTGAGGTCCGACACTTTCAGGGGTTGTTCCAAGACAAATCCGGATTTCGCCATGTCCCACGCCACGCCTTGGGCTTCTTCCTTGACGGCGTCGGATTGCAGGAAGCTGGAGTTGACCACGCGGTACAAAAGCATTCCGTGTTCGTGGGGCTTGCGGTAGGGGTGTTCCTTGATTTGAAGCGAAATGGAGACTCCCGGTTTTTTTTGGAGCCGGTACTCGATCATGCTGCCCATGAACTGGGAGGAAAAACCAATGCCAGCCAAGTGGTCGTGGACGCGTTGGATGTCTTGTAGGACGCTGGCCGGCATACGCGTTTTTCAACGGTTCCCGACGTTTTATAGGTTTGGCCCCGTGGAAAACGCAAGGGGTATTAAACGAGTTTTTTCAGCAGTTCTGGTGCATGACGGTTTACGACGTCCTGATCATTGGCGCGGGGCCAGCCGGCGGCTCCACGGCGTTCCACGCCGCCAAAAACGGGCTTAAGACGCTGGTGCTGGAAGAGCATAAGGCCATCGGCGAACCGGTGCACTGCGGCGAGTGCCTCAGCGAACTGGCGATCCGCCGCATGGGGTGGAGCTTGCCGGATGAGGTAGTCGCCTTGGACGTGCAAGGCGTGCGCGTCCTGTTTCCAGGCGACACGCAAACCAAGTTGTCGGAACCCGGCTACGTCTTGGACAAGCACCTCTTTGAGCAGTGGATCATGGCCCAGGCGCAATCCCATGGCGCCCAGCTGCAGTTGTCCAAGAAAGTCGTCTCCCTTTCCAAAGCCAGCGGCGTGTGGACGGTGGCGTGCGCGGACAACACGTCTTACCAAGCCCACGTTTTGGTGGATGCTTCCGGCGTGGCGGCAATCGTGTCGCGGCTGTTGGGCCTCAATGAACGCTTCCAAAGCGTGATTGGCATGCAATACGAAATGCTGGACATTCCCACGGACGGGTACCTGGATTTCTACATTTGGCCGGACTTGGCGCCGCACGGCTATTTGTGGATGATTCCCAAGAACGACGGCCGCGCCAACGTGGGGCTGGTGACCAACCAGAACACGAAAGCCAAACCCTTTCTAGACGAATTCGTCCGCAAGATGGGCTGGCAGGACAAGAAAGTCGTCAAGACTTTTGGCGGACTCATTCCCTCTTCGGGTCCCTTGAAAAACACGGTGGCTGACGGCTTGATGTTGGTGGGGGATGCCGCCGGCTTTACGTCGCCACTTTTTGAAGGGGGCACGCACTTGGGCCTCATGTCGGGCCGCTTTGCCGCGCAAGTGGCCCAAGAGGCGCTGGAGAAAAACGACGTGTCCCTGGCGGCCTTGAAAAAATACGACGCCTTGTGGCAGGCCGAGTTTCCCGATTACAACAAGCTCATTCAAGGCAAGATGGCCCTCTACGATTTTTCCGACGAGGAATTGAGTGCGTTGGGTGGCTTGATGCCGCCTGAATTGGCCCACTTGGGTTTTTCGCCGAAAGCCAAGTTCGCCGTCGACGTGTTGACGAGGAAACCCGGTTTACTGAAAAAGAACCTGTTCTCAGCGCTCAAGGCGTTTGGGTACTCGAGGGCAGAATACTACGGATGGTAGCCGATGGAAGCCCTGCTCCGCGATTTGAAGCCACTTTTCGAGGAAACCATTGCCCCGGAACGGCTTTCCAAGGGAACGCGAATCGCCATCAACTCGGACCACAACCGTTTTTTCCGGACGTCGGAACTGGACGGTTTTGCTACCTCCACGCCGGAGACCAAATCCGGGGTCACCCTTTGCGGCAAGCTGCGGAGAGGATTTTCCGCCGACGACGTCAAGGTGGTTTTTCAACGCCATCAGGCGGCCCTGGTTTCGGGTCCCCATGAAACGTCGGCGTATCACCACGACGGCTACGTCGGCATTCAAGTGACCGGCCCCCGCCGGCACGACCGGTTGTATCAACGTCTCCACGAATCGTGGTACTCCCGTTGATTTTTGGGCGCCACGCATCCCTCGTGGGCACTTCGTCGTCCGTCGGCTGGGTCTTGGTTTTTATTCCTTTTCGTGGTCAAGCACTCTCTGGAGTTGGATGTTCGTGGGCATGAACTTGACGCACAAAATCATTTCCGAGCACCTCGTCGACGGCCAAATGGTGGTGGGCGAGGAAATCGGCATCAAAGTGGACCAGACCCTCACCCAGGATGCCACGGGCACCATGTCGTTTTTGCAGTTTGAAGCTCTGGGCCTGCCCCGCGTCCAAACCGAAGTGGCCGTTTCCTACGTCGACCACAACATGCTTCAGACGAGTTTCGAGAACGCCGACGACCACCGGTACTTGCAAAGCGTGGCCCAAAAGTACGGCGTGTACTTTTCACGCCCCGGAAACGGCATCTGCCACCAAGTGCACTTGGAGCGCTTTTCCGTTCCTGGCAAATTCATGCTGGGTTCCGACTCGCATACCCCCACGTGCGGCGGCATGGGGATGCTTGCCATTGGGGCCGGCGGCTTGGATGTCGCTGTAGCCATGGGCGGCGGACCGTTTTACACCAAAATGCCGAAAGTCCTGGGCATCCAGTTGAAAGGCAAGCTCCAACGCCACGTGGCCGCCAAAGACATCATCCTGGAGGTACTCCGACGGCTGACTGTCAAGGGAGGCGTGGGGAAAGTCATCGAGTACTACGGCGAAGGCGTCAAGTCGCTGGACGTGTACCAGCGCTCCACCATCACCAACATGGGCGCGGAACTGGGTTCCACCACTTCGATTTTTCCGACGGACGAAAAAACGCGGGAGTTCCTCAAGCGCCAAGGTCGTGAAGACGCCTACCAGGAAGTTGGCCCCGACGCCGATGCGACGTACGATGAGCATCTTGAAATCGACTTGAACACCTTGGAGCCCCTTATCGCCAAGCCGCAAAGCCCGGACAACGTTGTTCCGGTTCGGGAAGTAGAAGGCTTGGCCGTCCAGCAGGTGCTCGTCGGCTCCTGCACGAATTCCTCTTTGAAGGACCTCATGACTGTAGCGACGTATTTGAAGGGCAAGAAAGTGCATTCCGACGTCTCCATGGCCCTCTCACCGGGCTCCAAACAGGTCTTCCAGGAAATCGCGCGCAACGGCGCTTTGGCGGATTTCATCAACGCCGGCGTCCGCGTTCTGGAAAGCGCGTGCGGTCCCTGCATCGGCATGGGACAAGCTCCTGGAAGTGACATGGTTTCCCTGCGAACATTCAACCGCAACTTCGCCGGACGCTCCGGCACCAAGAACGACAAAGTGTACTTGTGTTCGCCGGAGGTCGCCGTCGCGTCAGCCATCACCGGCAAAGTCACGGACCCCCGAAGCCTTCCGGACCTCGCCATCCACGTGCCCACCGAGATTGTGATTGACGACTCCATGATTCTGGCGCCGTCGGACGACCCCGACTCCGTGGAAGTCTTGCGCGGCCCCAACATCAAGCCCGTGCCCCTCAAGGAGCCCGTAACCAATGCGTTGGATGGCGTGGTGCTCATCAAGACGGGCGACAACGTCACCACGGACCACATCATGCCTGCCGGCGCCAAAATCCTTCCCTTGCGCTCCAACGTGCCCGCGATTTCCGAATTCGTGTTCTGCAACGTGGACGCCGATTTCGTCAAACGCGCCAAGGAAAACCACGGCGGTTTCATCGTCGGCGGCGAAAACTACGGACAGGGGTCCTCCCGCGAGCACGCGGCCCTGGCGCCGATGTACTTGGGTGTCAAGGCCGTGTTCGCCAAGAACTTCGCCCGCATCCACAAGGACAATTTGGTGAACTTCGGCATCGTTCCCCTTGAAATTGACGGGAGCACGTACGACGACCTCCAGCAAGGGCACGTGTTGTCCATGGAGGGCGTGCGCGAGGCCCTAGAGTTGGGGTCCACCAGCGTGGAATTGGCCAACTCGTCAAGCAAGAAGAAATACGCCGCGAAACTCAACTTGACGCCGCGCCAGCGCCACATCATCCTGGCGGGCGGCACACTGAACTGGACGCGGGCAAACGCGCCCCAAGCCAGCCTGGCGTGACGGGCGGTTCACGGTTAAAGCAAAGCAACGGTTAGGGAGTGTGGGATTGAACGCATGGCTGAAAAAATAACGGTGAACAACGGCATTCTGAACGTTCCGGACCACCCCATCATTCCCCTCATTGAGGGCGACGGCGTGGGCGTGGACATTACGCCGGTCATGACGACCGTCGTTGACGCGGCCGTGGCCAAGGCTTCCGGCGGCAAGAAGAAAATTGAATGGAAGCCGATTCTGGCCGGCGAGAAAGCCATTGCCAAGACCAATGAACTGTTGCCCCAGGAAAGCATTGACGCCATCCAGGAGTACGTCGTCTCCATCAAGGGTCCCCTGACCACGCCGGTTGGCGGCGGGTTCCGGAGCCTGAACGTAACGCTTCGCCAGGTGCTGGACTTGTACGCGTGCGTGCGGCCCGTCAAGTGGTATCCCGGCATTCCCAACCCCATGAAGCAACCGGAGAAGTTGAACGTCAAAATCTTCCGCGAGAACACGGAAGACGTGTACGCTGGCATCGAGTGGGATGCCGGCAGTGCCGAAGCCAACAAGCTCATTGAATTTGTCGCCTCCATGGGAAAGAAAATCCGGCCCAACTCGGCGGTGGGCATCAAACCCATCTCGGAATTCGGCTCCAAGCGCATCGTTCGCGCGGCCATTCACAACGCCATGAAGTACGGCTTGAGCAAGGTCACTTTGGTGCACAAGGGCAACATCATGAAGTTCACCGAAGGCGGATTCCGGAAGTGGGGCTACGAGGCCGCCAAGGAGTTTTCCAACACGGTTACGGAAGAGGAAGTCGCCAAAGGCGCGTCCGCGGAAGGAAAAATCATCGTCAACGACCGCATTGCTGACTCCATGTTCCAACAACTTTTGCTCCGCCCCGATGAATACCAGGTGTTGGCGACCATGAACCTCAACGGCGACTACTTGTCGGACGCCGCCGCGGCGCAAACCGGGGGCCTGGGCATCGCGCCGGGCGCCAACATCAACTACCAGACCGGCGTCGCGTTGTTTGAAGCCACGCACGGAACCGCTCCGAAGTACGCGGGCCAGGACAAAGTCAACCCCGGTTCGCTGTTGTTGTCCGCCGTCATGATGCTGCGCTACATGGACTGGAAAACAGCCGCCGACTTGGTGGAAAACGCGTTCCAGAAAACCATCGACCAGAAAATCGTTACCTACGATCTTTCCCGGCAGATGGAAGGCGCCCAAGAAGTTCGGTGCTCGGAATTCGGGGACGCCATCATCCGGAACATGGATTGATCGTATGGCTCAACGCGCAATCCGTGAAATCGACGCCAAAAACATTTTGGTCCACGCCGGCGTGGCGAAATGGCACGGCGTCTTGGTGGACGGGCAAACGGACTGGAAGACGCTTTCCAAAGACCACCCGTGGCTGTTGAAGGAAAAGCTGGTGGTCAAGCCCGACCAATGCTTTGGCCAACGAGGCAAGCACGGCTTGGTTTTGTTGAACGCCGATTTGAAGGGCGTCGAGCAATTCGTGCGGAAAAACATGAACCGGGTCGTTGAATTAAACGGCGTGAAAGGCCCCTTGACGCACTTCTTGATCGAGCCGTTTGTCCCGCATCAAGCCGAGTACTACGCCGCCATCCAGACCGAGAAAGACCACGACGTGGTTTTTTTCTCCTTGAAAGGCGGCGTGGACGTGGAGGAAAACTGGGACCGCATCCAACCATTCAAAGTCGGAGTCCTTGACGACTTGGATTCGGTGTCCTTTGGCTTGCCCAAGATGCCGGAGCGCGACGCGGTCCACGCGTTTCTCAAGAAACTCTACCGCGTCTTTGCCGAGAACGACTTTTCGTTTTTGGAGTTGAACCCTTTTTGCATGGTGGACGGAAAGCCGGTGCTGCTGGATGCCGTGGCGCGGCTGGACGACACGGCGGCCTTCAAAGGCAAGTGGAACGTCGAGTTCCCGGCGCCTTTTGGCCGGACGTTGTCCAAGGAGGAAGCCTACATCAAGTCGTTGGACGAGAAAACCGGTGCGTCATTGAAGCTGACCGTCTTGAACCCGAAGGGAAAAATCTGGACGCTGGTCGCCGGCGGCGGAGCGTCCGTGGTGTACGCCGACACCATCGTCGACTTGGGCTTCCAAAAAGAGCTGGCCAACTACGGAGAGTATTCCGGCAATCCCAACGACGAAGAAACCTACCTTTACACCAAAACCGTGCTGGAATTGTTGGTCAAAGGAAACGGGCAGATTCTTTTGATTGGCGGCGGCATCGCCAACTTCACCGACGTGGCCAAGACCTTCAAAGGCATCATCCAGGCGCTGAGCGAATTTGCGCCGGCGCTCAAGAAAAAAGGCGTGAAAATATACGTTCGCCGCGGGGGTCCCAACTACCAGCAAGGCTTGGAACACATGCGGCAACTGGGCGAGAAAACGGGTTTGTCCATCCAAGTCTTTGGCCCGGAAACGCATATGACGAAGATCGTTCCCATGGCGCTTGAGGAGCTGAAATGAATGCGTTTACATGAGTTTAGGGAAAGGGGCGAGGCGGAGCAAGCGCCAGGGGAAAACCGTAGGTTTGCCCCGGGGCTTGCATGCACGAAGATCGTTCCCATGGCGCTTGAGGAGCTGAAGTGAAAAAGTTTATGACTCTTTTCGACGAAAACACGCAGGCCATCATCTTCGGCATGCAAGCCCAAGTCGTCCAACGCATGCTGGATTTCGACTTCATGTGCGGCCGGAAAACCCCGTCGGTGGCCGCCGTGGTCAACCCTTCGGACACTCGGATGCTGGCCGTCTTTTTCGGTTCCAAGCAAGTCTTGGTTCCTGTGTACGCGTCCACGAAAGAAGCCTTTCAAAAACATCCCGTTGCCTCGGTGTTCATCAACTTTGCTTCGTTCCGCTCCGCGTTTGACACCACGTGGGATGCCTTGGATTTGCCGCAAGTTTTGTCCGTGGCCGTGATTGCCGAAGGCATGCCTGAGCGCGACACCCGGAGGCTTGCGGCGAAAGCCAAAAAACTTTCCAAGCCCTTCATCGGCCCGGCCACCGTCGGCGGCCTGACGGCGGGTTGCTTCAAGATTGGCAACACCGGCGGTGCCGTGGACGCCATGATCGACGCGAAACTCTACCGCTCCGGCTCCGTGGGATTCGTTTCCAAGTCCGGCGGCATGTCCAACGAATTGTTCAACCTGCTTTCCCACCACACCGACGGCGTCTGCGAAGGCATCGCCATCGGCGGCGACCGCTTCCCCGGCACCACGCTTTACGACCACGTGCAACGGTTCGAGAAGGATCCCAAAATCAAGCTCATCGTCGTCTTGGGTGAATTGGGGGGAACCGACGAGTACGACATCGCCGACGCGGTGGCGAAAAAGAAGATCAAAAAGCCGGTGGTGGCCTGGGTCACCGGCACCTGCGCGGCGCTTTTTGCCACCGAAGTCCAATTCGGCCATGCGGGCGCCAAGAGCGGTTCCAAGAAGGAAAGTGCGCAAGAAAAAAACGAGGCCCTAAAAAAAGCGGGGGTCTTCGTTCCGAAAAGCTACGACGACTTCGGTGAACTCATCCAAAAAGTATTCGAGAAGCACGTGGGAAAAATTCCCGCGGAAACGCAAAACCCCCCCGTCATTCCGGAAGACTTTTCCGTGGCGGTAAAGAAAAACCGAGTCCGCCGGCCCGCCTCCATCGTGTCCAGCATCTCGGATGACCGCGGCGAAGACGTGCTGTACCACGGCGAGACCCTGACTTCCCTTCTGGAAAGAAAAGCCAGCCTGGGGGACGTCATCGCTTTGTTGTGGTTCAAAAAGAAGCTTCCCGCCTGGGCCACTGAGTTTATGGAAATGACGCTCAAAATCACGGCCGACCACGGGCCCGCTGTTTCCGGGGCGCACAACGCCATCGTCGCCTCGCGCGCCGGCAAGGACTTGGTTTCGTGCCTGGCTTCGGGTTTGTTGACCATCGGCCCCCGTTTTGGAGGCGCCATTGACGATGCGGCCCGCTACTGGCAAGCGGCCGTCTCTCAAGGACAGGCGCCCAAGGCGTTCGTGGATGAAATGAAAGCCAAGAACGTCTTGATTCCCGGCATTGGCCACCGCGTCAAATCCATCCAAAACCCCGACGCCCGCGTGGCCGCGCTCAAGGCCTACGCCCAAAAGCATTTCCCGTCCACCCAGCACCTGCAATTCGCCTTGGACGTCGAGAAACTGACCACCCAGAAGAAAGGCAACCTGATTCTCAACGTGGACGGCTGCATTGCCGCCTTGTTTCTGGACCTTTTCGATTCCTGCCCCGAGTTTTCCGGCGAGGAAAAAAGACAGCTGGTGGACATTGGGGTCCTGAATGCCTTTTTTGCTTTGGGGCGAAGCATTGGCATGATTGGGCACGCCATCGACCAAAAACGCCTGCAACAGCCCTTGTACCGGCACGACTGGGACGACGTGCTGTACCTCTAAATCCTAGGCCCACTCGGAAAAAAAGTTTCCATTCATCGACGGTCTCATCTACGTTCTTGCCGTTCAATTGGATTAGCCTCTTTTGTCGGGTAGTGGGCTTCGGTTCTGATGGTTCAAGGACAAGCCCCCTCCGAGGCGATACCTTTAAAAGGGTTTTGTGCTATAAGGAGTAATCCGGTCGGAACCTTCTTGGTTTAGTGGTCGCCTTGGCGAATTTTAGCGGTGGGATGGGTACGGATACAATCAAAACGGTCAACAACTTTTTAGTGCCTAAAGCCCAGAAGGCATCCGTTGATGACGTCAAGAAACTCTGTGACCAATTCCGCATCACGGCCCAACAACTGCCCCGCGTCCTTTCTTCAGACCCCGGCGTGTCCGGTTTAAGCGTGCAGGAAGGCGACGTGGTGAAGTTCACGCGCAAAAGCTGGGTCACCGGAAAACCCGAGGACTATTACCGTTTGGTGATCTAGGGTAAATGGTGTACCTCGAACTCACGGAAAGCTACCTGCGCCAGAAAAGCCTGGTCCAGCAGAACTTGGACTCCTACAACCGCTTTCTTGAAGAAAAAATGCAGGAAATCGTGGAAGCCCAAGGGCAAATCGAGCCCCAAGTGGAAGGCTACCTCATCAAACTCGGCAAGATTCGCGCCGAAAAACCCATGGTCACCGAAGCCGACGGTTCCCGTCGCCCCCTGCTTCCCATGGAGGCCCGCATGCGCGACTTGTCCTACACGGCGCCCTTGTTTTTGGAAATGACGCAGGTCGTCAACGGCGTTGAAAAGCGTCCGGAAGACGTGTTCATCGGCGAATTGCCCGTCATGCTGAAAAGCAAGTTGTGCTACCTGCACGGCAAAAACCACTCGGAATTGGAGTTGGCCGGCGAGGACGCCAAGGACTCGGGCGGGTACTTCATCATCAACGGCACCGAAAAAAGTTTGATGACGCTGGAAGACTTGGCGCCCAACCGCATCATGGTCTCCCGCGAAAAAGACAAGGAAGTCGTGCAAGGCAAGATTTTTTCCACCCGCACGGGTTTCCGCGGACGCTGTACCGTGGACCGCTCCCGCGAAGGCAAGCTCACCGTGACGTTGCCTTCCTACAACAAGTCCCTGGAACTCATCTTGGTGTTGTACGCCTTGGGCTTGGACTCCGAGGAGAAAGTCGTCTCCGCTTTCGGAAAAGAAAAGGAAGTCCACAACGATTTGCTTTTGAATTTCGAACTCAACCCCGTCAAAAACAAGAAAGACGCCCTGGAGACCATCGGCAAACGCGCGGCGCCCGGCCAACCCGTCGACTACCAGCTCAAACGCGCCGAATTGTTGTTGGACCGCTACTTGTTGCCGCACATCGGCGTGACGCAAAAAGACCGCCTCAGCAAGGCGTACTTCTTGTCCCGCATGTCGGAACGCGTGATTTTGGTTGCGCACAAGAAACGCGCGGTGGAAGACAAGGACCACTACGCCAACAAACGCCTCAAGATCGCCGGCAAACTCATGGAGGAACTCTTCCGCTACGCCTTCGGATTTCTCGTCAAGGACGTCGCCTACCAAATCGAGCGCGCCAACGTCCGAGGACGTCGGATGAGCATGTTCGCCTTGGTCCGTCCCGACGCGTTAACCGACCGCATCAAGTACGCCATGGCCACCGGCAACTGGGTGGGAGGCCACACCGGCGTGTCCCAACCCATGGACCGCTACAACTTCATTTCCGCCGCTTCATTCTTAAAGCGCGTCACGTCGCCTTTGGCCAAAAAACACCCGCACTACAAGGCCCGCGACCTGAACGGCACGCACTGGGGGCGCCTGGATCCCAACGAGACGCCGGAAGGCCCCAACTGCGGCCTGGTCAAAAACCTCGCGCTGTACTGCGAAGTCACCACCGGAATTAAAGAACAAGCCGTTGAAGCCACGCTGAAGAAAATGGGGTTGACCATGCGCGTATGAAGTGCAGCGTTTTTCTGAACGGGCGTTTTGCCGGCTTTCACGACAACGGCGACAAGCTGGCCGAGGAACTCCGCAAAAAGCGCCGCGCCGGCGAAGTCAGCGCCCAAATGAATGTCGCGTACTACAAGCGGACGGACGAAGTCTTCATCAACACGGATTCCGGCCGCGCCCGCCGGCCGCTTTTGGTCGCCAAATCCGGTTCCCCCCTGTTGACCAACGAACACCTCGAGAAACTGGAGAAAAAGGAACTTACCTGGAACGACTTGGTAAACGAAGGCATCATTGAATACTTGGACGCCGAGGAAGAGGAAAACGCCTACGTGGCCTTGTACAAAGAGGACCTCAAGCCCGAGCACACGCACCTGGAAATCGACCCGTCCATGATCCTGGGCTACGCTTCCAGCCAAGTTCCGTTTCCCGAATACAACATGGCGCCCCGTGTGTTGATGGCCGCCCAGCACACCAAGCAATCCCTGGGCCTGTATGCTTCCAACTTCAACCTGCGCACCGACACCCTGGCCCACGTGTTGCACTACCCCCAACAACCCCTGGTGCAGACGCGCGTGTACAAGGCGTTGGAAAACCAGAAACGCTCTTCCGGCCAGAACTTCGTCGTCGCCGTTTTGTCCTACGAAGGCTTCAACATGAACGACGCCGTGGTCCTCAACAAGAACGCGGTGGAGCGCTCCATGGGCCGCAGCACCTTCTTTAGAACCTACAACGCCGAAGAACGCCGATACCCGGGCGGACAGCGCGACAAGATGGGCCGCCCCGAGGAATTCGTGCAAGGATATCTGGGTGAAGAAGCCTACATGCACTTGGATGCCGACGGCATCGTTCCTCCGGAAACCCCGGTGGAAGGCAACGCCGTCCTGGTGGGAAAAACCTCGCCCCCCCGCTTCTTGAAGGAAATCTCGGCGTTGGACGTGGAAACCGAAAAACGCCGCGAGTCCTCCATCACCGTCCGCTCCAACGAGAAAGGCATCGTCGACTCCGTCATGTTGTCGGAATCCACGGCCGGCAACAAGTTCATCAAGATTCGGTTGCGCCGCACCATGATTCCCGAAATCGGCGACAAGTTTGCCAGCCGTTTCGGCCAGAAAGGCGTCGTGTCCCTCATGGTGCCCCAGGAGGACATGCCGTACACCCGCGACGGCGTGGTTCCCGACTTGATCATCAACCCCCACGCCATCCCCGGCCGCATGACGGCAGGGCATTTGTTGGAAATGCTGGCAGGCAAGTCCTCGGCGTTGGATGGACAAACCAAGGACGGCACCGCTTTCTCTGGAAACACGCAGGAAGACTTCGAAAACGCGCTTCGCAACGCCGGCTTTCACTACTCCGGCCGCGAAGTGTTGTACGACGGCAAAAGCGGCAAGCGCATCTACGCCAAAATCTTCATGGGCGTCATCTACTACCAGCGCCTGCACCACTTGGTCTCCCTCAAAATGCACGCCCGTTCCCGCGGCCCCGTGCAAATGCTCACGCACCAGCCCACCGAAGGCCGCGCCCGCGAAGGAGGGCTGCGCCTTGGAGAAATGGAGCGCGACTGCTTCATCGGATTCGGCGCCGCATCGCTTCTGAAAGAACGCATGATTGACTCGTCCGACAAAACCGTCCAATTGGTCTGCACCAAATGCGGTTGTCTGGCGGTGTACGACAAAATCAAGAACAAGCGGTATTGCCCGCTCTGCGAGTCGTCGGAGACCACGGAAGTCGAAATGAGTTACGCGTTCAAGCTGCTGCTGGATGAAATGAAGGCCATCGGGATTTTCCCGCAAATGAAACTCAAGGAGAGGGCATGAAAATGAAAGTAATCGGCGGACTGCATTTCACGTTGTTTTCTCCAGAACAGATTCGGTCCCTGAGCTCCATCAAGATCACCGTTCCGGACACGTACGACGAGGACGGCTACCCCATTTCCGGCGGCTTGGCCGACCAGCGCCTCGGCGTCATCGACCCGGGCTTGAAGTGCAAGACCTGCGGAGGCCGGATGCGCGACTGCACCGGCCATTTCGGGCACATCGAATTGGTTCGACCCGTGGCCCACGCGGGATTTGCCAAAGCCGTCTACCAGTTTTTAAAAGCGTGCTGCCGCAAATGCGGGCGCCTCATGCATCCGGCCAATTCCTTGTCCAAAGTCAAGAAAGCCTCGGAATGCCCCCACTGCGGCGAAAAACAGCGCCCCATCAAGTTCGTCAAGCCCACGGCCTTTTTCGAGGAAGACCGAAAACTGTTGCCCAACGAAGTCCGCGAACGGCTCGAACGCATCCAAGACGAGGACCTCGCCGTTTTAGGCGTCAAGGTCCGGCCCGAATGGATGGTTTTAACTGTTTTGATCGTGCCGCCCGTGACGGTCCGGCCCTCCATCACCCTGGAGACCGGCGAACGCTCGGAAGACGACTTGACGCACAAACTCGTCGACATCATCCGCATCAACCAACGCCTGGAAGAAAACGTGGAAGCCGGCGCACCGCAACTGATCATCGAGGACCTCTGGGAACTTCTGCAATACCACGTGTCCACCTACTTTGACAATGAAATCGCCGGCATTCCCCCTGCCCGCCACCGGTCCGGCCGGCAACTCAAGACGTTGTTCCAGCGCTTGAAAGGAAAAGAAGGCCGCTTCCGCTACAACTTGTCCGGCAAACGCGTCAACTTCTCCGCCCGCACCGTCGTCTCGCCGGACCCGACGCTGGGCATCAACGAACTGGGAGTGCCTGAGGAAATCGCCCGCGAACTGACGCTGCCGGTCTCCGTCACGGAATGGAACGCCGAAAACCTCCGCCAACTCATCCGCGTTCATCCCGAAAAAATCAATTACGTCATCCGCCCCGACGGAAAACGCAAAAAAATCACGGTCGCCAACCTCAACGAAGTCCTCGAAGAGTTGTCCGCCGGCTACGTCGTCGAACGCCAGCTCATGGACGGCGACTTGGTCATCTTCAACCGCCAACCCTCGCTTCACCGCGTGTCCATGATGTGCCACTCCGTCAAAGTCCTGCCTGGCAAGACCTTCCGGTTCAACGTCGCGGACTGCCGCCCCTACAACGCCGACTTTGACGGCGACGAAATGAACGTGCACGTGCCCCAAAACGAGGAGGCGCAAAGCGAAGCCGAACTCTTGATGAAAGTCGAAGACCAACTGCTCTCCCCGCGCAACGGCGACCCCATCATTTCTCCGGATCTTGACCAAGTCACCGGCTTGTACATCCTGACGCAACCCGAATTGGTTTTCGACCGCGCCGACGCGTCCTGGCTCATCAGCGTGGCGGGCGTCGACGGCGAGTTCTCCAAGTCCAAAGTCTCCGGCCAGGAAATCTTGTCCAAACTCTTGCCGGAAAACCTGTCCGCGTTCTTCCACGCCAAACGCTGCAAGTTCAGAAAAGTGGAAGGCGAATGCGAGAACCCCAGTTGCGTAAAGATCACCAACGGCAAAATCGCTCGAGGAGTCGTCGACGCCAAGATCAGCGACGACTTGGTGTCCTTGATCGCCCGCGAACACGGCGGCGAGGCCGGCCGCAAATACATCGACGCCGTCTCCAAACTCACCGTGCATTTGGCCACCCGCTACGGCCTGTCGCTTTCCTTGGACGATTACTACTTGCCCGCTGAAGCCAAGACGCAAGTCATCGACTTGTACAAAGAGGCCCGAAAACAAGTGCGCGTTTTGCTCCAGCAATACCGCTCCAACCGCCTCAAGCGCTTGCCGGGCAAGACGCTCAAGGAAACCCTGGAAGAACAAGTCATGGAACTCGTGGAAAAAGTCCGCCACGACTGCTGGAAAATCGTCCGCAAACACATCAAGTCCTCGACCGTCCAAGCGCCCCTATCCCAATTCCAGCACAACCCCGCCATTTTGATGGCGCAAGCCGGGGTCAAGAACAAGCCCATCAACGTCGTACAGATGTCGGCTCTGGTCGGCCAGCAAGCCGTTCGCGGGAAGCGCATGACCTCCGGATTCCGACGCCGCATCCTGCCGCACTTCCGCCGCGGGGACCTCAATGATGACGCCCGAGGCTTTGTGCGGTCCAGCTACAAGCAAGGACTTTCCCCCACCGAATACTTCTTCCACGCCGCCGGCGGCCGGGACTCGGTGGTCGACAAAGGCGTCAACCCCGCCAAGACGGGGTACATGCAGCGCCGGCTGATCAACGCCCTTCAAGACCTCATCGTCCAGAAAGACCTGTCCGTCCGCGACTCCTCGCACCGCGTCGTCCAATTCACGTACGGCGACGACGCCTTGGACCCCATGGACCGCAAAACCATTTCCTACGGCGAACCCGTTGGCGTGGTCGCCGCGCAAAGCATTGGCGAGCCCGGCACCCAAATGACGTTGCGCACCTTCCACTACGCCGGCGTGGCCTCCTTGGCGCAACTGGGCTTTACCCGCATGGTCGAATTGGTCGACGCCCGAAAGACGCCCAAGAAACCCGTCATGGAAATCTACTTGAAATCTCCGTACAACAAGGACTGGGAGAAAGCCAAAGACGTGGCCGCCTCCATCGAGGAAGTCACCTTGGACAAAGTCGCCTCCATCGAAGAGAACTTCACCCGCAAAGCCGTCACCATCACCTTGAACCGCTCGCTGTTGAGGGAAAAGAACATCCGGGAACCGGACGTGTTAAGCAAAGTCAAGGAAATCGCGGGCGAGTACGAGCCGGACAAAGACGGCAACGAAATCTACATCAAACCGAAGAACGACTCGCTGAAAAACATCCGCAAAATGACCACCAAGCTCCGCGACGTCCACCTGAAAGGCATTCCAGGCATCAAGCGCGTCATCATCGTCGAGAAAGAGGAAGGCGACAAGAAGATCTTGACGTTGGCCACGGAAGGCTCCAACCTCGAAAAAGTCTTTGAAGTGGAAGAAGTCGACACCGAGCACACCACCACCAACGACATCCAGGAAATCGCGAAAACCCTGGGCATTGAAGCCGGACGCAACGCCATCATCTTTGAAGTCAACAAAGTCTTGGAAGCCCAAGGCCTCGCCGTGGATGCCCGCCACATCATGCTGATTGCCGACGCCATGACGGCCGAAGGCGCCATTCAAAGTGTGGGCCGCCATGGCCTCGCCGGACACAAATCCTCGGTCCTGGCGCGCGCCGCTTTCGAGGAAACCGGCAAGCACCTCGTCAACGCCTGTTTGTACGGCGAAGACGACGACTTGCACGGCATCATCGAAAACATCATCGCTGGCCAAATCATCCCCTGCGGCACCGGCAAAGTCCGACTCGTCATGGAAAGCGAGTACCTCAAGTAAACCCCCCGCCTTTCCAACTTTTTTTTGTACGCTTACTTGGAAATTGTTCCCAGCAATTTGACGACTTGCGGCTCGTACCAACCCGTTTCCGTGTTGTATCGCAAGTACACGATGTTCTCCGACAACTCCGGGTCTATCAGATCCCCCAATGAACGGTGGTAGGATTCCAACGTCTGCCGGCGAAGCGTGGGTTCCTGCAAGTGCTCGACCAATCCGGCGTGGTAGGGAGCGAAGTAAATGCTGCCGTTCACGCGTCGCCCGGCCTCCGCGAACTGCTTCATGAGCGCCCGCGTCTTCTCCGCCACCACGGCATTGCGCAAATCAATGGCGGCCCCCACCGACGAAAAATCGGAAAGCAGGCGGCGCTCCACCTCTCTTACCCCCGAAATCTCGCCGTCTACCGTCAAATGATCCGCCATGGCACTACGCACAACGCCCTCGTGCTTGAAAAACGACCCAAGAGTCGTACCCGCGGCCAACAATGTACTGGACGCCAACAGCGTTTTCAGGAAACGCCTCCGCCCCGGCGAAAAACCCTTGCCTGAACCGACGTCTTTCCTTGAAATCTTCAGCCACGGCAAAACCGACAAAAAGGCGCTGGACGCCTGCACCCAAACCCCCCGCTTCCGTCCCCGCGCTTCACGCTGGTCTTGCTCCAACTTCATGGCGGGCCGCTTCACCACGTCAACGAACACCAAATCCGGCGTGTGAACGGCCACCTCTTTTTGGAACCGCGTCAAATGCCCCCGTCGATCCTCTCGATGTTCCCAAAGCATGTGGTTGATGTTTACCGCCAACATCGGCCCAAAGCGTTCCCGGAAAAACTTTTCCCTCACTTCGGCAGCGGCACTTCGGATTTCGGCAGGCAACGCCAAACTTAACTCCAGCAACACCACGTTTTGGCCTTCCAGTGACGCATGCGGATTCGGAAAACCAATCACGCTCCCGCTGGGAAACCCGTTTACATCCAGCGGCCGCGTATCCTTGAACCGCTCGGCTTCCTCCAGACTATGGTGGCGCACCAACGCCACCCGCATGACGCCTTCCGGAAACCCAAGCGTTTTGATCCCCATTTACGTAACCCTCTTTTCAAAGCCCAGCGACTCGGCTTTGCCCCCGATTCATGTCCAACGCCCGACGTTTGTGTGAGTATTTAACCCATTAAATCCATTGCTTTAATCGGTCCAATCCATGATTCCAATGCGAGATGCGGTTTTGTGAACATCAAACTCCTATTCATCTTATTCGTCCCGCTTTTGTTGATGGGCTGCACCACCATCCAACCGCCTCCAACCCCAAGTCCCGTTGTGTCGATTCCCCCTATCGTTTCCCCCAGTCCAAGCCCGGCTCCCACGTGCCCGCCCATCGCCATGCCGGACTGCATCAACGGTTTCCTGACGTACCCCAACGGCGAAACCGACCAAAACAATTGCCCCGTCTCTCCGGTCTGCGCGGCCTGCCCCGTCATCGCCGTTCCCGACTGCATCAACGCGGAACTGACGTACCCCAACGGCGAGCGCGACGTGAACGGCTGCCAACTTGCTCCCGTCTGCACGTCCTACCCGACTCCAACCACCGACCGCCTGGATTTTTCCACAGGCAAGCAAGCGTTCAACATCCAGCAAGACGACGCCGTCCAACCTGACGTATCCTTGTCTTTCGTCCGCATCCAATCTTCTCTGACGCGCCCGGACCAAAAGCCGTTCGTCGTGGACGAAGCCAACGACCTCCGCGTGGACACGCTGTACTACGTCACGGACTCCCGAAAAACGGGAGGCATCGCGCAAGGAACCATTCTCTATCAGGACCCAGGAAGTTCGTTTTACAACGTGTTCGTCCATCCCGACGCCCAAGTACAATCCAGTCGCCGCGTCACGAAAAACCACGTCCGCTACCGTTTTGCCGACGCACCCCAAGACGTGCTCTGGGACTTCAACGCCAACGCCATCGAATCCAACCAACCCGCCGACTTACAGGACTTCGTCATCGTTCTTCCCGATGCGACGTTTGCCGCTTCGCCGGACGGATTCTTTGAAATCGACGTGGGCAACGGTGACTCCGACCAGCCACGCTTCAACGCCGCTTCGGGCCCAGGCGGCATTGCATACCGCGGCGTCTTGCGCCAGCCTGGATTCGTCTCGCCCCGCGATAGCCAAATCGCCTTGTACGACTTGTATCACGTTCAAATCGACTACGCGGTGGATGAACGTCTTCAAGGCGTTTTCCTGAAAGAAGGCCAGCAACTCGCCGTCCTCCAATCCAACATCCAACCCGTCCACGCGGTACTGACGGAACTGGAAGCCGACGGCACCGCGCATTTTGACCTGCGTGAAGGCCCGGTTCAAGGCTCAACTCTGTTTGCTCAAACCACGATTGAGCCGGATAACAAGTACATCGACGTAACCAAGAACGTACAATTAGACTACCTCCGCTTTGAACCCGATTTTGAAGGCGGGCCCTACGCCAAAGCCTCGTTCAACGTGCACGACACCAACGTGGTTCCCTCCCCCACGCCGTCGCCCACTCCTTCGCCTTTCCCCGCGTCCGTGACGAAAGCCAAGTTCTTCGTTTTCGACCGCGCGCAAACCTGCTTGGTCGGCGACGCATGCACCAGCGGCAACTGCTGCACGTTCGGCAGCCTCCGCGTCGAAAACAACGCCAACCTGCGCCTGGCCACGCCCACGCAAGCCGCGTCGCTTTCCACCGCCGTCAAACAATGCGGGTCGTCAGAAATTGACGCCGCGGAATTTTCGCGAATCCAAAACCAGGTCCAGAATTTCTCGAACTTCGTCCGCACGCAAACCCACGGCGCGCTCAACGTGGAAACGGAGATCATTCACCTTGACTCGGAGCTTGAATTGACGAAAGTCATGGAGTGCCGCTACTATCCAGGCCCCTGGAACGTGCGCAACCTTCTTTCGCCGCACGTGAAACCCGACACGGACTTTGAATTCGTCATTTACGACGAAGACTATTCATTCGGCCAAGTCCAAGCCGGGTCCGCCTGGACGTTGGCCCTGGATTCTCTGGGCCCGGACTCCATCGGCGGCGCCGGTTATTCCTCCATCACCAAGAACATGGATTTCGGCTCCGAACCGCTGGTCAACTTCATCACCAACGAGTGGGGCTGGCAGTTCATGGCCGCCCTGAAAACCAAAGTCACGGACCCGAAAACCACGCGCATTTACGCGGCCGAAGACCGGTTGCCGGCCTGCGGCCAACCCGAAGCCGATTACCTGCCCACCATAGAATCCTGCGGGTTTGACCCCGATTATCCGGCGTGCAGTCAATCCGTTTGCCCGGACACGCAAGCCTACCGCGGCCACGTACTATCGGAACACTACAACCCGGCGTGGAAGTTCATTGGCAACCACTGCCGCGACGGCAAAAAGGATTTCGGCGAACAAGGAATCGACTGCGGCGGCCAATGCCCGGCATGCATTATCGTTGACTGATTTTAACGCACGACCGGTTTGGCTTTCCCAAGCACCAAGGCGGCGACGAAGAACAGCAAAATGCTTTCCAGCCACAGCATGGATGCCGAGAGTTCCACGAACCCGCCGCCGGAAAGAAGTGAACTTACGTTGGGAAGCACGCCGTACAAGGACACGTACTTCATGGCGTTGATGCCGAACGTGATGGGCAATAGAGACGTGGTTTGCTGGAGCACGGACGGCATCAACTCGTAGGGAATCACCAATCCGGAGACGAACGTCAGCGGAATGACGAGGGCCACGACGGTCAGAATCGCGGAATTTTCCGACCGCGTCAACGAGCCAATCACGAGTCCCACGGCGACGAACGCCGAAGCCAACAACAACGCAAACGCGAACACCAGCGCCAGGTTCTGGAACTTGACGCCGAATGCGAAGAACGCCACGGACAAGACCACGCCCGTCTGCACGGCTACAACCAGAAGCGTGGCCAACAACTTTCCAAACGCTTGCGAGAATCCGCCGATGGGGGTGAGCGCCACGCGCACAAACGCGCCGGAATTGCGTTCGCGCACGAAGTTGAGCGCCGACAAAAGCATGCTGGTCAAGATGACGATGAGCGCCAGAATGCCGTAAATGACGAAATCCAGTTGACGGTACTGAGCGTAGTCAAACACGTTCACGGTGTTCAGGCGGATGGGGTTGACGACGTCGGAGGCGTCCTTGGAAGAGAAAAACTGGGCTTCGCGGCGCGCCTCCTGGATCTGCGTTTGCGCGTCATCCAACTTCACGATGACGCCGTCAATGTCGGAGACGACTTGGTCCACGGTGTTCAACGCATTCTGCTTGAAGGAGGAATACGCGCCCAATTCCTGGGTGGTGGCGGTCAACTGGTTTTTGGCCTGGGCCATCTGGGGTTTGAGGCCAAGCACGGAATTGCGCATTTGCTGCGTCAAGGCGATGCCTTGCTGGGCTTCCGTTGACGACCCGTTGGCTGAAAGTGCTTGGAATAATTGTTGCGCTGTCAACGCGGAGGCGGCCACGCCATCCAATGCTACTTCGGCGCTGGTCAACGCATTGGACGCGTCTTGAAGCGAGCCCACGTCCGGCAGTTGGTTTAGTTCCGCGCGGACTTCCGCCATGGTCTGGCGCGAGTCCGCCATGGAATTCCGCACGGGCCCCAACTCTTTTTCAATGGCTTCCAACTTTTTGTCCGCGTCCCTAATCTTCTCCAAGACGCGGCCCACGAACTGCGACGCGGCCAACGTGGAGGCCTCGCTGGTCACCGCCTGCACGTACTGGCTTTGGAAGCCGACGAGTCCCGCGTTGGAGTTGTCCAAAAAGAATTCCAGGGACTGGCTTTGGCCTTGCGCGATTTTCTCCGTGAAGTCAAGCGGGAACACCATGCCCATGCCGAACGACCCGCGCCGGATGTTGGACTGCAAAAAGTTTCTGCAATCCGATGGGTTGGGGTACGCCGGCGCGTAGTCCACCACGTTAAGCAGGGTGTACGAGGAGAGCGCCTGGGCGTAGGCTTTGCCCACCACGCCTTGGTCGTGGTTGCATACCGCTACGGGAAGGGAGCGGTTGGCCGCATCGCCTCCCCCGAATAAAACCCCCAAGAACAAGATGATGAAAAGCGGCGAAACCAGCAACAACGCCGTCGTGCTTTTCCTTCGGTAAAACAGCGTCAACTCCTTTTTCATGACGTGCCAAAAGTTAACCATTTTTCTTCTCCTTCATCTGCTCCTGGGTTTTCTGCGTCACCAAAAAGAAGACGTCGTTAAACGACGGCTCCTGCACGTCCAAGAACTCGACGCTTTCCTTGGTGGTCTTCAAGAACGCGTACACGGCGGCAATGACTTTTCTCGGCTCTTTCGCCGAAATCAGGAGCCCCTTTGGGTCCTGCACCACCGAGGAAACCAGTTGGCTTTGCTTTAACCGAGTGGCCAGGGTTTTCAACACCAACGGGTCGCCCGGCTTGGTGGTCACGCGAATCAACTCATCCGGCACGAATTGTTGGCGGAGCGCTTGGACGGATCCCAAGGCCTTGACTTGGCCCTCGTGCAAAATCGCCACGCGGTCGCACAAACTCTCGGCCTCGAACATGTAATGCGTGGTGAACACCACCGTCGTTTTCGTCCGCTGTAACGCCTTGATCAAGTCCCAAATGCTTTGGCGGGTGGTGGGGTCCAAGCCCACCGTCGGCTCGTCGACCAACAAAATCGGCGGTTGCGCCAAAAGCGCGAGCCACAAATTCAACCGCCTTTTTTGGCCTCCGGACAATTGTTTGGCGTAATGGTTTTCAAATCCGGTCAACCCCACGGCTTTTCCGATGATTTCGTCCTGGTCCGCGATGTCAGCTCCGCTAAGTCCCATGAGCTTGCCGAAGTAGTCCACGTTCTCGCGCACGGTCAACTCCTCGTAAAACGAGTCGTACTGCGTGGCAAACCCGATGTCAAGCCTCCCGCGGTTCGGCGGCTTTCCCAGGATGGACAATTCCCCGGATTGCATGGAGCGAAGCCCCGTACACAAGTTCAAGAACGTGGACTTGCCGCAACCCGACGGCCCAAGCAGTCCCAGAATCTCGTTTTGCTCGACGTCCAAGGAAAAATCGCGGAGAACGCTTTGGTCCCGGAAGGAAAAACCGATTTGGTTCGCGGAAATCACGGGGGCCATGGCGCGTCCACCATTAGGAGGCGCGCCAATAAAAACCGGTTTTTTCAAACAAACCCATCATGCGTCACGCCTTACTGTTCATTCTGGCCATTCTGGCCGTTTCGCTGTTCTTTTCCGGGTGCCTGGAAAACGTGCTCCGCCCCGAACCCCTCGACACTCCAAAGACCGCGTCCGCCCCCAATTCACTCGCGGCAAGCCCCTTGCATTCCCCAACGCCTGTACCCAGTCCCACTTCAACGCCCGCCGTGCCTTCGGCAACAACGCCCGCCATTTTAGAGCCCTTTACGCCTTCTCCAACCGCCGCACCTCCTATCCGAGTCACAACGCCTCTGGCGATCTCCCCGTCGCCTCCCGCATCACTTGGCGCGTCTGCGACTCCCGCGGCCCTCCGCTTGGCGTTGCCGGTTTCCGAAGTCGTGTTGAAGTCCGGCGACCGCGTGGAACTTGACCACGGCGTGACCGTCGAACTGGTGTTGATCAACGTCTTGACCGTTGACGGCGTGACCCAGCGCTCCGTTTCCCTCTTGGAATACCCCACCGGTTCTCGCCCCCAAAGCCCCACGTCCGTTCACTTGCTTTCCGGCCAAACCCAAGACTTTTCCAGCACCCGTGTTGGAGTGCTTCGCATCAGCGACCAAAATGCGGCGTTGTCCATGTACGCCAAGCCAACGTTGACCCCTTCAGCCAGCCCGGTTCCCACGCCCCTATTCTTGGAAGCCATGGCCGCAGGCCAAACCGTGACGGCCCCCAACGGCTACGAAGTCACCTTGTCCTCCATTTACTTGAACCAAACCAACTCTACGGCTACTTTCCTGATTCATGATCAAGGAGGCCGGCTCCTGGATTCGGCGGTCCTTTTCGAACACGGCTCCTACCAAAAAAACGACCTTAAAATCGATTTGGCGTTGATACTCAGCGGCTTGGGTCCCACGAACTTCGCGCAAGTCACCCTGACGAAAATCCCGTGATGCGTTTCGCACTCGTGGACCAGGAACCCTTTTTATCCGCCTTTCCCCTTTGAATTTCCATGCGCATCAACCCCTGGCACACGTTCTTCACTCTCTTGTTTTTCGCGCTTCTGTACTCGTTTGCCAACGCCCCCGAAGAACTCGCCGTCCTTTTGGTGGTGGCCTACCTCTTGGCAAGACTGACGTTTTTTCCCATCAAGCGCTTTTTCTTCAGGAAAGCCGTGGCCTTTGACATGGGAGGGGTGGTGACGAAAGGCGACTTTTACACCGAGGAACTTGTGGAAATGGAGGGAACCCGCGACTTGGTCGAGCGCCTCAAAGTCGGCCACAAAGTGGCCTTGTTGACGAACAACAACGCCCTGGCTTTCGGGGCTTTTGACCGAAAATTCGGGTTGAGCCAGTTGTTTGACGTGGTCATCGTCTCCGGAAAAGAAGGCGCCAAGAAACCCGACGAAGCTTTGTTCAAGATCGCGTTGAGAAAACTCCACGTGCGCTCCCACGACTTGTACTTCTTGGATGACGCGCCGGCCAACGTGGAAGCCGCGAAAAAGCTGGGCATCCACGGCATCGTGTTTAAAGACGCCACACAAGCGGAAGCCGAACTCAAAAAGGCGGGCCTGAGGTTCTGACGTATGAACAAAAAAATCGAAATTCACTTGGTCCGATTGAAAATTCTCCAGGAGCAAACCGAAATGTTCCAAAAAGGCCAACGGTATCTTTCCGAGGAAGAGGCACTGGCTTGCTACCGCGAGGCCAAGCTTTAAAAACCGTTTTTGCCATTCAAGTTAACGCTTCTTTTGCATTCCGATGCAAACCGATGGGGAGAAGGATCCGGTTCAACGCTGGATAGAGAACCATCATTCACGTGATTTCAATTATGGACATCGATCGATCCATTCGCTTGGCCGTGGACTCCGGAAAGGTTACCCTCGGCAGCCAAAAAAGCATCAAGCATGCGCTCAACGGCGACGCGAAGCTGTTGGTGTTGGCGGAAAACTGCCCGGAAACGGTAGCGGACGACGTCAAAGAGTACTGCAAGCTGTCGGAAATCCGCGTGGTGCGGTTTCCCGGCACCAGCGTCAAATTGGGCACGGTGTGCGGCAAACCGTTCCCCGTGAGCGTGTTGAGCGTGATTGAGGAAGGGGATTCCGACATTTTGAACGTGGAATCTCCAGAGGGTTAACGCAATGCGCACGCTTTCGACAGCCGACTTCCAGTTGCTGAACCTGTTGGAGGACAAGACCGGTGTGAGGGCTTTGGACGTGTTCCAAGCCGAATCCGCTTTGGTTTTCGTCGTTCCGTCCGGCAGCGCCGGAAAAGTGTTGGGCAAGCAGGGGTCCAACCGGCTTCGCTTGGAGCGCTTCGTGGGAAAATCCGTGGACGTGGTGGAACAGTCCGAAACCCTGGAGGGGTTTGCGAGAAACTGCTTCCGCCCCGCGGAAATTCGGCAAGTGGATGTGAAGGAACAAGGAAAAAAAGTCATCGTGAAAGTGGACGCTTCGCAGCGGGGGTTGGCCATTGGCCGAAGCGGTGAGCGCATCAAGCGCGCCCGCCTGCTGTTGAAGCGGTACTTTGACGTCGACGACGTAAAACTGGTGTGAACATATATGGCTCGAGGAGAATTCGCTTCAAGAAAACTCAAGAAAGACCGCAAACGCCACCGACGGCTTGAAAAAGCGTGGAAGCGGCGCGCGTACGGCATCAAGGACCGCTACGACCCGTTGGAAGGCGCGCCCCAAGCCAGGGGCTTGGTCATCAAAAAGGAAGGCAAGGAACAGAAACAGCCTCACTCCGGCATCGTCAAGTGCGTTCGCGTGCAGCTCGCCAAAAACGGCCGGAAAGTCTCGGCGCACGTGCCCCGCGACAAGGCCATCACCAAGATTGACGAGCACGACGAAGTCGTCATCGAAGGACTTGGGGGAAGCCAGCGCGGCCAAATGGGTTCGATTCCCGGCGTGCGTTTCCGCGTCGTGTCGGTCAACGGCGTGTCGCTGGAAGAACTGCGTACTGGCCGAAAGGAGAAGCCGAAGAGGTAGACGTTCATGGAATTGAAATTGTTCGGAAAATACGCGTACGACGGCGTGACGGTGAAAGACCGAAGCATGCAGCGCTATTTGAGCCTCAAGCCCGTGGTTTTGCCGCATACGTTTGCAAGGCACGCCAACCAGCCGTTCGCCAAGGCGCAAGTCAACATCGTCGAACGCTTGGCCAACAAGCTCATGCGCGGCGGAACCGGCGAAAAGATTTCCGGCAAGATTATCCGCACGCACGGAAAACTCCAAGGCAAGAAAACCAAGGTCATCAAGGCCATTGAAACCGCGTTTGACGCCATCGCCAAGAAAACCGGCAAGAACCCCATCCAAGTCTTGGTGGACGCATTGGAAAACGTCGCGCCCCGGGAAGACATCACCCGCGTGCGCTTCGGCGGCGTGGCCTACCAAGTGGCTGTCGACATTTCCGCGCAACGCCGCCTGGATTTGGCTCTGCACAATTTGGCCATTGCCGCGGTCTTGGCTTCGTTTGACAAAAAAGACACGTTGAGCGACGCGTTGACCAACGAAATCATTCTGGCTTCGCAGAACAACCCCGACAGCTACTCCGTCAAGCGCAAAAACGAAATCGAGCGCATGGCGCGCAGTGCCAGGTAGTCAAGCCATGCCTAAGAAACGCCTTCACCTCTCCTCCACGGACAAGACGTTTCTTGGAGTGTGCGGTGGCCTGGCCGAATACTTGAATGCAGATCCCACCGTCGTCCGGCTGGTCTGGGTTATCGTGACGTTGTTTACCGGCATCGTGCCCGGCATCCTGGCGTACTTTTTGGCTTGGGCCGTGATGCCTAAGAAGGGTTGATGGGTATATATGGCTCGGAAAGAAGTCGTCGTGGAAGAAGTCGCCCGTCTCATGAGCAACCCCAAGAACATCCGCAACATGGGCATCGTGGCGCACGTGGACCACGGCAAGACGACTTTAAGCGATTCGTTGGTTGCGCGGGCAGGACTGATTTCCAAGGAATTGGCTGGCGAGCAGCGCGTGCTGGATTTTGATCCCCAGGAACAAGCCCGCGGCATCACGATTAAGGCCGCCAACATTTCCCTGGGGTTCACCCACGTCGACGGCCAGGAATACTTGATCAACCTCATCGACACCCCGGGCCACGTGGATTTCGGCGGCCACGTCACGCGCGCCATGCGGGCCGTGGACGGAGCGGTGGTCGTTGTCGACTCCGTGGAAGGCATCATGCCGCAAACCGAGACGGTACTGCGCCAAGCGCTGAAAGAAAAAGTGCGGCCCGTTTTGTTCATCAACAAGATTGACCGCCTCATGAACGAACTCAAGCTGGATGCCAAAGGCATGCAAGACAAGTTTTTGAAAGTCATGATGGGCGTCAACAAGCTCATCGAACAGTACGGCCCCGAGGAATTCAAGAAGGACTGGATGATTGAAGTCCAGAAAGGAAACGTGGCGTTCGGCTCCGGTTTTCACAAGTGGGCCCTCTCCGCGGGCACCATGAAGAAATTCGGCATCAGCTTTAAAGACATGTACGACTTGTGCGTCGCCGAAAACCACAAGGAACTCCAAACCAAGGCGCCCTTGGACGAAGTCATTTTGGGCATGGTCGTGGAACATCTTCCCTCCCCTGACCAAGCGCAAAAATACCGCATTCCCGTCATCTGGCACGGCGACAAAGAAAGCGTTCACGGCAAAGCCATGCTGACGTGTGACCCGCAGGGCCCAGCCACGTTCATGATTACCGCCATCCAAGTGGACCCGCACGCCGGCGACGTCGCCGTGGGCCGCATCTACTCCGGCAAGCTCAAGAAAGGCTCGGAACTGTATTTGGCCTCCCAGTTCAAGTCGGAAAAAATCCAGGGCGTCGCCATCTACATGGGTCCCGACCGCGTGCTGGTCAATGAAGCCATGCCCGGAAACATCGTGGCCCTGGTCGGCCTCAAGGAGCAATACGCCGGTGAAACCCTTTCCGAAGGCGAGATGACGGCATTCGAGCAAATCAAGCACCATTCTGAGCCGGTGGTCACCAAGAGCATCGAAGCCAAGAACCCCCGAGACTTGGCCAAACTCGTCGACGTGTTGCGCAAAATCGGTAAAGAGGATCCCACCCTTCGGGTGGAAATCAACCACGAGACCGGCGAGCACCTCATGTCCGGCATGGGCGAATTGCATTTGGAAATCATCGAGTACAAGATCAAAAACGAGCGGGGCGTCGACATCACCACCTCGCCGCCCATCGTCGTGTACCACGAGACGATTGTCAGCGAAGGGCCGGAACTGGAAGGAAAATCGCCCAACAAGCACAACAAGTTCAAGTTGTACGTACAGCCCCTGGAGAAAAGCGTCCAGGAGGCCTTCGTGGAAGGCAAGATCACCGCCTCCATGAAAGGAAAGGACTTGGCGGACCGCCTCATCGAAGCCGGCCTTCCCCGCGACGAAGCCAAAAAGGTGCTGAAGATCTCCGGCGAAAACATTTTCATCGACGCCACCAAAGGCGTCCAGTACCTCCAGGACATCCGCGAACTCGTGGTGGAAGCCTTCGAGCAAGCCATGAAAAGCGGCCCGCTGGCCAAGGAAAATTGCGTCGGCGTCAAGGTATTGTTGACGGACGCCAACATCCACGTCGACCCCGCCCACCGCGGACCCGCGCAAATCATTCCCGCCATCCGCCGGCCGATTTACGCCTCCATGCTGCACGCCGGCTGCGTCCTACAGGAACCCAAGCAGAAGCTCTTCGTCAGTACTCCGACCGATTACATGAGCGGCATCATCAACTTGATTCAAGGCCGCCGAGGCCAAGTGTTGAACATGACTCAAGAGGGAGAAGCCATGCAGATCGACTCGAAAGTGCCTGTTTCAGCCATGTTCGGCTTCGCCTCCGAAATCCGGGGCGCCTCCCAAGGCCGGGCCGCGTGGTACTACGAGTACGCGGGCTACGAGCAGTTGCCCAAGTCGCTTCAAAACCAAGTCATCACGGAAATCAGGAAGCGCAAGGGCGAGCCGGAGACGCCGCCGACGGCCAGAGACTTCGTGGACTGAAAAGGGTTTTTTCCTTTTCGGTTTCTTTTTTTCAATTCGTCCTGTGCAACGCCTTTGCCGCTTAAAACCCGCGGGTTCTCACTTCCGAGGCAATGACTCCCAGTTCCCAAGACGGCCCAAAACTGCACATGACGTCCCGCGCTTTTTCTCCTCGGTCGCGCGCAATGAGGTGGATGCCGCTTTCGCTGCGGAACAACTCGCGGGCGTCGTCGTCTTCCAAGTCAACGCGTTGGCCTTGGGGAATGCCGAAGCGCGCGTCCGGCAAAAACCAGCGGTTTTCCGGCGGAACATTTTTTCCAGGGTTGTCCAAACCCAGGGACGGAAAATCGTAGACGCACTTGACGTTCGTTTCGTCGGATACCGCGACGTAGACGGTGTTGCCGCGGCCGGAAGCCATTGCGAAAAAAGGTTTTCCTTGTTCGTCAAAGCCGTGTTCCAACACGAGTACGGCATTTCGTTCGTTGCGGAATGCTTCAGGCACAGGGAACTTGTACGTCGTGCCGGTCTCCGGGTCTTTGAAGGCCACGAAGCGTCCGCCTTCTTTCTTGTTGGCTTCCACGAACGATTTTCCGGGCTTGACGTACGCCACCAGCGTTCCGGTCCACACCGGAAACACGTTCTTGAGGGGATCCTGCGTGGCCGTGTCCGAACTCAACACGTGCCGGGGTTTGTCGCGTTTGGGCGGGTACTGCCACAAGTCCTCCAACAATTCGTCGACGTGCTTGTTGGAAAAAAGCGTGTACCCCATTTGGTTGGCCCTGAACAGGGCTTCTTCCATGGATAGCCTCTTTTGGCGCGCCATGGCGAACACCGTCGGCTCAAGTGCAGGCTTTTTTGGCGTTTCGCCGAGGACCTCTTTTTTGAACCAATCCGCGATTTTTTCCATGGCCTGCTTTTCCCAACGAATTTCCATGACGCCCTGCACCTACTTAAGCCCGCGTTTGCGAAGGCTTTAAACGAAGTTTCGCCGTTGTCTTTCCGTATGGACCATCTTGCTTCCTCCATCCGCGGCAAACTTTCAGACCTCGGCTTGTTCCGATCCCCCAATTCCAGCAATCCAGCGCGCGGCGGCACGCTGGCGCTTCTTTCCAAGCATCACTTGGCCATCCAGGAAGCCGGTGGCCCCTTTCAGTTGAACAACGACTTGCGCCGCAACTTGCGGGACCGCGGCGTGGTACTCACTGAAGAAAGCGGTCAGACTTACTTGTACTTGCACGGGCTATCCCTCTTGAAGGGAGCGTCTTTCAAGGAGGCGAGAACCGATTTTCTTTCAAACGCGTTGAGGCTGAAGGAACTGTTGGCCGCGTCCGGCCTAGAAGCGCACGTGCACGCGTCGACGTACCGCACCACGGAAGAAAACGAGTTGTCCTCGTTGATGGGACGCCACTTCGACGGCTTCTGGAAGGCGTTGACCCGGTACGCCCGCCATTTCACCGGAGTGCACTCTCTGGTCTTGCGCGTCCAAGTCCCCTCCGAATCGGCCCCGGCCTTAGAGCAGGCCCTCCGAAGCTGGAGGGACACCGCGTCGCTTAAAAACCGTCAACGCGACCTGGGCCTCCACACGCTCTTGTCGTGCCTGGTTTCCACGCCCACGCGTGTGTCCGAGCGCCGCGGAGACGTTCACGTGCAAGTCACGCCGCGCCGGAGGCGTTTTCGGCGAAGGGGCGCGTCCGCCTAGGAAAACCTTTAAAAGAGGTTGAAACACCACTTTAGATACGTCAGCTGACAGGCTTACCATGGCTGCTTTTGCGTGGATTTGAACCGCTTTTCAGGCGCTTAATTCCGCGGTTGGAAACAATTTGTTTAAATGGAGGAATGAAGAATGGCTGCGAAACCACACTTGAACTTGATTTTTGCGGGTCACGTCGACCACGGCAAATCCACGCTGGTCGGCCGCGTGCTTTACGACACCGGCGCGTTAAGCGAAAACGACTTGCGCAAGCTCAAGGAAGAGGCGGCCAAAGTCGGCAAACAAACGTTTGAATTCGCGTTCGCCATGGACTCCCTGAAAGAGGAACGCGAGCGCGGCGTGACCATCGACATTGCGCACAAGGACTTCAACACGCAGAAGTATTACTTCACCATCATTGACGCGCCCGGCCACAAAGACTTCGTCAAGAACATGATTACCGGCGCGTCGCAGGCCGACGCCGCCGTTTTGGTTTGTAGCGCAAAAGAAGGCGTGCAGGCGCAGACCATCGAGCACGCCTTTTTGTTGAAAGTGTTGGGCGTGGGACAGTTCATCGTCGCCATCAACAAGATGGATTCCGTGAACTACGACCAAGCCAAATACAAGGAAACCGTGGACGCGCTGACGGCCAAAATCAAGCCCATGGGTTACCCCGTGGACAAAATCTCGTTCATCCCCACGTCGGCGTACATGGGCGACAACATCGCCAAGAAATCCGCCAAGACGCCGTGGTACAACGGCCCCTGCCTCGTGGAGGCCTTTGACAACCTCATTGAACCCAAAAAGCCGTTGGACAAGCCGCTGCGCTTGCCCATCCAGGAAGTCTTCACCATCACGGGCCAGGGAACGGTTCCGGTGGGCCGCGTGGAAGCCGGCGTCATGAAGCCGGGCCAAGCCATCATCATCATGCCGGAAGGCGTGGCGGGCGAAGTCAAGAGCATTGAAATGCACCACCAGCAACTCGCTGAGGCTGTACCCGGTGACAACGTCGGCTTTGCGCTTAAAAACGTGGACAAGAAAGCCATCAAGCGGGGAAGCGTGGTCGGCGACCCCGCCAAGCCGCCGACGGTGGCCGAGGAATTCAAGGCCCAAATCGTTGTGCTGAACCACCCCACCGCCATCGGCAAAAACTACACGCCCGTCTTCCACTTGCACACCGCCCAGTTGGCGTGCACGATCACGGAAATTTTGGAAAAGAAGGACCCCAAGACGGGCCAGACGGCGCAAGCCAACCCCGACTTTTTGAAGACCGGTGACGTGGCGATCGTCAAGATCAAGCCGACCCGTCCTGTTGTCGCGGAGAAATACCAGGACTTTCCGGCGTTGGGCCGGTTTGCCATGCGCGACATGGGCCAGACGGTGGCCGCCGGCGTGATTTTGGAAGTCACGCCGCGCAAGGCTTAAAAGCGGTTGACGGCACTCTAGGGGATACTCCCCATTTACATTTTATTTTTTCAAAGGGTTTTTTTTCATGACGAAGGCGCGCATCAAGCTGGAAAGCAAGGACGTCAAGGAGCTAGACGAAGTCTGCGTCAGCATCAAGGACATTTCCAGCAAGGCGGGACTTCCCATGAAGGGACCCGTTCCGTTACCGACCAAGAGGCTCCGCATTTCCACGCGGAAAACCCCGTGCGGCGACGGAACGGACACGTACGAAAAATGGGAGTTGCGCGTCCACAAGCGCTTGATTGAAGTGGACGCCAACGACCGCGTCCTAAGAGAAATCATGCGCATCAAAATCCCTTCTTCAGTCAACGTCGAAATGACGTTGGGCTGATTTTTTCACTTCGCAAGAAAGCAAGCAAACTCGTTTTATAGCAAACCCCGCAAATTTCACGACGAATAGGCGGGGTTTGCTAGACAGTAAACCACGATTTCGTGGTTCACTGTATCTAACTGCTTCCGTTCCGCTTTTTCCTCTCGCGCGTCAATTTTTTGAATGTTCCTTCGGTCACGGGGACGTCGGGAACAGGAGGCTTCTTTGAGGCGTCACTCATTTTCCTCCGTGGCAGCCGGGGCAGTTTGAACAGTCCGGCGGCGTTTTGTATGACGACGTCGCTTTCGTGTTCGGATATCTTTCCCGAAAGAAGCACTTTGACCCCCCGTCGGTATTCCTCCTGCTCGGTTTTCGTTTTTTGTACGTACCTTTCAGGTTCCCGGTGCACGAGGTAATGGTGGATGAATGCATCCAGTTCCTCGGGCCTTCGAATCATTTCCTCATGATGGGCGTCTCCGATGAACGCAAGCAAGTCATACAGCGAGGCTTGGTGACTCAATTCGCGACGGCTCCTCGTGCTCTTGGCTACATCCATGAAGATCAATGGATCGTTGGGCTGGTCCTGCGTGTACAATATGTTCTTGAGTTTCAAGTCATTGTGCGCCACGCTCTGTCGGTGAAGCAAGCCAATGCCCCGCGCGCACTCGCGCAACAATTTCAAGCGTTCCCCATTTCCCAAGGATCTAAAGTTGATGTTCTTCAATGGAATGGCGTTGTCCTCAAACAAGGTATACAAGTGGCCTGTGCCGTCCCCGTGGTCCACGTACCCCACCGGCGTCACGGAACGGACGCCCTCTAAGTCCTCATACATCCTATAGTTTCCAAATTCACGCCGCACGGAAGCCTCGGTTCCCGACTTGACGACGATCTGCGTCGGCGTCTCCTGGCTTCGTCGTTCATCGGGGTTATTCACCGTGGTACGCAGTACTTCGGCATTGCTTTTCCCCGCCAATCGGATTTCCTCCCGTTGGCGGTCCCAAGCCTGTCGCATCAAGTTCTCGTATTCGGGACGGTAGTATAGAATCCATTTTCCCCCTTTGACGCAACGCACTCGTTCTGTCATGATCCAGTGCTCTTTAGTCGCTTGGCTTAATATTGCCGCAGGTATTCCCGGTCACCAAAGCGGTAGCGCGTCACGTGTTTCCCGGACTTTCTTTAACTCAATGTCGGCGTAGCCGATGCCCTCGGATTTTCCGTCCAACTCCACCAATGCCGTGCCCCACGGGTCAATGACGGCCGAGAATCCCGCCATCGCCATGTCGTCTGTTCCAACTCGGTCGCATCCAACGGCAAAGCACTGGTTTTCAATTGCCCTTGCCCGAAGTAGGGCCCTCCAGTGCTCGGCCCGCGGCTTTCCCCACGCCGTCGGGTAAAAAAGAATTTCCGCGCCCTTTTCCGCCAAGTCCCGCGCTTGGTTGGGGTACCGCAAGTCAAAGCATATCTGCAAGCCGAATCGGCCGTACTTGGTCCGGATCACGTCCGCCCCGTCGCCCTTCAAGAACACGTCGTTTTCATCCACGGGCTTTCCGGGAAACAACTGGTTCTTGCGGTACTTTCCTGGAACCCGCCCGTTTTCGTCGACCACGTACGCGGAGTTATAGATGCCTTCCGGGGTTTTCTCGGGCAGTCCCGCCACAATGACTACGTCCAAGGCTTTCGCGGTCTCCTGCAAGGCGTTCAGGGGTTCGTCGGACACCTTGGACTTTAGATCCCGCAAATAGTACCCGGTGGAGAAAAGTTCCGGCAAACACGCCACGTGGGCCCCGTTTTCCGCGGCTTGCTGGACTCTTTTCAAGCCCTTTTCCACGTTCTTGGCGACTTCGGCAACGCAATGCATTTGGATGACGGCGACTTTGAAGTTTACTTGACCCACGTCAGCCACGACTCGTACTTCTTGGTTTTGCCGCGCACCGCGTCGGCGTACGCGGACTGGATTTTTCCGGTGACGGGCCCGCGTTTCCCGGAGCCGATGTTTCGCCCGTCAATTTCGCGGACTCCCACGACTTCCGCGGCCGTTCCCGTGAAGAACACTTCTTCCGCGCCATACAGTTGGTCGCGCGTCACGTGTTCTTCCCGGACTTCAAATCCCAAGTCCCGGGCCACCGTGATGACGGATTCGCGCGTGATGCCTTCTAGAATGGTTTCCTTGGGCGGCGTGTACACGATTTGGTTTTGGACTAAAAAAATGTTTTCCCCGGATCCCTCCGATACGCGGCCCAACGCATCCAGCATGATGGCTTCCTCGCATCCGGCGTCCTCGGCTTCCTGCTTGGCCAAAATCGAGTTGACGTAGTTGCCCGCGATTTTCGCCTTGGTCATGACGGAGTTTTGGTGCGGGCGAATGAACGACGAAACTTTGGCTTTCACTCCCTTTTTCACGCTTTCCTGACCCAAGTAGTCCTTCCACGCCCACACAGCGACAATCACGTGCACCGGCGTTTTTCGGTGAGTCAAGTTGAATCCGCCTTCGCCCCCGAAAATCAGCGGTCTGACGTAACACTCCTTCAATTCGTTGTCCTTGACCGTTTCAAGCACCGCGCCGCACATTTGCTTGACGGAGTACGGCATGTTCATGCCGAAAATGCGGATGGATTGGTCAAACCGCTGCATGTGGTCTTCCAAGCGGAAAACCGCGGACCCGTTCGGGGTGTCGTAGCACCGGACGCCTTCAAAAACAGCGGAACCGTAGTGCAATCCTTGGACCAAGACGTGCGTGGTCGCCTTTCCCCATTCAACGAGTTTCCCGTCCATCCAAATGCTCTTGGTTTTCTCAGGCATACCGCTTTACTCCATCATTGCGCCAAAACACGCTTCGGTGGCGTGTTTGGCGTACTTGGACAGGATGCCGGACGCATAAAGCGGTTGGGGTGCCGTCCATTTTTTTTTCCGCGCCCCAAGAATGCTCTCCTCCACGTGCAGGTCGAGGGTTTTGGCTTTCAAGTCCAGCGTGATTTCGTCTCCGTCCACCACCAACGCAATGGATCCCCCGTTTTGCGCTTCTGGACAGACGTGGCATACCCCCATGCGCGTTCCGCCGGAAAAGCGTCCATCGGTGACCACCAACACTTTTTCATGCAGGCCCCGGCCCGCCAAGGCGGCCGTCACGGACAATTGTTCCCGCATGCCGGGCCCGCCGCGGGGGCCCTCGTACCTCGTAACCATGACGTCGCCTTCCTTGACTTTTCCGTCCATGACGGCTTTCATGGCTTGCTCCTCTTTTTCAAACACGCGCGCCGGGCCCGTGAAGGTTTCATGCGGCCACGAACCGATCTTGAACACGGCGCCCAAGGGCGCCAAGTTACCGTAGACCACCCGGAAGTGCCCCCTGGGTTTGATGGGCTCGTCCAAGGGCCGGATGACTTCCTGGCCGTGCGTTAACTTGGGCGCGCGTTCCAGGTTTTCTTCCAGCGTCTTTCCCGTCACGGTCAACGCGTCTTTGTGAAGCCATTCTGCTTCCAACATCAACTTCATTACCGCTTGAACGCCCCCGACGCGGTGCAAGTCCGCCATGACGAACCGTCCCGACGGCTTGAGGTCCGCCAACGTCGGCGTCCTTTCGCGGATGCGCTCGAAATCCGACAACGACAAGTTCACGCCCGCGCGCTTTGCAATGGCCGGCAAATGCAGGAATGCGTTGGTGGACCCGGCCAACACCGTCATCACCGCAATCGCGTTTTCAAACGCCTTTTTCGTCAAGATGTCCTTTGGGCGGATGCCTTGCTCCAAAAGCCGGGTGACGGCCACGGCGGATTCGTACGCCTCGACTTTCTTTCGCGGATCCACCGCCGGCGTGGACGCGCTTCCGGGCAGACTCATGCCCAACGCTTCGGTGCAGGACGCCATGGTGTTGGCCGTGTACATGCCGCCGCACGCCCCCGCACTCGGACACGCCTCGCACTCCATTTCCACCAGTTCGCCTTCCCTGATTTTTCCGAGGGCCACTTGCCCCACGCCTTCAAACATGGACACGATGTCAACGGGTTTTCCCTTGTGGTGACCGGGTTCGATGGTGCCGCCGTACAAATAGACGGCCGGCATGTTCAGCGTCGCCATGGCCATGAGCATGCCGGGCGTCGTCTTGTCGCACCCGCCGATGCCGACGAAACAATCCGCCCCAACGCTTTTGGCGGAGACTTCCGCCGAATCCGCGATCACGTCGCGGCTGGGAAGCGAGAACTTCATGACTTCGTTTCCCATCGCCGTGCCGTCGGTGACCATGGCCGTGCGCGCGCGGTGCACCACCCAGCCTTTGTCCGCGAAGGCTTTCGCCGCGGACTCCGCCAACTCCCCCAGATGCATGTTGCACGTGGTTGACGCGTTGTGCGCGTCCACGACGATGCCAAACGGTTTTGCCAGCTGATCGCCGCTGAACCCGGCTCCCCGCATCATGGCTCGGCCCGGCGCCCGCTCTAAGCCCTCGGTTAATTTCGCGCTTTCGTGTTTCAACGCCAACGCCATCGTTTTCACCGCACCATGTTCCGCCGGATGGTGGACCCGACGATTTCAATGGGGTGCTTTTGGCCTTCTTCCTTTAAGGCGTTGAACTTCGTCATGCCGGCGCGGTACTCCGCCACCCACTCTTTCGCGAATTCGCCGTTCTCGATGGCATCCAGTAAGTCGTTCATGGCTTGCCTGGTTTGGGGGGTGACCAAGGCCTTGCCGCGCGTGCGGCCGCCGTAGCGAGCCGTCTCGGACACCCGCTCCCACATGTTCTCAATGCCTCCCTCCTGGATGAGGTCCACGATGAGTTTGAGTTCGTGCAACACTTCAAAGTACGCCATTTCAGGAGGATAGCCTCTGGCCACCAACGTGTCAAAGCCGGCCTTGATCAACTCGGTTGTGCCGCCGCAAAGCACCGCCTGTTCGCCGAACAAGTCGGAATGCGTTTCCTGGTCAAAAAAGCATTCAAACGCGCCGGCACGGGTTAACTTCATGGCTTTCGCGAGCGTCAACGCTTTTTGCAACGCGTGGCCGGACGCGTCCTGCGCCACGGAGACCAGGCACGGAATCGGCGAGGTGGCGGGGTTCTTAAAATCCGTTAAGTGCAGAAACGCTTGGCGGACTTTGGCGCCTGGCGCCTTGGGGGCCACCATGATGACATCCACTCCGGGAGGCGGTTGAATTAGTTTGTACGTGACGGCAAAGCCGTGGGAAAAGTACAGCGTCTTTCCTTCCCTCAAATTGGGTTTTACGTGTTGCGCGTAAATTTGGGGGTGCGTCATGTCCGGCGTCAGCATGCAAATCACGTCCCCCCGTTGGCATGCCTCGGCCACCGTCATGACGTTCATGCCGTCTTGCTTGGCTTGATTCCAGCTTTTGCCTTCCGGCCGCAAGCCCACCACCACGCGATAGCCCGCATCTTTGAAGCACTGGGCCTGAGCAGCGCCTTGAATGCCGTAACCCAAGACGGCGATGGTCTTCGCCTTGAGCTCCGCGTCATCGGTGATGTCCGCGTCGTAGTAGATCTTCATTTCAAATCCCTCGTTTTCGTCATGGAACCAAGTCCAACAGTTTCTCGATTTGCCGCTCGATGTGTTCGCGCATGCGCTCGTCGGCCTCGAACGACACCTGCACTTCCGTCAACCCATTGGGCCGGCCGTTGAAGTAAAACTGCGTCAAGTACAGCCCCCTCCGCGAGAAAATGCCGGTGATGCGCTGGAGCACTCCGTGGTTGTTCTGTACGTGGAAGACCAAGGTATGCATCCTCCTGGATTCCAGTTGAACGGTTTGCATTCTCATGGCCTCTATCTCACCCCAAAATAGTTTCTTTCCACGGTCGGACACGATTGCCCCAGCGCCATCTCCGTGTTGCTTCCAAGTGGAGGCACCAGAGGCATGCCCGCGTCGGAGGAATCCGTGATCACGTCCAGCAAAAACAATTCCTCGCTTCGGGCCGCCTCCTTGATGGCGTCCCCCAATTCGGACGGCCGCGTCACGCGCAACGCCCTGCCTCCAAACGATTCCGTGAGCTTGACCCAGTCCGGCACGTCGCCGAGTTTGGAAGCAATGTACCGGCCGTCATAGAACAGCTTCTGCCACTGCTTGACAATCGCGTACCAGCCGTTGTTCAAGTTGCACACGCTCACCGGCAACTTTTCCGTGACGGCCGTCGCCATTTCCTGGCACACCATCACGAGGCTGCCTTCGCTGCCCACGTCGATTACGGGCTGTTCGGGCTTGGCGGCCTTGGCTCCAATGGCCGCCGGCAAGCCAAACCCCATGGTGCCCGCTCCCGCGCTGGTGATAAAGTGGCGGGGTTTCCGGGATTTGAAAAAGTGCGTGGCGTACATCTGGTGGTGGCCCACTTCCGTGCACACGATCGCATTTTCGGGTAAATGCCGGTTAAGCTCATGGATGACGCGCTCGGCGCGAATGGGCACTTCGTCGCGCGCGATGTCGCAAGAACACTGGCGGTCCAGTTCCTTTACTTTCTCCCGCCACGCCTTGCTTCGGTCCGAGCGCTGGGCGGCCAAAACGTGGCGCAACAACTCCTTCAAACCCGGTTTGGCGTCCGCGGCAATGGCCAAAAACGCGTCGACGTTCTTGTTGAATTCCGACGGGTCGATGTCCACGTGAATGACTTTTGCATGGGGAGCAAACGACTCGATGCGGCCGGTGATGCGATCGGAAAACCGCGTGCCTACGGCCAGCAATACGTCGCAGTTGGCAATGGCGTGGTTGGTCACCTGCCTTCCGTGCATGCCCAGTTGTCCCAAGCAAAGCGGGTGGTCGCCGGGAATCACCCCCTTGGCGGTGATGGTCGTGGCGGCAAAACACATGAGCGCTTCAGCCAATGCCGTGAACTCCGCGCCCGCGTTGGCAATGGTCACGCCGCCGCCGGCCAACATCATGGGCCGCTCCGCCTCCAATAGCATCAACGCGGCTTGGCGGATTTTGTCCTGGTTGGGTTCGGATGGCACGTAGTAATTTAACGCCAGTTCCCGGTCACCCCATTCCGTGACGGGTGCCGTCAGCGCGTCTTTCGTCATTTCAATGGCTACGGGCCCCGGCCTTCCGGTGTTGGCGATGCGGTACGCGCTTTTCACCACCGATGGAAACTGGCTGGCTTGCATCACTTTGAAGCTGTGCTTGGTCAAAGGCAACGTCATGGAAAACACGTCGGTTTCCTGGAACGCGTCTTTCCCCAGCAATTGCGACGGCACCTGGCCCATCAAGGCGATGATGTTCGTGGAATCCATGTACGCGTCGGCAATGCCGGTCACCAAGTTGGTGGCTCCCGGCCCGCTGGTGCCGATGCAGACGCCCGTTTGGCCGGATGCCCGCGCAAAGCCTTGGGCGGCGTGGACCGCCCCCTGTTCGTGGCGGGTAAACACGTGCCGCACGTCGGACTGCTGCGAAAGCGCGTCGTACAACGGCAAAACGGCTCCGCCGGGAATCCCAAAAAGGGTCTTCTGGCCCTGAGCCCGCATGGATTCAATGAGTGCCTGGGACCCGTTCATTTGGAAAACCCCTGGTTTTTCGCGTAAAGGATGTTGTATCCGTCTTGGAACGCCTTGATGCTCGCGACAATGATGTCCGGGCTGGTGCCCATGGTGGTCACCTTGTTTCTTTTTTCGTCCTCCAACGTGATGCGCACGTCCACCGTCGCGTCCGTGTTCTTCGTGTTGATGGCCACCTTGTAGTCCACCAACTCAAAAGCCAATTCGCCTTCCACCGTCTTTTTCACGGCGTTGATCACGGCATCCACGGGCCCCACGCCCTGCGCCGTTTTCTCGACTTCTTTTCCGTGCACGCGGACTTTCGCTGTGGCCTCGGGTTTCTGCGTTTTGGCCGTCTTCACCGTGAAGTCCAAAATGTCAAGCGCACGATACTCCAGCCGCCCGCGTTGAAGGGCTTCCTCGACAATGAGCTTCAAGTCGTTCTTGGTCAAGTGCTTGCCTTTCTCCAAAAAGCCGTTGACTTCCCCCACGCAGAACGCCACGTCGGCCTTGGACGGAGACACGTCAAACTCCGACTGGATCAACGCCAGTAACTGGTCCTCAAAAAGAGCCTGGGTGATGAGGGCTCCCTTGGATTGTGAGCCGTTGTAGTCCGCGCAAATCTTGTAATAGTTGTAGTCCAACAGCTTCTGCACTTCCGCCAAATCCGGTTCCACCGACGGCGGCGAAGGCAAAACCTTGAGTGCGGATGTGGGGTCCTTAAGTCCCGTACCGGTCATGACCAGAACGACTTCCTCGCTTCCGTCTACCTGCCCCGCGTCCAGCATGTTTTTGAGGGTCGCGAGATTCAATGCCGCCGCGGGTTCCACAAACACGGCCTCGGTTTTGGCCAGCCATTTCTGGGCCTCCAAAATTTCATGGTCCGAAGCCGTGGCCGCGCTTCCCCCCGATTCCCGAAGTGCAGCCAAGAGTTTGTGCGCGTCCGACGGGTTGCCCACGCACACCGCTCCCGCCACCGTCTGCGGCTTGACCACCGGCTCCAAAGGCTCGTTTTGATTGAACGCCTTAACGATGGGCGCCACGTTTTCAGGCTGGACGGCAACCATCTTCGGTAAGCTATCCGTCAGACCGAACCACTCGAATTCCTTGAAGCCCTTCCAGATCGCCGATGCATTCGTGCCATTGCCTACGGGCACCATGACTAAATCCGGACTGCGCCAACCCAGTTGCTCTACGACTTCAAAGGATTGGCTTTTCTGGCCCTCCAAGCGGAACGCGTAGTCGCCCGCCAAAAAAAAGCCGTCCATTCGGCTCAGGCCCGTTGTCAGTTCCACGGCGTCGTCATACGTTCCGCGGACCTGCACCACGCGCGATCCGAATGCCAGCGTCTGAGCCATCTTGCCCAAAGGCGTTCCTTCCGGCACAATGATGTAACAAGGCAGGCCCGCCACCGCCGCGTACGCCGACACGCTGGCGGCCATGTTGCCCGTTGAAGCGCACGTCACCGTCTTGGCCCCCAGTTCCAAGGCTTTCGTCAACTCCACCAACGACCCCCGGTCCTTGAACCCGCCGGTGGGATTGGAGCCCTCGAACTTGATCCACAGCCGCTTCAACCCCAGTTGTTTTTCCAGTTTCCTGGCTCGGTACAAAGGCGTTCCGCCTTCGTTCAGGGACACGACGCGCCGCAAATTCGCCAACGGATACAAGTCCAAGTACTTCGTGGCGGCCATGGGCGCGGTTTTCATCACGTGGACGTTGAAGTGTTCGGCGATGCGCTCGTAATCGTACTTTACTTCCAACGACTGCTGGCACCACGGACACGTGGTGTAGCTTTGCGTCTCGACGACCGTCTTTTTGCAGGAAGAACACGCCAGCCAGTACTCGTCGCTGAGCGTCTGCGTCTTCATCCGAGTTTCTCCAAGAATTCCGATCCCCTCATACCCACTGTAGCGCCTTTTTGTTCGGCTTTCGGTGACAACGCCTTGACTTCCGCTTCCAACATGTCCTTGAAACTGTCTACGCCAGAAACAATGGCCATGGCATGATTCCATTTTTCCGCCCGCGTCACGTCCACGTACCCGCACGCCAGAATCGTGTCAGGATGCGCTTCGCTGACGATGACCAACAATGCCGGGCCTTCCAACTGCATGCGCATGGCCGTAAACGTCTTGCCGCCCAGCGTAAGTTTTTCCGCGGTTACCCGTTCCATGCGCACCGACTCCCCCCTAGGGCGAATTGCTTCAACGATTCAAAGGCCTCCAGCCGAGGCTGGAACGCAAAAAAAGCAAACTCAACGTTCGGCGAAACCGTGTTATTGATAGGACATGGGGGTCGGTGAGGGGCCAATCCGCAGCAACCGTAACAGGCATGCGCTAGCAAGCAGCAAAGCCTGCGGTTCTGACCACCTCCCTTCAACCACGGACACCGACTCCCAAGGTTTGGTTCACCATACAATAATGTAAATTCGTTAAGTGACGAATATTTCACTCCTCTTATTTAAACGTTTTGGAATCCCACGTTTTTTTCGCGAATTTTAATCCACGAAAATGACGTTGCAGTTCTCGTCGACTTCCACGAAGTGGTTGGCGGACACGCCGAATTCCGGACACTGGTTTTCCGGCAAATCATCCACCGGCTGGCGCGGGTCGTGCGCCACGTCGCACACCCAGTCCTTGAACTGGGGGTTCCATTGGCCTTTGAAGTCGTCGTAGCGCGGCGGTGTTGGGCCCATGGCGCTCAAGCATGGCCCCTTTGTCAAGTCGTACTCCGCGGTTCCGTAGTTCTGGTAAACGTATTGCGCCGTTTGGCAAAAAGAAACGCACAAGTCCTGGGCTCTCTGGGAAACCGACGGCAGGTTTTCGGGGCGATAACATTTTCCCACGATGTCTCCCGGTTTGAGGTATGGCACCAGTCCCTCACAACATTTGCCGTAGTCAAACGGGGCATCGGTGGGCACGGCATCATTGAGGTATCCGCCTTCCTCCGCGCACTTGGCGGCTCTCCCGCATTCTCCCGTGTACGCCTGGACTGCACCGGCCTGTTTTAAGTGACACGTGCTGGAATAGGTTTTCTTGTCTCTGCCGCAAACCGGTTCATAGATTTCCGGGCACGCGTCAATGGTCGGTGCAGGGGTTGGAGTCGCTAGAGCCGTTGGGCTGGACGTTGGCGCAGGCGGAATTGAAACGGAGATGCTTGGGGACGGTACGGGACCGGGTTGCGTGACGCACCCGAAAAACAGGATGGCCGCAATCAACACGAATACGTGTCTCATGGCTAAGACGAAGTCCGGTTGGATTATTATTTCATCCGGTTTCATGCCAGAACAAGGATTTGACCACGGCCAAAGGCGTTCTTGTTGTTGAAGCCTTCAAACCAGATGCCGACCATGTCGCCGGTTCCTGCTTGCGAAACCATTTCGTGTTTTTTCTCGATGCCGGCCACCTTGTGTTTCACGCCTTCCAATTCCACTTCCTGGCCCACCAAGACTGGGCCCTCTTGGACTTGGCCGACGAACAGGACGCCCCGATTCGACACATCAAACGCGCCCTGGACCGTGAACTTCCCCATGTGCCGTGTTACTTCCACGTTCCTTAAATGGGTTTTTATCTGTCCGAACGCTTTTTTCCTAGTATGTGGGTGGCTGAATTCAAGGTCTGGCACAAAGGCTCGGCGGCGCGGGAAGTCACCAACCAATTTGACGTGACGTTGGAGAGCCACTACCTGAACGTCTTCATGGAAAAGGGAACCGAGTACATCACCGGCGTCATGGTGGTGCGCGGAAAAGACGCGGACGCGGCGACGGCGGCTTTCATCGACGGCATCACCAAGCAAGGCGTGCGGCAAATCAAGCGGGAAGGCAACCAGTTGTTCTACATCGTTCCTTCGGTCAAGCAGTTTCACTCCTCGGTCTTGAACGCCAACGTGTTCTTCATTAAACCTCAATTCATCCAGGAAGGGTTCGCTTTTTGGACCGTGGCCTCCTTTGAAAAAAAGCACTTGATGGAATTGTACCATTCCATTGGGAGACTCCGAAAATCCACGGCCACCATTGAATTGTTGTCGCTCAAACAGCAACCCGCTCCCGTGTTTTCCTCTTCGCACTTGCACCAGCTCACCGAAAAACAGCGCCAGGCCTTCCAATCCGCGTGCCGGGAAGGCTATTACGCCTGCCCCCGCAAGATTTCCCTTCAAGGACTAGCCGACAAATTGGGACTGGCGTACACCACGTTCAAGGACCGTTTGCGTTCCGCCGAGGAGAAGCTGTGGCCCGCCCTGGCGCCGTAGCCGCCAAGTAGCGGAAAAAGCTTTAAGCCCTCCATTGCCCCCATCATGCCATGGTAACATTCCCGAAGGATTTGGAAATCGCCAAAAAACTTCCATGGGCTCCGTACGCGGGAAGAAATTTGTCGTACTATTTCACGTACATGCATTTGCGCGACACGTACGGCACGTTTTATGAACAACTGTTGGGCGTGCGCTTTGCCGCGCTTTTTGTCACGGCGGAAGGTTCCAAATGGCAGATGTACCGCTCGCCGAAGGAATCCGAGCGACTCGAAAAACACGTGTACGCCGCTTCGGAGGACCCCGCCTACGTCCAGCGCGTCTTGGACCACACGCAAAAAACGTACGACGCGTTGGAGAACACCTGCCATCAGTACTTGAACCTGGACTTTACCGCCATGTCCAACGGTGAACTGGCAAAGCGGCTTGACGCCTTCCGTGACGTATACTTGAACGCCGTCGCCAGCATCTCCTGTTCCATCATTTTTGCCTCCGCCTTGTCCCAACGCATCGGCAAAGACGTTCCGGAGAACGATTTGCTCAAGATGGCCCTTCCATTGAAAAAGACCATTCCGCTTGAAGAGGAACTGGCTTTTTGGCAATTGGTGGCAACACTCCAAATACAAGACGCGTTTCCCATCGCGTCCCTGGAAACACTTTCTCCGAGCACCCGCGCGTTGGTCCAAAAACACTTCGACGCGTACTTGTGGCTGGAAGCGTACGAGAACGACCCGATTTGGCGCATGCAGGACTTCGTTTCGCGGTTGAACGACGCCGCCAACCAAGACGCATCCGCCAAACGCAGCCACCTTGAACGCCGCCACGACGAGCAAGACCAGGAAATCGAGGCGCTCCGGAAAAAACACGGCGTGGACGCCCTCCCACTCAACCAGTTCCGCCAAGCCATGTACTACCGCATCCTGGGCGAAAGCCTGGTGGGCCTGGCCAACCACGCCACGCAGAAACTGTTTGCCGCCATTGCCAAGAAACTGTTTTTGCCGTTGAACCAAATCAAGTGGTTCTCCGACGAGGAACTCACCTCCGCGCTTCGCGGCCACCTGGACCTGGACGTGCTGTCCGGCCGGCTTTCTCAACGCCAGCAAATCTACCTCATTGCCTTGGGCGAGAAAAACGTGCACGCCTTTGAAGGCCGCCGCGACGTCAAATCCATTCTGGACCAGTTCGACGTGGAGGAACCCGAACTTGAACCAGTCACGGAAATCCGCGGCGTTTCAGCTTACCCTGGAAAAGTCCAAGGCATCGCCCGCGTCGTGCATGACGTGAGCGAACTGGAAAAAGTAAAGCAAGGCGACATCCTCGTCACCCTGAACACCACGCCTTCGTTTGTGTTGGCCATGAAGCGTTCTGCCGCTATCGTCACCGACGAAGGTGGCATCACGTGTCACGCCGCCATCGTTTCGCGGGAACTGGGCATCCCCTGCATCATTGGCACCAAAGCCGGCACGCGCCTGATCCGCGACGGCGCTAAAATCGAAGTGGACGCCGCGTCGGGCCTCGTTCGTCACTTGGACGATTAGGCGTCCATTGGTCATGCATCCATGGCGTTGACGTGCGCGTTTGAACTCGTCGTCATCCTCGTCGTATCCTACTTTTTCTGGGGCATGATTGGCAACCGCGACCGGCCGGAGCGGAAGCCCGAGCCCTGGGTAAGGAAAATAAACTGGAAGTGACTTCCGTCAGGAAAAACCCATTAAAATCCCGTTGCCTACGTTCATGCCTATGAAATGGTTCGTGATGGAGGTCTGCCCCCGCAGCCACCCCCTCATGCTGGTGCCGCCCATGATTGGCTTTGCGGACTTGCGTGAATTCGGCGCTCCGGTGCCCATCGACTATTCGCTCATCGACAGCCGCCGCGGCGACGAGAAACTTATTTTCCCCCGTGAACCCTTCTCCAAAGCCGGCCACGCCATTCTGGAAAAGCTGTTGGCGAACACCGAGTGGGGTTTGGAGCATAACCAGTCCATTACCGCCTATGGAGAAAAATTTCTCAAAAAAACCGACGAGTTGCTCAAGGACGTGGACGTCAAGTCCAAAACCAATGAGGAACTCGCCAGCATTTACGAGACGCTCTATGAGTTCCAACGCAAGTCCCACGTGTCCGGCTTGGTCTGGGTGGTGCTGGAATTCGATCATCAACTGCTCACCCGTTACCTGGTGGATTACCTCAAGCAAACCATCCAATCCAACCACCTTACGCTGAAGGCCGCCGAAGCCTTCTCGGTTTTGACTACGCCCACCAAAGACAGCTTCGCCCAACGCGAAGAACGCTCGCTTCTCGAAACCGCTTCCCAAGTCCAAGACGTCCGCCTCAAGAACCTCTTCGCCTCCACCGACTTGGACGCCTTGGACGTCAAGCTCCCCAAAATGCATCCGTCCCTTTCAAGGCAAATCGACGACCACGTCAAGCATTTTGCCTGGTTGCCCTACATGTACGAAGGACCGGCCTGGAACCGCAAATACTTCCTGCAAGTCCTTCAAGGCCTGCTCAAAGAGGACGTAGCCGCGCTTTTGGAAACCGCGAGAACCCGCCACGAGAAAACCCGCGCCCGCCAGCAAGAAATCCTGCAATGGCTTGAACTAGACGAAAAACACGAAACCCTCTTGGAAGTGGCCCAAGGAATGGTGTTTACCAAGGGCTACCGAAAAGACGTGTTGTACCACTTCTTCTGGAAAATGGAGCCGTACCTCAAGGAAGTCGGAAAACGCCTGGGGTTGACCGTCAAGCAAGTCCGGCGCTTGATGCCCTGGGAAATCCCCGCCGCCCTGCGAGGGCAACCCGTGGACGCCAATGAACTCAACTCCCGCTTCGAGCATTACGTGCAATACGTCCACGCCGGAAAACGAGAAATTTATTCCGGAAAAGCCGCCGAAAAATTCCTGGAACGCTTCGACTTGGAAACCATGAATGCCGCTTCCGGCGTCCGCGAATTGAAAGGCGATTGTGCGTGCCCCGGCCGCGCCCGAGGAGCCGTTAAAATCATAGAGTCCCCGGCGGATATGGCCAAGTTCAACTCCGGCGACGTGTTGGTGGCCCACGCCACCAATCCCGACGTGGTTCCCGCCATGAAAAAAGCGTCCGCCATTGTCACGGACATGGGCGGCATCACGTGCCACGCCGCCATCGTTTCCAGAGAACTAAAGATTCCCTGCGTGATCGGCACGAAAATCGCTACCGCCGCTTTAAGAGACGGCGACGTGGTGGATGTGGACGCCAACCATGGTTTGGTGTGCAAGCTTGATTCCAATGCCAGCCATGGCCTGGCTCTTAAAATCCGTTGACCCGTCATGTGGCGTCCAAAGAATCAAAAAGCAATCCCAACACCCTTGTAACGGTGTTTTCTCCATGAGCTTCATTCTTCCATTTACTCAGTTGTCCAAAGACCACGTCTCCATTGCCGGCGGCAAGGGAGCCCAATTGGGAGAAATGACGCAAGCTGGCATTTCCGTGCCTCCAGGCTTCGTCGTCCTGACGGCCTCCTTTGACGAAATGCTGGAGGAAAACAACCTCAAAAACAGCATCCAGGAAATCCTCAAGAGCGTGGACCCCAAGAACACGGAAACCGTCAACTTGGCCTCCGAACAAATCCGGCACATCATCTCCAAAGCGCATGTGCCGCACAACGTGGAAAAGGAAATCCACTCCGCCTTCGACGCGTTGGACGCCATGTTCGTGGCCGTCCGTTCCAGCGCCACCGCCGAAGACGCCTCCACGGCGTCGTGGGCCGGGGAACTGGAAACCTACTTGAACGTAGAGCGCGACGGCCTGATTGCCGCCGTCAAGAAATGCTGGTCCTCTCTTTTTACTCCCCGCGCGATTTTTTACCGATTCGAAAAAGGCATGGCGCACTTGGACATTTCGGTAGCGGTGGTCGTCCAGAAAATGGTGCAGAGCGAGGTTTCCGGCGTGGCGTTCACCGTTCACCCCGTCACCAAGGACCCAAACCAGTTGGTCATCGAGGCGGGCTGGGGATTGGGGGAAGCCGTGGTCGGCGGCCTCATTACTCCGGACAACTACGTGGTGGACAAGGCCGAAGAGCTGATTTTGGACGTGACGGTCAACTCCCAAGACAAGATGATTGCCAAAGACAAAACCGGCCAAACCCATGAAGTTCCGGTGCCCCCGGAAAAACGCGAGAAACAGAAACTCGACGGAAAAACCATCATGAAGTTGGCGGCCTTGTTCCAGCGCATCGAGCACCACTACGGAAAGCCGCAGGACATCGAGTGGGCCTGGGAAAAAGGCGAGACGTTCGTCGTGCAAACCCGGCCAATTACCACCCTCTGAATATTCTTTTAAGAATATTTTTTGTTTACTTTATTCTGTCTTTGCCCTTTCCGCAACATATAAATACCGACGGCCATATCATTGTTACTAAAAAGTAGTAACAAGTGAGCTTCATGGTTTTGGAAAGCATTGCCTTTGCCTTGGTCTTCGGCGGCGCCGTTTTTGCGTGGCAGATGTTCACGCAACCCCTCAAGACACGCTCCGCCAGAACCAACTACGGCGCGGCCGAAATGTACCCCCACGCCAAATTCCGGGACTACAAGCCCTACGCCCACGCCGACTACTAGTCGGAACCCATTCCATTACTTTCTTACCCCCCGCCCCAGCGTCAGCTCTTTAACCGCCTTTAGCCATTCTCCCTATCATGTGGGTGGCTACTTTCAAAGCGTGGCACGAATCGCGTTTTTTGCGCCTCACGGAACGCCTCGACGTGCGCATGACGGCCTACTACTTGAATACCTTTCGGGAGCGCGGCCAAACCGTGATCAACCGCCTGACGTTCGTGGAGGGCCCGGACGCCGAAAAAGCCATCCAATCCATTCTAGAGGAGCCGCGCATCAAAGTCGTTGAACGCACCGGCAACCAGCTCATCTACCAATTGCCGGAACTTCGGGGCTTTCACAACGTGGTGGCCGACCGCCGGTTCATCTTCGTCAAACCCATGTACGTGGAAAACGGTTTTGAGTATTGGACCGTGGCGTCGCTTCGCAAGAAAGACTTGCTTTCGTTGTACCGCAATCTCAAGAAACTCAAGTTCAAAGCCACGGTGGACCTCTTGTCCATCCACCCGCAAACCCCGCGCTTCATGCACTACGGGTTGTTGACGGATTTGACCGACAAACAGCGAAAGGTGCTGGATGCCGCGTTTGCCTTGGGGTATTATTCCTATCCCCGGCGCACCGACGCACGGGGCCTGGCCAAGGCACTGGGCATTCCGTACACGACCTGCATGGAGCACCTGCGGAAAGCCGAGTCCAAGGTTATGGAGGCCCTATCCGGAAAGCCGTAATAGTACGGCACCACTTTTTTATTCCGCTCCAGCCACCGCAAACCCATGGAATTGGAAGTCCTGGAGCACGAGTTCAACGCCGCACCGTTTCCCATTTTCTGCGTGGGTGAAGCCGTCACCACGCGATGGAAGCCTCACCTGGGCCGAAACGTGGACGTGTTCGCCATGGACTTGGACGGCACGAAACTCCGCTGGATTCTGTCGATGGATTCCTGGAACGCCTGCGCCGACGCGTTGTTCGACGTTTTCTCCAAAGACCCCGATTCCTTTTGGATTCTGGAAAAAAACGTCCGACGCACCGTGTCTGAACTTTGGGACTTCGCCAAAGACTGGAAGACGCGCGACTTCTCGGCGTGCGCCCACCCCGAACTTTTTTCCCTCTACGCCGGTTTTCTGCAACGGCTCCGCACCACCTTTGAATACGGCGTACTGCTGAGCATCGCCGATTTTAACCCGCCCAAGCTGACGTTGCACCTGCAAGCCATCGCGCAAAAGCGCTTCGGCGAAAACGCCAACGCCGCGTTTACCACCCTGACGACCAACGTCGACGAGCACACCTACCAAAAGGACGAGGAACTGGATTTCCTGCGCATTCTAGCGCTTCCGGAAAGCCGCCGCCCCGACGCCATCCGCGAACACGCCGAACGATTTGGGTTTCTCTCGTACGGATATCGGGGGCCCGTGACGTGGACGGAAGCCTACTTTGCGGAATTGGTGGCGGCGAGTGCCACCCCGGGCTTGGGCCCCGCGCAAAAGCTGAAGCAACATGAGTACGACGCCCAAAAAACCCGGGAAGCCATCCACGTCCTTGAATCCAAATTGTCCGACGAAGAAAAAAAGTGGTTTTCCATTGGAAGAAAACTCGTATTCTTGAAGCCTTGGCGCAAGGAAAGCCAAATTAGGACCTATCCATTGGCTGAACGGCTTTTGCGGGAAATCGCCAAACGCCTCGACGTTCCACTGGAAGCCACCAAGTACCTCACGGAAGACGAAATGAAGACGGCGTTGCTGGATGGCCGCGTGGATGTGGATGAACTCATGGCCCGCAAAAAACGGTGCTTCGTCTTGAGTCAGAACGGCCGAACCGCGATTTACTCCGGCGAAAGAGCCGAAGCGTGGTCCGCCCAAGTCAAGCCCGAAGAGATTCCCGACGTTCAATTTCTTTCCGGCACTCCGGCCACCGTCGGCCACGTGAAAGGAACGGTATGCATCGTGAACGCGCCCGAGGACATCGCCAAAATGAAGGAGGGCTTTATTCTTCTCAGCGTGGCCACCAACCCCTTCCTCATGCCGGCCATCAAGAAAGCGGCGGCCATCGTCACCGACCAAGGCGGGCTGACGTGCCACGCCGCCATCGTTTCGCGGGAATTCAACATTCCGTGCGTGGTGGGCACGCGTCATGCCACCCGCATCTTTAAAGACGGCGATTCCATCGAAGTGGACGCCAAGCTTGGCATCGTCAAAAAGGTGTAACTCGGCGTGAAGCCCGTCATTCAGTGTCGTGAAGGCCCTGGAGTATTCCGAATGGCTGCAGAAGCAATGCGCTTGACCAATTCTTTGCGATTGCCTTTATCAATGAACGGATGACAAACGACTTCGACTTTCGGTATGTGCCGCAAAGCAGACTGGACTTCCATCCAATCCCAGAATTCATGCAAGACCTTCTCAGTCCAGCCAGAAAAAGTTTTGATGGGTTCTGCCGCAAGCTGCTGTTCGAGCCGGACTGGTTTTCCGCCCTTCAAAATCCGATTCCGCACTTCCAAATGCAAGTTCCCTGAACCCGCATCTTCTCTTAACGCAATATAGACGTGCATTGGGTTCCAACGACTTATTCATTCCGCAGCCTTAAAATGCTTTCATTCACAAGTTTGGCTCAGGTGGGAAGATTGATCGAACTAGGCCAACGCCTTCTTACAGTTGAAGACATCGTCCACGTAGCGCGCGAAAACGAAAAAGTCGAGTTGTCCCCCCTTGCGCGCCAACGCATCCAATCCGCCCGAAAAGTCGTCGACGACACGTTAGCCTCAGGAATTGTGGCGTACGCCATCAACACCGGGTTTGGCGCACTCAAAAACAAGGTCATCAACCTCCAAGACCAGGAACAACTCCAGAAAAATTTCCTGGCCAGCCACGCCGTCGGCGTTGGAACCGCGTTTCCGGAAGAAGTCAGCCGCGCCATGCTGTTGATTCACGCCAACTCCTTGGCTTTGGGCCACTCCGGCATCCGCCTTCAAACCGTTGAAACCATGTTGAAACTTCTCAATAAGGGCGTCCACCCCATCATTCCGGAGAAAGGCTCGGTGGGAGCCAGCGGCGACTTGGCTCCACAGGCCCACATGGCGCAAGTGCTCACCGGACAAGGCGAGGCCGCCTACAAAAGCCAACGCATGCCCGCCAATGAAGCAATGAACGCCGCCGGAATTGCCCCCATTATACTGGAAGCCAAGGAGGGCCTGTCCCTTTCCAACGGCACCGCCGCCATGACCGCCGTTGGGGCGCTGTGCGTTTTTGACGCTGAAGTGCTGGCCGAAACCGCGGACGTGACCGCCGCCATGTCGCTGGAGGCGTTGATGGGAACCGACGCGGCCTTGGATGAGAAAATCCACGCCCTAAAGCCTCACGCCGGACAAAAAATCGTTGCCGCCCACATGGGGTCCCTTACCAAGGACAGTCAAATCATGGCTTCCCACAAAGACTGCGACCGCGTCCAAGACGCGTACAGTCTCCGCTGCATTCCGCAGGTTCACGGCGCGTCGCGCGACGCGATTGCCTACGCAAAAAAAGTGGTGGAAACCGAGATGAACTCGGCGACGGACAACCCACTCATCTTCGAAAACGGCCAAGTCATTTCCGGAGGCAACTTCCACGGCCAGCCCGTGGCCTTGGCCATGGACTTTTTGGGCATTGCCGTGGCCGAGCTGGGCAGCATTTCCGAGCGGCGCACCTTCCGTTTGGTGGACCCCAAGCTCAACGAAGGCCTTCCCCCCTTTTTGGTAAAAGACAGCGGTTTGAACACCGGGTACATGATCCTGCAATACACGGCCGCCGCCTTGGTTTCGGAAAACAAGGTTCTTTCCCACCCCGCATCCGTGGACTCCATTCCCACGTGCGCCAACCAAGAAGACCACGTCAGCATGGGCACCATCGCCGCCCGGAAAGCCGCGCAAATCATTGACCACGTCCAGCACGTCGCTGCCGTTGAAGCGCTGTGCGCCGCCCAAGCCCTGGATTTCCGCTTGCCCTTGAAATCCGGGGAAGGCACCCGCAAGGCGCATGCCTGCGTGCGCGCAAAGGTGCCTCACATGGAAAACGACCGTCCCGTGCAACCCGACGTGTTACGCGTTCTGGAATTGATCAAAACCGGCCAACTGTTGCAATCCACGAAACAAAAAAGGGGTTGACCTTCATGTCTCGGCCCATGTTTTACGAAGAACGCCCCGCCAAACCGGTTTACCCCAACACGGAAAAGGTTTGCAAGACGTGGGAAGCCGAAGCCGCATTGCGCATGCTGCAGAACAACGTCAGCCCGCCCATCGCCGTGCAACCCGAGGAACTCATCGTGTACGGCGGATCGGGCCGGGCCTCCCGAAACTGGCGCGCCTACAACGACATCGTCAAGTGCCTTGAAAAATTGGAGCCCGATGAAACCCTCTTGGTGCAATCCGGAAAACCGGTCGCCGTTTTCCAGACTTTCGACCACGCGCCCCGGGTCTTGATCGCCAACTCGAATTTGGTTCCGCACTGGGCCACGCAAGCCGAGTTTGACCGACTGGATTTAATGGGTTTGACGATGTACGGACAGATGACGGCCGGGTCCTGGATTTACATCGGCACGCAAGGCATCCTGCAAGGCACCTATGAAACCTTTTCAGCCCTGGCCAAAAAACACTTCGGCGCCTCCAGCTTGAAAGGCAAATTCGTCTTGACGGCCGGAATGGGCGGCATGTCCGGCGCACAACCCCACGCCGTCACCTTCAACGAAGGCGTGGTTCTGGATGTGGAAGTTCGGCCCGAACGTGTAAAGCGAAAGGTCAAGGAAGGTTATTGCGACCAAATGACGGAAAACCTGGATGAAGCCCTGTCTTGGGTGACGTCTGCCCAAAACCAAGGGACCCCGCTTTCCGTTGGTCTGGTGGGCAACGCCGCCACCATTCACGCCGAACTGGTGCGCCGCAACGTCACCCCCGACATCGTCACCGACCAAACCTCGGCCCACGACCTCCTCTCTTACGTCCCGGAAGGGCCCTTGCAGGAAATGGACCGCCTCCGCGAAAAAAATCCAGATGAATACCGCCGGCAGTCCCTGGCATCCATCCAAAAACAGGTGGCCGCGATTTTGGAAATGCAAAAACGCGGCTCCATTTGCTTTGACTACGGCAATAATCTGCGCCGCCAAGCCGAAATTGCGGGCGTGCAAGGAATTCGAAAAACCGACGGCACCGGGCAGTGGGCCTATCCCGGTTTTGTTCTCGAATATGTTCGCCCGCTGTTTTGTGAAGGCAAAGGCCCGTTCCGCTGGGCGGCGCTTTCCGGCAACCCCAAAGACATTCAAGTCATTGACGACGCTCTTCTGGACACGTTTCCGGACGACAAAGCGCTGGCCCGCTGGATCCAATTGGCCCAAAAGAAGGTGCCGCAAATCGGTCTTCCTTGCCGCGTCTGCTGGCTGGGCTTTGGTGAACGCGCAAAATTCGGCAAAACCATCAACTCGCTTGTCGCCTCCGGCGAAGTAAGCGCCCCCATCGTGATCGGCCGCGACCATTTGGACTCGGGGTCCGTGGCCTCGCCCAACCGGGAAACGGAAGGCATGAAGGACGGCTCGGACGCCATCGCGGACTGGCCCATTTTAAACGCCTTGATCAACACGGCCGCGGGCGCGGACTGGGTGTCGTTTCACCACGGCGGAGGCGTCGGCATCGGCTACAGTCTGCATGCCGGCATGGTCGTGGTGGCCACCGGCACCACGGAAAAAGAAAAACGGCTGGAACGCGTCCTGACTACGGATCCCGGCATGGGCATCGCGCGACACGCCGACGCGGGCTACGACATCGCCATCAAGACGGCGAAAAGAAAAGGCGTCAAGATTCCAAGAATCACGGTCTAACGCTTGGAATAAACAATTTTCAACATCGAATTTTTCTGGTTTTCCGCTTTTTCCAGGTTCGCCGCCAATTGCGTTCTGACTTCGTTGACGAACGGTTCGTCCTTGATGGCCGCCAAATTGATTTTCACGTTGTACCCCGCGCCTTGCAACCCCGCGTACGTCATCTGGATGCCGGTGCCCACATCGGAGGCCACGTTCGGGCTGGAAAGTTGGGCAATAGTTTGTCCGGCCTCCAAGACGCTCAACGCGCACTGCATCGTTTCCAGCGGAGCGGTTGCGGCGTTTTTGAAAGCGGATTGGATGGCGGCAACGCGTTTGTTTTTTTCTTCTTCCGAGTTTTTCGGCAACGCAAACGCGGCCATAACCTGTTTGAACGCCTCGGTGTCTTCGTCCACCAACTTCATCAATCGTTCTCTTTCTTTTTCCAGTTGGGGCAACAAGTCGGACAAGGCGGCGTTGGCCTCTTTTTTCGTGGAAATGCGAATCGCCATGCACAGCAAGCCCGCGCCCAGTGCCGCAGACAAGGCCGCGACCGAGCCGCCGCCGGGAGCCGGCGAATCGGAGGCCACGGCGTCAACGAAGTCGAGGACTTTTTTTTCAACGAGTTTTTCCATGCCGTGTTACACTCCGGTTCACTCGATCAAACGAGCTTCAATGACTTGATCGGACGTGAAGCTTTCCAGCTTCAAATAGAATGCCGACGTGTCCACCAACGCCTGCAGCGGGACCATGCCCACGATTTCGCTCTCGGTGATTTGTACGCCGTGCTTTTCGGCTTCTTTCTTTACGGCTTCAAAGGCCTTGAAGATGGGTGTTTCCAAATAGTTGACCAAGTTCATGGACACCTGCACGATGCCTTTTTCCCTGATTTCAAAGCCCATGGCCTTGACGTGCGGCAAGCCGCCGTCTTTCTCCCGCACGGCTTTGGCAATCGCCTTGGCAATGGACACGTCCGCTGTAGCCAAATTGACGTTGAATGCAATCAATGGCATGCGCGCGCCAACCGCGGTGAAACCCGCGCTTGCATGCATTCGGGTTGGGCCGTAGTCCGGTTTGCGGGACGGATTCGTCTGGAATTCGGCTTTGATGCCTTCGTACTCTCCGCGGCGCACGTCCGCCAAATTGGTGCGTGCCGGGGTTTTGGCCGCGGATTCGTACAAGTACACTGGAATACGTAGTTCGTCACCGATTCTTTTTCCGACCTCGTTGGCGTATTGCACGCACTCTGCCATGGACACGTTTTGAATGGGTATGAAAGGGATGACGTCCGTGGCGCCCATCCGGGGATGCTGTCCGCGGTGTTTTTCCATGTCGATGAGTTCCGCGGCTTTCTTGCACGCCAAAAAAGCCGCTTGCTTGACTGCCTCCGGTTCGCCCAAGTACGAGACGTCCAACCGGTTGTGGTCTGCATCCGCGAGACTGGATAGTACCGTGATTCCGGGAACGGATTGAATTTCCGCGATGATGGAGTCCATGACGGCCTGGTTTCTTCCTTCGCTGAAGTTGGGAACGCATTCCACGATTTTTTTGGCCATAACACCCCAAACCCAAAAAGACAAGTCGGCGCAAGGCGCGCTTGAGTTTTGTTGGATGGCCACCGTTTTTAAGGATTGCAGGGCGCTACATTGTAGAATGGCCAAAATCAAAGCCGACGTGGTAATCCAAAATGCCGGCGAACTTGTCACCGTGGCCTCCAAAGGAAAACCGCTTGCCGGAAAGAACGCCGGCCACATTGGAGTCATTCCCGACGGCGCCCTGGCCATCGCCGGCCATCGAATCATCGCCGTGGGCACCACGAGCGCCGTGTTGAAAAACGTGGATGCCGCCGATGCCCAAATCTTTGACGCTTCCGGAAAGACCGTGCTACCCGGTTTCGTGGACTGCCACACGCATCTGGTGTTCGCCGGCTCGCGCGAAGACGAGCTTGAACTCAAAGCCCAGGGCGTGCCTTACTTGGAAATCCTCAAAAGAGGCGGCGGAATCCTCCAGACGGTCCGGCAAACCCGCGCCGCATCAAAAGGCCAACTCGTCGAAAATGCCGTGCGGACCTTGAACACCATGCTGGAACACGGCACCACCACAATCGAGGCCAAATCCGGCTACGGGTTGGAAGTAAAAACCGAGATGAAAATCCTCGACGCGGCAACCCAAGCCGCCAAGCGTTCGCCCGTGGAAATCGTCAACACGTTTTTGGGCGCGCACGCCGTGCCGCCGGATGCGACGGCCGACCAATACACGAAAACCGTCATTGAAGAAATGATTCCGCAAGCCGTTGGTAAAGCCGAGTACGGCGACGTGTTCTGCGAAAAGGACGTTTTTTCCGTGGACCAAAGCCGCCGCATTTTAAAGGCCGGAAAAAAAGTCGGTCTAAAGACGCGAATTCATGCGGACCAACTCAACAGGACCGGCGGCGCGGAACTGGCCGCTGAAGTCAACGCCGTGTCCGCCGACCACCTCATCCACGCCTCGACAGACGGCATCCGTCGGATGGCCCAAAGCGGCACCGTCGCCGTCCTTTTGCCCGCCACCGGACTGTCTTCCATGCTGCCGTACGCACAAGCCCGAGCCTTCATCGACGCCGGCGTTCCAGTCGCCCTTGGAACGGACTTTAATCCCAACTGTTGGTGCGAATCCATGCCGTTTTCCATGGCGTTGGCCTGCCGCTACCTCAAGATGACGGCGGCTGAAGCCATCGCCGCGTCCACGATCAACGCCGCCCATTCCTTGAACCGCGCGGACCGAATCGGCAGCCTGGAAGTCGGCAAACAGGCCGACGCCGTCATCCTGGACGCGCCCAACCACCAATTTGTTCCTTACCAATTCGGCGTCAACCGCGTCCAAACCGTCATCAAGAAAGGCAACGTCGTGGTCCAGAAATCCAACGAGTGAAACGAACTCATGTGGGTCGCTGAATTCCGCGTCTGGCACGAATCCTCGCACGTGCTTTCGCTGACCAAGAAATTCAACGTGACGGTCCACAGCGTGTATTTGTCCCTCTACAAGAAAGGCCGCCGCACGCTGATCAACAAAGTCTTCTCCGTCAACGGCCCCGACGCGCAAAAATACATTGCGGAAATGAAGAAAGGACACCAACGCTACCGCGTACGGCACGTGGAGCAAAACTACGTGTTTTTTTCCATCCCCTTGGACCCCCACGCCATTTCCTACCACGCGTTGGTGCTGGACGACGAAACTTTTTTCGTCCGCCCGTTCGTCCTGAAAGGCGGATATGAATATTGGACCGTGGCGTCTTGGAACAAAAACGCGTTGACCCAATTGTACAAGAAAACCAAAGCCGCTGGCGAGGCGTCCTCCATCACGCTTTTGTCCCTCAAAAAAACGCGGGTGGACTTGTTCGTCCCCGACGCCCTCCAGCGCCTCGGCGCCAAGCAAGCCCAGGTTTTGCAATCCGCGGTCTTTATGGGGTACTATGGTTATCCCCGCAAACTCTCCTTGAAGGTTTTGGCCCGAAAACTCGGCCTCAGCCCGGCCACCGTCCGCGAACACCTGCGAAACGCGGAAGCCAAGATTTTGCCGGCGGCCACGGAACAGCTGGCGCGGCGTTAAACCGCGCATGCGCGGGTCAAACCCATTTAAGGCCAGACGTTAACCGTTTAAATGGTTTTCATGCTGCAACACGGTTTTACTCATTTAAACGACGATACGCCGTGGATTTTGGCCGAAGACATTCCGGACATGGACTTGTTCTTCAGCCAGATTTGGATCAAAAGCTTCGTCAACAACCTATCCAATTCCTGCGGCAAAAACTACAAGAAAGTCTTGGCGGTATACCGGGGCTACCACCAACAATTCTATTACGGCGAAAAAGACTGCCACGATTTTGCCAAACACCTTATTTCCAAACTCAAATCCGAACCCGGTTGGGGCGACGCCATCAACGAAAACATCGTTTTATTCTCCGACCAATTGGCCGCCCACGCCCAAAGCGTTTCCTCCGTGGACCTCAAATCCGCTTCCAACGCCTACCTTTGGCAACAGTACGAAACGCATGTGCGCCTTCACACCCAGTTGTACGAATGGGGCTGGCTTCCCAACGCCGTGGACATGTTTTTCCCGGAATTGACCAACCACCTCAAAGCCGTCCTGCGCTCCCACGCCGACAACGAAGAACAAGTCAACACGTGGTTCGTTTGCCTGACCACGTCGGAACAGGAAACCATTGCCTCCCACGAACACAAAGACCTCGTCCGGCTTGCCCTCGAAATCCGCAACGACGAACGCATGACCCAACTCTTCCAGAAAGGCACGACCCACGCCATGCAACACACGCCCCCCGAAATCAAGAAACAACTTCACGACATTCACTCCAAATACAAGCACCTCCAATTCATGTACCACGGCCGCGCCGGAAAACTGGAAGACGTTTTCTTTGCGTTGGAAGCGCTTCTCAACGACAAGAAAGACTTGGCCGAGGAACTCAACCGCATCGAAAACCTTTCTAAAAAAACCAAGGCCGCCAAAGGAAAACTCTTTACCGAATTGAAATTGCCTTCAAAACACAAGCACCTATTCCACGTGTTCGCGGAATTCATGTACACCAAATGGCACCGCAGAAACGCCCAAATCCTGGCGCTTTACCACTTGGAGCCCCTTCTTTTGGAAATCGCGTCCCGCTTGGGGTTGACCCTCCAACACGTCCGCACCCTTTTGTGGTCGGAAGTGAAAGCCGGGCTACTTGAAGACAAACCCATCAAGCCAAAAGACGTCGACTCCCGTTTCACCTATTACGCCTACTACGTCGAAAAAGGAAGGGAAGCCATTTTCTTGGGCAACGACGCGGAAGCCCTGGAAAAAAAGGCCAAGACTCTCTTTGTCGATGAAAACCTCCAGGAGCTGCGCGGCCAGACCGCGTGCCTGGGCAAAGCCGTCGGCACGGTCAAAATCGTTCTCGGACCCAAGGACCTCTCCAAAATGAGGAAAGGCGACGTCTTGGTTGCCATCGCCACGGATCCCGACGTGGTGCCAGGCATGAAAATCGCTTCGGCGATTGTCACCGAGCAAGGCGGAGTGACTTCGCATGCCGCGATCGTCTCCAGAGAACTGGGCGTGCCCTGCCTCATCGGCACGAAAATCGCGACGAAATGGCTGAAAGACGGTGACCGGGTTGAAGTTGACGCCACGAAAGGTTTGGTCCGAAAACTTTAAGGCTTTGGCACTTCCGCCAACCGTTTTTCCAAGTCCCGGTATTGGTCTTTTCGCTCCAGAATGCAGACGACGATGACATTGGGTTCCAACACCACGTAGACCAACCGCGAATCGCGTTGCTGGACGTTTAAAGCCACCCGAAACACCTTGGAAAAACGGTTCGAGTGGAGGCGCTTGAAGCGATACGGGTTTTCTTGTATCAAATCCAGCTTGGACTGGATAATCCGCTTTTCCTTGTGCGTCAAGTCCTTGATTTGCTCCGCAAAATAAGGCGTCGCTTGTAAGACAAACGTCATGTTTTCAGCAACCTTCGGAGCTCTTTCTCCGAAACCAGGTTGCCTTCCTCCAATGACTTCTGAACCAGCTTCTCAACGAGTTCAATTTCCTTGGGCGTCAAATCGTCCTCGTCGTCCAGCACCTTCTCCCGAATGCTGTCCGCGGCCAACTCCTGGATGTTGCGATACCCGTACTTGTCGGCGTATTGATTCGCCGCCTTGTACAGTTTTTCCGGCATCTTTAGGTTGACTTGCACTGTTTTCATGGAATCCTTTAGGTAGCTTTGGATAATTAAAGCTATCGAAAGGCATTGCAAAGGATATAATGTGTTGGGTGTTTCCACTCATTGCATTCAATGCCCAAAACCCACGCCTTCTACACGGATTTGGCCGAGTACTACGACGTGGTCTACCTCTACGTGGACTACCGCCGGCACGCCGACGCGATTTTCTCGCTCATCCAGAAATACAAGAAAAACGACAACCCCAAGCTCTTGGACATGGCCTGCGGCACCGGCACGCATGCGAAACTTCTCTCCCCAAAGGGTTTTGTTGTCACCGGCGTGGACATCAGCGAGAACATGCTGGCCGTGGCCCGGAAGAAAAACCCCGGCATTTTTTTTGTACGCGGCGACATGCGAACGTTTGCTCCAAAGGAAAAATTCGGCGTGGTGTTGTGCTTCCACAACGCCATCCTCTACAACCAGGACGAAGCCCAGATGCGCGCCACCCTGTCCAACTTTTTCTCCGCCTTGCAGCCCGGCGGCATCCTCGTATTTGACGCCGTAGACAAACGCATCGGCGCCACGCCCAAACGCGGCGAGTACCGGTTCAACAGTTCCGACCTCAACTTGTCTTTCAAGCCCCAGTGGGCCTACAACGAAAAAACCAACCGACTGGACTTGGCCATCGACTTTGACGTCAACGGCAAAACCTTCCACGACCACCACGAAATGGGCGCCTTCACCCTGCAAGAACTCAAAGACCACGCAAAAAACGCCGGTTTCGACGTGTTCCTCCTGCAACGCAACTTCGAATTTCCCCGCAAAGAAGAAGCCTTATTCGTCTGCCGCAAACCCCTTTAATTCTGGTTCCGTCACCAAAGAGTTCCACAAGCCAGGGTGGCGGAGCGGTTATCGCGCCGGTCTTGAAGGCCCTACGTAATCAAAGGCCCAGAAAACCGGTGCCCTCACGGGCGCAGGAGTTCGAATCTCCTCCCTGGCGTTGAGTCCTAGGCTCTGCTCTGCACCATGTACTTTTAAACGGGTGGATGGCCTGAATGGTAATGAAATGAAGTTGTCACCCAAACAACGCGAAGAACTGCTTGCGACGTTGAAATCCCGGTTTGAGAAGAACATGCGCCGCCACAAGGGCCTGGCTTGGGCTAACGTCCAAGCCAAACTGGAAGCCAACCCAGGAAAACTGTGGTCGCTCAACGAAATGGAAAGAACGGGCGGAGAGCCGGATGTTGTGGGTCGTGATAAAAAGGCGGGCGAATACGTTTTTTTTGATTGTTCAGCGGAAAGTCCTAGCGGCCGACGAAGCGTTTGTTACGACCGTGAAGCGCAGGACGCCCGGAAGGAATTCAAACCAAAAGACAACGCCTTGGACATGGCGGCGGCCATGGGCGTTGAATTGTTGACGGAAGGACAATACCGGGAGTTGCAGCCTCTTGGAGAATTTGATTTGAAGACGTCCAGCTGGATTAAAACGCCGTCGGATGTCAGGAAACTCGGCGGCGCCCTGTTTTGTGACCGCCGCTATGGCTATGTCTTCGTGTATCACAACGGTGCGGAGTCTTACTATGCCGCCAGGGGGTTCCGAGGCTCGCTTCGGGTCTAAATTTTGCACGGGGTAACAAAGTAGGCGTTGAATTCCAGTTTCCTCCCCGGTGTTCAGGTGATTGGGGGTGAGCGCGGAGGCTCCGTCGTACATGAGTTTGAGGCTCACCAAGGCCATGGCCGCTAGAACGAGTTTGCGGAATGCGGGTTGCGGGATTTTTTCGACGAGTTTTCGGCCCGTCCAAGAACCGGCCAGGGCGACGGCGAAAAGCAGGGGAACGTATGGGTATTGGCCGGGTTGCAGGAAGCCGCTGGCCAAGTAGACGGGAATGCGGGTGGCGTCCACGGCAAGGGCAATGGCTGCCGCGGTGGCAGTGTAGGCTTCTTTTTTCGGCGTGAAGGCTTAAAGGAAGAGGGGCGCCGTCGGCGGCTGTCCTCGTCCGGCTTGGGTTCTCGCTTTAACGGGTTTGCGTCGTAATTAGTTTGGAGTGACTAGCTTGAGTTTTTTGTAGTACAGCGGCATTGGGGACCCCTTTAGATGCACCGGAACGTATGTGGGGTCGTCGCGCAACTGGCAGAAGTACTTGACTCCGAATTCCCCGTTTTCTTCCACGGCCACGCCCATCCAGGGAAGGACTTCCGTTCCCTTGGCGTGGAAGCGCATGGTAATGCGGCCCGGGCCGTCGTGGACTGAACCGCGGAGGGCGTTGGGTTGGAGGCGGTCAAACAGGTTGACCAATTCAATGGTTCGGCCTTGGATGAGGAAGTTGCGCATGGCCGGCCCGACTCGGGTTTCAAGGATTCTTCGGTTGAGCAACTCGTCGGGTGTAAGTTCTGCTTCCGGCAAGGTGAATATACGTTCAATCATTTTTTTGGGCAGGTGGCCCATTTCAAGGCTGGCCAACGTGCTGGTGCGTACGGCATCCAAATGCGGTTTTTGGTCTTCGGATTGAAGTTCGGCGTCGATTTCCCTTTCGGCTTGCGCCAGCGCCTTTCGGTAATCGGGTTGGCTTTCCAGTTCGGTCTTCAAGTCCATGAACTTGAATTCATGGTCTAGGCCCATGTTCTTTACAATCCTTCGCAAGTCGCGGGTGTACTCGTCCACTTGGCGCGGCGTGTTCCCAAACGCCTCCATTTGGTGCGCGCCGTCGGAAACGATGTGGATGACGACGCCGGGCGGGTAGTGCCTGCGGACTTGCTCAATCATTTCGTGGAATTTCGCTAACGCGGATATTTCGCCCATGTCGGCCCGGCTTCCCCTCATTTTCAACGGGTGATAGCACTTGATGGGAAACGCCGGCAACACGATTTCAATGGGCTCGGCCTGGTCAATGCTGTGCTGCATTCTTGCTAGGGCTTCTTCCCGGTAGGCGCGCACGTTGGACTTGATTCTCCCGCCGGTGCGCATGTATTGCTTGTGGGTTAGAATCCAGAAGAGGCGTTCCGCCAGCGTGCTACCCTGGGGCTTCAAGTCGGGCATCTGGCGGGCGTACATATCCCGGAGGGTGTGCCAATCCAATCGGTCAACCTCAATTCGCTTCGGAGGACGAACGGCTTCAAGAGATCCAACGGCGGCAATGTGAGGTGGCTTGGCTTTCCCGGATATTCCGCCTGACATCCGGGAAAGGTATCGCGGCTGGATTTCCTGTTGGATAGCCATGATGGTATTTTGCGGCAAGCGTTTTTATTTCCATTGTTTTTTGCGGCAAGAACGGCGCTGGAGTTCAAGGATGCTCGTGGCCCACGTCCAGCCGTTCGCGCAGGGACTGGATGTGCTTTCGTCGCGCGGCTTTGTAATGGGACGCGCTGGTCTTGTAGGCGCCAATCAGCGTGGCGGCGTGCGCCCCGCCCAGAAAGTGCGGCAACAAAACGTAGTCGGCGCCGTTCTCGTACAACTTCAATGCATCCTGGATGCGGTTGGCCGTCATGACGATGACAGGGCGGTGGCTTTGGTTTTCGCGGGATTTCTCCAGAATCAGGAGGCTCACGTCGGGGTCCGGGACGGTGGAGACGACGAGTTTGGCGTTTTTGATGTTCAAGTCGTCCAAAAGATCGATGTCGGAGGCGTCGCCGTACAGGCACGGCACTTTTTTTTCTTGAAGCAAGCGGATGATGTCGGGGTTGAAGTCAACCACCAGCCATTGGCCTTTGAGTTTCTTGGAGGCGTGAAGCAGGGAGTACCCGATGCGGTCGTAGCCGATGAGCAGCATGTCGAAGCGTTGCGCGCCGAAGTCCGGCTCGTGTTCGTGGGCGTGGCGTCGCTTGAAGGCCTTAAGCCATGGGAAAACAGTTCGGTAAATGCGTTCGGAGTACAAGATGAGGTACGTGGACCCGGCAAAACTCATTAGCCCGACTAGGGTGAGCATGGCGGACACCTCGGGCCGCACGTGGCCGACGGCGGCGCCCGCCGCCACCAAAATGAGGGAGAATTCGCTGATTTGCGCGAGCGCCACTCCGGCGAGAAACGCGGTGCGCGTGGTGTACCCCAAGAACGTTAAAAGCGCCAAGACGATGAGGGGCTTGCCGACGACGATGAACAGAGTCAGAAGCGCCGCGGGCCAAATCAGTGCCGTGACGTCGCCAAACGCCATCTGTGCGCCCAACAACACGAAGAAGGTAAGAATGAAGAAGTCGCGGAGGGGCCGGAGTTTGGAGGCGACTTCCACGCGGTAGGGCGAGGATGCCAAGGTGATGCCAGCCAGAAGCGCGCCGATTTCCACGGAGAAGCCGAAGTACGAAAAGGCGGCGGAGACGGAGAAGCACCAGCCCAATGAGAACAAAAGCAAAAACTCTTGGGATTTGGAGACGGCGCGCGTGGCGTGCGGCAATGCCAGAAAGCCGACGGCGGCGGTGGCCAGCAGAAGTAGGCCGCCTTGCGTCACGGTCTTGACTAACACGTCCAAAAGCGCGCCGTTCTGCGAAAGCGGCGCAATGAGCATCAGCGCCAGTACGGCGATGAGGTCCTGGACGATGAGCACGCCGATGGCAATGCGGCCGTGCAGGGTGTCCAAGCTTTTCTTGTCGGAGAACAATTTGGTTATGATGATGGTGCTGCTGAAACCAAGCGCCACGGCCAAATACACGCTTTCCAGAAACGGGAACCCCAAACCCAACAGGATTGCCAAGCCGATGGCGGCGGTCAAGACCACTTGCCCTCCGCCGGTGATCAACGACACGGGACCCATTTGACGGATGACGTGAGGGTTGAGGTTCAATCCCACGATGAACAGCAAGATGGCGACGCCCAAGCTCGCGAAATACGTCAGCGCGTCCACGTTGGCGCCGATTAAATTCAGGAAGTTCGGGCCGGCAATGATGCCGGTGACGATGTAGCCGATGACCAGGGGTTGCTTGAAGAGGCGGAGGGTGGCGGAGACCGCGACGACCAGGACGAACAAGAGCCCCAGTTGCGTGATGATTTCCGCCATGCCCCAGCTACGAGTTCCGGCTTTTTCTTCGTTTGCCCAATGCCTCCCCTAAACGCTTAACTACCTCGGTGGCCTGCAAGCTGTCCATGCTGGACATGAAAAAATGGCCGAGTTACTTGCCGATGAATCATCGGTTGTACCGCGTCGAATACGCGTTGTTGGCGTTGGGCTTTCTGGGCTTGCTTTACTGGCGGAGCCTGAACGGGGGGCTGGACGTTTGGCTGACGCTTTTGCTTGTCGTATTGCCCGACGCGCCGTTCCTGGCTATTTTGCCGGCCATGAAAAACGGCCGCTGGCCGTCCTGGGGTTCCATGGCTTACAATTTCACGCACAGTTACGCGACTTGGTTGGTTGCGGCCGCCATCTTGTGGTACGTGCCCACCGGGTTTTCGTGGTGGCCGCTTCTTGGATGGGCGTTCCACATCAGTGTTGACCGCGCGATTGGGTTCATGCTTCGAAAACCCGCGTGACGGTATTGCGGGTTTTCAAAGCTCCGTGTACTTTTTGGAATTGCCTTTGGCTTTTTCCACGGGATACTTTTCCTCGTTTTTTTGGAGTTTGGCGGCCACGGCTTCGCTTAAGTCAAATTCCATGGAGTCGGAAGCGCTTAAACAGTAAATGACGATGTCGGCGATTTCGTCGCGGATTTCCTGCATTTTGGTGGAGTCGTCCAAGAGCGCTTGGGCTTCTTGGGGCGTCTTCCATTGGAACAATTCCAAGAGTTCGTTGGCCTCAATGGAAATGGAGGCGGCGAGGTCTTTCGGAGTGTGGAATTTCTTCCAGTCCCGCGCGTCGCGGAAAGAGACGACGGATTGCTTTAACGTTTTGACGGTTGTGGAATCGTCCATGGGCTTGGGATGAATTTCCGCGCCTTTAATTGTCTGGGTTCTGTGGCGGCTGCCAGAAGATGGTAATGGCGGTTGGCGGCGTGCCGTACGTGTCGATGTACTCGAAGGAGGACTGGCGGGTGATGCCTTCCCCGTAAAACACGTTGTAGCCTTGTCCGCGCGGGAGCGTGACGGTGGCCTGGCCTTGCGCGTCGGTCCGCACCACCCTGTCGTCACTAGTCATTGCGTTTCCAAAGCCACTGCCCAATGTCAGCACGCCGTGGGCGATGTTCTGTCCCGTGGTGCCGTTGACATACGTGAGGTTTAGCGTGACGGGTTGCAGGCCCTGCCAGTACGCGTACCCCGCGACCAGCAACACGATGGCAATCAACAGCACCAGCGCACCTTGCAGGGCGTGGCGCTGGGTTTTCCCGGTTTTTTCATGTTGTGTCCAGTCGTCGCGGGCCTGGAACAGGCACGTCACGCCGAAAAGCATGGCCAGGACCAACAGGAACAGGTTGAATGCCAGAAAGAGTCCGTCGGATGCCAGAAAGAGTCCGTCGGTGGCGTTTAAGGAAACGGCCCAGAATAGCCCGCCGAAAAACGCGCCCACGCCCAGGACCGCCAAGAAAAGGGCGCGGAAAAAGTATTTCATGAGTGCATCACTCGGAACGCGTTTTTAAATGCGTTTGTTGCGTCGCTCAAGTTCCGCTACCACGTCCTGGAGGTCAACGCTGTTTTGCGCGAGCTTGACCAAGGTAAAGTACAGCACGTCCGCGGCCTCCCAAACGACTTCGTCTTTCGTGCGGGCGTCCACCAGTTCCTGGGCCTCCTCCAGGATTTTCTCGTTCAGCAACGCCGCGTCGCCCAAGACCTGGTTCGTGTACGAGTCCGGTTTGGGGTTGGTTTTGCGGTTTTGGATGATTTTCTCCAACGACGCCAGACTGAACGCTTTGTCTCCGAAACAGGTTTCGGAACCCGTGTGGCATGCCGGCCCCGCCGGCGTGACTTGGTACAGCACGGTGTCCTGATCGCAGTCCCACCGGATTTCCTTTACTCGCATCGTGTTGCGGCTTTGCTCGCCTTTCTTCCAAAGTTTTTTCCGGGAACGGCTGTAAAACCACGCGAAACCGGTGGCCCGGGTTTTTTCAAGGGCTTCGTCGTTGGCGTAAGCCAGCATGAGCACGTCTTTTGTGGCGGCGTCCTGAACGATGACGGGAAACAGTTTCACAATCGGATCACCAATCCCTGCTTTTCCAGGTATGCCTTGAGTTTGGGGATCTCGATTTTTCCTGAGTGAAACGTGCTGGCGCCCAATGCGGCGTCAGCCACCTTCAACGCTTCCAGGTAATCCCGCATGCTTCCGGCGCCGCCGGAGGCCACCACGGGAATTGAAACCGCCTTGCAGACTTTCCCCAGCAACTCCAAGTCAAACCCGTTCTGCATGCCGTCGCGGTCCATGCTCGTCAACAAAATCTCGCCGGCGCCCAGTTCCTGGACGCGTTTTGCCCAGGCCACGGCGTCCAATCCGGCATCCGTCGTACCGGCCCGCGTGAACGCGTTCCATCCGCCGTTTTGTTTTTTGGCGTCGATGGCCGCCACCACGCTTTGGCTTCCGAATTGGCGAGCCAATTCCGTGACCAGGGCCGGATTTTGAATGGCCGCCGAGTTGACGCTGATTTTGTCCGCGCCGTTTCGAAAAAGGGTTTCCGCATCTTTCACGGACTTAATGCCTCCGCCGACGGTCAATGGGACGAAGACGTTTTCCGCGGTTTTGCGCATGACGTCCACCAAGGCTTGACGGCCTTGAATCGTGGCGGAAACGTCCAGAAAAACGATTTCGTCGGCGCCCTGCTCGCTGTAGTGCGCGGCGATGGCCGCGGGATCGCCTTGGTCTTGGAGGTCCAGGAACTTTTTGCCTTTCACGACGCGTCCGTCTTTGACGTCCAGGCACGCGATGATGCGCTTGGCTAGCATGACGCGACCTCCAGGGCTTTTCCAAGGGTGAAGCGGTTCTCGTACAATGCTTTCCCCAAAATCACGCCAGCGGCCCCGCGTTTCTTCAAGGCGTCGATGTCTTGCAGGCGAGCCACGCCGCCGGCCACGAAAAAAGGCAGCGGCACGTCCAACCCGTCCAAAAACGCGCCCGTTTGCCCGGAAAGCACGCCGTCGCGGGACACGTCGGTGAACACCAAGCCCGCGAAACCCGCTTTTTTGAGTTCCAGCAAGTCCGGCATGGGGGCGGAGGCCGTCCAGCCCTTGACCTTGAATTCCCCATTTCTGACGTCGATGGATGCCAGCACTTGGCCGGGAAACGCGTCGGCCACGCGTTGGGCTTCGGAAAAGTCTTCAGACAAAAGCGTGGAAAGCACCAGCCGGTTGGCTCCCGCGTCCACCCACGTTTTGGCGTCAGAGAGGCACCGGATGCCGCCGCCGACTTGAAGGTTGACGTCCACCGCTTCTCGCACCGCCTTGAACGCGTCCAGGTTTTCGGGTTTGCCGGAGAACGCCGCGTTCAAGTCCACGACGTGAATCCACGCGGCGCTTTGGTCTTGGAAGGCTTTCGCTGTGGCTGCGGGGTTTTCCGCGTACTTTGTTTTTTGTTCAAGGCGGCCCTGGCGCAGGCGCACGACTTTGCCTTCGTACAAGTCCACGGCGGGAATTACTTCCATGTCAGAGCACTCCTTTGGTGGTCGGCAGCGCGTCCGGGCTGGTTTTTTCATCGAATGCCACGGCTTGCCGGCACGCTTTTGCGAAGGCCTTGAAGCACGCCTCGATTTTGTGGTGGTCGTTGCGGCCGTAAAGCAGTTTGACGTGCACGTTGGCTTTGGCGTTTTGGGCAAAGGCCTCGAAGAAATCCGCGACCAGCTCCGTGGGAAAGTTTCCGATCATGGGCCGCGAAACCGGGCAGTCCACCACGGCATGACTTCGTCCGCCGAAATCCACGGCGCACAAGGCCAGGGCTTCGTCCATGGGCACGCACGCCCAACCGTACCGCATCACGCCTTTCTTGTCCCCCAACGCCTGGTTGAAGGCTTGGCCCAACACGATGCCGACGTCTTCAATGGTGTGGTGAGCATCCACGTCCAAGTCGCCTTGTGCGCGTACGCTCACGTCAAACCCGCTGTGCTTGGAAAACAAGTCCAGCATGTGGTCGAAAAAGGCGACGCCGGTCTGGTTGTCGTAATTGCCTGAGCCGTCCAGGCCAAGGGACACGCGGACGTCGGTTTCATTGGTTTTCCGCTGGATGGATGCGTTTCTCATGTCAAGGCCTCCAATAGTTTGCTGTTTTGCGTTGGGCTTCGCACGGTGATGCGCAGGCAATTCTTCGTCAGCGCGTTCTCCGAGAGGTTGCGCACCACCAACCCTTTGGTCAACAGGCGTTTGAACTGTTTTTGCGCGTCTGGAAACTTTATGAGGAGGAAATTTGTCTCCGACGGAAACACCTCGAAGGGGGGTTCCAGGCGACTCTTAAGTTTTTCGCGTTCGGCGACCATAGCCGCCACGCCGTCCTTCATTTGTCGGATGCCTTCCGCGCTTAACGCGGCCCCTGCCAAAACGGTGGCCGGCTCGGAGACGCTGTTGGGTAGGCGCAGCTTGTTGAGTACGGCGGCCAGTTCTGGGTTGGTGACGGCATAGCCCACTCGGGCTCCAGCCAGTCCGAAGGCCTTGGAAAGCGTGCGCACCACGACGAGGTTTTCGTACTCCTGCGTGAGTTTCACCACGGATTCGCCGCCAAACTCGGCGTAGGCTTCGTCCACGACCACGGTGGCTTTGGTGGATTCCATGAGGGCCCTTATTTTGGAAGGCGGTTCGGCGTTGCCCGTGGGCGAGTTGGGGTTGCACACCCAGACCAGCTTGGCGTTTTGGGCGGCCTCCGTCAACGCATCCACGTCCAACGCATGCGATGCGGTTCGAGGGACTTCCACCACCTTGGACCCGACCCGTTGGCTGGCGATGGAAAACATGGAGTACGTCGGCGTGGAAATGACGCTTTTCTCGCCTTTCTCCAGAAATGCCAATGCGATGGTGTCAATGACTTCGTCTCCGCCCGCGCCCACGACGACTTGGCGTTCCTGGACGTCCAGGTAATTGGCCACGCCTTTCACGATCCCTTCGTAGTTGGCGGGCGGGTACTCGTTGACCGCCATCCCGGCCCTCTTTTGCAGGGCTTCGGCAACAACGTTCAGGACGAAAGGGCTTGTGTTCATGTCGAACCGGATGACGCTTTTTTCGTCCAACCCGTACCGTTTCGCGATGCTTCGGCTGGATTCTTCCCAGGCGTAGGCGTTCATGTTCCGTACCGTGCGTCGAATGCTCATCGCCGTTGCACTTCCAGGGATTGCGCGTGGCCAAAGAGTCCCTCGCTTTTTGCGATGGCGGCCGCATCTTTTTCCAGTCCAGCCTGTCGGCGTTTCACGCAGGCCGTGGGCTTGAGGAAATCGTAGGCCGACAACATGCCGAATGCTTTGGCAAACCCGTTGGTGGGCAACACGTGGCTGGAGCCCAGCAGGTAGTCGCCCAACGCCGGCGGCGTGCCAACGTAGATGACGCCCGCGTTTTTGATTCCGTTTTTCAGGACCGCGGCGTCGCCATATAGTGCCACGTGTTCAAAAGCGTAGCCGTTGGCCAATGCGATGGCCTGGGTTTTTGAGACGACTTGGGCGAAACCGTTTTGCTCCAGGCTCTGCTTGATGATGGTCGCGCGCCGCGCTTTTTGGATTTGTTCTTCAAGTTCCGCGCTGACGGCTTCAAGGATGTTTTTGTCCAGAGCCAGCAACCCGACGCGGGCCGCCGCATCGTGTTCGGCTTGCGCTAGAAGATCCAACGCGATTTGCTTGGCATCCGCGTCGGATCCGGCGATGCACAAGAGTTCCGTGGGCCCAGCTGGAAAATCGATGGCCACGTCCCTGGCGCACAACCGCTTGGCGGCGTCGACAAACACGCCGCCGGGCCCAATGATTTTGTCCACGCGGGAAATGGTTTTCGTGCCGTATGCCAACGCCGCAATGGCTTGGACTCCTCCGACTTGAAACACGTGGTCAGCTCCCGCCAGGGCGCATGCCGCCAAGACGGCCGCGGAGGGGTTGGGGGGAGTGCACACCGTTACGTCACAGCCCAGGGTTTTGGCCGGCACGGCCGTCATCAACGCGGTAGAAGGGTACGCCGCTTTTCCGCCGGGCACGTAGCATCCCACGCTTTCAATGGGCGTCCACGTCCAGGAAAATCCGGCGAACTCATCGGTCCACGTCTTGTTCTTTGGCCTGGTTTTTTCGGTGAAGGCTTGGATGCGTCGCGCCGCGTTGTTCAACGCCTTTCTTAACTCCGGTTCAATTTTATCCAACGCGTCTTGCTGGACTTTTTTTGGGATTTCAAATTGCTTTGGATCCAATTTCACTCCGTCAAAGCGTTGGGTATATTCTTGGATGGCGTCGTCGCCGCGTTGTTGGACGTCTTGGATGATGGGTTGCGCGTTTTTCCAAACGGTTTCGGAATATCTTGCGGTGGCCGGCGGGCCACGGGTCTTAAGCATACAGCCACCCCGGTTTTCCCGCGTTTTTGTTGGAAATGAAGACCGCCGACGAAGACAGGACGTCTTCCAGGGCGACCAACCCGTTTTCTTTGAGCGTCCGGCCCGTCTGCACCAAGTCCACCACGGCGTCGGCCACCCCCAGGCGCACGCTGGTCTCCACGGCGCCACTTAATTCGATGACGTCGGTTCGGATGCCTTTTTCCTTGAAGAATTCCGTGGTCAGCCTTGGAAAACTCGTGGCCACGGTGGCGTTCTCCAAGTCTTCCAGGGTCACGCCGGGTTTGGCGGCCAGGCTCAATCGGCAAAAACCAAAGGGAAGCGCCGCGCACTGCACTACGTCGGCCTGCGTTTCCAACACCAAGTCCAAGCCCGTGACTCCAAAATCCACGGCCCGGACTGAACGTATTTTGGGATGTCTTGGGCGCGCACGGCGAAGCATTCAAACACGCCGTTTGGCGATACGCCCACGGCTTCGGCGACTGGAAAGCCCAAGCGGTCAAGCAGTTGCAGGGCGCCGTCGCGCAGGCGGCCTTTGCTGGGGTAGGCGATGCGCCGCGTTGTTTGTACGGTGAACCAAACCCCTTGCCATCATTCCCACTTTTTTCCCATTTGGCGTTCGGGGTATTTATTTCTTTTGGCCGTCGAGTTTCCGGCCTAATTCTTCAAACCGGCTTTTAAGCGCGTTGACGCGTTCGGCTTTGCCTTGGTATTCCAGGTACAGCGTCGCGTTTCGTCGGCCGTCGGTGCCCTGGTTTCTTCCCATCGTCAGCTGGAGTCCGGTGACGTTGATGGACCGGCGGAGGCGTTGGAGGCGTTCCCCAAGTTCTGCGCGTTGCCGGTCGTGCAGTCGGAATGCTAGGTTGACGGAGATTCTGGCTTCGCCGTCCTCGGAAACGAGTTGAATTTCGGCGTGTTTTTCCGTCTGGTTGGTCAGCCGCTCGGTGGCGTGTTCTTCCAAAAAATGGTGCAGCAGAAGCATGGTCACATTTTCCGAATGGTTTTGAGGTTCACGCCGGCTTTTCTCAGTTTTTTTCCGAGTTCGGATGCCGGCTTGGCGCTTTTCGCGACGATGCGCCAGACGGCTTTTTGGCCGCGTAACGTGGAGTGCGATTCGGTGGCCACCAAGTCCACGCCTTGCCTGTAAAGCGCGTCGGCGGCCTTGGCCAGGGAGCCCGGCGCGTCGTCCAAAAGGATTTCAATGAACACGAGGTTTTTTTCCTCGGCTGGAGTGATGCGGACGCTTTGGTGGTCTTCGTCCAGAACCGCGTAGGCCGTCGTGTTCTCTGAGAGGTTCAAGAGCTCGCGGAAGTGCTGCGGCAACACAATCCGGCCGCGCGAGTCGATTTTGACGCGTTCCAGTTTTCCCATGGGCATTCCGTCGTACGGTTTTTCGGCCTTTAAAGGTTCTGGGGGAGGAAGGCTTTCAACGAAGGCGGAGGGGTGTTTCAGCGGTTCCTTCTTTTTTTCCGGGATTTTCGGGTTTTCTTCTTGTCGGCTTCCGCGGCGGGCTCCACGGCTTGGGCGTACTGGTCTTTTTCTGGAATGGGATTGCTTTGCGTGGAGGGTTCGTGGCGGTGCGTGAAGTAGTAATGCAGGGCTAGCAAGGCGATGAACAGGGTGATGGCGACGGCGACCAGCGGGTAGTTGGTGGCGTCGGCTACCCCGCTAGGCTGTACTTGGTCTTCCGCGGGTGGTGCCTTTTGACGGGTGGTCTGCGTCTGCGTGGAACCGGGTTGCGCGTTTGGCGCCGAGGGAAGGACCAGTTCAAACGAATAGGTGGACTTCAGCATGCCGGCGGTCTGGGTCCCGACTCCGGAAAGCGTGACGGTGACGTTGTACGTTCCGCGCGCGTTTTCGGGAATGTGCCATTGAATGGAAAACGTCGTGTTGCTGATGGGTCCCACGCGGGCGGGAACATCAACGGTGTACCAGCTCTCCGGAATTCCGTACAGGGTGATGTTGACGTTGAGCAAAAATCCCGTGTAGTATGAGGTAATGGTGACTTCCGTGGTGGACGGGGTTCCGGGAACCAGGGTGTCTATTTTCTTGGGGATTTGCTGGATGACGAAAACGTCTTTTGTCCCTCCTCCGCCTCCACCGCC
>JACQQD010000007.1 GCA_016207165.1 Microcaldota archaeon
GCCATGAAAAGCCCAGCGGCCACTACCGCCGGGTTTTCGGAAAGCGATTCACCGGAAACAAAGCCCACGGTCAGCATCAACGCGAAAAATACCAGTGCATGGTGTTCCCATCCACTCCCGGAAATGTTGGCATCCATGCCACGAAAATGGTCCGGACGGCTTTTCTTGAATTGTGGGGGATAAACCACCACAAATATAAATATGGCCTTCCTAGCGTCTTCATGCAGTTCCAGGATGGCATTGCGGCGCTCCGGAAACTAGGTTTGGGCGAGCCGGAGGCCCGCATTTATGCGGCGCTGGCGGAACTGGGCCCGTCCACCGCCGAACGCTTGGCCCAATTCACAGGCATCCACCGCCGGACGGTGTACGACGCCGTTTCTTTGTTGTCGTCCAACGGGTTGGTGGCTCCGGCGTTTCTTGAGGGAAAAAAGCGTTTCATGACCACGGGTTCCGCCGCCCTTTTGTCTTGGGTGGAGGAAAACAAGGCGTTGGCGCAGGAATTCGTGGCCATGCAGGAAAAAAAGAAGACAGGGCAATTGCCCAAACCCGTCGTGCGCGTGTTCGTGGGAAAGCAGGCGCTCAAAACCGTGTGGTGGGAGAAGCTCGAAGAAGGGAAACCCATTTACTGGTATGCCGGCGCGATGCAGGGAGCGCGAGGCATCATGAAGGATTTTTACCCCATTTGGCGCGCCCGCCGCGTCAGGAAAAACGTGCCTGTCAAAATGATTTTCGTCGATGTGCCTGAGGTCTATGACTTCATCAAGGACGAGCGGTTCTTCGAGGGCAGAAGCATTCCGGCCGAGCGTTACTCGGATTCGCCGTGGTGGCTGTACGGCGACAAGATGGCGATTGTGTTCTGGCGCGAGGAGCCCTTGGCCATCGTCATTCAGGACGCGGAATTGGCGCGCACCTACCGCCACTTTTTTGAAGTCGCATGGAAGGACGCCAAGCCCCGCGTCAAGAACCGGTAGAACTTTTTTCTACCCAATGTTTTTCAAGTCCTTAAGGCCCATGGCCTCATATGGAATTAAGAGGGTTTAAGTTATCAGCAAACCATATAATCAAAATGGCAAAAGGAATCAAGACGACGCTGTTAATTCAGGACGAATTGTACGAGTTGCTGGTAGAAGAATCAAAGCAAAAATACGGGTCCCTCCGGAGAGTGTCGGAAACATTGAACGACATCCTGCGGGCGCATTTTGCAAAAAGGAATGATTTTTTTGGGATTTCCAAGCCATTTGACGAGCCGTTTGTGCGCGACAAGGCGGACCGGGTTTGACGTATGCATCTTCTTGATTCCTCGGTTTGGATTGACTATTTTACCGGTGCGCCATGGACTCGTCAAGTGGCGTCCATCGTTCAGTCCAGCGAACCCATTTTCCTGTCCGTAGTAAATCTGGTTGAAATCTACTCCAAGTACTTGTTACGCTCGGAATCTGAGGCTGAAAAAATCAAGCGAATTCTGCTTTCCCGCTGTCGTATCATTGAAGTGAACCAAGACATCGCCTTGCAAGCATCAGCGCTCAAAGCCAAACACACCATGGCCATTGCTGACGCCATGATTTTGGCGACGGCAAGAAGCCAAGGCGTTTCCCTGTTGACGTACGACTCGGACTTCCAGGGTCTCAAAGGCGTCCGCGTCCTGAAGCGCCGCTAGGGCCCAAAGCCCATCTTTTCCAGTTCCTTCTCCGCGCTTTTGGCGTCCTTGAACACGATGCCGTGGATTCCCAACTTTTTGGCGGCCGCCACATTTTCCTCCAAGTCGTCCAAAAAGACGGTGTTTGCGGCGGTGGAATGGGTTTCCTTCAAAATGATTTGGTAGAGCCGTTCGTCGGGTTTCTTGATTCCGTACTGGCCGGAATAGTACACGTAATCGTATACGTGGGAAAAACCCCACTTGCGGGACCAAAGCGAAAACAATTCGGGCCCCATGTTGGTCAGCGCCGCCACCTTGTATTTTTTCCGCAAGCGTTGGATGAGGTCCTTGGTGCCTTCGACCTCGTACAACGCTTCCAGGTTCATGTCGCCGGAGATGTACACCCCATGGATGTCGAACAGCACGGTTTTCTTGACCAGATACTTCTTGATCGTGGGCCGGATGAACGACGCCACAAGATACGCGATGACGACCAGGGCCAAGCCGGCGACAAAATCGGATGCCAGCGGGAGGAAAACGATGGTGACAAACGCGGTGAGAATCAAGTGCCACCAGTCGACGAACACGGATACGCCCTTGAAAACCATGTGGAAATAGTTTCTCGGTTCCCTGTTTTATAGCCTTGTCACGGGTAAAAGTCAAGCCGCGGGTCCCAAATCTTGCGCCAGTACGCCTTGCGGTTTTTCTCGCCTTTCGGCGGGTTCCACGTGGCGTATCCTTGCGCGAATGTCCTGCTTTTCCCCGCTTCAAGCAATGTTTTCGTCGGCCTCCAGTCCCATTCCGCGCGCTCGCAGAGTTTTTTGAACGCGTAGCAACGAATCCACAGCGACTTCTCAATGATTTTTTCTTCCGGCATTTTCAAAAGCGCCGTCCACTGCGCCTTGGCCGTCTCGGCAATCCCGTCGGTCAACTCGTCTACTTCTTCAAGGTCCGTCACGCTTTTTTCGTCCACCAGGAGACGCCAGCCTTTCAGCGCGTTCACGGCGTTGCCGTCAAAACGCGTGTGGCAGGAAATCAAGTCAACGGAAATGGTGATGCCTTCGTACGCCTGGAACCAGTCCAGCCGCTTGAAAGGCATTTTTCTGGCTTCGGGCCACAGCAAGTCGGGCTTGAGGTCCGGAGCGGCTTTGTGCAGCAACGCGGTCTTGTCGTCAAGCCGGTACGGGCCGTCGTTGACCGCGCCAATGCCCATGAAAAAATCCAGGTACCACGCCGCCGCCAAGTTGTACGATGCGTTGTACAGTTTCCCAAGACTTCGAGCCGCTGACACCGTCCCTTCCTGGAATGGCTGCGTCATGGTTTGACGGATTTTTTCGTCGGAATCCAGGATGCACTCGCGTTTTTTTCCGAAGGGGTTGTGTTTGAAGCCCGCACGGAAAACGTTTTCAAAAAAACGCGCTGTGCGCAAACGTTTTTCCCTAGGCCAGCGCGCCGCTTTCATGGTTTCCAAAACGAAGAAAAAGTGCTCCCATGCCAGCGCCGGCGAAAACGCGTCGGCGATGTCCGAGAAAGGGATTTGGCGTTCCTCGCACGCGTCCATCAAGCCTTCGAACCACTCCAGCCACTCTGCGGCGGCCAACGGCATGACGTGTTGGTGCGAACAGGGCTGAAGCGTCGAGAAATCCATGTTGCCCAAGGCCGCTTCCACGGCGTCCAGGTACTCATCCAACCAAGAATACGATTCCTTTTCCACCATCGACTTGCACGTCCACGCCGTTCTTGAGAGTCTTCGTCGCGGTCTTCGCGTTCACAACGCAGGGAATCCCCAGTTCCCGCGACAAGATGGATGGGTGACTCGTCATTCCCCCAATGTCGCAGACAATGGCCGCCGCTTTATTCATCATCAACACCATGGTTGGATCCGTGATGCGCGTGACGAGCACTTCGCCCTCCCGGAAATCCGCTTCTTCATCCGTCCCCGAAACGATGCGGACTTTTCCTTTGGCGATGCCGGGCGACGTGCCTAATCCGGAAAGGATCTTTCTCATTTGGTACTCTTGGCCAACGTCACCTTATTATCCGTTCGTTGGATTTGCTTATCCCATGGACCCCGTGGAAACCAGCCGCCGCTTGTCCGAGCACGGCATTTCGGGCCACCATTCCTTCAATCCAGCTCTTAGAGCCCATTTCCTGGAGGGCCTGGAACATAAGTCCCGCAACAAGCGCATCAATCCGGAGGCGCTCCGCCGGTTCTTCGACCACTTTGAACGCGTCCGCGATCACGCAGGCAACGATTCCACGATTCGGTCCGCGTTGGCCGAATTGGAGGACCATGAACCCGGAGCCACTCCGCCCAAGCAAGTCCTTCAACAGCTTTCAAGGCGACTGGTTGAACTAGGTACGCCCTTGGGCGTCATGCCGCTAGACGTCGTGCCGACTCCGGCTTCTTTCGACGTTTCCCTTCCTGACTTGCCGCCGGCTCCAAAACCTCCCGCCAGGCCAGAAGCACTCCGTGTTTCTGCGGCTCCATCCAAGTCCCCGGCCATTGAGTCCCGTGCTTTTCCGGGTTTTCCGCCGCGTCCTTCACGCGATTCAGCCAGCATGGACCCGGAAAAACCGTGGCGAATATCCCGTGAACGCTTTGACAAGATCCGGCCCCGTCGGCCCTCCGAAGTAGGCGTTCCAGCTGGAGGCAACGCTTCTTCTGGACCGCAGGAACCGACTTTAACCCCACCCAAAAAATCCGCTCCTACCCAGAAGAAAAAACCTAGGCCCACGCCCCGTGAACCTGGTGACGCGGTATCGGTGCTCCAAGAGTGGACGCCGCCGAAACGCCTTAAGGTCGTGTACCATTTACCTCAGCCACCCCGCCCAAATGTGTTGAGTCGTTTGGCCATGACGGCGTTGATTCGTTCCACGCGGAGGGCCCGGCGCCGCCATTGGAGCGAGTTGATTGGGAAGGCGTTGCGCGGCGAGCCGGTTTCCCTGTGTTTCGTGTCGGATTTGGACATGGATGTCGGGCCTTTCGCGCGTTTCGCAACGGCTCACGCGTTGGGCCAGTTCCAGGAAGCTCCCGCCAACACGCACGTCTCGGTATCGTCCAAGGGACTTGTCGGAGTCGTGCGGGAAGACGGCGTCAACCCGCTTCATTCTCAAGTCTACGCGTCTTTCGAACACCAAATGGAACGGTTCCCATGGCTGAAAATGGCGTTGGACGAGTTTCGATCCACTCCGCTTCAGCCGGATTCGTCGGAGTTTCAGGGTCCTGCCGCCCTGATTTTCGGCACCCCCGAACAACGTGAATTGTTTTTGGCGTGTTTTAAGGACTTTAAGGTACGCCGGGAAGCCGCCCAGAAGTCGTTCGTCTTACCGCGCCTGGTTTCCTCCAAACGCCGCCGAAAGCCCCGAGGCATCCCGGATTTCGACTTGCTTGACCTTCCCGAATCCCCGTATTCCCCGGACGCCTACCAAGCCGTCATCCAGGCCGACATTCTTTCCTACACGGAAGAACTCGCCAGGAAAATCGCCCAGCGCTTCACGCCGTCACAAAATCCCTAGCGTTTTCCGCACGTCTTCCGAGGAAACCTGTTCGAAATCCTCGTAGAATTGGCCCACCGCGTAAAAGTTGGGGGTGACGTGGGGACACAAAAATTCGTCCACCTGCGTCTTAATTTCTTCGGCGGCGTCCGTGGGAGCGCATCCAATGGCCACCACGACCTTGGCTGTCCCTTGCCTTTTCAGCCACATCAATCCGGCTTTCAGCGTGGCGCCGGTGGCCATGCCGTCGTCAACGACGACCACGGTTTTTCCCGTCAACGCCGGCATTTCATGGGCGCCAAAGGCTTTTTTGCGGGTTCGCACTTCCTCGGTTTTTTCCTGCACCATTTTTTCCAGGTATTCGGGGTCCGGCTGGATTTGCTTCAAAAGCGAGTCGTTCCACACGGGTTTTTCGTCGGGTCCAATGGCTCCAAGCGCCAATTCTTCTTGGCCGGGCGCGCCGATTTTTCGGACGATCAACACGGAAAACGGCGCGTTCAGGGCGGAGGCAATGGGTTGGGCCACCAGAACGCCGCCGCGGGGAATGCCCAATACGACGACGCGTTGGCTTTTCAAGTGCGTCAATTGTTTGGCCAACTGGTTTCCGGCGTCCAGGCGGTCTTGGAACATCGGATTTCTTTTGTGGCCGCGTGCGTTATTCTGGCTTTTGGATGGATGAGTCCGCACACCCGGCTTTCCGCAATGTTTTGGAAGTCACGCCGCCTTTACGTGTTTTTTAGTTCCAACCGCTTTTTGCATCTTTTGGGTGCGGCTTACGTAGCGGCCTTTGCGTTATAGCAAGACCGACAAATGAAACAAACCGCCAAACGGTTTGTTGCATGCTGCAAGCCGTTATCGGCTTGCATCATTTTACGACGAATAGGTCGGTCTTGCTAGACAGCAAACCATGACTATTAAGTCGGGAAACTTTCATGGTTTGCTGTAACCTTGTCCGCCGGTTGTTGTCTAACTGTTCGTGCGGATGGTGATTGCGCTGTCCACTTCGTCTTGACCGAGGCGTACGCTGACGAGGGCGAAACTGAGCACGGTTTGGCCACCGCTTTTATACGTCAACCCCGCGTTGGGCCCGCAGTCTTGTCCCCCTTCAAAGCAGGCGGGCTGCACTTGGATTCTTTCTACGTGGGAGCCATCGGCTTTGAAGACCTCGAAGTCTACCGGCACTTCAAACGTGTATTGCGGGGATACTTTTTGATCCGCCATTTTGTTGGCGTACGTTCCCCAGGGCACGCCGTCGCCCACCACAATGCCGAACTTGACGCTGTAGCCGCTTGAAAACGTTACGCAATCGCCCAATTTGAGGGTCTGCGTTCCAGACGCAGTCGGGCAGGATGCCGGTTTTTCGTTGGTCCGCGAGAAACGCGTGTAGTAATTCCAGTTGGCCACGGGTTTGAGGACTTTTTGTGCGGCGGCGGGTTTGAATTCCACGGCGTGCATGGCGCTGGTTTCGTACTGGTACGCGATGCCTTTCGTGCTCGGGTCCACATCGATGACGCGCTTGTTTCCGGAGTCGGAAATCAGCCAGTGCCCGTTGGATCGAACCGTAGCGCTTTGCGGGTCATTCAATTGGTTGGCTCCGGCGCCCTTGGTTCCCGTTGTGCCGTACTGGTTCACGATGGCGCCTGTGGCGGGGTCGACTTGGATGACGCGTTGGCTGCCCGAATCCGTGATGAGCCAGTGGCCGTTGGGCATTTCAACCGCCCGGCTTGGGTGCTTCAGTCCCGTGAATTGGCGCACGATGGCGCCTGTGGAGGGGTCAACTTGGATGACGCGGTGGTTGTCGTACTGTTCCAAGTAACTGTCTCCGTCGGTGACCAGCCAGTGGCCGTTGGATAATTCGACCACGTCGCGGGGGTTGAATCGTTCGTCCACGGTGTTTTCAAAGACGCCCTGGTTGTCCGGCGGCTCGTATTTTCGCACGATGGCGGTCGCGTCGCTGGGTTCTTTGGCGGGGTCAATTTCGATGATGCGTGCGTTGGCGGTGTCCGCCACCAGGATGTGGGCATTTTTCATGGGTACGGCGGCGCGGGGGCTGTCCAAGTAACCGGATCCATTCCCGCGGGAGCCTTGCTCTCCGGTCACCCAGTAGGGAAATTCTCCGTACTGGTAGACGTTCTTGTTCGTGCTCGGGTCCACTTGCACGACGCGGTAGTGCTCCAAATCGGTAATCAGGATGTGACCGTTTGGCATTCCGACGGCGGACGTCGGAATTCTTAGTGCCGACGGGCCGACGCTTCCGGAGTACAAGTACGCGACGGCTTCCGGTTCAGAAACCGGTTTGGCGGGATCCACTACGATCACGCGGAAGCCTTTCTCGTCGGTAATCAGGATGCCGTTTTGGGGCGGCGTCGCCAGTTTTTCGATGGCTGCGGGCGCCGGCGTTACGCTGGGCTGGGGTGTCGTCGTGGGAGCCGGGCTTGACGTTGTGGTGGGCTCTGGTTCTGTTGAAGGCGCCTGGGGAATGAATTGCGTGACGGTTTCTGAAGCCGAAAACCCGCTTCCTTGGACGCTCCAGGAAAGTGGGAATCCGTATTCGGCGTCCAAGCAAGCCGATCCTTTCAAGTCGGAAAAGGCGTTGCCGCCGAGGCTATTCAATTCGGCCAGTCCTTGGGGGGTCAGCGACAAGGCCAGTCGCGTGCACGTGCGGTCGCCGAAGATGGACGTGCCTTGGTTTTCCACTTTCAGCAATTCGCTGACGGGCAAATCGGGTGCAAATACTTTGACGGCTTCTTCCAACGCGTTGTTGTCCAATGCCGCAAAAAGCTGTTCGACTTGGTCTTGCGTTGGATTAATGCAGTTCTTTGTTCCGGCGGCGGCTTGGATGGGATTCAACTGAGTGGGAGCAAATTCGGGGTTGGTCAATACAAGCTGGCCTTCCGAATTTGAAGCGATGGTCTTGGGTTTGGGTGGTGCCGCCGGCCCGGCCGGTACGCCGTTTTCGCATTGGTAACACGTCGTGTCGGACGTGCAGACTTGGCCGGTGAATTTTGGTCCGGGGTACGTGCATGGATTGGGTGTTGGGGCGGGGGTGGACGTGGCGCCGGTTCCAGTTGTTGGAGTTGGACTGGGGGTTGCCTGCGTGTTGCGGATGCAGTCAGGCAGGCCTCCGGATTGGAAACCGCAGGCTTCATCCGGCGCGCAACAGGTATAAACAAAGTTGGCGCCGCACAGGTGGTAGGGCGGGTTTCCCGGCGGGGTGTAACACGTGTCGGCAAATGACAGCGATTCGGGGGCGGACTGCGTTGCGATTCGACTGGACGAGGTCACGCAGATGCTGGACGCGTCGGTCTTGGATAGATGCGCTTGGATGGTCTCGACGGGGTTTGCATCGGAGTCCAGGCTGGTCCACGTCACGTCGAAGCTGTCGGTGGTGGCGCTGAAGCTTTTCTGGTAGGATGGCGCGGAAATGAGGCGTTTGACCGTCGATGTGACGTCTTCGTCGTCAAAAGACATTTCGTCCATGGCACGCAGGGCCAATGAAAACGATCCTTGGCCTTCCGTAGTCATTTGGTAGGCTTTCGGGGCACTGGTTTTCATTTCCGCAAGTCCAGCAAGGAATCCGCCGGAGACGGGGACTTCTTGTTGGGCTTGTTTTACGGCTTGGCTTCCAACGGGTTCTGGAGTCGGAGTAGGGGCTTCAGTTGGTAAGGCCGTTGGCGTCGCCGTCGGAGTGGCGGTTCCACCCAGGCAACCGAAAACCAGTATGCTGGCGGCCAAAACCGCGAAAAGACCCCATTTCATTGGAAAAACCACCCGGAAGCAAAAAAGCGCGTTGTCGCTTGATTTCTAGCTAATGGCGTGGCTAATTAAATGGTTTCGGTTGGTTTGACGGTTTGTCAACTGAAAAGCATTATTTAATCCGGACGTCCCTTAACGGCTACTCCCATGGTGGAATTCAAAGACGTGTTGGCTTCCAGGCAGACCGTGTTTGCCTACAAGCAAGCCTTGTCTCCTCACTTCGTGCCGGAAACCCTTCCGTATAGGGAACTGGAACTGCGGCGAATGATGGAAGCCATTGCGCCGGTGTTGGAGGGCCAGAAAGCCAAGAACCTGTTTTTGTACGGCAAAACCGGCACCGGCAAATCGTCGTGCACGCGCTACGTCATCCAGAAATTGGACGCCGAGCAAAAGCCGTCGGTCAAGGCGTTGTACATGAATTGCCGCGTGTACGACTCGCGATACAAAGTCCTCCAAAAAGTCATCCACCACTTCCACCCGGACTTCGCCAAGACGGGGTACTCGTTTGCCGTTCTGTACGAAAAACTCTTGGATTGGGTCGAGGAGGAAGCCAGGCAGTTGGTTGTGGCGTTGGACGAGATCGACATGGTCAAGGACTTGGACAACCTGGTCTATACCTTGACGCGGGCCAACGACGACTTGCGTTCCGGAAGCATTTCGCTTATTGGCGTGTCCAACAAAGTGGACTTCAAACACCGCCTGGACGCCCGGTCGCGCTCCTCCTTGTGCGAAGAAGAACTCGTATTTCAGCCCTACAACGCGGAACAGCTCACCGGCATTCTCAAGAAACGCGGGGCGCAGGCCTTCAAGGAAGGCGTTTTGAAGGAAAGCGCCGTCAACCTGGCCGCCGCCATTGCCGCGTCCGAAAACGGCGACGCGCGGTACGCGCTTTTGCTGTTGCTTCGCGCCGGCGAGCTTTGCGACGAAAAGAAAAAAGCCGACGTGTTGGACGTGGACGTGGAGGCTTCCCGAAAGGCGGCGGAAGAGGAAAAAGCGTTTGAAGTCATTGGCACCCTCCCCGAACACCAGCAATTGTTGTTGTACGGCTTGGCCACCCTGGCCAGCGATGTGACGTACAAGCGGTTGGTCGAGGAGGACGGCGACAAACTCTACTTTTCCGGGGAAGTCTACGAACGCTATGCCGCCACGGTAAAGAAACTCGGCAAAAAACCGCGAACGAGCCGCTGGTACCGGGAATACTTGAAGGAACTGGATAATTTGGGGCTGATTAACACCGTCCAAAGCGGGAAAGGCGTTCGCGGCCACACCACCTTGATTCGGTTGTCGTATGAGCCGGAGCGCGTCAAACAAGTCATCGAGCAAAAGGTCCTCGGCGAATAAACTCCGTCAATTGACGTAAGCCTGCGTCGGTTAAAAGCGGCCGTCTTTGAGTTCTTTGTGTTAAACCCATTTCCAGGGAGCCACCGGCTTTTCTTGCATTTTTTTGCGCCCCATAGCCTCCAGGATGGGATTAGGTGATTGAATGAACGAATGGATTGAAACGTGGAAGACTGTTTTGACGAATCCAAAAGACGTCTTTGCCAGCCAGAAAAAGTCGGCGTCCACCATGGCCGGATTGAAGCAATTCGCCATCGCGGGCTTGGTTTCCGGCATTTTGGCGGCCATCGTCGTCATGTTGACGCCGGCTGGCGCCTTGTTGGGCGTCGTGGGTTCGTTGACGGTCTTGGTCACTACCGTGATTGGCACCGTGATTGGCTCCCTGATCGGGTACGGCATCTTGTACTTGATCGCCAAGCTCTTGGGCGGAAAAGGCGGATTCGGCGTACACTATTTCCTGCCGTCGCTTTTTGCCGTGCCCCTCGCGCTGGTCAACGGCCTCATCAGCCTCATTGCCGTCTTCGCGGCGCCGGTGGGTCTGCTTGGCATGCTGGTCAGCTTGTTCATGCTGTACTTGCTGACGTTGGCTTTCAAGGAAGCCCACGGCTTTGACACCATGAAAGCCGTTTTGGTGTGGTTGATTCCGGCCCTCCTGGTGGGCATCGTCGTGCTCGTCGTGGGCGCCGCGCTTTTGGCCACCTTGGGCTTGGGCGGCTTGGGTGCCTTGGGCAGTTTGCCCACCGCGTAAGCACCCGGAATGTTTGGGGAACTTTTTTCCCCTCCCCCTTTTCTTTTTTTTGTTTTCTTTTTTCCCGCGTCCCTTCCGTAATTTGCAGGCCAGGGACAAGCCTTTTATAACCGCCTGGAGCAATTAGTCGCAAGCAATTCTTTTGCGAAAGGTGACGTTTGGATTATGGGCATTTTGTCGAAACTGACGCAGTCGTTGGGCATTTCCAGTGATATGAACGTGGACGAATTCATGTCCGCCGCGGAAGCGGAAGACGTGGACGTCATGCACCAATCCGCCAAGTTCTACGTCAAGCCCATCGCGCTTCAATCCGACGGCGACGTGGCCATCGTCCAGGAAGAACTCGCCCACGAAAACCTCGTGTTGTTGAACATCTCGCCGATGGCGAGAAACCCGACGCGCCTGAAGGCCGTCGTCCAGCAACTCAAGGAATTCACGCTCAAGCAGAACGGCGACATGGCCCGCATCGACGAAGACAAGATTTTGCTCACGCCCGCGGAAGTCAAAATCGTCAAGCGCCGCCGATAAACTCGTTGCCGTCCGCATGGAATTGGAGCCGTTTTCCCAACGCGTCGTCGAACTGAAAGCAAAAGGCTTGTTTCACGAACCCAATTTTGAGTTTGCGCCTTTGGGCCGATTGGAATGGGTGGCGCCCCGCGTGACCGCTTCCAACCTGGGCCGAGCGGTTTCCTTTCACTTGGATGCCACGGAATCCAGGCTCCGCCGCCAAGGAATCAATCCCTTCGGGCGTAAGGCCGTCGAGGCCCACCCTGAGTTACCCGAAGCATTGATGCGTTCGGACCATTACGAGGAAACGCACTACATTCTGCAAAAAGCCAAGGAATTTCTGGACAGCGACCACGGAAAACAGTTTTTGGCCGCTGGAAACCCGCCGTCGCAAGTTTTGTGGAACGCGCAGGAAGGCATGACGGCCCTCCAACAGCACTTGCGGCAACTTTCCGAACACTTCCCTGATTTTTACTTGGACTTTGCGTCCAACAATTTTTTGTTCCGCGGCTTCAACGAAAAGGGTCACCCCATTCTCAGCGTGATTGACCAGGCGCGGCGGATTTGACGCGCGCGGACTGCAAACAAAATCCAGTGCCTTAAAATACGCGACTGGCGTCAAACCATTTTATGCTCCTGGATGCCCCTGCCTTCAAGCCCGTGCTCACGCCGGAAGCCGCGCTTTCCATCGTCACCAAAACCGTTCACGGATCGGGCTGGGACAAGTATACCGTCGCCGACATCAAGTTGGTGTACACGCCTTACTACGTTTTTTCCTTTGACGTGTTGGCTAGCGAAGGCCAGAGCCCGTCCGGACAGACGGCGCTCAACGCGCACAACGGGGAACTCAACGACTTCGTGCCCATTTTGTTTGACCGGCCGCTCAAGCAGATCAAGGAAACCGAGCCCAACGCCGAAGTTGAGCGCGCCTCGATTTCCGCTTCCGAAGCCAAGGAGGCGGCCGCCGCCAAGTTGGCATCGCACGTGGGACTCAAGAAAGACGCCGTCGTCGTTTCGGCCGTCCGGAAAATGTATGTTCCAACATTCCGGATTTGGCTGGATGTCGCCGGCGACACGCACAAGTTCGAAGTCGACGCTTTGCTTGGAGTGCCGCAAGGACTGGAGGGGCTTCCGGCTAAACCCGAGACGTTTGACCACTCCCTGCGAAGCACGTTGGACAAGATGAAAAATCCGGCGGGCTGGGTGGACTTGGTCAAATCGCTTTTCTCGCCCACCGGCTCACCGTATTCGCGCTACTTGATTCTCGGCGTCATCATTTTGGTTCTCCTCGTCATCGTCGGCAGTCGCCAAGGACTTTTGGCCTCCGGTGGCGGCGTTGAATGCGGGCTGGATGAGGCGTACCTGGGCGCCAAACCGTTTTTGGTCGGCGAGCGGCCCGTGGCTCCGGCGCTTGGGGCCAACAACACCGTCTTCGTGCAAGGCACCTGCTTTTTCCAGAACAAGGGCTCAAAACCCGCGAACATGGTGGCCAGAATGACGATCAAGTCAGGACCGAGAATCGTCGCCGCGGAATCCGTGGCCGTCACGCAACTGCCGGTGTCGGATGTCAAAAGCGAGAAGCCCTTTGAACTGCGGTGGGACGACTCGGAGCCCAGAGACGTCACCTTCCAGTATGAACGCTTGGTTTGACGCGGGGAGATAAAATTCCTTCTTCAGGGCGTCAAAACGCTTTTGGAAACCGATTCTTCCCGAACAAAAACGGTTCAAGCGGCATGCTTTTTTCTCCCGGCTTTCTTTTCCAGCCGGCTTAACGCCGTCAGCAACGCCCGCGCTTCATCGTCGGACACGTGCGCCCGCTCCAAGACGTTGCGAAACGCCGCCCCCACTTTTTCCTGGTCCTTGACGGACTTGATGTGCGAGACGACGTGTTGCCACGATTCTTGTACGCGTTGGCGGAGGGCCCGCGACGCGTGTCCGTGTACGGGCGTGAACGGAATTTGCGACAACGCGTACAATACCAAGGCCACGGCGTGCGATAAATTCAGCACCGGGTGTTCGGGGTTGGCCGGCACATGCACCAGGACGTCGCAGGCGTTGACCTCGGATTCCGTCAAGCCGACGCCTTCGCTTCCAAACACGATGGCGGCTTTTCCGTGCACGTGGTCTTTAAGTTGGGGTAGCGGAACGCAGGTCTTGAGTTTCCGGTGGAACCGCCGCAGAACGCCGGTGGTCCCGATGACGACATCGCACCCGCGGACCGCTTCCTTTAGTGTCCCGGCTGTTTTGGCGTTCCGCAACACTTCCTCGGAGTGCTTGGCGTACATGTACGCCGTCTTGCTTTTCTTTTTGGAACCCACGATGCAAAGCTCTGCAAAACCGAAGTTCTTCATCACGCGGCAGACCAATCCCACGTTGGAGGAGTAAATCGGCCGAACCAATACCACGCGGTGCATGGGTAGACCAAGAGAACCAATCTTTTTAAGTTCCCGCGCTGCTTCTATCTCGCTATGCGCCGCGCGTTTTGCTTCTGGGTTTTCTTGGCGATGCTTTGGCCCCAGGCCGCCGCCGTCTCTTCCAACGAGGCCCTGGAAACCTTGGGGGATTGCCTTCGGGAAAGCAACCCGCAACTGAAACCCTTGACGCAACCGTTCTTCTTGGATAGCGTCGGCTACTGGGCGTTTTATTACCCGTTGGGACACTCCCGGAAAATGGTGGTGGCCGTCGGCCAGGATGACGGCGTCTTGGTTCAGGACCGCGACCGGTTGGAGCGCTTGTCCGCCGGACTTTACAACCACTTGGTCCTCAAGGACTACGTTGACGCCACCGGCTGGTCCGCCGAGAAACTGGAGGCGACCAGCGACGCGTCCTTGAACGTGATTGACGACCAGTACAGCAAACTGCAAGTCTTCCAGAACCAAGTCCAGCCCAAGTACCCCGACTTGAACCTGCAATCCGTGGAATTCACGCTGGACTCTCTTCGGGGCCAAGCCGAGGCATTCCATGCGCAGTTGCAGAATACGGCGTCGGAACAACAGTTCTACGACGGCACGTGGAGCGCGGAGGGCTCCGGCTTTTTGCTGGATCAATACAACGCCTCCTTTACGGCCATGTTCAAGACCTTTGACGTGTACGACGGGTACACGGCTACCATCACCGCGGTTCAAACCCAAGTCTACGAGCAAAGCATTCCCGACCCCGACAACAAAAACATCAACACCAATTTGGACAACTTGCGCAATGCGGGGCTGGCCAACGTGTACGCCAAAGCCAAGGCGGCGGACCCCCGGAAAGCGGTGGCGTCCTATCTTTCCCAGCGCGACCAATGGGTCGAAGACGCCGTTTCGTCGTTTGAATTCCAGGATCTTTCCTGCCGCGCCAACGCGGCGTACAAGAATGCCTTGACGGAATACCAGCAAATCCAGCGGGGGGAACGCAACATCCAGGCCGCCGGGTTTTCTTCCGACGTCCAACGCGTCAAGAACGAGTGGGCCAAGTTCGAGACGGCGTACAACCAACGCAACGCCGACGGCTACCAATACGTATTGGACAACGCGCCATCGCTTCAAACCTCGATGACGGACTTGCGCGACCGCTACCAGAAAAGCCTGGAGCCAACGCCCCAGCCCGCGCCGAAATCCACGGGCCCGGATGCCTCCACGATCCTCATCGTCGTCGTGGTTTTGGCGTTGGCGGCGTACGGCTACAACCAGTACAAAAAACAGAAAGAAGAACAGGACGGCGGCGCCACCGGGGATTCCGGGCACTAAATCAGGGGGCGGCGGAACGGCCCCAATTCGTTTTGGCCAAAATGGGGCCGGAAGTGGTTTTACGTCGTAAAACGGGCAACACGTTTAAAAACCCAAAGGCCGTTACGCCTTCACGCATTTTCCCCTCGGAAACGTTCTGGGAGAGAAATGACGCAAACCCAACAAACCTACAGGTGGTAGAAAGAAATGGCTGGAAAAAAACCGTTTGGTGGATACACCATTGACTTCAGCAAAGTCGCCGACTGGCCGATCAGCAAGATGTTCGGCAAGGGCAAGATCACGCCGTCGGAAATGACGAAGCTCTGCTGGAAGTTCGTCAAGGCCAACAAGCTGTCCTCCAAGTAAACGACCCAAATCGCTTTCATTGAATTTTTTTTCTTTTTCTTTTCTTTTTCGTTTTTCGGATTGGTTTTGCGTCCGGCGCGGTCCGAGAGAAAGTCACCCGTTCCCCATCCGGCTGCCGCCACCAAGCCGTATCCGATGAACCCAATCATTTTGTCCTATTTCGGCCGCAACGTATTTAAGCTTCCGTCGGCTACCTTAAAACCTGATTCTAAAATTCAAGTGATGGGAGAGCGTACAGCATGAAAAACGCGGTGGGGTTACTGGTCTTTTCGGACGGCTCCTATTTGCAGGGCCAAGGCATTGGCTATCCTCGGACCAGCATCGGCGAACTCGTTTTCAACACCTCCATGACCGGATACCAGGAAGCCCTCACCGATCCTTCCTACGCAGGCCAGGTCCTGGTTTTTTCCTATCCGCTCATCGGCAACTACGGCATCAGCCCCAAGGCCTTTGAATCCAGCAAGTCCTGGGTGGAAGGCGTCATCGTCTCGCAGGCCTGCGAAAAACCGCAGCACTACGATTCCGGCACGGATTTGAACGACTTTCTGCGTGCCCAGCGCGTGCCCGGCATCGCGGGATTGGATACGCGGGCGTTGGTGCAAAAAATCCGCGTGGGAGGCGTCAAACCCGTGGCCTTGGACATCATCGATGAGGACTTGGTGGATACGCACGTCAAGCGCCTCCAAAAAAAGGCGTTGGGCTTTGACTACGAAAAAGAGAATTTCGTCGCCCGCGTTTCCCGAACGAAAATCCAGTCCTATTCGCCCATGGAACCCAAGCAAGCCGTCGTGCTGGTGGATTGCGGGGCCAAGCAAAGCATCGTGCGCGATTTGTTGCAACGCAACTGCCGCGTGCACGTGGTGCCTTACAACGCCTCGGCGTCCAGCATCCTGAAGCTCAAACCCGATGGCGTCATGTTCTCCAACGGCCCCGGTGACCCGGAGCAGTTGAAGCAAACCGTTTCCGCGTGCAAGGACTTGCTTGGCAAAGTACCGGTGTTCGGCATCTGCCTCGGCCACCAAATTCTGGGTCAAGCCCTTGGTGCGAAAACCTTCAAACTCAAGTTCGGCCACCGCGGCGCCAACCACGCCGTTCAAGACGTGCGAACCGGGAAGATTTGGATCACCTCGCAAAACCACGGCTATGCCGTCCACCAAATTCCCGCGAAAGCCGAAGAATGGCTGAAAAACTGTTTGGACGGCACCAACGAGGGATTGTTGTGCGACAAGTACAACGCTTTCAGCGTGCAATTCCACCCCGAAGCCAATCCCGGCCCCTACGACGCCAACGCCTTGTTCGACGAATTTTTGGAGCGGATGAGTTGAATGCCGAAAGACAAATCCATACAAAACGTCTTGGTCTTCGGCTCCGGACCCATCATCATCGGCCAGTCCGCCGAATTCGATTACTCCGGGTCCCAGGCATGCCTGGCGTTAAGAGAGGAAGGCGTGCGCGTGGTTTTAGTCAACAGCAACCCCGCCACCATCCAGACGGATTTGGACATGGCCGACGAAGTGTACTTGGAGCCGTTGACCCCGGAAATCGTGGAGAAAATCATTGAAAAAGAAAAACCGGACGCCGTACTGCCAACGCTTTCCGGCCAAACGGGTTTGAACCTGGCCGTCGCGCTCAAATCCGCGTTCAAGCAGTTCAACGTCCAAGTCATCGGCACCTCCGTTGAAACCATCGAGTTGGCCGAAGACCGCGAAAAATTCCGCGACCTCATGGTCGCGCTGGGGGAGCCCGTGCCGGAGAGCCACCGCGTCAAGACCGTCGACGAGTTGGCCGCCGCCGCGAAGAAAATCGGTTTGCCCGTCCTGCTTCGACCCGACTATTGCCTCGGCGGCGAAGGCACCGTGTTTGTCACCGACGAGAACGATTTGAGAACCAAAGGCAAGTACGCGCTTCAGATGTCCGGCACGCACCAAGTGCTCGTCGAAAAAAGCGTGTTCGGCAAAGCCGAATTGGAGTATGAAGTCATTCGGGACGGAAACGACAATTGCATCACCATCTGCTCCATGGAGAACCTGGACCCCGTTGGAGTCCACACCGGCGAGAGCATCGTGGTGGCTCCGGCGCAAACGCTGTCGGACGACGACCACCAGAAACTCCGCTCTTCCGCCATCCGCATCGTGCGCGCCTTGGCCGTCAAGGGCGCGTGCAACATCCAGTTCGCGTTGGACCAAGAGACCGGCGGATACTGGGTCATTGAAGTCAACCCCCGCGCGTCCCGGTCTTCCGCTCTGGCATCCAAAGCCACCGGGTACCCCATTGCGCGGGTCGCCGCCAAAATCGCGTTGGGTTACACGCTCACGGAAATCCAGAACAAAATCACGGGCAAGACCGCGGCCTTTGAGCCCGCCCTGGATTACGTCGTGCTCAAGATTCCCCGTTGGCCCTTTGACAAGTTCGGGTTAAACGAACTTATTGGCACGTCCATGAAGTCCACCGGCGAGACCATGGCCATCGGGAAAACGTTCGAGGAATCCGTGTGCAAGGCCGTGCGGTCCCTGGATTTGAAGGGCACCGACGTGTTAAGCAACGCGTCGTACGACGCCACGGAAAAGAGGTTGTTCCACCTCATCGAGCGCCTCAAAACGGAACGCGTCGAACACGTGGCCGAGGCCACGAAAATCAACGCGTGGTTCCTGCACAAACTGAAAAACCTCTCCGCCACCAAGACGGGCCTCGTCGACTTTGCCGCATTGCAGGAAAGAAAACCCGTGTTCAACATGGTGGACACGTGCGCCGGCGAATTTGCGGCAAAGACGCCGTACTATTACTCGACTTTGTTTGCCGACCACGACGAAGCCGTGGCCTCGGCCAAAAAGAAAATCGTGATTTTAGGCGGCGGCCCCATACGCATCGGCCAAGGCATCGAGTTTGACTACTGCACCGTAAAAGCCATCCAGGCGCTTCGCGAAGCCGGGTTTGAGACCATCGTGGTGAACAACAATCCGGAAACCGTGTCCACCGATTTTGACGTTTCCGACAAGCTCTATTTCGAGCCGCTGACCGTCAAAGACGTGCACCGCATCATCCAAACGGAAAAGCCTGACGGCGTTCTGGTGCAGTTTGGCGGCCAAACCGCGCTCAACCTCGCCGAACCCCTGGCGGCGCTGGGAGTAAACGTGTTGGGCACCACCGTTGAAAACTTGAATCGAGCCGGAGACCGAAAGCAGTTCAAGGAACTCATGACTCGTTTAGCCATTCCAACAGTCAAAAGCGCGGTGGCCCGCTCCCAAACGGAAGCCTTGGACGTCTCCAAGACCCTTTCTTTTCCGCTGTTGTTGCGCCCCTCCTTTGTCCTGGGCGGACGCGCCATGTTCGTGGTGCACAACCTCAAACAACTGGAGCACCGAATCGAGGAATCGCTTCTGATTTCCGAAGGCAAGCCCGTCATCATGGACGAATTCCTCGAAGGAGCCGTGGAATTGGATGTCGACTGCCTGGGCGACGGGAAAAATTGCCTGGTCGCCGGCGTCATGGAGCAAGTAGAGGAAACCGGCATCCACTCCGGCGACTCCGCCTGCGTGCTCCCGGCGCAAACCCTGTCCAAGAACGTGTTGGAACGCGTCAACCTATTCGCAAAACGCATTGTCACCACCCTGGAAATCAAGGGGTTCTGCAACATCCAGATGGCCGTCAAGGACAACGAGATTTACGTCATCGAAGTCAACCCCCGCGCCAGCCGAACCATTCCCTTTGTCTCCAAAGCCACCGGATTGCCTCTAGCCAAAATGGCCGCCCTCATTCAAGCCGGGGAACTCACCTTGGACCGCGTGCCGGAACCTAAAACCCGGCTGGTGGCCGTCAAGGCGCCCGTGTTTCCCTTCAAACGCTTCCCCTTGGTTGACCCTCTTCTAAACGCGGAAATGAAGTCCACGGGCGAAACCATGGGTTTCGGCAAAACGTTTGCCGAAGCCTATTTGAAGGCCTTGCACGCCGCCGGCCAGCGGTTCGGGAAAAACGTGTTCGTCGACCAAGACAAAAAGCATGCCGCCCGCATGAAGTCGGCGTTCAAGGACGCCGGCCTGACGGTAACCAACACGCTGGAAGAAGCGGACTTCGCCGTGAGCACCGAGGAAGGCCAAGAAAACGCCTCCCTTCGAAGGCAATGCATTGCCGAAGGAAAGACCTGCGTCACCAGCTTGTTTGCCGCCCTGCGCTTGGCGGAGGCCATCAAGTCCGCACCCCATTTTGAATTGGTTGCGTTGTCCAAGGTCCACGACGCCCAGCCTACCCAAACCCGAACTTACAGCAAGACCGGCGAATAACACGACGAAATAGGCCGGTCTTGCTGTCTAGCAAGCCAAGAAAGTAGTCGGGAAACTTTCTTGGCTTGCTATAAGGCCTCCACGAATGCCTTAAAGAACCCGGATGGCCCCAATTATTTTTCAAACGATTACGTTGAGGCCGGTTTGCCATGATGAAGCGAAAATTCCTTGAAAAAGCGAAAAGCGACGTCAAACAATCCTACGACCGCGACGCGTACCTCATCCAAGCCGTCCGCGCCCTGGATGACTTGGATGAAACCAAGTCGCTTTTGTTCCAACGCCTGGACGAATGGTTCAAAATCCATTTCCCGGAAGCCCGGCTTGACAACGAGGAATCCTTCGTTTTTCTCATCCAACACATCGGAAAACCAGACGCCTTTGAAAAATTGGCGCAACGCGTCGGCGACGAAAAAGCCTCGGAACTGAAAGCCAAAAAACAAAAAAGTTTCGGCGCGAAACTCGAGAAAGACGACGAAGACGCTCTGAATGCGTTTTCCTCGAGTTATCTGGCCCTCCACGAGAACCGCAAGAAACTCGAGCAATACATTGATGTTCTTTCCCAAACCGTCATGCCCAATGCCAGGGCGATGGTGGGCGCACTGGTTTCCGCCCGCCTGCTGTCCATCGCCGGTTCCCTTGAGCGACTGGCCACGTTTCCCGCGTCTACCCTGCAAGTGCTTGGCGCCGAGAAAGCCTTGTTCAAGCACCTCCGCCGCGGGTCGCTTCCACCCAAGCACGGCGTTTTATTCCAAGTGCCGGTAGTCAACAGCCAGCCACTTGACAAGCGCGGCAAAGCCGCGCGCGCCTTGGCCGGAAAACTGGCCATCGCCTTGAAAGCCGACTACTACTCCAAGAAAGACATTTCCGCCAAACTCTTGGAAGACTTGAACAAACGCCTCGTGCAAATCGACGCGTTGCCTCACCGCGACGTCAAACCCTTGACTCGCGACGACTTCCGTGAACCACTCCGGCGCTTTGGCGGAGGCGGCGGATTCCGTGACCGGCCTCCCCGCGATCGGCCCTTTCAAAAACCCTTTCGGCGCGAAGGCGGTTTTGAGCGAAGGGAAGGCGCCCGCCCATTCCGACGCGAAGGCGGCTTTGACCGAAGCGGCGCATCCAGCGGAAGACCGTTCCGGAAACCCTTTGGCTCGCGCCCATCCGGCGACCGGCCCCGCGGAGACTCGTCCGGCGGCAGGCCTTTCCGCAAGTCTTTCGGGGACCGCCCAAGCGGCGACCGACCCATGGGCGGCAAGCCCTTCCGCAAACCCTTCAAGAAGCGCCGCAACGACTACAACTAGTTTCTGCGTGTCGCCATGAAACCGGTTTTTCCAGGCGTGTATGAATCCCGTGGGCAACTTTTCACGCAAAGCCGACTTGAAGGCTTCAAAGTCCACGGCGAAGCCGTCATCCACCGAGGCGGCATGGCGTACCGCCACTTCAACCCCAACCACTCCAAGCTGGCCGCCGCAATAGCCAACGGCTTAAAGACTTTTCCGTTCACCCCCGGCTCCAAAACCCTGTATTTGGGTGCGGCCCAAGGAGTCACCGTCTCGTTTCTGTCGGACATCGTCGGAAGCCAAGGCGAAATCTACGCCGTGGAAATCTCGAAACGCGCCATGCGCGACCTGATTTTCGTCTGCGAAAAACGCGACAACATCCTGCCCATTTTGGCGGATGCATCCAAACCCGATGAATACGCCGGCGACGTGGGGCAAGTCGACGTCGTTTTTGAGGACGTGGCCGCCAAAAACCAAGCCGAGATTTTGTTGGCCAACGCCGACGCGTGCCTAAAGCCAGGCGGCTTTGCCCTCATCGCCATCAAAAGCCAGAGCATCGATTCGGCGGCGGACCCCGAAAAAATCTTCCACCAAACCATCACGAAAATCGCGCGGCACCTCCAGCACGCGCAGACGATTTCCCTGGAGCCCTTCGAAAAAGACCACGTTTTGGCCGTGTTTCAAAAGAGTTAAATGCGCGAAAAAGCATGCTTCACATGTAACGGATATGACGAGATACACGGTCATTGTTGAAAAAGACGAGGACGGATGGTTGGTCTCAGAAGTCGTAGGCCTTCCCGGTTGCCACACGCAAGCCAAGACCATGGACGAATTGTTGACGCGCACCAAAGAAGCCATCCAAGGGTATTTGGAAGCCGTCCAGGAAAAAGCGCCCTCCGAATCCTTTGTCGGCGTCCAATTGCTTGACGTGTAGCCTCTTCTATGTCTTGCTGACTGAAGTGATCGTATGGCTAAGTTGCGTCTTCTGACTGGCAACGAAGTTGCACGGATCGTCGAAAAACTGGGTTTCGTTTTCCATCATCAACGCGGAAGCCACCTGGTTTACAAGCACTCCGACGGGCGCGTTACGACCATTCCCAGCCACTCCGGTGAAAAAATCGGGCCCGGTTTGTTGCTTAAAATCATCAAGAAAGACTTGGGTTTGACTCGGAAAGAATTTGAGAAACTGTCCGGCGAGTGAACGGTGCCTGTTTGGCCATCCAACGTGAAGTCCCTCGAAAAAGACCACGTGCTGGCCGTGTTTCAAAAGAGTTAACTCTTGCGCAGTGTTCCGCTAGCCTACCCGTTTATTATATCGCCCAAGCGCATACCTTTCTGGTTTCCTTTATGAGCCATTTTTCGAGTCTGCAGCTGCTGGCCCAGAGTCGAGACACAGGCCACGAACTGATTCGAGGGGTTTTTGGACTCCGAAGCAGTGAGCAATTGCGTACAATGCGTGTTGGCGCCGCGTATCCTCAAGCCCTTCCTCGCCAGCGAGAAGTATTGAAGAGGGCTTTCTTGGATCATCTCATCGAAGTAGGGCTTGTTGATCCCGAAAATGTCAAGCGCGTGGTTTTGTTCAGGCGTGCGCCCGCGCGGAAAGTTCGCGTGGATGAGTATCAGGACGAGGATAAATTGTGGGATTACGATAACCGGAAACGCATTGTGGTGGACAGCCGTGATTTTGGAGTTGAATTTAAAGACGGAAGCAAAGAGCGGCTTACCGTTGACGTTCTTCATACCGCCGGAGATGCCGCGTTTCGTGCGTTCGTTGAGGCCCCGGAAGGCCGAAGGCCTGAAATTCACGAGAGAACCATTGAGCAAGTAGCCAATCATGTTGGAATTGACTGGGCGGATTCGGAAGTCGATGCATGGCGAAGAATCCACGCGGCCCGTTCAACTACGGGCAAGTCGGATCCGCGCTCGAATTGGATGATTGATGTGGCGATGAGCGCCCCGGAATTCTTGGTGGTTCGTCGAACCAGTCAAAGAAAACCATTGTCAAGCGGCTTTTACCCGAAAACCGAACCATTGAGCGACACCATGAGTTCTTGGAACTTGTTGGAGCGTGCGCGGGATCATGCCGAGCGTTGGCGTTTGATTCCCGGTGCCCAACCTAAGCGTTCAGCTCCGCAACCAAGAAGTCTGCCTAAAAAACTAGATTTAGGCGGGTTGGAAGACTCTTTGAATCATAAGTTAAGCAAAACAGAAATCACAGAACTGGAGGAGGAAATGTCGGCCTTGGGCCACGATTGGTCTAATGTTGAAGACAAGCTTGAGGACGACGGCCACCGAATTGAATTTGTAGGCCAACCCATTCTTGCGATTCGACAATATACTAACGGGAAAGAAATCCCCGAAGTTCCGATGGACCGGAAAATGCGTGAATTATGGCCTCGCATGTCGGCTAAAGAACGATGGGAACATCACATTGGTATTCAAGAGCACTCCGCCAAAGGGCATCCTGAAATCCGTCCGGTGATAATGTCACAAATCCGGCAAGCGCTACAAAACTGGGAAGAACAGCACGGGGGTACGCATGAGGCCACCATCGAAAAGTTTGAGCACGGTGATTGGTCCAGGGCCTACCATTTGACTGTCAAAGTAAAGCGAAAGAAAAAGTAGTTCGGACCAAACGCAGGCCACGCGGCTTCCAACACAATCTAGGCCGAGTTCATGCCGTCGTCTGGTTTCCGCAGAGTTCGGAGTGCAATTGGCAAATGGCTTGCTTGAGTTTGTCGGATTCCCGGACGCTGGTGGTGTACTGGCAGTCCACCACGAACAAAGGCGCGCCGTACACGCCGTACCGGTCCGCGGTCTTCTCGTTCTCGTCAAACGCGTCCGCTCCGACTTCTTCAATGCAGAGCGCTTCGTCGGATTTCGACACGTTCAGAACGTCGCGGTTTTCCTCCAGCGAATGAATGGCCACGCAACGTTGCCTCAAGTCCAGTTTCGCGCCGAATTCCGCGGACGCGTTTTTTGCGGCATCGCCGCTGAGCACCGAGAACCGAGCGTCAAGGGATGCGTTGTTGTACTGCGTGCCGTTGTCGTAAAAAACCGGCCGACAGAAGGCGCACGTCGGCGAATAGAATTCCTCCAACTTTACTTCGCCTTCCACCGAACAGCTGGGCGTGGAAATGATTTGGCCGGTCAACGGCGGAAACGCGTACACGCCTTGCGCGGTTTCCTGCAGCGAGAATCGTATGCTCACCAACGAATTCATGAACTCCACGAGCCGCGGGTTGACCGCCAAGTCCGACGACGAAGAAAAGAACGTGGGCACGTGCTTGACGCCGGCCGCCAAAGCCGGGTTGGCGTTGTCCTTGACGTCGACCAACTCCAAGCCGATGCGTTGCTCTAAAAGCGCTTGCCGGGTCTGGTCGATGTTGGAAAGAAGGGCGGCGTTGTCGCACAAGACGCAATCCGAGTCGTAAAACAGGACGACTTTGCCAGTCACTTGGGAAGCGGAAAGCTGGGATTCAACGGCCTGCAATCGTTGTTGTTGGTTGACCAGCAACGAGTTGGCTTCCTGGACTTGGGTTTGCAGGGTGGCCACCTGGTTTTTCAAGCCGTTGACCTGCGAAAACGTGTAGAACGCCGATCCAAGGACCACGAGCAAAATGACTGCCAAGGACGCGTACAAAACGAGCTGTTGGTTTGCCATGAAACCCATCTCCCTCCAAAAAAAGTCCGATTCCTACTTTTTGGCGCCACCTCGGTATTTAACCGTTCGCCAAACCACGCGACGACGCCTTTAAATACCATTTAGGCCTTTTGCTTGCTTGAGGAGGCAACGTCGTTATGGCCAAATGGAAGTGCGGAGTTTGCGGCTACATTCATGAAGGCGACGAGCCGCCGGAACAATGCCCCGTGTGCGGCTCTCCCAAAGAACAGTTCAGCAAAATCCAGTGAAGCGGCCACGGGCCAGCAGCTTTAAATGCCGCATCGGCCCTTACCCTGTACGTCCAGAGCCCCGTCGTCTAGTGGTCAAGGATAACAGCCTCTGGAGCTGTGGACAGCGGTTCGAATTGCATCGCTTTAGGGGTTTTTGCGTCCGAAGCGGCCGCACGAACATCCGCTCGGGGCTATAACGAAAAAAGGTGAATTTTTTTGGGCAGAGTCAAAGGAAAAGCCATTAAAACCGCGGCCAAGACCCTGGTTAACCAGTTCAGCCGCGCATTTACCTCGAGCTTTGACGAAAACAAGGCCAAAGTCAACGAATTGGGCATTCTTCCGGATAGCAAGAAGGAACGCATGAAGCTGGCCGGCGAAATTACCGTCCTGATGAAGCGAAAAGCCGCATTCGACCCGCAAAAGAATTAAATAATGCTTTGGCCCCATACAGGAAAAGGTTGAGCGGGTCAACCAATCCAAAGGGCATTCTTTGGTCTCTTCTTTGCCATGGGGGTGCCTCCGGCTTCGGTGCCCGCCAGCCCCATAACCTTTGAAAGGATTTACCTGAAATGCCCGGATTGCACTGCAAAGACCTCCTTTGCGTGCAAGACTTTTCTGCTTCCGAACTGCAGGGACTCATCGACTATGCCCTGAAGCTGAAACACGGCCAGATTCCCGACGCATCCACCCTGTTGTCTGGAAAAAGCCTGGGCATGCTCTTCCAGAAGCCCTCCACCCGCACCCGCGTCTCTTTTGAAGCCGGCATGACGAAACTCGGCGGCCACGCCTTGTACTTAAACGCGCAAGACCTCCAGTTGGGCCGCAATGAAACCCTGGAAGACACCGCCAAAACCTTGTCCCGGTACCTCGACGGCCTCATGGTGCGCCTCTTTCGGCATCAAGACGCCGTGGACCTCGCGCGCCACGCCTCCATACCCGTCATCAACGGCTTAACCGATCTTTTTCATCCTTGTCAATCCTTGGCCGACGCCTTGACCATCCAAGAACTCAAAGGCCACGTCGCCGGAACGAAAATCGCCTTTGTCGGCAACGCCGGCGACAACGTCGGCCATTCCCTGGTGCTTTGCGCCACGAAACTGGGTGCCCACGTGCGCGTCGCCGCCCCCAAAGGCTACCAACCCTCCGACGACGTCACGCGGTGGGCCCAACAAAACGCGAAACAAAGCCGGGGTAGCCTCTTGATCACGGAATCCGTGGACGAGGCCGTGGCGGACGCCGACGTCGTGTACGCCGACACGTGGGTGAGCATGGGCCAGGAAGCCGAAAAACAAAAGCGCCTTTCAGACCTTGACGGCTACCAAGTCACGCAAGCCGTCATGAATAAAACCAACGCCGCCGTGTTCATGCATGACTTGCCGGCGTACCGAGGCGTCGAAGTCGCGGCCGACGTAATCGACGGCCCGCACAGCGTCGTCTTTGACCAAGCCGAAAACCGGTTGTGGGCCCAGAACGCCGTGCTGGTGGCATTGTTGGGGGAAAAAAAATGAACTTGATTTCCATGCGGGAAACGTCCAAGGCCTTCATCGAAGACATTCTCAAGACCGCGAAAAAACACGAGAAAACCGCCCGCGAAAAAAAAGTCCTCTCCACCCTTGACGACAAGACCCTCGGCATCCTCTTCTTTGAGCCGTCCACGCGCACGCGGCTTTCGTTTCAAGCCGCCATGCGGCGTTTGGGCGGCGAATCCATTGGTTTTAACGACGCCCACTTTTCCTCGTCGGCCAAAGGCGAAACCCTCTCGGACACCATTCGAGTCGTGGAAGGGTACGTCGACGCCATCGTCCTGCGGCACTCCGTGGAAGGCGCGGCCGCCCGAGCGGCGGAAGTCACCACGCTGCCGGTAATCAACGCCGGCGACGGCGCCAACCAGCACCCCACCCAAGCCTTGTTGGACTTGTACACCATCCAGAAAGAAAAAGGAAAACTCGAGGGCCTCACCGTGGTTTTGGCTGGCGACCTCAAGTACGGCCGCACCGTGCATTCCCTCATGTACGCGTTGAGCCACTTTGGCTGCACCATCCAATTGCATTGCCCGCCCAGCCTGAAAATGCCGGAATCCATTGTCGAGGAAGTCCGCCAAAAAACGACGGTCGAGGAAGTCACCGACTTTACGCAAGCCGACGTGGTCTACGCCACCCGCGTCCAGCGCGAACGCTTTGCCGACCCCGAAGAATACCAGAAAAGCCTCTACGTCATTGACGCCGACGTGATGGCCACCCTCAAAAAGGACGCCATGCTGATGCACCCGCTGCCCCGCGTCCAGGAAATCACGCCCGACGTCGACTTGGACCCGCGCGCCAAGTACTTCGAGCAAACCTTTTACGGCGTGCCGGTGCGCATGGCCATTCTGGAAACGCTGATGGAGGGCAAGAACCCATGACTGCCAACAAGGAAAACGAGTTTCTCAAAGCCAAGAAAATCGAGAACGGAACCGTCATCGACCACATCCCCAAGGGCTCGGCGTTGAAAGTGCTTTCCATCCTGAAAATCGGCGACGACTTCCCCGGCACCGTCACCGTTTTGATGAACGTGCCCTCCTCGCACTACGGCGAAAAAGACATCATCAAAATCGAAGGCAAGAAACTCGCCAAAAAAGAGGTGGCGCAAATCGCGTTGATTGCCCCCACCGCGTCCGTGAACACCATCCAACACTTTTCCGTCGTCGACAAGTACGTCGTCCAAACGCCCAAAAAGTTGGAGGGCGTCATGCCGTGCCCCAACCCCAACTGCATTACGAGGAGAGAAGGCGAATCCCATTTGGACGTCGAGCAAACCAACCCCTTCCGCGTCCGCTGTGCGTATTGTGAAAAAGTCTACGGCGAAGACGACCTCAAAGCCGCTTTGGAATGAACGACACATGTTTCGCGACGCGCTTGAACAGGCCGCCAAAGAACGCCAAAGCCGGCTGGTCCTGGCGTTGGACGAACCGGATTCCAAAAAAGCGTTCTCCGTACTGCGCAAAACCGCCAAATACCTGCTTTGCGTCAAGCTTCACCCCGAAATGCCCTTGATTTGGAAAACCACGCACGAAAAAGCCATCTCCAAAATCAAGAAGCACGTGCCCTACGTCATTCTGGACGCCAAACTCGCTGACATCGGCTCCAGCAACGCCTTCAAGTCCGATTACTATTTCGCCCAAGGCGTTGACGCCATCATTGCCCACGGATTTCCCGGAATGGACAGCGTCAAGTCCATCCAGCGCGACGGCAAAGGCGTCTTTTTGTTGTGCGCCATGACCAGCCCCGGCCACCTCTTCAGCGAAGAACTCGCCGTGAAGTTGGCGGCCATGGGCCAACAACTCAACGTCGACGGCCTGGTGGCTCCCGGCAACCAATACGAACTGCTTTCCAAAATCCACGCCGCCGCGCCTGCGTTACCCATCGCGTCTCCAGGCCTCGGCACGCAAGGCGGCGACGCCAAGCTTGCCGCCCAAAACGGAACCCGCTACGCCATCGTCGGCCGCTCCATTTTAACCGCCGAAAAACCAGGAATCGAAGCCCGCCGCACGCGCGACGCCGTCAACGAGGTGCTGAAATGAACGAAAGCCAGGAAGAACTCGCCGAGTTCTTGGTCAAACACAAGGCCCTGCAATTCGGCGAATTCACGCTGAAATCCGGACGCAAGAGCCCGTACTACTACAACATTCGTTCCCTTTCCACCGGAGAGGCCATCTCCAAAATCGCTTCCGTTTACGCCCAAAAAATCATGGACGAAAACTTGGAACCCGACGTCTTGTTCGGCCCCGCCTACGCCGGCATCCCCTTGGCTGTAGCCACCGCCCTTTACTTGAACGACCACCACGACCAAAACGTGCGTTTTGCTTTCGACCGAAAGGAAGTCAAGGAATACGGCGACGCCAACACCAAAGCCCTCATCGGCTCCCTTCAAGAAGGCGACCGCGTGCTGATCATCGACGACATGATGACCACCGGCGGCACCAAACTGGAAGCCAAGCAAAAAATCGAGGCCTTCGCCTCCGTTGACGTCATCGGCATCCTGATTTCCTTTGACCGAATGGAAAAAGACGAAAACGGCGTCTACGCCGCTAAATCCCTCAAAGACCAGGGCCTGCCCGTCTACTCCGTGCTTGACGCTCCCTCCGTATTCGAATTCCTTCGCAACCGAAACATCGGCGGAGCCGTCCACGTCACCGACGCGCATTTCCAGGCCTTCCAAGCCTACCGCAAACAATACGGGGTTTAAGCCGACTGCTCGCCGTGCTCTTCGGCCAACACGCTTCGCGCGGCCCGAATCACGGCGGAAAGATGGTGGAATTGGTCTTCGGATAACTTAAGAAGCGGCAGTTCGGCCTCACTTCCGTGTTGAAGGGTAATGGTCACTTTGTGGCTTTGGTCCCTGCGGGTTCTTGGGGTTTTTTGATCCGTAAAGCGAATGACGGCCTGCGTCGTGCCGCCCTTCGGGCGACTGAATTCAATCCACGTGCCGGTTTCATGCGTCAACACTTCCCCAAACGACTGCCATCCCGGGCCTGCCACCTCAGAAAATCGTTGGGCCAAGCTCCCCCGCGGCCGAACCAAAGTCAACCTCGGTTGCACGTCCTCCTTCCGTCGATCCATGACCCCTTTCATGGCGTCTCCAATTATAAATTCCTGCCACTACGGCGTGCCTCACAAGATTTAATTCCCGGTAACCCCTTCCATGTCTTCAAACGCAGCGATACCCGGTGACCCACATGGCCAAACCAAAAACTTTCTTCATCCGAAACGCACGAGCCGTGGACGCGGTCAACCACCTCAAACCCATCGAACTTTCCATCCAAGGCCAAACCATCGCCCACGTCGGCCCGCCGGGATCCCTCCATCCCACTCCCGACGCAGACATCCTGGATGCGCAAAACCAACTCGTTTTACCGGGATTCATCGACTGCCACGTGCATTTACGCGACTCGGGTGCCTCCGATTCCATCCAGCGCGCCAAGGAAGACTTCTCTACCGGCACCAAAGCCGCCATTGCCGGCGGCGTGACGACGGTGCTTGACATGCCCAACACCAATCCCCCGACGGCCACGCCGGAGGCCTTCCAAACCAAATTGGTTCATGCCCGCCGAACCGCGTACTGCGACTTCGGCTTGTTTGCCGGCGCGACGAACGACAACGCCAACACCGTCCACCAACTCGTCCACGACGGCGCCGTGGCCGTCAAAATGTACATGGGTGCGTCCACAGGCAGCCTGTTGGTGGACGCCCCTGGAAAAGAGGAACCGTTTTTCAAGTCCGCGGCAGATCACGGCTTTGTTTTGGCCCTCCACGCGGAAAGCCAGGATTGCCTCAAACGCCACGAAGCCCTGTTTAACGAAACCAAAAAGCCCCGCCACTCGCAAGTGCGCCCCCCGCAATGTGCGGAACACGCGGTTGAGGCCGCCATGCAATTCATCCGCAAATACGAGAACCAGACCTACATCTGCCACGCCTCCACCGCCCAAGAAGTCGAACTCGTCCGCCACGCCAAAACCCAGGGCCTGCCGGTCTTCATGGAGGCATGCACCCACCACTTGTTTTTGACGGCCGACGAGGAACTCTACCACGAAAACCGCGTCAAAATGAATCCCCCCCTCCGAAGCAAACACGACGTGGACGCGCTCTGGAAGGCGTTAAACGACGGCACCATTGACACCGTCGCCACCGACCACGCGCCCCACACCCTCCAGGAGAAAAACCAGAATTACTGGGAGGCGCCCGCGGGCGTTCCAGGACTTGAAACACTCATGCCCCTCATGCTTTCCGCCGCCTTGCAAGGCAAAACAACGCTGGAAACCGTCCAAAAAACTTGCTGCGAAAACCCGGCGAAAATCTTTGGCCTCAACCAAAAAGGCCAACTCAAACCAGGCCTTGACGCCGACTTGGTCTTCGTGGACTTGGACACGGAAAAACCAGTCGACGAATCAACGCTTTTCACTCGATGCGGCTGGTCCCCGTACACCGGAAAACGCTTAAGAGGCTGGCCCACCCAAGTACTGCTTCGAGGCCAAACCGTTTACGCAAACGGATTCCTTCACGGGCCCTTGGGGCGAAGCGTGAAATAAAATGGCGACGCTGTCCACGCAATTCCTCGGAAAAAAATTCAAGAACCCTTTTGTTCTGGCCTCCGGATTCATGGGCGTCACCGGATTGTCCATGGCTTCCGCCGCCAAGCACGGCTTTGGAGCCGTCACCATCAAGTCCCTGTCCCTTCAACCCCGCAAAGGCCACCCTGCTCCTGTAATCGTCGAATTCGACCGCGGCCTCATCAACGCCGTGGGCCTGTCCAATCCCGGAGTCAAAGAAGGCGCCGACGAACTGGCGTTGGCCAAGAAAGAAGCCGGCGTGCCGGTGTTCGCCTCCGTGTTCGCGGACACCGTCGAACACTTCGCCGAAGCCGCCAAAGCCGTTTCCAAGGCAAAACCCGACTTTTTGGAAATCGATGTTTCGTGCCCCAACGTCGACAACGAATTCGGCACCCCCTTTGCCTGCGACCCCAAAGCCGCCTACGACGTCACCCGCGCCGTCAAGAAAGCCGTCCCCATTCCGCTCAGCGTCAAACTCTCGCCCAACGTGCCGCACCTGGGGCCCATCGCGCGACAAGTCGAAAAAGCTGGCGCGGACGCAATCAACGCCATCAACACCCTCAAAGGCATGGTCATCCAACCCGAAGCAAGAAGGCCGGTACTGACGAATAAGTTCGGCGGCATTTCCGGGCCCGCGCTTTTCCCAGTAGCCACGCGCTGCATTTATGAAGCCTACCAATCCGCGAAGATTCCCATCATCGGCACCGGAGGCGTTACCACGGGACGCGACGCGGCCTCCCACCTCATGGCCGGAGCCAGCCTGGTGGGAATCGGCTCGGCGCTTCATTTCCGGGGCCTTGACGCCGCCAAAACCATTGGAAAAGAACTTTTGGAATTCATGGAACTGGAAGGCTACAAAAAAGTCCAAGACATGGTGGGGTTAGCGCATGAGGCGTGAGGTGTCCCAATGACGGAAGTACTGGACGTCATCGGGCGAATGCACAACCACGTGATTGAACACGGGTTCCAACGGTTCGGCGTTACCAAGCCACCCGAACCACGAGAGATTCAAGGACACTCCTTGAAAGTCTATAGAGTCATCTATGAGAATCCAACGGGTTATCACGCGCCATCCATGGATGAACAAGCGCCTTCGGACGACCCCATTGAACGACTTCGAAGCCAACTCACGGAAAAATACCCCAATGTTTTGGTCCACCACTACCGAGGTGCCACGGACTTGGAGGGCTTTACCACCATCGACTTTGCCGACAAAAACGATCCAACGCTTTCAAAGGCCGACGTTCTCAATGTCTACGCGCGACTGGGCATGGGCCCAAGGGGACTAAAATGAAGCTTTCCGCCGCCTTTGAAATGGTCCGCCTCTTGGAGGTCAAAAACGAGAATCCCTCCACCAAGACCTTCGTCTTTGAGCACGACTTGGGAGCCAAGCCCGGCCAATTCGTTATGGCCTGGATTCCCACAGTCAACGAGAAACCCATGAGCGTGGGCGGCGACGAAGGCAACACGTTTTCCCTGACTGTGGCCAACGTGGGAACGTTTTCCGAAGCCTTCCAAAAACTCAAACCCGGCGACCGCATCGGCGTTCGGGGCCCGTATGGACGCGCCTACCAGTTGAAAGGCAAGCGCGTGGCCATGGTCGGCGGCGGATTTGGCTCCGCGCCGCTTCGCTTCCTTGCGGAACTCGCCCGGAAAAAGGCGGTGCACGTGGACTTCATCCAAGGCGCGCGCTCCAAGGACCGATTGATCCTGGAAAAGGACATCCAAAAACTCGGCTGCCACCTGCATGTTGCGACGAACGACGGCTCCAAAGGAAAAAAAGGAATGGTGACCGACGTGTTGGCGGAACTCTTGAAGGCCAACCGCTACGACGGCGTGTACGCCTGCGGCCCCGAATTGATGATGCAGGCCGTCGGCAAGCTTTGCGAAAAACACGCCACGTACTGCGAAATCTCGGTGGAACGCTACATGAAGTGCGGATTCGGCGTGTGCGGCCAATGCGATTGCGGCGGTCTTCTGACTTGCGTGGAAGGCACCGTGGTGGACTACCAGAAAATTAAGGACAACCCTGATTTCGGCAGAATCCACCGCGACGCCTCCGGACAAAAACACTTCTTCAAATGAGGATTATAGCAAGACCGGCAAATGAAACAAACCGCCAAGCGGTTTGCTGCATGCTGCAAGCCGTTATCGGCTTGCATCATTTCACGACGAATAGGCCGGTCTTGCTAGACAGCAAACCAAGACTATTTTATCTGTTTACTTTCTTGGTTTGCTGTATGGAACGGCTCAACGTGCTTGGAGACCTCAAAGCGAACCTCAAACGCTACGGCATTTCCATGACGGGTGTTTCGCGCGTAACCGTCATCCATCCCTTGGATTCCAGAGAAAATTTCGACCTACAATCCGGAGTAGTAACGCGGCAACCTCGTGCGGCCGGACGAAACGAACAGAAATTCGAGGGTTTCCAAGTTTTTCTTGACGGCCCAACCCAACAGTTGAACGGAAACCACGCATTCAATGAGCTCTGCCGCTGGCTCATGCAAAACAGGGAAATTGCTGTCCGCACCCACGAAGAACACGTGATTTCCCCGCGTTGGCCGCAAGCCCAAGACGCCGAAAGACTTCGGCAGGAAGGACACGGCGTCCGCGCGGACATGCTGGAAACCGATTACGGCACGCCCCAAACCACGTTGCTGGTTTACAGCAAAAACCCGCTTTCCGATTCCCTGATGGAAAAGGCAAGAGCCCTGGTGCAACACCCGTGAACATCCATTACCTCCAGCACGCCGACTACGAAAGCCCTGTCCACATCCATGCCTGGGCGGAAAACCGCGGCTATCCCTTCATCGGCCACCAAGTCCACCAAGGCGACTCGCTGCCCGAATTGGATGACTTCGATATGCTCGTCGTCATGGGCGGACCCATGGGAGTCCACGACGAAGAACAATACCCTTGGCTGAAGCAGGAAAAACAACTCATCCGCGAAGCCGTGTCCAATGGAAAACTCGTTTTAGGCATTTGCCTCGGCCACCAACTGCTCGCCGACGCGCTGGGCGGCACCGTAGGCAAAAGCCCGCAACCGGAAACCGGTTTCTTTGATGTCACGTTTCTGCCCGGAATCCAGGATTCGCCCGTGTTCGGCTTTTTGGCCGGAGAAACCGTGAAGGCCTGCCAAATCCACGGCGACGCCGTTTTAAAGATGCCGCAAGGCGCGCGGCAGATTGCCTCCAACGATGCCTGCCCCGTCCAAGCCTTTGAGTTAAACGGCGGAAAAGTGGTGGGATTGCAGTTCCACTTGGAGTTGACCGCGGAACGATTGGAAGACGTGTTTTTATGCGCGCCGAACTACTTTAAAAAAAATGAAAAATACACGCATTCCATTGAAAAAATGCGGTCGGAAGTGCCAAAGTACGCGCCGCACGCCCACGAGGTCCTCGAGCAAATCCTGGACAATATGGTGAACGCATGACACGCCCGCTTCGCATCGCCGTCGTCGAGCACCACGGCCATGAAAACGTTCGGACGCTGTTCCACGACTGGGCGGAACGTAACGGGTACGCGGAGCCCGTGGTCTATAATGCCAGCGGAAAAGACCAAGAGCTACCGGACCACCGCAAGTACGACGTGTTGATTTACATGGGCGGCACACCCAACCTCCACGAAATCGACCAGCATCCCTGGATTTCTCGCGAACAAGCGCTCATGCGGCAGGCCGCGCAAGCCGGAAAAATCCAGTTGGGAATCTGTTTTGGGTCCCAAAACATGGCGGCAGCTTTTGGGGGAGGCGTCCACCAAAAGGCCAGACCTGTCCGGGAATGGGATGCCGTGACGCTGACGGCGAACGGAAAAAAATCCAAGGTGTTTCCACGAACCCCTGAAGCCATCCAGATGCTCCTCAACCACGAATACGGCTTGCACACGCCGCCAAATGCCCGCGTCACGCTGTGGGCGCAACACGCGCCCATGGCCTTTGAATTGCACGACGGCCGCACAGTCGGCATTTTGCCGCACCCCGAAGCCACACCCCAACGCGTCGAACTCGCGAGGAAAAATGCCAGACTCCTTATCCAACAAGGCCGCTTGGATGAAACGGAATTCCGGCGCATGGTGGACGGCATCCACGAATACGGCCCCGCCGCCAACGCCTACCTTCTGGAACTGTTGGACAACATGGTGCGCCGTCACTACCCTCAAAATGCCCTCCCAATTAGCTAC
>JACQQD010000008.1 GCA_016207165.1 Microcaldota archaeon
CTCACCAGCAGAGACGGCAGAATGAGGCTCAAGCTAACGACTTTAGCCGACAAGCCGAGAAGTGTTGCATGGCCAGCGTCAGTTCGTGCCGTGAGGTGTCAGGTTAAGTCCTGCAACGAACGAGATCCCCGTCCACAGTTGCAAACATTCAAGCAATTGGGTGTGCACTCTGTGGAGACTGCCCGCGTTAAGCGGGAGGAAGGAGGGGGCGACGCTAGGTCTGTATGGCCTGAACCTGCTGGGCCACACGTGGCATACAATGGCCCGGACAATGGGCTCCGACCCCGAAAGGGGAAGGCAATCTCCGAAACCGGGCCTCAGTTCGGATTGCGGGCTGAAACTCGTCCGCATGAAGCTGGAATGGCTAGTAATCGCGTGTCATCATCACGCGGTGAATAAGTCCCTGTTCCTTGCACACACCGCCCGTCAAGCCATCCAAGCGGGGTTTTAATGAGGCTTTCGTGTTGAGCGGAAGTCGAGTTAGAGCTTCGTGAGGAGGGTTAAGTCGTAACAAGGTAACCGTAGGGGAACCTGCGGTTAGATCACCTCCTATTGGTTGGGAGAACCCCATGCCTTTTGGAGAGTCAACTCAATTCCTTTGGGTTTGCAACCGAGATGATTCGGTTGGTTCGGGGCAATCCGGTTACCGGGTTGCGCCGTCCACTCTGCAATTTACAGAGCCTGCATAAACGACTCGGCGAGAGTTGAACGCATCGTTCAATCCTCGGGGTGGGTGGGGGTTGTCGTCAAGACAACTTCCTTCGCTCAAGAGGGCTCGTGGCGCAGTTGGTAGCGCGCGTGATTTGCAATCACGAGGCCGCGGGTTCGAATCCCGCCGAGTCCATGAACCTTTTCTTTTGGGAAAGAAAAGCTTCACCAAAAGAAAACGGACTTGGTGGACCTCCGTGGAACGGGGGTCAGGGGTTACCAAGGACTGGGGGGCGGAGCCCCGCGGTCCGGGTTCTGAATCCCGCCGAGTCCATTTTAGTCAAGTACCGATGCAAACGGCATTCGGTCATGGGCTAATGTGATTGGAGTTGGTGTCAAAGCCGGTTCCGGTTGTTTGAACCTTCGGGTTTGAATGCGGTTTCCGACGAACCGTTTCCTTTGGGAAACGAGGTTGGAATTCAAGCGTGGATTGTTTCGCACCTTTTTGGGTGGGAAGCGGATTTCGTGAAGCGGTAGTAGGCAAGAGACAAAATATTCTCCGAATGTTTTCACTGGAGGAATTAGCTTTTACGAAACCACCCAGTGGATGGTTCGGCTTGGACAGCGATGAAGGGCGTGGCAAGCTGCGATAAGCCTCGGCGAGGAGCATGCATCCCGCGAACCGAGGATTCCCGAATTTACCCCGCGAGGGGAGCGTACCCGCTGAACTGAAATATCTTAGTAGGCGGAGGAAAAGAAATCAACCGAGATGCCGCGAGTAAGGCGACTGAAACCGGCTTTAGCGCAAACCGAATTCCTGCCGTAAGGTAGGTAAAGATGTGGTGTTTGGGCGCTTTCTTTAACGCGAGACGGCGAGTTGAACTGCGTTGGAATACGCGGCGATACACGGTGATAGCCCGGTAGGCGAAGTCGTTTCGGGTGGAAGGCGTTCCAGAGTAACGTGTCCTGGTTTGGGCACGCCAATGCGGGAGCATTAACTTCCAACGCTAAATATACTCCAAGACCGATAGCGAACAAAGTACCGAGAGGGAACACTGAAAAGCAGCCCGGGAGGGTTGTGAAAAGTGCCTGAAATTGGGTGGTGACAGCGAAGACGCGGCATGAAAGGGCTTCGAGCCCAGTGTTGCGTCATCCTTCTTGAAGCAAGAGCCAAGGAGTTTACGATAGTGGCAAGCATTGTGCATAGCGAAAGCGAATCGCGCGCAACGCCGCAAGGCGCCAGGCGCGCCGTCTTCATGGGCGGGAAGTCACTGTTGTAAGACCCGAAGCCAAAGCGATCTATACGCGAACAGGGTGAAGCCGTCCTTCCGGATGGTCGAGGCCCGCAACCCGTATTGGTCTAACCATTGGGGTGATTTGCGCATAGGGATGATAGGTCATTCGAGCTTGGCGATAGCGGGTTCCCATCGAAGTGAACCGCAGTTCAGCCTCACCCGAGGTTGGTATCGTGTAGAGCCACCGATTTGGTGGAGCGGGGGAGAAATCCCTCACCACCTTGTCAAACTCCGAAGACGATACCGCCGTAGACGGTGGGAGTTGGGGGCATGAGTTAAGCGCGTGTCCCGAGGGGGGAACGACCCGTACTCACGTTAAGGTCCCAAAGTGTGGTCTAAGTGTAAACTCAAGATGTTTTGAATCTCAGACAGTGGGGAGGTAGGAACAGAAGCTGCCATCCTTTAAACAACGCGTAACAGCGGACCCATCAAGGTTTAAAGCATCGCAAACTGTCGGGACTCAAGACCACCACCGAAACGTGGGCGCCGTTTCTGAATAGGAACGGATCGAGTAGATGGGCGTACGGCTTGGGTAGAAGCGGGGGCGTGAGTTCCCGTGGACCGGGTTGTAACGAAGATCTTGGTGCTAGTAACAGCTATTCCAGGTGAGAGTCCTGGACGTCGGAAGGGCAAGGTTTTCTTGGCAACGTTCGTCGGCCAAGAGTTAGTCGATCCTAACCCGTAACGTAACCGTGTAGGGGAAAGGGAAAGGCGTTAATATTCGCCTACCTTGCAGGTAGGTGCGGCAACGCAAGGCGTGCATCTGACGCTTGGGGATAAGTCCAGCCGGTGTATCCGGTTTAAGCCGAATAACGCAAAGAAGTCTTGTTGTAAGGAGCATTTGCGTAAGCGGCGAATGGCCCCGCAAGGGGTTGGACTGAATCCCAAAGTCCATGAAAAGGGTGCATGCAGCGATCCTGCAAGATCGTACCAAGAACCAGTACAGGTGCCCCTGGCAGAAAAAGCCAAGACGTGTCGGGAGAACTAAGGCAAGGGAACTCGGCAAAATAGCCCCGTGCCTTCGGTAGAAGGGGTGCCTACTTTTTTTCCTGGGATTTATTTCAGGGGGATTAGTAGGTCTCAGTGACAAGGGGACATCGACTGTTTACCAAAAACATAGGTCGCTGCCAAGTGGAAACGCTGTGTACAGCGGCCGACGCCTGCTCACTGCCAGTATCTGAAACCGCTTTTCAAGGTGGCGAAGGACTGGTAAAGAGCGGGAGTAACTCTGACTCTCTTAAGGTAAACTACGATTGCCTTATCAAAATTTGGCCATATGCTGGAAAACCTGAGTATCCCACGCTACCACCGGCCACGAGGTGTCTGAACCTTAAAAAAGTTCTGGCACCGAGGGGTCTGTGGTGACAATGTGTTGGGTGCAGGCAATCAGCAGGAAAGACTGGATCATTTTCCAGAATCCTCAGAGACTGAACGCCAGACACGAAGGAATTCGTGAAGTTACAGTCCGACCCATGCAGCGATGCATGGAGGCCCACAGAAATGATCGGGCCCCGCATTGTTTTTTTTTTTTGCGAGTAACAAACGTGAGCGTAATACCTCGCCGCTTTATTGGCGGCTTGCATGAATGGCGTAACGAGTGTCCTACTGTCCCTGCCTTAGACCTGGTGAACCTACTTCTCGGTGAACATGCCGGGGAATTCTAGGGGGAAACGAAGACCCCATGGAGCTTAACCGCAGCTTGTTGTTGCGACGCGGTTGATGGATCAAAGCGTAAGCAGGAGCCGTTATGTCGTTCCTTCTGGGGAACGGATAGGCGAAAGTGTGACACTGCTATTTGTTGACTGCGTTGCTCACTCTCCTTTGGGGGAGGACAGCGGCAGGTGGGCGGTTTGACTGGGGCGGTACGCCTTCGAGAAAATAACAAAGGCGCTCAAAGCTTGACTCAATCCGGTCAGAAATCGGATGTAGAGGGTTAAAGACAAACGTCAGGCTGATGGTGACCATAAAAAAATTGGTCGCCGGCACGAAAGTGGGACTTAACGAACAACAGTGTGCCCGTTAATGGGGCCCTGTTCTGACAGACAAGCTACCCTGGGGGTAACAGGCTTGTCGCGTGCGAGAGTTCATATCGACCACGCGGTTTGGTACATCGCTATCGGCTCGGCTTATCCTGGCGGTGCAGGAGCCGCCAAGGGTTGGGTTGTTCATCCATTAAAAAGCCACGTTAGTTGGGTTCAGAACGTTGCGAGACAGTTCGGTGGCATCTCCTAGAATTGTTTTGTCGTCTGAGGGTAAGGTTCCCTAAGTACACGGGTTTCTTGGCCAGCTGCTTTTTCCTGAAAGCGGCGTTTTTTTTCCTTGAACAGGATGGCATTTTGACTGTATGGAATGAAGGAATGTCAACAGTTCACAGGTTCACGTGCCAAGGGACTCGGCTTAAGAGAGATGGAACCTTATTAGGATAATTTCCGTTTTCGGGTGGTAAGTTTCACTCGATGAACGGGGAATCGGCGCCTCTAGTGTGCCGGCTCTCTACAGGGATGCCGGGTAGCCACGCGCTAAATGGATAAGTCCTGAAAGCATCTAAGGGCGAAGCCATACCCAAAACGAGACGACTTAGGTCGCCCGCAGCAGACGGGTTTGATAGAACGGACGTGTAATGCCGGAGCGCAAGCGACGGCTTCAGCGAACCGTCACTAAAGGCCAACTTTTGATTCTCCATTAAAACGCTTGGACGAATGTCTTGTCTTCTTGCCTGCCACCGCTCGAAAAAATTCCGCTTTTTTCGCGCTTTCCAAATGGTTTGTCGGGTTTACGGCTTGGATTGCCGTTCGTCGTATTCGCGTTTCAGTCTTTCGGCTTCCTGGTTTTCGAGTTTCCCAGTCAATGCTTCCATGGCGCGTTCCAAGGCGTTCAAGTGCATGTCGGCCACGCGTTCCTGGGAGTGCTTGTGGATTGCACTTAGGGCTTCCTGTTCAGAAATGAGTTGATGCCGGACGAGCAGGTCAAGCGCTTTAATCAGGCTTTGCGGCTTCTGTTTAAGCATGCGTCCCGCTTGGTCGATGTACCGGATTTCAGTCACGGTGGGCCTTACTTTCGTCATGTGTTGGCATTAAATTTTTTGCGTCTTTTAAGATGTTGCATCCATGGTTTCCTCTTTTTTCAAGCGCGTGTGGGCATTGTGTGCAAAAATCCCGGAAGGACGTGTTTCCACGTACGGCGTGATCGCCCGGAAACTGCGTTCCAAGGCGTTTCGGGCGGTGGGCCACGCGTTGAATCAAAACCCTCACGGCTTTATTCAGGGAAACAAAAAGGTGCCGTGCCACCGAGTGGTGTGTTCGGACGGATCGTTGGGGGGCTTTGCCCATGGAACGACGGCCAAGAAAAAACTGTTGGAAAAAGAGGGCGTGCGCGTGTACAACGGCCGCGTCGTGGATTTTGAAAACAAGCTTTTCCGTTTCTAGTTGACTTGGCACTGGTTTTCGATGCACTGGATTCGGTTCGGCATGCGGCAAGCTTCGTTTTGCTTGCATAGCACTTGCGCAAAGCCACGGTTGCCTTCGGAAAACGCGTAATAAGCTTGGCACAACCGCATCTCTGGCCGGCATTCGGAATCCATGCATGCGTGGGCGCATTGGGGGTTGAGTTGGGTTTCCAGCACGCAGTCGGAATCGGTTTGGCAGTATTGGCTATAGATTCCGTTGCGTTTATCTTCGGGTTGGGTGTTTGGTTCGTTTTCTGCCTTTGACACCGTGAGTATGGCCCGGTACTGGTTTTTTGGTACGGGCTTTCCCGTTTCAGGGTAGGGTTCAAGCGTTTGCAGGATGACGTGGTACCCCAGCACGTCTTTTTCGGCCGCTTCCGGTTTACCGGCGCGCGCCGTCAGGTTGAACGTTTGGTAAACTCCGGATAAGGCCAGATTCAGTTCGACGGTGGCCTGCCCTTCCCAGACGCACGCGATGTTGGGGCCGGAGGGACAGCGCGAGTCCTCCGTCACGCCAAGGAACTCCAATGTGGGTGCTCCCAGTTTGCCTTCGTCAAACGAGGCTATTTGGCCGGGACTCAAGTTGAATGGCTTGCCAAAATCGACGAAGACTTGGTCGGAAGGCGGTTGCGTTGGCGTGCTTCGAGTCGTGGTTTGAAGGCAGCCCACGGCAACGAGCGTGAAAATGCCCCACATGAGGAACTGGTTTTTCATGTCGTTGCGTTGAGCGGAAACAAGGCTAAAAAGCCTTCGCGTGCACTGGTTTAGTTCGCCAATCAAGACGGTTTTCTTTTCGTGGAGGTTTTCTTTTCACAAAAGAAAAGGTCCGGGGGATTGGGGTAGCCTGGCATCCTACGGCCTTGGGGTGGCCGCGACCTGAGTTCGAATCTCAGATCCCCCATTTTGTTCGCGCGCTAGCCGGGGGTCGAGGCGGTTGATCCTTGCGATGTTGCCACGGGCAACATCGCTTCCAAACGTTGCGTGCCAAGGGGGCGGAGCCCCCTGGGGCGACCGTTGCGAATCTCAGATCCCCCATTTGACCATCAAAGGGGCCTAGCAAGTCCGTAAGGACTTGCGGGTCCCACTAGTCGTTTGCGACTTGTGAAAGAACTCGGTTTTCCCTATTCTGGTCGGCTTTACCCCTTTCTATTTTTTCGGTTTCTAGTTTTTTGGCGGGTTCGTTCCCGAAGCGTTTTATTTGTTCGCGTTAAACGTTGCTGGATGTTCCGGTTGAAGCTTCCGCGCGTGGTGAGTGTCAAGCAGAAGACGTTGACGGGTTCCGAACGCGAGGAAGGGTATTTTCAGTCTTTTTTTTCCGAGGCCAAGTCGTTTCTGACGGATCATGAGGTTCGTATACTGATTTTGTGGGCCATTGTTTCGCCGTCCGCCGCCATTGCGTACTTGATTTGGAAGAAATACGAGAAGCTCAAGTGGCTGGCGGTGGTCTTGTTCGTCGTCAGCATTTTTCAGTTCGTGGGCCAGTGGGGCGGCGTGGCGTGGGCCGTCGGCCGAATATTCGGGGTGTACTAGCGTTTCTTTACGAATTGGACGAGTGCGTCCAACACTTCGCTGGGCGTGGTGAATATTTTCGTAATGCTTTTCTCGCCGCCCAGGCTATTGATGGTCTGCAGCATTCGGATGTGAAGTCCTCCGGGTACCGCGGAGAGGACTTTAGCGGCCTTGGCCAGACTCTTGGCGGCTTCCAACTCTCCGGAGGCCTTGATGATGACGGCGCGTTTCTCGCGTTCGGCCTCAGCCTCTTTGGCAATCACGCGGACGAGTTCCGGCGGGAGTTGGATGTCTTTGACTTCGACGTTGTCGATGCGTACGCCCCATTGGTTGGCGTTGCGGGCGATGATTTCCTGTATGCGTTTGGAGATGCGTTCGCGCTGTCCCAGTAGGTCGTCCAGGGTCGTCTCGCCGACGACTTCCCGGAGGCTGGTTTGCGCGATTTGGGTGGTGGCGTAGGCGTAGTCTTCCACGTTGATGATCGCGCTTTTGGGCTCCGTCACGCGGTAGTAGATGACGGCGTCAATTTCCACGGACACGTTGTCCTTGGTCATCGTGTCCTGCTTGGGAATCGCAATGACGTTGGTGCGCACGTCCACGCGTTGGAAGGATTGGATCAAGGGGATTACGACGTTGAGTCCAGGGTCCATGACGTGGGAGAACCGGCCGAGGGTGAACTTGACGCCGCGCTCGTATTGGGCGACGATTTTGATGGAGAACAAGGCAAGAAGAAACAGCAGGGACGCGACCCAGAACAATCCCAAAATGAATCCAAGCAACGCCATATTTTTTCACTTCTTTTTCATTCCCGTGTAATTCTTGATGATGTCCAAAGGCACAAAGAACGTGACTTGGTTGGAGGGGTCTGAAGCGATGTCGTTGAGGCTTTGAAGAGTCCGGAGATTCAGCGCGCCTTCTTGCTTGTTCAGCAGGGTGGCGGCTTGGCTGAGCACGTGGGAGGCCTGCGCTTCGCCGTCGGACCGGATGATGGTGGCGCGTTTGACGCGTTCGGCTTCGGCGGCCTTGGCCATGACGCGCTTCATGTCTTCAGGAAGCTCCACGCGTTTGAGTTCCACGGCCTCGACTTTCACGCCCCAGGGGTCGGTGGCTTCGTCGACGATGATGCGGATTTTCTCGGAAATCTTGTCGCGTTCCGACAGGACTTGGTCTAGGGTGACTTCGCCGACGGCGTTGCGCATGGTGGTTTGCGCGAGTTGCGCGGTGGCGTACGCGAAGTCGCGCACTTCAATGACGGATTCCTCGGCGTTGACGATCTTGTAGTACAGAACCGCGTCGACTTTCACGGAGATGTTGTCGCGGGTGATGGCTTCCTGGGAGGGTACGTCAAACACGCGGAGGCGCATGTCGACTTTGTTGCTCCACTCGATGAGGGGAATGATGAAGTTGAGGCCCGGCATGAGGGTACGGCTGTATTTTCCGAGGCGGAACACGACGTGTTTCTCGTACTCGTACACGACGCGAACGGAAAAAACGAGGATGGCCAGGGCCGCGACGGCGAGAATGTCCAGGACCATGGGTAGCACTACGGGGGCGCCGTTTTTAAGCCGTCCGGTTTTTTTATCGGGTTTTTGCAGGCTGGCTGTCGGTGTTTTAATAAAACGCTGAGCACTTTTATTGCACGGGGCCCGTAACTCAGCCTGGACAGAGTGCCTGCCTTCTAAGCTCGCTTTAAGCGAAAGCGTGCGAAGCCAGCAGGAAGTCGAGGGTTCAAATCCCTTCGGGCCCGTTCAGGAACGCGGGGAACCTACGGCCCCCCCATTCTAATGGTTCCTCTGACCCCCTCCCTTTTGATTCGCGAAACAAGTTTGAGGGGGCGAGGCTCAGGCCGGGCCAGGGGGACGCCTCCCCCGGGGCGACCGTTCTGAAATCCCTTCGGGCCCGTTTTAGTGTGGAAGGCTTTTTCGGGGCCACGCCCGATGGAAGGAGCGTCCCAATTCGGGTTCCTTGTTGGTCGAGTATTGCACGGCGACGTGAACGTGTCCCTGTTTTTCTCCCGGCTTTTTTTTGTCGATGGACGTTTCCCGGTAATAGATTGTGACGTGGATTCCTTGGGCTTCAATGGTTGTCCTGTGTTTTTCGAAGAGTTCCTTGAGGTCCTGCATGTTTTTGCCGGGTTTGAGTAAACCGTTGAAACTTTGTTGTACGGTGGGTTTTCCCAGGGCTTGGGTGATGATGAGCCATGTTTTGATGCGGGGATGCGTGGCCGCCACTTTTTTGTCGCTGGAGGATGCGTGGACCCGCCGAGTTTCGTTGAGTTGCTCGTCCAGAATTCGTTGGCGCTCTTGGTTCCAGCTTTCAAAAGTGGGGAAGTGACCTCGGGGCTGGATGGAGGGCAAAATGGGATCCGGTGTGACGAGTTGCTGTAGTTCGCGGAGGAATTCTTCCATGCACGCGTTTGCTGGAGCCAACTCTTTAAATATTTGGTGTAGCAGGTGGCGGGCTTGGTCTGAGAAAAAAAGTTTCGGGGTTTTTGGACCCCGTTTTTCTGAAAAGAAAAAAAATTGGTGAATCGAAGGTTGGTTACATGTCCATGTCGCCCATGCCGCCGGCACCCGGTGCTGGGGCGGGCCGTCCCTTGGCGGCGATGATGTCGTCGATGCGCAAGATCATTTCCGAGACTTCCGACGCGCTTTGGATGGCTTGTTTTTTGACTTTCATGGGCTCCAACACGCCGGCGGCCTTGAGGTCGCCGACCTTGCTTTTCAGGACGTCCACGCCCGTGTTGATGCCGCCTTTTTCGTGCTTGGCGCGCAGGTCCACCAGCGTGTCAATGGAGTCCAAGCCGCAGGATTCCGCCAACGTGCGGGGAATGACTTCCAACGCTTCGGCAAACGCCTGGATGGCCAGTTGCTCGCGGCCGCCGACTTGGTTGGCGTATTTTTTCAACTTCACGGACAACTCCATTTCGATGGCGCCTCCGCCGGTCACCAGGCGTCCTTCATCAATGGCCGAAGTCACGGAGCCGATGGCGTCCACGATGGCGCGTTCCGCTTCGTCCACGACATGTTCGGTGCCGCCGCGGACCAAGAGAGTAACGCTTTTGGCGTCCTTGCATTTTTCAACGAAGATCATTTGCTCGCCGGCGACTTTGCGTTCTTGCACCAGGCCGGCAAAGCCGAGGTCTTCTTTGCCTAAGTCGTCCAGCGTGGTCGTGATGCGGGCGCCGGTGGCGCGGGCCAGTTTTTCCATGTCGGATTTCTTGACTCGGCGGGCCGCCATGACGCCTTTCTTGGCCAGGTAGTGCTGCGCCACGTCGTCGATGCCTTTCTGGCAGAACAAGACGGTGCAGCCGGAGTCGGCGACTTTGTCGACCATTTTCTTGAGCATTTGCTCTTCCTGTTCTAGAAACGCCGTCATTTGGTCGGGGGAGGTAATGTTGATGCGGGCGTCCGTCTCGGTTTTCTCGATTTCCAGGGCCGCGTCAAGCAATGCGATCTTGGCTTTCTCGAGGTTTTTGGGCATGGCGGCGTGCACGACTTCCTTGTCGATTAACACGCCTTGAATCAAGGTGGTCTGGTAGATGTCGCCGCCTTGCTTTTTCTCGATTTTGATGTAGTCTTTGTTGATGGTGAACTTTCCGTCCGTCTGGTCGGCGACTTGCGTGACGGCGTCCACGATCATTTTGGACAGAAAGTCTTTCGCGTTTCCGGCGGCGACCGTCTTGGAGCCCATGGAGACGCCAGCGATTTTCTGGAGCATGGCCTTGTCCTTCATGTCGACTTTTTCGCCGGTGTGGTGGAGGTGTTCGATGACTTGCTGGGCGGCGGCTTTGTAGCCGGCGACGATGGTGGATGCGTGCACGTCCTGGTCCAAGAGTTCCAACGCCTTTTTCAAGAGTTCACCGGCAATCACTACCGCCGAGGTGGTGCCGTCTCCGACTTCCTCGTCTTGGGTCTTGGCGATTTCCACCATCATTTTCGCTGCAGGATGTTCGACGTTCATTTCCTTGAGGATGGTGGCGCCGTCGTTGGTGATGACGATGTCCCCCATTTCGGAGACCATCATCTTGTCCATGCCACGCGGGCCCAGCGTGCTTTTGATGGCGGAGGCCACGGCGTGTCCGATGGCGATGTTGGTGCGTTGCGCGTCGCGGCCCAGCACGCGGGAGCTGCCTTCGGGCAGCACGAGCACTTGTTGTCCTGAGAGTTGTCCTTGTGCCATATTCTACTATCCACCTCAATTTTCAATTTCGAAAAATTTAGAATCGCAACAATAGCTTGCCGTGATTTCTTGCTTAGCGGTTTCCAGGAGTACTTGTTAATCCCGCGGAATACTTTGTTTCGCAGGGGTTTATTAAACATTTTCCTGGGGGCCCCAGGAGGCGTTTTGACCGGGTTTTGGGGGGGTTTCCATCGGCAAACGTTTATCTATTCACGTGAGCCCATTTTTTCTTTCCCAGGTGTTTTTCTTTGTCCAGAATACTAATTACCGCGGCCTTGCCGTACGCCAACGGCGACTTGCATTTGGGCGGCGTGCGCTCCACGTACGTGCCCGCCGACGTTTTCGCGAGGTTCTGTCGGCTTTCCGGCAAGAAAACGCTTTTTTGTTGTGCCACCGACGAGCATGGAACCCCCATTGAAGTCAACGCGCAAAAGGAGGGCCTCCATCCCGAAAAATTCGTGGAGAAGTACCACAAGCGGCAGAAAAAGGATTTCGATGCGTTGGGCGTGTCGTTTGACGTGTTCTACCACACGCATTCGCCGGAGAATCACAAACTTTCGCACCAGTTCTACCGGGCCGCCCAGGAAAAGGGGTTGATTTTCGAAAAGGAAGTCGAGCAGACGTTTTGCGCGAATTGCACGCGTTTTCTTCCGGATCGCTTCGTCAAGGGAACGTGTCCTTTTTGCGGGGCGTTGGACCAGTACGGTGACGGGTGCGAGAAATGCGGGAAAGTGTATGCTCCGCGGGACCTCAAAGACCCGCGGTGCGCCATTTGCGGGAAAAGCCCCACAGCGAAAAAAGTGAAGCACGCGTTTTTCAAGTTGAGCGCATGCGGAGAACCATTGGATGCGTTTCTTTCCACCGCGGCCCTGCAAAAGGACGTGGTGTCCTATGTGCGGAACTGGTTGACGGATCTCAAGGATTGGGACATAACGCGTGACGGGCCTTATTTCGGCATCGAGATTCCGGAACGCAACGGCCAGTATTTTTACGTGTGGTTTGATGCGCCCATCGGCTACATGGCTTCCGTGCAGGCGTGGTGCGATGCCAACGGGGAAAAACTTTCGGATTGGTGGAACGAGGAAAACCAGGTCGTGCACTTCATCGGAAAAGACATCGTGTACCACCATTACTTGTTTTGGCCTGCGATGCTGGACGCGGCCGGGTTTGCGTTTCCGTCCCGCATTCCGACGCGCGGGTTTCTCAACGTGGAAGGGGAGAAGATGTCCAAGAGCCGGGGCACGTTTGTCTTGGTCAAGGATGTTTTGGGCCGGTTTTCAGCGGACTCCCTGCGCTATTACTTGTGCACCATCACCCCCAATTCGACGGCGGACGGCAATTTTGCGTGGAAGGATTTCCAGGCGAAAGTCAACAACGAGTTGATTGGCGCGTATGGCAACTTCGTCTACCGCGTGCTGTCCTTCATTCAACGCCAAGGCGGCGTGGTGCCGGTGCCTTCCAAAGGCAATCCGGTGGATGAGGCCTTCGAGAAGCGCATCGACGCGTTCTTTGGTCCGGTGACCCGCGACCTGGAACAGGTGGGGGTCAAGGAGGCGTTGGAGAAAGTCATGGCGTTTGCGTCGGAGGCCAACAAGTACTTCAACGACCGGGCGCCCTGGCACTTGAAGGAAGAAAAGGAGTTGAATACGGTTTTGTATCTGAGCGCCAAGGCCGCGTTCGCGTTGGCGTCCGCCTTGTACCCATTCATTCCGTTTTCCTCCGAGCAGGTCTTCAAGCAGTTCGGCGTCTTTCCGAAGAAGTGGGCGGACGTGTCGGCGTTCAAGGCCGGCTTGGTTTTGTCTGATGTCAAGCCCTTGTTTTTGCGCATGGAAGACCGGGACGTCGACGCGGAAATCCGAAAACTCTTGAAAAAGCATTGATCAGCCGTACGTGTTGGCGGCGGCAATGGCGCGCATGAACCGGTCGTAGGCCGTCAGGGCGTCGGATTCGTTGATGAGAAACGACGTTTTGGTGTACGACGTGATGACGATCCAGATGTTGATGCCGGCTTGGCCCAAGATGTTGGTGAAGTGATTGAGCACTCCGGGTGTTCCAGAGCCTTTGGCGCCGTAGTCAATGGTGATCAGGGACAGTTTTTCCTGGATGGCCAGGGGTTTTTGCTGGGCGGCTTTGATGACTTCGTTGGTAAAGCGGGTTTGGGTGACCACCGTGATTTCGTTGGATCGGTCAATCAGCCGCGCTTTTCCGCCTTCAAAGGCGATGTTGGCCTTGGCTTGGTTGAGGCGTTCTTCCAGGCCGTGTTTGAAGGCGAAGTGGATGAGGGCCGCGTCCGGCTCCAATTCCACTTTGCTGTTCCTGATGACGGCATAAAGCGGTCCGGCGGCCTGGCGGGGTTTGGGGCGTACGTGGCGGTGAATCGCCATGGTCACGGCTTCCGCGTTTAAGTTCTGGCCCAGCTTTTTTTCCAGGGCGGGCTTGATTTTGCGGGCCAACGCCGAATGGTTGATGAGCCCCATTTCCAGGGGGATTTCGATATAGCCGAGCCCCTCCACGGCTTGCCTGACGGCGTCGGAAAGGCGTGGGGTGTTGGAGTTTTTTTTCGTCATGTCCTGCTTGACTACTCACGTACCCTAATTAACCCTTGTGTTTGTTTTCAAACATATTTGTTATAAATAGAAAACTATTTATTGGTGGCCGCTTTTAACGTGCCTTGAGGTGGAAGGGAAAGTTAGGAGGTATCGAGCCACCCAAACGCGCTTGAAGAAAATCGTGTCGGACCGCAACCGGACAGAGGCAACATCTGGAACGCCCCGAAAAATTTCGGAAAGGCGTTATGGGTTTCGCGGGCTTTTCGGCACGGTTTTTCAAGCGTTTTCATTTTTATGATTTCGGATCCGTACTTTGATTCGCATCGGGTCCGGGATGAATCCGGTTTTTCGGCCGGGTCCCGGGCCGGCAACTTCCGAGCCATTGCTCTTCTTTTCGTCATGCTGTTCTTGTTGTTCGTCCAGGCCGACGTGATTCTGTTTGCCGTTGCGTTTCTGGTCTTCGTGTTCACGTACAACCCCACGCGCGTCAGGTTGGGTGATCAGGCCGTCAACGACACGCACGGCTTGATTTAGCGGGGGTGGCGGTTGAATGCGTCTGATTTTTCTCAAGTCCAAAGCGGGTAGCGCAACAACGCCACCACGCCGTAGTTTTTCAGTTCCTGGCCGGTCTCGTTTTCGGAGTCAAAGACGTGGAGTTGTGCGCCCATTTGCCGCGCGGTTTCCATGATGGTTGAGACGGTCTTGTTTTTGATGAGGGTGTCGGAGACCAGCACGTGTTGGGCGGCTCCGGCCAAAACGGCGTGCTGGACGGCGTCAAGTCCGTAAGCGTTTTTGTGGTCGTCGCGCCCGATGCTTTCCTTGAATTTCTCCAACAGCGCGAATTCTTGGGCGAGGCGCTGTTCGCCGAGGGCTTTTTCGATGACGCCGCGTTTGAGCAGTTCGTACACGCCGCTTTTTTCCGCGGTCGAAGCGTATTCAAACGAGGTTTTCTTGGCCACGTCGGGGTGCTTTTCGGTGAGGTATTTCTTGAAGTTGTCCTTGGCGAATCCGGGTCCGGCCACCACGATTTTTTCCTTTCCTTCCAGGGTTTTCGCGATTTCAGCGAAGAAGGTTTTCGTGGCTTCTTCAAACGCTTTGGGGTCTTTCTTGGAACCGCGGAAACTCATTTCTCCGAGAAACGTTAGTCCCTGCAACTGAAGTTCCGCTGGAATGGCTTGGTGCTCGTCCATGACGATGAGAAATGCTTTGACGTGCTTGGATTTCTTCTTGGCTTCTTGAAGCAGAGCCCAGTGATAGGCGGAGAGTTTTTTGTGGATTTTGACGCGTTCGTGTAGATCCACGTCAAGGGTGTGGTGGGATCCAATGGAAACGAATTCTTCGGGGGTCCCGCTTTCGATGACTCCGGTCACGCGGAGTTTAAGCGCGCTTTGAGCGAACTCGATTTGCTCGGCGCGGATTTTCAGGTGGACTTTCTTTTTCTCTCCGGAATCCTTTTCCACGCCTTCGACTTTGAAGCGTCGGAAAGATGTGCCTTCCACTCCGTCGCCGGGCTCCACGATTTTCTGCAAGTACCACAAGTCTTCCACGCACTGGGGCTCGACTTTCAGCCAGCCTTCTTCTGGGTTTTGGGAAATGACTTTCATGGTTTTCAGTCAACCGGTGCTTTTTATTGTGGCGACGCCAGCTTTAATTTGCGTGTTTTTGACGTTATGGACATCGAAGATTTTGTGGCCACGCCGGACGTCTCCGAACTGGTCCAGCGGTTTTCACGAACCGGGTTCCAGGCTTCCCACTTGGCCGACGCCGTGGCCGTGATGCGTGAAATCAAGAAAGACAAGGACCAAACCGTGTTTTTGGCGTTTACCGCCAACTTGGTCGCTTCGGGCCTGCGTGGCGTGATTGCGGAAGTCATTCGCCAGGGCTGGATTGACGCCGTCGTCACGTCGGGCGGCAGCATTGACCATGACCTCATCAAGTCCAAACACGCCTATGCGTTGGGCGGCTTTGATGCGGACGACAAAAAGTTGCATGCCCAGGACACCAACCGGATTGGAAACGTGTACGTGGAAAACGATTGCTATGTTTGGTTGGAGAAAACCGTGCAACCCGTTTTCAAGGAGTGCTTGAAGGAGAAAAAGATTTGGAACCCGCAAGAACTCATTGCCAAACTCTCTGAAATCCCGACCGACCCGCACTCGTTTCTTAAGGCGTGCCGAGAAAAAAGCGTGCCCGTCTTTTCTCCGGCGTTCATCGACTCGGCTTTGGGCTTGCAGCTGCATTTCTTCAAGCAGGATCATCCGGAGTTTGTCTTGGATGCGTTGGGCGACATGAAGTCCCTTTCCCATTTGGTTCTTTCCGCGAAAAAAACGTCGGCCATCGTGTTGGGGGGCGGCTCGTCCAAGCACTTCACCATCGGCTCCAACCTGCTTCGAGGCGGTTTGGATGCGGCGGTATACTTCACCACGGCCCAGGAATACGACGGGTCGCTTTCCGGCGCGCCTCCAAGAGAAGCCGTGTCGTGGGGCAAACTCAAGGAAAAAGGGAACGCGGTGACCGTATACGGCGATGCGACGATGACGTTCCCGTTGGCGGTTTCCGCCTTACATTGACCGCAAAATCTTGATTCTTTCTTCAATGGGCGGGTGGGTGGCGAACAGGCCGTCGAGGTTGGACTTGACGGGGTCGTCGAAGAACAAGTGGCTTTCGGCTTCCGAGACGTTCATGTCGCCCTTGTTTTTGGACTTGAGTTTCTCCAATGCCGAGGCCAGGCCTTCGGGGTTGCGCGTCAGGCGGGCGCCGGAGGCGTCGGCGAGGTACTCGCGTTTTCTTGAAACCGCTGCTTGGGCGAAGCGCACGGCGATGGGTGCGACAATGGCCAGGATGATGCCGACGATGATCAAAAGCCCGATGTTGCCTTTTCGGTCCGAACCCCCGCCTCCGGAAAACCAGAGGCCCCGCAAAAACATGTGGCTCAAGATGGCGACCAGTCCCACCATGACGGCGACGATCAAGGCGAAGCGGATGTCGTAGTTTTGGATGTGCGAGATTTCGTGCGCGATGACGCCTTCCAGTTCCGAGCGGTCCAATGCATTCAAGAGGCCGGTGGTCACCGCAATGGAGGCGTGTTGTGGGTCGCGGCCGGTGGCAAAGGCGTTGAGTTCCGTGGATTCAATGACGTAGACGTCCGGGGTTTTTGGGAGTCGGGCGGCGAAGGCCAGGTTTTCGACGAGGTTTTTCAGGTACAGTTCTTTGGGGGTTTTGCCTTCGACTTTTTTGGCGCCGGTGGTCTTCAAAACGATTTGGTCGCCAAAGTAGTAGGACGTCAGCACGTACCCGCCGGCGACGATGAGGCCCAAAGCCAAAAAGAGGATGGATCCGGTGCCGGTGTAGACTTCCGCGATGATGTAAATCATGGCGAACAAGAAAAAGAAGACGAGGATGGAGATCAGGTAGCTTTTGATTTTGTTGCCGGAGATTTCTTGTTCAAACGACGTGCGTTCCACGGGCGCGAAGGGCGCGGATTGGGGCATTTCTTTTTACCGTTTCAGTCGTTGAGGAGTTTTTCGGCGTCGATGCCTTTGCGCGCTTTCTCGTCGGCTTTGAAGTAGGGCCACTTGTTTTTGGCGAAACCGAACATGCCGGCGAACCACGCGCCGGGAATGGTGGTGGTTGAGTTGATGTATTGCTGGACGGTGTAGCCGTAGCGTTGGCGGCCGTACTTGATTTTGTCTTCGATTCCCGATAGGCTTTCCATGGCCATTTGCATGGTTTCGTTGGAGCGCATCTGGGGGTAGGCCTCGGCGCGCGCGTAAAATCCGGAGATGAGGGCTCCGATTTGTTCGTGGGCCGCGACTTTTTCTCCGATGTTTTTGGCTTTCATGGCGCCTTCGCGGGCTTTGGCAAGGCCGGTGAACAAGTCGGTTTCTTGTTTCATGATGCGTTTGGCCATGGCGATGAGGTTGGGGATGGTGTCCAACCGCTGTTGGAGGAGCGGGTCGATTAGGTTCCAGTCGGCTTCGGCTTGGTTGTTCAGCGTCGTCAACTTGTTGAAGTAATACCAAATCAATACGAGTACCAGTAAGACGAGGCCGCCGATGACCCATGCAAGAACCATGCTTTTTTCCACCCACCGTTGATTTGAGTTTGTGAAGCAATTACGTTGAACTTGCTTTTAAGGAAATGGTTTGATTCTCGTGCATGGGCGTTTTATAGCAATCCCGGACTTTTTTTGTCGGGAAACTTTCGTGGTTTACTGTATGGGTGGCCGGGTTTTGTTTGTTCGTATCATGCAATGCGTGTTGTCGGGTTTGACTTGAATTCGGGGCGTGTGTCCGTTTCGTCTTATTCGGCCAGGACGTTGGAGACCAGCCAAGCGGCGTCGAAGGGTTTGAGGTCGCCGTATTCTTGGCCGACGCCGACCAGTACGATGGGTACGCCGACTTCGTGGGCTACGCTAAACGAGGTGCCGCCTTTGGCGTCGCAGTCGACTTTGGTGAGAATCACGCCATCCAATTTCAGGGATACGTGGAATGCTTTGGCTTGTTCCACCAGGGCGTGGCCGGCCACGGCTTCGCCGACGAAGAGTTTGAGGTCGGGGTTTACCACTCGGTTGATTTTCTCCATTTCTTTTAAGAGGTTGTAGTTGGTTTCCTGGCGTCCGGCGGTGTCAATGAGGACGGCGTCGAGTTTCTTGGCTTGGGCGTGGGCGATGGCGTCAAAGGCTACTGCCGAAGGATCGGAGCCGTATTGGTGGGCGATGACGTTCACGCCGATTTTTTCTCCGTGGTGTTGGAGTTGCTCGATGGCGGCGGCGCGGAACGTGTCGGCGGCCGCTAAAACGCAGGACGCGCCGTTTTGTCTCAAGTAAAACGCGGTTTTGGCGATGGTAGTGGTTTTTCCCGCCCCGTTGGGGCCCAGGAAGAGGATTTTGACGGGTTTTTCGTGGGTTTGGATGTAGGCGACCAGATCCAGGGGTTGTTGGTTGACGAGTTGGCTTAGGGTGGCGTGGACGGCGTTTTTGATTTCTTCTTGGACGCGTTGTTTCTCGACTTTTTTGCCGGCGAGTTGTTCTTTGAGGGTGGTCGTGATGTGGTCGGCGGTGTCAAGGGTCACGTCGCTTTCCAAAAGCGCGAGTTGGAGTTCTTCCAGCATGGGTTCCAATTCGCTTTCCTGGATTTGGATTTCTTTGACGAAGAAGCTTTTGACTTGGCTGAACAAGCCGAGTTTGGCTTCCAGTTTGCGTTCTTTTTTGGGTTCGGGTTGGGCGGAGGGTTCCGGTTTGTCTTGCGGTGCGGATGGTTTGGCGATGGGTTGGATTGCGGAGGAGTTTTGTGTTTCGGAGGGGTTGACCGCTTTTTGGTTTTCCAATCGGGGTTTCGGTGCAGGTGGCGTAATGGTTTCCCGAATGGATCTAACGGGTTCTGGGGGTTTTGTAGGCGTTGGGGCCGAAGTCGTTGACTGGTTTCGTGGTTCATCCGGCGGCGTGGGCGTTGGCTTGGTTTGGAATTCGGGTTGGCGGGGGATCGCTGGATTTTCTTGGGGTTCCGGCGGCTGGAGGGGTTGAGGCTGTGGGGCGTGCAACGGTTGTTCGGGTTCGCCTTTTTGTTCTTCTTTTTGGGTGAGTTGGTCGATGAAGGACGAAATTTTTTTCTTGAGTAGCCCGAACATTTCGTTTCGCCTTAGCGGCTGGGGGTGCGGCGTTGGATGATTTCCTCGGCTTCTTGCGAGATTTTTTCGAGTTGCCCGATGACGGCGGCGTAGTTGTTCGTCACGTCTTGAGCGCTTTTTTCGATGGCGCCTTTTCGTTTTTCCAGGGTTTTTTGTGCGTCTTGGAGGCTTTGTTCGACCAGGACGCGTCCGCCGACGTCCACAAGCACTTTTTCGACTGCTTCCAGCCGTGCTTTGGCGAATACGCCGGATCCCAGAGGGAAAAGCGAGCCGTTCTGGAGGTCTTTGTAGGAGGCCAGGGCTTTCTGGGAGGCAGAAAGTTCGCCGAGGGCCTGTTGCATGAGCTGCATTTTTTCCTGGAGTTCCGCGGCTTGGCTGCGCAGTACGTTGATTTGGTCGGCTTTTCGTTGCAGTTCGTCCGTCATTTGAATCTATCCTCCGCTGAGTGCTTCAAAAATGCGTTGGGTTTCCACGCCGGTCGTCAAATCGCCGACCAGTGCGCCAGCCTTGTTGGCGACTACGCCCAGTGCGTTGAAGGGCGTGCCGCTGTTGGCCGTGCCGTTGAGTCCCCGGACGTGGAACGTTTTTTCCATTTGCCGGAATTCGACTTCGGTGACTTCGTTGTACGCGAAAAGCCCTTGGTCCGTCACCACGTTGATGGCGCCCAGGGTGACCATGCCGGAGAGGGGTTGTTGGATGACTTCCACGCCCAAAACGTCGGCGATGGACGCGGCTTCTTTCTTGGGGATTTTGGGTGAAGCAAAGCAGGCGTGGTTGTTCGCCAAAAGCACGTTGCCGGGCGCCAAGCCGCTTTTGAGGGTGTGGATGCGGTAACCCGCGTTTTTCAGTAACTTTTTTTCCTCGTTTTCCGCGTCGGCGGCCAGCACGCATCCGGTTTGGTTCAGCACGCAGAACAATCCGATGAGCGGCGATTGCTTGATGAACAAGTCGATGGCCTTTACGCCGAGGGTTTCCTCGGCGAGTTCTCGGATTTTTGCTGGCGCAGATTTGGGCACGAGCACGTGTTGGTCGTTTGCCTTCAAAAATAGTCCGATGAACGGGTTTTTGTGGTAATGCGTTTTGGTGATCCGGAACGTCATTTGTTTTCCGCCAATTGCGCGTACACGGTGCCGGCTTCGTCTTTTTGCAAAAGGACGTCGACGTACTTGAGCGGCTTGGCGCTTTTGCGGATGGCGTTGTTGAGGCGGACGTCGACGTGGACGGCGGCGCCTTTCATGTGCCGCTTGCAGAATTCTTGCAATAGGCTTAACGCTTTGTTTTGTTGTTTGAAGCGGGGCTTGCTGTGCGCTTTGGACAGGTTGACGGTGTACTTTCGTTCCAGGACGAATTTTTTTTCCGCTTTTTTGGGTTCTTCGGCTTTGGACGCCTTTTCCGTCTTTTTTTCGTCCGGCGCCTTTTCAGCCGTTGCTTCTTCTTTGGCGGCTTGCGGGGCCTGGCGCTTGCCTTTCTCCAAGTCCTCTTCGCCTTTCATTTTGGCGTCGTCTTTCTTGGTTTGCGTCTTGTCTTCAAAGCGTTCTTCCGCCATGCTTCGTGTTCACCTTGCCTTTGGTTTTCAGTTTGCTGGTTTTCCAGTGGCGTTGCTTGACGTTGCGCGTCACGCGCCGGTTGGTCTTCGCCATGGCGAAAATGGGCACGCGGCGGTTTTGCTGCAGCGCCTTACTGAGCTTTTTTTTCACGGTTCTCGTCTTGTTTCTTGCCATGTACATCACTTTCTCTTGAAGGTAATCTTCGGTTCCTTTTTGACGTCTTGGACTCGGCCCAGAATCGAGAGCAGTTGGCTTTCGGTGACTTTGCCGCGGATCTGCCCGCTTTGGACGAGTTGCACCAGCAGTCCGACGAGCTGGTCGTACAAGTCCGGGTTGGCCAAGCGCACGTTTTGTATGCGCTCGAATGCGGGCCCGTCCAGGATTTTCTGCAGGATTTGTCGTTTCTGGTTTTCCTCCACGTGCTTCCGGCGCAGCTGATCGATTTTTTCCTGCTGCGCCTTCTGCCATTCTTCGTTCATGATGCCGCGGCCTTGTCCAACAGCGACCGGCCTTTCGCCGTCAGGATGCGGCCGGTTTTCTCTTTCTTGACCAGTCCTGCTTTTTCCAGTTGTTGGAGGGCCAATCGGATGCTTTTGCCGCCGGCTTTGCGGTGGTGTTGGGGCGAGACTTTGTGCTGGGTGCGGCCGCCGTATTTGTGGCGGAGGCGTTCGACGCCAACCGGCTTTCCGCCGGCGTAAAGCGTTCGCAGGATGGCGGCGCAGCGCACGAACCAGAAGTCTTCCTGCTCCGGCACGCGTTCGTTGTGCGGGGACAGTTTGACCAATCCGGCCCAAGGCGGGGGCGTGATGCCTTCCGTGGTTTGGAGCTGTTTGGCGACTTTGTTGATCAGTTCATTGACGGGAACGTCCAGTGCGGCCAATGGATATATCACCTAGGATGTTTCGCGCCGGTTTTCCTTCGGGCCAGGTTGACGGCCCTTAAGCATGAATTGGTTTCCGCTTGTAGGGAATGCGGCGCGTGGTATTACACTTCCGGCAGGCGTATAAAACCGTTTGGGTCCGCCGATTCTGGCGCACCAACAAGGTGTCGGAAGCAAAGGGCACGTGGCATTTCCGGCAGAAGGATTTCGCGTCCAAATGCACGCGGTGTTTCATGGCCAGTCGCCGCGCTTTTTTGACGAGCCGAACGGCTTTTTCCGGGTCATGGGGCCAGGCGTGTTTGGCGTGTTCCAGGAGGTCTTGCGCGTCTTGAGTGACTTTGGTTTTTGGGGTTTTGGGTTTCATAGCGGTTTTTCCTTGACGGGGTTGACCACGACGATGCGGGAACCATTGCGTCCGGTCAACTCGTTTTGGATGGCGTGCATGATGAGGACGGGGACGTGGGTTTTGGAGGGGTCGTTGAGGTGCGCGTAGGTTTCCGGCGCCGTCCACTCCAGGGTTTGCCCGAGAAATCCGTGGCGGAACTCGTGGCTGGCGATTTGGTGGAACCGCAGGCGTCTGGTTAGTTGAGGCGTCTCTTTTTCGTGGTCGGCTCCTTCTTGGCGCGAATCCGTGGCGTGGCGGCTGTATTGGGCGCGGCTGACTAAGAGAATCACGTCGCCTTGAGCTGGTTGGATGCCGCCGACGTACCCGGTTTGAGGAGTCGCGTTGGGGGAGGGTGAACGGGTTGTGGTTTCGCCGTAAATACCTCCTGGGATTTGAATGGCGCCCCGGATGATGCCTTCCGCCGCATCCTGGGGGTGGATTTGAAGGTCGGGGTGGAGCCGTCGGGCCACGGCCCACCACTCGTTGAGATCGCTTCGGCCCAGGTGGTGGCGCAGGCGGTCGGCAATGCCTTGTTTTTGGACGCGGGCGGCCAAAAGGTGTGCGGTTTTTCCTTGGAGGCGGTAGTATTCTTTGCCCATGAGGATGCCCGCGCTTTGCATGAGGTTCATCAAGCCGTATCCTTTCACGTCCCGGTGCAACACGCTGGCGTGCAGGAAAACCACGTTTCGGGGTGTCGCGTTCTCGGGTTGGACCGTCATGGTGCCCAGCGAGTAGTATCCCTTGACTTTGCCGCGGTGCTTGACGAGAATCAGGATTTTGACTCCGGTTCCAAACGCCCGTTCCGCGACTTCGTTTTCGTCCGGCAGTTTCGCGCGTTTGAATGCGGATTGCGTGGCTTGCCGAAGTTCGGACTTGATTCGTTCCTGCCGGACTTCAGGCAGGTTTCCGGGTTCGTAAATGAGTTCCAAACTGATGTTTTTGGTTTGCCTGCCCTGGGGGTTTCCATTGGCGTCCCTTCGTTTGCAGCGCAACGGGATTTCGACTGGCATGCATGGACTTGGGGGGGCCACGGAAATAAAACCTGCTTACGGCGGGTTTCTTTTAAGGGATTTCTTCACGCATTCCAAGAGCTGTTTTCCGGCTTCGTCCCACTGGATGTAGGCGCTGTTGGGGTTGACTTGGGAGCTGTGAGCAATTTGGCCGAAAAAACCGAGTTGAAAGCCCGTCTGGTCGGCGACGATTTCCTGCAACGTTTCCCTGTTTAGCTCTTGGCGTGTCGCGTCCAAGACGTGGTGAAGCGGGGTTCCAGGTCGCGCGCTTTGCATGATTTTTTTTCGCAGTTTTTCCAGGTCCAACCGATTTGGATGGAATTCGATTTGGACGGTGGTGTTTCCATTCCACGTGGTCTCGGAGATTTTTTGGATGTGGCCGGAGGCGTCCGTCAACCCGTACTTTTCGAGCAACTCGTGCATGACGTAATCAATCGGATGGGCCTGGAGGGATTTAGGAACCCGGACCGCGGGAACCCAGGTTCCCCCAGTCCTTGGTAACCCCGACCCCTCCTGTTTTCATGTGCGAATTGTATGGGCCTGGAGGGATTTGAACCCTCGGCCACCAGCTTTCCTAGCCAGCGCAGAGGGCGAAACCGTCCTTTGCGGTCGTATAAGACTGGCGCTCTAAAAACCAGGCTAAGCTACAGGCCCGATGCGTATTTTTTGTGGGGCGCTAGGTTTTTAGTTGGGTGGCTTGGCGGGTGTTGGGCTGCAGGCCGGGACGTATATTAATTGGGCCGGTTTGGTTTTTTCCATGGAGTTTGAGCGGTTGCACGCCAAGGACTTTGTGACGTTGGCGTCGGGGGCGTTGGGGTTTTTGGCGGTTTTCTTCGCGGTCTCCAGCTACTTCGTGGCGGCGTTGTTTGTGGCGTTGGCGGCGGTTTTGGACGCGTTGGATGGGCGGCTCGCGCGTTGGGAGGGTAAAGCCAACGCGTTCGGCCGGGAATTGGATTCGTTGTCGGATGCGGTGGCGTTTGGCGTGGCGCCGGCGTTTGCCGCGTTTTACTTGCAGGTCTTTTCGCCGTGGGTGTGGGTGTACGCCGCGTCGGCCGTCGTTTTTTTGGCGGCGGTGCTGGTGAGGCTGGCGCGGTTTAATTTGTATGCCGAAAAAAAAGTTTACTTTGGGTTGCCCAGTCCCGCGGCCGCGGTTTTGCTGTTGGTGTTGGCGCCGGTGTTCGGCGCGTACTCGCCGGTGGCGTTTTTGGTGTTGGCGTACTTGATGTTGGCGGATTTCTCGTTCAGGAAGCGCTGAAAAAAAGGAGTGCGGCGACCAGCATGCTGATGAGCATGAACATGTCCGCGCCTTGGAATCCCGGGTAATTCAACATGATTTTTTTTGGTTTACTTCGAAGAGTTAGTTAAATGTTTTGGCTGAAGGATTCCAAAAGTCCGTTGACCCACTGCACGGAAATGCCGTGGCGGGCGGCGTAGGTGGCGGAGAGGCTTTTGGGAATCATGCCTCCGGAAATGATTTGGGTGTCAATGAGTTGCTGGACTTGGGTTTTGTTCACGGTTTGAAGCACGCGTTTTCGGGTGGCGTCGGTGTAGATGCCGGGGACGTCGGAGGCCATGACGAGTTTTTGGGCGTCCAGGGCCACGGCGATTTGCGCGGCGGCGTGGTCGGCGTTGACGTTGTAGGTTTGGCTTCCGTCGTATGCGAGGCACGGCAGGATGACGGGTCCTTTTTGCAGGAAGGCGTGGATGGCGGCGTGGTTGACGTTGGTGATGGTGCCGACGAATCCGTAGTCGTAGTCGGACTCCATTTTTTTGGCGGACAAAACGCCGTCCAAATACGTGTGTTGGATGCCTTGTTGTTCGAGGAAATCGCCTAAGCGGAATCCGACGCGTCGAACCGTGTTCTGGACGACGTCAAGCGTGGCCTCGTCCGTGACGCGGATGCCGTCGTGGGTCTTGGGTTTAATGCCGAGGCGCAGGAGTTCGGCGTCGATTTGTTTTCCGGCGCCGTGCACGTAGACGACGCGCCTGTTTTTTTGGTGGACGCACGCGATTTGTTCGGCGGTTTTTGGCAACTGTTCGTTGGACAAGAGCTTGCCGCTGAGTTTGACTACGGTTACGTCAGGAAAGTGCATGGTGAATCAATCCGGTTTGTTCGTTGATTCCGAAGCGGCGGTTCATGTTTTGGACGGCTTGGCTGGCGGCTCCTTTGCCGAGGTTGTCGATGCTGCAAATCACGACCAGGCAGCCGCGGTCAAGCGCGAAGCCACCGAGAACGGCGTGGTGGGTGTGTTGGGTGTCGCGGAGGTTGGGCGGCTCGTCCTGGATGCGGATGAGGGGTTGGTTTTGGTAAGCGGCTTGGTAGGCGTTCTGGACGTCGGATTTTGTGACGCGGGGTTGGAGGAAGGCGTGGATGGTGCACAGCATGCCTCGGTAGACCGGTAGCACGTGGGGCGTGAAGTGGATGGGTGCGGAAAGGAATTGCTGGATTTCGGGTTCGTGGCGGTGGCCTGTGACGTGGTAGGGCCACGCGTTGTCGCGGATTTTTTCCTGGTAGTTTTGTTCCAGGGTTTTTTTGCCGGCGCCGCTGTACCCGCTTTTGCCGTCAATGACGGCTTTCTCCAATAGTCCGGCGTCGTCCAGGGGTTTTAGGGCCAAGAGGCTGGCGGTGGCATAGCATCCGGGGTTGGCGGTGATGCGGTTTTTGGTTTTTGGGAATAGTTCGGGTAGGCCGTAATCGGCTTTTTCGGGGTGGGTGTGGGTTTGCTGGTACGTGGCTTGGTATGTTTCTTGGTTTTGGAAGCGAAAATCGGGGCCCAAGTCAATGAGGGGTGAGTCAAGCATTTTGGCCCATTGCATGCCGGTGCTGGCAGGGCCGCATAAAAAGGCCAAGTCCAGTTTTTCGTCGTTGATGGTCTGTGGCGTCCAAACGGAATTTGCGTCTCCGGTGGAATGCATGACGGTGACTTGGACGCCGGGGTGCTGGTGGAGGATGGACAATAGTTCTTGGGCGACGATGCCGGAGGTGCCGATGACGCCGACTTTTTTCACGGCTGGCACTCTCCGAGTATTTGGACGGCGTCGTCCAAGGTTTTTCCTTCGATGGTCAACGGTGGAAGCAAGCGCAGGGTTTCGTTGTGGCAGACGCTGACGAGGACGCCGCGGGCTTGGGCGTTTTGCTGGATTTTTTTGGCGTGGGGGTGGTCGGCGCCGAGCATGAGCCCCATGCCGCGCGGCTTCAGTCCGATGGATTCTAGTTTTTGTGTCAGGTTTTTGTGGGTTGCTTTTGTTCGGGCGTGCAGGTGCTGGTTTTTCATGACGTCGATGACGGCCAACGCCGCCGCACAGCTGACCGCGTTGCCGCCGAAGGTGGACCCGTGCGCGCCGGGGGAGAAGTCCAGGTCTTCGCGGTACAGGACGGCTCCAAGAGGCAGGCCGTTGGCCAGGGGTTTGGCGGTGGCCACGACGTCGGGGGCGATGCCGAAATGCTGGAAGGCAAACCAGTTTCCGGTGCGGTACGCGGTTTGCACTTCATCGAGGACCAACAGCGCGTCGTTTTTTTCGCAGATTTCCGCGGCGTGTTTGAGGTAATCGCTGTCGGGAAGGTGGATGCCGCCTTCGCCTTGGATGGGTTCTACCACGAAGGCGGCGGTGTCTTTGGTGACGGCGTCTTGCAGGGCGTCCGCGTCGTTGAAAGGCACGTGCGTGACGTGGGGTAAAAGCGGCTCGAATCCTTGGCGGTAGGTGGAGTGCGTCAGGGATAAGGCGCCCAGGGTTCGGCCGTGAAAGCCTTTGTGGCAGGCCACGAGGTGTTTTGATTTTTTGCGGGAGAGCTTGATGGCGGTTTCCATGCTTTCGGTGCCGGAGTTGGTTAGAAAACAGCATGACGTGCCGGATAGTTCTGTTAGGGTTTCGGCGAGTTTCAGTTGCGTGTCTTGGATGTGGACGTTGGAGGCGTTGACCATTTGGGTGCATTGGCGTTGGATGGCTTTCGCTACGTGGGGGTTGGCGTGTCCCACGATGGCGGTTCCAATGCCTCCCGTCAAGTCGGTGAAGCGTTGGCCGTTTTCGTCCCAGAGGGTGGCGTTTTGTGCTTTGGTCATCGTCAGGCCGGTGCGGTTAAACGCGTTGGACAGAAAGCGCATGGAGCCTCACGTCGTGTAGGCGGTGTTGAATGCGACGTATTTGGTGGTCAGGTCGCAGCCGTAGAAGGTGGCGGTGGTGGCGCCCATGTCTAAGTCCACGTTGATGCGGACGGGGTTGGTCGGCGCGTTCCAGGCAAACGGTTGGATGGCGTGGTTGTGAAAGACCAGGGCGTCGTTGACGTGGATTTTGACGGTTTGGGGGTTAAAGTCGGTGTTCGCGGCGCCCAGGGCGGCCACCAGGCGGCCGACGTTGGGTTCGGTTCCGCAAAACGCGGTTTGAACCAGGGCGTTGTGGAGGATGGCTTTCGCCACGGCCTGGGCTTGTTGCATGTGGCAGGCGTTTTTGATGGTCAGTTCAAAGGTTTGTTGCGTTCCTTCTCCGTCGGCGACAATGGATTTCGCCAACTTCAGGCAGACTTTCTTGAGGACGTGCTGGAACGCGGTTGGGTCCACGGGTCCGGCCAGGCCGTTGGCCAACAGCATGACGGTGTCGTTGGTGCTTTGGCAGCCGTCTACGCTGATGCGGTTGAAAGTTTCGTTGACCGCGGTTTTCAGGTGCTCGTGTGCGTCGGTGGCAGCGATTTTCGCGTCAGTGAAAACAAAGCAGAGCATGGTGGCCATGGCGGGGTTGATCATGCCTGCGCCTTTGGCCACCGCCACGATGCGCGCCGGTCCGACGCGCGCCGAGGCGTACTTGAGGGTTTGGTCCGTGGTTTGAATGGCGGTCGTGGCGTTGAGCCAAGCGGAAGCGGTGTTGTTCAGGCAGATGCGTTCCAACCCGGATTCAATGGCGGAGACGTCCAGGGGTTTGCCGATGATGCCGGTGCTGGCCAGGGCGACGTGGCGGGGGTTGACGTGGAATTGTTTGGCGGCGTGTTGCGCGATGCGGTGGCAGTCCGCCATTCCTTGGGAGCCGTTGGCCGCGTTGGCGTTGCCGGAGTTCACGACGACCAGTTGCGCGGTGCCTTGCAGGCGCTGGTTGTATTGGTTGGGGGGCGCGGCGAAGCGGTTGGCGGTGTTCACGCAGGCAAACGACGCGGGGGTGGTGCTGTAAAAGACGGCGAGGTCTCTGGATTTTTTTCGGAGTCCTACGTGTTCGCCGCCGCACAGGATGCCTTGGATGGGTTGGTCTTCAAACATGGCTTTCTCCTTTTTCTTGGTGGTAGGCGTGGCGGAAGGGTGTGCCGGTTTTGACGCGTTCAAGGGACCGGTTGACGCTGTGGAGTTCGTCGGTCATGGCGGCTTTCAGTTTTTTGGGGTCAAACGCCATGTCGTGCACCCAGAGCGCCGTCATTTCGAGGCATGCGTCCATGGTGGCAAACGCCTCCAACAGGGTGGCCTTGGTTTCCTGGAAGTCGCGGTGGTAGCCCGACGGCAGGTTTTGTGTGGTGGCGGCGACGTGGGCGTACGCGGCGGAAAGCGCGGCGGTCCTGGCGCGCACCAGTTCCATGACGTCCGGGTTTTTCTTGTGGGGCATCAGCGAACTGCCGGTGCAAAGCTGGGAGGGTTTTTGAAGGAACCCGTATTCGGTGGTGGAGTAAAGGAGGATGTCGCAGGAAAGCTTGTTGAGCGTCAAGGCGACTTGGTGGAGTGCGGAGAGGGTAAACAACTCGATTTTGCCGCGGCTGTTCTGGCAGTACAGCGTGTTGTTTTGGACTTTGGTAAATCCCAGTTCTTGGGCTTCTTTTTGGCGGTTTAGGTCTAGGCTGGATCCGAATCCGGCGGCGGAGCCCAGCGGGCTTTGGTCGTTGAGCGTCAAGGCGGCTTGCAGAACTAAGACGTCGTCTTCTAGGCTTTCGTGGAAGGACTCCAGCCACCTCGCTGTGGAGTAGGCCATGGCTTTTTGCATGTGCGTGTAGCCGGGCATGGGGTAGTCGGTCTTGGTTTTGGCCAAAATCGTGGCTTGGAGTTGGCGGATTTGATCTTGGACTTGCTGGAGCTGGTCTTTGGCGTACAAGCGAAGCATGGTCAGCGCCTGGTCGTTGCGGGAACGGCCGGCCTGGATGCGACGGCCTGTGTCGCCGAGTTTCTCGGTGAGGAATTCCTCAATGGCGGTGTGGCTGTCCTCTTGTTTTTGGGTGATGGAAAAGGTTCCGTTCTGCACGCGTGCGGAAAGTTCGTCCAGTGCGTTTTGGACTTGAGCGTTTTCATCCGCCGTCAGAACGCCGACGTCTTTGAGCGCGTGGGCGTGCGCACGGGTGCCGGCAATGTCGTAGGGAAGCAGCGGCTGGTCCAAGAGGTGGCCGTGGCCCACGGTGAACGCCATGACTTTTTCCGATACGGGTTGGTTCGTCCAAAGCATGGGGAGGTTAACCCACCAAAAGCGCGATGGCGGCGGCAAAGGCGAACATCATGAATACGTCGACGGTTTGAAATCCGGGGTAGTTCCACATGGTCTCACCTGGTTGGCGGTGACGGTCTGCAAGGCGTAAATCTTGCAGAAGCCCTCGCTGTGTTTCTGGTTGAAAGTGCTTTGCTGGGTGTACGTGGCCAAGGCGTGTTGGTGCAGGGAGTTCTCGGAGTGGCGCGCGATGACTTGCGCGTGGCCCTTGTATAGTTTGACGTCCACCCATCCTGAAACCGGCGTTTGCGCATCGGCGAGGTACGTTTTCAGGGAGGCCATCAAAGGCGAGAACCACTTGCCTTGGAACGTCATTTCTCCGAACGCCGCGTCGGCGTGGCGCTTGAAATCCAATTCGTCTTTGGTCAGCACCATTTTCTCCAAGTCAAAGTGCGCCTTGAGGATCACGGCGGCCGCAGGGCATTCGTAGACTTCGCGGCTTTTGAATCCCACGACGCGGTCCTCCACGTGGTCAAAGACGCCGATGCCGTGAAGGCCAGCCAATTCGTTGAGGTGCTGGATCACGGAAAGCGTGCCGGAAACGGTTTGGGTGGCCGTCTCCAGTTCAACGGGCGTGCCGTGCTCGAAATGAAGTTTGACGGTTTCCGCTTGGTCGGGGGCCGCTTCGGCGGGGTTGACCCATTCAAAGGCATCCTGTGGCGGTGCGACGGCCGGGTTTTCCAGGGGCCCGCACTCGATGCTGCGGCCCCACAAGTTGGCGTCCACGCTGTACGTGCTTTGCTTGGATACGGCAATTCCGCGTTGGTGGGCGTATTTTTCCTCCACGTCGCGGGAAAGCTGCAAGTCGCGGATGGGCGCCAGTACCTGGAGGCTTGCGTCCAAGGAATTCACGGCCAACTCAAAGCGCAGTTGGTCGTTGCCTTTTCCCGTGGAACCGTGAGCCACCGCGTCCGCGCCCACCGCGTGCGCCACGTCCACCAGGTGCTTGGCGACCAGGGGGCGGGCCAACGCGGTGGAGTTGGGGTAATGGTTTTGGTAGGTGCCGTTGGCCCAGATGCTGTACGTGACGAATTCGTCGGCGAATTCCTGTTTGACGTCGTGCACCACGGCGTTTGTGGCCCCCAGTGCCAGCGCTTTTTGTTTGGCGGCGTCCAAGTGCTGGTCGTTGTACTCGCGGGCGCCCAAGTCGGCGGTAAACGTGCATACTTCCATGCCTTTTTCCAGGAACAATTTCAGCAGACAGCTCGTGTCCAAGCCTCCCGAGTAGGCCAAAACGACTTGGTCGGCGTCGTAGTCGGGAAGTTCAATCATAGGCGTTTCGCATCGCGTTTTCATTTAAAAACCGTTTCGGACAAAAAGAAACAATTTTAAACACTTTTCGTCCAATTCTGGACTATGGCATCCAGTGTGTCCAAGCGCGTCGAATCGGCGTTGGAGGAGAAACCGTTTCTGTTGGAAGCGCTCTCGCAGGGCTACGCGAACCTGTCGGCGGTGGCCCGCGTCTTGCAGAAGCAGGTGGGCGGGTCCGAGGAGGCCGTGCGCGCGGCCGTCAAGCGCTTTTCCGCGTCGCGGCTTCGGCAGCGCCGCGCGGACGAAAAGAAAGTGTTGGAGGTGCTCTCGCACAGCCGGCTGTCGCTGTCGACGAAGGTCAACGTCCTGGTCGTGGAGCGGACGCCGGAGACGGAGGCCAAGGCCGCGTCGTTTTCCGAGAAGACCCGGGCGCTGGTCAAGGAAGAAAGCGGCATGACGCTGGTGGTGGATGCGGCGTACTTTCGGGAAAGCCAGAAGCTTTTTTCGCGGTCGGAGATTTTGACGGTCAACGAGGATTTGGTGGTTTTGACGTTGATTTCTTCGCCGGTGGTTGAAGCGGTGCCCGGCGTGGTCGCCTTTCTGACGGCGCAGATGGCGCGGCACAACATCAATTTGAAGGAATTTTGGTCGTCGTACACCGACACGTTGTTTTTCGTGGAGAAAAAAGACGCGTCCAAGGCGTACGAGGTGCTTTCGGCTTTACTGTAGTTCGGTTCGCTCCAAGGCGGTATAGGCGGGCCCTGTGGCCTGGAGGCGGCTTTCGTAAAGCGTGACGAAGCGGACCGCAAATTCTGGGAACGTGGTTTCCGCGTTTTGGGCCAGCCACGCCTGGAGCCTTTCCTTGTTCTGTGCGCTTTTGACGCGCGCCAGAGTCACGTGCGGGTGGAAGGGCTGGTCGTTGCGGTAACCCAGGGCGTCGGCGAGTCGTTGTTGCAGGGCGATGACGTCTTTTTTTCCTTTGTCAAATCCGGTCCAGACCACGCGGATGTGGTCGGGTTTGGGAAATGCGCCCAAGCCAAAAAGCCGTGCGTCGAAGGCTTTATGATGGACGGCGTGGAGGAGTTCGGCTTTTTCGCGGACCTCGTTGGGGTCAAGTTCGCCGAAGAACGCGAGGGTGGCGTGCAACTGCTTCTTGGCGGGGTAGGTGGCGGAAACCCTGGTTTGCCGGATTTCCGACTGCACGTCGGCGAGTCGTTGACGGAGGGCGTCATCGATTTCCAGCGCCAGGAAACAACGCATGCACTGGGGCTTTGGAGGCGGGTGTTTTTTAACTGGTTCGCCCACTTTTCCTCGTATGCGTTGGCTTGTTTCGTTCCTGGTTTTGGCCGGGCTTTTCGGTGCCGTGTCCGCGTTGTCCCTAACGGTCTTGGATCCCGTGTTCAAGGAAGTCACGGCGTCAAGCACGTTGGACTTGGGGACCGCCGGGCCCGGGCAGAAAATCGTGGTCATTGCCCAGCGCCCCAGTGGGGACTTGTCCAAGAACGCGGCCAAGCCCGGCGAGGCGCTTTGGGACCGCATCCTCATCGAGCGTCTTCCGGATGGCTGGACGGCGGAGGCCTCCAAGTTGTACGAAGAGCCTTTTCAGGCGTTCGTCTCCATTGCCCCCGACGCCGCGGACGGCGAGTACACGTTTTACGTGCGGGCCATGGACGAGTACGACGGACTGCCTTCGCTTTCGTTTCCCGCGAAACTGCGCGTGTCCCGCAACGTCTTTTCCGCTTCCCTGACCCAGTCGCGCCTGTCGGTGGGCGTAGAGCAGCCGGCGGTGTACTTCTTGCAGTTGCAGAACACGGGTAGTGCTTCGGACGTGTTTGACGTGGCGATCAACGGCTTGCCGGCGTCTTGGTCGGAGCCGCGCCGCGTTTTCGTTCCACACAATTCCGTGGTTAACCTCGCCTTTCCCGTCACTCCGGAAGAGGCCAACCAATACGTGTTTTCTTTCCATGCGCAGTCCCTGTCCAGCCCCCGTGTCTTTAGTGACGCGAACGCGGAACTGGTGGCGGAGACGACGCTGTTGAACGACTTGCGTGCCAGCGCCAACGGCGTGGTCTTGTTTCCCTCTCCGGTGCAGGCCGTGTATTCGTTGCTGGCGTTCTTGGCCCGCGCCTTTTCGTGAACTTCAATGCATGCGTTGCTGACGCCGCGCCAAGCGGCGTTGTTGGAACTGGTCGACGCCCTGCAGCGCGATCCGCCGGAAAAACCCGATGAACTGCTTTCCCTGAAAGCCGTGGTGGGCAAGCGTTATGGGTTGAAGGAAGTCATCCGCAACGCCGACATCCTGGACGCCCTTGGAAAGGACGCGTCCCCGGAACTTAAGTCGCTTCTTCGCACCCGGGCCGTTCGCTCGCTTTCCGGAGTGTCCGTGGTGGCGTTGATGATGCGTCCGGATTGGTGCCCGCACGGCACCTGCGTGTATTGTCCTGGCGGCCCCAACACGAATTCGCCGAAAAGCTATACGGGCTTTGAGCCGGCCGCGCGCCGCGCCAAGCAGAATGACTTTGATTCCCATCGCCAAGTCCACACGCGCATCGCGCAACTGGAGGCCATTGGACATGACCCGCAGAAGTGCGAAGTGATTTTGATGGGGGGCACGTTCAACGCCCAGCCTCAAGACTACCAGGACGCGTTCGTGAAGGGCATGTACGAGTCCTTCAACCAAAAACCGGCGGGTTCGTGGCAAAAAGCCAAGGAACAGAATGCGTCGGCGCATTACCGCGTCATCGGCTTGACGTTTGAGACCAAGCCGGATTGGGCCACTCCGACGCACTTGGACGCGCTTTTGGAATACGGGGGCACGCGCGTTGAACTGGGTATCCAGAGCTTGGATGAAGAAACCCTGGAGAAATCACACCGGGGCCACACCTTGAAGGACGGTTGGGAGGCGACGCAATACGCCAAGGACGCGTTTTTCAAGGTATGCCACCACGTCATGCCCGGCCTTTTTTCCACGCCAAAAAAGGATGTCGCCATGTTCAAGGAACTCTTTGAAGACCCGCGGTGGCGGCCGGACATGCTCAAGATTTACCCGTGCCTGGTCATTCCCGGAACCCAATTGTACGCGCTTTGGCGGCAGGGAAAATTCCAGCCGTTCACCGCGAAAGACGCCGCGGAGGCCATCGCGCGGGGTAAGGCGTTCGTGCCGGAGTACTGCCGCATCATGCGCGTGGACCGCGACATTCCGACGACCTTGATTGCCGCGGGAGTTGAGAAAAGCAATTTGCGCCAACTCGTGCACGACCGATGCACGGAGTTGGGCATCGCGTGCCGGTGCATCCGGTGCCGTGAGGCGGGCCTCAAGGCGAGGGAGGGGTTTTCGTTTGACTGGAGGGAGGTTCAACTCGTGCGCCGCGACTACCTGGCTTCGAAAGGCAAGGAAGTGTTTTTGAGTTTTGAAGCCGACGACGCGCTGCTTGGGTTCTTGCGCTTGCGTTTTCCGTTCCAACCGTGGCGTCCCGAAATCACGGAGGATGCCGCCGGGGTTCGGGAACTGCACGTGTACGGCGAACAGTTGCCCCTGCACTTGAAGAAAAAGGACGCGGTGCAGCACCAGTCCCTTGGGAAACGCTTGCTGAGGGAGGCTGAACGCATCGCTTTCGAGGAATGGGGCTGCAAGAAATTGTTGGTCATTTCCGGTGTGGGCGTGCGGCAATACTACCAGAAACAAGGCTACTCGTTGGAAGGCGTGTACATGGCCAAAGCGTTATAGCAATCCCGGAAAGCGGGATTGCTATCTAGCAAAGCCAACCTATTCGTCGTGAGATTTGTTGGCTTTTCTATAACCCAATGATTTTAAGCGACGTCGCCGTTTTTCTTGCCTGGGTTTAGCGTTTTATGCCGTATTCCAGGGACGTTGAGGAGGGGCTGAAAAAAATCAAGGCTCAGCCCGGCGACCGCGTCCGCGTAAAATCCAAGAAGCAGGTTTTCGAAGGCGTCTTGTTGCCCAAGCCGGAGTTGGGCGCGTCCGCGTCGAACTTGATTTTGAAGTTGGACAATGGCTACAACGTCGGCGTTTCCGCGAAGGGGGCTCGGCTGGAAAAGCGTGAGGGCTCCGTGGCCTTGGAAAAGTTTGCGGAGTGGGTGCCGGACGCGCGCTCGGAATTGCCGAAGCTGTCGTTGGTGGCCACCGGCGGCACGATTTCGACAAGGGTGGACTACCAGACCGGCGGCGTGTACATGTTGGGCGAGCCGAAGGAACTCTTGGCGAAAGTGCCGGAACTTTCGGACGTGGCCAACATCCACCGCATTGAAAGCCCGTTTCGCAAAGCCACGGAAGACATGGATCATTCCGACTGGCAACGGCTTGCCCAGGAAGTCGTCAAGGAACTCAACTCCGATTCGCAAGGCGTGATGGTGACGATGGGCACCGACATTTTGCATTACAGTGCGGCCGCATTGTCTTTTATGATTCAAGACCAGAACAAGCCGGTGGTGTTCACGGCCGCGCAACGCTCACCGGACCGGGGTTCGTTTGACGGTGCCATGAATCTTTTGTGTGCGGCCCAGTTCGCGAAAAGCGATTGCGCGGAAGTGTCCATCGTCATGCATGGCACCAGTTCCGATGACTATTGTCTGGCGAACGTGGGAACCAAAACCCGCAAGATGCATACTTCCAGGAGGGACGCGTTTCGGACCGTCAATGCCCAGCCGTGGGCCAAGGCGTGGCCGGACAAGCCCCCGCATTTTTTGCGCCGCGACTACAAAAAGCGAAGCGACGGCGTGGCCAAAGCGGATGTGCGTTTTGAATCCAAGGTGGCGCACGTCAAGCCGTGGCCTGGAGCCTCCGGCGAACTCATCGACTTTTTCGTGAAGAAAAAGTACCACGGCATCGTGGTGGAGGCGTGGGCGTTGGGCCACGTGCCGGCCACGGCCAAGCATTCCTGGATTCCGTCGATTCAAAACGCGGTGGAGAAAGGCGTGACGGTGTGTTTCACCAGTCAGTCTTTGTACGGCCGCGTGCATCCCTTCGTTTACGCCAACCTCCGCAAAGCCAGTTTTGCAGGAGCCCTGTACTTGGAGGACCTGTTGCCGGAAACCGCGTTTGTCAAGCTGGGCTGCGTTTTGGGCCGCACCAAGAACCCCGCCAGAATCAGGGAACTCATGTTGGCAAACCTGGCTCACGAATACAACGACCGGCTGCAGCAAGCCGACTTTCTGGGCTGACCATGTTGGGTTTCAAAGCCGGTTTGGAAATACACCAACGCTTGGCCACGTCGCGCAAGCTGTTCTGTCGTTGCCCAGCGGCTGTAGGCGAAGAAGAACCGCACGGCACGCTGACGCGAAAAATCCGGGCGGTGGCGGGGGAATTGGGGCACGTTGATCCGGCGGCGGCGTTTGAGGCCGCTCGCGGCAAAACGTTTCACTACCAGCTTTTTCCCTCTTCTTCGTGTCTGGTGGAACAAGACGAGGAACCCCCGACGGAATTGAATTCGGAGGCCTTGGAGATTGTTCTGCAAGTCTCCAAAGCGTTGGGGGCTCGGGTGCTGGATGAAGTGCACGTGATGCGAAAGACCGTGGCGGATGGGTCCGCGGTGTCGGCGTTCCAGCGCACGGCTTTGGTGGCCGTGGACGGAAAGCTGGAAACGTCGCAGGGCTTTGTGGGTATTGCCACGGTTTGCCTGGAGGAAGAAAGCGCGGGCATCGTGGAGAAGACCCTAGGCCAATCCACGTACCGGTTGGATCGCCTTGGCATTCCTTTAATTGAGATTGCCACCGATGCCACGCTGAAAAACGGGGCGCACGCGCGGGAAGTCGCGGAGAAAGTTGGGGGCCTGTTGCGATCCACGGGGCGGGTCCAGCGCGGCATTGGCTCCATTCGCCAGGACCTCAACGTCTCCATTGCGGGGGGCGCCCGGGTGGAAATCAAAGGGGCTCAGGAGTTAAGGGATGTGGCGGACTTGGTGGATTTTGAAGCCAAGCGGCAACAATCGCTTGTTGGTCTTCATGCCAGCGTCCGGCGGCGGGGTTTCTTGGGGTTGGCGTTTTCAAGGCCGGTGGACGTATCCAACGTGTTTGCCGGAGCAAAACCCTTTTTTTCCAAGCCGTTGCAGGAAGGCGCGGTGGCTTTGGCCGTCAAGTTCATGCATTTGGGCGGCTTGTTGGGCCAGGAACTAATCCCTGATTTGCGGTTTGGCTCGGAGGTGTCTGATTACGCCAAAGCCAAGACCGGGGTCAAAGGCATCGTGCACTCGGACGAGGATCCGTCCAAGTACGGTTTGACGTCCGCGGATTTTGACACGATTTCTCTGGCTTTGGACTGCGGGTCTAACGACGCGTGGGCGGCCGTGGTCGCCCCCGAAAACGTGGCCGTCCCCGCGCTCAAGGCCGCCTTTGACCGGGCGTATCTGCTGGAAGTGCCCAAGGAGACGCGGCGCGCCGAAGGCACGGGCAGCCGCTTTATGCGCCCGCTTCCGGGCGCGGCCCGCATGTACCCCGAGACGGACGTGGTGCCCGTACCCGTCGCCGGGCGAATGCTTTCCAAAATCCCGTTGCCCAAGTCGTTGGATGAACGCAAAGCCGATTACGTGAAGCTGGGCCTCAACACGGAACTGGCCGAGAAGATGGTGCACTCGTACGATTGGCCCCTGTTTGACCAGCTCTGCCGGCAAGCGGATCCCAAGACCGTGGCCTGGGTGCTTTTGGATGTCAAGCCGCAGTTGAGGCGCCAGGGCGTCAACGTGGAAATGCCGGACTCCCGGTGGAAGGACGTGTTGGCGCTTTACGCCGCCGGAGACGTGACGCGCGCGGCCCTGCCGGACGTGGTGCAATTCGCCGTACAGAACCCGGCCGCCGCGTTGGCGGACGGGGTGCGGGAAAAAAAATTGCAGCGGGTCACGGGCAAACCATTGGAGGTTTTGGCGGCTTTCTTGAATCATGATTTTGGGCAAATCATGCGCCTCCACCGCTTGACGGTGGACGCTTCGGAACTCAGAACCCTGTTGGCCTCCAAACGCCCATAGATTTATTTAATGCCGGCTTTGAACAATTCTTGAACCGCCTTATGGAGGACGCGTCTGGGGAAGGCTTTTCCGACCGATTCGATTCCGTCGGGGAAGGCATCAAGCGCTTTGGCGTCGGCAAACTCGTCTTGCTTCTCGTCATTCTAGCCGCGGCGCTTTGGTTTTTCGTTTTGGCGCCCAAGCCCGGCTCGCTTTCGGTGCGCGTCGTGGAAATCGACAGCGATTTGGCGTTGGAAGGCGTGCAAGTCGACGCGATAATGCCGGACGGCGCCCGGCGGTCCAAGTTCACCGACGACGCCGGCTCCGCCTCGTTTTCCGAAGTACCCGCCCAGGCGGACGTGGCGGTCCGCGTGCTGCCGCCATCCACGCATGCTTCGGCCAGCCAGTCCGTGACGCTTTCTTCGGGCGCGTCGGATTCGCTTCGGTTTTCTTTGGGACGCAACGTCAAACTCCAGTTGGAGTCCGACGTGACGGCGCTGTCGCTGGGTTCCGGGTGTTCGACGAACATCGAGGTGTCGGCGCGCAACAACGACGCTCAGGCCGCCGACGTGTCCCTGGTGGGTGAAGGAAAGCTGTCGGGTCTGGTCTCCTCGGAAACCGTTTTGTTGTCCGGGGGGCAAAGCCAAGTGCTCTCCGTCAAGGTCACCGCTCCCCCAGAGGAAGGCAAGGCGTCCGGCGCGTTGCGCGTGAAATTCACTAACGCGGAGGTGCCCATTTCCTTGGAGGTCACGGGTCCGGACCAGTTGGGCGTATCGCCCAACCGCTTGTCCGAGCGCGCGGCACCCGGCGAGCAACTCAAGAAGCTGTTCACCATCACCAACGAGGGCCGAAGCGGCGAAGTGCGGGACTTGAACGCCGAAGTCACCGGGGAACTTTCCGCGTACGTGCAGCCCGTGAGTTTTTCAAGTCAACAGCCGCTCAAGCCCCGCGAGCAAACGATTCTGACGATGTTCGTTGACGTGCCGAACGTCCCGAACCAGAAGGTCGTGGGCGTGCTGTTGTTGTCGTCGGCCTGCAGCCGCTTGAGCATCCCCATCGAGCTTGAAATCCGTGAACGTTCCTGACGTGGCCGTCGGCGTGCTTTCCAGTCCCGTTTTTTGGTCCACGTTGTCCTTCACGTTGGCGTTGGCTTTCACGTGGTGGTTTCTTCAAGTTCCCCGCAAGTGGTGGGTCCTGGCCGTGGCAGGCGTCTGCGTGTTTTTGTTGTTTGATTTCGGCGGCCTCCCTTTTGGGCTGACGGGTTTTTTCGCCGGGATTGGTTTGCGGCTCTGGAAAGCCTCTCGACAGAAAAGAGCTCTTCCCAGGCCCCGCCGGCGCCCGTAACGGCGCCATCGGATTGGAAGGATTTAATACGGGTGTTGGCGTTGTTCTGCTATGTCGTACTTGGACGCCTTGATGCACCAGGCCAAGGAGCCGGTTCCTTCTGAACCGTCCAAGGAAAAGCCCTCCAAGAAGGTGTTGCTGGACGCGTACGGAGACGTCAAGATCTACCGGGAGCCGGACGAACCGCTTTTGTTGTACGAAATCCAGGTGCCCCGTTACCGCGGCGAGGAAAAGCGGCTGGTGGAGGCGTTGTTGGAAATCGCGTTGAATGTCTTGCCGGTTCAGGCCTCGGCGCTGACGGCGGAAGAAAAACGCCAGCAGTATTTCCAGAAGATTTTGGAGATCATCGACGGCACGCCGGAACTCAAAGTGCCGGTCAACGCCAAGGAATTTTTCGCGAAAGCCGTGGTGCGGGAAATGGTGGGCTACGGCCTCATTGACGACTTGACGCGGGATGACGAATTGGAGGAAATCATGGTCATCGGCAAGCAGAAACCCGTGTACGTCTACCACCGAAAATACGAGATGATGCGCACCAACGTGGTCTTCTATGACGACGGAGACATCCGCAACCTCGCCGACCGCATCGCCCGCGCCGTGAACCGACGCGTTGACTTGCAGGCGCCGCTGTTGGATGCGCGTTTGCCGGATGGCACGCGCGTGAATGCCACCATTCCCCCCATTTCGTTGGACGGCACCACGATTACGCTTCGAAAATTCAAGAAGGACCCGTTGACCGTCATCGACTTGATTCGGTACGGCACCATCAATTTCGACGCCGCCGCGTTTCTGTGGCTGGCCTCCGACGGCATGGGCGCTTTTCCCGCCAACGTCGTCATCTCCGGCGGCACGGCGTCCGGCAAGACCACGACGCTGAACATGTTGTCCGCGTTCGTGCCAAACAGCGAGCGCATCGTCAGCATCGAGGACACGGCGGAGCTGAATTTGCCGCTTCAGCACTGGATCCGTCTCGAAGTCCGTCCGCCGGGCTTGGAGGGCTCCGGTGAAGTGTCCATGGACGATTTGGTGAAAAACTCCATCCGCATGCGGCCGGACCGCATCATCGTCGGGGAAATCCGGGGCCAGGAAGGCTACACCATGTTTGCCGCCATGAACACCGGACACCGCGGCGTCATGGGCACCCTTCACGCCAACTCGGCCAAGGAGACGCTGGTCCGCCTGACGTCGCCGCCGATTAACGTGCCTCTGTCCATGCTTTCTTCGCTGAACCTCATCATCATGCAGAACCGCATCCACGACCGACGGAAGGGAACGATTCGCCGCATCACGGAAATCGGGGAACTGGTGCCTTCAGAGGAACTGGCCATGCCGTCGCTTCAAATCCTGTACCAGTGGGATCCCGTACAGGACGTGCTTTCGTCCACCGGCCTCTCGTCGTTTTACCTCCAACTGCTCTCCCGGTACACGGGCCTCTCCCAGGACGACTTGTTGCGGGAAGTCCAAGTGCGTGCGGGGGTCCTGGAACAGTTATCCAAACAAGGAATTCGGTCCTTAGAGGGTGTTTCCGACGTAACCCAGAACTATCTGGCGAAGTCGCGGTTGAAGGTGTGATGTTCGGCGTATGGATGAGGGTCGTCTGCAACGCATCAAGGACGCTTTGGAAGAGGCGCCGGACGAGTCGGACGTGGCTTCGACGCCGGACGTGTCGGGGTTGGCGGCCCGCTTCCGCGAAGAGTCCGGTGCACCCACCGCCCCGCAAAAGCCTTTGCTTAACTTTGACCGCGTGGCTTTCCCCAAGAAAGGCGTGTTGTCGTTCTTCGGCGGAATCTACCAGCGTTTCGGCCGCTTTTTTCGGGGTCTTTCCGAATTCTTTTCCCGCCTGCCCATTTACTCGTCGCTGAAAGAAAACTTGGCGTGCGCGGGCATGCGCATGGAGCCGGAGAATTTTCTCGTGATTTCCGTGACGGGCGCGTTCTCGTTTGGCGCCTTGGTGTTTGCCGCCGTGGCCCTTTTGGGCGTGTTTCTGCGCGACGTGCTTTTGGGCTTGGCAGCCCCCTTTCTTGGCCTGGCGGCGTTTATCGGCGTGCTGTTGATCGCGCTGTCGTACCCTTCCATGCAGGCCAACCAGCGCGCCACGCACGTGGACCGCGTGTTGCCGTTTGCCTTGCGTCAGCTGTCCACCCAAGTCAAAGCCGGCGTGTCCTTTCACCGCGCCATGCAATCCATTGCCGCGTCCGACTACGGGTTGCTCAGCGAGGAGTTCGCCAAAGTGGCCGCGGATGTCAACCGCGGCGACACCATGGAGAATGCGTTGCTGAAAATGTCGCGTCGGACCAAGTCCCGGGGCCTGCGCAGGACCGTCACGCAACTGCTTCGATCGTTTAAAAGCGGGGGTAACCTGTCGCAGATCATTTCCGACATCGCCGACGACGTCTCCTTCGAGGTGCGCATGAGCATCCGCGACTTCACCGAGAAGCTCAACTTCATCAACGTCATCTACATCATGGTCGGCGTCGTGGCGCCGGTGACTCTGGCCATTCTGTCGGCGATCCTCCAGATTCCCTTGTTCGCCGGCAGCATCCCGCCGTTCTTGGTGTACTTTGCCTTCGTGGGCATTTTGGGCGTCATGGTCGCGATTTTGTACGCGACCAAGCGCATGGAGCCGTCGGTATGGTAACTCCGTCGGAAAACCTCAAAGCCCAGTACGGCAAGCTCAAGCAGTATTATGCGGTGGCCGGTTTTCGCATGCCGTTTGAGCGCTTCGTGGCCCTTTTTTTCCTGATTTCGCTCTCCGTTTTCGTGGTTCTTTTGTTGCTCCGATTGAGCCTGGTCGTATCCGTGGTCGCGTTTTTGACGTTCATGAGTTTTGCCGTCTCCATTCCGTTGACCATCCGCAACAACCGCATCGACGCCATCGAAGCCAACCTGCCGGATGCACTCAAGCACATGGCTTTGGTGCTCAAGTCCGGGGGCACCACTGAGGCCGCGTTGCAGGAAGTCGCGCAAGCCGAGTACGGGCCCGTGAGCGACGACCTCAAAACGTCGCTGGTGCAGTTGCAGGAGGGCAAATCTTTTGAGGAAGTCTTGGAGGAGGCGGCCAAAAAATCCGGTTCGCTTCTCTTCCAGCGAACGGTCCGAATCGTTTTGGACGCCAAGCGCGCCGGCGGGGGTTTGGCTGACGTCATGTACAGCATCGCCGAAGACGCCCGCGACCTGCTTCACATCAAGCGGGAACGACGCAGCCGCACCACCATGCACGTGTTGTTCTTGTTTGTTTCTGGCGTCATATTGGCCCCCTTTATTTTCGGTTTTTCCGTGTCCATCGTCCACTACATCAATACGGGTATTTCGTCCGCGCTTCCCAACTCGAAAGCGTCGGGTCTCTGCGATTTGAACAGCGTCTTGACGCTGTTCTTGATGGCCCAGACGCTCATTGCCGCCCTGGCTATCGGCTTGATTCGCGAAGGGCGGTTCACGAAGTATCTCCTGTACGCGCCGGTCATGGTTTTGGCCGCCCTTATTATATTCGAGGCCGGTAAGTTTGTAAGCGCCCTCATCGTGGGCGGCGCCGTGATTGCATGCTGAAAAAAGCCTTCCGTTCAATCCGCGGACAAACGGCGATTGAATACGTCATGATGATTAGTGCCACCGTCATGTTCATTTCACTCGTCGCTTTTTTCATCAAGACTCGAGTGATTGCGCCGTGAGTTCACCGCTTCGCTCCCAGACGTCCATTGAGTACGTCATGATTTTGGGCGGCGTTTTGCTGATCGTGTCGTTGTTTGCGTATTTTCTCCTCAACACGGTCTACGCGCCGCAGACGGCCGACTTGGAGAATAAATCCAAGGAGTACAAAGACCTCAAAGGGCAACTCAACGACCAATTGGGCGACTTGGACGGTTCTGAGCAACCCGGCCCGTCGCCGTCGCCGGCTGGATGACAAAGGTTTTTAAACCCCGTTCCGTTAGGCTTTCAATTGAATCTCACAAGGGGGTTTTTCAGGATGAAGCGGGGTCAAGGAACCTTTGAGTACGTGTTGCTTTTGGGCGGCGTTTTGTTGATCGTGGTTTTGGCTATCGTTGTTTTGCAGCAGACGGCGCAACAGGGCTTCCAGGGCGCGGGCCAGCAACAGTGTACGGCGCGCTTGTTGACGGACATTTCCTGTCGCAACGCGCAAGGCAACTTTAACAGTTGTGGCGTCGTGACGGCCTCCACGTATCAGGGTTGCCAATTCCAGGCAGGCACGTTTACCACGGCCGCGCCGACGGGTTGCACCAACACCATTGACGCCGCCACGCAGCGGTACTGCGGCCGCGCGCCGATTGGTCCGTAAAACGGTTTTTTTTCCCCGTTTTCCTTTTTTTCTTTTCGTATTCCTTTTTTTTCGTTCCTCTTTTTTCCTAAAGGCTTAAATTTTGTGGTTGTTTGGCTGGTTCATGCGTTTGCGGCGGGGTCAAGGAACCTTTGAGTACGTGTTGCTTTTGGGCGGCGTTTTGTTGATCGTGGTTTTGGCTATCGTTGTTTTGCAGCAGACGGCTCAAGAAAGTTTTCGGGACGCCGGCTCCAAGCAGTGCGCGGCGCGCTTGCTCACGGATTTAGAGTGCCACGATGCCGACGGTTCTTGGAATGCGTGCGAGGACGTGGATGCATCGCGGTATGCGGGGTGCGTGTTTGGGTCGGAGACGTTTACCGCCGTGAGTCCGAGGGCGGGTTGCGAGGCGTTGGATGACCCCTTGACGGAGCGGTACTGCGGCAAGCCCCCGGTGTCGTAAGGGCTTTTGGTAAATGCTTTTTAACGAGGGTCACGTCGTGTCTTTCATGCGGAATAAAGTTCGGGCCCAAGCCGCCATTGAATACATTTTACTGGTTTCGTTTGGCTTGTTCGTCGTCATCGTCGGCTTCACGTTGGCTTTTTACGTGAAGAGCTTCACGGATTCCGCGTTGGCCTTGGTCGCGGAGAACCGGGATGCCATGCTGGGCTTTTTGTTGCGTTGATTTGATTCGCGTTAGCCGGGGGTTCGGGGGAACCTGGGACTATAGGGGGCGGAGCCCCCTGTGGTCCGGGCGTGAGAACCGGGATGCCATGCTGGGCTTTTTGCTTCGGTAGACGGAAATCCTTTTCTGTCCGTGTATCCTTTTTTCTCTGCATGAAAGCGTTGCGGCGCGAGTTTGAGGATTTGCATGGGTGGAGGCTCGTTGAAGCGGATCGGGTTTTCCGGTCCAGAAAGCCTCTTGTTCCAGGTCAGCCGTTGGACGTGAGCTTTAATTCAGGCATTCGGTTGTATGCGCCTATACTTCGATTTCAGGTTCCTTTGGATGCCGTCCTGAGGCGGAAGCGAGCCGAGGCGTTGCGCGACCGATGGAATCTGATTCAACGGCCTTCGCTGGACTCCGCAGACTCGCGGGCCAGAATTCGGTACTACCTGGATACGCATCGCTTTCAACGGGTCCGCGATTTGTTTAACGATTCGCGATTGCATCGGGACCTCCGTGCGGAAGTGGCGGCTCCACTGCGCACGTTCTTCGGTGGGTTATTGGATTCCGGACGGTTTGACGGGGCGCGGTTTCAGCCTTACTACGTACTTCGGAAACTCGATGACGCGTCGGGAAAACCCGTTTTGGAGTTGCTTGTTTCCTTTGCGCGGATGACGCCGCAAGGGTGAGTGGATTTTTTTTCTACCCGTGGTTTTTCTTTTCTTTTTCCCGTATTTGGTTCGTGTTGGCGGAAATCGTTTTCTTGCAGTACGCGTTGGGCGCGGCGGCCTGGGATGTTGCGTTGGGTAAAGTGCCGAATTTCTGGAATGGGTTGTGGGTGGCGGCCGGGTTTTCGTTGGCGGGTTTGTCGTTTCCCGTTTTGGCGGCGGGCGGGTTTGTCTTGGGCTTGTGGCGGTTGGGCGTGTGGGGTGCCGGTGACGCCAAGTTTTTTGTCGGAATGGCGTTGTTTTGCTCGGCGTGGCTTTGGCCGTGGGCTTGGTTGGCCGTGTTTCTGGCTTCCGCGGTCTTGTTGGCCGGGTGGTTGGTGTTTAATAGGCAGAATTCGAAAGGATTGCGTCCGTCCTTCGTCCCGTTTCTGGTGGCGGGGTTTGTCGTGGTGTGGGCGTTGGCGGGTTTGGGCGTGTTGATGTGAGTCGTGGACAATTTAGCATTGATTTTTTCCTGGTTTTGTCCATTGTCGTGGCCTTCAGCGTGCTGTTGTACAATGTGGCGTTGGGCGAAATCGGCAAGACGAAGCTCTTGGATTCCGCGGTGTTGGGCAAGCACGCATTGGATGAGTTGGCCTCCGGCGTGGACACGGCCGCCTTTTCGGGCAACCAGAGCCGCTTGCGCAAGGAATTGTTCGTTCCCGAGGACGTCAATTGCCTGTATTTTAACTCCACCGAGAACGCGTTTTACTGTTTTGTGACGTCCTCGTTTTTGGAGGGGAGGCCCAACCGGTTGGTCAGCCGGTCTTTGTTGTCGTCCACGCCGTTGGACGTGCAATGCGGGCTGGCACCGGGCTGGCATGCCGCGTCGTTTTTCAACAACGGTTCGCACGTGGTGGTTTCATGCAGCGGCGTCTGAGGCGGTTGTTTGCCTTGCGCCCATTGGGTTCGCGCGCCTGCTTTCGAGGCCAGGGAGCCGTAGAGTACTTGTTCGTCATCGTTTTCCTGGTGGGCTTCATCGTCGCCGTGCTGGTTCCGTCTGTGCGGCAAGCGGAAATCTCGGTGGCTCTTTCCTCCGCTCGGCAGGGTTTTCTGGACGCGTCGTCTCCGGACGCGCGCTTGCTTTCGCTGAATTATTCGGTGCAGGAGGATACCGTGTGGTTGGACCCTCAGGTAATCAACCGTTCCACGGGTGGGCCGTTGGCGTTGTCCGCTGTACTTTCCGCTGGAATGTTGGATGGCGTGCAAAAGTTGTCGCCGTCGCAAACCCGCAATGAATCGTGCGCGTTTACTTCGAATTTTGCGTATTGCCTGGTGGGTTCGTCGTGATTTGGTTCCAGTTGTTGTTGGTCTTGTTTTTGGCTTTGCCGCTTTTGTTCTCGTTTTTGCCGTGGGTGGGGGTGGCGTTGTTGTACGCCGCGTTTTTGGTCGCGGGGTTGTTCAAGGCGTTGTCGTTTTCGCCGCCGAACAAAAAGCCGGCGGTGGCGCTGTATGCCTTTTTCGCCGCGCTTTCTTTGGTTCTGTCGTTGGGGCTTCAGGCCGGCGTCGTCGTGTGGGTTTTAGCGGTTGGCGCCGTGGCGGCCTTGGGCGTTTTTTTTGTCTGGCTGTCGTTTTGGCAGCGTGATGTGTCTTGCGAAATGCTGGGTTGGACCAACGGCTTTGCGGTGCTGCGCGTGCCGAAGTTGTTGGTGGCGTGGGTGCGTCCGGGCGTGTACGCGTTGGCGTGCCCCCAAAAGCCGAAGGCAAAGTTAGTCATCGTTCGTTTCGGTTGGAGTGGCGGAAAGATTCTGTGAAGAGAGTGTTTTTGGTATTGGCGCTTCTGGGTTTTGCCGTAGCCTTTTTTTTCCAGTCCTCGCCCGCGGCCACGCGCGTGTCGGCGTTGTCGGAACGTTTTGAGGGACGAAGCGTTCTGGCATGGGGCGTGGTGCAAGCCGTTTCGGGTCCGTGGATGCGGGTGTGTGATGCGGGCCGGTGCGTGTCGGTGGTGTCGTCCCGCGATTTTGACTCTCGTTTTTCCGGCCGGCGGGTGTGGGTGGACGGCGTGTACCGGCAGGACACTTTGTTCGTCAAGACGCCAAAGGACGTCGACGTGTCCGGCTAGCGCTTGACGAAATTCAGGAGAAAGTGTTCGTGGAGGCGCAAGTCGCCGGAGAGTTCGGGGTGAAACGCGAGCGCCAACGCGTTTTGTTGTTCGACGCCGACCACGGTTTCGTTGAAAAAGGCCACCGATTGCGCCGGGGCTTGGACGTTTGAGGCGCTGGGCGCGCGAATAAAGATTCCTGGGAACGGCTCTTCCAGGAACGAGACGTGGACGGGGGCTTGGAAGCTTTCGCGTTGTCGGCCAAACGCGTTGCGTTCCACGCAGAAATCCATGCGTTGCAACAGTTTTTGCCCGGTTTGCTGGACTTGGATGCCGCCGGTTTTGGCCAACAGCACCATGCCAGCGCACGTGCCAAGGATGGGCAAGTCTTCCAGGGCGTCTTTCATTTCATTTTTGTCGATGAGTTTGGAAATGGTGGTGGATTCGCCGCCGGGAAGGATGGCGGCATCGGCGTTTTCCAACGCGAGTCGGTCTTTGGCCCATGAGACGGCGCCGTGGAAATTCAGGTTTTTCATGGCTTTTTCCGTGGCGTGCACGTGTTCCAAGACGGCGCCTTGCACTCCAACGACGGCGATGTTCATTGGCTTCTCTCCTGCATGCGCACGGCGGGTTTTTCCTCGCCTTTCATGGCGGACCCCAACATTTTGGAGGCGTCCGCCACGACGTGGGGGTCGTCGAATTTCTGGGTGGCCGAGACGATGGCTTTGGCGTAGGCTTCCGGGTTGTCGGACTTGAAAATGCCGGATCCCACAAATACGCCGTCCACGCCCAACTGCATCAGGAGCGCGGCGTCGGCCGGCGTGGCGATGCCGCCGGCGGCAAAGTTGACAACAGGCAATCGGCTCATTTCCTTGGTTTGCGTGACGAGTTCCAGGGGCACGCGCATTTGCTGGGCTTTTTGTTGCAGCGCGTTTTGGCTGAGGGACTCCAGTTCCAAAATTTCGTTTTGGATGCAGCGGGTGTGGCGGACGGCTTGGACGATGTTGCCTGTTCCGGGCTCGCCTTTGGTGCGGATCATGGCCGCGCCTTCGTCAATGCGCCGCAGCGCTTCGCCCAGGTTTTTGGCTCCGCATACAAAGGGGACGGTGAAGGCTTTTTTGTCGATGTGGCGTTCTTCGTCGGCGACGCTCAAGACTTCGCTTTCGTCAATCATGTCCACGCCGATTTGTTGCAGGACTTGGGCTTCCGCGAAGTGGCCGATGCGGGCTTTGGCCATGATGGGGATGGTGACGGCCTGCATGACGCGTTCGATCCGCGCCGGGTCGGCCATGCGGGCTATCCCGCCGGCGGCGCGGATGTCCGCGGGCACGCGCTCCAGCACCATGACGGCCACGGCTCCGGCTTTTTCCGCGAGAATGGCTTGGTCTTCGTTGACTACGTCCATGATGACTCCGCCTTTCTGCATGCGGGCAAAGCCCCGCTTGACTATCGGAGTACCGGTTTGAATCATGGTGGAACGCTGTGGCGTGCCGCGTTTTTTAAGGCCACTCTTCGCTCGGTTGATTGGAATTCTACCCAAGGCTTTTCATGGGTTTTTTCCGCTTTCCCTTCATGTGGGATTTCATTTCGGGGTGGGTGTGGGGGGCGTTGGGCGTTCTGCCGTTTCTTCACACCAACCTTCTTTTGGCGTTTTTGTCGGATTCATCCAGCGCCGTTTCCGTGTGCGTGCTGGCGTTTTCGCACCTGGTTTTTGAGGCGGTGCCCGCCGTTTTCTTCGGGATTCCGGGAGCCCAGCACGGCGTCGCGGCGTTGCCGGCCCACCAGTTGGTCGCCCAAGGAAGCGGGCGTACGGCGGTTGGAGCGGTGCTCTTGGGTTTGCTTTGGGGTGTGGCCGGCGCGGTCGCCTTGTCCCCGGTCTTCTTTTTCCTGCTTCCCGTCTTGTTTGATTTCGTTCGGCCCTGGTCTGGATTGTTGTTGTCGGCGGTGGTCGTGGTTTCCCTGGCCCTGGATGGCTTGTCTTTCAAGCATGCGGCGTTCTTCCTTTTTTTCGGGGCGATGGGGTTGGCCGTTTTTTCTTTGCCTTTGGCCGAGCCTTTGTTTCCTCTTTTGTCGGGGTTGTTCGGCGTGCCAGCGCTTTGGTTGGCGTCCCAGGCATCGATGTCTTTTGGCGGCCCGGCGCCCAAGGCCCCGTTTTGGATGGGTTTGTTGGGGGCGGCGTTGGGAGGCTTCTCGGTGTTGTTGCCGGCGATGAGTCCCGCGTTTTTGTCGGCGTTTGCTTTTTTGTTTTTGGAAGCCTCGCCCGTCTCGTTTCTGGTCCTGTCTTTTGCGTTGGCGTCCAGCAAGTTGTTCTTCGACTTTTTTGGCGTTTTGTCTATTGGCAAGGCCCGTTCCGCGGCCGCCGCGTCCTGGCAGGATGCCGGCGTCTTGTTTCCCGAGGGCCTTGAAGCGTTGGCGTTTGGCGTCCTGGGGTTCTTGTTGGCGTGGGTGTTGGTGTTTGTGTTCTGGCGGCGTTTCGCCGAAATTTTGCCCGTATTTTCGTCGCGGTTTTTCGCGTGGACGCTGTTGGGTTTGGTGGTTGCCGGCGCGTTCTGGGCCAACGGGCCTTGGGGTGTTTTCGTTCTTTCCTGGGCGTCCGTGTCGTCCCTGGCGGCACTTTCCCAGCGGGTTCCCCGAAAGTACGCGTTGGGTGTTTTGCTGGTGCCCGCCATCGCCTACGCATGGGGGTGGACAGGGTTTTAAGACCCCGTCGTGTTGTCTCGTTATGCGCGGCCAAGTCTCGCTGGAGATATTTTTTTCCGTGTCGCTGTTCGTCTTGTTGCTGTTTTGGTTGAATCACTTCGTCGGCGTGGCCGCGGAGGCAACGAATTCGGATCGAGCAGTTTTTGCCACGGCATTTTCCCTGGCGCATGCCGCGGATGCGGCCTGCCGGCTGAACCTCTCCGTCAACCTGCCCTCGCCGTGCCTGGCCGATGCCGGGCCATTGGTCTTGTCCGTTGGCCAGGGCACGCTGAACCTCAACGGCGTGGGCGTGTCCACGGCCTGCCAATTTCAGCCTGGTCAATTTGTGGTCCCGGGGTGCGGAAAGCGGCTGTGCGTGCAGTCTCTGGACGCTGGCGGGGCCGTACTGCGGCCGGAACCTTGCTCGGGGGATTGATGGTTTGACGCGGGGGCAATTGTTCAGCATGGATTTCTTGGTTTCCGTCCTCATTTTGACGGTCGCGCTGGGTTTGTTCATTCACGCCGCCGAGTTTCCCGCTGCCTTGTTTTCCGGGCCGGAACCGGCGTTGGCGGCGCTGTCCACCGCCATTTTGTCGAGCCAACCCAACTTGGGCCAAGGCACGCTGAACGCGGCCGCGCTTTCCGGCCCGGGTTTCTGCGTCCGCATCTCCAATTCGTCTCACACGTGGTTTGACGGTTGCGCGGATTTTTCCTGCCCCAATCCGCGGGCCGTTGACCGGTACGCCAACTGCGACGGCGCGCTGTGCACGGTGTCGGTTCGGGGGTGTCCTTGATGCGGGGGTTTTTGCTGACGCTGGATGCCTTGTTTGCTTTGGCCATCCTCATTGCGGGGCTGTCCTTTTTTGCGGTGCAGTCTTTTTCCGAACCCGCGGCCGCCTCGGCGTTGTACTTGGTTGGACGCGATTTCCTGGTGTTGCCGCCGGGACTTCAACCCGAATTGGCGGATTCTTTGGAGCCCCGGGGGTTCACGGTTTCCAGCCAACCCCCCAATTCTCGCTTCGTCGTCCAGGCCAAGGCATTCCGGTATGTTAGGGCCTGCGAGGGAGCCGTGAGCCCAGATGCGGGTTGCCTGCGGGAGACGGATGCCGCGTTTTCGTCCATTCAATCCGTGACGTGGGTGGGCGTGCGATGAAGGGTTTTTACTCGGGGTTTGCCGCGGCTTTAGTCACCTTGTCTTTGGCTGGACTTTTTTTCGCCGTGTTGGCGCTTTCCTACCAGGACGTGGCCGCGTTGGCGGAATTGGACGCCGTTCGCACTTTTGACCGGGCCCAGGACGCCCAAGACGTTTTGCGTGAGGTGGTGGCGGACGCCGCCGTGGATTCCGCCTTTGCCGCGCACGGCTGCCAGCCGGGGCCGTCGGTGTGTGCGCCGGACGGTTTTTCGTCCCGGGTGTCCACGTATGCATCCCGTGCCGCGTCCCGGCTTTCCGACGGAATCTCCGTCCACGTTCAAGTCCAAGACGTTTCGTGCCGAGCGTTGACTCCTTCTTTGGGCGTGGACGCGTCGTACGAGGTCAATGCGTCGCTGACGGTGGACGTAACGGGTTTCCAATCCGGTACTCCGGCTGACGTGGAGGTGTCCTATCGCGTGGATGCTTCCAACGCTCCCGGCGGCCTCATTCGCGTGGGCGCAAAACCGGAATGGGTCGTCCAATTTGAGTGCCCGTGAAAAGGGCTTTAAACGCGTTTAATCCCATTAAGCGCTTGATGAAGCGCGTTTTGGTCCTCTCGTTGTTCGTGCTTTTGGGCGTTGTGGCCTTCTCCTACTTGGCGTCCACAAAATCCGCCCTCACGGAAACGCAGGCCGTGGACGTGGTATTGGAGGATGTGAAGCCCTTGGAAAGCCAAGGCGTCATGGCTCGCGTCGTGGATTCGCGTTTTGAAAACGGCAAGTGGGCTGTCGACGTGCTCTTGACGCGCCGAGCGCACACGAAATGTCCATCCGTGGAAAAACGGTTCTACTCGCTGTTGCCCATTGGTTTCCGTTCCGAGTCCGTGGTGGCTTCCTGCAACCCGCCGGTGGCCATCAGTTACCGTGAGGAAGCCCTGATCCGCTCGGCCAAGGATGCCGGCGCGTTCTCGGAGGGCTACGGGTGCGCGTTTTACTGGGCGGACTTTGATGCCGCCACGTCGGCTTCTTATTGTGCTTCGCCAGAATCTTCGGCCGTCCAAGCCTTCGGATCCGGCTTGCCGCAGAACACGTGGGTCGTCTCCTGGACGTGGAACAACGCCACCGCGTTCTTCGCGTATTCCCCAAGTGACGCGTTTTTGAAGTCGTCGTGAAAAACGTTATGGCGTCGGAAGTCAGTTACGCGGCCCTCCGCTCGTTGCAGACCCAGGAACGCCATTCGCCCCAGCTTCTGCCTTTGGATTCGGATTTCTACCAGCGCTACGCTTCGTGGCTGTCGGAATTGGAACAGAACGTGCGCGAGCGGTTCTCGTTGGAAGCCGCCAAGGAACTGGAAAGCGCGCGCAAGATTTTGAACGACGTGTTCACCTTGCGTGCCCAGAAAATCTTTTTCAAGGCATTGCGGGATTTCCGCGCCGGGCGGGTGGATGCCGCTGGACTCTCCGAACAAGAAAAAGAGTTATATACGGGCCTGGTTACCCTTCTTTCTCGGCACCAGTTGGGCGCTTCGATTCCCTCGGTTAACGGTGAACTTCAGGTGGACATCGTCGCCGACGTGCCGGCGTTTGTGGGTTTTGATGCGCAACCGTACGGGCCTTTCAGGCCCGGCCAGCGGGTCGTGCTTCCACGCAAGCAAGCCGAGTTTCTGCAACGCAAGGGCGTTGTCAAGGTGATTTCATGATCGTTCCAAAGCAGACCAACGCGTTTTGCGTCAAATGCCAAACGCATACGGCGCACAAGGTCAAGGTGTCCACGTCCAAGTACAAGCCGGGTCGCACCCTGGCGTGGGGCACGCGCAAGCACGAACGCAAACTGGCGGGCTACCACGGCAAAGTCAAAGGCAAGGCCAACGTCCGCAAGCAGGGCATCCGCAACAAACTCATGCTGGAGTGTTCGACGTGCAAAAAAAAGCACGAGCGCGTCATTTCGGGCCGCATGAAGAAGAAGGCGGAAGTCCAACGTTAGATGAGGGTGATTTCCATGAGCAAGTTCCTCCGAATCCAATGCGACTGCGGCGCGCAGCAAACCGTGTTTGGCGCCGCCAAGTCCACGATCAACTGCCAGTCCTGCGGCAACGAATTGGTTTCGTCCACCGGCGGCCAGGCCGAAGTGCTCTGCCGCGTTTTGGAAGTGTTCGGTTAACGTTATGCCGAATTATCCGGAACGCGGAGAATTCGTCATCGCCAAAGTCAAGAAGATCCTTCCCTTTGGAGCGATTCTGTCCCTCGATGAGTATAGCGCCCAGGAAGCCTTCGTCCACATTTCCGAAGTTTCCTCCGGCTGGGTGCGCAACATCCGCGACCACGTCAAGGAAGGTCAACTCACAGTAGCCAAAGTCATCCGGGTCGACGAGTCCAAGCACCAAGTGGACGTCTCGCTCAAAAGCGTTTCCGAGTCGGACAAGAAACGCAAACTGCAACTGAACCAATCCGAGAAACGCGCGCGCAAAATGCTGGAAGTCGTGGCCAAAAAACTCGGAAAACCCTTGGCCGTGGCCCTCCAGGAAGCTGGAAAGCCCCTGGAAGACGCTTACGGCGACTTGTATGCCGCGTTTGAGGCCATGGCCGCCGGCCAAGAGCTCTCCGCCAAGATTCCAAAAATGTGGGCCGCGGCGTTGACGGAACTGGCCAAAAAAGAGATCAAGCCCAAACGCGTGTTCCTCAAGGCGCACCTCACACTCAAATCGTACGCCCCGGATGGCTTGGATCAAGTCAAAGCCGTCTTGGCGAAAATCGACGCGCAATCGTTTCCGGACGCCCAAAAGACGCTGCGTTACGTTTCCGCGCCCACCTATTTGGTGGAAGTCGAGACGGACCAATTCAAACGCGCCGAAAAAATAATGGCCCACTTGTCGGCCTTGCTGGAACGCGAGGCGTCCGCCGCCCATTTTGAAGCGGCTTTTACGGTACAACGTTAAGCCCACCGTTTTTATACGCGGCTTTCCTCTTCCTCTTCATGAAGCGCCTACGACGTTGCATGCGCCGCCACTACAGCTTGAATGAGGCCTGCCCCGCGTGCGGCGGCGAAACGTTCTCTGCGCACCCGCCCAAATACTCGCCGCACGACAAGTACGCGTCCTACCGGAGGAGGCAAACACATGGTTGAAGCATCCTTTTCCGAGTCCTTCATCCGCGTGAAGAAAAAGCCGCGCCTCAAGAAACCCCTGCTGATCGTGGGATTGCCCGGCATCGGTTTCGTCAGTAAACTGGCGGTGGACCACCTCGTGCGCGAGCTTTCCGCCAAACCGTTCGCCACGCTGTACTCGCCGCATTTTCCCAACCAAGTCCTGGCCCTGAAAAACGGGCGGCTGCGCGCGTTTTGCATGAAATTGTACTACGCCAAACTCCAGGGCCGTGACCTCGTGTTGTTGCGCGGCGACCTGCAGCCCCTGACCGTGGAAGGCCAATACGAAGTCTCCGCCAAACTCCTCTCGTTTTTCCGGGATTTGGGCGGAAAAGACGTGTTGTCCATGGCTGGCTACGCCATCCAACGCCAGCAAAAGACCCCCAACATTTTCGCGTACGCCACCTCCAAGACATTGGCCCAGTCGCTGTACAAACTGGGTGCCAAGCCCACCGGCGTGATTGTGCCGGTGGTCGGCATGGCCGGCTTGTTGCCGGCACTCTCCAAGCTCTACGGCTTGCGGGGGGCTTGTTTGTTGGTGGAAACCGCGGGCCAGAACGTCGACGCCGTGGGCGCCAAACACCTCGTCGCGCTCCTGGGGCGTTTGCTTAAACGCAAGTTCGACGTGAAGGCCCTGGAGGCCCGAGCCAAAAAGTCGCAGGTCATGATCAAGCGCATCGAACAGCAGGCCCGCCAAGAAGAAGTCGCCGCCATTTCCCCCGCGCCCCTGGAACCCGGTCAGAACCCCACCTCCGCCTACATCCAGTGATTTCGCGAGGGGTTTCCTCCTGGAAAGCCCGTGCATTTTAACCCGTTTTCCTCGTTCAACTCTATGGACGACGAGGCGGACCCCCATGCCCGCGGCGTGAAATTCGTTCCCATCCAGTTCCGCGTCACCGCTGACGGCGTGGTACCCACTGAATTTCGTGCACTGCCCATTCTGGAAGCCGCCGGCTATTTATCCATCGATCCACTGCAAACCGACGCATCACCCACGCACCCCGTGGCGTCGTGCCCGGTGCCAGCGGACGCTTTACTTGTTGACATCGTTGCGTTTGAGCCGTCCAAGCATTTGGATGACGTCGTGCGCTTTTGCGCGCGCACGGCCAACGCCCCACAATCCCTTTTTAGGCGGGAACTCTTGAAGTTGTACCACCGGCTTCCCACCGGCTTTTTCGTCGCCCTCGCAAAAGACACGGGCCGGCCGGTTGGGTTCATCAGCATGGGTTTTCTAAAACCCAAGCCCCTGCGTTTTTTGATGGGAATCCTGGGAAGCCTGCTTCCGGCTGCCGTGGAACCGCTGGTGCGGGGCTTGGTCGCCTTGCGCGTGGTTTCGACCTTTGAAGTGGCCAACGTCATCGTCGATTTGGACTATCAACGCCAGGGCATTGGAGGCCAATTGATCGGCTTGGGCGAGCGTTTCATCGCTTCCCGATTCACCCAGTCCCGTGTCAGCCTGTACGTGCGCGAGGACAACGTGTCCGCCCTGCGTTTATACCGCAAGCTGGGATTCAAAACATTGGACGCGTTTTTGCTGGGCGGCCGCAAGAAGCTCGTGCTTTCCAAAGCCATCTCAACCTCGCCCATTTAAACCATTTCGCCCAACCATTTCGTGGAGTGTTTTCCACGTGCCGGTCAAGCTGTCCAAGTCGCCGCGAACCACGCACCCCATGGCCTCCTGCCCGGTGCTCACCAACATTGAACTCATTGAAAGAAAATGGATGCTTCCCCTGCTTTTGGAATTCTTTTCCTCCAAAAAACGGCAATCCTTTTCCACCCTCCAGCGCGGCTTGCAACCCATCACCGCGAAAATCCTGGCCCGGCGCCTGGATGAACTGCAAGCCCACGGCTACGTCAACCGCGTCGAAAAAGGCGCCCGCGTCACGTATGCGCCCACCCGGAAAAGCTCGATGCTCCGCGGCTTGGTGGCCGTACTGAAAAAATACCGCGTGGCCTGCTCGGAGGCTGACCGCGAACGCTGCGCCACCTGCTCGCAACGCGACCGATGCGTGGCCGCATACGGCTGATGAATCCTTTGGCAAACCGTTTTTTAGTTCCCCCTCGCCCAAGCAATCCATGAGGCCTCGCCCCCTCCCGGTGTTTTGATGCGCCACTTTGCCGACCTCCATTTTCACTCCAAGTATTCGCGCGCCGTGTCCCCGCACATGGAACTGGACGGCTTGGCTGCTGGCGCCAAGCAAAAAGGCCTCACCATTTTGGGCACGGGCGACTTCACGCATCCGCTTTGGTTCAAGGAACTGAAAAACCGCCTGCAACCCGAAGGCAACGGATTTTATCGGTTGAACGACGCGTCGGTGCGCTTCATGCTGACGTGCGAAGTCTCCACCATCGCTTCCATGCCCAAAGGCGTCAAGCGCGTCCACCACGTGCTTCACGCGGCAGATTTGGACGTCGTCGCGCAAGTCAACGACGTTCTTTCCAAGAAAGGCAACCTGGCGGCCGACGGGCGGCCCACCTTCGGCAAGACCACTCCCACGGAATTGGTGGAGTTGCTCATGGAGGTCTCCCGCGACATCGTCGTGGTGCCGGCCCACATCTGGACGCCGTGGTTTTCCGTCTTCGGCTCAAAAAGCGGCTTTGACTCCATTCAAGAGGCGTACCAGGACCAGGCCAAACACATTTTCGCGTTGGAGACCGGCATGTCTAGCGACCCGGCGATGAACTGGCGCGTCAGCGGGCTGGACCGCTTTACCCTCATGAGCAACTCCGACAGCCACTCCCCCCACCCGTGGCGCTTGGGTCGGGAATGCAACGCCTTTGAATTCGGCGAAGAACAGCTCTCCTATGCCGCGTTATGGAACGCCGTCCGCGAAAAAGACCAAACCCACTTCAAGTACACCGTCGAGACGCCGCCGGCGTACGGCAAATACCATTGGGATGGCCACCGCGCCTGCGGGTTTTCCTGTCCGCCGGAGAAAACACGACAATTGAACGGCCACTGCCCCGTATGCAACAAACCGTTGACCCTGGGCGTCCAGTACCGAGTCGAAGAACTCGCCGACCGGCCGCAAGGCGTCGTGCCCGAAAACGCGGTGCCTTTCAAGACCCTGCTTCCCCTTCACGAATTGCTCTCGGCGGTGACCGGCAAGGCGTTGACCACGCAAACCGTCCAGAAAACCGCTGATGCGCTCATTGCCAAAGCGGGAAGCGAATTGGCCGTGCTTTTGGATTTGGACCCCAACGATCTGACCGCCGTCGCCGGGGCTTTTGTGGCTCGCGCCGTCCTGGACAACCGCGCGACCGCCGTTTCGGTAGTTCCAGGCTTTGATGGCCAATACGGCAAGCCCCAGCTTTCGGACGGCCAACAACGGCTCAATGAATGAAGCGTTCCCCTTCCTTTCCAGGCGGTTTCCGGTTTTCCTGAAACCAATTCCAGCGGATTCGCGTTTCCCTAGACCTTCATTTGGTTTTTCGTTACGGTTTTAAACGCCGGATTCGTTGCAATGAACGGGTGCGTTTTGTTGGCTTCAGAACTAGTCATATGGGGCGGATTCGGCGTCAGTATCCTCTTCATCGGGGTGGCCTATTACGCGCTGGTCGTCGTGCGTTCGGCCCGGAAAAAACTCCGCGCCATGGAAGACCATGTCCAATCCCTGGAAAAAGGCTTTGACGCCGTCAACGAGCAACTCCACTCCGTGCAGCGAAGCCTTTCGACGAAGGTCGGCGCTTCGCAACTGGAAGAACAATACTCCGCGTTCTTGGCCAAGCTCTTGCGGAAGAAACTGGTGGTGAAGTCCCGTGGTTGAATTCGAAGTCATCGGTCTGGCAATCGTCATTCTCTTGGTGTTTTTGTACATGATCAAGGTGGTCTTGGACTTGCAGGCCACCATTTCCTCCAGCATCAGCCGCGTGGAATCCAAGCTGGACGGCTTGGAACAGACGGCGTCCCACGTCACTTCCGACATGGCCACGCTCAAGCGGTCCCTGAACGACAAAGTGGACCGGTCGTACGTGGAAAAACGCCTGGTCGGCCTTTCCGAATTGCTTAAGAAAGACAAAAAGCGCTGAATGATTATGCGTGCCTGGGTTGCGGCGCTGGTTTTCCTTGGAACCGTATCCGCTCTCAGCGTAACGCTTACGTCGCCATCCGACGGCCTTCTTTCTTCGTCGGCTTCCCACGTGTTTTCGTTCACGGTGGACTCCAACGTTTCCTGGTGTGCGTTGTACTCCAACCAATCCGGTTGGGCCGCGGTGCAAAACCAATCCAGTGCAACCTCATTGAATCATTCGATGCCCGCCGATGGCTCGTACCTTTGGGGGGTTTCCTGCGCGGACGCGAACGGCACTTCATTTTCTTCCAACCGCACCCTACGCGTTGACGCCACGGCCCCCTCCGCGGTGTCCAACCTGTCGGCGTCCGGCACCACGTCGGCCACGCTTTCCTGGAACGCGTCCTCTGACAATTCCTCCGTCACGTACACGGTCTCCCGCAACGGCACCGCGGTTTCCACCGGGCAGTCGGGGCTGGCGTTTTCCGAAGCCGTGACATCCGGTCAATCCTACAATTACTCCGTTCAGGCCGTGGATGCCGCCGGCAACGCGGGCCCCGCCCAAAACGTGGTGTTTCACGCGCCGGCCGCTTCGGTGGCCATTTCCGGCTTGAGTGTTTCAACCACGCCATCCACGGCCACGTTTACTTGGACCAATACGCCGGCGGCCAACGCGTCTGTTTCGTACGGCAACCAAACCGCGGTGCTGGGCATCGTGTCCAACCCCACCCCCGGTTCCAGCCCCTCGCTTTCCATTGCCGGACTATCTGCGGCCATGACATACCCCTACAACGTCACGGCGTGCACCACCACGTGCACCCAAGTCTCCGGCTCGTTTGCCACTAAGCCGTCATCGTATCCTTCGCCCTCCCAAATCCAAAACATCAACTCGACGGCAAGCCTTCCCGCACTTTTTTCCGCGTTCTGGACGGACTCCCTGAATTTGTCTCACTATGTTTTCTCCACCAACGTGTCGGGGTCCTGGGTCAACACGACGTATGCCTTCAACGGTTCCTACAGCAACCACTCCATGATTCTTCCATCCACGGCCATGACCATTGCGTGGCAGTTCTTTGCCAACAACTCCCAGAACGCCTTCAACTTCACGCCCGTGAAAAACGTCACGGTCCAACTCCCCGCGCCTTCGGCGACTCCCACGCCCGCCGTGGCCACGCCGTTTCCCACGATTCCACCGCAACTGGTCAAAGCCACGCCGACTCCCGAGGCGCCCGCCGCCACCCCAACACCCACGCTGGCACCCGTCGAAGAAGCATCTGCGGAAGCGTTGCCTTCGGCGCCGCCGAATTTCTCGGGACAACTCGTCGAGTTGGTGGTCAACGCCGAGGGCGCCGAGTTCGGCTTGAGTCCCGAGGGGCTCTTGGTGTCTCTGGTTGCTCCCAACGCCACCGTGTCTTTTGCATCCCAATTCAACAACACCGGATCCGGAGTCACCGTGGTCTTGCGATCCGAGTTGACGGGTGACTCCGGCGTTTTGCTCTTGGAATCCGACCCCGTCACCGTCCGGTCCGGCCAGTCCATTCACCTTGAGACTCGGCCGCAAACCGTGCCTTCCGGCGTCTACGACGTGAAAGCCGAAGTCGTGAACCTGGAAGCCGGCACCGTCCTTTTCGCTACGACGGGTCCTCGCGTCCACATCCAGTCGACGGCAAAGGCTCAAAACGCGTTCACGGGTCTTTTTTCCGGAGGCGACGCCTCCGTGGCTTTCGGCGGACTGGCGTTGGTCTTGGGCGTCGGCGTGTTTTTGGTGCAACAGCTCGCTTCACTCAAGAAAGAGTTCTGATTTTCAGCGCTTAAAATAAAAGAAAAGCAAGATCAGCGACGCGGCGCCAGCCAGCGTGATGTCGAGGTTCAACGCGAACACGGCCAACAAGATGGCGGCCAAGCCCACCATGAAGAAGGTGAGTTTGTCCATGCCGAACACCGTTCCCGTCTCCTGGTACGCGGCCGGCGCTTGGGCTTCGCCGGTGGCGGGAACGCTTCCCTGGCTTAACGGTTGAACGTTGCCGGTTTGGGGGTCGACTTGCACGGCGAAACCGCAGTTCTTGCAGTACACCACGCTGTTTTGGGGGTCGACATCCAAGTTGGGGTTGCCGCACTGGGGACAGGCCACGTCCATGCAAGGCTTAACGCGGACTCCGTTTAAAAGGTTTCATCCCCGTTCGCGGTGATAGCTTAAAATAGCTTTCCCGGCTAATTCGTTGCCGTTATGCCCTTTCGAAAATTCATCAACTGGCTGACGAGTCTATTTGGTTCGAAGAAGTCCTTCTCTCTGGGTTTGTACGGCAACGTCAACGCCGGAAAAAGTACGCTCGCCAACCGCATTTCTAAGGATTGGACCGGCGAGGAAATGAGCCAAGTCTCGGAGATTCCCCACGAGACGCGCGAAGTCATCAAAAAAGAACGCGTTTCGTTGCAAGTGGACGGCGTGTCCATCACCATGAATTTGTTGGACATGCCCGGCATTGCCACGAAAGTGGACTACCGGGACTTCGTCAAACGGGGGATGAAGGCCGCCGACGCGCAGAAGCGCGCCAAGGAGGCCACCAAAGGCATCATCGAAGCCATCAAGTGGCTGGAGCACGTTGACGCGGCTCTGCTTGTCATGGATGCGTGCGAGGATCCCTACACCCAAGTCAACATCACGATTCTGGGCAATTTGGAGGCGCGCAAAATCCCGGTCATCATCGTGGCCAACAAGATCGACAAGAAAAACGCGAAACCCGACCGCATCAAAAACGCGTTCCCCCAGCACCGCCTCGTCGAAGTTTCCGCCTTGAAGGGCACCCACGTCGACAAGCTCTACAAGGCCATCGCCGAATGCGCCAAGTGATGAACCAACCATGGGCATCGAACTGCAATTCATTTCCGCCGAGGCGCTTCGTGACAAGACGCCGCCCCAGAAAGTCGAATTCATTTTGGAAGAAATCAAGAAATCCAAGGATCGAATCCTCGTGATTGAAGGCTCGCTTTCCAACGTGGAAGAGCGCGAACTGATTGCCAAGACCATGCAGTTGGTGTCCAAAAAGTTTCCCGGCATTGAAGTGGCTTCCCTGGGGGAACAGTCCTCGGACTTCAAGGCGCAGCTCATCAAGCTTCTCGGAGGAAAGCCCGCGGGGTTGACCGTCGTGGGGCCCTCGACGCTCGTCAAACAGATCAAGCGCGACCCGAACAAGCTGAGTTTGTTGACGGGAAAGTAGCGGGTTTACTTTTCAAACTCGTCGCCTTCAATTTCCTTCCTGAGGCGTTCCTGAATTTCAGCAATCTGGCCCAAATCGTTTTTTATCATTTTTCGAGCCGTGGATCCTGTTGGAGGAACGACGCCCGACATGATTCCTCGCATGTTTCTCTTAAATTGTTCTAGGGCGTCTCGCTCTTCGGCGGTTATGCCGGGTCGAATTCCAAGTTCTTGCAATACTTTCAAGCCAACGTCAATTGGGTGATCCGAATGCGTTCCAACGTATATTCCTGCTGTTTTTGGGCCGTGGCTTCTTGCAGGAGCAATTGATCCGTTCGCAGCCGTTAATACTTTTTCAAGCGTTCGCCGATCCACGATTTTGACCCGGCCCAATCCGGTGTCAACGACAACCTCTTCCAGTTCACGCTCTCCATATACGTTGCCCCTTAATTGACGCAGAAACTCCTCATTGACTTGCATAGGAAGTCCGCCTAAACGCAACTGGTCGCTTTTCAATCCCAATTTTTTTTGGGCCCCTGGACTTTCCAACCCTGTTTCCGCAAACGCGCGCTGAAGAGTCTCTTTCATGACGTCCTTTCGTTAGAGGCCATAAAAACGGTTGCCTTGGCGGGTTTGCTTGTTGCATACACAAGGTTTTAAGCCACAATTCTCCAGCTTTTAATTGGTCCAGTATTTCATGTCCCACAAGTGCGTGCGCTGTTCCAGCGTGTACCCCAACAATTCCCCGGAACTCATGCGGGGCTGCACCTGCGGGTCCCGCGTCTTTCTTTTTTTGCGCGAGGAATCCGACGAAATCCAACCCGGCCACGACCCGGAAGCCAAGGATTACGGCTGGCTGGAAGACGAGCTCTCCTTTTTAAGCAAGGAAAAACCCGTGTCCGTGGATGTGGACGCCGTCGAGAATTTGCGCATCCTGGAAAAAGGCGCCTACGAACTCAACTTGCATTCCCTGATGAAGGGCGAGCCCTTGGTCATCAAGTCCGACCAACACGTGTACTACGTCAAACTTCCGAACCCCAAGGAATCCAAGTAACTTGCTATATGGCCATTTTGATGTTCATCACTGGCGGCACCATCGACAAGGCCTACAAAGGCCCTCCGCACGCCGGCTACGAACAACAGAAAACCTTCATCCACGACATGCTTGTTCAGTGCCGCGTTGATTTGTTTTTTCGTACACGGTCGAGTACTACGTGCACGACCCCGCCAAGGAGTGAACGGCTTTGAAGTGGCTGAAAGTCGAGGAAATCAAGCCCTTTCCCCTGAGTCCCTGCGACCAAATCTATGCGCACGCCGCCTTGGTCGTCAAGGAACTCTTGGGCAAACCCATTCCCGGTTTTGCTTTCCATTACCAGGACTACGGCATCGAGTTTCTCATCGCCGACGAAGACCGCATGGACCTTGGAAGTCGCATCCTGGACCGCATCGCCGATAAACGTTTCACCGACCGCGTCGTTTTCGAAGGCTTGGCGGCCTGTGAACAACTTCTGGAATTGGCCGAACCGTTTTCCAAGTCGAACGAGTATTCCAACAATCAACTCGCCGACCGTTTTGAAAGATACCTTGGGCTCTTGGGCAAATCCATGGGCTACGGCTACCTTGGAAACCTCTTGGACTACGCCTCCGACGAGGTCGACAACGTCCTAGTCGAAAAACTGGAGAAAAACGTGTTCTCCAAGGTGTCCGACCGGCGGCAGGCCATCGACGTCCTGTTGGCCTTGACTACGCCGGATGAAGTCACGTACCCCAACTTGGAGCACCGGGAGTTTTTGAAACTCGCGGCCGACGTTTCATCCAACCCCGCCGCCCAAAAAACGCTCCTGAAGGAAAAGCCGGAAACCCTGTCCGCCGTCTTCCAGGAAAAATTCCCGGACTTGGCCTCTGAAATTGACGCTCACCAACGAAAATGGGTGTGGCTGTCGTTTCTGTTCGTGGGCCCGGCCAAGTGGACGCATTCCTACTTTTACGGTTTGCTTTCCACCATGGCGAAAAGCGGTGAAGACCCATCCGCCGAACTGGCACGCCTGGAAAGCCAGCCGAATCAAATCAAGGCTGCCCGGAAAAAAGCGGGAAACATGGTGCCCGACGACGCGTACTTTTACGCGGCGCGCACGCTTTCGTACCTGAAAGCCATGCGCAAAGACGCGCAAGTGCATTCCTACTATTACCTGGATGGCTTCTACAAGCACGTCGCCAAGGTTTTCGGGTTGTCGCCGACCCAGGCGCGTTTCCACACCAGTGAAGAACTTCTGGACGTTCTCCGCGGCGGCGCCCAACCGGATGCCGCGAAAGCCAACGCGCGCTTCAAGCAATGTTTTTTCTCTACGTATCACGGAACCGTTCAAGTCGTTGACGGTAAAGACGCGGCCGACTTAGCCCAGGACGTGCGGCGGCCGGTTGCGGTTGAAGCCGACGAAGTCAAAGGCAGTTGCGCGTGCCCCGGACAGGCCGTGGGCATCGTCAAAATCGTCAACACCGTCGAGGAGGCATCCAAAGTCAATTCCGGCGACGTGCTGGTATCGTACGCCACCAACCCGGAGCTGGTGTCCGCCATGCGAAAAGCGGGAGCCATCGTTACCGACATGGGGGGACTCACGTGCCACGCCGCCATCGTCGCCCGCGAACTGGACAAGCCGTGCGTGATCGGCACCAAGCACGCGACGCGGGTCTTTCGGGACGGTGACCGCGTGGCTGTGGATGCCGATTCAGGCATCGTGCGAAAGTTGGATTGAATTTCCGGGTTACTCTTCGGGAACGTGTTCTTTTTCCCACCATTTCTGTACTTCTTTCAAGGTTTGGTTGGCAGGGTGTTCTTCTTGAAGGGCGACGAGGCGGTAGTTGCCGTTTCCGTCGTGCTGGATGGTGACTCCGGTTAAATCTGTTTTCAAGCCGTTGTGTCCGTTGGAGGCCAGCAAAACATTCCGTATGTTCTCTTCTTTTCCCGGCGTTCCTTTCAAGTGAAAAACCACTTTTCGAATCCTTCCAACGCGGACCCCCTTTTCAGGGTCAAGAGCGCCCTTTGCTTTCGAGAAGTAGTCTTTGGCTGACGCTCCCACTTCTCCAACGGTTCTCCAGCGACCCCCACGGATTGGATTGGATGGCGTGAAACCGCCGTGGCCCATCAATGCCTTCAACGTGGTTCGGATGTGTTCAGACATGCCGTTTCCCTCTTGTTCTTACTTCTTTCTGCGGGAGCTTTAACCCTTTTGCTTTTGTTGTTCCAAACGTTTTTTAACCCGGATTCCAATGTATAAAAGAAAGCAAATTGAGCGAAGCGAAGGAGGGTTGCCGTCCGACGCGACCAATTGCTCAAGCTCTTTTTTTTCCAGTCCGCTGGTTTTTTCCGAGGCTTAGGAGGAAGTGGACCATGAACAAGTTCCAGGAAAAAATCGACAACGCCAAGGAAGCGCTCACGTACGACGACGTTTTGATTCGACCTGGCTATTCGGCCGTCTCGATTTCCGACGTTTCCACAAAAACGCGCATCACTCAGAACATCGAAATTGACTTGCCTATCGTCTCCTCTCCCATGGACACGGTCACGGAAAGCCAACTTGCTATAGCCATGGCCAAGCGCGGCGGGGTTGGCGTGATCCACTACAACATCAGCGTGCCGGATCAAGTCGCCCACGTGAAAAAAGTCAAGTCGGAAGACTGGTTGGTGGGCGCGGCGGTGGGCCCGCAAGACGACGAGCGCGTCAAAAAGTTGTTGGACGCGGAAGCGGATTTTTTGGTTATTGACACGGCGCACGGCTACCGAAAGTCGGTGTTGGATGCCGTCAAGCGCTACAAGAAAGAAGGCGCCCAAGTGGTCGCCGGCAACATCGTTTCCAAAACCGCCGCCGAGGGACTCGTTGCCGCTGGCGCGGACGGCTTGCGAGTGGGAGTCGGACCAGGATCTATATGCACCACAAGAGTAGTAACCGGCATTGGGGTTCCGCAACTCACAGCGGTCTCGGAAGTCGCCGACTACGCGGCATCCTATAACATCCCCGTGATTGCCGACGGCGGCATCAAGTACTCCGGTGATTTGGCCAAAGCGTTGGCCGCTGGCGCAAACGTGGGGATGTTGGGCAACGTCTTGGCAGGCACCGACGAAGCACCCGGTGAACTCATTGAACAGGAAGGCGTCAAGTACAAGAAGTACCGCGGCATGGGGTCTGTTGAATCCCTGAAAGCGAATTGGGCGAACCGATACGACGCGTTCAAGAAAAGCCTGGTTCCGGAAGGCGTTTCAGGTTTGACCAAGTACCGCGGCTCCGTGGAACAAGTCCTCACCCAGTTTGAAGGCGGGTTGAAGAAGGCCATGGTGTACGTGGGCGCGAAAAACTTGGAGGAATTCAAGGAGAAAGCAGTGTTCGTGCGCATCACGTCATCGGGGTTCTTGGAAAGCCACCCGCACTCGTTGCTGGGCATCGAGGACACCAGCAATTACGAGGGCAAGAAATGATTGCCGTCCTGGATTTCGGGGGCCAGTACACGCACTTGATTGCCCGGCGTTTCCGGGATCTGCGCGTGGCCGTCCGCATTTTTCCCCACGCGGTTTCGCCCTCGGATCTAACGGACGCCTCCGGCATCGTTTTTTCGGGCGGGCCGTCCAGCGTCTACGCTCAAAACGCGCCCCTTCCGGACCCGAAGATTTTTGACTTGGGAAAACCGATTCTGGGGTTGTGCTTCGGCCATCAATTCATGGCCAAGCATTTCGGCGGCGACGTGAAGCGTTCTTCCCGCGAGTACGGCGCGCGCACCATTGACGTGGTGAAAAAACAAGGCGTGCTCAAAGGCCTCAACCGTCGGGAAACCGTGTGGTTCTCGCACGGCGACACCGTGTTGAGCGTACCGCAAGGCTTCGAGGTCCTCGCCCAAAGCGGGGACGCCATCGCCGCTTATCAAAAGGGTAACTGGTTCGGCTTGCAGTTCCACCCGGAAGTCCACCACACGCCCTGCGGGCAAAAAGTGCTGGAAAACTTCGCTTTTGCCGTGTGCGGCGAGAAAAAGTTGACGTCTACGTTCTCCGTGGAACTGTTGCAGCAAGACGCCAAGGCCCGCGTCGGCGAGAAAAACGTCGTCATGGGCGTGTCCGGCGGCGTGGACTCCACCGTCGCCGCGTTTCTACTCAAAAAGCCGTTGGGCAAGAAGCTGTACCCGATTTTCGTGGACACGGGTTTGATGCGGAACGGCGAAGTCGCCGAAATCAAGGCGTTTTTCAAGGATTTCCCGAATTTCGTGGCCGTGGATGCCTCCCAACGATTTCTCTCGCAACTCGAAGGCGTCTCGGACCCAGAACAAAAAAGAAAAATCATCGGCCACTTGTTCGTGGACGTGTTCGAGCAAGCCGCCCAAAAGGTTGCGGACGTCGGGTTTCTCGCTCAAGGGACGATTTTTTCGGACCGCGTGGAATCCGCGGCCACCAGTTCCGTTTCCTCGAAAATCAAGTCCCACCACAACCTCACTTTGCCGGAAAAAATGAAGTGGACTGTCTTGGAGCCGTTGGCGGAACTCTACAAGGACGAAGTGCGGGCTTTGGGCGCAACGCTGGGTGTTCCGGCGGAAATCATCGGCCGCCACCCGTTTCCGGGCCCGGGTTTGGCCATTAACATCGTCGGCGAAGTCACGCCGGAAAAACTGGGCATCGTCCGCCAGGCCGACTTCATTTTCATCGAGGAACTCAAGAAATCGGGTTGGTACGACAAGGTGTTTGAAGCGTTTGCCGCGGTTCTGCCTTGCAAGACGGTGGGTGTCAAAGGCGACGAGCGCTCCTATGAATACCCCGTGGTTCTGCGTTGCGTCCACTCCAGAGACGTCATGACGGCCGACTGGGTCAAGTTGCCCCACGACCTTCTCCAGACCGTCTCCAGCCGCATTCTCAATGAAGTGGAAGGCGTGAACCGTGTGTTCTACGATGTTTCGCAAAAGCCGCCTTCGACCATTCGATACGAATGATTTATATATCATTTGATGCATTTTTGATGCATTGGTGATGCATTTGCGTACGACGGTGGCGTTGGAAGGCGCCGTGGAATTGATTCTGGAAAAAGCCGTCAAGCTGGGCTTGGCGCGATCCAAGACGGACGCCTTGCGGATGGGCGTTTTTGCCTTGAACAAGGAATACCATCTGGTCAAAGACTTGGAGTTGGAAATGGTTGGACGCAAAATTGAGGCTCAAAAAGCGGAAATGAAGCGCAAAGGCCGCCGGTATCTTTCCGAAGAAGAAGCGTTGGGAAAATACCGGTGATTTTTCTTGGATTTGTCGGAATGGCGCATCGAGTTTGAGCCGAATTGGGATCACCATTTCAGGAAATTCGATCGGAACACGCAACTTAAAATCATCAAGAAAATCGATCACATGAAGCAACCCCTCGTGGGCCGCGGACTTCATGGTTCTCCGTACATGGTTGAGGAAGTCGGCCAATACCGGATTGCCTTTGAACAAGACGAAAAAACGCGTACCAAAACCGTTCACTTTGTTGGCAATCACAAGCAATACGAGGCGTGGTATCGTTCGTTGTAAGCGGATTTTGGGCGTTCTATTTAAGGTAGCCTTGGATGCGGGCTTTGCCGTTGGACTTCTGGATTTTCAAGTCAAACGCTTGGTTCAGCGTGCGTTCGCCGAATCCTCTGGCGCGGATGAGGTCGTCTTCCGCGAAACGCCCTTTTCCAAGAAACGACAATGCGCCGTACAATTTGGCGAAAAACGTGTTTTTCTCCACTTGCGCCCCCCTTTTTTTGAGTAGGGCCGTTCCATCGTCTCCGGACGCGTTCTTGATGCCAAACACCGACACTTTTTTTCCGGTCCACTCGCGTTTTTCGACGTAGTCGTTTAGCGAAAACGTTTTTCCTTGCTTGCCGCCCAAAAAAACGAAGTCAACGCCTTGAGGGTCCGGGTTTTTGGAAACGGATTGAAGCACGGCTTGGTGCCCGATTTCCTTGACGCCTTCGGCCACGGCTTCCGCCAGTTTTTGCACGGCGTCGTCAAAAACGATCAAGACGTTCATGGAGACAACTCAACGGCGTTCAAGCATAAATGCTTTGCAGTAAGCCCAGGCCTATTCGTCGTGAAATTTACGGGTCTTACGCTGTCCGTGGTTCAGAAATACGCGGAAAGCGGGGCGGCATTGATTTTCCTTCCCACCGCGTCCGGCAACCCGAACACGCGGCGCTCCCCGTTCTGCTGCAAAAACAAGACGGGTCCCTTCCACCCCGTCACCGTGCCTTGAAGCGTGGGCGTGGGCCGCGCGTCCAACGAATCGGGGTAATGGCGTTGAAGGCTTTGCACGGGCTTTTCCACGGAATTCTCCGGAAACGCGTCGCGCACGCGCCGGATGTGGGGTTGCTCCAACTCGTCTTTCAGAAGCGTCCCATCGGGCTTGGGTAGTTTCATCTTGTCTCCCAGCACGATGCGGGCCGCCAAACCGGTTCGAAACAAGGCGGATTCAATGACGCGCGCTTTCTGCCCGTTCAACCCCGAAAACGCTTCCAAGGCAAAGTCGGCGCCTTGCTCGACCCACCGCTTTTCCAGTCGGCTCGTCTTGGAGATGCCGGCTTTCACGGTTTGCCCAAACGACGCCAAATACACGGAGTACTCTTTTCCAAAACAATCGTCCTTGAGTTGGGAATTAAACTGGAGGCACGTAGCCCCGTCGCACCGCAAACAGACCAGGAAATCGTCTTCTTTGGCGCATGACGAGCACTGCTTGCGCCCAATACGCGTTTCAGGACAAACATGGCGTTGCCCGCTTCGGGAGTATCCCAGGCAATGCACTTCGGGATGCAGAGCCAAGTCGACGGCGGAGCCTTTTTCCAATAGCTGGGTTTTTTCGCCGATGTGCAGCTGCGGCACCCATTCGTCGGAATACGAAACGCGTTCGATGAGCATGTACGGTTTTTCTTTTGTGGTCAAGCCGTTTTTAACGTGGGGGCGGCCTGGCCGGTGAAGAGGCCTTAAAAAGTCGGCATGCGCTTTTTCAGTCATATGCGAAAACCTCTTGCCTCGCGCGTGCTGGACCGAATGCATGGCGTTGATTCCGCCGTCCGAGAGGATCCTCGTGTCAAGCCGTTCATCAAGAATGCCATTCGGCTGGCTTCGGATCGCGTCAGGGACCCCCGGGGAATTCTGCGTGATTTGGTGCGAAATCGCGATCTCGTGGAACGACTTTCCTCGGCGGTTTCAAATAAAAAAGCCATTCGCGGCATGCTCCACACACTGCTGGTCCGCCATCCTGAATCGGCTGTGGACGCGTACTCGGCGGTGCTTGAACATGATTTCCGAAGGACGCATCATGTGTCACTTTCTGAAGCGGAGTCCTCCAGGGAGGAAAAGCTCGCGTCCGCGGCGGCGCTTACGCGTGAGCGGTTGTCTCTAGTTCGAACGCAGCTAGTTGATGCGGTCAAAGGGTACACGCATGCTTTTTCAGGAGGGGGCATTGCGCCGACCCCGTATGCGCTGATTGAAGAAACAAGGCCCGAACTCCATCTTCTCCCCGGAAAAGGCGGCTTCGCCTATGAGGATAAGCTCAACGTGAAGGAACTTTGCGAAGCCGCCAACCGCCAGGGCGTTGACCCCAACGTCTTGTTGGATCACTTCAGCGAAATACCGCCTCGAATGTTGCTGGAATTGGACATGGATCCAGCTGGGCGAGTGCATCCCGCGTTGGACGTGTTGCTGTTTCGGGAACCCGATCCCGTCTTTCCTGGTTTTCTTCCGTATGCGCATCGCATCCTCGAAACCGCACGCCGGGAAAATCCAGGACTTCTCAAAGAGTTCGGGGTAACGGATACCCGAAAAAAAGCGGAGGAGATCGCGGAGAAGGCCGAGCGAGCCACTCTGAATTACTACAAGCGCCATGAACTCCCGGTTGACCGCGCGAAAGGAGGGGAGGCCATCGCACCCCCTTTGTTTCGTCGACTTTCGTTCTGGTGGAATGGGCTGCCGATGAATTTTGCATCCAATTCCTTTGTCAACAATTTTTTTCGCATTCTCAAGGAAAAGCATCAACGGCCCCTTTTGTCAGATCGCCAAAACATTTTGATGGAGCTAAAGCCACGTCCTCGTGGTCTTTTTCCATTTTTTGGCTTCACGGACTTGCGATCGTTTGGCCGCGTGATTTCAAGGGAGAACCTGGAATTGCCTTTGGACCCTGAAGTAGACCGCGAACCCGAGGACCGTTATGGTACGTTTTTTGATCGCGTTACGCCGGATGCGTACGGCTTGGACGTGCATTACCTGATGTTATCCGACCCATCCGTTGTCAAGCGGGCACATCGTGCGCTTTACACGGTGTATATGCGACGAAGATGGGATTACCACGTAGAGGGTCTTGTTGACCGTTTTACCACAGGCCGTTATCAGCTCCAGAAAAAACGGGATTTAGAAATCGATGCGGCATGCGACGAAGCAGATCAAAACATCGACTGGTACCGGGAACACTTTCTGGAAGCCCGCCGCATCCGCCTGTCCAAATCCGGCCGGAACAGCTAGCCAATCAAGTACCCGCCGTCCACCACGAGCACGTGGCCGGTGACGGCGTCGTTCTGGCAGAGAAGCAAGACGCCGTTCGCGCCTTTTTCGCCAAACGCCAAGGCGGTGGCGGAACCGATGCCGGAACTGGAGCCCGTAACCAAGACCATTTTGTCTTTGACGTCCATGGATGGACGTGTTGGCGGCGTGGGGGTTAATGGCTTGCGGGGTGGTCCGGCGTGTGGGTAGCGTGGTGTTGGACGGCGGCGGCCACAAAGGCTTTGAAAAGCGGTTGGGGGGAAAGCGGGCGGGACGTGAATTCGGGATGGAACTGGACGCCGACGAAGAAGGGGTGGTTGGGCAATTCCAGGATTTTCATGATGGGGTGCTTGGGGTCTTTGCCGGAAAAAACGATTCCGCTTTTTTCGAATAACTCGATGTATTTGGGGTTGCACTCGTATCGGTGCCGAAAGCGTTCGCGAATCGACGTGGCGCCGTAGTATTTTTCGGCCAGGGTGTCCTTGACGATGTGGATGTTTTGTCCGCCCAGCCGCATGTTGCCGCCCAGCCCCTCTTTCTCTTTTTGTTCCGGCAGAATGTCGACGACGTCTTCCTTTGTCTCGGGATCGATTTCCGTGGTGTTCGCGTTTTTCAGGCCCAAGACGTTGCGGGCAAATTCCACCAGAGCCATCTGGAAGCCGTAGCACAAGCCAAAGTAAGGGAGTTTTTGTTCGCGGGCGTGCTGGATGCACAGGATTTTGCCTTCCGCGCCGCGCGCGCCAAAGCCTCCGGGCACGATGACGCCGTCAACGCCTTCCAGTGTTTTCGCGGCGTCCTCCCGTGACTTGATTTTCGTTGTTTCCACCCACTCCACAATGACGTGGGCGTCATTGGCCGCTCCGGCATGTTCCAAGGCGTTCAGGATGGAGGCGTACGCGTCGTGCAGGCCCGTGTATTTTCCGGTGATGGCGATTTTGATTTCGGTTTTCGGGGACTTGATTTTTTCTTCGAATTCCTGCCAGCGCGCCAACGCCTTTTCCTGGGTCTTGAGTTTCGCTTTCAGCTGCAGGATATCGGTGACGGCCGCGTCGGCGCCGGCTTGCTTGATGGCCAGGGGCACGGCGTAAATGCTTTCCGCGTCCGGCAAACTGATGACTCGGTCCAGCGGCACGTTGGAGAAAATCGAGAGTTTCTCGCGGATTTTTTCGGGGATGGGTTCGTGCGACCGGCAGACCACCAAATGGGGTTGGATGCCCATGCTCATCAACTGGCGGATGCCCAGTTGCGCGGCCTTGGACTTGTGTTCGCCCAAGGAATCGGGTTTGAGGATGTACGTGACGTTAACGAAGCAGGAATTGCCGGGGCCCTCCTCGTACGCCATTTCGCGAAGCGCTTCAATGGCGTAGCTGTTTTCGATGTCCCCCACGGTTCCGCCCACTTCGATGAGCACCACGTCGGCTTGCGTCTGTACCGCCAGGGTGCGGATGAAGGACTTGATTTCCCCGGTGACGTGCGGAATGAATTGCACGTCGCGGCCGAGGTATTTGCCGTCGCGTTCGCGTTGAATGATTCCGGAGAACAGTTTTCCGGCGGTCAAGTAATTTTGTTTCGAAAGCTCTTGGTCCAGGAAGCGTTCGTACGTGCCGAGGTCCATGTCGCATTCCGTGCCGTCGTCCAGGACAAAAACTTCTCCGTGGCGGTAGGGGTTCAAGGTGCCGGCGTCCACGTTCAAGTAGCCGTCGAACTTCATGGCCTCGACTTTCAGCCCCTGGTCCTTGAGGAGTTTGGCAAGCGACGCGGAAAAAATGCCTTTGCCGACTCCTGAAATCACGGAGCCGGTGACGATGACGTACTTGGTCTTCCCGAATTCGTAGTTTTTGGGGATGGGGGTGTAGAATTCGTGTTCGTCGGTTTTCTTTGCGAGGCTCTTGATGAGCTGTTCCTGTTCGGTTTGCTCTTTTTTGGCGATCATGCACCCACGTTCCAACACAACGACTGGCGTCTAAGGCTGAAAGGGCTAAAAAATCCGTGCCTGTTATTCTTTTCGTGGCGGAAGTATTTAAGCGTTCACGTGGCCTTTTCTCACAAAAGCAACAGGACGATGAGCACGAAGACCAGCACGCTTTGGAGGCTGGTTCCGCCGGTCATGGCCGCCGCGGTTTCTGTCAGCGAAATGGGGCCGACCAGTCGATTGAACAGCTGCACGCCGCCAAGTCCCAATAAGACGATGATGACCCAGGGCAGGATGCCTAAGATGAATGCGATGATGCCAAAGACGATGTTGATTCCGACGATGGCTTTAAACACGTCCAGAAGCAGGCTCCAGGCGTAAAACGAGGCGCCGGTGCCGAAGCCGTTTTCGCCCAAGCCCATCAAGACGACGGTGGCGAACAGAAGCCCGTAAAACCAAAGAATCGGGCCTTCCAAGCGAAACACGGAATCCAGGATTCCCATACCACTATGCGGTGGTAACAATCACTTTTTAAGGTTTTGGATGGTGGCTTTCAGTTTTTCTCGGACTTCGTTGGGTTGAAACCCTCGGTGGCGCTTGAGGAACTCGCCCAGCAAGAATTCCAGGGATTTTTCCTTGCCGGCAAGGTATTCCGAAACGGCTTGGGGATTGGATTTCAGGACTTCCGCAACCAGTTCGTCCATCTCGCCTCCTTTCTGTGCGGAGAGAAAGTGCTGAATGGGTTTTTGATGGGTGACCATTTCCTTGATGTATTCCTTGGCGGCGCGCTCCGTGATTTTTCCGCTGGACACGGCGGACAACAACGCATCCAGTTCCTGGACGGCCAGCGCTTTGTGCGGTTCCCAGATGCCGTGGTAGTTCATGCACTTGAGTAAATCTCCGCACACCCACTTCGCCAAAAACAGTTTGTCCGGCGTCTTCGAGGATTCAAAGTAAGGCGCGAGATTCTGGAAAACGAGCACTTCGGCGTATTGGGCGGGGACGAAATGGGAGAGGCGCCTCGTGGCGATTTCTGGGAGTTCCTTCATGGCGGAAAGCGTTTCCTCCAGGAATGCCTCGTCCAAGTACAGGGGGGGCAGGTCGGGTTCCACGATGTAGCCGTAGTCTTCTTCCTGTTCCTTGGTGCGCATCAACAGCGTGGTGTTGGTCTCTTCGGAGTAAAGCCGGGTTTGGCGTTCGACGTTCTCGCCGCTTTGCTTGGCTTTGCGCTGGCGGAAGAACTCGGCTTGGAGTGCCTTTTCCACGGCTACAAAGCTGGTGATGTTCTTGATTTCGACGCGCTCTCCGCCTGGAATGGATAGGTTCGCGTCGGTTTTCATGACGCGTTCGTTTTGTGCGTCAATGACGCCCAAATACGACAACTTCTTGAACAACGCCTCCAAGTACGCTTTGGCGTCCGCCGGACTTTTCAGGCAGGGGTCCGTCACGATTTCAGCCAGTGGCATGCCGGAGCGGTTGTAATCCAACAAACTGTACGTGCTGTTGGCCATGTTGCCGTGCGGGTACACGATTTGCGCGGGGTCCTCCTCCAAGTGCAGTCGCGTCAGCGTTACGGTAATTTTTCCGTTGACGTTCAGCGCGCCTTTTTCGGCCAAAGGCGAGTCGTATTGCGTGATTTGGTAATTCTTGGACAAGTCCGGATAATAGTACGTCTTTCGCGCGAACAAGCTTTTACGGTTCAACTGCATCCCCAAGGCGGTGGCGGCCTGGACGGCGAGTTTCACGGCTTTCTCGTTGGTTACCGGCTTTGAACCCGGCAAGCCCAAACAGATTTCGCAGGTGTGGGCGTTGGGCTCCGCGGGAGCGGTAGGGCAGCCGCAGAAAAGCTTGGTTTCCGTGTCGAGGGTGACGTGCGTCTCCAACCCGATTTTCATTTCACTCATGGGGTTGTTCTACCTGTCGTGCGACGTCGCTCAGTGTTTTTTCCTGGAAGTGATTTGTGATGATCTGGAGGCCGACGGGCAATCCGGAAACACGGCCGCAGGGAATGCTGGCATGCGGCAAGCCGGCGAGGTTGGGGGCGCCGGTGCAGATGTCCATGGCGTAGTGTTCCAGGGGCGAGAGTCTTTCAATTTCCCGAAAACGCGGAGCCACGCATGGCATGGAAGGCGTGATGAGTGCATCGTATTTCTCAAAGAGTTTCTTGAATTCTCGGATGACCAAGGTTCGGACTTTCGCGGCTTTCTCGTAGTATTTTCCGCGGTAGCCGGCGGTGCGGGCAAACGAGCCCAAAATCAGGCGGCGCTTGGCTTCGGCGCCAAAACCCTGGGCGCGCACGCGGGAAAAGTATTCCGTGTACGTCTCGGATTCTTCGGGTTTCGGCTGGATGCCGTACCGCAGGCCGCAGTACTTGGCCAAGTTCGTTGACGCTTCGCTCATGGCCAACACGTAGTAGGCGTAGAGTCCGGGGTCCGCCAACGGAAACGGCGCCTCTTCCACGGCGACGCCTTGGGCTTGCAGTTGGCCTGCGGCTTTTTGGCACTGTTTTTGGATGGATGCATCCGTCTTCTCCCAAATCGTCGTCAGCAACGCGATTTGGTTCGTGCGTTTTTTTTCCGGGAATGGTTTCGTGGTTGTCGCGTCTTTTTCGTCGGGTCCGGCCATGGCGTAAAGCAAGCGGAATGCGTCCTGGACGGTGGTGGCCATGACTCCGATTTTGTCCAACGAATTGGCGTAGTCAATCAATCCCCAGCGCGACACCCGCCCGTACGTGGGCGTCAACCCCACCACGCCGCAGAAGGCCGCCGGAGCCGTGATGCTGCCGCCGGTGGACTCCGCTACGGAGGGCATGCCGGTAAACGCCGTGAACGCGGCGGATCCCCCCGATGATCCCCCGGTGCAACGCAATGCGTCGTGCGGGTTTTTCGGGATTTTCTCGGTGTTGACGTTGAACGTCCCGAACCCGAATTCGTCCATTACGGTTTTGCCCGCCACCACGGCGCCTTGGTCGATGAGTCGTTGGACGCACGTCGCCGTAAAAGGCGGCACGTAGCCCTCCAAAATTTTCGAGCCGGCGCGCGCCGGCATGCCTTGCACGCACAGGTTGTCCTTGACGGCGATGACCGTATTGGAAAGCGGACCCGACTTGGCGGGCCCTAGTTTTTCCGGGATGAATTGCATGCAGTCCAACTTCTTGTCGGCCTGCCGGGTTTTTTCCAAGGCGTTCATTCTGGGTTCACCGCATCATGCGGGGGCCTTTGAGGTACCCTTTCTCTTTCCGGCTATGGTTTCCGGTGGGGTTTGTGCAGGGTTTTGGTTCGTCCGGCCGCAGCCTCGGCGAAAGCGCCACGGGGTGATAAGATGGTTCAACGCCGTTGGTGTCGATTTGGTCCAACGCGTCAAAGGCTTTCAAGACATCTTGGAGTTGCTGGGAAAGAATTCGAATTTCTTTGTCGGAAAGCGCCAGGCGCTGGGCGACGGCTATGTTATTGATTTTTTCCTTTAAATCCAAAATAATCCCCTGTAACGCCGAATTGAAGGAGTTCTCCTGTGGGCGTGTTGAAAGAAAAAGGTATTTGTTGGCCGCCGGCCACGCGGTAACGCGTGGCGGAAAAACCAAGGAGTCGACGCGGGCAATCGCATGGCACCATGGCGGTGGCGGTCATGGTTTTGTTGGTGCCCGTGGTGCCGGTGGCGTACTGGTTCACGGATCATCTCGCCCCCGTGTTTAACTGGTTTGAGGGCCCCCAGATTCTCGCGGCCACCGCCGTTTTGGCGTGGATGTTTTTCCAGAAGTTCCACTATTAAAAAGAGCGCCCGAGGTCAGGACTCGAAGGTCGCCCCAGGGGGCTCCGCCCCCTTGGCCCGACCTAGGCCTCGACCCCCGACTAGCTTTTTGAATCGAAAAGAGCGCCCGAGGTCGGACTCGAACCGACGGCCTGCTGATTTCTGTGGATTCAATGAGTTTGCCGACGACCCAAAGTCGGCGGTTACGCTCTTAACAGTCAGCCGCTCTACCTGCTGAGCTACCCGGGCTTTTATGCGGAATGGATTTGTCGGGCGTGTGCATTTTAAGGATTGCGTTTTGCGGCTAAATGGCCTTTGGGCGTTCAGGAAAACGGGGTTTCTTTCTGATGCGCCTACAGCAAGCCAAGAAAATAACACGACAAAATAGTCCGGGTTTGCTATAGACTGAAAACCGATTCCAGAATGGACGAAAAGAAAAAGAAAGAGGAAAAAGGGGGCTGCGCCCCCAACGACGCGCCTAGTGGCCGATGATGACGGTACGCTTGGATTGAAGGGTGCGTTGCTTGCGGAACTCCTTGAGTTGGTAGAAGTACACGGCGGCCGACAAGGCCGGCACGGCCAGGACGAGGTTGACGAAGAGCAGGTAGATGCCTAAAACCGTTAGGGCCATGAAGTAAAAATTGAACCGCACGTACTCCTTCCACAACGTCAAAAAGCGCGCGATGTAGTCCCACCGCGTCGTCGCCCTCAGCATCGGTGCCTTGCTCTCGGTGACGGCCATCGAGAGCGTGACGCCGGGGTTGTGCTGGATTTCGTCGTGTGCCATAATTCCTACTTCACCTCCAATTTAGCGAAGCGAAGGGCGGAGCGTTGCGATCGATGCAACGCATCGATCGCTTCCAACGCCGTGGCCTTCGCAAACTCTTTTTTTTCCATCTTGTTTTTTTCTTCCATGGTGTCGTTGCCTACTTGGCGTAGTACAGGGCCTTGCCCTTGAACCACGTCACGTTCCAGGGTGGCTCAATGAGGCGTTGCGACCAGAACAATCCGGTCAGAAACGCGAACGCCGCCGAGACGTACAAGTTGATGTTGTAGAAGAACACCATGAGGATGAACGCCACCACCGCCCAAAAGTAGAAGCGGTAGGCGGTGCCCAACCCGCCGCGAAACGAGCTGTCCAACAGTTCCGACAGGAATTTGGAACGCGTTTTGACGTGCATGGTGTGCACCGGCACTTCTTTCCCGCCTTCCTTCATGTTGCCGCCGCGTTGTCCAATGGGCACGTACATGTGGTGGAATTGCCGGGGGCCGGGTCCGTGGCCGCCTCCGCCATGCGCGTGCGGCGCGTAGTGGGCACTGCCGTGCGCCTTGACGTGGTCGCGCAAGTCCCTCGCGTTGATTCCGTGAATTTTTCCGTGTCCTTCGCTCATTTCAGCTCACACTCAACAGCCAGTAGATGACCGTGAAGACCACCACGGCATTGATGATCCAGTCCGGCAAAATCAAGCCGTGGTCAAACATGCCTGTTTTGAAGTCCGTCGGCCCGTCAATGATTTTGACGAGGCCGAAGTCTTCCAGTAGGGACATGAGGTGGGTCTCCCACGGGGCATCCGGTTCCTCGTATTCAGCCATTTTTTTCTACCTTAGTCCACCAAGGTCAAGGTACGCGAGTACCCGAACTTTTTGGCGATGAAGTCGTACATCCAGGCCAACTCCTTGTGGCGTCCGGCCAGCATGAACATCAACAAGGCGCCGGGCGGAAACGTCTCCAACGTCAGCAACCCCAAGGCGAAAAACAAGATCGTCTGGATCTTGGACGTAATGCCCTGGCGCCACCACTCGACGTACTCCGCCAAATACTCCCAGCGCGTGAACTGCCGCAGGTTGGGCGGAAGAGTCCGCTCCACTTCCATGGGCATGTACGACACGTGCAAGTGCTCGCCGCCGCCATGCGGCTGCCCGTCGCCGTGGCCCCCGCCGCTTTTTGGGGCGGGTTTGCCTTCGTTTTTGGCCTTGGCAGCCAAAAGCTCTTTCTCGGACTCCTCAAAGATTTCTCCCACGTGGTGCGCGGGCGTGGCCGACTCCTCGATAGAGTGAAGCAGCGCGTCGCGCGGATCCCCGTGTCCATGGCTCACCTTCATTCACCTACGTGCTTTCCAACAGGTACCGTTTCTTGTACAACTGGTTGATGTAGAAGTCCTTCTTGAGAAACTCGCCGTAACTCCAGGCCGCGCCCATGCCGGAAACCGCGGCCAACAGCGGGTTGGAGAACAAAAACAACACCGTGGCAATGCCTCCCGCTACGGACAGCGCCCGGTAGCCGTGGAATTCCCGCCAGTCCGTGATGCCTTTCGTCAAGAATTCCTGACGGCGCTGGACGTTGATGACGGGTTTGCCTTCTGTCGCCACCGGGGTGAACATGGTGGTCTGCTCAAACTCGGGATCGCTTGTTTTGCCGATAAACTTGGCTTTGTCGGCGGCCACGACCTGTTTGATGCTTTGGGCGTTGTGCGTCATTTGAACCTGTACTACATACCTACTTCCTTATTTATAAACTTACTGGTAGTAACAAAATAGGCTCTTTCTGTGGTGCCCTATATTAAATATAAGAAAAGGCTTCGTCTGTGGGTATCATTAGCTAATCCAATACTGGTGCGGGTACCGGGGCGCCCCGGGGCTACTAAGATAGGGGTCCCTAGTCCCCTTCGACAAAAGACGTATGATTTTGGAAAGGTTTAAAAACCGACTATCGATTACATATTCCGTCGGTTAACCCGGTTTCGGTGTATTGTTTGTTCCCGCTGTTTGGGGGAAGCCGTGTGGCTGAATAGTGTTGATGAATCGGACGAACGATGTTCGTCGAGGTGGTTCCGTGAAGAGTTTGAACGTGAAGAAAATCGCAACGGCCGCTGCTGGCGCTGCTATGCTTGGCGCGGCCTTTGCGGGCGCGGTCCAAGTGGACCAAGCCGGTTTGGAGAGCTTTAACTTTTTCTCCAATGGCGCGCCCAATCTGCAGATCGTCGTCGGTTCCCAGGCTCAGGCTTCGGACGCCGTTGCGGCTGCAAATATTGCCGCGATGATCGGCAACTTGGCGTACACGTCCAAGGACATCACTGTGCTGGGCACGGATGCATTGTCCTGTAGCGGCGGTACGGGTACCTCCACGGCGTCCTCAGACGAGGTCTCCTTGGAAGTGACGACTCCGGGCGTTAACCCGTCTGTCGCGTACCAAATGAAGTCCTTCATTGAAGGTTTCCTGGACAGCAACTCGACGGACGACAAGGTGGACTCCTCAGTTGGTTCTGCGGCTACGATTTTGTCCGTGGATGCCAACGGTGTGTCCAGCTCTTTTGGCCGGAAGGTCACGCCGTCGGAGACTTCGTTGGCGTTCAAGGGCACCATTACGGACCCGCAACGCACGACGGTGACGTACACGGAGGAAGAGCGCTACTACCTCTACTCCAAGACGCAGTACGACACGGCGACCAAGAAGGTTAAGTCCCGCAACCCGCAGATTGCCTACGAGGCCATCTTTACCAACCCCATCCAGGTGTGTACGGAAGTCACGCCGGATGACTCGACGTGTTCGGACACCTACAAGACGCCGTTGCACCGCATGAAGGTCCGCCTCCTGGGTTCGGAGTGGGTCATCTTCGGCATGAACAACTTCAACAGCAACATTTCGTTGCCTACGGGTGGTTCAGCCGCGGCCTTGGAATTGGGCAAGGAAATCCAGTTCAAGGAATTCATGCAGATTGGCGACGAAGTGTCCAACCCCGCTGGCATCAAGGCGGTCCTCAAGGACATTTCGGCTGTGCCCACGGGTACGGCCCAACTGTTGTCCGCGTCGTTCGAGATTTTTGACGCCAACGGCAACTTGTTGGACACGACGACCTTGCAGGAAAGCGGTGAATACAACAACCACGGTATCGTCATTCGCGTTACCAAGGTGTTCGCCGGTTTGGGTCAGACCAGCTACGCGCAGGTTTCGATCTTCTCGGACCGCTTGACGGTGCAAAACGGCGCCACGGTCAGTGCAGACAACCAGCAATGGCGCGTCGCCCTGGTCGGCGGCGGTGCCTCGTATGGTCACTCGCTGTCCAAGGTCCAGCTGATCCGGCAAGTCGTTGACGACTTGGAGGCCGGCGGTTCCGTGACTTTCATCCAGTCCCCGAAGCTCATGAAGCTCTCGTACAATGGATTGGAGGACGTCACGTACGACACGCTGACTTTCCAGACGGGTTCCCAGTCGTTCCAGACGAGTTCGACGGACACGACGACAGTCAACCTGAACTACGTGCGCGTCACGTCGGGTTTGACGTCGCCGTTTGACTTCGGCACTGTAGCCAAGAGCCAGTTTTACTACATTGTCGACAGCGCTCCGGTCGGAACGTCGGCGCAGGGTGTGATCTTTTACCAGGACACGACCTCGTCCAGCGCGGGCTTCTTCGTGCCGTACTTCGGCACGGCGTCCACGTCGGCCGCGGCCACGGGTAACATCACCTACGCCGGAACCGTCACGACGCTGAACTTGGCTAGCTTGACGCGTTCTCAGATGCGCATCTGGAACGGTACGTCCGCCAGCGGCGACTACAACGCCCAGACCGGCGGTGCCTTGTGTGCGGCGTTTGGTGCCGTTACGAACCAGACGCTGGACTTGAACACGTCCATCGGGTTGTCGGCATTGAACTTGAACGGCAACGCGACGGGTCTCACGTTCGGCCAAGGTGGCGGCAGCGGCACGGGTACGCCCTTGACTACGGGTTACACGCTGAACCAGGAGAACCAGAACATCACGGTCTCCGCGGCCAGCATCAACTCGGGTTGCACGGCGGGTAACGTGACCATCCAGTTCCTCAACACGAACGGCAGCATTTCGCCGGGCGTGGGAACCACGGGTGTCACCTACGGCGTCCGGAACAACTACGTCAAGTTCAACTACGGTGCCCAGTCCGTGAACATGCGCTTTGACGCGCGTGGTGTCAGCTTGGCGGCCATCAACAACGGTGACCCGACGGGCAACGCGACGATCTGGATTCCCGAGTACGCCAAGGACGACGACACGACGCCGGGCGCATTCTCCCTGGACGTCAGCAATGCCGATGTCAAGGGTACGCCTCGTCTGGCGCCCAACAGCGGCACGGCGACGGTGGGTTACTCCGGCGGTGCGGGTGGTGGCAACGTATACACCATCAACTCGGCGGCGGCCAACTCGACGTTCGAGACGGGTTTCGTCTCGCCCCGCGGCAGCAAGCTGGAAGGCATTTCCACCTCGACGGCGACGATCAAGTACGCCACGAGGCTGGCCAACGCCTTGTACACGCTGTCGACATCGGGTACGGACACGACGGCCAACACAGCCACGGCTGACTACAAGGTCGGCGCGGAAGCCCTGAACTCCAACGGCTACAAGGTCGTTGTGAAGGGTATCTCGGCGGCGGGTACGTCCACGGGCGGATCTGTCAGCGGTGCCGATGGTTTGAAGCCCTCGCAAGAGTCGGCTTTCGTCGTGACGCCTCTGAACACGGCGAGCTCCCCGTTGGTGGTTCGCGACAGCCAAGCTGGCGCGCAACCGCTCATTGTGGTGGGTGGCCCGTTGGTCAACTCCGTTGCGTTGTCTGCCATGTCTGGTGGTCCGGCTCCGTCGGCTTCCGACGAGGCGGTGGTCAAGGTCCAGGGTGACAAGATCCTGGTCTACGGCTTCACGGCTTCGGACACGCAGGAAGCGGCTCGCAGCTTGATTGGCTGGCTGGCTGCCAATGCGGACTCCGTCACGGGTCGCTAGTATCTTTGAAGGGGGGCGCAAGCCCCCTTTTTCCTCTTTTTTCCCTTGTTTTTTCATATCGTTCGCATCTTTTCCAATACGTTTTTAACCTTGTTTCCATCTCTTTGTTTACTTTCAAGTTGTGAGGTTTGTTTGTCCCATGGATTTCAGGATGACTTTTTTGGCGTTGGTTTTCGCTTCGTTGCTGGTGTTGGGGTGCGCGCAACCGGCACCCGCCGATTCGTCGGCCACGCCGGCACCGAGTTTGACTGCGTCCACTACGCCGGAGCCGTCTCCATCCGTTGCGCCCCCTAGTAGTTCTTCTGTTGCTCCTTCCGAAAAACCAAGCCCTTTGGCGCAAGCCAAGCCGTCGCTGTCGGAGTTCGCGTTCCAGGTGCATAAAGCCACCAGTGCCGCGTTTAACGACACGCGGGACATGCGGGAAGTTTCGGCTACCTTGTGGGTGCAGGATGACTTCACGTCGCAGTACCAGTATTCCGTGTCCGTGAAGCGTTCCGTGTCGCGGGGTTGGTCGGCTTTTGACACCGTTATCACGCTGAAAGGCGACGAGGATGGTTCTAGCAAGGAGGCGGCTGTCAAGGAGGAGCCGTCTGGCACGTTTTACCGCTACCAGGCCACCATCAAGTGTTTTGACGCGTCGTACGACGTTGACTTGGATTTGCGGGATTACGTGCAGGACTTGTCCGGGTCGTTGCGCAAGAGCTTGGGTGCGGCCGTCATGGCCAAACTGGTTTCGGTGTGCCCGGATTAGACCCATTGCTTTTTTATAGACGGGGTGGCACTACGTGCTTCTCCGATTTTTTTTTACCCTATTCGGATGATTGGTTTTTCACCATATGGTCAAGCGCGAAACCCTGTTGAAGTACGGCGCCTTAGCCTTGATTTTGTTCTTCGTGTTCGAGGCGTTTTTCCCGTTGTTGTTTACGGCGAACGCGTCGGCGACGCCGGTTCCGTCTGTTGACCCGTCGGCTTTGTCGTTTACGGCGTCGGTAACGGCCAACGTATTGGTGGTCGCGTTGACGGATTTGGCGTTGGGCGCGTGCGCGTCGTCGGATGTGGATTTGGAGTCCATTCGCGCGTTTCCGGAAGTGTCGCAAGCCTTTTTTGCTTCGGATTCCTTGTTGACGGTTCGCTTGAAGGCCAACGCGTCAACGGTTGCCTTGGAGGATTATGTGGCCAAAAATTGCTTGCTTCCGTTGTACCGGTCAGCCATCCTGGACGTGCCGGCTTTGACGTTGAACACGTCCAACCAGGGTGAACAGTTTTTGTCGCGGCGCCAGATGCAGGCGTTCGCACAAAGCCAGGGCTTATCTGGCTTGCAGGGATTTGTTTCCGCCAAGGCGGTGCCTGGGCAGACGGTGAACGCCACGGTGCAGGTGGCCGTGCAAAACAATGCGTTGGCGGCGGTAACCATCCAGCAGTTGGAGTCCGATGTGGCGGCATCCGGACCTGTGTTCGTAGACGAGAGAAGCGCCAACGCCACTGAATCGAGTAACGCTTCGGTTTCCAACGTCTCCACGGCGTCTCCCGCAGGGAACGCTTCTGAGTCTGTTGGGTAACGCCTCGCTAAACGCGCATCCAATTTGAGTGCTTGACGAAAGAAGGTGAATGAGGTCTCATGAAAGTTCAACAAAACGATTTGGTGGAATTGGAGTACTCGGCGAAAGCCGATGGACGCGTTTTTGACACGACGTTTTCTGACGAGGCCAAAAAAGCGGGTATTTTCAACGAGAAATCCAAGTATGGGCCGGTGCTGGTCGCTGTCGGCAAGAAGCAAGTCATTTCGGGCTTGGACGAAGCGCTTTTGGGTGTGGACGAGGGAAAGCCGGTTTCGGCGTCGTTTACCCCGGAAAAGGCGTTCGGCGAGCGGCGCGCCGACTTGGTGGGCCTCATTCCATTGCAGCGTTTCCGCGAGAACAACTTGGACCCCCAGCCCGGCCAAGTCGTGGAACTGGATGGCCGGCCGGCGAAGATTCAAAGCGTGTCCGGGGGCCGCGTGCGCGTGGACTTCAACTCGGATTTGGCGGGCAAAACCGTGGATTATTCCTTCAAAGTGTTGAAAGTCTTTCGTTCGCCGGAGGAAAAAGTCCAGGCGCTCTCTAAGTGGCTTGGGGATGCCGCGAAGGCGGAGTTCAAGGACGGCGTGGTTTCGGTTTCCCTTTCCCTAAAGAAGGACCAGGCCGCGGACGTCGTCATGAAAAAATTCCGTTTCCTGGAGGGCGTCTTCGCTGAAGTCGAAGGACTCGCGTCCGTTCGTTTTGAGGAGGAGTACGTCAAGTAGGCCTTCTTCGCCTTACAGTAAACCACGAAAGTTTCCCGACAAAATAGTCGTGGTTTACTGTCTAGCAAACCCCGCCTATTCGTCGTGAAATTTGCGGGGTTTGCTATAAAGCATTTGGACGTCTTTGAAACCCGTAAAGTGTGCGTCGCCCGTTAGCAGTTTGGATTGCGTGTATTTGGCCGTGGCGTAGATGATGGCGTCGGACGCATGCAGTTTTTTTCTGTGCTTGAGTTCTGCGGCATTCAACGCGATGTCGGACGTTACGTCGATGATTTGGCTGCGTCTTTTAATGAATTCAAGGCGGCTTTGGTATTCCAGGCCTTGCTTGAGGTATTTGGCCTTGAACTCCATGAGGCTTAATGCGGATGTGTAGACGAGCGGCTCCCGTTCTAGGATGCGTTTCACTTTTTTTCCCTGGTCCTCGCCGAGAAAATAGACCATCCACGCGTAGGTGTCAAACGTCAGGCTCATCATGATCACGAATGTCGTCCAAGTTCATGCCTCGGTACTTTTTGTCAACGCCGAACATGTCCGTGTCGGTTTTTTCCAGAACCAAGTGTTCATAGAGGGCTTGGTTGATTTTTTCCGACAAATCCTTCTTGCCCTCGGTTTTGAGCAATCGGTACAATTCGTCCCTCAGCATGATGGTCGTCTTCATGCAATCACCGTAATTAATTACGGCATCCTCGTTATTAACCATATCTGCAACGCGTAGTCAATGCAACGATGCCGCTACTTAAAGCGACGGAGGCCTCCTGGCCGGTGAACGGTACGTTAGTCTGACACTTGTCTGGGTGATCGCGTCGGATGAAATTTGGCTTGTTAGGCTTGCACTTGTTGGGGTTGGATTTGAGGCGTGTCGGCGAATCCTTGGGGTCCGCCGAGTTGTTGTTGGTTGTAGTAGCCTTGCGCGAATCCGCAGCCGATTCCGCTGAGCGCGGCGTAGGGGCCCAAGTCCTTCATGAGGGTGGAAATCAAGAAGCTGTTGCCCAGCTCGATGGCGGCGTTCTTGGAAAACGGCGAGCAGTCCGGTGACAATCCCAGGTGGATGATTTTGGTGAACTGGCGTCCGTTGGGAAACATTTCGATGCAGGCCGGTTTTTGTTGGCAGAACGCTTTGCATCCCTTAAGTTCGCCTTTGAGTTCGTCCAGTTTGTCGTTGGCTTCCGTCCATTGGTCGTTCAAATCACCAATCGGTGAACTATCTTGAGCCCCAGTTGTCTGTGGGAGTTTTTCCTTGAGCGCGTCGGCTTCTTTTTGCGCTTCCTGGATTTGTTTGCTGATTTTGTCGTAATCCGAATAGCACGTGAATTGCGAGAATTGGGGTCTTAGTCCTGGCGGGATTTCGAACAAGGGGTACTGCATGGCGTTGCACTTCTGTTTGGTGGCTTTGAGTTGGGATTCCAGGTTCTTCAAGTCGGCCCGCGCCTTTTCCGTGGCTTTTTTGGCGTTGGTACATGCTGCTGCGGTTGGGTCCGATCCGCATGCCGTTGTTTGAGTAGCCTCTAATTTTGGGATTTCGACGGTTTTCTTTTGCTTGATTTGAGTGTCCAAGTCGATGACTTTTTTTCCGAGGGACTCGCATTGGGCTTTGAAGATGGGTGCTTGGATGAATAACGCGAACTGGATTTGGGGTTGGGTGTGTTGGTCGTTGGCTTGGTTCTGGCTGGGAAGCACGGGGTTGGTGGTGGCGACGATCACGGGTCCTTGCGCGTGTAGGAAGCCGCAGAGCGGAATCTGGTTTTGCGGTTGGTCCAAGTTGTCGTGAAGTTCCAGGGTGCTTGCCGTGTACTGGAAGTTTTGTCCGTCCGACGTGGTGGCCTGTACCAGGAACACGGCTGGGTCGCCAGCTCGGCAGCCCGTCGAGCGCTTGACTTCAAAGCCGGCGGCCTCCAATGCTTTGTCGGCGTCTTCGGTCAGCTGCATGACGGTGGAGAACGTGAATGGGTCTGCGGCAATGCGGCGCTCTTCCGCGAAATTCAGTTGGCTGGCGGGCGCGGTCTGGGCGGAGGAAACCGTGAGGGTGACTTCGGCGTAGCGGTTGGCGGTGGTGGCTTCATGGTGGACGCTTTGCACGTTGATGACCAAGCCGCTGGTTGTTTTTTGTTCTCCGGCGAACGCTTCCACGGCGTCCACCACGGCGCCTTGCGCGTTTTTCACGTCGAAAAAAGCCTTGGTTCGTCCGCTAACTGTCTCGATTGCCGTCAATTGGATCTTGAATCCGTTGGCCGCGGTTTTTTCGTCGTTGATGTGCATGGCGTCGGCGCTTGGGGACGCGGTTGGGTTAGGGGAGGCCGATGCCGTGGGGCTTGGGCTGGCACTGGGTGTGGTGGACGCGCCGGGGCTTGGACTTGCCGAGGCGGTGGGGGACGCTGTAGGCGTGGGGTTGGGCGTTGTCGTGGGCATGGCGTTTGAACCGCGGCGGAATACGGTGGCTTGAGCGGTTTTTTGGGCTTCTTGTTTGAAGGCGGAAATGGCTTGGATGGCGGCGGTGCCAGTGCACCAGCCTTGGGCGCAGGACATGTAGTCGGATGCGCTTGAAACGCGGCTTCCAAGCGTGCCAATGCCTTCAAAGTAGGCGGGCCCGTTTTCGTACGTCCACTCGCCTACAACGGTTTCTCCCTCCAACAGCGTCAAGGTTCCCGGTCCTTTCCAGGACAACGCGGTGGCGGCGTGGTCCGACAGGGTAATGGTGCCGGAAGCGCCAAGCGGCGTGAGGGTGCGGAGGCCTTGCTGTTTTTGGTTGACGACGTACAGCAATTTCGCGGTGCCTTCGCCTTCATCGAGTTTTTGGGGAGCGGCCGTCAAGGAATTGACTTGGGCGACGTGGATGCGGATGGGCACTTCTTTTTGGGCTTGGACTCCGGAGCAGAGCGCTTGCAAAACGAGTTTGGCTTGCGGGTCTTGTTGGAGTTTGACTTGGTTTCCTTCGACAAAGGAGGGACATGACGCGGAAAAATCCTTGGTTGAAAACGTCAGGCTTTCCCGGCTGACTTGGTAGCAGGACGATTGGCTGGACTGGATTTTAAATCCGATGGTGCACGACGCGTCGTTGAAGTTCAGGGGCACGGCGTCCTTGGGGTAGATGGCGTCGACTTCCAGGACGATTTCCGGTGCGTCCACCTCGATTTGTCCGGTGGCTGGATTGAAGGAAATGCCGACTTTCGGCGTGTATTGGTGGCCGGATGGCAACGGGTTTGGCGTGCCGGGCGGTGGCGTGGGCGTTGGAGTTCCGGTTCCTCCGTTGCCTCCTCCGTTTCCACCGCCTATGCTTCCAGCGACCAGCGGCAACTTGATTTCATAGGTTTTTGGGTAGCACGTCTGGCCGGCGGGGTCAAGCGGATCGCGGGCGTAAACGCTGCCCGCGTTGGTGTGCGTCGCGTAGTACAAGGACAGCGCTTGGTTGGTGGACGCGCCTTCGCGTACGCGGACGACAAACGAGACTAGCCGTACGGCGGGCTCGTCGTAGTCCAAGGCCACCCACTTGTAGCCTTGCAGGCCGGAAGTGAATTCGGGTTGCAGGTCTGCGCACGAGGTGGAGGGGTTGTACTCCGTGCTTTTTTGGGCGGCGTCGGCGGTGGAATGCTCGATGATGGCGACATCGTCGCCGTCCACCGATGACTTGGATCCGACGCGCAAGTAGATGCCTTGCGCTTCGGCTTGGGCGGCGGGGGTCGCGTTGAATTCCACGACGTACTCGCGGCCGGGTTGTAGGCTCTGTACGGGTTGGCCGGAGACGTCTTTGATTTGGATGAACTCGATTTTCGCTCCGCCGGACGCTTGGCTTGGCACCATGACGGCCGAGAGGTTGCGTTGTTCGTCGTCAGCCATTACCAGGCTTGCGGCAAAGACGCGGAATCCGTCGGCCGTGACGCGGAGGCGGTTTTCCACCAAGGCGGCTGTGGTAAACGAACACGCCGCGCCTTGGCACGTCTGCGTGGATTCGATGAGGTTGGAAAGCTCCATGGCCGCTGGAACGGCTTGGCTGTCCACGGCGTTACTCGTTTTCACGTTCAACGTCGCGCGGTGAATGGTCAATGTAATGGTCGCCGTGGACCCGCCTTGCTCGACGTTCGTCGTGCCGCGGACGGTTTTGGTTCCAAATTGCGCGAACACGCCCACGGTTCCCACCGGAATTTCGTCAAATCGCGCTTCGCCTTGAGAATCCGTTTCGACGTCTGCAGAAAAAACGCGGTTCTCTTTTTCCAGCCGCACGTTGGCTCCGGAAAGGCTTTCTCCGTATTCGTCTTGGACGCGGACCGTGAGCGTCGCGGCGTTAAACGGCGTGGCTTTCTCCAGTTGGATGACGTGGTTTTGTCCGGCCACCAAGTCGAACGTTTTGGCCAGGAATCCGGGCGACTGGATCCACACGTAATACGTTCCCGGACTTACCAAAAGCTCCCATTGTTCGCCGTCAAATGCCGCCAGCTCGATGGCGGGCGGCTTGAAGACTTTCGCGGAAAAGTAAAGCGCGTTTTCGTCTTTGTCCACGGCTTTAATCGTGGTTTTCTCGCCGACGGGCGCGTCCGCCCCGGCCAACGCGATCTGGAATTCCGTGAATTCCTCCACGACTTTGGCTCGGGCCGATCCGTCAAACAACGCGAATCCTTCGGCGTTGATCGTCGGGTAGACGCTGTCGCCGATGGGGGCCGTGAAAACAATGACGCCCTCCACCGTCGTTCCTTCACCCAACAGGACGGCTTGAGCGTTGTAGAGCTTGACGTTTCCGTTGACGGGGTCCGAGCCGTTGGTGATGGTGACCGTTACGATTCCTTGGTCGGAAAACGAGGTGCCTGGCGGAGTCAGCGTCCCCGTACCCCCGCCTTGGTTTTCCCCGCCCCCGCTTCCGGGTTGCGTGAAGAGTGCCTGGTTGGTTGCCTTGAGGTATACCGTGACGTCGCCGCCGCCGCGGACGGTCCGAACATCCGGCTTGTAGCCCGTCTTGCTGATGCGCAGGTTCATGACGGCGGCTTGCGGCAAAATGGCTTCGCCTTGCGCGTTGGTGGTTTCCTGGCCGTTTTGTTTGGCGGAGTTAAAGGCGATGGACGCGGCCGAAATGGGTTGCTTGGTTTGCTCGTCTTGCACGATAACGCGCAGGCGGCTGCGATCCAAAAATCCGATGCTGGAGCCATCCGACCCGCTTTTCAAGTCGACGCGAAGCGACGTCTGGTCCGCCAACAGCGTGCGGCGCGCGGGGTCAAAGCCTTCCTGGAGGATGCGCACCGTGTACTCGCGTTGCGGCACGTCGCTGAATACGGCGGCGCCGTTTTGCGCCCGCTTTTCGGCGATGACTTCGCCGTCCAGCAACAGTTGTATTCGGGCGCCGTCCAGGGGTTGTCCGTCGGCGTCGACTTGGATGGTGACCGTCTTGACGCCCGTAGTCTGCGTCAACACCAACAAGGCGCCCGCGGAAATCGCCACGATCAACAACAAAAACACCGGCATGGAGGGAATGCCGGCGCCTTCAATGGGCTTGACGAAGAAATCCAGAAATGGAATGCCTTTGCGTTGAAGGCCTTCGGCAAAGTCATAGTAGTGGTCCTCAATGGAAAAGTACGCGGCCTTGAGTCCGTCAAGAAACCCCATGAAGGAAAGTGAAGCCGCAGGCGGATAAAAACGTTTAGAACAGCCGGTCCGAGAGGTAGTGCGACGCGTAGGCGATCACGCCGTTGGCAGCCACCCCCATTTCGCGCGTCAACGCATACGCGGCCAGGCCAAAAACCAGGGCGGCCAGGGGATGGTGCGTGATGCCGCGGTGCCGGGGCTTCAAGATGGACACGGCGATCGCGGCCAGGGCGGCGGCTAAGGCGGCCGCCACGGCGCGGGCCGGGTTGTCCAAGGAAATGGTTTGGTACGCGGCGGCAAAAACCAGGGCCGCGACGGCGACCAAAGCAAACTTGAAAATCCGCGTTTTTTTGTGGTCCACGTCCGGCAAAATCGCGCCCAAGAAAACCACGGCGAAAAGCGGGAGCGTCCAGGCCACGCCGGCGGCGACGTTGAACGCGTGCGCGAGGGCAAACGCGAGTGCAACGTGCGGCATCCAGTTCATGGAAAAGCCCTTACCGTTTTTAGAAGCTTTATATATTTGGTCCAAGCTAGTGTTCTGGTATGGGCTTCTATGAGTCACTGGAGGAGGGTTATTACTCCTTCATGGATTCCCTGGAGGACCGGGGCATCAAGGTCTACGAGTTCTTCATCAATCCCGTGGAATCCCACGGCATTCCTTCCTTTCCACTTTTTTCCCTCATTATACTGCTGTTGATCGGCGGCGCCGCGTTTTTGGCGTTCTCCGCTCTTTCCGGCGGCGGAGCGAATTTGTCGGTTCAAGTCGTGGACGCGCAAGGAAACACGTTGGACAACGTCATCGTTCAACTCGCTGTAGGCGACGACGTTCGGCGGGCAAAAACTTCGGGGGGCGTGGCCACCTTTTCAGGCATCCCGCACGGCCAAAGCCTGACGGTCAGCATCAACGAGGAGGGCTTCAAGCCGTACACCAACTCGTTTTCCATTGAAGGCGGCAAAGCCGCGGACTCCGTGCGCGTCACCTTGGAGTCCGCGAAAGCCAACGAACTGTTCTTGTTTGTTTCCGACGACTCCGGTTTTCCCGTGAGTTTAGCCGACGTCCGCTTTACGGATCCCAAGACCGGGGAACTGGTGTCCGCGCAAACCGACGCCCAAGGCAAGGTTTCCTTGCGTTATGCCTCGGCCACCGACATCCTCAACGTGCGCGTCACGCGCGATGGCTACCAGGCCACCACGCAGTCGTGTTTTGCCAGCCAGTCCTCGTGCGAAGCCATTCTGTCCTCGACTACTGGCGGAGGCGGCGGTGGAGGCGGGGGCGGAACCACGCCGCCGCGCGAGAAAGCCGGCATCCGCGTGGAAGTCTTGGACCAAAACGGCGACGGCGTGGACGCCAAAGTCGTGCTTTTCCACGGTTTTTCCGGCGAGCGCATCACTGACGCCTACACGGATTCGTTGGGTGTCGCGTTCTTCTCGGATGCCGTGGACTTGGGCACCGACGTCTACGTGTCTGTTGACCCTTCTTCCGACGGCTTCCAGTCCTTTTCTTCGGAAGTCAAGACCACGACTCGTTCTACCGAGTTCTTCATCCAGTTGCGTCCCGCGACGCCCGTCCCTCCAGGAGGCACCAACTTCGAGCGCGTGTCGTTCAAAGTCGTGGACGCCGACAAGAAGCCTGTTGAAAATGCCTTGGTGAAGTTGTATTTTTCCCAGCCGCCCTTGCGCGCCATTGGCGAATCGTACACCGACTCTTCTGGCGACGTCGCCTTTGACGTGGCGGCCAACGTCCGCGTGTACGCCACCGTTTTTGCTTCCGGCTTTTTACCGCTTCGCTCCAAGGCGCTGACCGGAGGCGAGTTCACGCAACTGGTTTTGACTTCCCTGAAAATCGGCAACCACGGGTCCTTGACGGTCAATGTCCAGGACGAGACCGGCGCGCCAATCAGTTTCGCGTCCGTGACTCTTTCCACGCACGACGGATTCGCGTTGGGCGTGCCCAGCCAGGAAACCCTGTCCGACGGCTCCGCGCTTTTTGAAGGATTGCCCTTGGAGCGAGTAAAAGCGTTGGCGGTTTTCGGAGCCCAGAAGGGCCAAAGCGACATCGCGGAACTTGGCGTGGAACCCAAGGAAATCACGGTGGTGCTTCAACCCGCCCAGGCCTTCGTATCCGCCACGGTTTTGGATGCCGTGACCAAACAGAAAATTCCCGCGACGGTGACGGCGTACAAGTTCCAAGGCGATGGCGTGATTGGCTCCTGCCAGACGGAAGGCAATTCCTGCGTCATTGAAGTGCCAGCGGACCGCGAAATCTATTTGGTGTCCAACGCGTCCGGTTACGGGTCCTTGACCGGAGAGGAGTTCCAGGTCTTGCCGGACCAAACCGTTTCCAAAGTCGCTTCCTTGCTTCCCAATTCCTTGACGGACGAACTGCGGATTCTGGACGTGCGGTTGGAGGATCTCAACGGCCAAAGCGTTTCCCTGTTGGACCAAAACCTCAACGTTCAAGTCAACCGCGGCGACTATTACCACGTCTTGTTGTCGGCGAACCTGCCTTCCTCTGCGCAGAAAGCCGGCACGCACATGCGCATCGGCGAATTGGCGGACGTTTCGGAAGAGAAAACGCGCATCGTGGACTACAGCAAGCCCGCCACCGCCGAAGTCGTGAAAGCAACCGGCTTTAACCCCGGGCCTTCCTGTGCCCAAGACTTGGGTGACCAAAACGGGCCGGTCAAGTGGGTGGAACACGGTTTCACGGAGTTTGGTGCCAAGACGGTGCGCGCCACCGTCTTTGTGGACCCATCGGCGACCAAAGACGACGAACTGGTTGTCTCGTACCGCGTGTACGCCAAGGCCGGCGACGTTTACTTGCGTCAGCCCGACGACCCGCGTTATGAGGGATTGGAGAAAACCGCTTCCCTGGATTCCTGTTACGCGCAGACGGTGACGGTCCGCATCCCCATTACCGAAGGCCGCAGCACCTGCAACGATGACGCGTGTCTGTCGGCGTTGTTCTACACAGAAACCGCGTCCGCGGCCAACGGGTTGCGCGTGGACTTGGATCAACCCTTTGCCGCCGCCGTGGGAATCCGCTCCTTTACGACCCTTGACGCGCCGTTCTTGCGCGTGAAAACCGATCCGTCGCTTCAAGTCTTGGGCTATGATTTCGGCAGCGGCTTTACCACCACTTCCGGCCAGGAAGTCACCATCCCGCTTTCATTCTTCCAGCGCACCCAAGGCAACCTCACGTTCAAGCCCATCATTCCCACTCAGAACGCCCGCGTTTCCTTTGCATTCGGCGACGCGTCCGGCTCCATCGTCGAGGCGCAACGCTTTGTCGTGGTGCAGGGCACCGGGCAATTCAACGTGGCCGGCCAGCCCCTCGAGTTGCTGGCGCAGCAACGCAACACGTTGACCGTCAGCGTGCTTTCCCAGAACGGCCAGGCCGTCACCGACGCGAAGTTGACGTTCAAGGAAGTCCAGGGTTCGGCGTTCAACGGTTTCCCCAACGGGCCGGAGACCTTGTTGGGCGACAATTCCGAAGGCCGCGGAAAAGACGGAACCTATCGTTTTGAACAATTGCGCCCCGAATCCGTTGGATCCATCGCCGTGGACGTCGAGCGCGACGGCTTTGCACCCTCGTCATTGGATTTAGTCGTTTCCAGTGACGAGCCGTTGTCCTTCAGCCAGGATCCGACTTTAATTGATCTTTCATGCGACGAACCCACGCGCCTCGGCGTTTCCTCGGCCATTGAATCCAAGTTGCGCGTGGCCGCCAGCTTCTCGGGGACGGCTTGCGCCAACCTCCAGGTTTTAGGTTCCGGCACCGGCGATTCGGCGTCCTTTGACGTCAAACCCGGCAAAGACACGACCATCATCATCGACCCGAAAATCAACGGCCAATGCTTGCTGGTCTTCAACGCGGAAACGCCATCCGGCCAGGCGCTGGGCACGCAAGAGGCCTGGCTGTCCGCGGACTGCGAAAAATTGGGTGGAGGCGACGGATCCGTCAACGCGTCCCCCACGCCTCCGGCTACTCTGCAAGGCACGTGCGCCGCCCAAGGCGGGCAATGCGTGCCCTCCGGCCAGCGCTGTCCCTCCGGGTTTGTGTCTTCCGATTACAACACCCTTCAAAGCCAGTACCCCAACCCCTACACCGGCCCCACTCCGACGCCCCAACCCGGCTCCCAGGCGGTCTGCACCGATGGCCAAACGTGTTGCAAGCCCGTGGACCAAGTATGCCAGCCGCCGATTTACAACTTCCAAAACATTTTAGCCAAGTACCTCGGCTATTACGCCGGCGTGCAGACGCTGTCCAACTACCCGCAACAAGTCACCTCCGCTTCCGCTCCCATCCGCTTGGCGGCCACCCCCCAAGGCGTGGTGGTCACGGATCCAGGAAAGTGCCAACGCGCCGGAAACGGCTTGACGTGCACGAAACCCGTTTACGCGATTCTGCCCACCAACGCCTTGGCTTTCTCCGTCGAAAACCAGTTGTTCGCTGATACCACCGTGCTTTTGTCCAACTCCGCGGAAACCTGTTTCTCCGTCGAGGAAGTCGGCCAGAAATCCGGGTTTTACAGCGTCTTGGGCAACGTCCGCAACCAACTGCAATCCGGCGCTTCCCTGCTCACTCGCCAGACGCGCACCTACGTGATTACGTTCCGCCCCACGCCCCAATGCGTCGCCTATTCGTTGGACGAAAACGGCGCGGCGACCCTGTCGTTGACGGAGGCCGCCAAGTCGGGTGCCCAGGTTGCGGTTCGGACTTCATCGGGAATTGCCGGCACGCAGTTCATCTTGAACTTCCAAGTCGCGCCCAAGAAAGTGCCAGCCGACCAGTACGCCTTCATTGCCATGCCCACCGGCGAGGTGGCGGCCCGCGGCGACGCCTCGTATTCCTTCGAAGAACCCGCGGTCTTCGTCAACAACCTGCAAGCCACCGAAGGCTTGGGCGTGGACGTGTCCGGCAAATCCGTTCCTTCCAAACTCACCATCGCGCCGACGTCCTACACGCCGGCGATTTTGCGCTTCAAGAAATCCGAGGCCCCGGACGTCAACGCGGTTTTAGGCAACTCCAACACCAAAGTCAACCTCAAGTTCACGGTGGTCGACGCGCCCACTGGCCTGGACGGGTATGACGTGGTGGGCAACACTGGAGCTGTCGGCGAAGGATTCCTGCAATGCTCGCGCACCGGTTATTGCACGCCGGACCAAGTCAAAAAAGTCACCGACGCCATCCGGAATGATTTGGATGCGTTTGCCGGGGAATACGTGGCCAATGTCGACACGTTGGCCTACGAGAACGCCGTGTCCGGCACGCAACAAATCTACCAGCAAGCCTTCCAAGACGCCCTCCGCGAATACCTGGCTTTGCGCTCCCAGTACGACGCCTGCGTGCGGTCGGGCCAGGACCCGCTTCGAGGCACCAACCAATACTGCCAGCAAAACAGCGGCCAGGCCCCCATTTACCCGTACGCGCAGGGATTGCCTGGAGTGTACGGTCCCCAAGGCTTCTACCAGAACCCCTATTCCGGCGGCGCCGGCAGCTATCCGGGTTCTTACCCCGGCGCAGGCGTCAACCCATACCAGCAAGGCTACAACCCCTACCAATCCAACTTTTACCCCGGCCAAGGCTACTATCCTTCTTACGTATCCAACCCGCAAACCCAGCAAAGCCTGACTGGAGCTTTCGGCGACGGATGGATGAACGCCGGCTGTAACTCCGACATCTTGAACGCCTTCCAACTCCAAGGCCAAGTGGGATTGAACCAATTCAACCCCGTCCAACAACAATACATGCAATCCGCACGGTACTCGCAAGGCGTTTTCAGCCAACGCGAACCCGTCCTATCCAACCTCCAACCCAAAATCATCGTGCCCATCAAGGAAGCCGGGCCCCAAGGCGGAATCAAACTGTACACCTTCACCGCCGATTTAAGCAAATCCAGCCCCACCGGAGAAGGCGGCTTTACTGTCATTGACCGAATCAGCTCTGGAACCCTTCAAGCCGGCTACTTGACGCTGCCCTACCACCAGCGGCCCGCCACGGAACTGCCCTCCGGCGATTCCGGTCAAGAAAAAATCTCCGGCTTCCCGTACCTGGAGAAAGACAAGGCGAGCACCACCTACAAACTCAAAAACTGGGGCACGACCACCAGCGTGACGGTACCCTCCGGAACCCAGACCCACCTCGTCGTCGAGAAAACCCAGGCTCAAGCCGGTAGCCAAAGTACAGCGGGCGTCGGACCGGCTGGCGTGGCTCCAGGTCAACCCGGTGCAACGGGTTCCGGAGTCACCGGAAACGGCGGAGCGTCGGCAACCGGAAAGCCAGTCATCGTTGTATACGACGGTGAAATCGACGTGGAGCCCTCCGAATTATCGCGTGCAATTCGCTTCAGCATCCAAACTCCTACGAGTTCTACTTCCATTGAGGATGCGTTTGACGTGCTGTATTTGAACATTTACAATCCAAAGACTGGAACGCAAAAAGCCGCGACCGCGCGAATATGCAAGACCAACACGCAATCCTACAACCTTGGCTGCGACTTGTCTGTTCAAGCTTACTCGTCTGCGTCATTTTATGCTGTGGCTACAGGAACTTGGCTCATCAACCTGGACTACATCGACAAAACCGGCAAGCTCCAGAAATCCACGACTCCGCCCAGCGTAAACATCCAAGTCAAGCAAGCCACGGCCAGCAGCGAATACATTTTCTACGACCCGCAGCCGACAGAGGCTTTCCGGGTGGGACTTTCCGAAAGCGTCCGTGTTCGCATTCAAGGATTTAAGTACGATTCAGCCGGTCAATTGGTTTATGAATTTACTTCCAACGAAGCCACGTACGAAATCGCAATTCCAAGTGTCACCGAGGTAAAAACATCATGACCGTGTCCTTGGCTCCAAGCGAGGTATTCGTCCGTGCCCTCCAATAACGTTTTTCTGGGTTTCGCCTTCGTCGTCTTGGTTGGAGCCGCATTCTTTGTGGCGGGCCCCGACCGCGTGATTTCGGGCTTGGTCGTCGGCAAGGAACTGAACTTTGACGGCCCTACGTTGGTCAAACCCGACAACGTTTTTCCCCCAGGAAAAAACGACGTTTGCGATGGTGGCCTTTACTATCTTTTCGGGACGTATGATTCACTGGTGAATACGCCAGACGGGCGAGTCTTTAGCCGCGTTGGTGACGTGGACGGAACCAAGCTGGGCAGCTGTTACCAACTGGCTTCCAGTGGCTCGTCCTCCACCCAATTGGAAGAAGCGGCTCCTGCCCCCGCACCCGCTGCTGCCGGTACAGTTGCAACCGATTCAACCACTGCTGCCAAAGTCTCCACTTCCGGCTTGACGCTGTACACCATGAACAAGTACGGGTTTTACCAGCGGGGCGGGGACCAAGTCCAACCCTCCAAAGACCTTGAAGGTTTTGCCGCGTTTTTGAATGAAAAGCGGGGCGGCGACGCATCCATCAAGGAAGATATTTTGGTTACCAGTTCGGCGGGGTGCGAGGCTTCGTCCACCGGTGCGTGCCAGCACACCAAGGGCGCCGGTTTCACCCTCAAGTTGATTCCAGGCCAGGGCGGTGCGTCCGGCGAATTGTTCATCGCCATCCACAATCCGGTGGCCAAAGCGACTTCAGCAAAGACTGAAGCGGAAACAACCATTCAGTTGAGTCCTGTCGCTGAGGACCTTGAATTCGCAGAACAACCCTGCGGAGGATTGTATAATCGACCTGGACTAACCGAACTTACGGGACCTGATTATTGCAGCGGCATTAACGTAGGGAATCAGTGTACTCGCACGGATGGACAACCGGGAATCTGCATAAATCAAAACGCCGAACTTGATTCTCAGTCACGCGCTTTCTGCATATGCGATGCTATTGGTTTGCAGTCCATCGGTGCATCTGGGAATCCTGCTTCCGGCGGTTCGGGAGCGGCTTCAGCACCGGCTGAACCCGTTGAAGTGCAAGCAGACAAGACTCCCGATTTTTCTTCCGCCGTGATGCTGGTCTTGCAGTCCTTGATGCGCGAGGAAACGGACTTGAAGCCGCTCAAGGCCGCGTTTGACCAGAAGAAATGCGAGGTCAAGTCCAGCACGCCGCTGGAACTCTCCGTCACGTGTACGGCGGACTTCAAGTTGTCCACCGCGGCCACGCCTCCCGCCAATCCCGTGGAACAAGGCAAGGGCGTGCGCATCGACAAGCTGTACTCGCCGGGCTCCTCCTTTGAAACCAATCTCGAGGTTGATGCGAAGACTGGAAAACTTTACTTGGAGTTTTCGTTGGAGCAGGCCTGCGCGAAAAAAGACGAGTGCCAGTATTCTTTGAAGATTGGAACGGTGGACGTCATCGTGAAAAAGGCGTTGCCGGAAAGTGCGAACCTGGTCCGCAAAATCGTTTACGTTGATTCGAAAGGCAAGGAAGCCGTGCAAAAACTCAAGGAAACCGACACCAAAGCCGTTCTGACCGTCTACCGCAAGGACGCCGAAAACAAGGACGTCCAGTTTGAAGCGGAAGCCACCGTGAAAGTCTTGCCGAAACCAAAGCCTGAAACGCCACAGCCTCCTGTTGGAACCGAGCCTCCCGCTCTCGCAAACCCCCAGCCGCCTCCGACGGGTGGCGGCCCTGGAACCGCGGGGTTGACGGGTGACTCGTTGTGCACGGGTGGCACTCCAGCGGGCGTTTGCATTGACACCAACACGCAAACGTGTTCCACCACTTTGCTAGACAACCGTTGTTCAGGCGGAAACAACAAGAAGTGTTGCACGGGCACGGTTTCATCCAAGGCCGGTGGCGGGGGTCCTCAGACGGCGAACGCCTGCAAAGACGGCGGTAATCAATGCGTTGCGGCTTCAAGCGTTCAAAGTGGCGCAGTAACTTGTTCTAGCCAACCGGCGCTTTCAGGTTGTGCAAGGGGCGAACTTTGTTGCAAAGTGGAATCCGCTCCGGGGGCCCCTGCGCCTAAGCCTGCAATTGAAGGTCAGGCGTGCGTGGGTGGTTCTACCGGGACTACAGGTACGTGCGTTCAATGGAATCTCTGCGATCAATCAACTTACAAACGGGAATTGGCAGGTTCTGGCACGTCTTGTAGCGCGAATTACGTTTGTTGCACTCTTTTGGAGAGCCAATCTTGCCCCCAATATGGCAGATCTGCTTGCTTAGCTCTCGCAACGAAGGGTGTTTGCACTTGGCACCCATACTATGAATGCAAATGCACGAACGAAATTCGTACTAGTTCTTTTGGTTTTGGTACTTCCGAATGGTGTGAATCCAGATCCAGTTGGGGTCTTTCGTGTCAGGCAGTGCTTGTCGATCCAACTGGTGCAGGCGTTTGTGGCCCGCCTGGAGTTGCTGTAGTTCAAGCCAAACCCGGTTAGAGTCCTGGTTTTGGATGACGGGGTTGGACGGGTTTTCGGATTTCGCTGACGAGCACGGCTTGCCGGCTGAATTTCCTGGGTGCGGAGCTCGTTTTTTGGGAAGGGTGGTCAGGCGCTCTGTTTTTTGATTTTTTCGAGGGATTGGGCCTTGAATTTCTTGAAGGAGTGCACGTTTTGGCCGACGTATTTCAGGTCGTCGGGGTCAAAGGTTTTCACGAGGGAAACCAAGTCTCTTTGGAAATCGTCGAGCCCGTTTTTCTTCAATTGTTTTTTGTAGGTTTGAAGGTCAAAGGGCGCGTGCATCAAGAGCGTGAGGATGTCGATTTCGTCTTTGCGGCCTTTGACGGAGTCTTTCCGGTCTCGCCAGGCGCCAAGCTTTAGGATGAGGAGGGTTTCGGGTGAGGCCACAGAAAAGCCCTCGATTTTTTGGGCGTGGCGGGTGATGGTAGTCGGAGGCAACGTCAGCGTGGAGTAGTGCGCCACGTAGATGTCGATGTCGAAGAATTCGTGCTTGATTTCGTATTTCTTGAGTCGGTCGTTCTTTTGGATGGGATGCGTTTTTTTGAGTTGGTAAATAGTTTCGTCGCTGACGACGATGTCGATGTCCTTGGATTTGTGTTGGCGCGTCCACAAGTACACGGCCCAGCCGCCAATCAGGGTGAACGCGAATTGTTTCTGGATTTTTTGGAGGGCGGTCCAGGACGCGTCGGTGGCGGTTTCAGGCCAGAATTCCATGCAGTTTCCCCTCCAAGGCGTTCAGAAAGTCTTTGGCGTACCAGTGGGGCAGGTTCCACACGTCGGCGTAGAGGTGCGGGAGGCTGACGGCGTTTTTAGCGGCGGGGATTCCCGAAGGTTTTTCCATGACGAACAAGTTTTTTGGGCCTTGGGCCGGCGGAAAACGCTTTCTGACTTCGTTTGCGTCCTCTACGTACGCGTAGACTTCGCTGTAATCGGCGGGGACTTGTCCGAAGTGAAGCTTGAATCCCGTGTAGCCGGTGAAAAGCGTTCCGGCGGGCATGTTTTTCTCGATGTCGCGGGGATTCATGGCGCCGGCCCGCGTACTGTACGCGACGTCTTTTTCGAGGTTGCGGTGGCTGCACCAGTACCAGAGGATTTTTTTGGCGTCCTGGACGTGGAAGCCTCGGGGACGGATTTGGATGGCGCCGACGCGTTCCAAGGGTTTGAGGGCCGCGTTGACGGTGGAAAGCGACGCCGGAGAGCGCCGGGCCAGTTCGGCTTGGGTGCCGGTGCTCCGCCCGTTCAACGCATCCTGAAGCAACCATGCCCACGCGCATTCGATTCTTTTCATCTTTCTAATTTTAAGCACCTTAGTATATAAATATTTCGATAATAGTCGAAAGATTTAATTTTCCTGTTTTTTTTCGTCAAAAGTGGTCTCAGCGGGCCGGATGCGTGACCGTCAACATGCCGTGGGAGGTGCCGTGTTGGTGATGTTGGACCGAATGCTTGCCAAAGACGCGAAGCTCCACGTGGATCTTCTTTTGCTGGATTCTGAGTTAGACGGCTGGCTAACGCCTTTTTATCCGTTTGACGCCTTCTTTTTGCAATGGTTTTCGACTCGTTTTTGGATTTCGCTGACGAGCACGGCTTGCCGTTTCGGTCGTGGGCGGAGGCGTTGGAGGAAAAAGGGATTCCTTCCTTTGTGCTGCTTCTCATTCCGATTCTGGTTTTGGGTGCCGCGGCGTTCGTGCTGTTAAGCCAGGCGCCGTCCACGGGAACCGTAAAGATTTACGCCCAAAGCCAGGACGGGCAAGTTTTGGAAGGCGTTTCCGTGTCGCTGGTGGGGCCTAACGGCTTCAAAAAAGAGGTTGCGACGAATGCGGGGGGCTTGGCGGCGTTTAGCGACGTGCCGGCGGGCACCATTCGCGTGCAGGCGTTCTCCAGTCAAGTGGTTTTGAAGGAACCGGCGTTTGACGTCGTCGTGAAGGCCGGTCAAGTGGCCACGGGCACCGTGTTTTCGGAGGTTTCCACGCGGCAAAGCGTGGTTTTGACCGTGGATGTGCGCAATGCTGCGGAGGCGACGATTCGCGTGTTTGATTCTAAGGACGGCTTGGTTGACATGGCGTCCGGCGTGACGAGCAATCCGTTTGCCGTGGCTCCGGAGAACACGTACCGCGTGGTGGCGGAAAGCGACGGGTTTTTGCCGGCGGAACAGGACGTCACCGTGGCGCGGGACGCCGTGTTCGTGGAACTGATTCTCCAGGAAAAAGACAAGCCCACGCAAAGCCAGGTCCACGTCAACGTGTTCCAGCAGGGCTTGGAGGAAGTGCCGGTTGAAAACGCGTCGGTTCGCATCGTTTCCGGGGATCAGGTGTTGGCGGTTCGCGAGTCCTCGCAAGACGGCTCGATTGTTCCTGTGGGAGTGCCGTTGGGCGCGAACGTGACGGTTTTGGTGTCCAAGGAGGGCTTTGCGGAGGGCGTGCGGAACTTCAACGCGTCGCGCCTCGAGGAAGTCGTGGTCGTGGAATTGCAGAAGGGGGTTGCGGCCACGGCGGGAGTGACGATTCGCGTGCGGGATTCGGCGGGTAACCCGGTGTTTTCGCCGATTGTGCGGCTTTTTGAGAAAGGGCTCTTGAAGGAGGACGTGTTCGCGTCGGACGGCGTCGCTCAATTCGACGTTTCTTCTCTTTCGGATTTGTCGGCGGAAGTCTACAAGTCCGGTTTCCTGCCCAAACGCGTGGAGTCCTTGCAGCGCGACAATGCCGTGGTGTTGGAACGCGCGTCGGCGAACAATTCGGGGCGCGTGCGCGTGTTGGTGTTGGACCGCAACGGTTTGGAGGTCTCCGGCGCCGCGGTGCAATTGTTGTCCGAAGGCCAAAAGCCGCTTGGAATCCCGCCCCGGCTTTCCGGAACCGATGGCGAGCAAGTCTTTGACGACGTGCCGCTGGGGTTGGCTGTGGCGCAAGCCGTTTTGGGTCCGCGCGTGGCGCAAAGCAGTCCGGTGTTGGTCGTGCCTTTGAACCAATCCAACGAGACGCGGGCGACGGTCCAGTTTGAGCCGGTGGCAGTTGACGTGCCGGTCCGCGTGACGGACAAATTCAGTTCCTCGCCCATTCGCGGTGCGAAAGTCGTGGTGGCAGACGGGTCGTGCACTACGGCGGCCGATGGCGCGTGTTTGTTGAAGTCGTTGGAAAGCGATGACGCGGTTTTAAGTGCGACTGCCAACGGCTTTGAGTCCTTTGAGTCCGCCGCGTTTTCGGTGTACCCCGGCATGCAAGTCGTGCCTGTGGAATTGGTGTCGGCGTCGGTGGCCCGCGACGTCAAGTTGTCGTTTGACGGTGTTTTTGATTCGGCGGGAAGGAAAGTCAATTTCCTGGATCCGGTGACGTCGTACGAGGCGCGTTACACCATTTTCCAGCCCAACGTGTCGTTTTCCAAGGCCGAGGCGTTCATTTCAATTCAAGGCGGCGCCGTGTTGCTTGGCGGCCAGTCCCAAAAAGCGCGGGTGACGAAAGGCGGGCAGAACGATTTCCAGGAACAGTTCGCGTCCCAGGAAGTCGCCATTACCCCCGAAGGGTTGTTTCCAGCCACCGTGGACGTGCCGGCCGGCGGTCAAGTCGTTTTCTCCAACGAGGACAACGCCACGCACGTGTTGGCGTTTGACGACGGACAAAGCCTGTCGTTGAATCCCGGCGACAAGCGGTCCCTGGCCTTTAACGCGGTGGGTTCCTTCGGCTTCAAGTCGCTTCGCTCCGAAACCCTGTCGGGTTTCGTAACGGTCACGGAGCAAGCCGTTTTCGAGGTGGATGACGCGTCGTCTGTTTTGTTCGAGTATCCTTCCTTTAACGGCTCCAAGCAACTCACCGTGCGCTTCAAAACAAGTCGCGAGGGCGACGTGGTCTTGTCGCACCGATCGGCGTTTTTCACTCCCGTTGAAGCTTTGCGCGACCCGTTGGAGGGCGTCAAGCAAAGCGGTTCGCTTTCGATTCGGTTCCAGGGCACGTGCGCGGAAAACCTTTGCGTACAGCACTACTTCGAGTTTGGTGGCAGAACGCACAGGGAATTGGAGTTGCCGTTGGGCGAGCCGGCGGAATTGGTTTTCAACGTGGTGGGCTTGGAAAAACCGGGTGAAATTCGGTTGGACGCGTCGCCGGGATTGGTTCTGCTTTCCGGCCGCACCGAGACGTCGTCGCTTCAAATCCGTTCCAACGAGTCCTCAACCATTCGCATTCCAGCCGGCCGTTCTGAAGTCCGCATTCAATTTGAGGCGCGCCGCCTGGCGGAGGATGCCTCCATTGGCTTTGCCGTGGCCTCGGACAACGCGGTTCTGTTCGAGGGTGACGCGTTCCTTCATGTTTTCGCCAAGACGCAGCCCGCGTTGGTCGTGTCGGTTCGGCCCAGCAAGGTGTTGGCGTTGGAGCAAAGTGCCGTGACGTTTTCCGTCAAGGACGGCTTTGGCGAGCCGGTTTCCGACGCGTTGGTTGTTCTAGGCGATGCGGAGGCCAACCCGTCCAGTCAAGTAGGCCAGTACGTCGTGGAATCCCTTCAACCGGAGTCCTTGCAGCCGGTTTCCTTTGAAGTGCGGAAAGAGGGGTTCAAGGTGTTCCGCGGCTCGCTTTCCGTGGAGGCCCCGGATTTTGTTTTGGAGGTCTCGCCGAGTCTGGTGTCGTTGTCTGTGGATTCCCGCGAAAAACAATCGGCTCCGGTTCAAGTGACGAACTTGTTGGGCGACGCCCTTCGCCTCGCCGTTTCCGTGAACGTGGAGTCCGGCGGGGAGTTGACGGACGTTGACGTGTCCACGTCGTCTCTTCGCTTGAAGGGCCACGAATCGGGTTCCTTTGACGTGTTGGCTTCTTTGAAGGAAGAAGTCATGCAAGTCGCGCGCCGCTCCGGGGCGCTGACCGAGGACGTGCGAGGCATCGTGCGCATTCGTTCAACGGCCAAAGGCTTTTCCGACGCCCAGGAAGTCCGCTTCCAAGTCCAAGCCACGCAAAGCCAGCAAAGCCTGGATGACGTGTGGCTTTTGTCCCCGGATTCCTTGTCGTATTCCTTGGAGCCGCCGCGCACCAAGGCGGAATCGCAGGAGGTCACGGTGTCCAACAACGGGCCGTACCCGTTGGTCTTCAACGTGGAACAAACGCTGGGGGGGCTTTCCGTTCAACCCGCGTCCTTGGTGATTCCTTCCAACCAAGAAGACGTGTTCACCGTGCGCGCGTCCACTCCCAACGAACTCAATTGCTTCAGCGACGACGTGCAACGCCAGGGAGCCATGACGGTTTATGCGTCCTTCCAAGGCATCACGTCCAAGAAAACCGCGCAAATCAACGTCGACGTTCTGACGTCAAGTCTCGTGTGCGCGCCTCCCAACGGCTACCGCGTCACGCTTCCCGTGGACGCCCGAATGATGTTCCAAAGCGTGGTGAAGACCAAAGTAAACCCCGACGGCTCGACGGCCGTTTTGTTGCCCGGCGGGCAATTGATGTGGTTTGAATCCGGGGCTTCCGTGACACCCGTGGAAGCGCAGGTGCCGCCCTCCACCGGCTTCATGTTGGACCGGTCCTTGGTGCAACCGCTTCCGGAAGGCGGTTGGACGGTCCGGTTCCCCGTCCAAGTCGTTTTAAGCATTCCGGATGACGCGGACCGCCAGCCGTTCGGCGGAGGCCAAACCATCATCACGATTGAGAACGCCCAAATCATTTTGCCGCCGGGAGTCCAATCCGCCCTGCCGCAGTTGACGCGCCAAGCCTCCAACGAAGTTGTCATTCCACCGCTTTCGCCCGTCACGTTCCGCCGCGTGCCGTTCAACTACGACGCGTACGCCAACTTGCTGCCTGCGGACTCCGTGGAAGTGCATTTGCCGGCGGACGCGGTGTTGGACTTGCCAGCCGGAACCGTGGAACGCAAGTTGCCCAAGCAGGCCTCCACCTACGATTATCTTTCGTCGCGGCAATCCACGGAGAATTTGTACAACATCAAGGCCATCCAGTTGCCGGGCGGCGAGCGCTTGGCCTTCGGGGACCAAGCCGCGATTTTGATTAACCCAAGTTCCCTTCAAAACAATCCTTCGCAGGTGCGCCTGCCGGCGGATGCGGCGTTGTTTGTTTCACGGCATCGCGTGGCGCAAGTGGAAAACCGCGACGTTTCCGAGGCGTTTACGTTGACCATGCCGGTACCGTATTCCTTGACTGTTCAAGGCGAGCCGGTGCCTTTTCAAACCGAAGGCGGGCTTTGGGGGTTGAAAGTCAACGAGAAAGCGACTGTCGAGGCGTCCTGGAAGCCGTCGGTGACCAAGACTTCCTCTCAAAACGTCGTGCGCGTGGTGCGCGAGAATAGTTTGACGTATCTTTCCGGCGCGTCGGCGCGCATTCCAGTGGACCCCGCTTCTTTGGCTAAGTGCTCGTTCTCGTACGAACACGAGCAATCGGTGTCGTTCTTGATTCCGCAAGGCGCGTCGCTGTCCAAGAAAGCCGGACGCTATGAAGTCGTTTTGCCTCGGTGCGACGAGACGTCCAAACTCACGTTCCACGTGTCGGATTCCGCTCTGGGAACCGCTGACGTGCTGGAGACGCCTGCCATCCGCAAGATCACTTTTCCCGATTCCGCCGAAGTGCTTGGCGACTTGTCTGCTTCCGAAGAAAAGCAGGTGACCGTCAAGGGAACCATTGAGTTTGTGGCGTGCCTCAAGGACGAGCAAGGCAAAGACGTGACGGAGACGCTCAAAACCATGCGCGTGGGCTTCAACGAGAAATCCCTGGTTTCCGTTCCCGAACGCGCGATTCTGGGTTTGTCCAAAGACCAACGGGAAATGGATTTTGAAGTGTTGACTCCGGTGACTCTCAAACCCGAAGGCGTCACGTCGACTTCCTTGGGAAGTACCAAGAAAATGACGATGGAGCGCCAGGGCCGTCCCGTCACGTTCGTGGGCCCTCCGGACTACGACCGCACCGGCATCGTCATGGAGCCCGGCTCCGAATTGTTGTTCGTCCCTGTTTGCCAGAAGGGAACCGGTCGCTTGGACATCACGGCCACCGCCGAAGACGTCGTGGTCCGCGAAAAAGACAAGACCGAGAAAGCGCCACTGGAAGTGACGTTTTCCAACAAGAACTTCAAGAAATCCGAGTCCCGCGAGCTGGTGTTGATCAACTCCGGCACGCAGGCCGTGAACTTGGACGGCGTGTCCTCGGAGGCCGACGCTTCGCTTGACCAACGGTACCGGACGTATTTGACGTCGATTCTGCGCACCGACACGGACCACGCGTTCCTTCAAAGTCCAGGCGTGTTCGGCCAAAAACAGAAACTCCGTTTGGAGGGCCGCGCGCCGTCGGAAGAACCCCGCCAACACGTGTTCGTCGTGAAACTGGAATTGCCGGATGACATGGTCATCCAAAACCAGTGCATCAAGTCCGAGTTCGACGGCGTGGCCATGAACGGCGCCTACGTGTTTTCCTTGACGGATTTGAACGGCGACGCGATTTCCGAAAGCCAGAACCACCGCATGCCCGTTATCGTCCGCTTTGACGCCAAGGCCGAGGACTGCCAACTCATCAAAGACCAGGAGCAATTCCAGGATTTGGCGACTTTTTCGGTGAACTACGACGCCGAAGAACTGGCGAAACTCGGTGACTTCAACCCCGAGGGATTGTTCTACAAGAATACGGGCCATTACCGGTACTTTGCCGTAATCAACAACGAGGAAAACCCCATTGAATTAAGCAAAATCTCCGGCGACGGCGCGGGACTGGTTTCATGCCAAATCCTTGACTCCAGCGGCCAGGTTTTGGCCGGGTTGCAGGTGGGCCACCGCATCAACCCCGGCGACGTGCGCATCGTGAAATGCACGTCGGTTAAACCGGGGGCGGGGTCCATGATTTTGGACTTTTCCGGCGCCGCCTTTGCCAGGACCAAGACCGTGCACGTGGAAGTTTTCCAGCCTGACTCGTCCGTCTCCAAATTGTATCAAGCGTCCCCCATCGGCCAAGTCTTTCCCTTCTTCTCGCCCAAGGACTCGTCGCTTGCCGAGAAAGCCAAGGTCTTGCAGCAAGCCGGTTCTGAAAAGTTGGAGTTCGCCGAGCAACAACCGCTGTTGGGCCAGGCGTCACCCACTCCAACTTCCATTCCCTCCCCTTCCCCAGCGCCCCAGACAGACGAAGAGAAAAAGAAACAAAAGGAAGAATTGGCTGCCGCCATCCAGAACGTCCGCGACTTTAGGTTCTGCAAGTCGTACTTCTGCACCTTCAGCCGGGGCCAGGAAGCCCTGTACTCGTTTGCCGACGCGTTCCAGAAAATCGTGAAACAAAAAACCGATGGCGAAGGTGGAGCGCCCACCATTCAGTCGCTTTCCAAGTTCTGTGACTCGCTTCAAGGCCTCTCCACGTACCGCAAATCCATGGTGCTCCAGTTGGCCAACGTTCAGTTGACCGGCGACGAGTCCTCCAGCGCCGTTTCGTCCCTTCGCAACGAAATCCAGGCGCAAGTCTTCGGCGGCGACGTGTCCACCGTGGAAATCAAGGCATCGGATGGAAGCGACGTTTTGTTCAAAGGCTGCGGAATCTACCAAGTCGAAGCCGTATTGAACCCCATGTGCGGCTCCGGGGCCGCCACTCCGGAGGCTTGGAAGAAATCCATGCGCGTGGAGTTCCGCGTCAACAAAATCGTTTCCTGTGAAGAGAATTTGGCCAACGCCGCACTGCTTACAGCTCAGGATGACGGCGGCATGTCGGCGTACACCGGCAACCAACTCGGCCACGGCGTGGTCAACGCCATCCGCTCCGCCTTCTCGCGAAAAACCTTTTCCGCTTTGGCGGCCATTCCCCAAGCCGCGTTCAACGACAAGTCCGAAAGCCGGCTGAAAGACGTGTTGGAAAGCGTGGGCCGCGTGCGGCAAGGCGTACTCGGCCAATACGGCGTGGAGACGAATGAGAAAGACGAGGCTACAGTCAAAGCGCTTTACCACGCGCTTTACAACGTGAACGTGCAAGAAAAGAAAGTCAAGTTGTGTCCCCGCCTTGGAAGCGGCTTGGCGTACACGGCGTGCCCCGCGAAACCCTACGAGGACGCAGGATTCTGCTGGCGCACCGGTTTTGGCGCTTACTCCACCATTCTAGGCACGTCGGTGGCCTTGTTTGCCGCGCAAACCGCGTACGTGGCCAGCGGCGCAGGCGGCGCCGTGGCGCCTCTGGCTTGGTCGCGCGCCATTGCCAGCAATTACCGCCTCATTTCCGCGTACTCGGGTTGCTTGGCTGGCGCTGGGGCGGAAGTCTTCCAAGGACGCTCGGCCGCCTCATGCCGCGCGCTGGATGTCTGCACGGGGTCTGTGTTGTCTGGCATCGTGGAAACCGGCATGCCGTTCTTCGGAAATTGGCGGCTTTTGAGGCCCCAAATCCAGGCCGCACAGGCCTCATCCCAGCTGTCGGCTGGGTCATCCGCCGTGGCGTCCTTCTTCCTGGAAGGATTGCTGGGCGCCGGAGTTTTGGCTGGACTGGAGGAAGCCGCTGGCTTGCAGGAGGCGCCGCCGGTGCCGGCCATGCCTGTGACGTTCATCGTCCGCCAATTTGCTTCGCCAACAGCGTTGGAGCGGGAACTGGGTGCCACGCGCCGGTTCGTCTTCAACATGGCGCCGTATGCCCAAGTGCGTGGCTCGCCGGCGCACCGCCGCGCGCAAGTGGAACTTTTGAACCGGCAACTCGAAGCACAAGGCATCTACAACCGGCGCGCGTCGGCCGACGCCATCCGTGCGTTGTACGATGCAGGCGGTGGCGACGTACGTGGCGCGTTCCAGAACAGCCGATTGGTTCGCGCCCTGGCGGCCATGGATGACGGGCAAGTCAACCATTTGCGTGATTTGCTTGAGGCAGGGGGTCCGGGTCCAGTCCAGGAGCAGGAGATTCTCAATTACTTGGCAGAGTCATTCATCGACAGCAACCCGCAGAACGCGGTGTACACCCGAAACCAGATCATCCAAGGTCTGGGTTTGACTACGCCGGATGCCACCGGACGTCATGCGCGGCTCGCAGAGTTCATTCGAGATCTTCCGTTTTCCTCTCAGCACAATTTGTTCACGCGTCCAGGACTGAATTCGTACTTTACGAGAACTCAGTTGTCCAGTGAAGCCAGTCTACGCACTGCACTGGCGGGCAACGACGCCCGACTTTTCGGCCGTGACGCACCTTTTGCAAGGCAATTGTTGACTGAATTGACGTCGGAGGGTTCCGATGCGTTGCTTCCGTTGCCCCGTTCCGCTCGCGCGTCTCCTTGGTTTTTTGGCGTTCGCCCAATTGATCTCATGGATTTGGAGTCGCGCATTCCATTCCACGATCCGGCGGCACCAACCAACCGGTTCACTGCCGTGCAGTACAACACGTTTTTGAACGCATTGGGTGTGCCTCCGGGAGCGGCGCCAAGGGACGTGGCTACATCCATTTACACGGAGTTCCAGCGAGGCCGCATTCAATTGACCCAAATTGATCAAGCGCTGGCCGCTGCTGGCCAGGATCCGCTACCGAACGGCTTTGGCGGTCTTCGTTCACTACTTCACCGCGACCTGCGGACGCTTCAAGGTCCCTCGTTCCAAGGCCTAGACGACGGCGTCGAACGCTTCCGGCGGCTCTTCCAGATGCACCAAGTCAACGACATTACTGGCGCCCACACTTCAATCCGCCCCACTCAGTTCGCCGATCTGACGCCCGACGAACTCAAGGCGGCAAGGCAATTGTTGGAGGCCGAACGCCACATGCGCATCTTCCGCGGCGTGTCGTTCGTCACCGCTTTCCTAACCAGCTTTTTGTTCAACACGGATTTCCGGCCGGTGCAAGTGGAAGTGGATGCCGGTCGCGACGGCCACGTCATTGCCTTGCACGCCGAAGACGGAAAATACACGGCGGAAAGCATTTGCGTGAAAGGCATCGCGGGTTCCACCAGCTTGGATTGCAAGCCCCCGGCATCCAACGTGCTGTCGCCGCAACAGCTTTGCGGTTCTTCCCCGTTGTGCATGCGTCTCTTGAAGTGGTCCAACGGCAAGGTGACGTCGTACGCGTTGGTGGTCGGCTTTAATGATGCCGCTCCAACTGATCCCGAGTACTTGAATTCCTTGTTCATTCCCAAAGAAAAGCCGGTGAACAAACCCTACATGACGTCGGCCAGAGTCCAGTTTGACCCCATTTCTGCCGCCGGCTTTTCCCAGTATCAGGCGGACGTGACTGACCCCAAGACGGCCACCCGCACCGCCCAAATCGAGGTGGCAAAAGCCATCATTTCCGACATGAACGACCAAAATTCCAGGGCCGCGTTCCCGGCGGACAAGCGTGACGCCGTCAAGAAACTCGCACAGGACGCCATCAACGCCTTCAAGCTAGAGCACGACACCACGGGTTCAGCGCTTCTGGCCAAAGCCCAGCAAGCCGAGACCGCGCTTCGCGCCGGCACCACGGAGGGACGCTGAAGCATGAACAAGTGGGTTTTGGTGTTGGTTTTGTTGGGCGGCGTTTTGGCGTTGTGGGTGCTTGGCTTCGGCCAGTCGTTGGGGTTCAACGCGTTGACGGGGCCTTCAACCAAGCCGCTTTCCCCAGAATCCGTGGCGACGTACGAGCCCTTGACCATCCAATACATCGATTCGGAGCTTGGTTTTTCCGTGCGCCACCCCATTGGATACATTGTGGACGCCATTCCCGGCGAACACGTCCACTTTTTCGCTTCAAGCCCATCCGGTTTTTCCGAAGACTACTTGTTCAAGACCACCAATGAAACGCTTTCGTTCAAAGACCTGCGCGAGATTGCCGTCGAGCTTGAAGCCAAACCCGTTCGCGAAGACCAAGTCAACGTGAACGGAAAAACCGCGTTGCGCCTGCAAGCCGTCTTGCCTGGAGACGAACTCTTGGAATCCGAGACCCTTGTTTTGGGCGTGATTCCCTGTCCAGGGTATCGACTGTACTTTACCGCCGTGATTCCCGACTCGCTTTCCGACGACGTGGCGTTGGCCGACTACGTGTTGCAGACCGCCCAATGCTGACCTCTTTCTTCGTCCCTTGAAAAGGGTATTTAAGCGGGAAATGCCAGTGTGTTGACATGTCGGAACACGGTGGCCGTCGTCGGCGTGCTGCAGCCCATCCCGCTGAACCCGAACGCCCACCGGAACGCCCGCCAGACCCCAATGAACGTGTTGTCATTCGGTTGTCCGATTCTTCGCCCCGTCCAGGTCAAAGCATTCATCAAATGGAACACGAGAAAATCCATAGCTTTTTTGACGGCATGCCTTTTCTTCTTCCTTGCGGAGTCCAAGGCGGTCAGGGCGTTGTACATGGTCAAGTCGCGTACCGCAAGCTTCCCGGCAGACCCGACTTGCCCCGTGCTCAAGCCAACCCCATTGAGCGCTCCCATGTGCTGGCCGCTTTGCTTGCAGAACGCATCTACCATCACCCCACCGCAGGCGCTTTCGTAGCCAGCCAATTAGGGAATGATTGGCATGAGAACATTTCCGAATTAATCAACGTGCTGCGCGGCGAAGCTCACCACGCATTTGCATCCGGCCTGGGTTTGGACCATCGTTCGGAATGGCACGACGTGCTAGACTTGATACCCGATGTCGTGAATTTGTGGCCACAAACCCAAGAGCACGGCGGCCGCCCGCCGGGAGGCGGCGGACCCGGCGGAGGCGATGGAGGGGGCGGTCACCGTTCAGGCGTTCCGCCCATCAACATCAACATCCAAAACAACCCAGTCAACGAATTCAATCCGCAATTCAATCCCAGCAATTTTGGCAACGCCAGCATTAGTGACGCGAACAAAATCACCGACTCGAACAAAATTCAAGATGCATTGAACCCGCTTTCCAGTGGCCGCAACCGAATCCGAGTGGAAGGAGGCCGACAACGCCGGCGCAGACGCGATGCGCCTCCGCAAGCCGGACCCCAGCCGCCGGAACAGCAAGTCATTGAACCGCTCATCGTTGACGCGGACTTCCGCGTCCAGCCGCCCCAACGCCGGGCATTCCCGTTGGACTCAAGACGAGCCGCTCTTCCTTTGCCGCTCCGCGCGTTTCCAGGTCCTCAACGCGCGTTGCCACTCCAGTCACAAATCGCGTTGCCGGAGTCCACGCCCACCCACGACCACGGCCCCCAACAAGCGCAAGCCATTGACCCCAATGCCCCGGCGCCCTTGGCGCAACCGCATACGCCGGAACACGAATTTGAACGTCATCTTGGTTCTCTTCTGGCCTACTATGCTCATGTTCCGCATCGGTCGGCCCGCCTCGACGTTGTCCAACATGTTTGGGGTGATCCTGCCCTGCGCACGTTTCTTCACGAGCGCCCGGTCCCGCCAACTCCGTCAATGACGGACGAACGCGTGCGTGAGTATTACCAAAATGTCGTTGGGGTATACCACGCACTGCCTACAAACAGTCCTTTTAAGGAGCAGTTGGGTCGCCGCCTGCTTCACGGTTTGGTCACGCATGTTTCGCAACAGGAGCAATGGCGGCGGGAAGACTTGACACAACTTTTGCGCCATCACCTCCACGACACGAATCTCGCGCCACACATTCAAGAGATGAGCGTGCATCGGATGCTGCCGGTTCTGCACATGAACTGGCCCCAATCCCGTGCCTTGGCGCACGACTTGGCCCGATACTTGGTTTGGCTCGGGTTTAATGGCCCGCTTCCCCGGTGATTTGTTTTGGCCTCTCTTTTGACTTCCTTGAAAAAAGTCGTTTCCGCGTCCAAGAACGATCCGGTTCTGCGCCAGCGCCTCATCGCGCAAGCCATGTTGTTGGGCCAACTCAAGTACATCAAAAACAAGGTCTCGGCTCCGGCCAACGCGTGGCACGACGCGGACGCCTTCGAGAAATTCATGTTTTCCGTTTTGAAGCCTTCCCGATTTGCCAAAGGCTGGACCCAGCGCATTCTGCACTCGTTTGTTTTGTCCATGGTCTTGGCGCACGGCGACTCCAAGAAACTGCGGGCCAAAGCCGGCGCATTCTTGCAGAAGTTTGACAAGCGGTACCACAAGCTCTCCGCGTTTTTCGCGAAATCCCCAGGGTTCTTCGCCGCGTACCTTTCGGGGTTGAAGTTCCAGAAAGACGTTGTGACGGTTGGGTTGCTGCGGTGCCTCGCGACGCCGCGTCATTGACTCTTTGGCTATTCGTCTTTCAGGTGCTTTCGGCAAAGGTATTCCAATACACCGTCTTGCCAGCCCCGCGAATCAATCATTCTTAAAATCGCGTCATTGCCTTGGTTTTTTGACCACGTGCCTTGCTTGACCAATTCCACGATCACGGCCGCACTAATCACGATGCGGATGCCCTCGGCTTGGGCCAAGCCGTCCAGTCTGTAGCCGGCTTCCACGTCATCGCATACCAGCAGTGGAATTTTTTCCCGAATGCACAGTGTGAATGCGCTTGCTTCGCCCACGTCCACAAGTCCCGTCACCGACGGCAAAACTCGGACGGGGGCCGCATCCATTTTTCCCGACTTGATTAAGGCGAGGATTTTTTTGGCTGCTTGACCGACTCGGTCGTCAAAACCAGCCAATTCCTTGAGCTCGTCAACCACGGCCCTTGCAATCTTCCAGGAGACGATGGAAAACGAGGGTGTCAGAGCGCCAGCAAGTTCCAGGGAAACCAGGGCCGAAGTGTCCCCCGCCGCTGTTTTTAGTGCCATGCCGGTTTATCCCAAGCCTTGTTCAAACGACTTTTTGGCCGTGGAAACGAAAAAGGCGACTTTACGAGCTTCCTCGTATCCCAGCACTCGCACCAAGTCGTCAAAGAGGATTTGGCCTTCCGCAAATTTTTTCGCAACGATTTTCTTCATTTCGTTCAGCGACTGCTCCCGCGCGTAATATTCTTCGACGGCTTTCCGTACGATGGCCGAACGAACCTGCCGTTTGCCTTTGGCCAATATCTCGAGTTTCTTCTCCGTTTCAGGCTCCACGCGAACGTGAATGACGGATTCATGCGCCACGGCAACCCACCTCCACATCCAATGTAATACTTTGTATCACATATTAATGTTTCGGCGAATTGTCCATCCGAAAAAGGGCTGACAAGCCACGGCTGGCTTGCCTCGTTTTTCGCCAAGTCCCCGGAGTTTTTCGCCGCGTACTTGACGGGGTTGAAGTTCAAGAAAGACGCCGTCACGGCCGGGTTGCTGCGGTGCGTGGCCCGTTGATTTCCGTCGGCGTCAAGTACCTGTTGGCAATTGCTTTTCGGTTGCTTTGCAGAGGCTTGGAAAACGGCTTAGTCTTTTCTTCGATCTGTTTTTGCCGTGGTTGCACTGCCAACGCGGTTTGTTTCTTTCCCTACTTTCCTTTGAGTAGCCGGGCGAGCGTTTTTTCCTCCTCGTCGTCCTCTCCGTAAAGCGCTTCGTCAACGCCCGTGTTTCTGAGGGCTTCCAGGACTTGGCGCGTGGAGACGTTGAGGCTCTCCGCAATTTTTCGAATCGAGTATCCTTTTTTCCGGAGGTCAGCCACGGTTTCATCCAGGAGCGCCTTGAGGAGGTATTGGCGGGCCACATCCACGCGTTTGAGGTAGTTTTGCTTGGCTTTGGCGTCCAGCACGTCCACGGCTTCCTTGGGCAAGCCCAAGTGAATGTATTTTGTCATGATTTGATTCCCTCCAAGTTCTTCAACGCGGTTTCGACTTTTTTTGTCCTCGGGTACGTGACGGAAAGTTTTTCCAGCCACGCAACCGCCGTCCGTCGTTCCACCACATCTTTTTTCGCCAGAAATTCGATGAATGCCGGCGTGGAAAGAACGGCGATGTGCCGATTTCTTGCCGCCGCCATCAAAAGCCCGTCGTCGGTGACCAGAACGCATTCCCGTTTGCGTTGCGTGCACGTTTCCAGGAGGCTTGCATCGACGGGCGAGAGGTTGCGAAACGCGGAATCCGTCTTGGCGGCTTTGCTTTCAAGGATGGCCACGCATTCCGCCATCCTGACGCTTTTGATTTCGTCTTTCAGGTTGTGTCGCGCCTCGTCCAATACCGCCTGGATGCTGGCGGGGCGGACGATTCCCAGTGCCTGGACGTCAATTTCGGCCATGAACGTGAGGAACGTTGCATCCGCAACGTACAACATGGCATTTTATTACAATTTGTAATTCTTAACCTTTTTGGTTTCCGGTCCTATTACTCCGTTGCGGATTCTTTTGTTCGCCAAGTCCCCGGAGTTCTTCGCCGCGTACCTTTCGGGATTGAAGTTCCAGAAGGACACCGTCACAACCGGGCTTCTGCGTTGCTTGGCTGTGGCCCGATAGTTTTCAAGCGTTTTTCTTTGGCTTTTTGTTGCTACTGCGGGGTGTACTCGCGGCCCGCAGTGTTTAAATAACCGGCTTGTTCTACTAAGAGTCATGGCTTTCAGGGGTCTTTCCCGGCTTCACTGGGTCGTCTTGGCCATTGTTTTCGTTGCTGGCGCCTTATGGTATCTTTCTTCCACTTCTTCCGCTCCGGTCCGCGATTTAGGCGGTTCTGCCTCTCCAACCCCTTTGGCTGTTTCCGACCAGACGCTTTCCGGAACCCCAACGCGCATTTCGTATGAGGGTTCCACGGTTTCGCTTGAACGACACGTTTCCGAGGACGGCAAGACGCATACGTCGGTAGTTGAGAATTTGGGTGAGTCCACGGTGAGCGTGGGCATCATCACGGTTGTTCCCAAGTCGCTGGCTTCCTCGGCTTCGCAACTGGGGCTTTCAAAAGATGTCGACGTTCTGGAGGACGACCCCATCGTTCTTCGCCTCGTTGACTTGGGTTCCGGTCAGAACGCGGCTCACAGCATTGTTTTGAAGTCAACGGCTGGACGTGACCGGGGCGTGTACCACATTTTTGTTTTGAATGCTAAGATGTGGTTGAACCAGTACACGGAGCAATTCGCGGAATTGGTGCAATTGCTGAAGACCTTGCCGGACAACGTTTCCAACGATGAGGCGAACCAGGTTTCGGATGCCTTCAGCCGTATTCTGAACGGAGACGGTGATCCCGCAGCCCGCATTGTTTCTGCGAAAGAGTACTTGGCGTCCAAGTCCACCGGCGCTGTCACGTTTGCGGTGGACGAGGACCAGCCGTTCGGCGACGTCCAAATGCAATTGTCTATTGACAACCCCGTTTCCTTGTATGCTTTGCCTTTGTCCAATGAGTTCACCTCGGTGCTGGGTTTGGGTACGCACTTGGGCGTCCGCCAGGGTTATGCTCACGTGCAAGGCCAAGATTCCGCTTTCGGCGGTCTTGAACCTTCCTATTTGCAGGACTACGTCAAGTTGGTTCAGACTAAGGACGGCGGTTATGCGTTGTTGGCGGACTTGCAGGCTCCGGCGCGCCAATCCCTGCCGGAATTCTCGGTTTCCGGACGCGCGGAACTGTTCTTCTCTGGCCGGCCCAACACGGCTATTTTGGTTCCCATTCGCGTGGACTTGCTGCCGGCCGAGCACTTCGGCGACTCCAGCCTAGACACGCCATTTGACTTGATTGCGTACGATTGCGGCGACTTGCAAAACGAGTTGGGCATTGCGGAACACGCGCTTTTGACCAAGGCCGCGCAGGTGGACGAAGTCAACGACCAACTGCTTTCAGGAGACCAAGTCACGCTGGTTAGTTCCTTGCGCGTGAACTTGGAGCGTTTTGACGGCTTTCCCGAGGAATGCCAAGGCTTGCCGGAGATTTTTGAAGGAATTCCGTTCAAGGCCAGAAAAATCAACGTGGTGACTTACTCTTACAAGGAGGGCGAGGCCACGTGGGAGTTGGTGGAAGAAGAACCACCTACTTTTCGGGAAATCGAGGTTTCGGATTCATGAGTATCTTTTGTAACGAGGGGTTTGGAGGTTGTCGGGTATGACTTGGAAAACGTTTGGAGTATTGGGTTTGGCTGCCGCACTTTTCTTGACGTTGGGAGCCTTTGTCGTAGGCGCGCCGGGAGGGACGCCCGCGGGCGGTCCTGCGACTCCGAAAATTATCTACTGTGCGTACAAAAGCCAGTCTTGGCTTCTTGACTCCTCTTTGTTGCAGAAGTATCCAGACGCCTGGTTGGTGGCGAACAACTACATTCGCTATCTGATGAAAGAAGGTGTCATTGCCGACGGTTCGGTGGGCACTTCGACGTCCGGCGGCGTGTACCATAAGGCTGATTACAACCCGGCTTTTGAAAACCTGTATATTGATTTGTGTTACCGTTCGGGCGTGACTCAAAATAAACTTAGCCTTATTTCCAGTGAGGAATATGCTGAGCGGGCTTTGGCTGACTTGAAGTCCTTTGCCAAGTCGAACGTTCGGTCGCAAGCGCTTGATGACGCTTTGACGGATTTCCGCGTATGGGTCAACGATAATTTGGGAAAGGCCAAGACCAAAGTGGTTCGGGGGGCGCGGGATTTCTGGAATGATTGGTTGGATGCCCAAAAGCGGCTTGCCACTGAGACGAACGAGCAGGCTAAGCGCGTGTTGACCTTGGCTGTCCAAGTCAATAAAGAAATTGGTGCCAACGAGATGCTGTCTGATAAAGAACAAACCGAAAAGAAGACGCGTGTTGTCGTTATTACCGGTTTGATGACTGAACTTATTAAGAGCAACCCAGGCATCACGGCTTCAGTAAAGGGCAAGTCGGACAAAGAAATCAAGGACATTTTCTACCGATATTTGCGGGATGAATCGGCCCCGGTAGATTCTGAAACCGTAAAGTCGCAGTTGCTCGCCCGTCTTACGGGCGGCCTAGTAGCGACTTAGCCTTTTCTTTCTTTTTTTCTTTTTCCTTCTTTTTCTGATTGGGTGCGAGCGTAGGCTTTGACTGGTTTCGGTTTGGGGGTTTGAACGGCAGTGGGGGGCGGGAATGCTTGCCGCGTTTGGAACTGTTTTTATTCAGGTTGCGCCTACTTTTAGCACATGTCGGACGCCTCTTTTTCGGTTGCATCGGACGGCGAAAAACCGTCGTTGCCGTTAATTGGTTTGGCGGTGTTGGTGGTGTTGGCTGGCGCCGTAATCTTTTTGTCGCAAAATTCCACCACCCCGTTTCGTGACTTGGGTTCTCCGGCGCCCCCGCAAGCCGCTTCGGTTTCTGGCGTTGTTTCTTCCACGGAGTCTTTTTCGCTTTCCGGTGCCCAAGTCCGAGTCGATTCCGAGGTCTTCGTGGTTGGCGAACGCATGACGGAAAAAGTGGCTCTTGAAAGTTCCAGTGCTTGGACGGGTTACTTCGTGGAAGTGATTCCCAAAGAGTTTGCGGCTTCGGCTTCAAAATTGGATTTGAATGGATATTCGGACGTCCAAGTTCTGGAGGATGACCCCGTGATTGCCGTTCCCATCGTGCTTTCGCCTGGTAGCCCGGTTTCGTTGTCGAAAACCGGTTCCAGCACCAATCTCCGCTTGCTTCACTTCCTGGTTTCGGACGACGCGCTGTCGTCGGATGCGTCCGAGCGGAAAGAACAGCTCAGGCAAATTGCGGCGGCGTTTGGCGCGTTGGACTTCGAGCAGTTGCTGGTGTTCACCGGAAGTGACATTGAGGCGTTTCAAGGGGATGTTTCGGGTTTGTTGAGCGATTCGTCGAAGACTTTTCCGGAGCGCGTGGCCGCGTTGAAAGGGAAAGTCTCGGCGCAGACGTCGTCGGAGAACGTGGAAGCTGCTTTGAAGAGAAGCGAGAACAAGATTTACTTGGAACTCAATCCGTATGCGCCTTCTTCGACGTACCGGTTGCCCGTGGTTTCGACGCGAGGCTCTGTCGAATTGACCCGCAATGCGTTTGCGCCTTTGTTGAAAGTGTCTGGGTTGGACGTGCCCCGGCTTGAGACGAACGTCGGTTTTTCCCAAAGCGTTGAGACCGATCCGTGGCTTGTCGAGGTGGCCGTCGACGCGTCTCGGGTTGAAACTTCAGGGGGCAAACTGGTTCTGGACGGCGAGCCATTGATCAACGCATTGGGGTCTTTGGATGTGCAATTCACCCAGGAATTGGACGTCAAGCAAAGCATTCCGTTTTTGGTTGAGTTCACGCAGCCGCCGGTTGCCGATTACTTGGCGTTTTATGTTCCCGCCATTTATTACGGGTCCACTGACGTGCCCTTCTTGATGAGAAACGACGCATCCATGGATTTCCAAGTCAGCGTGTGCGGTCAAGAACAAATTTTGTCTGCTGAAACTTGGCAAGTTCTTTACGTGTCTCCGGAAAAAATCGACGACTGCCAAATCACGCAGGGAACGGAAACCCTGGTCTTGGGCGGAAAGACGGGGTTGACGGCGATGCCGGTTCGCGTGGATTTGTCCAAAGAGGATTATTCGCCGGATGTCAAGGCGGCTTTGTCTGGGAATGGATACTTGTTCCACCGGTATGCCGTGCCGCTTTCCGAGTCGCCGTCGGATTACTGCTCCAACCGCTTGTGTACCTGCGATGCGGCCGTTGAATCGACCAAGAATTTGGTTCTTCGGGCAACGGAATTGAACCGCCTTTACCAGGCAACGCATGCTTCGACTTTGGTGCTTTTGGATTCGACGGAAGCCGGTTGTGAATACGAATTTTCGGAGGATGGGCGACTTTCGCTTGAACCCGGTCTAAATGTCGTCCAAGCCACTTTTTCCGAATCCAATGCGCACGACCAGCCATTCACCGTCGTGGTTTCAACTGAAAAAATAAAGGGCGGGTTCTTCGGGGCGGACTAATCCATGCGTTTTTTTGTCTTCATTGTTTTCCTGGTGTTGGCGGGTTTGGCTTCATCCGCCGCCTTTGACTTGGCCAACCAACCCAAAGTCAGCGTATACATCGGCTCGGATGCGTCCGTTCCCCATGCTTCCGGCGGGGCTTCGTACGCGTTTCGTTTGGCCGGCCCCGCCGTGGTCGGACCCAAGGGGATTGAGGCCAAAATCCAGGCCACGCGTTCCGGCCAAGCCGAGTGTCCCGGTACAATCAAGGTCAACACGCAGGAGCAATACGCGTGCAACACGGTGTGCATTCGGTTGATTGGCTACCGGACGCAAGCCGCCATTGATGCGGACAGCGCTTCCGGTCAACAACCTCTTTCCCAAGAGGACGCCATCGGCGAGCACGCTTTCATGCAAATAGGTTTGAAGTCATCGGATGGCTCGTGTAATGTCGCGCCGACGGCCGCGGATGTCCAGGCCCTCGCGCAATCGTCGTCGAAAATGACTCCTGAAGAGCAGGCCCGCGCAAGCCAATCCATTTCCGGCGGCTATCACCGCTTCCTGAAAGACGTTTCAATCGATGTGGCGTTGCTGGCTGGCATCCGCTTCAAGCGGGCGACGCCGCAATACTTGGAGCACCCCCGTGAATTGACGGACTTGATGGCCAGCTTACACAAAGTGGAATACCTCGTCTTTCATGCCCCGACGTTTTTGGGCGTCCGCGATACCGTGGAACAATCCCAACTCGCGATTCGCGCGAATTCCGTGGAGTTGGCGTCAAGCGCCATTGCCTCCTGCGGCGCTCATCCCGCCTTTTTGGAGGAGTTTTCCGTGAATGGTTATGGGCCCAGTTCACTGTTTTCCGTTGGCCCCTCCGATGAATGGATTCGCTCGTCGTACAAGACGGCGGCTTCCTTGGATGAAGCCAAACAATTTCTTTCCTGCATCGGGCAAATCAAGGGCGAAAAGGGGTACTTCTTTTTCGACCGGAAAATTGACCCCAAGACCATCACGCGCGCCTTGGAGGATCCAGGGTACACGTTTTTGACGGAGTACGACAAGTCCCGCCGGCAGGAAGGCAACCTGGATGTGACGCAAGCGGACCGCGTGGTTTTCGCCTACGAATTTGGCAAGTACCTGTATACGCAGAAAGAGGACGCCGACGCCATCAACGTGCTTTCCGCCGCGATTCTGGAAGCCGAGCGGTTGCGCATTCCCAACGTGGTTCACCCTCAAAGCGGTTTGGGACTCCAGAAAGACGCGTTTGACACCATCAACGCCGTTTTGGCGCGGCAGGGCCGGGAACCCATGGCGACGCTGGGCGGTTGCCTCAACGGCTTCTTGAATCCGCTTATCATCCTAAAACCTCTTCAGTTGCTCAAGATAGGTGCCAAGACCGGCGCCGTCATGTCTGCGGGCGGCCGCGTCATCCACTTGGGCTTTGCTTTACAAGGCGGTCAGCAACTCATTGGCGCGGCCCAAACCGCGCAGGAGTCGGCTTTGGACTCCACCATTTCGGGTGTGTGCGGGACGGTCATGTTTTTTGGCGGCCTGAAAGCGGGTCTGACGCGAGCCCCCGCGGCGTCTACGGAAATGGTTCGAACGCCTGAGACAGGCAAATGGGTGTCGCGTCCGGTCATTGGAGGCTCCAAGGCGGCGTCGGCGCGTGCCTTGGTCTTGAACAAGGAATTGGCGGATACCCCGGTTGAGTTGGTTGTACAACGCTTCACCAAGTTTTCAAGCCAGCTTAAACCCGGTGAATCCGCTGGAGAGTTTTTTGTGCGGTTGACGGTGAAAGGCAAAGAATTGACTATTCGCGTCACGCCCGAAAACCATCGAGCCGTTTTGGCGGACGTGTTGCACATAAAGGCGACGCTGGCCATGGAAAAAGCAGACGCCGCCCAGTTTTCTCCCAGTTCCATCAAGGAGTTCCAGCAGGCGCTCTCGGAATTGTCGAAAGTGGATTCGGAGAAGGCATCATTCTACAACGAGTTCAATTTCCAGTTGAATGAACTGCTGAACGCCAAATCGAAGGAGGCCAAGCAGTCCATCCAGGAAAAACTCATCGGTTTGGTCTTCCAGCTATCCAAGCCTGAAAATAATCCCGCCAAGCAGCGCATCACGTTCTTGCAAGCGTTGCCTTCCGGCAAAGCCCAGACTCTGGATGGCTTGACCCCTGCCCAACCCCCTGGAACCGCTCAGCCCAGCGATCGCCGGACCCTCACGGAGCGCTTGCAAGCCGCGACGGAACTCTTCAAGAAGGCGAAAGAAAAGTTCGGCCGCAGCCTTTCGCGCGTGAAACAGTTCTTTTCGTTCAAGGACGGCCGGAGGATTGAAGTTCCGGAAGAGGCGTCCAGCCAAATCGCGGACGCCCACGTGGCGGCGTCGGCGACCGGCGAAGCCCAACAAGTCGTTGTTGAGGTTTTGGTGAACGGAAAGAAGCAGAACATGCCGGTGTTTGTTCGCCCTGGCGGAAAATTTTTGTCGATTGAGGAAATCAAGCAAGTGGCCAAAGACGGGAAAACCACGATTGCGGGAGTAGTTCGACTCGGGGAATTGGTCGTTTTTGATACCCGCCCCCAGAACCTGCGCTTTTTGCAAACTATTCGCCTCAATGACCTGCTTTCCGACTCCAGGCCCCTGCCTGCTCTTCGTGAATCGGTTACGGCGTTGGCGGATGCCGAAACCCTGTCAACTGATCCTTCAAGCGCCGGCAAGTCAACTCGTCCAGGTGACGCCGTCCAATTGCCTGAAACCCGCTGGAAGGATGCGTTGACGCGTCTGGGGTTAAGGCGAAATGGAAAATATGATGCCTACTACTTGGTTGAAGGTGCGGCGTTGCGGAATGGGGTTCCCCTCCGTTTCGAAGTGACTGGATCCGACAACCACGTCGGTTTTCTGGTTTTGAAAATCATCCGGAACAAAATTCCGGAAAGCATTCGCGACGCGACCATTGAAACGCTCAAGAAGGAGGGTTTCACGGAGCACTCCGACGGCACCGTGTTCTCGAAGGAAGTCGACGTCCGGGGCCAGCAGGTGCTCTTGGTTCCAAAGCCGGGAGCCACAGGCTTGGCCACCCCGATCTTGGATACCGTGGCACCGGAGTTCCAGGCCTTGATTAAAGAACTTTTGCCAAACGAAGGCCGCGCCCAACGCGTTGCAACCGTGGAGGAAGCCGAAGCCCTGCTTGGGGAAAAAGGTTTGCTGGCGGATCCAACCGCCAAGACCCAGGAAGGCGGCAACCCATTTGACCCCGGCAAACTTATTGAAGATCAAGCCGCCAAGGCCGAGCCCAATGCTCGTGAAGTGGCCGAGGAACAACGCCGGCTTGCGGAAGAGCAATCCAAAGTCGAACCGGTGCGCGCTCCAGTGCAAACCCAGGATGGGGTGTGGGAGGTTTCGGAAGGCCGTGGGTTGACTGTCGGTCGACTGACCGCCAACCGAGTCGTTCTTCCATCCGAGTCCATTGCCCGCCGGCAAGGAACCTTTTCCGCGGATTCAAAGGACGGCGTCTTTTACGTCAACACTGGTTCAACGAGCGGATACAGGGTTATTCGGGGCCGCAACGAGCAGGAGTATCCGGGGAGCCACACGGAACCCGTTTCGCTTAAGGCGGGGGACTCCGTTGTATTCGCGGACGGTTCCCGCGTCGTCGTGGACTCTTATTCGCCGAAATCCGGTTCCGGGCCTGCGGTGGCCCGCTTCCGCGTTGAACCCGCGGAAACGTCTACGTCGCCCACCCTGGAAACTCTTCCGAGGACGAAAGGTGGTTCGTATTCGATTACGGGTTGCGCCGTTTGCCTGACGCAAAATCCGTTGGCCAGGGATTTCCTGGTTGACGAGGGCCAGAAGGCTTCGGTCGGACGCCAGGAAGGCAACACGATCATGTTTGAAAATGCGCATGTTAGCCGCGAGCAAGGAAGGTTCGACGTGGGCGCGCTGGGCGTTACTTACACGAACTTGGGCAGGTCGAACTTCTTTGCCGCTGTAATCGGGGGCCGCCGCCATGATTTTCCTCCGACGCACGGCGAGCCCATTTTGCTTGGCCCGTTTGATTCCATTCTTTACTTGAACGGCGAAAAAATCGTCGGCAGCATTACCGTTCAAGAGTTCGCGAAAGCCGCGTCGACGGGCAGTTCCCGGCTTTTGTTGCGCGTGGAGCGCGCTGGCTTCACTTCAACTCCGGAAACAGAGGGGGGGCCCGCAGTGACTCCGGAAAAAGCCGAGGCCAACCGCGAGGCGTTTGAAAAGCCACCGGCGCGTGCGTCCGGCGCCAAGCCCAAACTTGAAGTGAAAAAAGCCGGAGTGGCCGAACAGGCCAAAGTGGGGGAAACGGTATCCCAAGATTCTCTTTTGAGCATAGAACAAGGTGACCGGTCGGTGGATGTCGTCGCAGATGGCGTAGGCGGCGCGCTTGGAGGCAGAGTCGCGTCGCAAGCCTTTGTAAATGGGATTAATACCCGCTTTCCAGAAATGACGGATCAACTTTCGTTGGAAGAAGCCTTTAATGGAGCTGCAGGAGACACCGTCAGCGCGTTACGCCCTGTTTTAGAAGCAAACAAGTTTGACCGTGAGACTGGCGAGCCGTTGAATCCGCAGGGCGGCACCACGGCGTTGGTTCTTCTGATCAACGGACGTAAAGCGCACCTCGCGGGCATCGGGGATGGTGCGTTGTTTATGATTCGCGGCGGTAATATTGAACTGTTATCGGAAATACACAACGACGCGTACGGCGCCCGCGGTCAGGTTGCGGGTTTGAGACCTGAGGACGCTTTCGTTGACAGAACCGAAGCCGGCGTAAATACGATGCGTAACTCCATTACCCGATCGATTGACGCCGGGATATACGACGGGGAGTTCGAATCCTCTCAAGGCATCCCTCGGGGTCAGCATTTCTCTCGTGAATTCTCCGTACAAGACGGCGACCGGTTTATTCTCGTTTCAGATGGCGTGGCGGATGTGGTCACGCCGACCGAGATTCGCGAGATTGGCAGACGGGGTACGCCGGAACAAGCCGCCCAAGCAATCTTGGCCTTGGCCCGACAGCGCATCTCCGGCCGGCATGAAGGCAACTTTGAAGGTCGCAAAATTCCCATCGACGGCAAGAACGACGACATTTCCGTCATCGTGCGGGATGTCGGCGAGCGGCCGGCTTCTGAGGAATCCTCTTCGGAGCCTTCGCGGTCCGAACCTGCGGTGGCGCGTTCGGCTCCTCCGGCAAGCATGGATTTGGAGCCGTTTACCCGGCTGATGCCTGCTGGGCCGACTTATTCCATTCGCATTGGCCGCGACGCCGTAAATGATGTGGTGTTGCCCAATGACTTCGTCAGCCGCTATCAGGGGGTGTTGCATTCGGATTCCTCCGGTCGGTTGTTTTACGAAAACGAAGGCGGATCCAATTCGTTTTGGCTTGGTCGTGGAGGCAGTTTGACGGAGTTGTCGGGTCGCCGAACCATTGAACTGCGTGTTTTAGACTCGATTTTCTTTGCCGATGGAAGCCGAGTGTACTTCCGTCACCTTAACCCCGCTTACCCCGGTTCGCTGCCAAGCGCGGTTTTCGACTTTTTCCCGAAATCCGTGGATGCCCCCGAATTTCAACCGACGTGAATTCCTGAGGGGTAGAAGCGTTCCGGTTCATTTTGTGATAATGAACGAGTATAATTCGAGCCAATTCAGCTTTTTTGTATGATTCAAGATATCAAAAATGATGTCTTTTTCCGTTTGGGTCGCCGCGACGTCATTTCGGCATTTTCTGGATGGCGAGGCGGGCGGCGTCATCAAAATCCACGGGGTTGGGGCTCAAGGCGTTCATTTCCGTTTTCCAGATTTTTTCGGTTTGCCGTACGCGTTTTTGGAATTCATTGGCGTTGAAGGTTTTTTCGTAGTACGTCAGTTTGCCGTTGACGAGTTCTTTGTCGGGGACGGCGTTTCTTCGTAAAAGAAAGTAGAGGTCGTACAGGTCGCGGGCGGATTGGCGGGTGAGGATGGCGCGGATTTTTTCGGCGGCGATTTCCGTTGCGTCCATGGTCTTGAGTGCGTAGGGGAACACGTCGGGATACGGCGGTTGAATGCTGGTGATGACGGGTTCCAGACGCGTTTTTTCGCGTAGGCTGAATTCAAGTTGCACCGTGCATTCGCTGATGGGTTTTCCCATGTAAAGCGGGCCGCGGACGCGCAGTTTGGCGGTTTTCGAAACGGGGGTTTGACTGGTTTTCCACGTGGGTTCGGAAAAGCCCGCTGAAGCCAAAAACGCGGAGGCATTATCTGCGTCGGGTTGTTCTTCCTGGTCCGCCAGCGTAAAGTCCAAGTCCTCGGAGTAGCGGGGAAGCTGGAAGGCTTTCTGGAGGCAGGTGCCTCCCTTGAAGACGCCGGCAAACCCGGTGCGCGACAAGTACGACAAAAGCCAGTGCTGGACGTAGTCTTTCTCTTTTTGGCCTAATGTGAATCCCGGCGGCCCGTATTGGTCGAGTCCTTTCCGGTCAAGCATGGCGCATCAGGTTTTTCAGGCGTTTGTTGGCGGCGGCGCTGGACAAGTAAGGCGGAATTTTTCCGGCTTTGACGTGGGCCAGTGCTTCCATGATGATGGCCGCCGGACAGCTTTTGGGGATGCTGATGGCGTCGGCCACGGCTTTTTCGGGTGTGGCCAGGAACAGGTTGTCTTTTTTCTCGTAGGCCCGGAACTGGTTTTTAGGGACGCGGTATTCCTGGACGGGTGTTCCAAGGACCTGATACTTTTTTGCGTTGCGCGTGACGGCAAGCTGGATGGTGCGGTGGGGTTGTGTGGTCAATCCGTGCAAGTGCAATGCGGTGTGGAAAGACACGTAGGCGGGGGTTGAAATCTCGCAGGCAACGGCTTCATGCATGGCATCGGAAAACGCCCACCAACCGCGATGGACCAAAAAAAGGACGCCTTTTTTGTGGAGGCGATGCAGGTGCAGACGCGCGTACGCCGGGTTTTGGGCCAAGGCGACGAATTCTTTGGTGCGGAAGGCGGCGCGCCCGGAACCCCGAAGAATTTCTATGATTTTATTGCTTTTCATTATCAAAAATGATAACGAAATAGTATAAAAACGTTTTCATGGGGGTTTGGTGTGGGAATCGGCTTCCGACGCCCTTTCCGCCTGATGCGGGCTTGGCCGTCCATGGCCTGCTTCAGGGTAAGTAGATTTTTTCGTAGGCTTTCGTGGTGTTATCCCAGTTGAATTGCTTGAGGACTTTCTTTCGGCCGTTTCGACCGAATTTCTTGGAGGTTTTCGGGTCGGCCAAAAGTTCGTTGGTTTTTTGGGCCAGGAGCTTCGGGTTTTTCGGTGGAACCAAGAAGCCGTTTTGGTTTTGGTCCACGACTTCGGGAATGCCGCCGGTTGTGGTTGAAACTACGGGTTTTCCGGAGGCCATGGCTTCAAGCAAAACCATGCCGAAGGGCTCCCACAGTGAGGGAAGGACGAAGACGTCGCAGGCGGCGTAGTATTGGGCGATCACGTCTTCGGACAGCTCGTCGGTGATGAAGGTGACGGGCGCCTTCTTTTTTTTCGCGTATTTTTTCAGGGTTTTTTCAAGGGGCCCGCGTCCAATGATGACGGTGTCGGCGTTGATTTCCAGGGAGGCGTCGATGAGGTATTTGAGGCCTTTTTGTTTGACGAGGCGTGCGACGCACAAGACGAATGGTTTTTCGTGGGGTGCGTTTGGGGTTTGTTTTCTCGGTTTGAAGACGTGGGCGTCAACTCCGTTGTAGGCCACGGCCTTTTTTCCGTGGAATTTTTTGGGGAGGGTGATGTCCAGCGTGTTTTGGCTGACTCCGAGGATTCCGGTGCACGCGTTCATTACAGTTGAACCTATGGTGTCGTCAAAGGCTTGGCCCCAAAAGTCGGTGGCCACGTCAATGCCTGTGGTTCGGGCGTTGTGCAGGGTCAAGTACAAGGGAACGCCGTATTTTTTGGAGGCGGCCACTAGGTCCAGTCCATAAAAGAATCGGTTGTGGGCGTGGACGAGGTCCATGTGCGGCAAAAGTTTGGCGAGGTCTTTGGCGTGGTCCGGCATGATGGGGATGGGTGGGACGAGGGGTTGGGGTAAGTCTTCCAGGACCCAGGCGTTGGAGCGTACTAAGTGCATGCCGTGAAGGTCCTCTTTTTTTGGGGTGTTGGGCAGCTTTGCGGTCAGGACCGTGACGTCGTGGTTCTTGGAGAGCCGTTTGCCGACTTCCAGGACGTGTTTTTCGGTGCCGCCTTGGTAGGGGGAAAAAAAGGGGTTGAGCATGAGGATGCGCATGCTAATGGTGACGGTGGAATTGGATTTAAAGCGTGACGGCTGACACGGGAAGAATTGTTTGTTGGTTATGTTTTCGTTCGTCGGTTCCATTCGCGTCGTATTCGCTTGACGTATTTACTTCCGCTTCCTTTTTCATTTTTCCAAAGTCCCGCGGCGTTGTCCATGACTTTTTTTCTGAGTTTTATAGCAAGACCGGCAAATGAAACAAACCGCTTGGCGGTTTGTTGCATGCTGCAAGCCGTTATCGGCTTGCATCATTTCACGACGAATAGGCCGGTCTTGCTAGACAGCACAGCACAAATTGCTATGGCAATTTGTGTGGCCTTGCAAATCTTAGCGATTTGCAAGAAACCAAGACTATTGGCTTGGGAAACTTTCTTGGTTTGCTGTATTGATGCCATCGATGTCATTTCGCGTCAAGTTCTGATGTTTTCTTCGATTTATTCGTTTCACACGGTGACGGTTTTTCCTTCGGTTGGAGCCGATGCGTCGAAGCCTTCGGCTTTGAGGTCCGCGACGAGGGCTTTGGCGGCGGATTCGTCGCCGTGCACGCAGAAGACGTGTTTGGGGTTGACGGCTTTCGCGTAGGCCACCAGCTCGGGGCCGGAGGCGTGCGCCGAGAACTCGAATTGGCTTACCGGGAGGTTGACTTTGTCGGAGTAGCCGTTGAACCGCACTTTTTGGCCGTTTAGAAGCGCGTAGCCGTTGGATCCAGGGGCTTGGTAGCCGGTTAACAAAACGACGCCGTTTTGGCGGTGGTTCAGAGCCTTCAAATAGGATAATGCGGGTCCGCCGTCAAGCATTCCGGCGGTGGCGATGATGACTCCGGGTTTTTTGACGGCGGCTTGGCGTTGCGTGTGGGATTCCATGAAGCGCGTGCGTTTTACGGCGTCGCGCAAGAGGTTTGGGTTCTTGATGTAGGAGGGAAAATCCAGCATGATGTCGGTCACGGTTTTGGCCATGCCGTCCAAGTAGAAATCGGCTTGAACGCCTCTAGCTTGTAAAATGCAGAGGATTTCCTGCGCTCGGCCGATGGCGAAAGCGGGAACCAAGACGGTTTGGTTGTGGTCGACGGCGTCTTGGACTTGGTCGCAGAAGCGTTTTTCGAGTTCGTTTCGGTCGGGGTGGTCGGCTCCGCCGTACGTGCTTTCCGTGACCAGCACGTCGACGTCGCTTTTGGGTGGCTTGGCGCCGGCGTGAAGCCGCGTGGGTTCGGGTTTGAAGTCGCCGGTGTACAAGAGCGTTTTCTTGTTTTGGATGAGGACTTGCGCGGCGCCCAGGATGTGGCCGGCGTCGAAGAACTCGAAGCGGGTGTCTTCGTAGAACGCGTATTGGGCGTTGTAGGGAAGCGGAATGGCGTGTTTGAGCAGGGTCTTGACGTCTTTGCGGTTGTAGGGTAGCGCTTTCTTGTTTAAAATCGCGATTTTTTCGGAGTCTTCCCACAACAAGTTCACCAAGGGCAATGTGGGAAAGGTGGCGAAGGCGGGGATGGGGTGGTGTTTGTAGAGGGAGGGCGCGGCGCCGGAGTGGTCCAAGTGGGCGTGGGAGAGAATGAATGCGTCGGCTCTGATTTTCGAGAAATCCGGCATGCTGTCTTCTTCCCGGATTTTCATGCCCGCGTCCAAGACGATTTTGACGTCGGATTCGACGAGAAACGCGCTTTTGCCGACTTCTTGGCAGGCGCCGATGAAGGTGAGCTTCATTCGATTTCCAGAACGGCGGGACTGTATTTAATGCATTGCACGGTTCGTGCCCTTGTCAGAGGGGTGTGGCGTGTTGGAGGACGTCCTTGATGATGACTGAGGTTTTCGATACTTTTTGGAATTCGTCGGGGGTATAGCACAGCAAGTCCGCCACAATGGGCACATCGGTGTGGCGCCAAATAAGGCCTCCCCGGTTCACGAATGGTGTTGCCTTGAATTTTTGGCTGATGATGATCAAGTCGTAGTCGGATTGGGCTTTGGCGGTGCCTTTGGCCCGGCTTCCGAACAAGTAGATTTTGGCGTCGGAAAAAAGGAGGCGTATGTCCTTCAGTAAGGCGCTTAGTTTTTCATCCATGTCTCAATCAGTTCCAGGCCTTCTTGTGCGTCGGCCTTTTTTTAGTAGGTTGTTGCCGGATGGCTTTTGTTTTTTCCGGTGCGCGCCTTCCAACCGTCTCTTCGTCGTTTGTCGAATTGGGTTGGCGTTTAAAGGAGGTGTCCGCGTTGTTTTCTTAAAGAGCCTTAGGCGTTTCCATGCCCGTCTTGCGGGGTTCATGGAAGGCGGTTTGGGTTTTTTTTGAAGAGGTGTTAAGGAAATGGCTGGAAAAAGCATGTGGCCGATGTTGGGCGCGTACGCGTTCATCGTGGGCGTAGTGTTGGCAATCGTGTTGGGTGTATTGATTCCGCCGAACGCGTGGTTGTTGGCGGGCTTGTCCATCTTGGGGTTGCTCGTGGCGCTTTTGAACGTCACGGAAAAGGAAGTCCACGACTACTTGTTGGCCAACGTTACGGTGATCATTGGCGCGAACGCGTTTAACGTCATGGTCACGTCTTTGGCGTCGCCGTTGGGCTTGGGTGCCATGGCGACGACGCTGCAGACGATTACGTCGAACCTGGTGTTCTTCGTGGCTCCAGGCGCCGTTTTGGTGGCCCTCAAGGAAATCTATCAGTTGGCCCGCAACTAAGAAAACCGTTTGGGGGGCGTTTTGCCCCCGATTCTCTTTTTTCCGTTCTTTTTCTATTTCAATAGTTCGGCTTTCTTCAAGGCGTTGAGGTCTTTGGATCGCGTCAGAAACATTGTGGTTTTCAGTTCGTGCTTGTATTTCTGGATGGCTTGCCGCACGCCCGAAACGCCGGCGTGTTGTTGGGCTTTGATGAAGGGGGACGCGGCGCCAGCCAGGGTGGCGCCCAATCGGATGGCTTTGGCGGCTTCCAACCCGGAGCGAATGCCGCCGGAGGCAATTAATGGGACTTTGACGGCTTTGGCGCATTGGGCTAGGGCTGAAGCGGTGGGGATGCCAAAGTCCCAGAACACGTCTCCGCTTAATCCGTGGCGGTGGTGTTCCACGGCGGACCAGGACGTACCGCCGGTGCCGGACACGTCGATGGCTTTCACGCCGGCTTTTTGGAGTTCCTTGGCGATGGTGACGTTGATGCCGGCTCCGACTTCTTTGGCGATGACTGGCACCCGGAGGGCGTCACAGGTGTCCGCGATTTTTGCGAGGATTCCGTTCCAGTTCTTGTCGCCTTCGGGTTGCACGGCTTCCTGCAAGGGATTCAGGTGGATGCAGAGCGCGTCGGCATTAATGGCGTCCACGAGCCACTGGATTTGCTTGAGGGAGTATTGCTTGAGTTGGTAGGCTCCGATGTTGCCGCATAGGAAGAGGCCTTTCTGTTTGACGGCGTAGGTTTTGGAAAGCGTGGGGTCCTCCAGCATGGCGCGTTGGCTGCCGACGGCGAAAACGATGCCTTCTTGGGCGCAGGCTTGCGCGATTTCGGAATTGATTTTTTGGGCGTCGGTATATCCTCCAGTCATGCCGGTGACCATGAATGGCGCTTTGAGGGCGTGGCCTAAAAACGTGGTTTCCAAGTTGACGGCGTGGAAGTCTTGTTCCGGCAAGGCATAGTAATTGAATCGGATGGCGTCAAAGCCGTTGCTTTGGTGGCCTTGGACGTCTTGGTTCAAGACGATGTCGACGTGTTCGCCTTTGCGTTTCTGGGTTTGCTTCATATGACGGTTTACTCCTTCAGGCTTTTTCAAGGCGTAGGCCGGCGTTGTCGATGGCCAAGTCAAATACGGCGAGGCCTTGTTCAAGTAAGTGGCTTTTGAGGTTCTCGGCTTTTTCGGTGGATAGGCACAAGGCGGCGATGGAGTCCAGGCCCCCGGCTCCGGGGCCTTTGGCGACGAAGGCGCCGTGTTTTGGGGCGCCTGAAAGGATTTTTTCAAGTGGCGGGGGTTGGATGGGGGCCCCGCTTTCTTCTCCGAGTTTTGTGGTGAGGCTCCATCCTTCGTTGAACCACTTCTTGAATTCGTTGAGGTTTTCCGGCGAGAAATCGGTTTGCAGTTCGTCGAGGTACCCCATGGCGTTGACGTTGGCTTCGTTTAAGCGTTTGACGAGGTCGTGGTATTGTTCGGCGTGCATTTTTTTCCAGGCGTTCACGGTTTTGACCATGGACGTCGTGGACGCGCTGTCTTTGGGGAAGGTGGCAAAAACGAGTTGGAACAGATCGGGTGTAGCCAACGGCCTAACCAGGTAGTCCCAGGTTTCATCCGCGTTTTTTGGGAAGGATTCCAGGGTTTCGGGGGTGAAGCGCTGGTATTCGCAGGAGCCGAAACACGCCGCCGCCACGTCGTAGCCTGACCCGATTTTGCCTTGGGCCTGCGCGTGCGCGGCTTGCGCCACGTGGTGCGTGGTTTTGAGGTCGGAAATGTCGTGGAACGCCAGCAGCCCGTGGGTCATGGCGGCGGTGGCGGCGGCGGAAGAACCCAACCCGCTTTTTCCGGCGGTGACGTTGAAGGCCGCATCCGTTCGGGTGTTGAGGTGGAATGGTTTTGGCGTGATGCCTCTGCGTTCCAGGTATTGGAATGTTTTTTCGATGGCGGATTGAGCGAACTTGGTTTCCGGCGCGCCGCGTTCCAGTTCCAGTCGCCCGTTTTTCCACTGGGCGTGCGTGTCGACGTGGAATTGGGGGATTTGGATGCGGATGGTTTCCGCGGAACTGACTTCCGCGTGCACGCGGGCGGAAACGGTGGACAAGTAACTGGTGTTGCCTTTTTCCAGGACGCTGTAGCCGCCAAGCCAACCGATTTTTCCGGGGGCGGAAGCTGAAATCATGTGGTTGGAACCTTGGTTCACGTAAAGACGATTCCTTTTGATTGGTTGAAGGCGTGGGGGATGACGTTTCCGGATTCATCGAGCAGGTGGCCGGTTTCAAGGCGTTTGGGGCCGTTTCCAACGCCGCAGACCAGCGTCTCGGTGACCCCTGGAATTTCTTCCAGCATTTTTTGGACGGCTCCGGCTTGGTTTTTCGTGGTGTAGACGTGGGCGTTGGGTCCGGCGTCAAAGGTGTACGCCGCCTGGATGCCGTTGGCGTTAAACTCGTTCACGGCGTGCATGACGTCTTTGGAGTGGTCGTTGAGGTACAAAATCGGGGGCCACGTGTCAAGCATCACGGCGTGCATGTTGCTGGACTCGCGCATGGTTAATTCGCCGAAGGTTTCAAAGTCTTTGGCTAGAACGGCTTTTTTCATGTCGTGGATGAGTCCGGGCAAGTACGCCAGGCGGGCTTTGTAGAGCTGGCTTGTGGCCACAGTCTGTTTCATGCCGGCTCGTGACGAGACTTTCTTTTTGGTGGCGTCAACGACGGCAATGACGTTGCGGATTTCCGGCCAATGCGTTGCCGGAGCGACTTGTTCGGCAAACGAGTCCGAGCCGTCGGCTTTGACGCCTTTCTTCCATTCCACGAATCCTCCCAGAACGGAGCGGCAGGCGGATCCGGAGCCCAGGCGCGCGAGCATGGAGGTTTCCCGGGGATTTAGTTTTAGTCCGGCGGCCATGGACGCGGCGCAGGAAAGCGCGGCAAGTCCTGCGGCGCTGGAGGCAAAGCCGGCGGCGGTGGGGAAACAGTTCAACGACGCGATGTGGGCTTTGTCTTGGATTCCGGCTTTTCGGCGGATGACGTCTAAAAGCTGTAGGCGTTCCGCGGTTTCCTTGTCTGAAAGATCGATTTTTTGGCCGTTGAGCCAGAACGAGTCGGCCTTGAATTTTTTCGAGTAGACGACCGTGGTGCGGGTCTTGAGGGTCTCGTCCATGGTAAAGGAAAGCGATCCTTCGGTGGGCAGGATGAGTTTCTCGTCGCGTTTGCCCCAGTACTTGACCACGGCAATGTTGGGCGTGGCTTCAAAAGTGGCTCTCATGGCGTCTTCACGTAGGATAGGATGTCTTGCGGCTTTTTTAAGGTCGTCACGTCTTCGTCGGGAGTCGGCGGCAATCCGTAGCCCCACTCCGCAAAAAACAATCGGGCGCGGCCTTGCAGGCTTTTCAGGACGCGGGGCATGTCGTCGACGAACCACACGGTTTCTTCCTTGAGGCTTTCCACTTGCCGTTTTTTGAGTTCGTCGCTGGAGGCCGAGAAGCGGCTGGAGCCTACCACGCGGTCAAAGTAAGGGAACAATTGCTTGGCGGCGAGGTATTTTTTTAGGCTGGAGTCGTCGCGCGCCGAGACCACGGCCATGCGTGGGCCTTGGTTTTTGAGTTGTTTCAGGGTATCGATGATGCCGGGATAAACGGGGTTGTGGGGGAACTGTTTTTCCAGAAGCAAGTCGCGGTGCTTGTGGTAGAGTTCGCGAAGCTCCAGAACGCCGTTTTTTCGCTCCAGGCCGACGCGGTGGAGGTTTTCGCGGGTGTACGGAACGTGTTGTTGCCGGGCGAAGTACTGGATGAAGAAGTCGGTGGCTTGCACCGCGGTTTTTCGTTCGACTCGGAATTGTTTCAGGCTCAAGGGTTCAAGGCCGAATTCTTCCAGCGCCGCGTTGTAGCTGGCAAAGCATTCGTGGACGGTGTCCACCAAGACGCCGTCAAAATCCCAGGCTAAAAGCATTTGCAAAAACCCTTAAACCTTTGCGTACAGTTTTCCGTAATTGGTTTGTGGGGGTTGGATTGTTTTTATGGTTCTGGTTTCCGCGTCGGCGCCAAGCAAGGTTCATTTGGCGGGCGAGCACAGCGTGGTGTACGGGGGTTGGGCGTTGGTGGCGCCGGTGGAAGTGGGTGGCAAACGCAACGCCGTTTCCCTGGAGAAACGCGGTGGCGGGTTTTGGTTTGGAGGCGACTTGGGTGCTGCTTGGCTTGAAGGCGGGGCCAAGAAGGGCGACGAAGTCTATCACCCCTTGTTGGACGTGGCCTTGCATGTGGCCGGCAAAACAGGCCGTAGCCTGGACGGATTGAAAGCCACGCTTTCTTGGGCCGGCGCCCCAAGGGGCACGGCGAATTCCGCGTCGATTTCCGTGGCGTTGGCTTTGGCGTTGTTCAAGCACTTCGGGAAAAACCCAGGCCAATCCGAGTTGTACGACGCGGGGTTCGTGGGCGACAACGCGTACCACGGCGGAAAGAGTTCGGGCGGCGACGTGGCCGCCGTTGTTTCCGATAAGGCCAAGAAGTTCCGGCGCGTGTTCAAGGACGGTGCCGTGGTGCCGGAGTCGTTGGACGTGGAACTTCACATGCCTCGCGGTACGCAGTTGGTGCTGGCTTCCACCCAAAAAGAAGGCCAGGAACGCTCCTCTACGGCCGCGCTCATCGAACAGTTTGCCAAGGCGCATGGCGTGTCCAAGAAGCCGGCGGAAATGTCGGATGCCGAACGCCATGCGCTGTTTGACGCGTTTGATGTCGTGGTGGAGAAAATCGCTTCCTTGTGCGGGAGGGACGCGTCGCCGGAGGCGTTGGGAGCGGCGTTGGATGAAAACCATTCCTTGTTGGAAAGCGTGTCCACGCCCGCCATTGACCAAACCCTTTCCGTGGCGAAGCAGGCGGGGGCGTTGGGTGGGAAACTCATTGGCGCCGGGGGCGCGGGTAGCGCGTTGATCGTCTTGGTGCCGGACGAGAAGCTGAAAACCGTCCAGTCGGCGGTGTCGGATCTTGGCTTTGAGTCGTGGCCCGTTGGCTTGGCGAAGCGCGGGCCGGCCTTGGATTAACTTTTTTTGGGTTGGCTTAGTGAACGCGTTGAATGCGTTCGACGTGGTCAAAGTCCGAGTCAAACGAGAGGATTTCTCGGAGGCCTCGTTTGTTGGTGGCATGGACGCTGAGGGCGTCGGAGAGGCTGAATCGGCCGTATTTCTTCATCAGTTTGCCGGCGGCTTCCAGGTCTTGGACGCTTACAGATTCAATGGCGATGTTTTTCGCGTTCAGAAATGCCTGCAGTCCTTCGTGGGCGGCTTGCGGCCCGTCCCGGCTGAAAAGATACGTTACGGCTTCTTCGATGACGTGCGTGGTGACGACGAGGCGTTCATTGTCTTTGACGATGTCCTCGATGAGTTCTTTTGCTCGGTCATGATGGGCGTCGCTTTTCCGGAACAATGCGATGAAAAGCGATGCATCGGCGGTCTTCATTTAATCCCCGTAAAGCACCTGATGTAGATCTTCCGCGGCATTGGAGGGCGGCCCGCTCTTGACGATGCCTGCAAAGTCCCTCAAGGTTTTTTTCTTTCCAGCGGTCAACCCCTGGTTTTCAAGGGTGAACGCCAATGCCTCCCCCACGACTTCCGCGTCGGAGACCTTGGCTTCCCGCTGAAGAATCATTTTAGCCTTTAATTGATGCAGCTTGCGCATGACGGGCTCCGGCACGCGAAGTGAAACGAGGTGACCCAAGAGAAAACCACCACGAGTCATATATTTTTTATACTTTTTATACTTTTTGGTATTTTTGACGCGCCGTTTTCAGGTCGTATCGTTTGCCGAAACCCGGTACCCGAACGGCTTTGGTCTTTCGGATTTTTTCCAGTTTTTTTAGGTATTCCGGCCGGATTTCCCGTTCCATGAGGGTTTGCCCGTATTCGGCCACCACGTAATTGAGTGCTTCGTCTTTCCGCTTGAAGCCATGCAAGGCCTTGACGACGTTCAACACGCGATCTGTTTTTTCATCCAAATGGACGACGGCTTGTTTCATGTTATTTCACGTAATCTCATTTTATTTCATGTAATAAAACGGTTTCGGTGGCTGGTGGATGGGGTGGTGGAACGGTTGTCGAAACGCGTTCCGCCGCTGGATAACGTTTATTTTAGCCAATGTCTTGAATGGTTTCATGGACTGTGTCTTGTGTTCGGAGGTTCAGGCCGTCGTTGCTGCCGGCGACCATTACTGGGAGCCCCTGCCGGATTGCGTCAATGCGTTGGATGTTTTCGGGTATTTCGGCGATGACTTGGATTGCGTTTATCTTAAGAAGTGTCCGGCGTGCAAGACGTATTTCGCGGAGTACCACGCGGACCATTTTGAGTCCGGTGGCGCGGTAAGCCAACGCATTGAAAAAATCGATGCCGAGAAAGCCCTCGAAATCATCAAGAAAGTGATGACGAAGGTTGAGGGTGCAGAGTGGCTTAAGTCTAAGTATTCGTTGGCCAAGCTGCAAAAAGAATTGAGGAGTTTAGAGAAGTCGTAGCACACGTCGTGGTGGGTTTAACCGTCCAAGAGTTCTTTGGCGCGCTTTACGTTGACGTTTTTCTCTTTGGCCATGATGGCGGCGATGCGGTCAATGTCGTCGCCGGTTGCCCCGGCTTGCACGGCAATGTTGGCGGCGTGCAACTTCATGTGACCTTGCTGGATACCTGTCGTCGCCAAAGCGCGCATGGCCGCAAAGTTCTGCGCCAATCCAACGGATGCCAGGATTTCGCCGAGTTCTTTTGCGCTTGAAACCCCCAGAATCTTGAGGTTGGTTTTGGCCATGGGGTGGGTGCGCGTCGCGCCGCCGACGACTCCAACGGCCATGGGCAACTCGATTTCTCCGGTCAAGTCGCCGTCCTTGGTTTTCCAGTATCGCGTGAGGGTAGTGTATTGGCCGGTTTTCATGGCGTACACGTGTCCGCCGGCTTCCATGGCGCGCCAGTCGTTGCCTGTCGCCAAAACGACGGCGTCCATGCCGTTGAAGATGCCTTTGTTGGCGGTGCAGGCGCGGTACGCGTCGTTGGCGGCGAAGGCGTAGGCGTCAAGCATCGCTTCCACGATGGCTTCTCCGTTGAAAGCGCCTTTGGTGCTTTCCGCAAGGGCTTCTTTCGTCCAAGTGGCATGCGCTTTGGCGGTGCGGTGCACGGCCAAATTCGAGAGGATGCGGAGGCGGGCTTTGGCGCCGGTGATTTGCTCGATTTTGGGGCTGATGGCTTCGCACATGGTGTTCACGGCGTTGGCGCCCATGGCGTCCTGGACGTTGACCAGCAAATGCAAGATGAGCATGTCGCCGCGGCTGGTTTTAATCACCCGGCTTTCCAGGTCCACGGCTCCACCGCCGCGGGAGACCATGACGGGGTCTTTTTCGTTGGCGGTTTCAAGCAATTCGCCCTTGTGTTTTTTGACGGCGGCTTGGGCTTTACGGAAATCCGGGACGTGCACCAACTGGATTTGGCCGATCATGATGGGTTGCGTGGTGGATGCCGTGAATCCTTTTGGGAGGCACAATTTGGCGGCGTGGCTGGCGGCCGCCACTACCGAGGGCTCTTCGACGACCATGGGGACGAGGCGTTCTTTGCCGTTGACTTTGAAGTGGTCGGCGATTCCCAACGGCAAAGGGTAGGCGCCCACCACGTTTTCGATCATGCGGTTGGCCGTGGATTCGTCCAATCCCCCAAACGTCTTGAGGCGCGCGAGGTCCTCGGCGTCCAATTTCGCCAGTGTGGCGACTTCCTCGGCGCGTTCTTGGGGTGACTTGTTCCTAAACTCTTTGGAGAGCATGAAACCGTATTGGAGTCCTGGGGTTTCAAAAGGCTGCCGGGTGTTGGGCGATTGACGAAGGGTCTACGGGTTTTTATACGCGGATTGTCCAGAAAACGCTTGAACTGAATTACAGTAAACCACGAATGTTTCCCGACAAAATAGTCGTGGTTTACTGTCTAGCAAACTCCGCCTATTCGTCGTGAAATTTGCGGGGTTTGCTATACTGGAAGGTTTATTGTTCAATGGCAGGCATCATCGGCTACGGCGTCTCCATTCCGCGCTTCCGCATCAAGACCGAGGAAATCGCGCGGGTGTGGGGCAAAAACGGGGCGCACATCACCTCGGGTTTGGGCGTCAAAGAGAAAGCCGTAGCCAGCATCGACGAGGACTCCGCTACTCTGGCGGTGGAGGCCTCCCGGCGGGCCGTCCTTATGGCGGGCATTGACCCGCAGAAAATTGGCGCGGTGTACGTGGGCTCGGAATCCAAGCCGTATGCCGTCAAGCCCACGGCGTCCATTGTCGCGGATGCGTTGATGGCTGGACCGGACCTCATGGCCGCCGACTATGAATTTGCGTGCAAGGCGGGAACGGCTGGAATGCAGAACTGCCTGGGTTTGGTGTTAAGTGGAATGGTGGACGTGGGACTGGCGGTAGGCGCCGACACCGCTCAGGGAAGGCCGGGGGATGCATTGGAGTTTTCGGCGGCCTCCGGCGGCGCCGCGTTTTTGGTGGGGTCCAAAAACGTGATCGCGGAAATCAATTGCACGTACTCGTTCACCACGGACACGCCGGACTTTTGGCGGCGCCAACACGCCGAGTTTCCGCAGCACGCCGGAAGGTTTACCGGCGAGCCCGCGTATTTTCGTCACGTGGTTTCCGGGGCCAAGGGCGTGATGAAAAAGGCGAAGACGAAACCCGAGGACTACCAGCATGCCGTGTTTCACCAGCCCAACGGGAAATTCCCTGAACGCGCGGGCCACATGCTGGGCTTTTCCAAGGAACAACTCCAAACCGGCTTGGTCACGCCGTCCATTGGCAACACGTATTCCGGCGCGTCCTTGATTGGCTTGGCGGCGGTGTTGGATGAAGCCAAACCCGGCGACCGCATCTTGTGCGTGTCGTATGGTTCGGGGGCGGGAAGCGACGGGTTTGACATCACGGTAACGCCGGAAATCAAGAACAAAAAGCCGGTGGTGTCCGTCAAGCAGTTGGTGGCGGATAAGCAGTACATCGATTACGGGCTGTACGTCAAGCACCGGAGAAAACTCAAGAGTTTGTGAGATTGATGCGATCCGTTTCCGTTATTGGCGTGGGGCAAACCAAGTTCGGCGAGCACTGGAACGATTCGCTTAGGGACTTGGTTACCGACGCGGGCGTGGCCGCCATTTCCGATGCGAACGTGGAAGGAAAGGACGTTCAAGCCGTTTTCGGCGGCTGCATGGCCGCCGGCCGCTTCATCGGCCAGGAGCACATCGGCGCGCTGTTGGCCGACCAAATGGGGTTGAACCCACTGCCGGCTGTACGCGTCGAGGCGGCGTGCGCGTCCGGCGGCGTGGCGCTTCGCATGGGGTACTTGGCTGTTGCTTCCGGCATGTACGACGTGGTGGCGGTGGCGGGTGTAGAGAAGATGACGGATGTGTCCACCGAGGACGCCGCCGTGGCGTTGGCGGGCGCCGGCGACCAGGAGTGGGAGTTGTTCAATGGCGCGACGTTTCCCGCGATTTACGCGTTGATGGCGCAGCGCCACATGCTTGATTTTGGGACGACGGAGGAGCAGATGGCGTTGTGTGCGGTCAAGAACCACGGCCATGCCGTGTCCAACCCGTATGCCCAGTTTCGTAAAGCCGTTTCCTTGGAGCAAGTCATGGATTCGGGGTACATTGCTTCTCCCCTCAAGTTGTTGGATTGCTCGCCGCTGACCGACGGCGCCGCCGCGTTGGTGTTGTGTGCATCCGAAAAAGCCAGTAAATTCACGGACAAGCCCGTGGACGTCATGGCTTCAACCCAGGCTTCCGACACGCTGGCTCTCCACGAACGCGAGACGCTGACGGGGTTGAAGGCCACGCAGGTGGCCGGCAGGGACGCCTTCAAGCAAGCCGGCATTTCGCAGAAAGACGTGGATGTTTTGGAGTGCCATGACTGTTTCTCCATCGCGCAAATCATGGCGTTGGAGGACTTGGGTTTCTGCAGGAAGGGAACCGGCGGGAAATTCGTGGAAGAAGGCCGTTCGGACAAAGACGGCGAGATTCCGACGAATTTGTCCGGTGGGTTGAAAGCCGTCGGCCACCCGGTGGGCGCGTCGGGGGTTCGGGAAGCCATTGACGTGGTCCGGCAGTTGCGTGGCGACGCGCCGAAGGAAGTCCAATTGAAGGATGCAAAAATCGGTGTGTCGCACAACGTGGGCGGTTCCGGTGCCACGGTGGTCGTTCACGCATTCAAGAGAGGATTTTGATATGGTTGCGCGAGACGGGGTTTTGGCATGAGGGAAGCCTTGCCTTTGATGTGGCGGAACATTGCGGAACGCTATAATTTGATTGGCACGCACTGCGCCACCTGCGGCTCGAATTACTATCCCCAGCGAAAAGTCTGTCCCAAGTGCCGTCGGAAAGGTCAGCTTGAGGGCCGCGTGTTCCCTGGAAAAGGCGTGATTTTGTCGTCAAGCCAGGTCTTCGTTTCTCCGAAGGGCTTCGAGCACGAAACGCCGTATTGGCTGGCCGTCGTTGAATTGGACAACCACGCTAAATTGTTGACGCAAGTCGTGGATTCCGCGGATGACCAAGTCAAGGCCGGCGCGCGGGTGGAAGTGGTTTTCCGCAAGATCTACGAAGACAGCCACGAGGGAGCCATTGCCTACGGCTACAAATTCAAAGTCGTGCCCGGCGGCAAGTAGTTTTTCATTCGGGTGCTTTTGAGTGTCGCAGGAACCCCACTTGTACTACTTTTTTGGGAGGGAATGCAGTTGGTGCGAGAAAATGCATCCGTTGGTGGATCTTTTTGAACACAAGGAAAACGTGAAATTCGTGCAACTGGAAGTCTGGCACAACACGCAAAACCAGGAGAAACTCAAGGAGTTCGCCGAAGCGATTCGGCCCGCGTGCGGGGGACGGTTGGCGGTTCCCGCGTTTTACAATTTGGAAACCAGAAAAGCCTTGTGCGGGTACGTGGACTACGAGGCGTTGAAAAAGTGGGCGTTGGGTTGAATTGCTTCAGCCTTCCACGATGACGGTGCCTTTCACGCCGGAATCAAGTTCTTCAAACGAGTACTCGCCGGGTTCGGTGAACTGTTTTTCGAATTTTTCTTTGTAATTGAGCGGTTCGGAGAGCTCTTCTTCCAGTGAAATTATTTTTTGCTTTTGGCTGTCGTAATTGATCCATTGCACGATGGTTCCTGTTTTGACGGTGGTGGTTTCCGGCGTCAATCCGTTTTCGGAGAGCAGGATTTGCCGGGCCAGGGTTTGCGGGTCCGGCGCGCTTTCAAGTTCGGAGGGTGGTTGGGCATCCAGGTTTTCTCCGGGGGTTATTTGGTCAACGGTTTGACTGATTCGGTTATCCAAGTCCCGGAACGAGGGCGAGTCGGAAATGGGTTGCGTCTGGACGCATCCCAGAAGAGCCAAACCCAAAACAAGCAGCATCCATTTCATCAAAAACGCTCACCTGGATAACGCTTGCAAGTCAAGATATTGGTCGTTGACCGTGCACCCTCGGCCGTCCACCCACTTGCAGAAATTGATTCCCAACGCGCCTCCTTGTCCGGTGCTACGGCATTGGGCCTCCGGAATTTTCTGGCATTGCTTCTCCAGTTGCGCAATGGCGGGATCGTTGTTGCGCACGGTTTCCGGAGTTGCAGCGTATGCGCCGGGGTTGGTGCAACATACTTCTTGGGGCGACTGGCAACTTTGGAATCCGTTGAATGCCTGAGCGATGGCTGGCACGATGTACGCGTCGCTTCCGCCGAATTGGCGAGCCAGTTTCTTGACTTTCTCTTGGAATTGCCCGTCCCTGACGATGTCCTTGGCTTCCGTCATTTTCCTCCAGCCTGGTTCTTGAGAGGAAGTGGGGCATTGGGTGACGAAGCACTGCCCGCTTCTGTGTTCCAGCGTTACGTCAACAATGCCGCGGTAGGGCCACGTTTTTGGGTTATTGGAGTCATACAATCGGGGCTCGTAGCCGCGGTGCGTGATGACGTGGCCTGTGGACAATAGGTTCAGGTCGCCCACGCAAGCCCCTCGGCCTCGAATGGCGGGCGGAGCCGGCTGGGGTTTGGGTGGCGCCCCTTTCACGGTGACGACTTGGTTGTTCGTGCCCAAAATTTTTCGTTCGTCGTCTTGCTGGTAGGCTACGGTGGTAATAACGAAATATTTGCCTGGAGTTACCTGCAAATTCACTTGCTTTGCCGGTGGGCCTCGCTCCGAATATTGTCGTTTATACTCGGCATCCGCAAAATAGGGCACGTTAAACTTGTTGGCCACGGTTTGGCGGTCGCTGAATCGCTGGACGACGATGTCGATGGTTGGGGCAACCGGGCCGGTGTAGTCGATGCGTGTGGTGACTACAACTATAGTCTCCACTGGATTTTACGCTAACACTTCGGAGTCGGCCTTCGCCTGGCAGCGACGACGCAGGTTCGGGTTCTTGAGGACCGGAAACCTGAACTTCCTTGGGCGTTTCGGTGGCCTCTTTGGGCGTTGTGGCCGGCGGCTCCGGCAAGTCCAGGTCCGCGGTTTGGCGGATGGTCAAGACCACGTATTGTTTGGGGATGCGTTCCAGCCATGGCGCGTCCAAGGGGTTGTCACCGTTTTTGACTTGGTCTTTGTAGGCGGCCGCAATTTGTTCACGGGTGGGCCGGCTGAACATGAATTGGAGGGCGATTTTTTCCTTGGCTTCTTTTTCGCCAAGCTTAGCGCCGGCGGCCAAGCGGTCGGCGCTGGGAAGCGTCGACGTTTTTCCGTTGGAAAGCGCGACTTGAGAGACGATGTCGTTGCCTTGGAACGTGTTTTGCCCGCCGACGTTGAACGAATGGCCCCAAAAGTCCTTGAGCTTGAACCGGATGCCTCCGTCCTGCGAGGCGTCAATGATTTCAATGCGGTAACCTTGGCCGAATGTCAACGTCACCGGCGCGTTGGCGATTTGGCTGACGTCCAGCAAGTATTGGGCGGTTTGTTGGGGTTTCACGTGGTGGGCGACGGCGGCCAGTTCCGGTGCGGCAAAGCGCTTGGGCGTTGGCTGGTAGCCCTTGGATTCGCCGCGGAAGACTTCCGGGTACGCGTCCATGAACACGGCGTAGTCGCCGTTGGGCGCGTATTGGAGTTGCGTTCGGCCACTCCACGAGAAAGCGGGCGACGTTCCCGTCGGTCTTCGGAGTCGTCCGGGGTTGACGCTGCGCCGGATTTCCAGCGAGTCGAAACGCGGAGCGGATCCGGCTATGGACTGGAAAGCGGCTTCGTCGAAAATCACGGGTTTGGCCATGGCCACGATTTTGGCGTTGTCGGCTTGGGCGTCAAGCCACCCGCCGCGGACCACGTCCGTGCTGTCGTAGCGGAGCGCAACCGAAGGGATGTGAAACAAAGGGTAGAACTGGCCATACGCCTTGGTGACTTCCTGTTTCAGTTGGGCGTCCGTTTTCGCGTTTAGTTCTTTGTCGATTCGCTCGGATTTGACGAAGTCGCTTGGGAAAGAGAGGGCGGTTTTCGGGGTCTTGGATTGCCAGACGCTGGCGTCGTTGCCGGCGGCACGGATTTCAATGACTACGACGAATTCACTGCTTTTCGGGGACGCCAAAGGGGTGGCCTTGATCAGTTCGTCTTTGGATGCGTAGTTTTCCAAGGACAAGTCGGCTTGGATGTTCACGAAGTTTCTTTGTTCCGCCGACGTTTTTTCAACCAAAACGAATGCGCCATCGGTTTTTTCGACGGCGTCCACCGAATCCAGGGTGTAGGTTCCCCCGTCTGAAAGCGGGTGGAACGAGATGCTGACCGGCGCCGCGGATGCGGCGGACGCAAAAAGAATGAGGACGGCCAGGATGTGCCAAGCGGACCGATCGTGCATGGTGTGTTATACGCGTTGAAAGCGCTTAAAAGGGTTTTGGGGTTTCCAGGTTCCGGCTTCGGAATCTTTTTAACCGCCCGAAGCCTGCTTGTTGTTCGGAAGGCCTTTTTCGGGCGGTTTTTTCATGATCGGCATTTACTCGAATTTTGAAGAGTTTTCGAAAGTCGCCGAACAAATGGGCGTCAAGGACGACTTGCGGGCGTTGTTGACGCTGAACCTCATCTTTTTCGAGCGGTACGAGGATTACTCGATTGTCAGCGTGAGGGATTACTCGGATTCGCCCAACAACATTCTGGTTTTGTCCAAGGACAAGACGGTTTTGTATTCGGAGAAGCAGATCACGCAACGCGATTTCCGGTTGTTCAAGTACACGGTGCAGAAGACGTACGGCGAGTCCACGGCCTTGACGCTTCTGGTTTTAAAGGAAGTGTTGCGGTCGTACACGAAGCATTTCGACAAGATCAATGCCGAGATCGACACGTATTCCGGGGTCAAGGACCTCGACAAAATCGAGTTGACCACCGTCAACTTGCGTAAACTCACGGTGGACGTGGAGGACTTCCAGAACTTGTTGTATACGTTGGAGGACCGAAAAGTCCGGGAATTCCGCACCGAGTACTTGGAGTACGACTACGACTTGGTGTTGGCGCGCACCCAGCACTTGTTGGACCGGTGCCGGAACCACTTGCAGGAACTGCGCGACTTGCGGTCGGAAGTCGAGGTGCGGGCCACCGCCGACTTGAACCGGAGCATCAAGAGCTTGACGGTGGTCATGATGTTTTTGACCATCATCACCGTGGTGTTGTCGGTTCCCAACACCGTGGCCACCGTGTTCGGCGTGCCTCCGATTGCCGCGTTGTACGACCCCCAGACGATTTTGGCCATCGTGGTTTTGTCCATGGTTGTGGCGGCGGCTTGGGGCGTGCATTACTGGACGAAAAAAAAGCTGGAGTTGTAGCCGAATGGAATCCTGGATTGTTTACGCGTTGGTCGCCGTCTTGTTGTTGGGCGTGTCGAACTTCTTGTTTAAAACAGTGGTCAACGCCGTTGAATCCGAGGACTTGAAGTTGGAGGCCGCGTGGCCGGTTTTGGCCGTTTTTTTTGGGGCGGCATTGCTGGTGGCGTTGGCTTACGTCTACTTCGTCATCCAGCCGCCCGCGACGCTGCTTTTGTCCGTGGCGGCGTTGGCGGTTCTGTCCATGGTCGCGGTGGGCTTCATCTTTTTGTCGCTCAAGACGGGCAAGGTGGCGGTGGTCACCGCTTTGCTTGGTTTGAGCGCCGTGGTCGTCGGCGTTTTGTCTTATGCCTTCTTGGGCGACCGGTTTTCGGCCAAGGAATTGGTGGGAATGGGTTTGGCGTTGGCGGCCGTGTGGGCGCTTGCCGCGTAAGGGGCGTTCAGTCTTTTTGGAGTTTGAGGACGTCGACTTTCCTGCCGTTCTCGAATTGGCGGAGTTTTCGGCGCGTGTGTCCGGGGTTGGGGTATCTTTTTTCGAGTTGTTTTCGCCGTTCCTGGAGTTGTCGGACGCGGTCGTCGCCTAAGGCGTTGGCCCCAATTTCAAGGGCGTTGTGGATTTGCTCCAATTCGTCCAAGTCGAGGTGGACTTCCATGTATTTTTCGTATTCGCGGCGGTCGTTGGCCAACCGGTTTTGCAGTTCCAGCCACTCGTCTTCTTTCCCTGGTTCCGGGGGCTCGTCGGCCAGCCGCGCCGTGCTTTGTTTGAAATAGGAGAACAGCCGTTCATGGCGTTCTTCGGGAGTTGCGGGAGCCTTTTGAGTTCGGGATGTCGCGGGAAGCGTTTTTTCAAGGACGTGCCAGACGCGTCCGCCGGTGGCCCTGGAAAGCATGCGATCGCCCCACAAGCGCAGGGCGTCTTGTTCGGTGCGGGGTCGCTTGGGCTGGGAAACCAATTCGCGCAAGGCGTCCAGCATCCGCAGCGTGATGGCCAGTCCCTGGAAGTTCTTCTCGATTTTCTGGCTTTCCTTGTGCAGGTGCTCCATGTTTTCTCGAATCTGTTCTTGGGTCAGCAAGCCGTCGTCGGGGCGCGGGTGCCGGACTAAATTCTTGGCTTTATAGAACAAGGGGTAGCGTTGCCTGCCGAGTTTTTCGTGCCACCTTCGCCGTACCAGCGTGCGGGCGGGTAAAAACAGGCCGCTGGCCGCGGAGTAGAAGAACATGTGTTCGGGGTCTCCCACGGCGTGCGAGAAGGCCGCTCCCAAAGCCGAGGCGTGAAGCACGTCGCTGAGTTTTACGGATTCGGCTTTTCCGGTGTCCGTGGGGATGGGCAGCGGGTTTTCGCCGCGGACGATGGACAGCCGCGTTTCCGGGTTCGCGACGATGGCTTTCAGCGCCAGGTGGACGTAGTATTCTTGTTCGACGTCGCGGATGCGGCTTTCCACGATTTTTCGGGCCCGATTCGCATCCCAGTCTTTCAGGCGCAACGCGTATTCCTTGAGCATCTGGTTGGAAATGGTCCGGAAGCGGGAGGGCAAAGGCGAGCGGAAGGGTTTTTCACGCATATGGCTTTCCTGGTGTTCCCTCCAATATTAGGCTTTTTTCTGGGGTCAAACCCAAGAAATAAAAGCCACCGCGGCAAAAATTTTTTCACGTTTCTTGGGCGGTGAAGCCGTTTATTGGTACGCGGCCCAATTGGTTTTCGAGGGATTTACTTTATGGACTTTGATTTTGACGTGTTGATTGTCGGCGCGGGCGCCGCGGGCTTGACGGCGGCTTTGTACACGTGCCGGAAAAACCTCAAGACGGCCATCGTCTCCATTGACGTGGGGGGGCAGACGAATTTGACGTCCAACATCGAGAACTATCCTGGGGTTGAACCCATGCATGGCGCGGTTTTGATGCAGAAGTTCCTCAAGCAAGCGCAGGGCGTGGGCGCCCAACTGATTTCCGGCAAAGTCGGCAGGATTGAAAAAATCGAGAACGGTTTTCGCGTCAACCTCAAGGACGGCCAAGCGTTTACGTCCAAATGCGTGCTGTTGGCTTTTGGCAAAGTCCCGCGCACCCTGGGCATTCCTGGGGAGGACCACTTTTTTGGGAAAGGCGTGTCGACTTGCGTCACGTGCGACGGGCCCCTGTTTCGGGGTAAGGACGTCGTGGTGGTGGGCGGCGGCAATTCCGCCATTGAAGGCGCTTTGGAACTGGCGGAAATCGCGAACAAGGTTTATTTGGTGCACCGCCGGGACGCGTTTAGGGCGGACGAAATCACGGTGCAGAAGCTGAAGTCCCACAAGAACATGGAGTTGGTCTTGAATTCGGCGGCGGTGGAAGTCAGAGGCCAAAAATTCATTGACACGGTGGTCGTTCAAGACGTCAACACCAAGGCCACGCGCGACTTGGCCGTCAAAGGCATGTTTTTGGAGATTGGCTTCATCATGGACATTTCCATGCTGGAGGGGTTGAACGTGAACGTCAACGCCAAGAAGGAGATCTTATCGGATTCCGTGACGTGCCACACCAACGTTCCTGGATTGTTTGCCGCCGGGGACTGCACGGCGATTCCTTTCAAGCAGACCGTCATTTCGGCGGGCGAGGGCGCCAAGGCGGCGTTGGAAATCCATCGTCACATGACTGGAGCGAAAGGCATTGCCCTGGATTGGGACCATTAAGCGGCTTCGTGGTGCAGGGCTTTTGGCAGTAAAAGCGTCAGGGCGGCGTCTTTTCCGTGATCCAGTTCCCGTGCCATGTGTTCCAACACCGTTCGCGGGTCGTCCTTATCGGTACGGAGGTTTCGCCAGTGCCGGCGCCAGCCTTTACCCAGTTTGAGTTGGACGGCGTTTTCCTGCAGTTCTTGCGCGGTCAGGTTGACGCCGGAACGCCTTGTCAATTCTGTTGCCAGAAATTCGTAGGCCTGTTCCCTGCTTTGGGGGAGCTTGGGCACCGGTAAACTTGCCGCTTTAGCTCCGGCGAGGTCCTTGTACTGGCTTTGCAGGCGCTCCCGTTCGCTCTGACCGGAAATGCCGAGGCTGTACAGCAGCTTGTTGAGGTTGTGCCATGTATCGGCTTTTGCGCCGGGACCCTTGGGCGGTTTTCTCACCCGGTTTCCAAGAGAGTCAATCCACCAGTCTTTGTCTTCGAGGATCAGGTTGCCGGTGTTGTTGACCACGGCTTTGGCGACGTGTTGCGCAAAGCCGTCCAGTCTGTCTTGGGTGAAGTGGGGGTCCACCTGGGCTTTGCGGCGAAGCAATAGTTCGGTGACTTTGATGAAGTCGTAGCCGGCGTTGGGGTGGTGTTCATGGACTTGGGCAAGCGGGACGCCCAATTCGGCGGCCACGGCTTTTTGGGCGGCGGCTTGGAACGCGTTGGTGGGCGGCGCTGGCGTTTTTGCGGGGGCCGGGCCGGGCGTCAACGTGATTTGAGGCGGCTTGCCGCCGGTGGTGTGCGTGAACAGTGGCGTCGGGGCTTCAGCCCCGGTCGCGACTGCGGCTGGCGTGGGCTTGGCAAAAGATTGTTCGATTTGGTCCGCGATGAAGCCAGGGGTTTTCAGCGCACCCAGCATGATGACGGCGCCGATGGCGGCGGCTTTGGCTCGTTCTTTCCAGAGAAACGGCGCCGGTTTTTCCGCGAAGCGTCGCATGGCTGTGTGTTTGTCTTTTCGGCGCAAAAGCTTGAGTTCCTCGATGCCGTGGAGCATCTGGCGCGGGGTGGCGGTGGCTTTGGAAAGGATGTCGTTCGTCATTTGGGCAGGAAAGTGCGAGAGCATGTATTCCCTCACCAAAAACTCGTTCACGTCGCCTTGGACGCGCCGCAGTTCTTGTTTGTACTCGTCCAAGGCGGCGCCTTTGACTTCAGGACTCCAGTTCGGCTCGGCGCGTATGGCGTGGCTCAGCTTGTTTTGTGCGGTGTCGCCTTGCTCGGCGGCTTTCAGGTGTCCTTGAGCGACGTGGAGTTGTTGTTCCAGGAGGCGTTTCATCTCGTCGGGATGAACGTCGCTGGGTAATCTCCATTCCCGGTTGCCTACGCGGATGAAGTTGCCTCCCAGAAGCACTAGCGGGTCTTTTCTTCCGCTGATTCTCCTCTGGCGCTCCATGAAGGCGCTGAGCCTTGCCAGAAATCCGCGGAACATGAAGTTCGGTCCCAAGTCTCGGAATTGGTGCTGCAAGCGATTTTCGATGTCGGCGTCAACTTTTTCTTGGAGCTCAGCTTCAAGCGCTCGCGTTTTTTCCTCGAATTCCAGGAGTTTCGGGTTGGTGCGCCGCAATGCGTTTTCATGTTCTCTTTCGACCGCCGGCGCGTACCCGTCGCCCAGCATGGTTTGAACCCGGGTTTGGATTTCTTCGTGAAGGGCGCGTTCTTCGTGGGCGCTCAGCCGTGTTTTGATGCCTAAGACGGCGGGAGTCCACGTCTGCTCTCCCGCCCATCGCATGAGTTTCCTAGCGTGGTTTCGGAATGCTTCCAGGAACGTCATTTTTTCTTCCTCGGCCACCGGCTAGCGATTTCATCGGATTGGGCAATCAATTGCCTGACTTCGTTTTGGAGTCTTATCACTTCCTTTTCTTGCTCTACTTGGGCCTGGACACTCGTTTTTGCCAACTCCATCATGCGGCGGATTTCAAGGCCTGTATGGTCGTTTCCCGCTTGTTTGCGGATGTCTTGGCACACGGCTTCTGCGATTTGTCGAGCCGTTTCAGGATGGATGTGGTGTCTTTCGGGCAATTTTTTCTCGAGGAATGCCTGCAGGCCCGTCAGGCTTGCTTCCAACCGTTGCCTCGTTGTTTCCATGATAGCAGATATTTAGGGAAACGACTTTTTTATAGCAATCCCCGACTATTTTGTCGGGTCACTTTCTTGGTTTGCTGTATTGACTTTCGTTTTTTTCCTTATTTTTTGGGTGTGCGCGGGCTTTTGGTTCGCGTGCGGCCGAGTTCGTCTTCGTAGGTGGACGCGCTTCCGTCTTGTTTCCAGCCGCCTTGGGATACCGGGATTTCCTTCATGCGTTGGTGGTAGCGTTGCATCACGGTTTGGACGTCGGCGTCTTTCCATAGTCCGCCGCCGTCCATGCCCCAGGGAACGGCCCAATTCCAGCTTTTCAGGATGGCGCGCAGGTTTTGGTCGACGTCGGCTTTCGTCTTGTTCTCGTCCAGCCACGTGATGGATCCGTCTTTGACGCCTTGGTCGCGGGCCAAGAGGATTTTGGTGTGCCAGTTTCGGCCCCATAACTTCAAGTCGCCGACGTGGAGCGCCTTTTCTTTCTCGGCTTTGCGTTCCATGAGCACTTCCAAGAGGATGCGGTCGTTGACGCCGGTGTTCTTGTCCGTGACGTTGGCCTGGCCTTTTTTGGCCGCGGATTGGAAGGCGTCCACGATTTGGTTGGCGTACTGGGCAAACAGGCTTGGTTCCGGGGGTGGCGTGGGTCCGCCGCCCGTTACTTCAGGCGCCGGAGTCTTGGGCGACGGCGTTTTCGGCGAATCGGGGGCTGTGGGTGAAGGCGTGACGGCGACTGAAGTTGGCGTCGCGCTTCTCCGGATGGCTGGCGGCTCGGCTTGTTGGGCGAAGTATTGTTCGGTTGCTGGCGCCACGACTTTGGGCCCGCTTACGCCCGCCAGCATGGTGGCCATGACGCCGACGGCCGCCCAGTTTTGAGCTTTGGCGGATTGGGAGAGTCTTTTGACCCAGGATTCGGCTTGCCCTGGGGTTTGGATGCCTTGCAGGGCCTTGTCCACGCCTTGCTCTTCGATGATGTGGACGATGAACGCGTGGTTGATGTCTCTGCGCAATGCCAAGTTTTCGGCCAGGTCGTATCCGTAGCGCGAGCCGATGTGGTGTTTGAACAAAAGCTCCGCGATTTTGCGTTCGGCGTGTCCGCGGCCAAAGAGGCCTTGGACTTGGAACATGTCGCTCAGGTGCTGGGGTCCTCCGCCTTGTTTGTAAAACACTTTTCCGAGTGCGCGCTTCGTTTTGCCCCAGCCTTGCTTGACGCCGTGCTTGAATTTGTTCAAGCGTCCTTCGGCAGGCAGGGCTTCTTGGGGTGCGGGTTCTGGGTGTTCTGAGAACTGTTCGAGAGCGGCTTGGTATTGGGCCAGCATTTGTTGGGGTGCGGCGTCGCGGTCCCATTCCAGGTTGCCGATGGTGGGGTGGTTTCCGCCGGTCAGTTCGTGCACGTCGTCGAGGTATTGTTGAAAGCTGAAGTGTTGTCCGAGGCCGAATCGGGCTCGGAATCTCTCGGATAAGTCGTCTTCGACGAATTGCTTGAGGCGGCGCGCGGTGGCTTGTTCTTGGGATTGTTTGCGTTGGGGGTGGCGTTCTTCTTCGCGTTCATGGCGGGCTTGCAGGCGAGCCGCTTTTTTCAAGATTTCTTGGACGGCGGATTCCAATTCGGCGTCGGCGTTGGCCACTCCCCGGGCGGTGGCCTCGGTGACGGCGTCATAGAAGTCTCGAGTCGTGTGGTCCTTGACTTCTCTTTCGATGGCGGCCTGGTACCTTTCCGCCAAGCCGTCCAGGGCGTGTTCGGTTTGCAGTCGAGCAAAGTCGTGGGCGGCTTCCCGGCTGGCGGAAAACTCGCCGAAGAATCTGGGCCAGTTGATGTTTTTGAGGTTTTCCCGGAACCGGTTCACGCTTTCCCGAATTTTTCGTAGGATCATGGTTTGGACTCCTGATGTCGGTCGTGCAACGCTTTTGCCGCGAGCATGACTTCTTTTTCATCTGCGGTAAGTTCTTCCAGCTCTTGTTTCCGGCGTCGTTCCGCTTTGGCCCATTCCCGGATTATCGCTTTGAGTCCTTCAGCGGTTCCACGCAGTTTTTGGCGTCGGGCGTATTCGGCGTCGTCCTCCGCATTTTTCACTCCTTGTTCGGCTTGGGCGAGGTGTTCCCGGATGCGGGTTTCGGCTTCTTCTCGATGTTCTTCCACTTGCTGCATGACGTGCTTCACAGCGGCCTGCGTCATTGGAGTAATGTGTTCTTCTTCCACTCCGGCTTTTCGGAGGGCGGCTTCGACTTCGGTCCACACGTGTTCGCCGTTTTCGCCGAAGATGTCTTCCAAGTGGCGGGCCGCAGCGGTTTGCAGTTGTCCGAACCGGTTGAAGTGGATGCCTTGCACGTCTGCGAAGGCGACGCGCATGCCGATGCGTCGCTGGAGCGTGAGCAGTTTTCTTCGGTTTTTCAACAGTTTTTCTCGGGTTAGCGCGTTGTCCAAGTCTTGGGGTGTTGTGCGGCGTCGTTCTTCTGGCATTGAAGTGTCTTAGGCATTTTTAGACTTAAAAAGGTGGCTTGTAGGTTTTAGAACAAGCGGTGGCTGTCGTCTTTGAGGAAGTCTTGGACTTCTTCCTCTTCTTGGCCTTGCGGGCTGGTCTGAGGCATGGAGAACATGTCCATGCCGCCGCCGGTGGCTGGAGGTGGAGTGGGTGGGGCGTGTTCCAGGGCCTCCAAAAGCGCGCGGTCCAAGTCGTTTTTGAGTTGCTGGTCCAAGACGTTGATGTCTTCTATAACCAGAAATACGTATTTGCCTTCCGCGATTTCCACGTCGGCGATCTTGTCTCTTAAGAAACTCATTTCGTGTTCGTTGTCGGATTCCGTGGTCACTACGGCTACAATGGCGTCGACTTGTCGGCCGAAGAGCTTCTTGCAGGCGGCGGGAACCTTGAAGGGGTTGGGGCACGTGAATTTCTCGATTTGGACGTCGGCCTGCAAGTCGGCCAATTCGCTGAAAGCGGGGTAGGCGTCTTTGGAGTTGGTTTTGCAGTCAAGAAACCCGATGCGCATGGTGTATGGAGCAAACGGCGTGCAGGCTAATTAATGTTTTTGAGGTCTTTTGGACTCATGTAGCTTTGGGGGGTTTGCTTTCGTGAACTTAACGGCCCCTGCGTTGCGGAAGCGGCTGGAACCGCGTGGGTGGTCCGGGCCGAGCCGGACGCGGGAGGCAGGCGTTTTTATTCATGGGGCGTCCTTAGTGGCTTGTCTTTGGAGGTGGGCGTGAGTGCCTGGATTGTTGGCCGAGGCGTTGCATCGGCGTTTGGAAAAAATGGGTTTCAAGGATGTGGAGTTGAACAAGCGAGGGGGAGTAGTTCATGTTCCCTTGGACGTCAATACGCGTTCAACCCGGCTTTTTGAGCACGTTGGCGGCGAGGGTTCCCGCGCGGAACGCCTCAAGCAAGCGTTGCATCAGCACGTTGGGGTTATCCGGGAGGCTTTGGGCGGGGGAAGTTTTACGTTGGAGGATGTGACTTCCCAGCCGCGTCGGCTCGGCGGCCCGCGTGAGGCTCAATACGATGTGAGCCACGTCTTGGGTTACAAAATTACTTTCCATGCTTAGAGTCGCACGCAGGCGGTGGTGCGGTACAAGCGTTTTCCTTCGCGTTCGCCGATGAGTTTGCGGGTGTACGTGGCGTCCAGGCGTAGCTGGGTCAACGCCTCAAGGCCGGGGCGTTTTTTGCCGACTTGGATATCGACGCCTTCTTTTTGTTGGACCACCTTGGTGACGAACGTCTTTTTCTCGATGAGGCGGACCAGTTGCGCCGAAATTTTCTGGGTTTTTTCCTTGGGTCCGCGGATTTGGATGACGGCTTCGTGGTAGCCTCCTGACCGCAGGGAACAGTCGGGGCACATTTTCTTTTCCAGGGGCATGGCCAGGGAATATTTTTCGGCGACGGCTTGGCCGTCTACATTGAATTCCATGTCGATTCTTGCCTCGACGTGCTTTTTGTCGGGCTGGTGGAATTGAATGCGGCAGTGCGTGAGGGCGTATTTGGACTGGATTTTTTCGCGGATGTGCGCGTGGAGAAAGTCGGAGGCAACCCACTCGCCTTTCAAGCGGATTCGCTCGCATTTTGGGCATTGCAGTAAGGAGATTTCCGGCAGGCTGAAGATGCGGTTGCGTTGGATGAAGCAGTTCCTGCAAAACGATGCGAGGAAGGGCGTGTCGCGGCTTGACGCGCCGCATTGGGGGCAGATTCTTTCCATGTCCATTGGGTCTTTGGGGCGTTGACTGGTTTTAAGCCATTGGGCTCGGGGTGGGGGGGCGGGCGTCGCTTGGCGTATTTTATATGCCGTTGCCGTAGAACTTCTCTATTGCATGAAGCAGGATTTGCGGGGCAAGTTCGTGCACTTGTCCGACGTGTTGGTGGAGTTGCCGTCCGTCAAGAGGCTCTTGGCGTATTTGGTGGTTGCCGCGTTTTTCGCCGGATTTCTCATCCGCTTCAGTCACGGGCGCAGCCTGTTTGACGCGGCGCTGTTTGGGGGCCTGGAGGGGTTTTGGCTGTTGTTTTTGCCGGCGGTGCTGGCCGCCGCGCTGGCGTCGTCGCTTTACCACAACAAGTTTTTCCAGTACTTTCTGTCCACCTCCCTGGTTTCGGCCGTCGTCGTGGGCCTCTCGTACGTGTTGAGTGTCCTGGTTTTCAACCAGTTCAAGTTGGGTTTGAGTTTTCTGGCGTTGCTGGGCAACGCGTTCGGCTTGGTCATTTGGTTTGTGGCCGCGTACGTGATTTTGTCTTCGCGGCCGGTCAAGGCGCTCGTCGTTTCCGTCGTCTACCCCGTGTTCAACATTGCGTTTCTGGTATCGTGGAACTTGCTGGGCGTGGCGGAGTCGTCGCTTCCCTTGGACGTGTCTTTCGTGACGTTGTTCAAGTTTGCCGTGGCCGCCGGCATCTTGTTGTTGTCGTTGGGCGCGCTTTTTTACGTGATCAATGCGCCGTCGCGCCGCAACTTCGGCGTGTCGACCATGCAGGCCCTCACGCTTTTTTTTGCGCAGTGGATTCAGGGGGACAAAGGATTGGAGGAGTTCTTGGGCCGGTTCGGTGAGCAAGTAACGACTCTGATTGGGGCTGTGGCTTTTAAGGCAAAATCCGGGAGGCTGAAAGCCGTTTTTTTGGTGCCGCACGTGCATTTCGGTCCTTTCGGCAATTTGGGCGGCAGCGCGTTTCCGGCCGTGCTCTCGAAACGCTTGAAGCGGGTCTTTGGCGCGGAGACGTTTGTGTTCCATCCGCTGGTCACGCATGACTTGAATCCCGTGCACTCCAACCAGGCCACCCACTTGGGGAAAGAATGCGAGGCGCTGGTCTCGTCCTTGGCGTCGTTTTCTCCGAAGGGCTTCATCGCCGAAAGCCAGGTCCGGGAGAACCAAGTGGGCGTGATGGGTTTTGGAAGGAAAGCGTTTTTTTCCATTACGCGGGCGCCGCATTCCACGGAGGACTTCGAGTTGTCCGTGGGCGTGGCGTTGCGCAACTTGGCGCTTCGGCGCTTTGACGACGCGTTGGTCGTCGACCGGCACAACAGTTTGACGGATGGGGAGATGTATGACGTGGGCTCGGACGTGTACTACGCGTACGCCGACGCGCTTTCCGCCTTGGAACCCGAAGCCGAAGGGGTCTTGTCTCTGGGCGTTTCTTCGGATGCGTTGGAGGATTTCTCGTTGGAGCAGGGCCACGGGGCCGGTGGAATGAAAGTCGCGGTTTTGGGTTTCGGAAGGAAAAAGGCGTGCGTGGTGTGGGTGGACGCCAACAATGCGTTGCCGTCGTTTCGGGACGCCGTGCGGGAGCGCTTGAAAGAATTTGGCTTCGTGGACTTGTTCACGTCCGACACGCATTCCGTCAACACCGTGGGCGGCATTCACAACCCGTTGGGCGCGCACCCGCGCCACCAGGAATTATTGGACCGGATTTCGGCGTGCGTGGCGCGTGCCGAAAAAGACGTGGAGCCGGTGTCCGCCGCCTTGTCGTCGCGGCGCGTGTCGTTGTCGGTGCTGGGCATCCAGCGGCAAGCCGAATTGGTCACCACCGTCAACGCCATTGTTTCCGTGGCGAAAATCGTGGCTCCGGTCATGTTCTTTTTGGCGTTGGTGTTGGTCTTCTTCGCGTTTCTGGTGCTCTGAGTTTATGCGGATTGGTTTTTTTACGGATACGTTTTTGCCGAACATCGACGGCGTGGTCACGTCCATTCAGAACGCGCGCGGGTTTTTGACGCGCCACGGGCACGACGTGTACGTGTTTTCGGCGGGAAGCAAAAGCGACGCGGCTCAGAACGCGGACGAAAACGTGTTTTTCTTCCGTTCCATCGCGTTTCCGCCGTACCCCATGTACAAGCTGGCCTTGTTTCCGTATTTGGGTGCGGTAAGCAAGGCCAGGGAAAAGAAGTTGGATGTCGTGCACTGTCACGCCATCACGTCCATGGGATTGGCGGCTCGGCGGGTGGCTGGGCAATTGGACTTGCCTTTGGTGGGCACGTTTCACACCATGATTACCGACGCGACGCAGTACGTTACGCGCAACCAGTGGATCAAGTCGCGGGCGTCGAAAGTCGTGTGGAGGGGCATCTCGCTTTTCTACAAGCCGTTTGACGCGGTGACGGCGCCCTCGCAGGTGACCGCCGACTTGTTGGAAAAGCACGGCGTTGCGCGCGTCAGGGTGGTGCCCAACGGCGTGGACGTGCACCGTTTTTCGCCGGACTTGGATTCCAGGGTGGTGCGGAGCCTTTTGGGGTTGGAAGACGACGAGGCCATGGTGTTGGTGGCCGGCCGGTTGGGTTTTGAAAAGAACGTGGACGTCGTCATCCAGGCCGCCCAGCGCGTGCTGAAAAAAAGGAAGGCGCGGTTCGTGGTGACGGGCGACGGGCCGGCTCGGCCGTCGCTTCAGGCGTTGGCGAAAAAAGCCGGGGTTCGTGACGCGTTCGAGTTCGAGGGTTTCGTGAACTCCAAGGCGTTGCCGTATTATTATGCGGCGGCGGACGTGTTGGTTTCCGCGTCGGCATTTGAGACGCAGGGCTTATCGATTTTGGAGGCCATGGCGGCCGGCTGTCCGGCGGTTGGAGCCAACGCGTTGGCGATTCCGGAGGCCATTGCCGACGGTCGAAACGGGTTCTTGTTTGAGCCGTTCAACGCAAGCGATTGCGCGGACAAGGTTTTGGCGGTGTTGGACGCCGATTCGAGGCAGTCGTCCAACTTGTCGAGGGCCGCCCGCAGGACGGCGGAAGGCTATTCCTTGGAGAAAACGGGCGGGGAATGGTTGGACGTGTATGAATCCGTGATGGGTTAGGCGTCCAGCCGGCTTTCGATTTGTTCTTTGGAGTGGAATCCTTCGAGTTTTTCGGCGTTTAAAACCAGGGTGGGGTACCGCGTGACTTGGTGGATTTCTTTTAGGGCGTTGACTGCCGGCATGTTCAAGCTGGAGTCCAGGGCGTAAATCAAGAGTTCGGGGCGGTCTTTTTTCAGGGGCGGGCCTACCAGGCCTTGTTTGAGGCATTCGGCGCAGTCTTTCGTGTAGAAATACAAGAGGGTCTGCGTCTTGGCTCCGCATTCCTCTTTGATTTTTTGGGTCAACAGGTAGTCGCGGACTTGTTTGAGGGTGTACTCGCGTTTGAGTTTCAAGACGTTTTCGTCGCTGGGGCCTTGGCTGTGCTCAAGGGCGTCGATTTTGACGCCGAATGCCGTGGTTTCCAAGTCAAATTCCGAAAGCGTGGATTGGTAGAAGGGGCACAGCGTGGTGGTGGAGTTGGGGTTGAACAGCAACAGCACTTCCAGTTCTCCGGTGCGGCTTTGCAAAAGCGAGAGCTCCGAGGCCAGCTGGTTGGAGGCGTCCTCTGCAATGAAGGCGCCGGTGAGGATGCCGACGGCGAACAAAAACGCGGAGATGGCAAACGCCGCGGCGTAGGTTTTCCAGGAAATGCTTCGCATCAATGGTTTGAACCCCTTTTACCGTTTTAAGTGCTTTGGGCAACCGCCTACCACTTGAGTTTTTCTCTCCGAAGTTCGCGAAAGGCGGTGACCAGCCAGAAAAACGTGATGAGCGGCGTGTAGATCAACAGGTACAGCGCCAGGACGGGGGTGGAGAGGCGTTCGCCTTGCATTTGACGGATGCCCAGGTACGCCCACGCGACGGTGGCCGTGAAGATCAAAACGCCAAGGACGTGTAGGGGAGTGAGGCCAAGGTAGATGTTTTCCAAGCCGTAGGCGAAGAGTTCCCCGACGGTTCCGCTGAATACGGCGTACAGCATGAGCAAGAAGACGATGAATACGGCGAAGATGCTTAAAATCGCCAGGGGCATGACCAGCAAGCCAAAGTCTCCGTACTTGGGGGAGACCAAGTACCAATGTTTGATGATGTTTCGGATGCCGCCGCGGTGCCAGCGCACGCGTTGGTTGACCAGGGCGTTGAGGGTTTTTGGCACGCGCGTGTACACTACGGCGTCAAGGCTGGAGGCGATTTGGTATTGGTGGCCTTGGATGCGGTACGCCATTTCTTGGTCTTCCAAAATGTTGCCTTCGTCGTAGCCGCCCACTTCGTCAAAGACGTTTCGGCGGAACATGCTGAGCGGCCCTGGGGTGACGGTGACGGAGTGGATGAAGGACTGGAGTTTTCTTGAAAAAACGGTGAGCAGGTACTCGACGCGCTGGAGTTTTTCCAACACGGTCTTGGGTTGGTACACTTTCATCAGGGGCGTGACGGCCGCGACTTTCGGGTCGGAAAAGTATCCCACCATGTGAAGGAGAGCGTCTTTTTGAATGAAGGAGTCCGCGTCCAAGGTGGCCACGAGTTCGGTCTTGGTTTTGGACAAGGCGTTGTTCAGGGCCCGGGCTTTGCCCGCGTTTTTCTGGCGGATCAACGTCACGTTCTTGTGTTTTTCGGCGAACGGCCGTGCAATCATTGGGGTTCTGTCTTTGGAGCCGTCGTCCACCACGATGATGTTCTTGACCCCTTTTTTGTAGTCCACGTCCAAGACGGATTGGATGGTTTGCGCGAGGCCGTCTTCTTCGTTGTACGCGGGAATGATGATGGTCAAGGACGGGAGTTTCTTGGGTGGTTTTGGGGATTCGCGGACGCGTTCGCGGTTTTCCAGGTACACCAAGATAAAAAATACGGTGGCAAACAGCGTCAAAAAAGACAGTCCGTAGGCCAAAAGCAACCGGATTTCCATATGGATTTTTTTTGTTTTCCTGGCTTTAAGAGCCCGCGTGGTGCGCTTTTTCCCAGTGCTTTCCTAGGTATTCGAACATCTCGTGAAAGGTTTCCAGTTCCCGGCGAAACTGGGGGACGTACATTCGCGCGCTTTCGCGTGGGTCGCCTTCCAGTTTTTCGATTTTTTCACCGTGGTCTCGAATGTATCGTTTGAGTCTTTCTTCCAACTGCGGGTAGTCAACGGTGCCCTCGTCGCTCATGAGCCTGAATCCGATGTGTAGTTCCGGCTTTTTTTCCTTGACGTATTCCAGGAAACGTTTGATGTGACTCACCGCACGATGGCGTAGCGCTTCGTCTTTTTCCCCAAGAGGAAGTTGACGGTGGTGTGGCCCCAGTCCAACAACAACCCCATCCAGCCTTCTTTTTGGAGGCGGCGGTTGGATGTGTACGCCGTGTATTGGTTCAAAAGAACGACTCGGCCGAACTTCGAGATGCGGAGGGACAAGTCTTGGTCTTCGGAGGCGTGCATTTGCTCGTCAAATCCATGCACTTTCCACAAGGTTTTTGCCCGGTAGAACACGCAGTTGCCGGCAATGACCGGTTTTCCGAATGCGGTGGAAACGCGGACGATGGCGTTGAGCAACGTAAAGAACAGTTGCGTGTTCCAATCCGTCACGCTCGGCCGGATTTCGCAGCCCACGCTGACGACGTCGGGCTGCATGTCCAGGATTTCCAGGGCTTCCTCTACGAATTCTTTTTGGGGTTTCGTGTCCGCGTCGCAGAAAAGCAGGACGTCGCCGTTGGCTTTTTTCGCGCCGGCGTTGCGGCCCGCGGCGATGCTGGCGTTCTTCCAGTCTTTTCCGCGTTCGCGCACCACGTTCGCGTATTTTTTGGCGATGGCGCGTGTGGCGTCGGTGCTGTGGCCGTCCGCGACAATGAGTTCCGCATTCTTGGGAGTGACTTTTCGGAGGTGTTTCAGGGTGGCGGCGATGCCTTGGGCTTCGTTGAGTGTGGGGATGATGACGGAGAGCTTCATCAGAGCAAAGCACGCCGTTTGGAGTTATTAATCCGCTGGCAGGCGGGTTTTCTCGGTCATGGCGCGCAAGCGCTCCAGCATGATTTTCTGTTCGGCGGATGCCACGACTTTGCGGGTCACGTCGATGACGTCGGCGTTGACGGAGACGCTGTCAATGCCGAAGCGCACCAGGGCTTCCGCGAATTCGGGGTAAACCGAGGGTGCCTGGCCGCAGCAGGAGACGTTCACGCCGAACTTGTGGCAGGATTCAATGACGCGTTGGATGGACTTGATGACGGCCGGGTCGCGTTCGTCGAAGTCTTCGGCGACCAAGCTGGAGTCGCGGTCCAATCCCAGGGTCAGTTGGGTGAGGTCGTTGGAGCCGATGCTCATGAAGTCTACGCCCAACTGGCAGAATTCTTCCGCTAAGACCGCCGTGGATGGCACTTCGCACATGATGCCCAATTTGAAGTCCTTGTTCTGGTGTAAGCCGCTTTCCTCGACCAAGGCCTTGCAGAGCTTGTATTCGTGGAGGGTTCTGACAAAGGGAATCATGAGCCACAAGTTGGTCAACCCGAATTCCTCGCGGACTTTCTTGATGGCGGCCAGCTCCATGCGGAAGACTTCGGGGTCCTTGATGTAGCGGAAGCAACCGCGGAAACCGATCATGGGGTTTTCTTCCTTGGGTTCAAACTCTTCACCGCCTTCCAAATTCCGGTATTCGTTGGTCTTGAAGTCCGTGGCGCGGTAAATCACGGGGCGGGGAAAAAATTCGGAGCAGGCTTTGCGCAAGCCGTTGGCCACGGCGTCAATGAATTCCTGTTGGCGGCCTTCAGCAATCAACTTTCGGGGGTGAACTCCTAAGCCGGCGACCATGAACTCGGCTCGCAGCAATCCGATGCCGTCAACGTTCTTGGAAGCGACTCGGTCGGCCAGCTCCGGTTCGGCGAGGTTGACGTAGATTTTGGTGCCGGTGACCAGTGGAGCGCCGGCAGAAACGGAGGCCGCCGCTGGCGCGCTGGATTCCAGTTTGACTTCGCCGTCATAGATGACGCCGCGCTTCGCGTCCACGGTGACTTTTTGGCCGTCGGAAAGCGTTTGGGTGGCCGTGTTGGTGCCGACGATGCAGGGCACGCCCAGTTCCCGCGAAACGATGGCGGCGTGGCACGTCATGCCGCCTTCATCGGTGACGATGGCCGCCGCGCGCTTCATGGCGGGCACGTAGTCCGGCGACGTCATTTTGGCGACCAGGATGTCGCCTTTTTGGATTTTGTCGATTTGCTTGGCGGATTGAAGGATTTTTACCGGTCCAAAGCCGATGCCCGGCGCCGCTCCAAGGCCTTTCAGAAGCACCGTGGCTTTGCTTGCGTCCATTCCTTCACTCACCTCTTCTTCCTGGTTTTCCTTGTACGTGGTAATGGGCCGGCTTTGCACGATGAAGGCGTCTCTTCCTTCGATGGCCCACTCGATGTCCTGCGGCTTTCCGTAGTGGTCCTCGATTTTGCGCCCCAAACCCGCAATGATGGTGATTTCTTCGTCGGAGAGCTTCTGGTTCTCCTGCATTTCCTCGGGCACTTCCTCGTCGCGCGTCACGGTCCCGACGCGGACGACCATTTGGGTCTGTTTGCGGACGCCTTTCTCGACGATCTTGTTGGAGTTCTTGTCAACGACGTAGTGGTCCGGGGAAATGGATCCGGATACGATGGCTTCCCCCAATCCGAACCCGGCTTCAATCACGATTTTGGTCCGGTCGTTCGTCATGGGCTCGACGGTGAACATGACTCCGGACTTGTCGGATTGCACCATTTTCTGGATGACCACCGCGATGCCGACGTCGACGTGGTCAATGTCTTGGTCTTGGCGGTAGTAGATGGCTCTGGCTTCAAAAAGCGACGCCCAGCATTTCTTTACGGCGTCCACCACGGCGTCGGCGCCCTTGACGTTCAAAAACGTGGCCTGTTGGCCGGCGAATGACGCCTCTGGCAAATCCTCGGCGGTGGCGCTGGAGCGGACGGCGACGAGCACCTCGCTTTCGTTGGAGGGGATGAATGTGGCGCCGCACAGCTTGTTGTAGGCCCGAACGATTTCGGCGCGGATGTCGGAGGGCACTTGCTTTTCGAGGATGGCGTCCTTGATTTCTTCGCTGACGCTTTGCAGTTTTTTGGAGTCTTCAGGATCCAAGTTCTCGGTTTTCACGCGCACCAGGGCGTCCAGACTGGAACGGTTCATGAAGTCGTGGTAGGCTTGCGCGGACGTGATGAAGCCGGGAGGCACGGGGAAACCGGCTTGCGTCATTTCCCCCAAATTGGCTCCTTTTCCTCCGGCGACGCTCAGGGAGGCCTTGCTTAATTCATTGAACCAGTAAACGACTTGCGTCAAACGTTTCCCCACCGGACGCGCCGTGCTTTGGCGCCTGACGGAAAAAGAAATTCGTCAGTTGACGCTTACAAGGGTTTCAACGTTTAAAACGCTTTGGCCGGCTTACGGGGTTTTCGGTACCGGCACTTTTTTCCCGGTGGTGGCCGAATCCACGCAGGCCTGGGCAATCGCGATGGCGTTGAGGCCGTCTTGCGCGGTGCAGAGGGGTTTCTCGTTTCCTTTTGCGGCTTCCAAAAAGTGCTCCAGTTCGGCGCGAAGGGGTTCTTTTTTGGTGAAGTACGGCCGCATTTCCGTCCCGCGTCCGGCCCGCCACAAAATCTCATCAAAGGTCTTGTACTCGGGTTTCTGGTCGCCTTGAAGCGTGACGGTGAGTTCCTGGGTAATGTAATCCAAGTGAGCGGATCCTTTTGTGCCGGTAACGATGAGTTGCCTCGTCTTGATGGGGGTGACGCGGTTGGTTTCCACGGCCGCGTAAAATCCGGGAAATTCCAAAATCGCGGAGGCCACGTCGTAGGAATCCAAGACGGCTTGATGGACGCCGAACACCGTTTCCGGCTTTTTGCCGGTCAGGTAGCACAATACGTCCATGTCGTGCACGCCTTGGTCAAAGAAGGCGTGGCCGAGTTTTCGAGGCGACGGCACGCCGAAGCGGTGGGCGGAGGCGTACACGATGTCGCCGATTTGGTGCAGGTGTTTCTTGAGGGTTTGAACTCCCGGGTTGAAGCGCTCGATGTGGCCCACGCACAAAACGGCTTCGTGTTTTTCGGCCAGGGCTTTCAGCGCCACGCCTTCGGGAATCGAGGCCGCCAACGGTTTTTCCACGAGGCAGGCGATGCCTTTCTCCAAAAGGATGCCGGCGACTTGGGCGTGAAACGGCGTGGGGACCACGATGCTTGCGGCCTGCGGTTTTTCCTTTAACGCTTCTTGCAAGGAGTCGTGGACGCGGACTTTGCCGTCCAAGTTCATTTCAGTGAGTTGTTTCTTGGATTCCGCGTTGGGTTCCACCACGTGCACAAACGCCACGTCGTGCATGGCGACGTAGTTTCGGATGTGGTGCCGTCCCATGGCGCCGGCGCCTACCACTAAGACGTTCATGGGCTGTTTCATGCGACAAACCAAATAAATAGTTGGGTTCCGGAAGCGGGTGCACAACGCACGAGGGGGTGTCCGGCACCCACCCCGGATGTATGTAAAGTATGTTTTACATTATGTATATAAAGCTTTACGTCGGGTTTTGGGTGTTTCCCTTGGCGAAATCTCTTAAGTTTCCGTTTCCACTTTGAGTGTCCGATTTGCGGCTGTGGTCTAATGGTTTGCTTCCTGGTTTCAAGATTCAAACCGGATATTGGCATGATTCGAGCTTCCCAAGCTCGCTGCGCGGGTTCGATTCCCGCCAGCCGCATTCAGTCCAGGTCTGTGTGCGCAATTGGTCAGATTGTGCCGTATTGCGCAAGAATATGCAGAATACGGCACTATTTAACCTCAGGCCTGTTTGGCCATTGACGAGCGGGTCTTCGTTCAAAATTGGATCAAGTGCATAGCGTTGTTCCCGCGTTTCTCTTGAAAATGACGGCGCGTTTGATATTATTTAATGTTGGGCGGGTACTTTTTCAACATGCCAGAGTTGCCGTTGAGGGTCAAACCGTGCTCGAAACAAAGACTGCATGACTTCCGCATCCACTCCAAGGGAGTCTAAATGAGGACGAAAGTGTTGAATCATCGCTTCTCGCAAGGAAGGATCCATCAGGTGTTCTTTGAGGGAAGCGTGGTTCGCGCCCCATACCATTCCAATGGTTGGTTTTTTACCGCGCTCTTTGGCGACGGTTTCCGCAACGATCTCTTCCAATTTTTTCGCACCCATCGCATTTCGGAACTCGGATGCGGCCGTTGGAAAGAAGCTTCCAGAGTACCAAGCTAACGCGCGTCGGGCAATTTCCCTTCGACGGATTTCACCCGGCCAAGAGACGGCATGAAGCAACGCTTGAAACGGAGGCAAAAAGGCGTAAGAAAAGGCGGCTGCGCCAGCTTTCAAACCTACTTTTTTTCCCAATCCTAAAAATGCCCGACGCGAAAGGGTGGCCGAATCCCTGATTTCTTGAGCTCTTTTAAGACGCGCTTCAAGCTTTTTGAGTTTATTTGATCGTGATTTTCCTTGTTGGGCTAATTCCGTTTTATGGGCCTGAATTTCGCCCTCGATTAGTTTTTGTGCGGCTTCTTGTTGACCTCTGGCCTTTTTCTTCTCGAGTATTTCTAGCAGGTCAAGCAAGGCAGATCCGCCTAGTAGCATCCCGATAATTCTTCCCGGTCCGGGCCTGTATTTGAGCCGAAGGTTCACGTCCTCCCGATTCAAGTCAAAATCCCCTAACCAGACTTCCGCTCCACCTTGAGCCGCTTTGGCCAAAAGCATCCGCAACTTTCTGTCTCCGGCGTTTAGAGTCGCTTTGCTGTTCATCACCCGTCCAAGGTATTCCGCATCGTCTTTTTTTGTCAACGGATAATCGAAAAACAGAGCGTCCATGTGCTGCGGATCGAGGTCCGACCAGTCCTCTTGATGGGATTCCAATTCTAGTGCGTAATGCGCCTTAGGTGTTTCAAAGCGGAGGTATCCCATATGCAATCTCTGAACTTCTTTTCTTTAAAACAATTTGACCTCCGCTTTTCGGCCGTCAATAGTCCTTTCGATCCACATTTCAAATGTTTGACCTATGTCTTGAAGAACTTCTCATGCGTCTCCTTGAGGCGCGCATAAAGGAAATTCTCAAGCGTAATGGTTCGTCCGTTGTCTGAATCTTCCAGGGCCGAAAAATAGGTTAATAAGATAGTCTTACCAATAAGACTTTAGCTGAAAATGAGGTGTTCATATGGCTCGTTCAAAGGACCTTCAAATCACGAAGATGTCGTCCCGCGGCCAAATCGTCATTCCGGAAGGCATCCGGGACGAACTGGACCTGCACGCCGGATCCACGTTCGTCGTATTCGGAAAAAAGGAAGCGGATGCCATCATGCTGAAAAAACTGGAGTTTCCCGAACCGAGCAAAGCCTTTGACGAAATGGCGCAATGGGGAGAAAAACACGCCAAATCGAAAGGGTTGGATACGTCCGCCAGCAGAATCGTTGAAAACCAGCACAAACGCAGAAAATGACTTCCCTTCCAAGCGTGGTTTTTGACACGAACGTCCTGGTGTCCGCCATCTTGTCCACGAAAGGGGCCTCATACGCACTGGTGCGCCTCGCTGCCGAGGGAAAAATCGTCGGCTACACGTCCAAGACGCTGATGGATGAATTCCGGGAGATCATCCAGCGGGATTACGAAGTCTCGCCGGAGAGGGCCAACCGCATGGTCGACGTGTTCCTGCAGTTCCTGAAAATAGTCGACCCCACCATTCGACTGGACGCCGTCCGCGAAGATCCGGATGACAACCGTGTTTTGGAATGCGCCGCCATGGCCAACGCGAAATTCGTGGTTTCCTGGGATCCGCACCTCACCAAACTTGGCAGGTTCGAGGAGATTCAAATCTTGAATCCGGGAAAAATGCTCGGTTTGCTGAAGTAAACCGAACGGCATCAGGTCTGTTTCTTTTTAACGTCGTGTTGAATTCAACACGATTTTACCAAACAAACCACACCCACCAAGCAGGCCTCTAAGCGCGGCAGCCGCATCCAGAACAAGTCTGAGTTCGCGCCAGCCGCATCCAGTCCAGGTCTGTGTGCGTTTTTTGCACGATTGTGCACATATGCGCATGATTATGCAGAATTCAGCACTATTTAACCTCAGGCCCGTTTGGCCCTTGACGAGGGTCAAATTGTCCTTTGTCAGGCTTCATTTATTCCTGACTGTTTTTCAAGTTGAACGTTACATTCATTACTCGTTCGGAAAACGCTCGGGCACGAATCGAATCGGAATCACTAAGATTCCCAAAACCAAAGACTGAAAATGTCCCTTGCAGTTGGGCATAAAACACAGTTTTATCCAATTGCGCGCCCTTCTGCCGCAGATTCTTCACGACAAAATCCAAATTTCCGGGTTCATTTCTAATACGACGGTCTTGATCGGTTAAATCAAACAAAATTGATTTTACGGCCAAGCCAAAGTTTCCGGTTCCTTTCTTGACACAAAAAAGCGCCATCTTTGTTTTTGAAAGGTTTTGCGATTCCAAGTATTTCTGGATTGAAAAGCCATGATGCAGTAGGCCTCCAGCAAAAACAAAATCAAACCCGGAAATTGATGGTGTTTCCAATGAAGTCTTAACGACAACCCTCGAATTTATCTTCCGTGCGCCTTGAGCAATAGCCTCAGCCAATTGTTTAGCTTTTGAACCATCATAAACCACCAAAACGTTCATGTTTGAGGGTAACCGTCCAAACTTAATTAAACCCACATTTTTCTCAGGAAAATGTGACAATATACCGAAGAGTCTCAATAATCATTCCAAATATTTGACGTAAATCTTGAAGAACTTTTCATGCGTCTCCTTAAGCCGCGCATAAAGAAAATTCTCCAAAGTGATGGTTCGACCGTTGTCCGCATCTTCCAGAGCTGAAAAGTAGGACAGCCGCTGCGTTTTGCGGATGATGAGTGGAGGGTAGCCAGCTTGCAACAACATGGCGTTGATGAGGAAGCGACCGACGCGGCCGTTGCCATCTTCGAAAGGATGGATTTGTTCGAAACGGCCGTGAAATTCAGCTGCGAGTTGCAGCGGGTGCTTTTTGGAGCGGTTTTCCTCAAACCAGACAAATAGCTCGCCCATTTGTTTTGCGACGCCTTCCGGCGGCGTGGTGAGCACTTGCCGGCCGTGGATGTAATTGGGCAGTTGCTTGTAGCCCGTAGCGATTCCCATGTCCTTGACGAGAATCGAGTGCATTTTGTGCATGTCCTTTTCGCGGACTTTGAGTTTGCCCCGCAAAATAAGGTCAATGACTTGCCGGGAATTACGGGTTTCGTAGATTTCGCGCAAGTTTTTGCCCGGAATGGCGACGTTTTCATGAATGACGATGGCAACGTCCTTGAGAGTCAACGAGTTTCCTTCAATGGCGTTGGATTCGTAGGTGAAGTTAACGGTGAAGCGGTCGAACAAATCGGTTTTTTGGGCATCCGTCATCTTCGACATCAGTTTGCGGTATTCCAACCGCATGCGTTCCATTTTTTCAGGCGCCGAAAGGTCTCGTAGTTTCAGCGAGGCATAGTGCTTTTTCGCGAAACGAACCCGAGCTTCAACCTCTTTTTGTTCAAAATAATCCTCAAGTTCCCGATTGTTTTTGCCGGTTCGGCCTTGGACGCGCTTGGCTATTTTGTGCACCCGACCGTCCGGTAAGCGGATGGACTTGACCGCATACAGATAGTCTTTGCCTTTGATGCGCTTTTGAGCGAAATGAGCCACGAATTAGTTAACCCCACAGATTTATTTAAACCTATCTTTTGTGGGGTTAAAACAAACGTTACGGACTATTTCAATTCATGTGCCGAATTCAACGCGATTCAACCAAACAAACAACGCACGCAGCCAACACTGTAAGCGCGGCAGCCGCATTGAGGACAGGACTCAAGGTGCGCCAGCCGCATTCAACGTGGCCGCTGCGTGATGGGAAAAAATAAGAAAAAGAGGCCAAGCGGCCGAAAAGAAATGGATGCTTGACGCGTTGCGCGTCCAACGTCTTTAAACTTTCTTGGCGTTCTTGGCGCGTGGGCCGCGTTCGGATTGTTCCACGTCGTATTCGACTTGGTCGCCGACGGCAAACGCGGTGCCCCCCTGGATGGCCGAGGAGTGCACATACACGTCTTTTCCGTCGTCTCCGGTAATGAACCCGAACCCGCGGGCGTCGTTGAACATCTTGACTTTTCCTTTCATACTCAATCACCTAATTTTTCAAAATCAGAAAACAGGTTTTGCTTTCCAACCCAATTCTTGGGGTGTTGGTGGTATAAATGGCCGACTTTTGGCTTTGTTTCGGGTTTCCGGCGGGCGGGTAATCAAGAAATCAGTCTTTGGCTATGCCGCGACCGCCAGGGCCAAAAATCCGGCAACCGAGATCACAAAAAACCCTGCTCCGTTTTCCATTCCAAGAATTTTTGCGGTTCCCAGGACCAGTGCCAATGCGGCGAATAAAGCCAGTCCAACCTGGAGGGAGGCCAAGCCCGTAACGATGCCCATGGTTGCCGCCAACAGCATGCCGGGCGCCCAAAGAAGTGGGCTTGCCGCCGCGTCGCCGGCTCCCGCATAGCCGAAGAACAGGCCGAGGGTCAACACGACCCAGACGTTTTGGGTGCTGAACAAGGCGCTCACAAGCCGTTGGCCTCCGAGTCAAACACGGCATGCGTTTTTTGGATGTAGCGGCTTGGACCGAACTTCTGCTTGAATTGGTGTAGGGACTCAAACTCGCTGCCGCCGAGGTTGGCCGCATTCATGCCTTGGGCGTGGGCGCGGCGCAGGGTTTCAAGGACAATGGTTTCGGAAAAGCCCGGAAACCGGTTGGTGGAAATGTTGCAGTAGAGTCCCACGCTTTGTTTTCCGGTTCGTTCCGCGAGGCTGAAGCCTTCGGGCTTGCCGTCGAGGTAGAATACGTAAGAGAACACGTTTTTTTCGTCGCAGCGCGTGTAGAGGCTTTCCATGTAGCGGTGGTGCAAGTCCACGGAGTGAAGGAGGAGGGGGTCTCTTCGGATTTTTTCGTCAAACCGGTTGGAAAAATGTCTTTCCCACCCCGATAGCACGCGCACGGCGTCTTCGTACATGGACGGATGGTAGGGCAGGGCCACCGCGTTTTTGCGTTTTCGGAAATGCGTCGTGGCGTGCCGCAGGCGCTTGAGGGCCGGTCCTTTCAACGTGACCAATGCGTCCAAGTCCACGATGGTCTGGGGAAACGTGTCTTCGTCGTAACGGTAGTCGGAGTGCCAGCCTTCGTTTGGTGCGTAGCTTCGGAAATTGTGGCGTTCCAGGAAGGAAAATTCGTTCTCGGAGAGGTTTTTCACGATCACCGGCTTTCCGCTTTTTCGTTCCAGGGTTTCAGCCAGTTCCGGCACGCGCCCCAATCCTTTAGGTCCGAGCCACTTCGTGATGACGTACGGGGTCTGGTTGGGGTACCGTGTGGTGTAAAGCACCGCGGATTCGTTCTCTTGGTGGATATACCCGCCGAAAAACGTGCTTTGCATCACGTAGCTCCACGAATCGCTGTAGTCGCCCCCCGGATATTGCTCCGCCAGTTCATTTCGGTGGTCCGGCGTCAGTTTATGTTTTTCAGCCATGAAATCCTTATACTTGGCCGAGAATAAGATTTTTTGAACGATTTTTTACCTAAAACGGTAAATTTATAACCATTTTTTACCCATTATGCTTCATGCGGAGCAAGAACGTGTTGTCGTTGGAGTACGGCCCGAAAGCGGACTTGGACGAGACGGACTGGAAAATTCTGAAATTGTTGGAGGAGGACGCGCGCATGAGCATCAGCCGCATGGCGCGGCGGTTGAATCTTTCGCGTGACAAAGTCAAATACCGCTTGAAGCGGTTGGTCTCCGAGAAGATCGTTCTGTCGTTCATGGTCATGACGAACCTGCCGAAACTGGGCTACACGGTGTGGGGCTACATGCACGTTCGTTTTGCCAATCTTACGCGCAAGCGCGAGCAGGACTTCATCAACCACGTGCGCAGCCACCCGAACATCTTGTTCGCGCATTCGACGCTGGGGGCTTGGGATTTCGGGGTGGAGTTCTTCGCCAAGGACCCCGGGCATTTTTTCCAACTGCAGAAAGACTTGAAGGAAACGTTTTCCGACATCATCAAGGATGCGGAAACCGGTTCGTTTGTCGACGTGTACAAGACGTTGTACGTGCCGCCGAGGCCGTAATCGTCTTTAATGGGTTTGACTCCAGAGCTTCTGGATATGGCCCCTCTTCCTTTTTCAATTCGAAAATTGACTGCGCAGGAGCGTGCACGTCACGAGGAATTCTACCGTTACATGGCGGAAAACCATCCTGACGTGCATGAGGCGCTCATTGAGGGCAAGCGTCCTCGAATTCCTCCGTACGTCTTGAAGCTCAGTTTTCCGCGCCTTGCTGGCAAACTTAGGGAGTTGCACGCGTTGAATCAGGAACGAGGTACTGGTCTTCAAATTGAGGAGCTTGGAAGCTACCTGAATTTCGGTCGGGACAAATGGGAGGCCTTACTGGAACGGCGTTCTCCTTCAAGCGTTTCAAAACCCGGCGAGGTGCCTGCTGAAGCCACTGGTTCGTCGGGTAACCGAAAGGTCGATTCGCCTCCTGCTCCGGCTTCTCAGAGCCAAAAATCGACGGGTTCTTTACCGGCCGGCGCCGCCCGTCGGAAAACCCAGACGCCGCCTCCCGCCCAAACCAGTTCCGTCAAGCATCAGTCTGCCGCGCAACAAGTCAAACCAAAGCCGGCTCTTCGGGCGCCTTCGCGTCCCGCGCCCAAGGAAACGACGCCGGAAGAGGCGTTGGCGCATTTGGAGCAATCCCTGTCTTTGTGGGCCGCGGCGGGTCTGGCGTCCACGCATGGGCACAAGGACTTGTCGGATTTGGAGATTGAGGGCCGGGTGGCGGACTTGGTGGCGGATAAAATGGATGCCACGGCGCGCGTTCTTTCTTCTCCCAAACTGGTTTCGAGTTTGGCGCGGCGCCTGGAAAAAAGCAGGCTCAAGCCGAGGGAAGTCCTGTATTTTTCAAACCAGGTGCGAAACGCGGTGGAACGGTGGCAGAGCCAGAGGGCCGGGGAATCTTTTGCCGCGGCAAAGCCTTCCAAGAGGACTTTGAGGGATTCCCTGACTTCGTTTTCCGCGTTGTTGGCGGATCACCGGAGGAAAATGAAGGATTCATTTCTGCGCTTGAACCGGGATCCGGCCACTTCCGTTGGACAGCTTGAGACGCGTGATTTGGGTGTCTCGATTTCTCATCTTGCCGAAGACGAGAAACTTCAAGAGGCGTTTCGTGCGGTTCTGAAAAAAGCCTTTGAGGGTTCTTCAACCAGCGGAAGCTTTCTTCTTCGAAAGCACCCCGCTCTTGTAGACTCCATGAACGCGTCTGGCGGCGACCATTTTTTCAATCTGGTTCACGTCAACGACGCCTTGGTCCAGGAGTTGGGGCATGAACTAACGCGGTCTGGAGTGTCGGCGGAATCGTTTGACGCGTTTCAGAAAAAACTGTATGCCCGTTACAAGCTGTTTGGCTTGGTCTCTTAGTAGGGAAACTTTGAATAACGGGGGCTTTCCTTTTTTTCCCATGGCGGGTTGGCGACTCAAGTTTCATGAATTGGATGGGCGTGGGCAAGACTGGCACGCCCGCTTTTATGAGCAGCTTCTGCGGCAAGATCCCGAAGCGCATGCCGCTTTGGTCGGACCTCTGAAACCCGTTTTGTCATATCAACTCACTCAGGGCAATGTTTCCAAGGCGGTGGGCTATGCCGTGACGCTCCATCGGCTCAACGAAGCGCTTGGTACCGCGGTGCGTTTGGAGGACATGCAATCCCACATCAGCACGGGTTCCAGCCGGTTCATCCCTCAATTTGAAATGAAGTCCGGGGTAATGGTTCCGGAAGAAATCCGGGTAAAACTAAAAATTGCGCCCCGCCGGCAATAGCTGTTCAGCGGATTTCATTTTTTTTCCGGCTTGGTGAGTTCCGCGAGAAAGTAGCCGGTGTGCACGTGGTCGATGAATTCTTTTCCCATGTGTTCTTCCAGGATGCGTCGGTGGTCCGGTGGAGGAATGACGAGTCCCGTTTCGTGAAACGTTTCTGGGGCGTGGCTGTCCTTGGTCAACAAATTCATGGCCAGCTGGTTTTCTTTGGCCAACTTTTCCAGGAATTCGGGTGGCGCGGCGTAGGGCATTAGGGTGTGGCCGACGAGGATGCGGCCGCCGGGTTTAAGCCATTTCGCGGCCAACGCGATAATTTGTTGGGCTCGCCTTTTGATGTTGGGTTGGTTTAACACGTTGTGGATGTGGATTTCGTCGGCCCGTCCTTCCGGAAAATGGGTTTCTTGCGCGGTTTTCGGGACCACCAGGACGTGTTGGCGGATGGATTCGAATGCTTTTTTCATTTCTTCGATTAATTCATATTGGTCCGGGTCGGGTTCGATGCAGACGTGGAGTTCGCCGGCTTTAATGACGCGGCCTTCTCGTATGCCGGGGAAACGGCTTCCGGGACCGATGTGGACGATGACGGCGCCGGGGTGTTCGCGGATGCGTTGGAGTTGTTCTGGGTTCATGCGTTAAAACCATTTTTTCAGGGAGGACTGTTTCTCGTCGGCGTTCTGGAAGGCTTTCTCCAGCGTGGTTTGAATGCGGTCTTCGCCGAAATCGTTTTCGTCCACCATGAATGTTTTGATGCCGGGGATGTCGGCGGGTTTTCGTTTGAGTTGTTCGGCCGTGACCTTTTCGTAGGGCGGGTGTAGGAAGAGTTTTTCGAGGGGTTCATAGTCGATGGGGGCTTCCAGTTTGGCGTTGATGTCGTCAAAGGATTTGGCGTCTTGGACGAGTTTGAGGGCTTTTTTGGGGCCGATGCCGTTGATGCCGTCGTTAAAGTCGGTGCCGATGAGGATACCGGCCCACACCAGCTGTTCGTGCGTGAGTTTCAAGGCGTCGAGGTTTTCTTTGAGGTAATATATTTCGGGGTGGATTGTGGCGTACTGGTTGCGGCGGGGAAGCTTTCGCCTTCCACTGAAAGTGAGGTTGCGGACGAACGCGGGGGCGCCAAACAAGAGCGCGTCAAAGTCTTGCGAGGCCACGGCGTCAACTAGTCCTTTCTTCACCATGCCGGCGGCTTGCGCCTCGCCTTCCGAGGGCGCCTGGATCCAGGGCAGGCCCATCAAGTCCAAGAGTTTCTGGCTTTGTTTGACCATGTCGCGGGTGAGGCGGGCCGTTCGTTGCGCCAGCATGGCGGCTTCTTCCAGGCGGCCTTCTTCGCGGGCTTTGCGCAATAGCTCTTCGGCTTCCATCTTTTTTTCGACGCGTTCGGCGATGGTCTTGGCTTTCAGTTCGCTTGGGACGCCGTCAAAGACGTAAATGGGCGTGATGTTTTTTTCCAGAAGCGCGCAGGTGCGGTAGAAGAGGCCCGAAAGGTGTGACGTGATTTCGCGGTTTTGGTTTTGAAGTGGCGTTCCGTCGGGTTGGCGGATGATGGTGAGGAATTGGTAAAGCGCATTGTAGGCGTCCACGGCGTAGGTGCCGGAAAGCTGGTCCAAGGTTTTTTCGTGGGCCACGAGTATGGGTTTGAGTTTTACTCCCATGCGTGGTTTGGTGGTTTGCCGGGTTTATTTTTCTTGGGGATTTCGGAAAGCTTTATAGCGCGTGCGGCAAAGTGGCTGTCATGGAGTCTTGCCAGGTTTGCGGAAGGGAGGCGGTGGGCGAGGGGTTCGTTGAAGGAGCGAAGGTGCCTTTGTGCAACCGGTGCATTGACCACGCGTCGAAATTCGACGTGTACGACGACTACAAGCCGCACGCGCCCGAAAAAAAGTTCGTGCCCAAAGCCCAGGTCGTGGAGCGGTTCGTGGATGGCTGGGCGCAGAAAATCAAGTCGGGCCGGGAAAAGAAGGGCTGGGACCGATTGGAGCTAGGGAAGCGCTTGTTCATTTCGGAGACGGACATCAAGGCGTTTGAGGATGGAAGGAGAAAGCCGGAGCCGGGCCAGCGCGAGAAAATCGAGAGGGAACTGGGCATTTCGTTGGTGGAGTCGGAGGTCTTGGATTCCGTGGAGAAAACGCAGACCGCTCCGCCCAAGCCCGGTCAGGCGTTGACGCTTGGGGATTTAGTCAAGATCAAGAAGAAGTGACGATGGAATGGGTATCCACCGTTTGCCTTTCCGTGTCTTGAATTATGAGGGGCCCAAGGTCTTGGCGGTTGGCTCGGGTGAATACTATCCCGGTACGGAACATGGGCCGCCGCTTCTGGATGGCGCACTTCACGTATGCGTTGAACAGCGTCGTAACATGCATGACGCTTTTCAGCAAATCGGCAACTTGGAGCACGTGGAGCCGATTTGCGGTTCCGTCCAAACCTTTCGCCTGCCCTCGGATTTTTTCGACCAGGTCCATTTTTTCAACGTGTTCAATTCCTATCCATTTGGCATGAGCTTGTTGCCTTGGATGGAAGACCATTTGGGCGTGGTCAAGCCGGGTGGACTTGTTTTGGTGGGTAACACGCATACGCCGAATTTGACGTGGATGGACCAAATTGCACCCGTGTTTGCCCGTCGCGGGTTTTCCGCAGAACAATTGGCGTACTGGGACCCCGCCAAGTCCGAACTGTCCGCTCGTCAGAGGGAGCGTTTTGTGAAGTTCATGGGATCGGGTGTCCTCAATCACATCACGCCCGGCGCCGTTCTGGTGGCCTTCAAAAAAAGGAAGGCCTAATGCAATTCGCCAACCACTACCTTTTTCTTGGGCTTTGGGCCTAGGTTTGTTTCTCCGTTTGGGATTTTGGTTTACTTCATGAAGCACGTCAAGACTTGGTTTTCGCTTGGGTTCGCGTTGGTGCTGGAGGCCATCAGTTTGGGGGCCGTCTTCTTTACGTCGGCCTCCGACGTGGCGCGGTATTTGGTGTTGGCGGGCGTCGCCGTGCAGGCGATGGCTGTTTATTCGTTGAAGAAGGACCGGCGGGCCGCGTTTGCCATCACAGCCATTGCGTTGTCGTCCATGATTTGGTTCTTCTATTTGGCGTATTCCACGTTGTCGCTTTGGCCCAAGGTGTTCGGGTGTTTGGGCGTGTTGGTGGCGACCGGGTTTGCGTTCCACAAGATGACGGGCGTGGACTCGTTTTACGGCTTTTTGATGGTCCGGTCTCTGGCGGGTTTTGACGTGATGAAGTCCGTGGCCAAAAACCACCCGAAGTTTTCGCGGTGGATCACGGATTTTGGGGCGACCATGACGTTCGGCGTGCCGTGGGGCTTCAAGACGTACGGCGTCCAACGGGTTGCCGGGCACGCACTGTTGCTTCTGTTCTTGTTGGGCGTTTTGGTGGTGACGCCGTTTTTCGGCGCGTTTCGGGCGCCTCTTGAAGTCGTGGCCGCCGTCACGTTGTTGTTCGGCTTCATTGGTTTTGGCTTGCTTTCGCTTTTGTCAAGCGCGTACAACGTGTTGACGGTGCCCAACGCCCCTCCGGGCGTGCAACTCTTGATTCCGGGGGTGACGCTTCCGTGGGAAAGCGTTTTCGCCATCGCCGTGATTGCCATCGTGCACGAAGTCGCGCACGGGGTTTTGGCGTATGTGGAGAAGCTGGAGTTGAAGTCGTCGGGTGTGGTGTTGTTTGGTTTCTTGCCCGTGGGCGCGTTTGTCGAGCCGGACGAGGAAAAATTGGATAAGTTGGCGTTGGAGAAGAAGCGCCGCATCTTGGTGGCCGGCTCCACGTCGAACACGCTTTTTTTCGTGGTTTTCTTCGCGTTGGCCTTTGTCGCGTCGCTTTTGATTCCGCCGCTTACAGCGGGTGTTCAGGCAGGGATGATTCCCGACAACTCGACGCTTTCCGGGGTTTTAAGCGCGGGTGCCGTGTTGGTGTCTTTGGATGGAACGCGGGTGCCGTTGGCGCAGGACGTGTACGCGGCGGCCAACGCCACGCACAATCCGCAAGTGGTTTTTGACGATGGTGGCCGGATTGTTTCCGTGCCGTTGATGGAGGTCGTCATCACTTCCGTGAATCCGGGTTACCCGGCGTTTGGGGTTCTGGAGGAGGGCGACCGGATTTTGGCGGTGGACGGCCAGCCCGTGCGGGTGTTGGGGGATGCCACGCAGGCCATTGCGGGAAAGAGCGAGGGTGACGTGGCGGTGGTGACCACGCCGCGGGGCAACCACTCGGTTTTTTTGGGTGCCGAGAACCGCATCGGCGTCATGCTGGGCTTGGCGCCGGCGGTGTTGGTGGAAAACACGCCTTTGCCGGGTTTTGAGTGGGCGTACGGGGCCGCCGCGTTCTTGGTGGTGGTCTTGTCGTTGACCTACATCTTGAATTTCCTGATTGCCGTGGTCAACGTGTTGCCGTTGTTCATCACGGACGGACAGAAGATGTTGTATTACGAGTTGGAGGCTTGGCTTGGAAAGCCTTGGGCCGTTCGGTTGTCGGTGGCCGCGGGCATGGCGGTGCTCGCGATTGTCTTGGTCAACGCGTCGCCGTTTTTCTTTTGATTCTTTCTGCAAGCCTTTCGCAGTCGAGCAAACCTGGAGTCTACGTCGCCCAGTTTCTGATTGTTGCGCGAACCGGTAGACTACGCATGGAGTCTCTTTCCAGATTCGTGGTCATGGTTAGAATGATGTGGGGAAAAAGTTCGGGGTGGGCGATGATGCTGATGCCGACGTTCTGCCGGCCCATTTCTTCGGCGTGGCGTTTCGCGTAGTCGATGATTCTTTTTGCCCGAATTTCATACACTTTTTCGGGGTCTTCAATTTTTGGATGCGTTAGGTCCAGGGCCACTTTCCAGTCTTCAAGGTTCGTGCGGTTTTTTAGATTTTGGCTGTGGAATGGGGTTTGATACGACGTGCCGGTGGCTTCCAGGCGGAGGCGGTTTTGGGCGTTGAGCGCGGTTCGTTCCGGACGAGCGGAGGGGTTTTGGTGGCGTTGAACTCCTTCAAGAAATTTGGATAGCGTCATTCGTTCATTGCCGGTTACTTCTTGAGTTTTTCGTCCAACAGTTCCTTGACTTGGTCGATGGTGGCGTAGTTGAGGGGGTTGATGGAGTCCAGGACGTACTTCATTTCTTCGACTTTCTGGGCCATTTCCGCGACTTGGGTTTTCAGTTCGTCCAGGTCCCCGGAGGATGCGCTGGCGCCGGCTTCGTCCTTGGCGCCGCCTCCGCCTTCGTGGACTTGGTCGCGCAGGCTCAAGAGCGTTCGGCCCGTGATTTCCTGGTTTTTTTCGAGGGTCTTGAGTTTGCCGGCCAACAAGTTGATTTTGGAGTCGATGGTCTTCAGTTGGGTGTGGACGTCTTCAAGTTGGTTGGCGGGCTTGGCCATAAACCTTGTTAAACGATGGCGGCTACTTAATCGTTTGCCATGCGAGCCTGGTTGTTGGACGTCGACTACGTGCATGCCAAGCGCGCGCTCCGGTTGTTGTTGAAGGCCAACGGCAAGACGGTGCGCGCCTACGACTCATTCCAGCCGTACTTTTACTTGTTGCCCAAGGACCCCGCTTCGGCCGAAGATGCGGTGCGCAGTGCGTCGGCCGTCAAAGACGGTGAAGTGGTCAAAATCCAGGACGTTTCCTGGGTGGAGAAATCGTTTTACGGAAAGAAGGTTCATCTGCTTCGGTTGGGCGTGGCGCACCCAGGGCTGGTGCCGCCGTTGAGCGATGCCGTCAAGCATTTGGGTTCGTGTTTGGAGAACAATATCTTGTTTACCCGCCGGTACTTGATCGACAAGGGTTTGGTTCCCGGCGACCAGGTGGACGTGACGCTCAAGGACAAGTGGGTGCAATCCATCGCCCGCGTGCCAGCCGTTGGATTGCCGGACTGGAACGTTTTGAGTTTTGACATCGAGACGTACAACCCGTCCGGCATGCCGGACGCGCGAAAGGATCCCATGATCATGGTCTCGTACGCGGACGACGGCGAGTCCAAGGTGTTGACGTATTCGCCGCGGACCGAGGCGTTTTGCGAATCCTTGGAATCTGAAAAGGCCGTTTTGGAGCGTTTTTCGAAGGTGCTTCGGGAGAAAAAGGTGGACGTGTTGTGCACGTACAACGGCGACGTGTTCGACTTGCCGTACGTGCGTGAACGCATCCAGCGGGTGGGCGCCAACGCTCCGTTGGGCCGGGACGTGATGCCGCCGAAATCCAAGAAGCTGGGGTTGCGGGAGGTTACGCGTTTGGGCGGCCGCATCCATTTCGACGTGTACAACACCATGTATTTCTTGAATTACATTGGCGCGGTGCGGCTTCAGCGGTTGACGTTGGAAAAGACGTACGAAGGGCTTTTGGGTAAAACCAAGGTGGATTTCCCGAAGAACCAAATCGTGGCGGCGTGGGACCAGAAAGGAAAACTCCTGGATGACTTGATCGAGTACAGTCGGCAGGACGCGGTGGCCTGTCTGGAGTTGGCGCAGTACGCGTTGCCTCTGTTTGTGGCCATGGGCCGCGTGACGGGGTTGACGTTGTTGGACGCGTCGCGTTTTACCGCCGGGCAATTGGTGGAAGCGTTGCTGATGCGAAAGTCGTTCCAGCGCAACGAAGTCGTGCCGCCCAAGCCGACGCCGGAGGAAGTCGCGTCCCGCACGGCCGAGCCGATCCAGGGCGCGTTCGTGAAACTGCCGCAGCCGGGGTTGTATGAAGACTTGGCCGTGTTTGACTTCAAGAGCTTGTACCCGTCCATCATCATTTCCCACAACATTGATCCTTCGACGTTGAACTGCACGTGTTGCCGTGACCCGCATGTCTCGCCGCTGGGCCACCGTTTCTGCAGGAAGCGCCAGGGCCTTATTCCCGCGATGCTTGACGAGGTTCTGGCCACTCGTTTTGCTTTGCAGGCGGAGATGAGAAACCACGCCAAGGACTCGCCCAAGTACAAGGAACTCTACGCCCGGCAGTGGGCGCTCAAGATTTTGGCGAATTCCACGTACGGGGTCCTTCTGTATCCTCGGTTCCGTTGGTTCCGCCGCGAGTGCGGGGAATCCGTGACGGCGTTCGGCAGGCAGTACATCCAGGACGCGATTGCGCAAGCGGAAAAAACGGGGTTTGACGTGCTTTATTCCGACACGGATTCCGTTTTCTTGAAGTATTCGGGCAAAACCAGGGATGACGTGCTGTCGTTTGCCACGTCGTACAATGCCACGCTTCCGGAGCGGATGCAGTTGGAGTTGGAGGACTTTTATCCCAGGGGAATTTTCGTGTCCAAGAAACAGGAGGAAAAGGGAGCCAAGAAGAAGTACGCGTTGATCAACGAGCAGGGGGCCATCAAGATCCGCGGGTTTGAACTGGTGCGTCGGGACTGGAGCCGCGTGGCGCGGGACACGCAGCGGAAAGTCTTGGAGATTTTGTTGAAGGAAGGCGACGTACCCAAAGCCATGGCGTTGGTGCGGGACGTGATTTGCGATTTGAAGGATGGGAAAACCCCGTTGGAGGATTGCGTGATTTGGACGCAGTTGCGCAAGAAAGTGTCTTCGTACGAGATACAAAGCCCCGAGGTTTCCGCCGTGATTTCCGCGCGCAAAGAGGGGTTGGACATTCCGGAGGGCGCGCTGGTGGGTTACGTGGTGACGCGCCAAGGCAAAAGCATTTCCGAGAAAGCCCAGGTCCAGGAGCTGGCCAAGGATTACGACGCGGATTACTACGTCAACCACCAAGTATCGCCGGCCGTCCTGAAAATCGTGGGTGCCTTGGGTTACGACAAGGACTCGATTAAGCTTAAGGGTCAGCAGACGAGTTTGGGTTCTTGGTAGTTCCGGCTGGACTTTGTTCCGAAGGATTAATACTCTTCTTTTGCGTGACTCAGGCTATGGAGTCTGGTGGAAGAATCTTTTTTCTTGCGTTTTTTTTCTTGGTTTTGGCTTCGTCCAGTCTTTCCGCGGAAGTTTCCGTTCGGTACGGCGCGTGCCGGGATGTCTCGATTCTGTTTGACCAGCAGATTGTCGGAGCCTCGGATTCCACCGTGGGATCCGAAACCATCAAGGCGGGACTGGGTTTTTGTCCGGCGACCGACGAGTTTTTGGTGGGCATCAGCCAGCCGCGAATTCCGGCTTTTGATCCTTTGAATCCGTCGTCCTCGTTTCCATTGGAGGCCGCGGCGCGGTGTTGCCGGTTGGAAGTCGTGGATGGCGACCGCGTGCTGCCGGTTCTCATCAGCAAAAGCGGTCCGCCGGAGTGCAGCAATGCGTTGAATCCGGGTTCGTACTTGCCGCGTCCAAGTTACGCGCACAGCGCGTCGTTTGCCTTTGTGGACACGTGGCCTAACTACGTGGCCGGCGACCAAAACGGTGTGGGGGCCATTTACGCGTGCAACCAGCCCAGTTACACGCAGAACCATCCTTTTTCCTCTACGCCGGGCACGTTTAATGCCGGTGGTTCTTTCAACTGGAAAACCAGCCATTTTGCGGGCGCGGTCGTGTATACGGGGTCTGGAACGAATTTGGCGACGCCGGCGTGTTGTTCCGCCCAAGTCGTGTATCCGGACGGGGCCTCGCGTGCTTTTACGGCGACGGGTTTTACGTGGCAAGGCTTTTCGTCATCGCTTCGCGGTCTTTCCGCTTCCATTTGCCCAGACGGCCAGGTGGTGGTGGGCACCAACTTGGGCGTGCCGATTGGCGGCGCGTCGACCAACGGGGTATTCTGCGCCAAGCCCGTGCCCCCGCAGGTCAGCGTGCCGGCGCCCGCCGGCCAGTGCACGGTGACGACGACCACGACATGCCAAAAGACGGTGACGGAGTCGGTGGCGGGTTCCTGTAGTGGCGTGTGTCAAGGTCAGTGTCCTAGTGATTTCGTGGTTTCTTCCAGTTCGTGCGAACAACAGTCCACGGCGTACGGCTTGCTGTGCATGGGCGGATCGGTTTCCTGCACTCGGCAAACCCAGACCACGTACACGTCTACGACGGGTTGCCTGTCCGGCGACGTGCCCATATCGAGTTTCACGCAGCAGTCGGGTTGCGAGGCGGGTTGCTTTGACGGGGTTCTTTTTGGCCAGGGTGCTTGCGTGGGCAATTCGTGTCAGTACTCGGGTGGTTCGCTGTGTCCGGTGCCGGCTTCGGTGTTAGGGCAACCGTACTGTCAAGGCGGGAACGTGGTGCGGGACAAGACCGTGTACGCGCCGTCGTGCAACGGGCCCGCGTGTTCGACGACGTCCACCAATGTTCGCGAAACCCTGGAGTCTTGTCCGTTTGGTTGCGATGCGGCCACGGCGTCCTGCAACCCCGCGCCGTCGGCGTCTCCTTCGCCTTCTCCTACTCCGAATGCGTGTAATACGCAGGGTGGGGAGTGTCGTTTGGAGGGGGCTTGTCCTTCGGAGTGGTTGGTTTCGGATCCGGATGGGGTGGCGCGGTCGGCGTGCAGTTCCGGTC
>JACQQD010000009.1 GCA_016207165.1 Microcaldota archaeon
ACTGTGCCGGATGGTCGTTTGACGGGTACGTACAGTGGTGCGTTGTCGTTCTCGACAGTCGGTTACATTAATGCGACGACGAACTTTACTGGGCCTACGTTGACGCGTGCCTTCATTGGTAACGGTTCGTCTTTGACGGCGCTCAATGCTGGGGAATTGGTTAACGGCACAGTTCCTGATGGTCGAATCAGCGGGACTTATTCGTCGAACTTGGTGCTCAGCGGACAGAACAACTACACGGGCAACTTCTTGGCCTTGGACCGCTCGTTGGCTGAAGGCGACACCGGCGACGCGGGTTTCGCCTTGAACGTCACGCAGCGCGCGGACGACGCCGCGGTGCTGGTGGACATGTTCCGCAACGACTCTGCGGCGCGCATCCGCAAGCAGACGCCGGGCGGCGAAGGCGGCGGACCGGTGTTGGAACTGGTTGACGGCGGCACAGGCGAGACGTTAAACCTGACCGCCCTTAATAACCAAAACATCACCATCCGCACAAGCAGCGGCACGGGCCACTGGATCAGCGGCAATACGTTCCTGACGAACATTTACGGCAACGCAACGACGGATGCCACGCATGACACCAACGGCGTGACGGTGCTCAACAACGCGGTGACGGCCAACTCCATCATCTTCATCACTCCGTACGGAGGCGCGGGCGCGTCGCTGGGTTGCGCGAACTGCACCTTCTTCGTGGGTGACAAGTGGGCGGCAGTCGGGTTCGCCATCAACGTGACGAACACGTCGACGAACCGTGCGGCGATCGTGAACTTCTCGTACATCATCGTCAACTAAGGGGGGAACTGGCGGTGAAGCGTTTCCTCTTTTGGTTGGTCTTGGCGGGGTTGGCGGCTGGCTACGTTGGCACGTCGGCCTCCTTCCAGGCGGAATTGGCGGTGGTGGACGGGTCCAATCCCATCAACGCCTCTTCAGCATCCTACAACGTCTACGGCACCTTGGGAACGCTTTCCCAGGATGCCAACGGCAGTGTTTTGTTCGTTGACCCCGGCTTTGGCTTTACTCAAGCCACGAGGAGTCCGCCGCAATCCAGTACCCTGGTTGCGCCGGTGACCACGGCGTGTTGTGGCCCGTACACGTTCACCGTCCGCTGGACGGATTTGACGGGCTTGGGAGTGGATCGCGTCGTGTTTGAATCCAGTCTCGGCAACCAGACGGCGGCGCTGACTTCAGGTACTGCCAGCGACGGCACGTGGAGCAACTCCTTCTCTGCTGGCGCTGGCGCGGTGACGTACCGGTGGTATGCCGTAAACAGGGACGGTCTTTGGAATTTCACGGGGCAGCAGACGTTCACCGTTACGCCGGCGGCCGCAGGCACGGGTTCCACGGCGACGCCGGCTCCGGCAACGGCTCCGGCGGCCACGTCGTCTCCGCCTTCCCTGCCTCCTTTCTCGGGCTCGTCTCAGACGCCGACTCCGGTTCCTCCGGAGGCGAAGAACTTCGGTGACTCGCGGTTCGGCTCTTCGCAGGTGTTCGTGGACTTCAAGCCGCAAAGCACGCAGTTTACGTACTCGTTTACGGCCAACGCCCAAGGTGTGTACTCGGTCCAGCAACACATTCCGGGAATTGATGTCAGCGATGTGGATGCGGGCTTGGTTTCGTTCAGCCCCCAGCCTTCCAAAATCCAGCAGGGCAGCGTCATTGCCACGTGGGATGTTTCCCTGGCGGAAGGCCAAGAGTTTGACGTGACGGTGACTGTTGCCAAGGCCTTGTCCAAATCGATTTTGGACCAGTTGGAGCCTCCGGTGGTCAAAAGCACGTCGGCCCCGGTTTCCGGGTCGCAACCTGTTGAAGAGCAGACTCCGACCCCCGAAGAGCCGGCGGCGGCTCCGGCGGCGGCCGCGGACTACACGCTGTGGTACGTGGTGGGCGCCTTGATTTTGTTGGGCGTCGTGTACTTTGCTTTCATGGGGAAGAAGCCCAAGAAAGGGCTTTAAACCCTCTTCTTCTTAATTTTTTTCTCGGTGTTATACCCTAGAGGTAATTGGTCGTGGATTCGCGGTTTTTGTTTTTGGTTTTTGTAGTTGGAGCCTTGGTGGTTTCGGGGTGCGTGGGTTCTTCTCCTTCTGGGGTTTCCTCCAACGCATCGACGGAAAACGAGTCGTCCAATGCTTCGTTGGCGCCCAATGCTTCAGCGGGTGTGCCGGCCAAGCAGGCCGCGTTGTGCGTGGTTTCTTCCGGAGACCAAGTGGAATTGTTTTTGTTCGATGAATCCCGTTACGTGTACGAGTTGACGGTGGGTGGCCGCACCTCCGTGGAAATGGTGTATGTTCCGGATGGGTTGTACGTGCATTTCCTTTCATCGATATCTCCGGGTTGTGATTGGGCGTTCTTGACGCAAACCGACTTGGAGTCCATCAACGAGTTTAGTGGCATCAAGTTTTTGACGCACGCCGAGTTGGCCAACCAAATTTCGGCGAACCAATGCCAGCGGGTTCCATTGGATGAATCCGTGTTTTCCCTTCCTCCGGCGGCGTGCTCTTTCCAGGAATTTCTGCTTCGAAGCGCGCGCTGACCGGCCTCACCGGCCAGGACCCCTCTTTTTGTTTTTAAAGACTCTTCTACTGGTTTTTGTTTCGAGGTGGAAGGCCATGAAAGTGGATGTGACCCAGATGACGTATTCCGACTTGGAACGCGTTTTAAGCAACGTGCCGTTTGCCGTGCACCAACTGTCCCGGATTGGCGGCCGCGTGGTTTTGGAGTGTGCTCCGGCTTAATCTTTTTTTCCTGTTTCTTTTTTTTTGGGTCGGGTGGACGTAGGGCTTGCCGGCGTGCGTAAACGTATAAAAGACTTCCGCGCGTAGTTTGAGTGGTTTTCCGTCCGTTTTGGGGCCCAGGTTTTTTCCATGTACGCGAAGCGCATTTTCCTTCGGAACTTCAAGTCGTTTCCCAAAACCACGGTGGAATTGGAGCGCACGTTTTCGGCGGTCGTGGGTCCGAATGGATCGGGCAAGTGCGTTCGCGGGGACACGCGGGTTTTGCTTTCGAATGGGCGCTTGATTCCCATTCGGGAATTGGTGGATGAAGCGCTTTCCAGGCAGTCGTCGGAATTGGATGACGGGTTTGTCTCTTTGTCCAGCGGCCAGTGGAGCGTTGTTTCGCTTAACCCGTCAACCCTGAAAATGGAGGGAAAGCCGGTCACGGCGTTGGTCAAGCGCAAGAGCCCGGAAACGCTTTTCGAAATCACGACGCGGGCTGGGCGCACCGTGATTGCGACTTCGTATCACCCGGTCTTGACCGTTCAGGGTGGCGAGGTTCGCGCGGTGAATGCTGACCAGCTTCAAGAGGGTGCTTTTGTGGCGGTGCCAAGGACGTTGCGCCTGGGAGGCGAGACTTTTTCTCCGTTGATGGCCATGGCCCGCATGGACTTGGACGTCTATGCGGGTTATTCATCGAAGTTGAAGTCTGAACTGTATCGGGTCAAGCAATTGCGGGGCTGGACGTGGAAACAGGTCGCCGCCCAGTCGGGCGTGTCCTGGATGGCGTTTAAGGGTTTCCTGGATGGCCAAGCCCTTAGACTCAATGCGGCGTACCGGCTGACGGTTTTTGTGGGTTATTCGGATTTTGAGTTCTCCGAGTGGTTCCGTCTCGTCAAATCCAAGAATTACTCGATTTTTTCAAGTATTCCCACTGAATTGTCCCCGGATTTGGCGCGCTTTTTGGGTCTCGTTCTTTCGGAGGGCCGACTTGTCAAGAACGAGGTTTTCTTCTACAACCATGATGAGGAATTGCTTCGCGATTTCTGTCGGCTTTCCGAATCGCTGTTTGGGATTGTGCCTACCGTTCGGAATTACCGTGGCAACCAAGTAGCCATTTTGCCGTCGAGGCCGGTTTCTTTGATGTTGGAACACGTTTTTGGAATGACTTTGTTCGGCGGTTCGCGAAGCAAAAAGGTTCCTGAACCCGTTTTGAATTCCAGCGACGAAGTTGTTCGAAGCTTTGTTTCTGGGTTGTTCGACGGCGACGGCTTCGTTTCAAGCCCAGACCAGCCTAAGGCTTACCTGGAATATGTTTCGGCGAGTCCAGAACTGGTTGATGGGCTATGGTACTTGTTTTTGCGTCTGGGCATCGTGTCCCGTCTTTCCAAGACCATCAAAGCGGCAACCAATACCATAAAGAGAACACGTCGGTCATACGCTAGGCTTTCGGTGTTTGGCCAGGAGAACCTGCGCCGTTTTGCGGAATTCGTGCCGTTGAGGCAAGCCATGCGTTTGGAGCGGCTTTCGGTTTGGTCTTCAAAACGGGTCAACGCCAATCCGAATGTCGATGTGGTTCCCGGTTTGAACCCTGAAATTCGACGCGTGCTGCAAAAAGCCGGTTATTCTTCCCGCAAACTCAAGGGCGTAGCGCCGTCCAGGATTCGCTCTTACTACGAGAATCGGGCCCTTCCTTCTCGCGCCGGTCTGATGGCCGTCCAGCAACTTGTGCAAAGCGACGCGTTGGCTCGTTTTGCAGAATCTGACGTGTTCTGGGATCAAATTCGTTCCATTCGCCAGGTGCCTGGCGAAGAATGGGTGTACGACTTGTGCGTGGAGGGCAACCACAACTTCGTGGCGGAAGGCTTGTTCGTGCACAACAGCAACATCGTTGACGGCCTCATGTTCGCGTTCGGCGAGATGCGGCTCAAATCGCTTCGCGTCAAAAGCACGAAAGACCTCATTTTCAAGAACGCCAACGTCGCGGAAGTGCGGGTGTTGTTGGCGGAGGATGACGCGAGGGACTTCACGGTCGGGGAAGTCGAGGAGCGCGGCAAGAAGCGGCGGATTTTTCCAAAAGGAGTGCATGAAGTGGCGCGGCTGATTCGAAAGGATGGAAAGACGAAGTACGTGTTGGATGGGAAAGCCGTGAAGAAGTACGTGATTGAGGACTTTTTGTCCAAGCACAGCCTTTCGCTTTACAACGTCATCAAGCAAGGCGAAGTCCAGCGCATCGTGGAAATGAATTCCAGGGACCGGCGGACCCTGATTGACTTCGTGGCGAACGTGTCGGAGTACGAGGACAAGAAAGGGGAGGCGTTGGGTGAATTGGCCACCGTGGACTCGCGGTTGAGGGAAGCCCAGACGGTGTTCGCGGAAAAGGAGGGGTACCTCAAGGAATTGGCGGAGGACAAGAAAAACGCGGAAACCTATTTGAAGTTGGAGGAAGACGTCAAAACGCTTTCCGCGACCCTGCTTCACGTCGATGTGAAGTCCTTGGAACGGCAATTCGAGGCATTGGTTTCGTCGAACCTGGATTACCGAAACAAGGTGGAGGCGTTGCAGGCGAACATCAAGTCGTTGGAGGCCGGCATTGACGCGGCGCACCAGGAAAAAGACCGGCTCAACCAGACCATCATGGAGAAAAGCCATGGCCGTGAGCGGGAGCTTCAGAGAGCCATCGATGCGCTTGCGGCCGCGATTGACTCCGGGAAAGCGGTGATTTTGGACAAAAAGGAACAGCTCAAGCGCCTCCGCGAAAAGAGAAAGACGGTGGCGTTGGACCACCAAAAGGCCGGCAACGAAGTCAAGGGGTTTGACCAACAACGAAAGACGTTGGCCGAGGACGTCGAATCGGTGAAAAAAACGCTGGAGCGGGACCAGGGGGAACTTAACGCGTTGCTGGGGAAGTCCGAGAAGCTTTCAAGCTCATTTTTCGACGCGCGCAAGCGCATGCAGAAATACGAACAGGACATGCAGGCGGCCAAGGACGCGCTTAACGCCTTGCAGGCGGAAATGTCCAAGCAGGAGGAAATCCAGAAAGTCAAGGAACAGGAACTGGCGCGGCTGAAGAAGGGTCTTTTTGACGATTTTTCGCCTCGAAAGAAAGAACTGTTGCATGCGTTGAAAAACGCGGAATCCGCTTTGCGGCCCTTTGACCGTGCACTCCGGGAGCACTTCGAACAGGAAAAGGCGCTCAACCAGCGCGTGCCGGCGTTGGAGGACTTGTGGCTGGACCTCAAGGAGAAAATCGCGGAAACCGAGGGAAGGCTGCGTTTGGCGTCGGATTTTTCTTCCGCGGGCCTTGAGGCCGTCATGCGGTTGCGCGAGAAAAACGAGGGCATTTACGGGACCCTCGGCGAATTGATTCGGTATTCCTCCAAGTACTCCGTTCCCGTAGGCGTGGCCTTGGGCAACCGCTTGCAATACGTCGTCGTGGACTCGGTGAAAACCGCTGGAACCGTCATTGATTACCTCAAGAAGAACAATTTGGGAAGAGTTTCGTTCATCCCGTTGGACAAGATCCACTCGCCTCCGGCGGAAGAAAAGCTTGCGGACAAGCCGGGGGCCGCGGGTATGCTTTTGGATTTGCTTGAATTTGACTCCATGTACCGCAAAGCCGTCCAGTACGCGTGCGCGAACACCGTGGTCTTTGATTCCTTTGACGCCGCGTCAAAGCTGGCCGGGAAAGCCCGGATGGTGACTCTGGGCGGTGAGCTTTTCGAGCCGTCGGGCCTGGTTTCCGGCGGCAAGTCCAAGGAAAAAATCAATGCGTACGCGGAACAAGCCAAGCTGGCTGAATACCAGAAAAAATTCGAGAAAATCAAAGGCGAAAAAGAGTCCGTCGTCTCCGAGCTTTACGCGCTTCGGGAAGCCATGTCCGAAGAGCGGAAGAAGAAGGCGGAAGCCGAGTTGCAGTTTAAGCGCGTGGAACTGGAGTTGGAGCACGTCCAGCAGAGCGAAAAGGCGGTGGCGGAACAGCAGAAAGACGTGCACGCCGCCATCCGGAGTCTGGAGTCGGAAATCGCTCAAAGCCGAAAAGTCGTGGAGCAGGCCGACGAGGACCGCGGTTCCTGGGTCAAGGCGTTGTCGGACTTGAACGTGGCGTACTTGGACGCCAAACAATTGGTGGACGTGGAAAAGGAGCAGCATTTCGGCAGTTTGGTCAAGGAAAAGGAGCACAAAGTCTCGGAACTCAAGATCACGTCGGCGAAACTGGAAAACGAGCTGCGCGCGTTGGACACCCAGAAAAACCTGTACGCCCGCCAGTACGCAGGAGTGGAAAAGGAACTCTCGGAATTAAACCGGGAAGAGGACGCGGGCCAGGCGGCCATCCAGGAAGCGGAGGCCAAGGTGGCCCAAGCGCGGACCGAGTTGCAGGAAAAAACGCTGGAACAGAAAAGCTTGTCCAAGGAACTCTCGGAATTCATCGAAAAACGCGAGGCTTTGGAGAAAAAAGCCATGGCGTTGGGCAACGAAAAAGGTAAGTTGCAATTGACGTTGGAAAAGCTTTCCTTGGAAAAACAGGATTCGGAGTTAAAACGCGTGGCCGTGGAAACCAAGTTGCTTGATCTCAAGGCGCAGTTTGAACAGTTCCAAGGCGTCCAAATCATCCAGAACAAGACGGACAAAGACAAAGGCGACTTGTTGCTGAGAAAGAAAGAGTCGGAAGAAAAGTTGCGTGCCATGGGGCAGATCAACCTGCGCGCGTTGGAGCTCTACGACCAGAAAGTCGAGGAACTTCAACGACAGAAAACGCGCGTGGTCCAGCTGGAAAACGAGAAGAACACGGTGCTTTTGCTCATAGAGGAAATCGAGTCCAAAAAGAAGGCCACGTTCATGGAGGTCTTCCACGACATCAATTCCGCGTTCAAGAAACTCTTCAAAACCATTTTCAAGGGCGACGGCACCCTGTTTTTGGAGAACCCCGACTTGCCGTTTGAAGGCGGCCTGACCATTCAAGTGCAGTTGGAGAACAAGGAAATCAAGTACCTGGAACTCATGTCCGGCGGCGAAAAATCCCTCATCGCGCTTTTGTTCCTCTTTGCCATCCAATCCAAGAACCCGTCCAGCATCTACATCCTCGACGAAGCGGATGCCGCCTTGGACCAGGAAAACTCGCGCAAGCTGGCCTTGCTTTTGAAACAACTCGCGACGCAGACGCAGTTCCTGGTGGTTTCTCACAACGACACCCTGTACAAGCACGCCGATTGCCTGGTGGGGGTGTCCATGGGCCCCGAAGGATCCAATTTAGTGGAAGTCCGGCTTCACTCCTCTTAAAACCCCTGCTTCCATTTTTGTAAAAAAAGCTTTACTTTTTGTAAAGTTCGTTTTACGTCGTTTGCTTGTTCGCTGTTCGACGAAAAATTGGCAAAAGTTTATAAAGCCATTTGGCGTTCGCATTCCAGTATTTCCACCATGGTTTTGATGAGGGGTGTCCAACACGTCATGTCTGTCGAAGATTCAGTTCCGCTAAAATTTCCGCTAAAATCGTTTTCTCTTCCGTGCGCCTTCTTGGCGATGCTTTTCATTTTGGTTTCCGTGCAAGCCGTTTCCATTGCACCGGGCGTCGGTTCCATCCCCGGAAATCCAGACAGCATTCTCATCGCTGAAGTGTTTCCCGCTTACGCCACCACCCAGGCCAACGGCGTTCCCATCCAGACCGCCACCATCAATTTCACGGTCCAAGGCCGCGTGCTGAATGCCTCAAGCACGGCAAACGAGTTTCAAGCCGGTAGTGTCAACGTCACCGCCCGGGTGGAGTCAACCAACCGAAGTTTTTCCCAAGTGACTACGGCCACTGGCTTTAACTTCAACATCACGCTACCCCACCAGGAATCATCGAGCAACAACTCGCTTGGGTACCGCGTCTACGTCACCACCAACACCACGAACCCCGCCCACAACAAGACGTTCAATTTGTTCCGCTCCAACGTCACCAACGTTACCCTTGCCTTCGTCAACTCCTTCCCCCCGTTTGCGACGGGCGTGAACTTCACCGTCAATGTGTCCTACTTCAACGGCACCACTCCTGTTGCCAACGGCAAACCCGAACTGCGCATCTTTAAAGTCAACGGCGTGCAGCAAGCCTGGACCCTGACGAACCTGTCGGACACCACCAACGCCCAAGGCGTCATCCAATACAACGTCACCATTCCCGCGGATGCTTCCGGACAGTATGGATTGGTGGTGGACCGCGGGGCCGGCTTCCTGGTGTTTGGAATCCGTTCCGCCTACACGATCGCCTTCCGAACCGAGAATCCCTCGGCATCGCGACGATCCGAATTCACGACGACCCAACCCATCAACTTGGTGGTCGCCATCCGCTACTCCAACGGCACTCCCTACAACCTGGCTGCGGCCGACAACGCGTTTGCTCTGGTTACCTTGCCCAACGCCAGCCTCGTCAACGTTTCCCTCTCCGTGCTTAACGCCACGTCGCAACCGGGCGTGATGAATTCCACCTTCACTCAAACCGGGTTGACGGGAACCTACAACGTCCGCGTCATGGTAACCGTTCAAGGCACGCTGTACGAAACGCAAGGATCATTTACAGTTAATCCCATGCGCGCCACCCTGCAGGCGGGTGCCGGCTTCTTCCGCGAATTCGGCGGTAAACGCATCATTCTGCCCAATTCCAGCGTGGACTTCACCATTTTGGCTTTGAACAATTCCGACGACACCCTGTTGCAAGGAAGCGTCAACGGCGGCATGAACGCCGTCAACTGCAGCCGAGGCAACTTGACGTTCGTCGGATTCACCAACGTGGTGACCGGCACCAACGCCACGAACTTCAGCCAGCTTCAGGCCGGCCAACCCCAGTTTGGCCAAGTCATCTTCACCCCAACTGTGAACGTGTGCAGTATGCGCATCAACGTTCCCAGCACCACCGGCGTGTACCGGTTGGACGTCAACGTGACGGCTCCGGTGTCCATGGGTTCCCAGGTAGTGCCTGCATCGGCGTTGGTCCGCGTGGAAACCATCGTGTTGAACCTGCAACCCATCCAGGCCGCCGGAGGCTTTGACGGCGGCGAATTCTCTTTCCAGCTTCCGCCAGGCGAGAACGCCAGCTTCCAGTTGACGGCCTACAACTTCAGTTCGGGAACTCAGTTCCCATCCGGCAACCTCCAAAACGTCACGGTCCTCAGCATTTCGCCAATGACGTTCACCGGCGGCATCGCGAATCCCTTCAACAACTTTTCCGCCAACGGAACCACGACGTGCCGGCCTTGCGGAGCAAAGCCCAACCCCGCGTTGCCCTTCTACGTGACGTACCCCGACGCCCAGAATGGACGCGTGACCGTCACATTGCCCAACACCACGGGATTCTTCAAGGTCGCCGTGGAGTCCAACGTGTCCAACGAGTTCGTATCCGGTGAGACGTTCTTTGAAATGAAGACCGTCAACGGCTTCGCGCAACCCGGTTCCGGTGCTCCAGGCGGCGGACAGCAAGGCGGGCCCTCTTTCGGATTCGGGCAAGCCAGCTGTAGCCGTGGCAACGTCTCGTTCTCCGCAAACGTTTTTGACGTGAAAACGAACCAAGCCGCGCAAGGCGTCCGCATCAACTCCAACTTGTTGATGGCCATGGAGGAAAGCACTGGCCGCAACATCGCCAACGTGGTATCCGTGCCGATTGGAAACACGACGACTAGCACCGGCCAGGCCACGTTCAACCTGAGCATCAGCCAGAACCTCTCCGCCGGCTTTTACTTCATGTTGTTCAACGTTACGTACCAGGGCCGCGATGACAGCATCTTCGGCATGCTCAACTGCCAAGAGCAAGGCAGCCGCTTGGTCATAAGCCAGATGCCGTTCGGCCAATTCCGGCCCAACGTGCCCTTGGTTCTCAACTACAGCCAGATGTTCGCCATCGGGTCCAACGGGTCCTTCCAGCGCATTACCAACGGCACGCTGACGATCACCCGCATGCGGGGCTTCAACAACGATGTCGGCGGCGAATTCATTTTGGCTCCCAACGCCTCCCAGGGACTCCAGCGCGTCAACATCACGGCTGGCACGGGCACCATCAGCCTGGTTCCCTCCAACTTCAGCTTGGCGGAGTGGCCGCAGGGTTTCCTCATGATGGAAGTCAACATCACCAACGGCTCCAACCCCGGACCAGCATTCAACCAGGGTCCATCTTGGATTGTCGGCGGAGGACATGACTCGTTTGCCGGCGGAGTCCAAATCCGAGCCTACGAACTGTTTGTGTCCAGCCAACCGCCCCAAAACGGCATCGCCTTGGGCAGCAACATGTCGTTGTTGGTCAACGCCAGCACCAACGTGTCGGAAAGCGGCTCCAATTTCACCGTCGCATTCGCGCGGTTCGGCCGCGGCCCCAACACGCCGGCCGTCATCCGGAGCGCGACGCGCCTCATCGACGGCTGGAACACGTCCGCGGACATCGGCTATGAGCAGTGGAACGTGACGTTTGCCGTTCCAGTGACTCTCAAGACGGGCGAAGCCATGGTGGAAATCACGTCGAACAACTCGCAGGGCTTGCAGGCCAAGGCGCAGCTGTTCACCTTCATATCCGGTTTCACCGTGCAAAACCTGGCGCAAGACGACTTGTTCATGGAGGGCGTGCAATGCCGGGCGTACGATGATGCGTCTGGCAATGACGTTTCCGGCAACGGCACTTTCCAGGGATGCGTGAACCCCTTCCAGGGCGGGACGTTTAACTACGTCAACGGATCGCACATGAACCTGTCATTGCTGAACGCCACGTACAGCATCGCCAGCCGAAGCAACATCGTGTGCCTGAAACGTTCGTTTAACTTCACGCGCGGCGGCCAAGGCCCCATGGGCACCCCTGTCCTGTTCGAGCAAAACGGGACCATCATGGCCGTCATTGACAACACGACGCCGGGAGTCTACGACACGCTGGTGGTCAACACGTCCAACGGCACGCAGCAAATCATCTTCATCAACAACTTCACGTCGCAAAACCGCCGCATCCGCGGCAACACGACGTCGCCGTTCTCGGACTACTACCTGTCCAATATTTTCCAGTGCGCGCACTTGGGCTTGGTCAACGGCAGCATTACTCCGGCGCAACCCGGACAACAGGGTTACGGTGGCCAAGGCGGTGAGCAGTCGTCGGGCGACAACTTCGTCAACGACGTGTTCTACGTGCCCTACCGCATCCAATACCAGAACAGTCCGGTGGTGGCCAACGTCACGCATGCCGGCTACGTCATCAAGACCGGCGACGGTCGGCCGGCTGGCGAATTGGCGGCCAACCTGCACACCACGACGGGCTCCCAGACGGATGTTAACGGCGTGGGCTTGGTGCGCGTGAACATCACGCAATCCAACCGGTACCAAGCGCTTTGGGACGTGAACACCACGGTGGGCGGCCAGAACGTGTCGGACCGCGCCAAGACCTTCGGCGACTCGTCGCAATTCGGTGGCGGCCAAGGCACCCGCATCGAGATTGTCGCCTTCCGCGCGTGCCGGACCTTCGCCAACGTGCCGGCGTTTGCCGTCGGCAACGAAAACGCTTCGTTCATGTGCACGGTGCGCGACAAGAGCTACAACCCCATTGTCGGCGCCAACCTGACGGTCAACCTGATCTCAGGTGGCTACTTCGGCCAGAGCGTGACTGTAGCCCGGTTGTACAACGCCACGACGGGCGTGATTGTGCCGCGCCTGAATTCCGACACCATGGATGTGAACGTCTTGTTCACGCACCCCACCGGGTGGCCGTGCAACGAGGGATTCCGTTTGGAGGCCAACGTGACGAACGGAACCACGACCCAGTTGTTCGACGTCGGGTATGCGTACCGAAACTGCGGGTATGCGGGAGGGCCTTAATTTTTTTTTCGTTTGATTTTTCGTTCCTTGGGCAAAAAGGTGAGCACTCATGATGATGGAAAAACGGCGCATGGCGCTTTGGATCGCGCTTTTGGTTTTGTTGACGCCTCTGGCGTTTGGCTTTACGGTCACGTCGGTGACCACGTCCGGCCCTAGCGCGTCGGTCACGACCGGCACGGATTCCACCATTCCCGCGGTGGTCACCGGCGACCAATCCGGCAACGTCAACCAAATCACGCTGACGGGCACCGGAAGAACCACGGGCACGGCGCTGACCATTACGGATCCGGCCAGCGGCTCGTTTACAGGCACGTCCATTACCACGTCGGGAACCACGGTCAACTTCGTGGTTTCGGCGGGTGTGGCCGACACGTACGACTACTCCGTCACGGCGACGTACGCCAGCGGCTCCACGTCGTCGACCACCGCGGCGTTGACTGTTGTCGCGCCCACGTCGTTGTCGGTGACGGGCAGCGTCAATTCCAGCAACAACGTGGTGGGTGATCGAGTCGCCTTGTCGGTGACGTTGTCCAATCCCTCTGCCACGCAGTCGGTGACTTCTTCGTATGCCTTGACTTTCCTGGACGCCAGCACGTTTACCGTGGTTTCAGGTGACTCCACTTCGGGAACCATTACCTTGGCGCCTTTAGGCACGTATACGTTCAATTACGTGTTGAGCGCCGCGACGGCGACTTCCGGCACCCAGATTCGCTTTGGCTTGGGTTCAAACACCGCCGCGTTCTCGCAGGCCATGACGACTTCGGCTCCCGCGTCCTCCGGCGCTCCGGCGCCAGCCGGTTCTGGAACTACGGCGACTCCCACTCCCAGCGCGTCGGCTTCCGCTGCCCCCACTTCGGCTCCTCCGTTATTGCCCGCGCCTGCCCCGAAAACCAAGACGGCGACAGGTGAGGAAGTCGTGGCCTCGGATTCCCGCTCCATTGGGTCATCCACGGCGGTGACGGGTAGCTTCGGCACGTCGTCGGCGACTTTTGAAATCGTTTACCAGGCGCCGGAATCCGGTTTCGTCGGCGACTTGACGTACGCCATTCCCTTGGACTACGACGATTACCAGGCGGGTCTGGTGACGTTTGACCCTGAACCGTCTTTGGTGGTGCCCGGAAGCATCAAGGCCACGTGGCCGGTTTCGTTGGGTTCCAACCAGCAATTCACGGCGGTGGTTGACGTGGCCAAGGCGGTCTCCAACAGCGTGTTGGACGACTTCAAGGCGCCAAGCCTCGCGCCCAAATCCACGTCCACGCCGCGTCCGCTGGCGTCATCCGAGGCGCCCGCGTCCACTCCGGCTCCGGTTGCAACGGGAACGGATGCGACGTTGTGGTATGTTTTGGGTGCGTTGGTGCTTTTGGGTGCCGGGTATTTCCTGCTGATGGGCGGCAAGAAGAAGTAGTTTTCTTTCTGCCTTTCACTTTTTTTTCTCTTCCTTTTTTATTCTTCTTTCTTTCACCTCTTGTTTCGCGTCTGGGCGGTACGCCCTTTCGATGGGGGGGGTTCCCGCAACCCTCTTTAATGTCTGATTGTTCAACACCTTTTCGGGGTAAATGGCATGCGTGGGTGGGACGTGTACTTCATTACGGATTCCGTTTTGACGCGAAAGTCCGTGTTTGAGGATGCCGAGGCGGCGTTGGATGCCGGAGTCCGAGTCGTTCAGTACCGGGAAAAACAAAAGCCCGTGGATGTCATGGTGCGTGAAGCCCAACGGTTGCGGGAATTGTGCGAGGGACGGGCGGATTTCGTGGTGAACGACCACGTCGACGTGGCGGTGGCGGTTTTGGCGGATGGACTGCATTTGGGGCAGGAGGACTCCGCTTTGGAACACGCGCGACCGCGTTTTGACGGCTTCATTGGAGTCAGCACGCACAATGTAGCGCAAGCCTTGGCTGCCCAGGAGGCGGGTGCGGACTACATTGGAGTGGGGCCGGTGTACCCGACGACCACCAAACTCAGTTCGAATCCGCCTTTGGGTCTTGAGAATTTGGAACGCATCTGCAAAAACGAGCAAGTGCCCACCGTGGCCATTGGCGGCATCAATTTGGAGCGCATTTGGCAAGTGGCTCGCGCGGGCGCAACCAGCGTGGCCATGATTTCCGCGGTGGTCGGGTCAAATGACGTCAAAAAAACCCTGCTTGATGCCCGGAAATGCATGCAGGCCGTCCAATCGGAGGTGCCGGTTCCATGACTACGCAAATGCAGTACGCCAAGCAAGGTGACATCACGGCTGAAATGAAGGCCGTCGCTCAAAAGGAACCCTTGTCCGCCGAGGCGTTGCGCGGCGAGATGGCCCGCGGCCGCGTCATCATTCCCGCCAACGTCCACCATTTACAGGGAAAATTGGTGCCCATCGGCATTGGGAAGGGGTTGACGACCAAGATCAACGCGAACATCGGCGCGTCACGCACCCGCGCGTCGAAGGAAGACGAATTGGAGAAAATCCGCGCGTGCATGAAGTACGGCGCGGACACGGCCATGGATTTAAGCACTGGCGGCAATTTGGACGAGATTCGCCAAGCCATCATCGACGCATCCAGTATCCCCATTGGGACGGTGCCGACGTACCAGGTGGTGGAAGAGCACAAAACCATTGACGATTTGCAGCCCAGCCACTTTCTGGACGTCATAAAACGCCAAGCCAAGCAGGGCGTGGATTACATGACCATTCACGCCGGCATTCTCCAGAAGCATTTGCCGCTGACTTCCGGCCGCATCACGGGCGTGGTGTCCCGCGGCGGCGCCATCATGATGCGGTGGATGGCCGTGAACGAAGAAGAAAACCCGTTGTACCAGGTTTTTGACGAGGTTTTGGACGTCTTCGTTGAACACGACGTGACGATGAGTTTGGGTGACAGCCTGAGGCCGGGTTGTTTGCATGACGCCACGGATGCCGCGCAAATCGAGGAACTCAAGACTCTCGGCGATTTGACGAAGCGTTGCTGGGAAAAAGACGTGCAAGTCATGGTGGAGGGACCCGGCCACATTCCCATGCACCAAATCCAGGAAAACGTGGCTTTACAAAAAAAATACTGTCACGAGGCGCCGTTTTACGTGTTGGGGCCACTGGTGACGGATATTTCGCCGGGCTACGACCACATTTATTCGGCCATCGGCGCGGCCATGGCCGGCTATTTTGGGGCGGACTACTTGTGTTACGTGACCCCCAAGGAGCACCTTGGTTTGCCCAACGCGTCCGACGTTCGGGAGGGCATCATCGCGTACAAGATTGCGGCGCACGCCGCCGACATCGCCAAAGGCATTCCGCATGCGCGCGACCGCGATGACGAGTTGTCCAAGGCCAGGTACGCCATGAATTGGGAGAAGCAATTCGAGTTGTCGCTGGATCCGGAGCGCGCGCGGGAGTACCGGACTTCGGGCTTGTCTTCCGGGGCGGATTTCTGCAGCATGTGCGGGCCGGATTTTTGTTCCATGCGATTGGACCAAAAGACGCGGGGCCGGGAAACGTTCAACGAAAAGAAGACTGGTTCCAAGCGCTCTCACCGGTATGCCAAGGACGAAAACGACGGCGCTTTTGCGGACATCGCCACTACCTTTTTGAAATCCAAGTGATTCCAAGGCAATGGACGTCAAGGAATTGGGCGGCGAATTCGCGTTGATCGACCGCATTCGCCGCGCCCCCCAAAACAAGGACGTGGTGTGCGGCATCGGCGACGACGCGGCTGTTCTTTCTCTGGGCGGCGAGCGTTTCGTTGTCACTACCGACACCCTCGTGGAAAACGACCATTTTTCCATGGATTATTTTACGCCGAGGCAAGTGGGAGTCAAGGCCATGGAATCCAATTTGAGCGACGTGGCCGCCATGGGGGGAACGCCGTTGTACGCGTTGGTGGCGTTGGCGCTTCCCAAGAATATCTCCGTGGAGTGGGTGGATGGCTTTTACGAGGGCCTCTACGCGTCCGCATCACGAGCCGGGGTGGACGTGGTGGGCGGCGACACGACGCACTCCACCAGCCAAATCATGGTGACGGTGACTTTGATTGGCAAAGCCGGGGACAACTTGTGCCTGCGTTCCAGCGCCAAAGCCGGCGACTTGGTTTTCGTCACCGGAAACCTGGGGGCGTCCACCGCCGGCTTGAAACTCTTCCAGAAAAAAGTGCCGGGATTTGATTTCGTCAAGCAAAAACACGCGGAACCCAAAAGCCGGTTGGACGTCTCCAGCCAAATCGCCCAATTCGCGCATGCGGTGGAGGACGTCTCGGATGGCTTGGCCTCGGAAATCCGAAACATCACTCGCGCGTCAGGCACCGGCGCCGTCATTGACGCGTCGGCGGTGCCCATTGACGTTCAAACCCGAAAAGCGGCCCAGGCGTTGGGTTCTGATGCATTGGAGTACGCGTTGTTTGGCGGCGAGGACTTCGAGTTGGTGTTCACCGTTTCGACCAGCGACCAAAAAAAGGCGGAGGCGTTGGGCACCTGCGTGGGCCGAATCATTCAAGGCGAAGGCGTTTCGCTTGAGAAAAACGGGGTCGCAACGCGTTTACAGCGGTTTGGTTACGACCACTTCGCCTGAAAACCTTTTTAAGCCACGGTTTTCCTTCTTTCATTCTCCATTGCACACCGAGCGTTGCCGTGTTTGCTTGTGGCAAACCCGGCTTCCAACCTGTGCCTTGCAATCTACGAAACCCAAACCAAGAGGTGCACGAAAACACATGAACCCACACCCGCGACCCCAAGACGGAGTTGAAGAAATGCTTCCCGGCGAATCCGAGGAATCCGAATTGCTGGAGCCCGCCGGACAGAAAATCGAGGGCTTCGCCATCGAAGGCGCGCCCGCCCGAGAACAACGCAAGCCCCTGGAACTGCGGGACAACACGATTTTCGTCGGCAAGAAATCGGCGATGAGCTACGTTCTTGCTGTAGTCGGCCAATTCAACAGCGGCAACAACGAAATCAAGCTCAAAGCCCGGGGCCGCGCCATTTCCAGGGCGGTTGACGTGTCGCAAATCATCAAGACGCGGTTTGTGCCGAACTTGAAAATCGACTTGGTGGACATTTCCACCGAAGAGCTCATGTCCGAGGACGGCTCCAAGAGCCGGGTTTCAAGCCTAACGTTCAAGCTCTCCAAGTAATTGTTTGACGGCGGTTTTCCGCCTTTTTCCTTTTTTCAGATTTTTCCAAGGAGGTACAATAACGCCAGCGCCAGCCCCACGTATTTGGGTATTTTGTGCCAATCCGCCTGGGCGCCGAACCACTTGTCGTAACTTCTCGACTTGGGCTTGGAGTCAAACGGGTGAAACTCGCCGAACTTGATTTTCAAGGCCAACCACGCATGCCGAATTTTTTTTACTCTTCACGCATTTCTGTTTTAAAACGCTTGCGCACGGGGTCCGTCAAGTCCACTAAAACGAGTTTGACTCTGTGGTAGCCCGTGGGTTTTCCGCTGAATCGACCAGTGGGCCCGCCCGGAATCGAACCGGGAATCCTCCGCACGTCAAGCGGATGTCTTGGCCATTCGACTACGAGCCCAGAAAAACGAGAAGTATAACTGGTTAAAACCTATTTTTATAGGGTTTGCGGTGCATTCCATTTCGTGGCCACTCCCGCATTTGAACTCCGCCAAGAACAACACCAGATTCGATTCGTGGTTCCGCATCCCCGCGGTCACGTGACATCGTGGCGCCGCGTTTTCGCGGAAGTGTTGGCTCACGCGGTTTTGGCGACTCAGGAAGAAAGCATCACGGACGCTGAACGAGTCCTTTGGTCCCACACCTTGGACCACTATTTTAGTTCCATGACTGTTCGCGCCAAAGGACCCGCGTCCCACGAGATTCGCGTGCCCCGCGTCGTTTTCCGCCGAAGCTTTCGTTCTCCTGAGCGAATGCACGATCTCCTGCTGGATGCCGCCGAAGCCCTTCGCAACCATGGCTCCGTGCCGCGGGACGCGTCCATTCAAGTCGTCCATTCCTCTTGAGATGGTTTATGGCTCGATTTGTTCTGCGTGAGGATTCCACCCGTCGCGTACTCCAGTTGCACGTGCCCAACGGCGAACGACATTCCCGGGAAGTCTGGAAAAGCGCGTTCGCGCAAGCCTTGGCGTACGCGGACCGCCTCATGGCCCAAAGCGGCGTGACGCCGCTAAGCGCCGGAACCTTTCTGAAAAGCCTTAGAACCCGCCGTGGGAACGGCCAGTACCTGTTCCACATCGGGTTTGAAGCGCTCTCCAGCCACACCGCCTTTGACCGCCTCGTTCTGCTGGATCACGTGTCCAACTATTTACGGGATAAGCACGTCATGTCCAGCGACCGGCTTGACGTGGAGCACGTATCATGAATTGCCGCCCAAGTTATTACGGAAGCGTGGTTCTGGATAGGTATTTAAAGCCTAATTCCGTCGCATGTAATCCCGGAACTGGAATGCTTCGGGCAGGGAAGCGGCAAATCGGTTGCCCTGGAAAGGGTTCGAAGGCGTTCGGCCTCCGTTCTGCGTCGGCCATCAAGGCGATGACTGGGCTATAACTCATCGCTGGAAATCTACGCAAAACGAGCTTGGATTCCTCGAGAAGGAGATAACCTCTAAATCGACCCGGTAGATTAAGTCTGCACCGGCGTGTTCATTGAGGCACTCCATCACCGGGCCCATTTTCCCTGTAAAAGACTTTTTTTCAAGTGAATACAATGGCAAGCAAGAAATCGAAGAAGCACGTCGGCGGACGCCGACAAAGCGGCAAGTCCAAAGCCAGCAAAGTCAAGAAACTCAAGGCCTTGGCGAAGAAAGGCAAAAAGTCCCGAAAGTAACTCTGGATTTTTTTTAACGCCTTACTGTTGTTGCAGTGAATAATACACGCGCTTGTTTTTGGATCCTTTGTTCTCGATTTTTTCAAGCTTTATCTGCCCGATTTCCTTGACGTTTCGCACGTGGCAGCCTCCGTCGGCCTGGATGTCAATTCCTGGAATCTCGACGATGCGAAGCTCTTTGACTGCCGGAGGCAGGACGTTGGCTAACTTCACGATTCCGGGAATCTTGAAGGCCTCGTCTCTTGGAAGCGTGTAAATTTTCAGTTCCACGTCTTTTTGCAGTTGCTGGTTTGCATAAGCGATGCCAGCTTCAATAGCTTCTTTTTCAGCTCCGGTCTCGCAGTTGAAATCCACGCGCGTCTGGTCCTCGCCGATTTGGTTGCCCGTCAACTGAAAGCCTTTTTCGTGCATGGCGGACGCCAACACGTGCGTGGCGGTGTGCATGCGGATGATCTTGTACCGGTAATCCCAATTGATTTCCGCGGTGACTTCGTCGCCCACGCTCAACCCGTCGGCGTTCTGAAGCGTGTGCCAGACTTTCCCGGTTTCGCGGTCTTTTTTGACGTCGGAAACCACGAACTCCGCGCCGCCTTTCTTTAAAACGCCTTGGTCGCATGGAACGCCCCCTCCGGTGGCGTAAAACACGGTTTGGTCCAGTTCCACTTGGTTGGGTTGGACAGAACTAATTTTGGCGGTGCAGGTTTTTTGGTACGCGTCATCCAGGCACAAGAGTTTCGTCAATGCAATTCACCTTCAAGAAAAGTTTTTTTTGCCTTCACGTAGGAAGGGGGAATCCGGAGGACCGTGAAACTGAAGGGGGAAACCTGGGTTTCCCCCTGCGGTTCCGATGGACTCGGCGGGAGTCGAACCCGCAACCTCCTCCATGCCATGGAGGCAGTCTACCATTGACCTACGAGCCCCTAAGAAGTTGGAAAACTCTTTTGTTTGGCCTGCTTTTAAAGCGACGGCTTACTGGCCCTTGAAGATGGCTTCAATGCCTCCCTTTGGGCCTTTTCCGGCGTAGCGGGGAATCAAGTGGAAATGAACGTGGTGGATGGTGCGGCCCGCGGCTTCGCCTTCGTTGACCGCAATGTTGTACGCGTCGGGGTGGTGTTTGGCGTCAAGGGTTTTCTTGACGTGTTCCAGCGCGTCCTTGGCGTCCGCGGCTTCGTGGTCCGTCAATTCAAAAAACGATACTTTGTGCGTCTTGAGGATGACGAGGCTGTGGCCTGGGGATGCGGGGTACTTGTCGGCGATTCCGTACCAGGAATCGTTTTCGTAGAGGTAGTTTTCCGTGTTGTTCTTGAGTTTGCAGAAGAGGCAGTTCATTCCTATTTTTCGCTCCATTCTCCTTTTGGGTGCCAGTACTGGTTTCCTTCCACTGCGTTTTTGATGTATTCGCGGACGAGGTCGCCCAATTGCTCTTCAAGGTATTCGGGTGGATACGTTAAATGGGGCTCGACCAACTGTTGCCGTCCCACGGTAGGGTACACGAAGTTCCGGATGCCGAGCTTGTGTCGTGTTAGTCTTTCACCAACTAGCCCGTGTTCTTCCAATTTCCTGTCAAGCCATTCCGCCGATTTAATGTATTCGTCCATGGGGTGTTTTCCTACGCCGGCGAGACGTAGATGATGGTGTCGCCTCGGACCAAGAGGGTGCCGACTTTTCGTTTGACGTCGCCGTCCACGAGTTCTTCCGCGTTTTCCAGCACCAAATTCATGTGCACGTCAAAGGATGACAGGGTTCCCCGGATTTCGAAGTTGCTTTTCATGCGGATGAGCACGCTGTTTCCCAAGGAATTGTTGAGCACGTCGAACGGTCTTTTTTCGGCCAAAAAAAATCACCTATTGTTTTTTCCGGAACAAGTTGCGGAAAGAGTCAAGGATACTGCGGATGAATCCTTTTTTAACGTTTGTTTCCGGCAAAACAATCTTGGCGCCGGAGAGTTGTTCCGCGAGTTTCCCCAAGCTCAGCATGAATGGCGTGTGCGGGGCAAGGAGGGCCACGGGTTTCTGCAACGCGGAGGCGCGTCGGACGTTTCGGTCTTCGGGAAGCATGGCGGCGATCTTGATTCCCAGCAGGGCTTCCATGTCTTGCTTCTTGATTTCCGCGGGGTCATTCAACACCATGTTGGCGATGGCGCCGTGGATTTTGACCCCCTTTCGCTCCAAGTAGTTTTTGACTTTCAATCCGTCGGCCAACGCCGGCGGTTCGGGGGTCAGAAGCACGTAGGCTTCCTGCGCGGCGTCCATGGCGGCTTTGGCGTCCTCCATCCATCCCGGCGCGGCGTCGATGAACACGTAATCGTATTCTTTTTCCAATGCGAGCACGGCCTTCTTGAGGCGGTGGTAGTCGGCTTTGGACAATTTTTCCGTGGAGAGCGCGGAGGGCACGTACCTTAAACCAAAGGGGCCTTCGTAGACGGCGTCCTGGACTTCGTTTTCACCGGACAAGACGTCGTTCAGGGTGATGGGGATGCGTTCCACGTTCATCATTAGGCCGAGGTTGGCCATGGCCACGTCGGCGTCAATGATGACGACTTTCTTGCCGTTCTTGGCCAACAACAAGCCCAAGTTCAGCGACACCGAGCTTTTGCCGACGCCTCCTTTGCCGGAAGCAAACACGATGCTCTTCATTGATTGGTCTCCTCGTGGGTGGGCAGCTTTGCGGCGGGCGCGGTTTTCGTCAACTCGTACATCTTGAATTTTTTGCTGACGTCTTGCGGGGACGCGGTTTCCGCGTCTTTTCTGACTTCGTCTTCAAAAAATGGCGAGAATTCTTTGACTTTGACGTTGCGAAGCGCTTGTTCCTGGGGCACGAACACGCTGTCCTCGTTGAACGCCAACGCCAGATGCACTTGCTCGGACGTCAATTCGAACACTTCCAGCGTGCCGTGCTTGGCCGCGGTGGCGTTGACGAACCGCTGGAACGCTTTTTCACCGGAAAACGTTTTGTTGTAGGCGTAGTACTCGTAGGCCGCGCCCACGATTTTACCTTCATCCAACAAAAGCGTGGCTTCCTCGACGCCTTTTTGGCCTTTCACGGCCAAAGCCAGGTAGCCGGAGAAGCGCTTGCGGCGGAGTTCCTCGATGACTTTGAACGCGTCGGTGGACGCGTTGTCCAAGTTCGTCTTGAAGGCCTTGCCGTATGGTAGATTCATGTCCTGAAACCTTTGGCGTCTTTCCGGTGCGTATTACGGTTTCCGCCTTTAAATATTGGGTTTTTGGGGTTCCGTCCCGTAAATCGGTTTTGTTAGGCTTTTCCGGCTTTAGTCGCGGAGGTTGACGACTTGGTCGGCGGTGTTCTGCATGGCGGTGGAGAAGTCCGGTTCCGTGCCGACCACGATGGTTTCCTTGCCGTGGGCCTTGGCCTTGGTTAGAAGCGGCTTGAAGTCGGAGTCCCTCGAAACGATGGCCATGATTTCGATGTTGTCGTTGAAGATGTACTCCGTGGCCTCCACGGCCAACGCCACGTCGACGTCGCTTGGAACGATGACGACTTCAAATCCCTGGTTCGTCACGGCTTCAATGAGTTTGTCGGAGGCGTATTGGTCCAAAAACACTTTGGCGACTTTCAATTTTCCAAAGCGCTCCAGTTTTTTCTTGACTTGGCCCAAGTCGACGTTGAGCTCTTTTCTCAGCATGTTGGGGCCGTCGACGAAGCACGCCATGTGCTTTTCTTTTTTGGACAACGCTTCCCGTAGTTTTTTCAGCATGGATTTTCTAACCCAGGTGTTTTTTCAATGCGGCTTGAAGATTCTTGACGAATGACCCTTCATCTGAGACGAATTCGTTTGCTCCAGATTGCATTGCCAATTCGGCTTGATTCGGGTTGCCGCTGGTCACCACGATCGGAATTTCTTTCCCTCGTTGTCGGATGCGTTTGATGAATTCGATGCCGCTGGGGGTCCGAACGGTTCCCGCGTTGGTAATAACCAGTTCAACCATTCCTCGGTGCGCTTTCTCATTCAGGTGATTTTCTGCATCGGCATGGTCTGTGTACTCCGCAACTGGTTTTTCCGGATACTGGCGTTCTACAATGCCTGTAATGAGTTTCGCGTTCGACGAGCTCGTGTGCACGACGAGGACGTGCGGGCCTTCCATCCGTTTTAATGCCATGAAAACACCTTTTCCGCGTTTTTCAGTATTTGGGTTTGCACGTCCTTTAAGTCTTTGTTTCGGGTCTTGGCGATAAAGCCGTAGGCTTCCCGCACGTTGGCGGGTTCGTTAGTGGCGGCTTTGCCGTTTTCGTTTTTCCAGCCGTACGGCGAATCGGTTTCGCACAACAGTTGTTCCAGGGGCGCGTTTTGGGCGATCCAGGTTCGGTCCTTGCTTTGGACGGTTGGAAGGCTCAGAAAGCACCCTTGGTCCAAGGCGTTGGGCGCGAACTTTTTCTCTAGAAAGAAGTGCAGGACTTTGGTGCAACGGTACGACGGCAGGAGATCCAGGACTTCTTGGACGGCGGCGCGGGTGTGGATGACGGCCGCCAATTTGTTTTCCTCGGCGAATTTCAGTTGGGCTTGGAAGACTTCTTTTTGGCGGGGCAAGTCTTGGGGTTTGAAGTAGTGTTGGTCCAACCCGATTTCGCCTACGGCGGAAAGCTCGTTGACGTGTTTTTCCAGAAAGGCCAGGTGGGCGTCCAGGGATTCGTTGGCGGCGTGAAAGGCATCCAGGCCGCAGGCCGCGAAAACGACGTCGGGGTTTTGTTTTTTGAGTTCCAGGGTTTTGGCGTTGGTATCCATGTTGGTGCCGTGGGTGACGCAGGCGGTTTGCGTGGTGCGCATGCGGTCCAAGATTTCAGGCAGGGTTTCGGCGAGTTTGGGGTGCTCCAGGTGGGCGTGGGCGTCGAAAAACGGCATAAACCGGGTTTTGGGCGATGCTTTAAATAAGGGTTTTTACCCTCATTGGCTGGAGCATTACTAGATTGAGGTGTTTCTTTTTGTCGGAGAAAATCTTTGGTTCCATGGGGGACTTGCGGATCGGAAAATACGTCATCATCGAGGACGAGCCGTGCCGTATTGTCAGCATGGACAAGTCCAAGCCCGGAAAGCACGGGGCGGCCAAGATTCGCGTGGAAGCCATGGGCCTGTTTACCGGCAACAAGCGGTCCCTGGCGAAGTCCTCGGATGCCGACGTGGAAATTCCAATCATCGAGCGAAAGCGCGCGCAGGTGGTCAGCCAGACGGGTACCATTGCGCAACTCATGGACTTGACGTCGTACGAGACGTTTGATGTCGCGATTCCCGCGGATTTTGTGGGCGTGGAAGTCGGAAAGGAAATCCAGTACATGGAAGTCATGGGAAAGCGCTTGTTGTTGCGTGTCTACGACTCGGAGTAAAGGGTCCTTTTTTGTTATGCTTGAACTGCGCTTCATCCGGGAAAATTCAGAGCAAGTCAGGGCGAACCTGGAAAAGCGGGGTCAACCCGCCCTTTTGTCGGCTTTGGACGCCTTGCTTTCGGCGGACGCATGCCACCGCGACGTTTTGAAGTCCGTGGAAGCGCTTCGGCAACGCCGCAACTTGATTTCGCGGGACATCAACGCGTTAAAGAAGGCCGGAAAAGACGCGTCCAAACTCTTGCGGGAAGCCCAAGACTTGCCAAAGAAGTTGGCGCAAGCCGAACAACTTGAGCAGGCCCAGCGTGGCCAGGTTCTTGCCCTGCAACGCCAAATCCCGAACCTCTTGCACGACTCCGTGCCTTTTGGCGCCGATGAGTCCGGAAACGAGTTGGTGCGGGAGTGGGGCGGCAAAACGATTCCGGATTTCGCCGTGCAAAGCCACGTGGACCTCATTGAAAAGCTGGGCGTGGCGGATTTGTCGCGCGCGTCCAAGACCAGCGGCGCCCGGTTTTACTTTTTGAAAAACCAGTTGGTGTTATTGGATTTGGCGCTCCAGCGCTTGGCCCTGGATTTCCTGGTGAAAAAGAAATTCACTCCCGTCTACCCCCCGTTCTTGATGCGGCGCGGGCCGTACGAAGGCGTCACGGATTTGGGCGCGTTTGAAGACGTGCTTTACAAGATTGAAGGAGAAGACTTGTACCTCATTGCCACCTCCGAGCATCCCCTGGCCGCCATGCACCAAGACGAAGTGCTTTCGGAAGACGGCTTGCCGTTGAAGTATGCCGGCATTTCCACTTGTTTCAGGAAGGAAGCCGGAGCGCACGGGAAAGACACGAAAGGCATTTTCCGCGTGCACCAGTTCTCCAAAGTCGAACAATTCGTTTTTTGCAAGCCCGAGGACTCGTGGGAAATCCACGAAGAACTGCTGGACAACGCCGAACAAATCGCCCGGAAACTCGAGGTTCCCTACCGCGTGGTCAACATCTGCACCGGCGACATTGGCGCCGTGGCGTCCAAGAAATACGACGTCGAGGCGTGGATGCCGGCGCAAAACGCGTACCGGGAAATCGTTTCATGCAGCAATTGCACGGCGTACCAGTCCGTGGCGTTGAACGTGAAGTTCGGCAAGTACGGCGGCGACAAACAGTACGTGCACACGTTGAACGCGACGGCATTGGCCAATCCCCGCATGATGGTGGCCATCCTTGAAAACTTTCAGCAGTCCGACGGCTCCGTGAAAATGCCGAAAGCATTGCACAAATACTTGCCGTTCAAGGAAATCGCGGTTTCATGAAGTGGTTTTTGTTGGGGCGGCGCCTGCGGTTCTTTGCCTTTTTGCCGGGTTTGGGTATGTTTTTGGGCATGGGGATTTTGAGCGCGGCGCGTACGATGCGTTGTTGGTGTTCTTCGAGTTTTTTGGCGTTGGCGTTGAACTCAAGCACGGCGTTGCGGACCTCTCGGCTGGTTTTGGACTGGGGGTTCCCGGAGTGATTCTCTTCATAGATTTCCTCGTAATACGTTTTGAGTTGGTTTAGTTTGTCGATGACTTTTTTTTGTTCGGTTTGGACTTGCCTTAGAACGGGCAGTTTTTCTTGGTCGTCTCCTTCTTCTTGAATTTGGGCGATTTGTTGCGTTAATTCGTGATGCGCCTCTTGGAGTTCTTTCCATGGCGCTTCGGACAGTTCCGCGTAATTGATTTCGGCGAATTGTCGGATGTGTTTGCGGAGGGTTTGTTCGTCGGGCAGTACGCTTGGGTGGCTGAAGGTGGCAATCATTTGGCTGAAAAAGTCGCTTTGGCTTTCTCCCAGGAGGTCACGTTGCGGATAGCGGTCATGGTACAGCAACCGTTTTGGCGCGTAGTGCAGGGCAGCTGGGTCTTCCGCAAACAGTTTGCGTGCGTGGAGGTGGTCTTCACCCCGAAAACGCGTGGGCGGCACGTAGCCGTAATGGGAGAGGCGGAACACCATGGCTCCTCCGGGTCGTCCGTCAAAGCGGGGACGCGTAAACGTGCGGGTGAAGTCCTCGACGGTTGGCGGGCGGGTCCAAGTCTCCGGCGTCTCCGTGGTCGTGGCCCCTTGGAGTCCCCGGTAAAATTCCAGTGCTCGCCTGGGGTCTTTCAGGATGTCGTGGAGGTCCAGTGGGTTGTAGTGCCGGCTTCTTTGGGCGTCTTGCAGGGCCAACCTTAACGCGCGGGGAATTTGGATGTCTTTTTGTCCCACGTAGTTTCCCAGAACCGCCCCGACGCGGGGGTTTGAGAACATGGCTTCGGCGGTGCCAAACACGGAGATTTCAGGGTGGAGGGGTTGCATCGACCTTGGATCGTCTTGGGTGCTGTAGTGGGGCAAGACGTCGTCATCGATTTGGTGTAGCAGCACGTTCCGGGGGTTGACGCGCAACTCACGTGCTAGTCGGAGGCTGGCTAGGTAGCCCATGTTCCGGAGCTGGGAATAGTTGGCGTACTTAAAGAACCGGCGGAGGCTGGAGGGCACGCCTTCTTTTTTGAGTTCCCGCATGAATTCGTCTTTCCACTGGTTCTGGATAAAGTGGACTTGCCCTTGGAACTCGGGGTTTTCCTGGAGGAATTCCCGGAGCTCTTTCTTGAGTTGGCCGTAGCCGTGGCGCTGGCTGGCGTTCACGACGATGAACTGCACTCGGTTTTGGGGCGTCCCCGTCTGCGCAATGTGTTCCTTGTATGCGTGCAGGAATCGCTTCATGGCGTCGGGGCGTTTGGAGGGCACCATGACGAAGTGGTGGAATTCCGGCATGGTGGGGTTTGGTGGGTTTAGACTTTTATAGCAATCCCGGAAAGTAACCCGACAAAATAGTCCGGGATTGCTATAATTTACCCGATGCGGACGCCCAAGGCGTTTAGGACCATGCCGAGCACCAGGGCCAGCAATACGGAGGCGATGACGAGGGTAATGTAGGAGATGGCCTTGATTTCGTAGACTTTTCTTTCGACGAGGCTTTCCGTGGTCTTCTCCCATTCCGAGAACGCGCTTTGGTCGATTTGCAGTTTTTCGAGGCGCTTTTCGATGCGTTCCAAGCGTTTTTGAGTACTGTCGCGTTGCAGCATGCCGGTTTCTCCCGAAGGCTATTAAACGCTTTATGGCTATATTAATCGTCCTCTTCAGCGCGAAGCGGTGGGCGGCTCAGCGTTCCGATGGTCCAAAAGACCATGGGTTCCGACTGTTCGCCCGTTGCGGCTAAGACAGGTGGGGAATTTTTCGTGGCAGAGGACTTCGTAAAGCTTTTTGAGGCTTTTTTTGACGCCAAAATGAGGGACGCCGTCACGGACACGTACAGCCAGTGGCCCAAGAAGCACAGCGTCAACGTCGATTACGGCGTATTGGACGCGTTTGATCCCGAACTCTGCGAAAAACTCTTGGAAAAGCCGGACGTCGTCGTCGACTGGGCGGAAACGGCCTTGAAGCATTTCACGCAATCCTTGTTCCAGGAGGAACGCGCGCTTCACGTCCGCTTTTTCAATTTGCCGAGTCTTTTTGAGGTTCCGGTACAGGCCTTGGGTGCCGAGCACTTGGACCGACTGGTTCGGGTGGAAGGCGTGGTTTCCTGGGTCACGGAAATCAAGCCCCTCATGAAAGTCGCCTTGTGGCAGTGCATTCACTGCGGGCACACCATCAAAACAGCCACCGATAAGTCCGCGTTCAAGAAACCGGGTTTGTGTCAGTGCGGCCGCCGGGATTTTGAGTTGCTGGAAAAGACGGGTGAATCCAACTTCATCAACATGCAGCGCGCCCAAGTGCAGGAACTCGTGGAAAAACTGCGGGGCAACGCGCCGACCGCGAACGTGGAGTTGTGGATGGAGGAAGACCTCGTCAACATCATGGTGCCCGGCGAAAAGTTCATTATGACCGGCGTTTTGCGGTTGCGGCCCGTCAAGGAGGGGAAAACGAAAACGGCGGTGTACTCCAAGTTTTTGGACGTCCTGCATTTGCAGCGGATGGAGCGCGAGTTTGAAGCCATCGAGATTTCCAAGGAGGAAGAAGAGCAAATCCGGAAATTGGCCAAGGATCCCGGGTTGTTCGAGAAAATCGTCAAAAGCGTGGCGCCCTCCATTTACGGGTACAGTGAACTCAAGCAAGCCATTGCGTTGCAATTGTTCGGTGGCACGCCGGGGAAAGTCTTGCCGGACGGGAAACGCATCCGCAACGACGCGCATATTTTGTTAATCGGTGACCCTGGTACCGCGAAAAGCTCGGTGTTGGGCTACGTGTCGCACATTGCGCCGAAAAGCGTGTTCGTGTCCGGCGAGTCGGCCACCGCCGTGGGCTTGACGGCTTCCGCTGAAAGGGACAAGGAAGGCGAGGGGTGGATCATCAAGGCGGGAGCCATGGTGTTGGCCAACGGGGGTTTGGCGATCATCGACGAATTCGACAAGATGGGTTTGGAGGACCGCGGGTCCATTCATCAAGCCATGGAACAGCAGAAAATTTCGGTGGCCAAAGCCGGCATCGTCACCCAATTTCAGTCCAAGACCGCGGTTCTGGCGGCGGCCAACCCCAAGTTCGGGCGGTTTGACCCCAACGTTCCTCCGGCACAGCAATTCAACATTTCCCCCGCGCTTTTGTCGCGGTTCGACTTGATTTTCACGATCAAGGATGTATTGGACGAGACGCGGGACCGCAAGATGGCCGACCACATTTTGCTGGGGCACAAGACGGGTCTTCAAAAAGAACCGGTTACCGACGAAGCCATTCTGCCGGCCATCAATTTGGATCTTTTGAGAAAGTACATCGCGTTCGCTCGCCGGACGGTTCACCCCGTGCTGACGGAGGAGGCGTCCGAGAAAATCAAGGAATTCTACGTGGAATTGCGGCGGATGGGTGAAAAGGACAAGACGTTCGCCATTACGGCAAGACAGATCGAGGGCGTGATCCGGTTGGCGGAGGCTTCCGCGAAACTGCGGCTTTCCGATCGCGTGGAATTGCAGGACGCGGAACGCTCCATTGCTTTGGTCAACTTTGTGCTCAACGACGTGTTCGTCGACAAGACCACTGGGCGAATCGACTCGGACATCATTTCCATTGGCCAGCCCAAAAGCCGCGTGGATCGGATGAGAACGATTTTGAACGTGATCCGGTCGCTTGAGAAGCAGTTTGACTTGGTGGCGGTGGATGACGTGGTCAAGGAAGCCGTGGCGTACGGGTTGGATGACGTGTATGTGCGGCAATTGATTGACGAACTCAAGCGCCAAGGTGACCTGTACGAGCCGAAAGTGGGGCACATTAAATTGTCCAGGAAAGACTTGTAGTTTTCAAAGCAATTGTATAAAATGCTGAATCCGCTTTCTACTTTGAAGAAATGGTTTTTCGCATCCGCTTCGTGGCCCTGCAACTGTTGCTTGTGTTTGCCGTGGCGCAAGCCGCGGGACTGGTTGTCGGGTCTTTGTTTTTGGCGCAAGACATTCAAGTGATGGAGGACCCGTCGGATCCCGCCAACGCGTTGTATTTCCTGGGCGGCATCCTGGTGAGCACCGCCGTGCTCATGGCGGTGCTGTATTTCTACAAGGGCACCTGGTTTTTCAAGGCGGTCGAGGCGTTGCTGATGTTCGTGGCCGCGAACTTGTTTTTCTCGTTTTTCTTGGACGGTGTCGCGGCGTTGGGCGTGGCGGTGGGCTTGGTGGCGTTGCGGTTGCTCTTTGAGCCGTTCCGGCAGTACCTGCTCTTGTTTTCCACGGTCGTGGTCGGCGGACTTTTGGGCGCGTCGTTGGAATTTTTTCCCGTGTTGCTGTTTGTGGTGTTGTTGGCGGCGTACGATTTTGCCGCCGTTTTCCTTACGAAGCACATGGTGTTTTTGGCGAAGCGTTTGGATGAGCGGAAGGCGAGTTTTTCGGTGGGCTTCAAGCAGAAAAGACAGGAAGTGCAGTTGGGCACCGGCGACTTTGTGGTGCCCATCGTTTTGGCGGTATCTGTTTTGAATGGGTTCGGGCCGTTTTTGGCTTTGGCGGCCGGGTTGGGAGCGGTGCTGGGTTTGGGCGGGCTTTTGTGGCACATGGAGTCCAGGAAAGGCTATTTTCCGGGCTTGCCTCCGATTGTCGGCGGCCAATTGCTTTTGGTGGGCGTCGGGTTCTTGGTGAAAACGGTTTTGGGCGGTTGATTGACGTTGTCGGACGTTTTGTTTTACGTGTTGGTGTTCGGCATTTCCTTTGCTGGCGCCTTCGTGTCCATCGTGGGTGGAGGAGCCAGTTTGCTGGTGGTTCCCGTTTTGGTGATCTTGGGCGTGCCCATTCACGCGGTGGTGGCGACAAACCGCGTGTACGTGACGGTGTTCTTGCTGGCGGGCTTGCTGAATTACTTGCGGAAAAAGGTGCGTCTTGATTTTCGCGTTCTGTCCGCGTTTTTGGCGTTGCGCATGGTGGGCGGCTTTGTCGGTTCTTCGCTGGTGCTGTCGTTGGACGAATCGTTTCTCAAGTCGTTGGCTGGCGCCGTGATCTTGGCGGCGGCCGTCGCCGTGGCGTTGGTGGAGCTTCTGCCTCCATTCAAGCGGCTGGGCCGTCCCAGTCGGCGCCGCTTTGCGGTGGTGGCTCTGGGCATGCTGATGCTGGGCATTTACGCGGGGTTTGTCGGCGGTGGGGTCGCCGTGTTCGCTCGCGTGTTGTTGGTGTTGGCGTTCGGCTTTACGTTTTTGGAGGCGGCGGCGGCCGAGGCGGTGCTGGGACTTGGCGAAGGTTTGGCGGCATCCGCCGTTTTTTTGGCCGCCGGCGCCGTGGATTTCGTGTTGTTGTTGCCCATGGCCGCCGGGGGGATTCTGGGTGCCGTGGCCGGCTCCTCCATGGCGGTGCGCAAGGGTGATGGGTGGATTCGGCGCGTGGTAGTCCTGTTGGTCGTTGTTTTGGTCGCCAAAATGCTTTTTTTCTGAATGCGGCCCTGGGTTTAAATAGGCCGGCCGTGAAATAAGGTACGTCGCGAGGGCAGTTCCTTCTTGAGAACTTGTCCGTTTACGATTTACCGAGGTTTAGTGTCATGAGCGTATCCGATTACAATGCGTTGCTGGACAACGTTTTCGCGAAGTTGCCGGAGAAAAAGTCGAAAGGCGAGCGCTTCGAGCCGCCGGTGCCGGAGATTTTCCTGCAAGGAAACAAGACGGTGGTGCGCAACTTTGACGCCATGTGCCAGAAGCTCCGGAGAAAGCCGGAGGAGTTGGCCAAGTTCTTGTTCCGGGAACTGGCCGTTCCGGGAACCATTGCCGCGAAGACCCTGGTTTTGCAGACCAAGGTGCCCGCCCGCGTGTTGAACGAGAAATTCTCTTTTTACGTGGACCAGTGCGTCATGTGCCGCGAGTGCGGCAAGCCGGACACGCACATTCGATACGGCGCGCCCGTCAACACCTTGATTTGCGAGGCGTGTGGCGCCACGAGGCCGATCCGCGTATGAGCGCGTACCGTCCCCCGGAGCCGGCTGGCCCTGTCCGCGTGCGGTTGCCGCGTCCTGGCGAAATCGTGGGCGTCGTCACGGAGCTGGTCGGCGGCGCGCGCATGCGGGTGCAGTGCGAGGACGGAAAGGACCGTTTGGCGCGGGTGCCTGGAAAGATCCGCCGGCGTATTTGGGTTCGGTCCGGTGATTACGTGTTGATCAAGCCGTGGTCGGTGGAAGGCGATGAGAAGTGCGACATCGTGTTCCGTTACACGAAAGTCCAGTCCGACGCGCTTCGGGCCAAAGGGCATTTGAAGATGTAGGTTGGCGGGAGACGGCTTTTTTTCATGGCGCGGCGGTTGTCCAAACGGAAGCGTCCAAGGCTGGAGGACAAACCCCAAAAAGAACGCAATCCCATCGCGCACCGCGTGTTTGATGACAAGACCATCGACGTCCTTCTGCACTTGTTGAACAACGGCGTGATTTCCTCGCTGGATTACCCGGTTTCCTCTGGAAAGGAAAGCATCGTGTTTCGCGCCACGACGCCGGAGGGCTTTGCGGCGGTCAAGATCTTCAAGTACGAGACGTCGGCGTTCCGCCGATTCGCCGAGTACCTTGAAGGCGACCCGCGTTTTACCATGAAGCCGACGCTGCGCGCGCGGGTGCAGGTGTGGGCGAAAAAGGAGTTTCTCAACCTCAAGACGTGCCACGGCGTGGGGGTGCGCGTGCCGGAGCCTTTTGCGGTCCGCGAGAACGTGGTGGTCATGGAATTCATTGGAGAAAACGGCGTGGCCGCGCCTAGGCTTGAAGCAATCACTTTGGAGGATCCCCAAGCCGTGGCGGAGGATTTGGTGTTTCAGGCGTCGAAAGTGTACCGGGAGGCGCGCATCGTGCACGCGGATTTAAGTTCGTTCAACGTGCTTTTTGCGGAGAAGCCGGTTATCATTGACTGGGCGCAGGGCGTGTCGGTACGCCACCCGCGTGCCGAGGAGTTTTTGGAGCGGGACGCGCGCAACGTGGCGGCGTTTTTCAGTCGGCAGAAAGTGGATGTGGATTCAAACGCGGTTCTGTCCGCGATCCGCGACGGCCAGGGTTTATAAGTTTCGCATTCGTTAAGTCGCTTATGCGCGCGGGACTGGCTTTGGTGTTGTTGGCGGCGTTTTCCGGGGTTTTCGTCCAGTCCGAGGCCCTGGAGTGCACGGACTTTCTGACGTTTAACTTTCAGGGCGCCGCGAAGGTGCCCGAGAACGCGTTTGACTACAATTCGTCGGTGCTCGCGTTGCGCGTGAGCTCGGGCCGCGAGCAGGCGTTTAACTTTTCAAACGTCAGCCACAAGTATTTCTACGTGTCCTTGGAGGACTACGCGTTCCGAAGTTCCAAGTCCGGGGACGTGTATTACCAGAACACGGCGGGCAACGACCCCCGGAACTACTATTTTTCGGTGTGGAACGCGTCGCGTGTCCCTTGGTTTTGTGGCGAGGAAAAATTGGCGGACTTGACGGTGTCCACGGAAACGCTTTCCGGCCGGTTTTATTCCGCTGACGGCGCATTGCTTCCCATTGCCGACGTGTTGGTGGTGGGTTTGGAGACGCCGTTTGACGGCGCTTTCCTGGTCACGGATTATGCGTCGACCGGCAAAATTTACGTGGTGGCCGATGCCGGCCAGGACGTGTTGCAGAAAGGCTACTTGCTGTATGACGCCGGCAACAACCAGTTTTTCGCGTCGGCGTTCAAGTCGCTTCGGTTCCGCGTGCCTTCGGATCCGGCGACGTTCTGCCGCAACTACGCGGGGTATTGTTTGGACGCTTCAGGCGCGCACGCCGACGCGTGCCTGAACGCGAGGAATTTGGAGCAGTTCTTCTGCAACAAGGGCGCCTGCATTTCCAACGTGACGGCGTGCACGGGCGCGTGCGAAGTGGGGTTGTGCGTGGCGGCGACTCCGACGCCGTCGGTTCTGCCGTCCGTCACCGTGGCGCCGACGTTCGTGCCCACCTTTGAGCCCACGGCGTCCGTGGTGGCGCCCACGGCGGCTCCGGCTGCTTCGGCGCAAACCGATTCGGGTTTGCTGGTTCCCATCGTCGTTGTTTTGGCCATTGGCGGCATCGCGTACTACTTTTTGTTCATGAAGAAAGCCCCGAGAGGGTTGTAGTTTCATGGCGTTTGTGGTGTTGAACCTCAAAACCTACGTGGAAAGCACGGGACAAAACGCGCTTTTTTTGTTGGAGGCCGCGGCAACCGCTCGGACGAATCATTCCCTGGTTTTCTGCCCGTCGCCGTTGGATGCGTCCTTGGTGGCGCGGTCGCGGACCGGCGGCCAGCCGCTTTTGTTTGGGCAGTACGCCGACGCCAACTCGTCGGGCGCGTTCACCGGTTCCGCGCCGTTGGATCAATTCAAGAAACTGGGTTTTGAGGGCACGTTGTTGAATCATTCGGAGAAGAAAATCCCCCATCCCCAGATCCAGAAAACCGTTGAGGCCGCCAAAAAGCTGGGTTTGAAGGCGTTGGTGTGCGCGGATTCAGTGGCCGAGGCGAAAAAAGTGGCGGCGTTTCGGCCTTGGGCGGTGGCCATCGAGCCGCCGGAACTCATTGGCTCCGGGGTCTCCGTGTCGTCGGTGCAACCCGAATTGGTTCGGGACGGCGTTTCGGCCGTCAAGGCCGTGGATGGATCCGTGAAGGCGTTCGTGGGCGCGGGAGTGTCGAATCGATCGGATTTCGTGACTTCCTTGCAGTTGGGAGCCGAAGGCGTTTTGCTTGCGTCCGCGTTTGCCAAGGCCAAGGACCCGGAGAAGTGGCTCAAGGATTTCTTGGGTTAATCGTTGTGGTTTTCGAATCGTTGAATCATTTTTTGCTTTTCTTTTTCTGAACGCAAAGTGCCCCTGGCCGTTTTGTTTCCTCTCGTTTCAGGGGGCGTGGCTTTGGGATGCGTGGATTTTATGGGTCTACTTTTTTTCCTTACATTTTTTCCAGGGCTTCGATGCCCAATAGCTTGAGGCAAATGGAAAGCACGTTTTTCGTGTTGGAGGCGATGTGCAGGCGCTGGGTTTTCAGGGAGTCGCTTGCGCTCAATACGGGCGACGCGCCGTAGAATTGGGTGAATGCTTTGGCGACGCTTAACGCGTACTCGCACAAGGCGTGGGGTTGCAACGTTTCGGCGGTGTAGGTGACGGCTTCGGGGAACTCCGCCAGTTTTTTGAGTAGGTTTTTCTCGGACTGGTTCAAGTCCAGTTTCTTGGATGGTTTGGGAAGAAGGACGCCTGACTGTTTGTCTTTGGGGTTTTTGGTTTTCGTTTCTCTTGTTTTCGGGTTTGGCTTGTTTTGTTTGCCGGATTTTTCTCTGGCGTATTTTTCCAGGATGCTGGCGGCGCGCACGTGGGCGTATTGGATGTAGGCGGAGGTGTCGCCTTCGAATTGGACTTCGGCTTTGGGGTCAAAGGTGATGTCTTTTTCCAGGCGAACCTTCAAAACGCCGTATTTGAGGGCGGCGATGCCCACCGCTTTGGCGGTTTGTTTGGGGTTGCCGCTTTGCGATTTTTCCCGGACTTGGCGTTCGGCTTCCGCCACGACTTCTTGGATGACGTCTTCCAATAGGATGACTCGGCCTTGGCGCGTGGACATTTTTCCTTCGGCCAAGCGGATCAATCCGAATCCTTTGTGGTGGTAGTCTTCCGCGTATTTTCGCCCCATTTCTTTGAGCAGGGTTTGGAGTTGGCGGAAGTGGAGGTTTTGTTCGGAGGCGGTGATCACCCAGCTTTGCGCGAACGCGTATTTTTGCCATTTCCAGTCCGCCAACGCGAGGTCCGACGTGAGGTATACCGGCGTGTCGTTGCTGCGAAGCAGGACCGTGTTGGGCAAGCCGAATGGTTCAAGGACAGCGATGGTGGTGTCGTCCGGTTCTTTCTTGGCCAACCCCTTTTGGAGGGCTTCTTTGACGCATTTCCGCGCGTCGTTTTCCAAGGCGGTTTCCAGGGGGTATTCGTCGAAGGAGACGTCCAGCGCGTCGTAGTTTTTCTTGAAGGCCTTGAGGCTGAGTTCGCGGATTTCGGTGAGCTGTTTTTGGTGGTCTTGGATGTGTTCCAAGACGTTCCGGCTTTTTTCCTTGAGGGCGTCGTTGGAATCGATTTCCTTCTTGATTTTGACGTAGTATTCCAGGAGGTCTTTTTCGTCGCGGACTTTCGGCAAGTCCTTGAATTCTTCGATGGCCACGATGAGTTCGGCGATGTGGGCGCCCCGGTCGTTGAGGTAGTTCAATCGCACGACGTCTTTTCCAGTCCAGTCCAGGGCGTTGGCGCAGACGTCGCCGACGATGGTGGAGCGGATGTGCCCTAAATGCATGGGTTTGCCGGGGTTGGGTTGCGAGTACTCCAAGACCCATCGTCCTTTTTGCGGGGTTTGGGTACCGTAGTTTGGCGCCGCGGATTCCTCTAGCACGCGGGCGTAAAACGCGTCGGAAAAAAGCACGTTGGCGTACGGGCCGCTGGCCTTGACGGATTGAAATTCGGGGGGCAACGTCTTGGAGGCGATGTCTTGGGCGATGTCTTGGGGTGCCTTCTTCCGGGTTTTCGCGAGGGCGAAGCACGGAATGCTTAAGTCGGCTAGGTCCGGGTTCTTGGGCGTCTCCACCGGCGCGTCCACGGCCTTTTCCAGCTTGGTTTTGGCGTCTTTTAGGGCGTACACCTATGGTTTCCTCATAAGGGTTTTTATTGCTTCAAGCGGTTAGGTTCTCACTATGCTGTCGGACCTCTTAAAGCCTTTTCTGAGGTTTTACTTTCTTTTGGAGGAACACTACTACAAGGGTTTGGAGGCCATCGAAGAAAAATTCAGTGTGCCGGTGTTTGATTCGTTTGTCGACCCGTTGGAGTCCCGAGGCATTCCCTCGTTTTTCGTCGTGATCTTGCTCTTTTTGTTGTTGGCCGGTTCCGCGTTGGTGGTGTTAACCCAGTCGCAGCCCGCGGGCCTCCAAGTGCTGGTGTATGGAAAGACCAGCTCGATTTCCGGCCAGCCCCTGGATGGCGCTTTGGTGGAGTTGTCCGATGAAACCGGGGTTTTGGACTCGCAAAAAACGCGTCGGGGCCTGGTGTCCTTTGAAAACCTGAAAAGCAAGGCGTATACTGTTCGTGTGACGAAAGAAGGTTTTGAGTCTGGGCAACGCGCGGCCAACCCGGTGGAATCCAACGTGGTCCGCTTGGAATTGTCCTGCCAGAACGCGCAAACCTGCGCGGAACTGGAGGCGTTGGCTCGCAGCGGTGGCGGCGGCGGGTCGGTGGCTACGTCGACGCCCAGGCCGCCGGGTTCCGGTGGGGGTTTAACGCCGGGACTCACGTTTAGCAACCCCGAAAACGGAGTGGATCCCGAATCCCCGGTGGGCCGACTCTTGATTTTGGTGCGGGACGAGGACGGCAACTTGCTGGAAGGCAACGCGAAAGTCTACGATTCCAAGAGCGGGGCACTCATTGAAGACGTGCCGGTGTCGCAGGGCTCCGGAGTTTTGCCGAGTCTTCGCGTCGGGCGCAAGGTGTTCGTCAACGTCTTTTCAACGGGTTTTTCGCCGTTCTTGGGCAAGTCCAAACCTATCGTCATTGCGCCGGCCACCAACAAAGTCACCGTGGTTCTGGAAGCCGGTGGCCCCACCCTGTCTTCCGGCGTTCGGGTGGTGGACCCCGAAAACGCGCCGGTTTCCGGTGCGCAGGTGTCCGTCTATTTGGCGGACCACTCCGAAGTTTTGTACTCGGATTACTCGGATGCCGAGGGCTTTGTCGAACTGGAGTTGGGCGAGGGATCCTATTTTGCCGTGGCGCGCGCCGAGGGATACTTGATGAATTATTCGCCCCGCTTTGAAGGCGGGGACACGGCGACCATTGTCTTGCCGCTGCGTGGCGGGGGGCCTGGTGGAGGCGGTTGTGACGGGCCGTGCGAGAATGAAGCGCATTTGAACGTTCACGCCGTGGATGACCTAGGTGTTGATGCGTCGTATGCCGACGTGGTGCTGCAGCAGAAAACCGATTTTGGTTCCTGGTTTGTCGTGGAACCCGCCGAGTATGCCGGCGCTTCGGGCCGCGTTCTTTTCACGGGCTTGGTGCCCCAATCCCAAGTGCAAGTCATCGCCACTCTTTACGATTTGAACGGCTCGGCGCAGGCGACGCTGGTTCAGGGGCTCAACGAGTTGGAAGTCGTTTTGTCCAAGCCGCCTTTCCAGGTGCGGGCGTATGCCGTTGATGCCTTGGCCAATGCGTACGTTTCCGACGCGCGCTTTGACGCCTTGGTCAACGGTGAATTGGTGGGGCAATGCCAGGGCAACGGTTGTTTGTTGACCGTGATTTCCGCGGAGAATGTTTACGTCAACGCGTCCGCGGACGGCTTCGTGTCGTCCGGAAACGCGTTTTACTTGTACGAAGGACTTGACTCCAACGTCACCTTGTATTTGGTCAACCAATCGGCTTTGGAGGACGTGCACGTCCAGTGGCAGGGGTTGTATGGCTCCAACGGCCGGGAAGTCTCCGAACTTCGCCCCGGCCGCATGTACGAGGCGCGTTTGCAGGTTTTTTCCAAGAACGCGGACGCCACCGGAGTCGTCTTGGACACGCAGAACGACGATGCACCCGTTTCCGGCCTGACGCCGAACGGTTTTGAGCAGAAGGGTTCGTACGCGGGTAGTTGTTTTGCCCAAGACGCCGACTTTGAGTATCCCCGGCAAGCGTGGGTGGACGTCAGGTACGCGGGAACCGTCAACGGCCAAGTGCAATTCAATTTCACGTTGGACCCCGACATCACGCTGGATGCCGCCACGAAGACCAAGGTCTTGGAATTGGCTTACCGCGCCTACGTGGTTCGCGGAAGCGATTACTTGCGTAATCCTTTTGACGCCTCGTTGTCCACGCGCCCGCACGAGGACCACCCGTCGGGCTGTTCCGGCCAGACGGCGGTCTACGTCCAGAACGTGACGGTCAAAAGCGATTCGACGACGTGCAACGCGTTGGGTTGCGTGACCTTGAACTTTAGGCAGGGCCAACGTTTTGCGCCCACTTTGTTTGAGGCGGACAACCAAGTGCTCTTCAATTCAACGAAACTGGATCCATTGTACGTGTTCTACACCGTGGAGTTTTTCTCTGGCCCCACGACGTCCACGCGTCTTGTGGCAGATTGGCCTGACAATCGTCTGGTGTTTATCAACGCCACGCACCCCGTGGTTGGCGACTCGGTGTTGGGCAACTCCAAGCGTTGCGAGTTCTCCGACGCCAAAAAACAGCGTTCCATCTCGCTTTGGGCCTCGTCTTTGGAACTGGATTTGAGGGATTTGGCTTTGTGTAGCAATTATGCGCCGCCCACGCGTTCTCGGCCTTTGCGGTTTGACGGCGTGGCGTACGCCCGTGCCTTGGAGGCGGGTTCCTCCGACGTGGCGCTCACGCTGTCCAATGGCACCGACTCGGTGTCCCAGCCAGCGTCGTTTTCCGTGTCGGGCTTTGGCGTGGCTGCCAATGAATTCGGCATCGTGGAAGCCAGGCTCTCGCAGGTCCAGAACGCGTTGCCGGATGCCGCCGTGTTTCCCGTGTTGTCCACTGGCGAGTGCACGGCGGCGCAGGTGGCTGGAGGTACGTGCGACGTGGGTTTCGTTCAAGCGGATTACCGTTTCACGGCGTTATCCAATTCCGGTTTTCAATCCGACGTTCGTGCTTCCGACGGGTTGCAAGTGCATCAAAACGCGGCGCCCCAGGCCGCTTCGGCGGGTGCGCCGGGCACGGCCGTTGAGGGCCACGCGCTGTTGTTGGTTCCGGCCAATGAGGGACTTCAGTGGTTGAACATCACCAAGTCTTTGGGCAACCAGGCCACCGTTCTTTCCCGCGTCATCACGTTGGATGGCGGCGTATCGTTTAACGGTTCTTCGCCATTCCCGCCGGGTTGGGACACGTGCAACGGCTTCGTGGGAATCCAGTACGACCCTTCCAAGAATCCCAAGTTGTCGCTGGGCCAAGGGTGCAGCGATTTGGGTTTCCGCGTCACGCCCGTGTTTCCGGCGGACGCCGTGTTTTTGAACATGTCGATTCCCGATTTCGGCCGCGTCGTTGCACGCGCGGCGGCCACGGACGGGTCCCATGCATGCTATGAAGTCTGTGAAATTGACCGCAACGGCTTTGTCTATGGTTGCGAGGGCTTTGGGAAAAGCTTGTTTAACAACGTGCAGTACCTCGTCCGGTACAACCCCGAGTTGTTGGACGTTTGCCCGTCGGCGTACAAAGTCAAGGGCAACCGGATTGCCGCGTCGCAAATCACGGTGGAGTTCGCGTACACCGGCGACCAGGAAGCGTCGCGAAACGTGACGTTGCACGTGTTGGCGGACAATTCCGACAAGAGCCTCTACATTTCGCCGGTGTACACCTTTTATGGCTCCAGTTCGGAAGTGCTTTACCCTCAGTTGTGGTCGGTGACCAACTACAAGCAACTCGGCAAGCGCAGCATCGTGTTCACTCAGCCTGGCAACATCGCCGTGTCTTTTGACGGTCCGGGAGTCAAGGTGTTCGCCGTATCCCAGGCGGGAACCGTTCAAGCGTTTGAGGGTTCGGACCGCTCTGCGCCGATTTTCGATTCCGCAAACCCCCAAAGCCCCGTCAAAACGGTTTCCAAGTACGGAGAGGCGTTGGCGTCCAGCCAACAGCAATTTGACGTGTCCACGCCGTATGCCGAAGCGTTGTCTTCGGCGTTGACGGAGTCGTTGTCCCAGAACGCGTTTCTTCAAAGCGAAGTCGCCGAAAAATTGAGTGCGTCGGTGCCGAGGGTGGCGGAGCGCACGGCGTATTGGCGCAGCAGCCAAGTCATTCGCTACTGCCAGCAGTCCCAGGCGTGCGTGGACTCGTATTACACGTTGGACGGCTGTTGCAAGGAATCCGTGGAGGACTGGAAGAATTACACGGTGCGCATCGATTACAGGCAAGAATCCTGCACGTTCTGCAACAACACGTTCAACCCGTCCTGCACCGACACGTCTCTGGAACACCTTCGAGGATACCTTCAATGCTCCTACGAGGCCACTCCTTCGTCCTCCTTCCAATGCGACCAGCGGTGCACGGCCAAGTCGTTGTTCCCGTTGGACGTGCAGCAGGGCATCGACAACCAGTTGGGGGTGGGCGGCACCGGCATCACGTACGACGTGCTTCAAGGCAAGTACCTTTCGTACGGCGACTCCTTGGGCGGGCGCACGTGCCGCGTCGAGTTCTCTTCGCTCAATGCCTTCGTCAAGCAGGGCACCACGTTTACGTATTACTTGCCTTCGCAGCCCAAAACCGAGGTGCTCAAGGAGGAGTTGGAGCGTTGCTTGGCCAATGGCGATTGTCCGTTGACGCTCAAACCGTCGGCGAATCCCTCCCCGCTTCCATTTTTAGGGGCCCAACCGGCTCAACTAGTTCAATGCGTTTCCGATGCCAACCAGGACGGGTTGCATCAATTCAGCGAAAGCGTGGTGGACGCGTCTTGGCAGGTTCAATACCGGCAATTCGGGGGACAAATCGACAAGGAGTTCTACAAGTGTCCGGCGGGACGCATTGCGGCGGTGGCGGAAGTCTCGTTTTTCTTTGAGGCGCGCCAGAACGGCGTGATTGCTTCCCGGACGGTGGCTACGGCGGCGGACATAGAGCGGTGCCGGCAAGGCACTTGTCCTTTTGTGGTCACGCCGCCCAACACGCCGGTTGTAGGAGGAGGCGTGCCCATTTGTTTTGCGGATTCCAATGGCAACGGTTTTGTTGAAACCAACCGGCAAAGCGAACTGAGTTCTTTACAACCTGCTGTGGCCTCCGGTTTCCAGGGCGGTGTGTACCAGTGTCCGTCCGGCACGCGGTTGGCCGTGGCGAATTTCTGCGTGTCGTCGTGCGAGAATTATTGTTCGGCGCCCAACTGCGACGCGTCGTTGGCGTGCCTTTCCAGCGGGGTCAAGAACGTGCCGACGGGCGGGACGGAACGCCTCTTCAACGGGTGGCTCAACGAAAGCCCGGTGGTGCCCGTGAACTTGGATGCGTCGCATTTGTCGCGTGGCAAACCCAATGTGCCGGCGGCGTGGTTTCCCGACGCGTTTTTGGAATCCGACGGAAAGCCTCTGTTCACGCATTCGTATGTGGTGAACTCCAAGACTCAGCCCAATTCGGTGGCGTCGTTAACCAAGGTGCTTTCCGTTCAGGGATGCGGGCCGGCGGGGGATTACCCGTACGACCAGACGCTTCTGCCGGAGCAGGGCCTATATGAAATCAGGGACTACAACGTGTTGGACGTCTCCGGTTCCACGTGGGTGGCTCAAGCCAATGCCGTGACGCTTTTGCGGCAGAATTACTTGGGGGACAAGTCGGCGGTGTGCCGCAAGCCCCAGTGGGATACGCAGTTGTGTGAGGTGTCGTTTGTGGATTCCTCTTCGCAGTACGGCGGGTGCTTCAACTCGATTCTGCAGTATCAGGGCTCTTCCAAGAAGTTGGGTGCGGACGTGCCTTTGGTGGGGGGTTTGGGTTACGGCGTCAAGAATGGCGTAGGCTTTGGCGTGGCGCCCAACGGGCACGCGTTTGCGTTGTTTGAGCCGGGATACGGCGAGGACAAGTGCGAGGACAAGAATAAAGTGCATTATGACTATCAGACGTTGAACCACTGGAATCCGGATGGAAAAAACACGGGCGACCGCAAGTTCACGTGGCGGCAGGACTTGGGTTGCCACAGTGATTGCGGGTGCAAGAAGGGCGGGTACGGTTTGCTGGCCATTATTTTGGGGATTTTGGTGGCGGCTTTGTTCATTTTCGCTCTGCCGGCTTTGACGGGCGGATACACGGCACTGATCATTGGTGGCGCCTCCATCGAGTTTTCCACGATTGGTTTGCTGGCTGGCGCGGCGATAGCTGGCGTGGGTTCCGGTGTGGGAGAGGTGGCTGGGGCGGTGGCGTCAAGCGTGATTCAGACGGTCAGCCAGGGCGCCATTGGCGTGGATTGCCAGTCGTGGGGTTTCTCGGGAGCGGTGGCGTACGCGTGCAAGGGAACGATTTGGCAGATTTCCGCGGGCTTCGTCGCGCTTTTGTCTTGGATTCCCCGAAAGAAAAGGAAAGCCAATTAGCCGGATTTTTGCGTTTTGGGGCGTTGCGGGTTTTTCCATGGTTTTTTCCGTTTTTTCCCGGTTGGAGAAAAGCAAGGTGGGCGTGGCCCCGCTTTTTTTCGTTCTTTTGTCCGCGGTGCTGGCCCGCATCGTCTTGGAGTGGGTTTTGGAGGCGGGCCACCAGTTGCAGTCTCCGGCGTCGTTGTTCTTGTTTTTGTCGTATTTTTCGGTGACGCTTTGCGGCGTCGTGCTTCTGCTTTGGCTTTTTTCCGGAAAGCCTTTGGTGGGGGTTGTCCGGGTGGTGGCGGGGTTTTCGTGGTTGCTTTGGGTGCCGCCGGTCTTTGACTTTTTGTGGTCAGGCGGGAAAGGGTATGCTTTGAGTTTCGTGTTTTCCGTCGCCGGCTTTTGGGAGGCTTTTTCCTCGTTTTGCGCGTCGTGCGTGGGGGTTTCGCCCGGACTTCAAGCCGAGGTTTTCTTGTTGTTGTTCGTCGCTTTCGCTTACGTTTTTTGGGCGTCAAAAAGTCTGTTTCGGGGGGTTTTAGCGGTTTTGGGGGTGTACGCGTGGGTGCTTTTCGGCGCCTTGTTTCCGGGTTTCTTGATGGGTTTTTTCGGGCATGCGTTCCAGGACGCGTTCTTGTTTAGGGAGACGTTGTCGGCGTATGCCGTGGCGTTGTCGGCTTTCTTTTTCGCGTTTTTGGCTTCAGACAAGAAAGTGGCGGCCGCGTTCTGGAGCCGGTTGCGGTTGGAGCGGTCCCTGCATTACGCGGGCGTGGCGTTGTTTGGGGCGGTGTTGGGTTTTTCGTTTTGGGAGCATTCGTTTCCAGGTGTTTTGCTGCCTTTGGCCGCTTTGCTTTTCAGCGTGTTTTTCGCGTTTGAGGCTGCGGTGTGGGTCAACGACGCCTTCGATGAACGCATTGACCGCATTTCAAGTCCGAAGCGCGTGAAACTGGCGTCGTTGCTTGAACCTTACCAGGGCTTTTTTCTGGCCGCCTTTTTGGTGTTAAGCTTGGTGGCCGGTTTGGCGGCAGGTTTTGGGGTCTGGTTGTGGGTGGGCTTTGCCTTGGCGTTGAGCGCCGCGTATTCGGTGCCGCCGCTTCGCCTGCGCTGGCATTTCCTGTCGTCAAGTCTGGTCATCGCCTTGTGTTCCACCGTCGTTTTCGTGGCGGGTTTTTCTTTGGGGTTGCTGGAGCCGGAGACCGTGCTTGCGGTGGTGCCGGTGGAGTGGGTAGCCATGGTTTTTGGCTTCGTTTTCTTGGCGTCGCCTCTGGTCTGCCTCAAGGACGCGGACGGGGATAAAAAGGCGGGGGTATTGACGTTGGCGTCTTGGCTGGGTCTGAGGCGCGCCTGGTGGGCGGTGTTGGGGTTGACTGTGTCGGCCGTGGCGTGGGCGGCGTATTTCGCGGCGCTTTCCTGGGTTTGGGCGGCGTTGTTTGCCGTGGCGGTGGCGGTTTGCTTTGTTTGGACGCGGTTTGCCGCCGTCAAGTTGGAGCCGTTGGCGTTTTTGTTGGAGTACGCGTTTCTGGTTGTCGTGGCGTTGCACTTGGTATAGCAAGCCAAGAAAGTTTCCCGACTACTTTCTTGGCTTGCTAGACAGCAAGACCGGCCTATTTCGTCGTCTTATTTGCCGGTCTTGCTGTAAGCTGACAACTCTTTTAAACGCGGGACTCGTCAAAGGCTTTGGAATCGAAATGGACCTCAAGAAAATCATTCGGGAAATGCTCAAGAAGGGCATGTCCGAAGAGCAGGTCAAGGACAACCTCCGCGAATTGGGGGTGGAAAATCCCGATGAAGTCTTTGCCGAGGCCACCGAGCAAATGGCGGAGGTTCGGACTCCCGGGCGCTTGCCTCCGGATTCGCCTCCTGTAAAGCAAAGTGACGTCGGCATGCGGGAAGTCGGTTTATCCCAATCTGAAGAAGAAGGCGGGCACGACTTGTTTGAAGCGGAAGAACAGCCCAAGGCCGACAAACCCGGGTTTTCGTTCACGCGCGTTTCCGGCGAAGGCGAACAAGAGGAGCACGTGGGCCGAAGCCGTCCGGCGGCGGAAAGTGTCGGCGACTTGATGCAGTCCGTCCCGGAAACGTCGCTTTCCGATTTGGATGCCGTGGAGCGGAAACTGGATCAAACCATTGCGTTGTTGGGGGCGCTTAAAGACGTCAACCAGAAGATTCTACAGGCCCAGCGGGATATATTGTTGCGGCTGAAATAACGGTTAGTGGTGGTTGTGCCGGGCGTGTTTCTTGATGTGGTCCAGCTCGCGCTCGATTTTGCTGAATTTTTTGTCGAGGTGGCTTTGCAGTGAGTCGAATTTTGGGTTGATTTTCTTGTGGATGCCGACGTTGCTGTAGTCGCTGGACAGCATGCTTTGCTCCACCATGCTGTTGACCAGGTGCGTGTAGAAGTTGTGGGCGGGCGAGTGCGTCGAAGTTTGAATGACTACGGGTTGCTGTGGTGCTAGGTCGATGACGGCTTTGCCGTCGCCCGCGTCCAGAATCGACGGTCCCCGGGAAGCGAAGCGCTCGGAGAGCACCAAGCCCACGGCCAGCAAGAGAAACGTCAAGACGATCCATTCGATGCCCGACAGGATGCCGACCACGGCTCCACCCAACAAACCGGCCAGCCAGTTGCGTTCCATTTAGTGTCCCCCGTCTTTTTTGGGCGGGCGCAAGCCGAAGATCCATTGGACCAAAAAGTTGCCGACGTTGTGCCAAGCGGAACCGAAGTTGAAAAACGAGTACTCGAATTGCCGGTAGTCATGCCAGTCGTTTTTCAATTTAAACTTGATGAGTTTGGGCACGTCCGGCATCTTGTTTTCCACGATGATGGGGCCTTCAGGGCCATAGGGCTCCGAAATCTTGAGGTTGGCGGGCCCCGCGTCCTTCTTGGAGAAGCTGGAACTCAACAGCGCCAAGACCATCAAGGCAAAAACCAGTACCGCCAGAAACGTCAACCCGCTTTGAAGGAAGAAAAAGCCGAGGGCCGCCAACACCAAGATCAAGACGAGGTTCATGGCTTAGTGGTCACCTGCCTGTGTTTTTCCTGTTTTTCCGGTGATGATGCGGGCTACGATGCGAAAGGGCCAGGCCACCGCTCCACCCAAGTACGTCAAGAAGTCCGAGTAGCCGTCGGAGCCGTCCCAGGTGTGCTTGGCCGCAAGTTTGATGGTGTCGGGAATGGCGCCGCCGGAACTCGTCACGATGATGGGGCGCTGTTTTTGCGCGGCGGAAAGACCGGCGGCCCCCGATGGCGCGGTTTTGGACGTGAGGGCGCTGAGGATGCCGACGAGAAACACGACCAACGCGACGAACGGCAGGCCGACTTCCAACAAAACGTAGGCGATGCCGAACAACAAGGCGACGACGATTAAACTCATGGGATAATGGTAAGGGGGTTTGCGGTTAAAAACCGTTTAGCCGTACATGCCGCCGCCGGGCATGTAGCCTTGGGGCGCCGGGTTGTCGCTGTCTTGGCGGGCCAAAAGCAGCATGATCAGAAACAGTCCGCCCAGGACCGCCAGGGTGACGGGGTTGTCCAGGGACGACGAAAACCCGCCCAAGCTGACGATGGCCACCAGTGCGCCGCCGATGACGGTGGCGATGAGCAGATACTTGCTTTTGGAGGTAAACACCAGGATCACTAAAAGGGCGATGGCGACGAGGTCCAAGCCGCTTTTGAGCGCCAAAAGCATGAGGATGATGATGAACAGGAACGTGAAATCCATGCCAGAACTACGCGGACCGCGTTTTTATAGCAATCCCCGAAAGCAACGCGACAAAATAGTCGGGGATTGCTATCTAGCAAACGGCGCGAAAGTTTCGGGAAACTTTCGCGGTTTGCTATAATGGTCCCGCTAGAGGTCGTGGGTGTTGGCTTCATAGGGCTGGCCGAAGCCACCCTTGGACTCCGTGACGCTCAAGGGCTCGGTGAGGCCCCACTCCCAGGGGCGGAAGCCCCAGAAGAATCCGTAACTAAACAAGCCCAAGAACATGATCCACTTGACGATGGGGTACGGAATGACTAAAACGAACGTGATGACGATGGTTACAAGCAACGCGACGACTTTGTTGTTGATGATTTCCGGGTAGAAAAGCCGCGAATACATCATGAAAAAAACGATGAGGGTAGCCACGAAGTCGAAGGCCTCCAAAAGGGCAAGCGGCGCCGCCATGGATGATTTTAAAGGACAGCAACCTTTAAATATAATGTTACCACCCATTAGTGTAAATAACTTTGTCGGGGCTCTTTTCGGGCCAAAAAGGATTGTTCCATGGGTCTGGACACCACCACGGAAACCGCGTGGATGCTCATGACGTTCGCCCTGGTGCTGGGCTTTCTGTCAGCGGGGCCCATCAGCGATTCGCCGTTTGTGTGGGCGCCGGCCATGCTTATCACCGTTCCTTTTAACGCCTACATCGCGTTTGCCGACGGGTTTCCGCTCTTGGCGCCCCTGTTCTTTCTGGCCTTCATCTATTACTTCTTGAAGATCCTGGATCCAGCCGTGGGACAAGGCCTAGTCATGTTCATCGTGTTTGCCGTTCTGGCCGTATTGACGGGCCTATAGCGGCAATAGGTTTTTCTTTTCCCTCCTTCTTTTGTTTTCCATGAAGCCCAGTCCCCTTCACGCGCTTTGGGCCCTGTCCGCCCGCGCCATGGCCTCTTCCGTCGAGCTTTCCGCCACCTTGGGCGTCTCCCAACAGACGGCATCTCGGTGGCTGTCCGAACTGGTTGACGAAGGATTCATTGAACGCGCCGCCGGCGCCTACCGCGTGACAAACGCCGGAAGGAAATACCTCCAGCAGTTGTCCCCGCAGGCGCCCAAGCAGATCACGGGCCGCGTCTTCACGGGTCTGGGAGAAGGCCGCTACTACCTGTCCCAAAAAGGCTACCAAGACCAGTTCGAGGCTTTGCTGGGTTTCAAGCCGTACCCGGGCACCTTGAACCTGCGCCTGGATGACGCGGAAAACCGGCAGGCCAACGTGGCTCTGCGCGCCCAACCGGGCCGGTACCTGCGTGGCTTTTCCGTCAAGGAGCGGACCTTTGGCGGGGCCCGCTGCTATGCCTGCCGCATCAGTGGCCGCCACCTTGGCGCCGTGATCGTTCCGGAGCGCACGCACTACCCTGAGGACGTGGTCGAGCTTTTGTCGCCTTTCTTCCTTCGCAAAAAGCTGGGCCTCAAAGACGGCGACGCCATCCGCGTTGTACTCAAAAACGAGTAACTACCTTTTTTTGGGTAACGCTTTTATTGGACCGCGGCCTAAATGCGTCGGGGACTTTTTGTGGCCAAACCAAGAATTGCCGTAGTCGACACCACGTTTTCCAGGGTGGACATGGGCGCCTTGGCGCTTTTGGCGTTGAAGGAGTTTGACGTGGACACCGTTCGCGTGACGGTTCCAGGAATCAAGGACTTGGCCGTCGAGTGCAAGCGCCAACTGGATGCGGGAGCCGACGTTGCTTTGGCTTTGGGCATGGTGGGCGGCGCGGACATTGACCGCCAATGCGCGCACGAGGCGTCCCTGGGAATCCAGTTTGCCAAGCTGTTGACCAACAAGCACATCGTCGAGGTGTTCGTGCACGAAAAAGAGGCCCGAAACGAATCCGATTTGAAGTCTTTGTTTGTCGACCGCACCCAAAAACATGCCGAGAATGCGGCGCGCCTGGTCTTGCAGCCCGATTGGTTCACCCGACGCGCGGGAAAAGGACTGCGTCAGGGCCGCGACGACGTGGGGTCCATTTCATGAACGAGTTTGAGCGCGTGGGTTTGGCCGTCAAGCAGAATGCCCAAAAGCCGGTTCGCGTGGCCATTGTCCGCTCGCTTTTCCGGGATGACTTGACGCAGGCCATGGAGGCCTTGGTGCGAACGCGTGCGCCGGAATTGAACGCGGAAATCACGGAAACTTTTTTGGCCCGGGGAGTCCTGGAAACGCCTTTTCTGGCTCGCCACGCCTTTCAGGACGAAGCGGTGGACGCGGTGGTGGTCCTGGGCGTAGTCATTCGGGGGGAAACGGACCATGACCGCGTGGTGGTGGAACACGCCACCCGCGCCTTGGTGGAGTTGAGCTTGAAATCGGGAAAGCCGGTGGGCGTGGGAATCATCGGGCCCGGCGTAAGTCTGGGGGGCGCGGAAAAAAGAGTGACGGAGTATGCAACCGGCGCATTGGATGCCGTGGTGTGCTCCTGGAATTCGGTGCATGGACGATGAACGAAGGGATGGCCAACGCGTTGCAGGATTTGCGGGAAGGCAACATGGTGGTGTTGGTGGACGCCCACCGGGAAGCCGAGGGAGACGTGATGATGGCCGCGCAGAAGGCTAGGCCCGAGGACTTGGCGTTCATGCTGCGGCACGCACGCGGATTCATTTGCATGACCTTGCGCGAGTCGCGGAGAAAAGAGTTGCGCATTTCCCGGATGGTGCCGCACAACACGGACCGCTTCCAGACGCCGTTTCTGGTTTCCGTTGGCGCGAAAACAGGTGGATCCGGCACGTCGGTGCACGACCGCCTCCAAGCGGCCAAACACGTCATGGATCCGGCGACCCATCAGGACGACTTGACGGTTCCAGGCCACTTGCACCTTCTTTCCGCGAAGGATGACGGCGTTTTGTCGCGTTTAGGGCATACCGAGGCGGCCACGGACTTGGTGGCATTGGCGGGTTTGTCGCCGTACGCGTTTGTGTGCGAAATCATGAACGACGACGGCTCCATGGCCGACGCTTCCCAACTGAGGGCTTTTGCTGAAACGCATGGCTTGTCCACGGTGACTTTGGAGGACGTGGTGGCATTGCGCAAGACCCATGTCCTTCCTGTTCAAGCCGATGCGCCTTGCTGCGTGGCGCGCGTGTCCGAGGCCAAACTTCCAACTCCTTTTGGCGACTTCACCATCTACGCGTATCGCGACGATGTGGAGTCAAAGACGCACTTGGCGTTGGTCAAGAAACCGCTTGGAAAACCTGTTTTCGTGCGGATGCATTCCAAGTGCGTCACCGGCGACGCGCTTTTTTCGGCGCGCTGCGATTGCGGGCCTCAACTGGAAGCCGCGTACCGCGTCATTTCAAAAAAGGGCGGCGTGATTCTGTATTTGGACCAGGAGGGCCGCGGCATCGGCTTGGAAAACAAGATCAAGGCGTACGCCTTGCAGGATGGGGGTTTGGATACAGTGGAGGCCAACCACCAACTGGGCTTGCCGGTGGATGCGCGAGAGTACGCGGCGGCCGCGTGCATGTTGTTGGACCTCGGCATTTCGTCGGTGACGTTGTTGACGAACAACCCGCTGAAAGTCCGGGGCCTGGAGAAAAACGGGGTGGCGGTGGCCCAACGCGTTGCGCTGGAGACGGCGCCCACGCCCCAGAACCGTTCGTATCTGTCCACGAAGAAATCCAAGTTGGATCACGCGTTGACCAAGTTATGAACGACGCGGACTTCATGCGCCACGCGATTTCTTTGGCTCAAAACGTGTACCGCGCGTCGCCCAATCCGCGGGTGGGCTGCGTCCTTGTAAAAGACGGAAACATCATTGGGAAGGGCTTTCACGCCAAGCATGGGGGTCCGCATGCTGAGGCGGTGGCTTTGGAAGAAGCCGGGGTCAACGCCGCTGGCTCCACGGCGTTTGTGTCGTTGGAGCCGTGCGCGCACGCCGACAAGAAGACGCCGCCGTGCGCGCAGGCGTTGGTCCGTGCCGGCGTGTCGCGCGTGGTGGTGGGGGTGTTGGACGCCAACCCCAAAGTCAACGGACGCGGCATCGCGTTTCTCAAGGAAAACGGCGTGGCCGTGACGGAAGGCGTTTTGGAGGCCGAGGCGCTGGAAGTCAACCGGTTTTTTTTCAAATCCGTTTCCCTTCAGCGTCCGTGGGTGACGTTGAAGATGGCCTCCACCCTGGATGGAAAAATTTCGTCGTCGTCTCCGTGGCTGTCCAATGCGTCCTCGCGGAGAATCGTGCAGCGCCTGCGGGCGGAGCATGATGCGGTGCTGGTGGGCAAGAACACGGTGTTAAGCGATGACCCGATGCTTTCGTGTCGGCTTCCCGATGCACTTCAGCCTTTGAAAGTCGTGGTGGACTCCACGCTTCAGTGCCCATTGGATGCCCGCGTGTTTGCATCGGGCAACGCCGTTGTGGCCTGCACGACTCAGGCTCCCCTGGATCGCGTGGAGGCTTTCCGAGAAAAGGGGGTGGCGGTTTGGGTGCTGCCGAAATGCCCGCAGGGAGTTGACTTGGAGGCGTTGGTGAAGCGGTTGGGCGAGCAAAACGTGTTGAGTGTCTTTGTGGAAGGCGGGGGAAGGCTGGCATCTGCTTTTTTGGACTTGGATTTGGTGGACGAAGCCTACTTTTTCGTGGCGCCGCTTTTGGCGGGATCCGATGCGGTGCCGTTGTATTCTTGTAAAAAGGAGAAGCGATTTGCAGGTGCTTTGGTGGCGGTGGTGGACGACGACGCGTGTTTCCGCGTGCGTCTACCCGCTGTAAAACCAGGCCATGACCAATAGGAAGGGAAACAGCCGCCAGAAGAAGGCTTCGGGCTTGTCTCCCAGGATGTGGACGGCGTGTTTCAGCATCGGGTTTGGCGTCTCCCTGTCAGCGTCTGTTTTTCTTTGCCTCGGTTTTCCTGGTCTTGGTTTTTTTCTGGTGCATGCCTAAAAGGGCGGCGGCTTGTTGTTCGAAGTGCTTGGCCAGCCGGCGCACCCCCAACATGAATTCGCCTTCGTACAATCCAGCCAAGGCGATGACGCCGAAGGCCACGCCGATGCCGAACCACTCGAAGATGCGGTCTGACAAGATCACGGGTTTTCCGCGCAGCTCGTCGAAAAACGTGACGGGATACCGCCACTGGAGGTACTCGTAGACGAGGAACATGGCGGCGGCGACCACCAGGATGACCAGCAACCTCCATTTGAGGTTGAACAGCTGCACGCGCTGGTGGTGCGCGATCTTGTAGAAGGACGCGTACTTTTTCAGGCGTTTAAGGGGCATTTAGCGGATTCCTCCGGGTTGGGTTTGTTTGGGTTGTGGAGTCAGGGTGTTGAACAGCATGGTGAACGTCGGCAACATGAACAGAAGCCCGCTGGTTAATAAAATCCACCCGAACACGCCGAGGCTGCCGATGAGGGGGTGCTCGATGACCAAAAAGTAGACGACGATGCCGGACACCACCAGGGTGAGAAGCGGGGAGAAGGCCAGTTTTTCCCGGACCCAGGAGTACCACCACCATCCCACGAAAAACAGGATCAGCCACTTGCCGATTTCCAGCCAGAATCCGATGTCGTCCAAGAGTCCCATGTTCACGTCACGATTGCATCAGTTGCATGCGCTGCATTTGCTGGAGTTGCTGGTTGCCGCCGCCGGACACCTGGTTTTGCGCCATTTGTTGCTGGAACCACTCCATCTCTTGCTGGCTGGCGTGGCCCCGCTCGATTTGTTCTTGGACGCGCTGCATTTTGGCCTGCATCTTGCGGGGGTCCGTCTCTTCGGCGGACGCCAGCCGGTCGCCCATCACGTGGTATCCCAGCAACGGAAACAAGCCGAACCACATGACTTGCTGGATTTGCATGCCGAACAAGAACAAGAACACGAACGCGGCCGTCAAAAGCACCACGGAAACGCCGTGGATGAAGATCAGAAAGCCGGTGACGGTGGCCGTGATGCCGAACAAAAGGGGCAAGTCGCGAAACGTCATGTACAGCCAGAACAAAATGTAGGTAAACGACAGGATTTGAACGACGAAACCCAGTTCCGCCAAGGTCTCGAAAATGCCCAGGACCATGAACGGTGTTACGCGTTTCCCACTTAAAAGAGTTGCTTACTTCTTTTTCCCCTTGCTTTTCGGCGGCGGCTTTTGGAGGGCTTCCTCGTATTGTGCAAGGGCGGCCAAGTCTTTTTTGTCCATGGTCTCGTCCCTCTTCATTTTTCCAAGCGCGTCTTTTTTTTCACGGTCCGTGACGGGGCGCATCAACCCCCTGCGGACCATTTCGCTGGCGGGGTCCTTGGCGTTGCCCAAGGCCCTGGCTTTGGCGGGGTTGACGTGCCGGAATCCGTCCATGACTTCGTTGAACGCGGATGGATCGATGCGGTCCTCTTCTTCCGAGGCCATGCCCAAGCGCCGGATGGCGTTTTGGATGTGCGCGTCAAGCGGGTCCTCTTCGCGTCCCATGGTGCGCAGGTCGTCTTTGGTGACGAAATTCAGGTTCGCCCTGGCGATACCCTCGCGCTGCTCGGCGTTGGGGTGGACTTGCGTCACCAATACCGGATAGGCGTTGCCGTGTTGCGCGTGGGCCAAAAAGGCCACGGCCATCTCACGCCCAAGCGCCTTGAATTCCTCCAATGTTTCGCGGTGTCTTTCCGCGTTGGCGTCGCCCTCCTCGGCATCCGGAATGTGGTAGTCGGACAAAACGATGTGCGCTGGCTGGTTCTTCAGGTGTTCCAAGGCGTCGGCAATGGTTCGTACCCCGTGAAGCTTGACAACCAGGTTGGCATGCCCGTGTTGCCTGCCCCATTGTTCAATTCTTTTTTTGCGGTTCCGAAACCATTCCCGTATCCGGTCCAATTCGTAGTCCTCGTTTTCCACGTGCAATACGTGAAGCACTTTAGGCGGTTCTTCCATTTCCCTCATTCGTCGCTGGAGTTCTTCCCGGCCTGGAGCCATAACGGGTTACTGGATTGTTCGGGTTTTATAGCAATCCCCGAAAGTAACCCGACAAAATAGTCGGGGATTGCTATCTAGCAAACGGCGCGAAAGTTTCGGGAAACTTTCGCGGTTTGCTATAATGGGTTTCATGATTCAAACCAATCGCCTTCCAAAGAACACGGCGACCCACACCACGAGCGCCAGAATCAAGAGCATGGCGCTTTTCTGGGCGTACTGTTTCCATCGGCCGTCGCCCTGGTAGTCCTTGAGCAGGCCTTGGCCGAGGTACGTGGCAGACAACGCGACGATGACTTGCGGTAGCGCGAAAGCCAGGTACGTGGCGTCCACGGAGCCGGCGCTGTAAAGCGATGCGAACTTGGCCGCCTCGATTCCCAACGCCAACGGGGCGGAAAAACCGAAGAAAAGCGCGCTGAACACGAAGACGAAGGTGAGGCTCAATAGTTCGCTTTGCACGTCGTTGGGGACAAACGCGTACGGCGGCTCCAATTGGATGGCTTGCGGCTGGCTCAAGTTGAATCCGTACACCGCGAAAAAAACGCCGCAAAACACGATGACTGAAAACAACGCAATCCATTTCACAGGTAGTACACCTGGACGTGCGGCACTCCGGCGATTTTCTTGACCGCCGACTTGTTGATGGGTAACGCCGAGAGAGCCGCTTGAACCGCTTTTTCGCCGACCACGTTGATGTTGCGCGCCTGCCGAAGCATCTCTCCGGCTTCCGCCGCCGTCACCGCGGTTCCTTCGTAGAATCCCCGGTAGGTCTTCAAGTCAATCACGGCGTCGCCTTGACGCAACACCTTGCCTAAAAGTGTGCGGTCGCATACCGCGGTCACCGACTTCTTGACGCCGTGGCCGTCCCGGCGTTCATGGATTTTGGCGACGAGGCTCACCGTTTTTTCACCTTGGGTTTGGCCTTTCCGGACTTTCGCACCGGCTTTTTGGGTTTCTTGGCTGGAGCGACGGAAACGCTCCGGGTTTGAGGCGTTGCCGCGGCTTGGGGTTTTTCCAAGGCGAGAAACGCGTGCGCCACGAAATGCAGTTGCACGATTTCCGCGGCAAACACGACCAGCAACGCGATGAACACGGCGGCCAAAATAGACGGGACCAAGAGCAGGCCTAACGCCGACGCGTTGAATCCCACCACCGCCAACGCCAAAATGGCTAGAACCAGTAATCCCAAAAGTCCGGCCAGCATGACTCCGACGGCCAACAGGGTGGAGACCAACATGACGAGCAGCACGTCGATGGGTTCCCGCAGAAACACGTGCACGCTTTTCTTGATGGCGGCCCAGGCGGAGACGTCGGAGAGCACGACGTAAAAGTCCACGAACAAAAACGTGAGGCCCAGCGCCAGGGAGACGAGCAACCCCAGCGCTCCGAAGAGTCCCTCCAACGCTGGCACGGCCAGTCCGCCGAGGTTCAGGGGAATGGCCAACAGCACGTTGACGGCGGTGACAAACAACGCGGCGCCCACCAGCGACCAGAACCGGGGCTTGAAGTCGTTTAAGCTCTGCGTAAGGGTTCCGCCATGCACGGCGTTCTGGATGACGGCGCCGTACACTGCCAACCCGCCCAACACCAGGAACGCCAGCCAAACGAAGCCGAAAAAAATCAGGAGGCCCAATGATGACGCACTGGATAAAATGGTGGCGGGGTTCAAGGCGCCCAAGGCGTACGCCAGCGCGCCGAGAGTCAATAACGAAAGTACGGCGGCCACGGCAAAACCCAGGTACGCCCAAACCGCTTGGGAATGGCGGGCGTAATTCAAGGCGCTTCTGGCCAACGCCCCGTATTGCAAGTCCATGATGGTTGGGTAACGCCGTTGAACTTTTTAAACGGATGCGGGGGGGAGTCGGGTAACGGTTCAAGCCGTCCTTCTTCGGGCTAGGACTTCGCGGGCTTTTCGGACGCGCTCGGCAGTCTCATTCCAACGCTGGGCGGTGGGGTGGAAAACGACGTTGTCACGGTCGGCGGTGTGCCGGACTACTCCGTGCATGCGTTCCAAGTCCGCGAGTTTTACGCTGGCCGTTCTGCGCAGTCTGCTTAACGTTTGCCTCCTTTGCCGGAATTCGTCCAGCCGGGTTAGGTTGCCCGCGGTGGGCCCAACGGTTTGGCGTTGGCTGGGAATGGCTTTGGGTTGAAACTTCAGCGCGTGCGCCGTAATTTGGTTTCTGAATTCAGGGTTGTTCCTGATTTTCTCAACGAATTCTTCGGCGGTCTGCTTGTTTTGAGGCGTCATCACCAAATCGAATTCGGGGTTCATCGTCTTGCGAATGATGTTCCGCCACACCAGCGGGTCGTTAATCAATGGAATGGGAATGAGGCGGGACGCGGTGTAGACGATCGATTCAATGGGGAATTGTTTGAACCGCTCCGCCGTGGCTTGCGCGCTTTCCTCTAGGGCCTCGCTGGCGGCGCGAACAAATCCTTTCTTGGCCGGGTACGCCTTGCTTTTGGCCATCATGGACGCGAGGTCGTCGGTGGACAACGCTTTTTTGGGTGCATTGCTCGTCATGGCGTTTGGGTCCATGAATTGATGGCGTTTTTGGAATTAAAAGCCGCGTTTTCGGGTTTTCCAGGCCTGCGCCTTTTTAGTTCAAGCGCGTTCCAAATGTTTTCATGAAGGAATTGGAAGATCTGTTGAAGGCGGCGGATGCCGCGGACGCCGTCTTGCTTAAGCACTTTCGAAAACCATTGAAAACGAAGCAGAAGCCGGATGGGTCGTGGGTGACGCAGGCCGACGAGGAAGCCGAGAAAGCCGTACTGGCCGTGTTGCGGGACGCGTTCCCGGATTGCGGCGTTTTGGCCGAGGAATCCGGGGAATCCGGTTCCAACCTAAACCGGTGGGTCATCGACCCTTTGGACGGAACGCACTCGTACATGCGGGGCCTGCCGTTTTGCGGGCCGCTTTTGGCGTTCGAGAAAAACGGTGAAGTTCTTGCCGGCGTGATTTCCTTGCCCATGTTGAAAGAACGCGTGTGGGCGGAAAAAGGGAAAGGTTGTTTTTGGAACGGGAAACAATGCAGGGTTTCAACGGTTTCAAATTTGACGGAGTCGTTTTTGACGTTTGAACTTAAACGCTCCACCGAGGAAGGATTCGGTCCCGCGTTGCTGGAGTTGTCGACCCAGGCCAAGAACGAGAAAGGGTATTCGGACGCCTACGCCTATTTCTTGGTGGCCACCGGCCAAGCGGAAGCCTTCATTGAAGGCTATCCGCACCCGTGGGATGTGGCTGCTCCCCGCATTTGCCTCCAGGAAGCCGGAGGGAAAATGACGAAGCTGGCTGGAAAAAAGAACGGGTTGAACGTGGCCTCCAACGCGGCGCTTCACAAAAATCTGTGTGATTTTCTTTCTTCTCGGCGGTCTTGAATCGGTTTCTATTAATACGTTTGAATCGTTAATTGAGTCGTATGGATTTCTCGGAACTCGTGGCGCTGTATGAGAAACTGGAGTCGACTCCCAAGCGCCTGGAAATGACGGATTATTTGGCCGCGTACTTCAAGGAAGTTCCGAAGACGAAGATCCGTCGCGTCGTGTACCTCATCCAAGGCATTTTAGTGCCGGAACACCAAGGCGTGGAACTGGGGGTGGCCGACAAGCTGTGCATGCGGGCCATCGCCAACGCATCGGGCCAGTCCATCAAAAACATTGAAGCCGCGTTCCGGAAAAAAGGCGACTTGGGGGTCGTGGCGCAGGACGCCATGTCCAAGAAGACGCAGACCACGCTGTCGTCAAGCGAGTTGTCGGTGGACAAGGTGTACGACAACTTGTTCAAGGTGGCTACGGCTTCTGGTGCGGGAAGCCAGGACCACAAGATCAAATTGTTATCCGAATTGTTTTCCAGCAGTGCGCCTTTGGAGGCCAAAGCCATTGCGCGGTTTGTCACCGGCTCACTTCGGTTGGGCGTTGCGGAGCCGACCATCATTGACGCGCTGAGCGTTTGGAGCGTGGGGGATAAGTCAGCCAAAGAAGATTTGGAGCGCGCGTTCAACTTGACGTCGGATTTGGGTTGGGTGGCTGAGACCTTGTTTGAGAAGGGCATGGAATCGGTGAAAACGTTTTCGCCCACGCCGTTTCACCCCATTCGGCCCGCGTTGGCCGAGCGGTTGCCTTCCGCCGAGAAAATCATCGAGAAGCTGGGAACCGCCAGCGTGGAGGCCAAGTACGACGGGCTCCGGTTGCAAGTGCACAAAAAAGGCGATGAGGTCCGCATTTACTCGCGGCGGCAGGAAAACGTGACGCCCATGTTTCCGGATGTGGTGGCGGCCACGAAAAAGCAGTTTGCCGCCAAGGACGCCATTTTCGAGGGGGAAGCCATTGGCGTGGATGCGGCCGGCAAATTCGTGGCGTTCCAGGAAACCGTGCAGCGAAAGCGCAAGCACGGCGTGGCCGAGGCCGCGCAACAAATTCCTCTGAAATTGTTTTGCTTTGAGTTGTTGTACGCGGACGGCAGGGACTTGACGAACGAACCGTACCAATTGCGGAGAGAGGAGTTGGAAAAACGCGTCAGGAAGGGAACTGTGTTGGATGTGGCGGCTACGCACCTGGTTTCGGATTCCAAGGAATTGGAAACGTTGTTCGACGCGTTCGTGGGCGAAGGCCTTGAAGGAGTGATGGCCAAAGACCTTGAAGCCCCGTACGTGGCGGGCGCCCGAAAGTTTGCGTGGATCAAACTCAAGCGCTCGTACGCGTCCAACTTGGCGGACTCGCTGGACGTCGTCGTCATCGGTTTTTACTACGGGAAAGGCAAGCGCACCAAATTCGGCTTTGGGGGACTGCTTACGGCGGTGTACGACGAATCGTCCAACCAATTCAAAAGCATTGCCAAAATCGGCACCGGATTTAACGAAGAGCAAATGAGTGCCTTTCGCGAACTCTTGGAAAAAGACGTGGTTCCGGAAAAGCCCAAGAACGTGGATTGCCTCATCGTTCCCGACGAGTGGGTCAAGCCCAAGCACGTGGTGACCGTGGTGGCCGACGAATTGACGCGTTCCCCGACGCATACCGCGGGTTGGAAGGACCAGGAGGGCTTGGCGCTTCGTTTTCCAAGGCTCAAGGGCTTTGTCCGGGAGGACAAGGCGGCCAAACAAGCTACTACGGTCAAGGAAGTCCTGGATTTGTACGACTTGCAGCGGTCTCGGTCGGGTTGAATTGAACCAAACGTAAGACATTTCGTTGACTGTCGAACTTTCTTTGTTTTTGGTTTTCGGGGTGTTGGTCTCTAGGGTATTTCCCGCCCAAAAATTCCGTGGTTTCAGAAAGGTATTTATATATCTTTGCGATTTTTAAATGGAATTCGTTTCACAGACGTTTTCAGAGGGCGATTAGCATGATGGAAGACCTGGTTAAAGATGCGATGCGGAACCAACCCGCGCAACGCAGCAACATGGATGACTCCGTTGAGGAAATCAAGATTGTCGTGATCGGCGTAGGTGGAGGGGGCAACAACACCGTCAACCGCCTCAAGCGCCTCAACGTCCGCGGCGCCGAACTCATGGCTTGCAACACGGATCGCCAGCACCTCAACTTGTTGGACGAAAGCATCACTAAACTGCTCATCGGCAAAAGCGTGACCAAGGGCTTGGGAGCCGGCGGCTTTCCTGAAGTCGGCATGAAGTGCGCGGAAGTGGACCGGCCGGCTTTGGAGAAGGCGTTCCAGGGTTGCCACCTCGTCTTCGTCTGCTCGGGCATGGGCGGCGGAACCGGCACCGGAGCAGCACCGGTGGTTGCGCAAGTCGCCAAGGAGCAGGGCGCCATCGTCGTTTCCATGGTCACCTACCCGTTCGCATTGGAGCGCGCCCGGGTTCGGAAGGCGGACGACGGCATCCAACGCCTGCGTGAAGTCTCCGACTCCGTCATTATCCTGGACAACAACCGCTTGGTGCAGTTGGTGCCTAACCTCCCCATGAACCAGGCGTTTTTGGTGGCCGACGAGATTTTGGCCAAAGCCATTGGCGGCTTGGTGTTCACCATCACGCAACCCAGCTTAGTCAACATCGACTTTGCGGACGTCCGTGCGGTCATGACTCAAGGCGACGTCGGCATGATTGCCGTTGGTTCAGGCAAGGGTGCCAACAAGGTCGAGGACGCCGTGGAAGGCGTTTTGCAGAACCGCTTGTTGGACGTGGACTTTGCGGGTGCGTCCGGTGCATTGATTCACATTGCCGGCGGCAACGACTTGACGTTGGGTGACGCCATTAAAGCGGGTGAAATGATTACCGAGCAGATGGACCCCAACGCGTCCGTCAAGTGGGGCGCGCGCCTGGTTCCGGAATACGATGGCAAGCTGGAAATCACGGCCATTGTCACGGGCGTCAAGTCGCCGCACGTGATGGGAAGGAAGGCCGCTCAAGCGCAAGCCGTCACCCAGAAAGCGGGTTACGACATTGAAATCATTGGATGAGTAAGAGTATCACGTTTACGACATGAAGGGCCGTTTGGTTTTTTGCGGCCCGGATGAAAAAGTGACTTGACGGATTTCGCCGTCAAGTTGCTTTTAACCTTCCAGAAGCGTTGACCAGCGTTTTGGGAGGCAAATGCAACCCACCGGAAAAACAGAAGCGCTTTTTCCGATGAGTGAGCGGTAGCCATTCCAGGGGTGGCTATGGCTTTGGTTTGAATCCCGTCGGAGATGGTGTGAAGGTATGGCAATGGAAGGCATTTTGGCGGATGCGTTGAAGAGTTCGCCGACGCGTGAGGAAACGAAGAAAGAGTTTGACTCGTCCCACATCAAGATCAGCGTGGTGGGCGTGGGCGGCGCGGGCACCAACACGGTGGCGCGTCTGCACAAGATGGGCATTCAAAGTGCCAGCACGATCGCGGTCAACACGGACCAGAATCACCTCAAGATGGTGGACTGTGATCGAAGGCTGTTGATTGGCGGCAAGATGACGCGCGGCTTGGGGGCCGGAGGCTTTCCTGAAGTCGGCATGAAGTGCGCGGAACAGGCGCGCGACCGATTCGCGGATTTGTTGAAGGATTCGGAACTCGTATTTATTTGCGCGGGCATGGGCGGCGGAACAGGCACCGGAGCGGCACCCGTCATTGCCGACGTGGCCAAGCAACACGGAGCCATGGTGGTTTCCATGGTCACCTACCCGTTCGCGTTGGAGCGCGCCCGCTTGGAAAAAGCGGACTGGGGTTTGGAGGCCTTGCGCAACGTTTCGGATACAACTGTAATCATCGACAACAACCGGTTGGTCTCGTACGTGCCGAATTTGCCGATGAACCAGGCGTTTGCTGTGGCGGACACCTTGGTGGCGCGGTCCGTCAAGGGCATTGCTGACACCATCATGCTTCCCAGCTTGATGAACATTGACTTTGCGGACGTGCGCATGATCATGGGCAACGCCGGAGTGGCCATGATTTCAGTTGGCGAAGGCCAGGGCAACAACAAGGTGGAGGCCGCGGTGAAAAACACGCTGGAACACCCCTTGCTGGATGTCGACTACGCGGGCTCCAAAGGCGCTTTGGTGTTGGTCCAAGGCGGCAGCCAATTGACGTTGGGTGAAGCCATTGCCGTGGGCGAGGGCATCACCGAGAATTTCGACCCCAACGCCTACGTCAAGTGGGGTGCGCGCCTGGTTCCTGAAATGGGTGACCGCATTTCCGTGATGAGCATCGTGACGGGAGTCACCTCGCCGCACGTGGTCGGCAAGGAAAAGCGCGAGCCCAAGAACGAAAAAGCCTTCGGGTTGGACCTCGTCCAGTTCTAAGCCCAACGGGTTGGAACCGTTGGTCCAGAGGACCAACGGATTTCTCCTGTGGGCTTGTTTTTTTTTCTTTTCACGCTTTCGGAACCCACCTTCTCTGACGGGTCTCTGAAATACGGGAAAAGGGGACTGGATCCGCTAACTGGCCGTCCAAGGTCTTTTGAACGCCTTCGGGTGTTCGCTCTCTGGGGACGCGTCGGGGATCCTTTTCCCCTTTCTCCCACTTTTATATTGGGACCAGCAACGCGCAAAGATTCTTGCCCTGTCTGAAGCGCAAGTGTTTGGATACGTTTTAGGCAGTTAAGCGAAATGTTTGGAGCACACGTTTTGGACGTGTGGAACCAGTTCCATCAAGTCGTCGCCATCCAATGCCAAGCTCGCTTTCTGTTTCACGGCGGGTTTGGCGTTAAAGGCGATGGAGTGCGCCGAGTTTTCAAACATGGAGACGTCCGTCGCGCCGTCGCCAACCGAAATGGTGCGTTCCGGTGGAATGCCGGTCTGGTTTTGAATTTGCAAAAGCAAGTCGCCTTTGTTGTCCGTGACGCGGGCGATGCATTGTCCGGTCAGGACTTTGTTTTGGACTACGAGTTCGTTGGCGTGCACGTAGTCAAAGACGCGTCCGTGGGGCAAAATCGACAGCACGTTGGAAAACGAGCCGGTGATGACGGCGATTTTGAAGCTGTTTTTCTTGAGCCAGGAAACAAAGGGCAAAAAATTGTCACGGTACTGGATGCGGGAGGCCACGGCGTGCAAGTCGTTTTGGGTCAGGCCGGCCAATGCCCTGGTTTTCAGGTGGATGGTTTCGCTGAAACGGTGTTTTCCTTCCATGGTTTCCCGGGTGATTTTGGCGACGTAGGCACGCTTTCCGGCGAGGTCCGCAAGTTCGTCGATGATTTCCTGGCGGATGAGCGTCGAATCGAAATCAAATGAGATGAGGCGTTCTTCAAGCACGCTGAACCACCGGGAGTTGGTTGACGGAGGCAACGGGCTGGCCGTTCAAGGCATCCAATAGAAGCTGTGCGGCCAGGACCGAAGCGTTGCGCTGGCTTTCCTGCGTTGAGGCGCCCAAGTGCGGCGTGGCGACCACGCGGGGGTGGGCCACGAGTTTTGCGGACGTGCTTTCAAGGGGGATGGGCTCCTTTTCAAAGACGTCCAGTCCCGCGGCCGCGACTTTTCCGGTGTTTAGCGCATTCAGGAGGGCTTGCTCGTTGATGATGCCGCCGCGGGCCGCGTTGACCAGCATTATGCCGTCCTTCATTTGGTTGAACGCGTGGACGTCAAGCAAGTTGCGGGTGGAGTCGTTCAGCGGTGCGTGGATGGAGAGGATGTCGCTTTGCGTGTACAGTTCCTCCAATGAAGCCATGGTCACGTGCATGGCGGCGGCTTTTTCTTCGGCCAGGAAGGGGTCGTACGCCAGGACGTGAGCACCGAAGGCGTTCAGGATTTTGGCCACGATTTTGCCGACGGCGCCCACGCCGATTAGTCCCACGGTTTTTCCGGCGATTTCCGTGCCCGTGAATTTCGTTCGCTCCCATTGGTTTTGCTTCATGGTTTCCAGGGCGGGTTTGAGTTGGCGGATGGCGGCCAGCAACAACGCCACGGCCATTTCGGCGGCGGCTTGCGCGTTGGCTCCCGGCGCGTTGACCACCATTATTCCAAGGCGCGTGGCTTCTGGGACGTTGATGTTATCCACGCCGGTTCCCGCTCTGCCGACGGCTTTCAGGTTTTTTCCGGCGGAAAGAACGGCGGCGGTGACCTGGGTGCCGCTGCGTACCATGAGGGCGTCGTATCCTGGAATTTTTCCGGTGAGTTGGGCCTCGTCCATCCCGTAGGCTTCGTCCACGGCCGCCTGGCTTTTCAGTAGGGTCAGGGCGTCGGGGTGGATTTTGTCGGTGACGAGGACTTTCATTGCGCGGTCACCAATTCCGTTGGATGCATGACGCGCATCAGTGCTTCGGTGCAATGCGCCATGCTTCGGCATTCTTGGGGGCCGATGTGGGCGATGCGCAGCATTTTTTCTTTCCAGACGCCTTGGCCGCCGGCGATCTGGATGCCTTGTTTCGCCAAGGCGTTTTTGATTTCTTTGGCTTGGTCTGTGAGAAACGCGGTGATGGTGGCGGATTGGAAGCCTTGTTCGGCAAAGTTCTCAAATCCGGTGGCTTCCACGGCCTCTCGGGCCATGCGCGCCGCGTCCTCGTGCAGTTGAATGCGGGCGTCCAGTCCCTCTTCAAACAATTCCTGCAACGCGTTCTGAAGGCCGTAAAACGTGGGCAAACTGGGGGTGTACGGCGTTTCGTTTCGCTCGTAGAATTTCTTGTAGCGTTTGAGGTCCAAGCCGTAGGTAGGAATGCGTTTTTTGGATTCGATTTCTTGCATGGCTTCGCTTGAAACCATCACAAACCCCAGTCCCGGCGGCGCCGCCAGGCTTTTCTGGGAGGCGGAGGTGCACGCGTCGATGCCCCACCCCTTGCAATCCAGTTCCATGCCGCCCAAGGAACTGACGGCGTCCACGAGGATGCGGGCGCCGTTTTTCTTTGCCACGCTCGCCACGCCTTTCACGTCGTTGGTCACTCCGGTGGCCGTCTCGTTTTGCACCATGCACACCCAATCCGGTTTTTGTTCTTCAATGGCTTTCGCCGCGCGCTCGGCGTTGATGCCTTTCCCGTCTTGGATGTGGAGCGCTTGGGTGCCCTCCGGGTTGTAAATGCGGCAGGCCTGGTACAGCCGTTCCCCGAACTCGCCGTTGACCAAGCACAGTGTTTTGGTTTCAGGAACCAGGTTGGCCACGGCCGCTTCATTGGCCAGGGTGCCTGAACCGGTGATGCAATACGCTTGGGCTGCGTCGGGGGCTTTGAAAACCTGTTCCAATTTTTGCGTGCAGTCCAAAAACGTGGCGCGAAAATCCGGGGATCGGTGCGAGATCATGGGTTTCTGCATGCCTTCCAAAACAGAATCGTTGACGGGGACGGGTCCTGGGACAAACCATTTCACGAAAAACCACCTGGAAACGTTTTGGGGGTATGGGTGGTTTCGAGGTATTTAAGCGTGCTCCACTTTTGGCCAATTGTTTAGGCATTTTTTCGATAGTTTTATTAGTTTTTGGAGTGTTTACTTCATTGATGGAATTCAGGTTGGATGAAAAGGACCGGGCGATTTTGTCGGAATTGCGGCGGGACGGATCGCTTTCGGAGAAGAAGCTGGCCCAAAAGACCGGCATTGCCATGACCACCGTTCACCACCGGTTGGTTCGTTTGAAGCGCGAGGGCGTCATCACGCAGTATACCGTTCGATTGAATTTCGCGAAAATCGGCCAGCCCATCACCGCGTACGTGTTGGTCAAGGCCGCGCCGCAGGCGGACCAAAAAAAATTGATGGAGTACTTGGCGAAGCTACCGAACATTTTCGAGGTGGCCATGGTCACCGGGGAGTTTGATTTGTTGTGCAAGGCGCGCGTGTCGAGCATGGAGGCGCTGAATTCCTTGATCGTACGGCATTTGCGTAAGCAGAAGGCCGTCAACGAAACGCGGACCATGATTTCGTATGAAACCGTCGAGCTTTCCGGCATGGGCTGAACGGTTCTTTACGTGAGCAGCGTTTGCCTGAAGTTTTCGGGGTCAACTGGTTCAAAGCGGGCGAAGAAGTGGTCAAACCCGTTGTTTTCGAAGTTTCCGGTGATGCGCACGCCGCTTGAAAGCTCTTTTCGGCGTTTGGAAAAGTCGGCGAAGCACGCGGCCGTGTACAGCATGTGCTCGGAGGCGTAGGTGAGGCGGGGGATGGCCAACCGCAGGAAATCGTTTTTGGCGGGGGCCAGGCGTTTTCCATTCCCATCTTTTTTGGCGTACATGACGTCGCCGATTTCGACGCCTCGGATGCCGTATTTGGCAAATAACGCGAGGCTGAGCGTCCAGCCGCGGTATTGGTCTTCCGGCACGCCGTCAAGGAATTCGCGGGCGTCCACGTACACGGCGTGGCCGCCGCAGGGGTGAACCAAGGGCACGCCGGCGGCATGCAGCAGTCGGTGGAGGTACTGGACTTGGCCGACGCGCTGGCGGAGGTAGTCTTCTTGCGTGGTTTCGCGTAGTCCTTGGGCGGTGATTTCCAAGTCGCGTCCGGCCAGGCCTCCGTAGCTGATGAATCCGTCGCGCATGATGGTCAGGGTCTTGGCGTGGTAGGCGACTTTGTCGCCCGCGAAACCGTTGCGGATCAAGATCGCGCCGCCGATGTTGGCTTTCGCGTCTTTTTTGGCCGAAAACGTGGCGCCGTCGACGTAGGAGAACATGTCGCGGACGATGTCACGGATGGTTTTCTGGTTTTGTCCGGGTTCTTTTTGTTGGATGAAGTACGCGTTTTCGGCGAACCGGCACGCGTCGAAAAACAGGGGCACGTGGTTTGCGTCGCAGATTTGCCGCGTGGCCTGGATGTTCTCCAGGGAGACGGGTTGGCCGCCACTGGTGTTGTTGGTGATCGTCAGGAAAACCGCTCCCACGCCGCCTTGGGCGATGCGTTCTTTGAGGCGGTTTGGCTCCAAGTTGCCTTTGAAGGGTGCGTCGTGGTCCAGGGGTTTTTCGTAGGCTTCGCAGTACAAGTTTTCCGGGGCGTGGCCGGTGATGTTTGTAACCCAGCCGTGCGTGGTGTCAAAGGCGGTGTTGAACACGATTTTCTGGTTTTCCTTGACGATTCCGGCTTTTTTGAGCGCTTCCAAGAACGTGCTTTCCGCGGACCGGCCTTGGTGCGCCGGAAGGATGGTGAACTCGTTTCCGCAGACTTCCTTAAAGGCGTTTTCAAATTCCAAAAAGCTCTTCGAGCCCGCGTACCATTCCGTGGCCTGCATCAAGGCGGCCCACTGCTTGTCGCTCATGCTTCCGGTTCCGGAATCCGTGAGAAAGTCCACGAGCACGCCCGTGTTTTCTCCGACGTGGAAAACGTTGTACCCCGCGTTCTTGAGTGCGTCCAAGCGTTGTTCGGTGCTCATGGCGGTTCCGGCCACGTGCTGGGTGGACTTGATTAAAAACGGCTGTGCTTCGGCTTGCGGCATGAGGGATTGAATGGCGTTCGTGGTTTCTTCCAGGCTTTGCGAACCGTTTTCAAGTTTTTCCAGTTCCAGTTGGATGATTTTTGAAAGGGCCTGGTTCATGGTCTTTCCTCAATCGATGACGCCGCCGCCTTCCTCGTGCCGTACGATGAGTTGGAGTAAATTGTTGGCCATGTCGAATCCTTGCGCTTTGCACGTCAAAACGCTCAGGGCAATTGGTTCCCCGCGTTTCTGGGCCAACGAAATCTGTTCGCTCGTTACATGATGGATTTCTTGGCGGCCAGGAACCAATACGTATATTGACTTAGGCAACTTGGTTTCGTGGGGCCGGCGCCGGATATCCCTCACGAACATGCCGTCTGATGGTTTGAAGCCGACGTTTGGCCCGTTGGTGGGCCTCCAATCTTCTGAAGGCGTCCAATTACGGAGTTTCGCGTGTTCGACAAGACGTTGAATGTTTTCGTTGATCATGGTGTCCTTGGGGTACTTTGGGCGCCCAGATATTAAACCCTTGATTTGTTTTGTCCCTGCCGCGTCAACACGACGACTCCAAACCCGATGAGGGCGGCGCCGGCCAATTGAATGGCGGTCATGGATTCGCCGAGAAACGCCATGGCGATGAGGGCGGTGGAGATGCCGGCGGTGAAGTTGGCCAGCGAGGAAATCGAGGGGCCTTCCGCGTCAATGGCGCGGAACAAAAACAGGATGGCCAACGCGGTGGTTAGGCTTGAACCCACGACTTCCAGCCAAACCGGTTGCAGGGTGTGCAATTGGTTAGGCGCCAACACGACGACGAGGCCCAGCACGAACAAGGCGCTGAAGAAAAAACGGGCGTAGCTGACGGAGTCCGGCTTCGTGTGGTCCATGATTTTCTTGCTGTACGCGTTGTTGAACGCCAGACACAAAACGGCTCCGAACACCGAAGCGTCTCCGATGTTGACAGTGGAAAAGTCTTGCCGGAAGGCAAGCAATGCCGCGCCGGCGGTCATGACAACCAAAATGGCGTAGAAATGCTTGGGCAGGGATTCCTTGACGAGGGCTTTGGAGAACACGACGGTGAACACCGGAATGAGGGCCAACAGAAAGCCGAGGTTGGTGGCGGTGGTGTGGACGAGGCCGAACATGATGAACAAGTACCCCAAACCCGATGACGTGATGCCGTTGACGGCCAATTCTTTGGGGTATTTTCGGATGGCGTCCACGGTTTTTTGGTTGAGGAAGAACGGCGTTAACGCCAAAACGGCGACGAGGTTGCTGGCCAAAGCAAACCAGTAAATGTTGGCTCCGGCGTCCACCGCGATCTTGGTCAGGATGACGGAGGCGCCGGTCAGTATGGAGAACGCGGCGAGGTTTTTCACGGCGTCGGGTTTCATGGAAGCGTTCACGGCAAACCGGCTTTTATAGGCGTTTGGGCAATAGCTTGTCCGAGTGATTTTTTGTGTCTTTAGAAAAAACCATTGCGCGCATTGACGGGGAATTGTCGGAAAAGGAAAAGCGCCAGGACGTCGTTTTGGCGGATTCGCGGGTCGTGATTCGAAACTGCGCGAAAGCGATCCGGCACCTTCATACGGGCGACATGGCGGAGGCCAAGAAAGTCGTCAAGGCGTTGGACGCCGACGTGGCGGCTTTGAAAAAAGTGGCCCAGGACTTTGAGCACATTGCTTCCAGCGCGTACCAGGAGTACGTGGAAATCAAGTGCCTGCTTTCGTTGTTGGAGAAAAAAGAGCTTCCGACTCCTGGTGACCTCAAGGTGGATGACCAGAGTTATTTGGCGGGGTTGGCGGACTGCGTGGGAGAGCTTCGGCGGTCGCTTCAATTGGCGCTGAAGGCCGGAAAGAAAAAAGACGCGGATTACTTGTTTGGAAAAATGAATTACATTTACGACCATTTGATGTTGCTGAAGTACTCCAGTTCCCTGGTGGGGCCCTTGAAGCGGAAGCAGGACATGATTCGAAGCCAAGTCGAACAAGCGCGAAGCGAGCTCTTGCGATAGGAATTTGATTCGCGCGCAAGTCGGGGGTTCGGGGAAGCGTAGGACTATAGGGGGCGGAGCCCCCTGTGGTCCGGCAACGACATGATTCGAAGCCAAGTCGAACAAGCGCGAAGCGAGCTTTTGCGTTAGTTGCCGCGTTTACTCTTGGTTGAACGTTTTTTCGTCCGGCGTTTCCGTGTTGGACTGAATTTGATTGGCTGGTTTCACGGTTTTTTCTTGTTTCGCGTCTTCGCTTTGGTTTTCGTCGTGCCCGACTTCGGCCTGGAATTGGATGGTGGAGTAGATGCCGACGATTAGAAGTCCGATTAAAATGATGACGCCGGCGGTGGCCAGGTTCAGTTTCATGAATAAAACGCACCTCTGGTTTTCATAGCTTTTTTTGGGGTTTTATGGTTTTCGGGCCTCGAACACGACGAGGTGCTCGAAGAAGAAATCCGCTTTTGCGACTTCTTGTACGGTCAAGCCTTTTTTTTCCAGGGCTTTTTGCGTGATTTCGTTGCCGGATTGGCCGTCGGTCGCCGAAACGGAGCTGTTCAGGATGTATGCCGCACCGTCTTGGGCCAAGTGCTTGTCGAATTGGTCCAAAAAGGGATTGATCAGGCGGCGTCCGTCCGCTCCGCCGTCCAATGCTTTGTTGAGGGGTTCCCCAAGTTTCTCCGCTTCAGCGGTGGGTAAGTACGGAGGATTGAAGAACAGGGTTTCAAAGTTGCCGCGGATGTTGGAGAACAGGTCGGTCAACACGGTCTCAAAGGGCTGGTGTAACTGGTTTTGCGCCACGTTTTTTTTCACGGCTTCCAGCGCCAACGGGTTTTGGTCGGCGAAGGTGACGCGAATGATGGGGCGCGTCATGGCGTAAAGGCCCACGATGCCGCTGCCGCAGCACATGTCCAGCACCCGGCCTTGGGCGTTTTTAGCGGCGGTTTCGGCCAACAAGTGCGAGTCTTCTCGGGGCGCGTAGACGTGGGGTGGCGTGTGGATGGTGAGGGGCATGACGCGGGATATCCCTGTTTTTAGGTGCGTTGTTGGCGGGCGACTTCGTCGAGGTGCTCTTTTCGGAGCATGAAGGCTACGGCCACCAGGACCAGCATGAGGATGATGACGGCGATCAAGAGCCCGCTGAGGCTGAACAGCCGGCTCTCGGCGTTCAGCGGCACTTGGACGGTTTGGCTTTGCACGCCTTCCTGGGATTGGGCTTGGACCGTCAGCGGGGCGGCGGCCAGGGCCGTGAACGTCACGGTTTGCTGTTCGCCGGGTTCAAGCTGTGAAATGGTTTGGATGCTTCCGCCGGAGTTCACGTTGACTTGGTTTAACGTCTTCAATCCGTTGTTGTAGACCACGACGGTGTACGTCACGTCGTTTCCGTTGCGGTTGACGGTGGTGACGGCCACGTCCAAGTGGGAGGGGGCTTCGCGGATTTGAAGCACGGTGGCGATTCTCGTTTTTTCGCCTTCATCGCTTTCCGCCGTGATTTGGATTTGGCGTTGCTGGGTGGACTGGTCTACGGGTATGTTGAAGGCGATGTCAAATGGCGCGGTTTTGCCGGGCACGATGTGCTTTTGTTCCGCGGATTGCGTCACCCAATTTTCCGGCAATCCGTCCACGCGGACGCGGACGTTCGTCTGGGTTTTGGCGTGGGCGTTGGTCACGGCCACGCGTTCCGGTTCCGTAATGCCTGCGTAGACGTCGTATACTTCGGGTTTGATTTCCAAAAAGCTTTTGCCGGGTTGCAGGCTCGAGGAAACGACCATGTACGCGTTCAAGGATTTTCTCACGCGGCCGTCGCTGACGGTGACGTCCAATTTGTGTTCGCCCAGTTGCGCTTGTTTGGTGCTGCCCACGGCAAGGGTGACGGCCTTGATTTGGCTGGGCGAGAGGGTGAACGAGGGGGCGTCGACGCGGAAGTCAAATTCGGCGGGAGGATTGGCGGTCACGGTGTACGTGCGCGCGATGGTGCCGGTGTTTCGGACCGTGAACGCGATTGGGCTTTGCTCGCCGCGCGTGATGGGGTAGGATTCGTTGGCAAACACGGTGAAGTCGCGTTGCGCGTCCACGACGAAGCACAGGGGTTGCTCGAAAACGACGTAATCCTGGTAGCGGCCGCGGAGAATCACGTGGTACTCGTCTAGCACCGTGGTGGACGGCGGATTGAGGATCCATTTGAGTTCTTGGTAGTCGCCGGGCGCGATGTCCAGGGCTTGGGTGTCCAAGTGCGACGCGTCGCGGGAGTACTGGTTGCCGACGAGTTCGAATTCAAAGGGGCCTTGGACTTCCCCGTCGTTGCGCAACCGGAACGTGTGCGTGGTTTCTTGTTCGTGTTTGACCAGTAGGCAACTGGAAGGCGTGTCCTGGAGTTGGAGTTTTAAAAGGTCGGAAAAGACGAAGACTTGGCGTTTGACCAAAAACGAGTGTTCGCAGCAACCCGAACCGTCAAACGCGTTGATGACGAACAACACTTCGTACGTGTTTCGGGGGGTGCCAGCCGGAATGTTGACTTTGGCTGTCACCGTTTTTTCGCCTTGCGCGGGAACATCGATGTCCACGTAGTCAAAGTCCGTGGACTTTTCCAGGGGGCTGATGACTTTGAGGCGGGCAAATCCGCGTTCGTTTTGGTGGTTGCGGATGGAGACTTCAAAGGAAACGGTTTGTCCGGGTCTGGCCGACGAGTTGCCTTCGGGAAACACGCGGACGCCAAACGCCTTGGTTTCCAGCGGGTCGGCGGTCCGCACGTCGAGGCTGAAATTCAGGACGTCGCAGGCCACGCTGTCGGACGTCACGGTCACGGGGATGGAGTGGTTGCCGGTCTTGTCGGCGTCTACAACCAGAGTCAGGGTCCGGGTTTCCGATGGCGTGAGAACGGCTTGCGAGGAGGGCTGGAATGTGCAGGTGAGGCCTTGCGGACAGGTGCCGGACAATTGAACGAGTTGGGGCTGGAGGCCTTCGTTGAAAAGCGTAATGGGGTACGCGGCTTGGAGTCCTTGCGTGGTTTGCGCCGAAAGCGTGGTGGACACGTCTAAAAAGTTGCACGACGCCGATACGAGCGGCAAAAGCAATAGCACCAGCCAGTAGCGGGCGTACATGGATTCCATGTGCTTTTTTGGCTTTAAATAGACCACTGAATCGGGGTTGCATTTGAGCTGAAAAACGCGGGAACGGGGGGAATATGGGGGTGTGTGTCGCGTTGGCCCCAATCGGCTGTTACTTGTTGGCGGGCCAGCGTCCGCGCACTTCCATGGCCGCCTGAACGCGTTCTTGCGCGATTTGAAGCGCGATGGCTCGCGAGTACTTCTTTTCGTCTCGGCGGCGTTGGAGCACCGTTTTGGTGTTGGTCGTGATCTTGCGTTTGACGACGTCGAACATTTGTTCGGGAGTCATGTGTTCCGTTTCGCACCAGGATGAGATCACGCCGCCGGCGTTGGCCAGAAAGTCAGGCAAGACGATGAGGCCTTTCTTTTCGAGTTCCTCCTCGATTTTGGGGGCGATGGGCAGGTTGGCGCCCTGCGAGATGACTTTGGCTTTGACTTTGGCTTTGTTGGCGTCGGTAACCACGTCGGGCCGAGCTCCGGGCACCAAGACGTCGCATTGGACTTCGAACAAGGCTTTGGCGTCCAATTTTTGGCCGTCTTTGTAGTTCGTGACTTTCCCGGTTTCCATCTTGACTTTTTCAAGTTGGTCCACGTCCAATCCTTTGGGGTTGTATATGGTGCCGGACGAGTCGGAAACCGCCACGGTCTTGACGCCGTGGTCGCGGAAGAATCGAGCCGTAAACACGCCGACGTTGCCGAATCCTTCAATGGCGCAGGTGGCGCCTTGCGGCTGCATTTTCAATTCGTCCATGGCGCAAAGTGCGGAGTGCACTACGCCAAAACCGGTGGAACCCAGTTCGTGGGGCAGTCCTTGGATGGCGGAGGGTTTTCCGGTGACTACGCGGTAGTCTCCTGCTTCATCCATCATCCACGCCATCTCTTTTTCCGTGACGTTCATGTCTGGTCCGCCGATGTAGACGTCGGGCAGTACGATTCTGAGTTTTTCCATGAAGGCGCGCATGAAGGCTTGCTTGTCGACTTTTTTTGGGTCTGCTTTGATGCCGGATTTGCCGCCGCCAAATGGAATGTCGGCCAACGCGTTTTTCCACGTCATGGCTCTGGCCAATCGGCAGACTTCTTGCGTGGAAATGTCGGGGACCATGCGGATGCCGCCTTTGGCGACTCCGCGGGCCGTGTTGTCGATGCAGGCCACGCCTTCCATGCCGGTTTTGGGGTCGTAGACGTTGATGACGTATTCAGGGCCCCATTGATCGGGCGTGATTTCGGGGGTAGACAACATGGCGTTTCGGCACCTCAAATGCTTTTTTTTTGTTTTTGTTGGCTGCTTCGCATTAAAAGAGTTGGGTTGATTTTCTTTCTTCCCTTTCTTCGTGCGGCGCTTACCGCTTTATCGGGAAAACTTATTTAAGGATTGATTTGTTCGACAATGCGCGTTGGCGCTGCTTACCTCCGGTGTCGTTCGATGAATTCGGGGTTGAGCGCCAGGGGTTCCCGGGCTCTTGATTGCAATAGGATGTCTTGCTGTTTGAGCGGGTGCACCCAGTTTCTCCGGAATGAGTCGTAGCCTGTGGGGGCCAGTTCGCCCATTTGTTCACCCACGGCGTCTTGCAGTTCAGTAAGCGTGAATTGCCGCTCGTGTTCGCCGCGTGCCATGGCATGCATTCTCTGAAGCAGAAGCGTCAAAGCGATTTTGGCGCGGACTTCTTTTTCATGGAGTTCCTCGAGGATTCGCGGTTGAACTCCTGGAATGCGGTGGTCCCACTCCGCAAGAAGTGCGCCGAGATGAGGGATGAGCCGTTGGGTCCGTTCATCCATTTTTGGCTTGGCGGATTTTTTCCCGGCTTGAAGTCCTCCCAAGTTGGTCGTCTCGCGGTTTCGGACCGTTCGCCTGTAATTGGGTCCTCGCGTGGCCATATGCTTGTTTTCACAAGTCCTCGTACAAGGGAAACTGTTTGCACAAGTAAAGCACGCCGCGTTTGACGGCTTCCAGTTCAGACGGTTTGTCCCAGCCTCGGATGGCGCGGGCCATTAATTGGCCGACTTCCTGCATTTCCGACTCTTTCATGCCGCGGGTGGTCAGAACCGGCGTGCCGAGGCGGATGCCGGATGGGTCAAAGGGTTTTCTTGGGTCAAAGGGAATGGTGTTGGCGTTCACCGTGATGTGGGCTTGGTCCAACGCGGTTTCCGCTTGCTTGCCGGTGACGTTCAGGGGACGCAAGTCGGCGAGAAGCAGGTGGTTGTCGGTTCCGCCGGTTACAAGCCGGATGCCTTCCGCACTCAAGGATTCGCCCAAGGCTTTGGCGTTCTTGACGATTTGCCGGGCGTAGTCTTTGAACTCGGGTTTAAGCGCTTCCGCAAAGGCCACGGCTTTTCCGGCGATGATGTGTTCATGGGGTCCGCCTTGCATTCCGGGAAAAACGGCTTTGTCGATGGGTTTGGCAAATTGTTCCTTGCACATGATCATGGCCCCCCGCGGTCCGCGAAGGGTCTTGTGTGTGGTGGTTGTCACCACGTCGGTGAAGGGAAACGGTGACGGGTGAACTCCGCCTACAACCAGGCCGGCGATGTGGGAAATGTCGGCCATGGAAATGGCGCCCACGCTTTGAGCGATTTCGGCGAAGCGCTTGAAGTCGATTCGTCTTGGATACGCGGTGGCGCCGGAAACAATCATTTTCGGCTTTTCAGTTTTAGCCTGTTTTTCGATGGCGTCGTAATCTAAAAGCTCCGTGTCTTTTTGTACGCCGTATTGCACGAACTGGTATGCTTTTCCGGAAAAATTGACGGCGTGCCCGTGCGTGAGGTGGCCGCCTTCGCTTAGCGACATGCCCATGATTTTGTCGCCCAATTGCAGTAACGCGAAATAGACTTCCAGGTTGGCTGGCGAACCGGAGTAGGGCTGGACGTTGACGTGTTCCGCGCCAAACAGTTTTTTGGCGCGTTCAATGGCCAAGTCTTCCATTTGGTCGATGACTTCGTTCCCGCCGTAGTATCTTTTGTGGGGGTATCCCTCGGAGTATTTGTTGTTCAGGACGGAGCCCATGGCTTCCAGAACGGATGGAGACACCATATTTTCCGAGGGGATCATCTCGAATACGGTCTGCTGGCGCTTGATTTCGGATTGGATGATTTGCGCGACCTTGGAGTCGGTCTTCTGGACGTGTTCAAGCATTCGAAAAAACCACCTTGTGTTGGCTTTGCGGCGTGAAATCTTTTAAGGCTTATGTACGTCACCGTGCAAACAACGTGCTTCCAACCAGGATGCCGTTGGCCCAGTACGTTCCCGTCGGGCCGTCCGGCAGAATGTCGTAGGTGGCCCCGGTTTCATAGGACTCCACACGGATTCGGGTCACTCGTCCATGGTCGACGTCGTCGCCAATTTTCAGTTCATCCACGTTGCGTCCGTCGGAAAGGGGATGCCCTTGTGATATCCGCGCTTGCCGTCCATCATCCAAGACGAGGTGAACGATTTTTTGTCCAGGTTGCGTGCTTCGGCTCGTGGCCTTCAAAACGACGCCCACGGTTTTCTTTCCTTCCGCGTTCGTGGTGTACACGGCATCTCCTTGGCGTAGTTGCTCGACGGGCACCGGGCCTTTCGGCGTGTCGATGCGCGTTCCTTTGGCCAGGCAAATCGGGCAATTCAATGCACTTGCCGTTTTTTCGTTGATGGTGGCCGTTTGGCTGGCCACCGTTCCCTTCACCAAATACGTTCCCCCGCCTTGGTTTTGCGTGCCGGAAATTTTTTCGTGCGTGGAAAAGTCAAATCCGTTGCCGTTGCTTGTCATTCCAATGGCGCGCAAGCGCTTGTATTCCCTGTAGACCTCCAGTTTTTGGTCGTCCGTAAGCGTCTGGACGCCGGCCAGATTCAGGTGGCGTAAAATGACGGCGTATTCAACGGCGTCTTCGGGCGCTGAAACGTATTCTTGGGCGTGCTGTTTTTCCAGGTCCAAGCTCCCTATGGGGTAGTAATCGCGGTCGCAAAAGTCAACGCTTCCAGTCAGCGCCGCCTTGACGGAATACCTGGACTCCGCCAAGTCTCCGGGAGACGGATTTGGGGTGCATACTGGAGCAACCGGGCAGCCGTTGGCATCGGTTTGGCCATTGGGGTAAGTGAGGGTTCCCCCGATGCAGCCGGGCATGGCGACGGTCGGGCACACCGGCGCGCCCATGGTGCAGGTTGCTCCCGCGGAGCCGTCGTAGTAAATCATGTAGCCTTTGCCGGGCTCCAATGGCGTAGAGGGGTCGACGTTTTGGAATTGCGCGGATTGGCTGGGCAAGCCCAGAGCGGTGCGCACGAAGATGGATGGAGTTGTAGCCGGTGGAGGAGTTGGTGAAGGGGTCGCGCTCGGTGAGACCGTGGGTGCACCCGCGAGGCAACATTGGTAGGCTTGCAGTTGTCCGGAGCCGCAGGCGGCGGCCGCGACGCCGTCTGGATCAGAAACCAACCAATTGGTTGGACACTGGCCTTGGAGCCGGCATTCGCCGTTCTGCGTGGTGCAGGCGTTGGGGGTGGGACTTGGCGTGGTGGCGGTTCCGGTGGGTAGGCTAAGTTTGTGGAGTTTTCCGGTGCTAGTCCACGTGCTGGTCAATAAGTTGTATTGGCCGGGGACGCTGGCGTAGCCCACGGAGCCGGGAGCCAAGACCCAGGATCCGACGCCTTCCGGTGTCGGGTACGCGGCGGCCAAAACCGTCATGTCGGACAAGCGCACGCCCGTCCAGCCGCTTTGGGAACCCAGCACGTAGGCGATGTCGTTGTTGGCGTCGACCACAGCGGAAAGGGCGTTTGGGACGCTGGCCGAGGCGACTAAGGTAAAGTCGTTGGCGCGTCGTTTATTCAATGCCCCGTTGTGCACGTAGTAGACGACGCCTCCGGATTGGTCGTTGACGGCGCCGACGGGGCTGCCGATGGGGCTGTTGGTTTGGCTGGCGGTTTGCAGGGTGGCCACGTTGATTTTTCGTGCGGTTTTGTCCGCCAGGATCGTCGAACCCGTATATATGTTGACGGTGTCGGTGACGGCGCCGATGAGGAGGTTGTCGGGAATTCCGGATTGCTGGGCGACAATGTTCAACGTGACGGGATCCATTTTCACGAGTTGTTGGTCGCTGGTTTCCGCGTACAAGTTGGGCCCGATGGACAACGCGTTCTTGATGGCGGTGCTGGGATATTCTTTCGTGGATTGCTGGGTCAAGTCCGACGCCCGGTAGCGGGTAATCTTGGTGGAATACGTTCCTCCGAATCCGCCGAAGTTGCTGGCGGGGGTGGTGACTTGCCAGTAGTAGACGTTGCCGCTTTGCTCGTGGTAGTACAGGAATCCGTAGGGGCCGCCGTCCGTTGGGATGGCGACTTGGTTCTGGATTTGCAGGGTGTCCAACCGGATTTTCAGGATTTTAGTCACGACGGGGTAGACGGTTCCTTCTTGAAGCGTGCCATAGGCGTATACGCCGTCGGAGTCCACGGCTAATTGTGTGATGTCGGCTTGGGGTGGGGTGAGTTCCAAGGTTTGAGTGATGGTGAACGCGTTGGGCGTCGGGGTTGGTGTAGGAGTTGGGCTTGAACTTGCTGTTGGCGTAGCGCATTGGTATTGATAGCACGGGCACGGAGCGGAGGCGCAAGATGGACACAATGGTTGGTTGCGTTGCTGGCAGGTTTGCCCGCTTTGGCATTGCGTGAGTCCATCGGGGCAGAGGAATGTGTTTGGCGTCGGAGTGGGCGTTGCGGTCGGTGTAACGTAGGCCGGGCAATTTCCTCGGATGGCGTTGAACGTGGCGGGTTGCGGCGGGCCTGCGATGAAGGTGTAGCCGGTTCTTAGAATGGGGGCATAGGTTTGGGCGGGTTTGTCTTCCCACGTCAGGCTGCAGGCTTGTTCTCCGTACACGAGGTATCCGACGGGGTACTGAAGCGAAGGCAATTGGTTTTGGTTCAGGGGCGAGAGTTCACCGAGGCCCTGGATGTATTCGAGGAACAAGTATTTGCCGAAGGGGTCCCGGCATGAGGTGGACAATAGCGCGCCGTCGCCCAAGGGTCCGATGGCGGTAAAGCCGGCGGGTATGTTGACCGTCTTTTTGGGGATTGGAGGCGGGCACTCGCCGGGAACGTACGGAATGGCGTCCGCGAGGCGGGCTTCGCAGGCGTTGGAGAATTGCTGGGTTTCCTGGTAGCATACCGGCGCGTATTGACCTTGGCAGTTAAGGTTGGCGCACGCGCCCGTGCTCCACGGCGTGGCGCCGGGTGTTTTTTCGGCTTCGCAGGCGTTTATATACGTTACAAAGTCAAATCCGCAGACCAATGGGCCTTCGGTGCCGCATGCACAGTTTTCTCCTTGGCACGTTTCTCCGCCGACGTTGACCGTCACGCACTTTTTGATGAGGTCCACGGACGTCAGCCGTAGCGTGATGCCAGTGCTTTTGGCCAGGTTGTCGTTTTCCTTGGAGTACTTGCCTAACATGTAGGTGCAGGCCGCGGAGTACGTGCTGCAGGCGATGGCTTTGCTGCGCTGTCCGGTTTGCGGGTCCAAGGTGTCGCTGGTGCTTTCGACTTGGAACACGGCGCGCTCCAAGGCGATGTCTTTGAGGGAGTAGTTGTAGATGACTTCGCCAAGGCCTCCGGGATTGAATTCCAGGCCTTCGTTCAGGCACACTTTTCTCGGCGTGCCGCCGGTGGGCGGCTTGAGGGGTGGATCAATGGGTTTGGGCAAGTCCAGGGTGACTGCGTTGCTTCCGGATTGCAGGGTGACGTCTTTGGAAACGGAGGGCTCGCCCACTACCGACGTGGCACTGACCAGCACGCTTACCAGACTCAGGTCGGTGAATCGCGCGATGCCGCTTTCGTCGGCCACTTGCGTGCGGTAGTCGATGGTTTGGTCGAATACTTTCTTGAGCACGGCCACGCGGGCTTGGGCGGCGGGGGTCGCGTCGTTGTTTCGCACGGTCACAGTCAAGTCCGCCAATTGGGTGCCGGCGGGAAGGGCTTCCAACGTCAAGGTGACGTCGTTTCCGGGTTCGAATTGGGCCGCCTTATCATTGAAGCCGTCTTTGGAGGCCAGCACGCCGTACGTTTTTCCTTTTTCCAGGGTCGCCTCGATGCGCCCGGATCCTTCCGTTAATTGGTCGAGGATGGCGGGGCTGGCAAAGACTTGGATGCGTGCCCCGGAAACGGGTTGGCCGTCTTGGTTTACCACGTTGATGCGGCTTGTGCCGGTGTTGGGTCCGGTTGTCGCGGTCAAGAGTACTTCCGTTGTCACTTCGGCGGCGTTAATCGAAACGCCTTGGATGTCGCTTGGAACAAACCCTTGCTTTCGGGCTTGAAGGGACACCGTTGAACCTTGCTTGACGCCGAATTGGAGGGTGCCGTCGCTCTCCGTGGAGCCTTGCGCCAGAAACGTTCCGGTGGCGCCGTCGTACAGCGTCACCACGGCGTTTCCGATGGGTTGGCTGGTGGTTTTGTCTTTGACGGTGACGTTCAGGCGGGCGTCCGCCACGTAATGCGTTGGCCTTGGAGTTGGAGTACTTTCACTGCCTCCGGTTGGCGTGGGCGTGGGGCTGCCGGACCCGCCTCCGGGAATGGTGGGCTGGGGTTTGGGGGTGGGAAGCGGCGGTATTTTGGGCGGGTTGGCAAAATCCAGTTTCCTGGGGTCCGGTTTTTCCTTGAGCTTGATTTGTTTGCCGTCGGGGTCTTGCGGGTCGTAGTGGCCGATGGCGTCGTCGTAGCCGTTGCGCGTGACTTTGTACGTGTAGCGTTGGTTGGGGTCGACTCCGGGAAACATCGCTTTGCCGTTTTCGTCCGTCACGGCTTCCCCGATTTTGTTGCCGTTCTCGTCGAAGAGTTCCACCAACGCGCCGGCCAAGGGGTTGCCGTTCTCGTCGGTAATCGTCAACGTCAGGCTCTGGGTGGACTTGTAGTACAAGTAGCCTCCGAAGAGAAGGACGAGCAGTATGATGACTCCCGACAGGATGGTGACGGCTTTTTTTTCGTCCATGTCTTGGACGACGTCATCCAGTTTCTCGGTCAAATCCTTCCAAATGTCCGACAAGCTCAAGGAATGTCTCTACCCCGTTTGAGGTTTTACCACGGTTTACGCGTTAAAAACGGTTTTGATTTCCTGGATTTCACTGGAAACGTTTATTTTACCTGGAATTGATTGATTTGCTTTGCATGGCTGAAGAAAGCGATTTTGTTAGAAGAGCCAAGAAAGCACACGGCCTGACCTCACAAAGTCCCCCCGGTTTTCCCGATCTCCGGCTTGCGCGCATTGCCGCCGCGCACCACAAACCTGAAGCTTCCGTTGAACCTCGAACATTGCAGGAAGGCACGCTTGCGGGAATGAAGGAAGCCCTCGATTCCGTGCGTCACCGCAAAATGGTTCCACACTGGAGAGATGAACTTAAAAAAGCGGGTTTTGACTCTGCACACAATGAGGCGTTGGCGGAATTTCTGGCGCACGCCTCCCACCGCGGAAATAGTGCAGCCGCCAAAAATTTGCTTTACGCCTTGATGCGGTTGGAGACCTTGGAGGCGTGGGAGGACCACCTCCAGTTTTTGGAAGGCATGGCCAGCGACCGGGACTTCGTGCGCGCGGTCATGGATCACGTCAAGACGCAGAATTGGCCGGATTACACGGATTCGGAGACGCCGGATGGACGGGTGCGCGAGCATTTGGGCGACTTCAAGAACGCGTTGGAAAGGCTGCGCATGCCGCCTAAATGGAGGCCAGAAAAAAAGGCGTCACGCCGGAGAGGCTCGTGACGAAGGCATCGGCTTTCCTTTTTTCTTGTTGGATGCGCCGGTTTTCCACCATGACGACTTTCATTCCGGCCTTTTTCGCTCCAAGCAATCCGGCGTTGGAGTCCTCAATGACCACGCATTCCTTGGCGGGCACGCGAAGTTTTTCGGCCGCCTTGAGGAAAATGTCTGGCGACGGCTTTCCGTGCCGCACTTGGTCGCCGCCCACCACGGCGTCAAAAGCGTTTTCCAAACCGATTTTCGGCAACAGCAATTCCAGAAGCCACGTGTTGGTGGAGGAAGCCAAGGCCAGGGGGTAGCCGGATTTTTTTAGCGACAGAACCAATTCGGTGGCGCCGGGTAGGCTTCTCGCGGTCTTCAGGATGACGTCCAAGTATATTTCGTCGCGTTCCAGGTTGAGGGCCTCGATTTGCTTGGCCGATACGGTGATGCCGGCTTTTTCGTGGACGCGCCGGATGTTTTCCCTTGCGGGAATGCCGGTGACTTCCTGCGGAGTTTCGTCAAACGGAATTTTGTGCCGCCGCATGAGTTCGGAAAAAGATTCAAAGTGCTGGGGTTCGGAGTCCAGAATCACGCCGTCAAAGTCGAAGATGACGGCCTTCAATCCAACCGCCTTAGGATTTGGTCCACGGCAAAGGCGATGTCTTGGGCTTCCGCCACCTGGACGCGGAGCTTCGAGACGAGTTGGCGGAGTTGCTTGACGGTTCCAATGAGAAGCACGTCGGACTTCTCGATTTTATTGGAGATGCAGTCCTTGTGCACGGCCGCGTCGCCTCCCAAAGCCAGCATTTCCTGTTTGAGGATGTTGGCCATGGTCGCGCGCACGTTTTCCAGTCGAATGACCAACGAAATGGTTTTTTGCGCCATGGACTTGACGGAATACGTGTCCTGTACCCCGATGTCGCGCATGCGTTTTTCGGCGTGTCCGATGGACGGAATTGTTTCCAGGGTGGCGTGGACTGCCGGGAGTTTGGAATCCATTTTCTTCACGGATTTTTTTTCTTGTTCGGGTAATTCGTCCCAGAGTTGTTGCACGGTTTTCTTCAGGACGGGGTGCAAGAGATGGGGTGCCACGTCTTTTAACGGCGCCAGGACGAACGCCCTCTCCGCGATTTTTGGGTGCGGGACGATGAATCCGTCCTGGTTGCCGACGAACGCGTCGTAGAACAAAAAGTCGATGTCAATGTTTCTTGGACCGTTTTTGGATTGCTTTTTTTTGCCGAGTCTTTTTTCCACGCTTTGGATGGCGGCCACCACTTCCTTGACGGGTTTCTCGGTGTAGGCTTTCACCACGGCGTTGAGGAACTCAGGTTGGTCCGCGTTGTATTTGGGTTTCGTTTCGTAGATGGGGGAACCGTTCACGTTGGCAAAATCCTGTCCCAGGGCGTGGACGGCGCGTTGGAGGTTTTGTTCGCGGTTGCCGACGTTGGAGCCCAAACCCAAGTAAACGTAAGCCATGTGAGGTTTGTGCACGCCAACGTTTTTCTGGGCTTTGCCCCTCGTAGGTGCCGGGCGGTCTCCTTCTTTTTCGGGCGTTTAGAGGCCCTTGGGCTTCTTCTTTTTGATGCGCGTGAAAAGGGCGTATCCGCCAGCGGTCAATAGAATGACTAACCCGATGATCCAGGCGCTGCCTTCAAAGGCGGCCGTCACCAAACCCGTGAGTCCGCCGGGTGCCGGAGTGGCCGTGGCTTGAATGGTTGGAGCAGGCAATGCGGCCTGCGCGGGTGCTGGAGTTGCGGTGGCCTGCGCTGTTGGCGAAGGTGCGACTGGAGCCGGAGTGGCTGTCGTGCTTCTGGACGAGGGCGGCAGGCCCCCCGTTCCGCCTCCGCTGCTGGTAGTTGTGCCTGCGGCAGGAGCAGTTGGGCTGGGGCTTGCGGAAGGCGAGGGAGTGGGCGTCGCGCCTCCAGGGGGCGCTGGCGGGGAGCCGACGACGCCGTACGGCGTTCCGGCGGCGATGGTGAACGTGACGCGGTTGTTGGCAATATCCAGGGTGAACGGCGTGATTTGAACCCACTTTGTGCCGTCAAACCTCATGGGGACAATAGCGCTTTCGTCGATGCCCGCGTCGTTGTAGCAGAGCGTGACTTGGGTTGCAGCTCCGGTGACCGAGATTTCGTAGCCGCCCAAAAACGTGTTCCCGGCCCCGATTCCCACGGTTCCCGGAAGCGCGCTGCTGTTAAGCGCAGTGACGTTGTTGATGGTTACCGCTGTAGGCGTCGAAACGTTGATGTTCATGTCCAGGCAAGTGCCTGAGACGTGGATGGGCGAGTCGGGAAGGGCCAACAGGTGCACGTCACTGAGCGAGCCGTTGACGGTGACGTTTTGTTGAGCCGGAAACGCAAAACTCAAGTCCAGTTGCGTGATGGCGCTGGATTCAAATGATGCGGTCTGGCTGGCTTGGACCCGTCCGATGAAAAACGTGACGGTTTGGCCTTGCTGCAATTCGTCGCCTTGGACCAATAGTTTGGTTTGGCTCGATGACGGTCCGCCGTACGTTCCGGCTTGTTCGCTTTGCACGCTTCCAGCGTTTTGGGCGTTAACCATTGCGGACACCAGGGTGCCGACAGGAATGCCGACGCCGTTTGCGGTCGCGTTACCAAAAAACAGGTGCGGCAATTGGGGCGCCGCACCCACCGGCAACGCGAAGACCAGCGCCAATGCCGTCAACGCCAGAAAAGCGTGTTTCAACACCATCATGTCAGTTTTGCACCAAAATTTCCTGTTTTTTAAAAATTAAAAGGGTGCCGGACACGAAGCGTGCCCGGCTTCCATTTTCAATCGTCCTGGCCCACGAACAGCGGCGTGGTCGTCTGGCCTGGCAGGGTGTCGTCGTTCTGCAGGAACGTCCAGTACCCGCCGAAGTTGTAGACGCTTTGCTCGCAGCTGTTGTCCGGTGAGGCGCCGGATTCCTCAATGTTCGGAATCCAGCTGAACCCGTTCTGGCTGAAATACCACGAGCCCCAGTCGGTGGAGTAACTGAGGTACTGTTGAGGACTGACGACCAACTCCAACGCGCGGTTTCCGCTGGCATCGTAGACGACCGGGTTGAAGGTTTGCCCAATGCACGTGTTCCCTTGGACGTAAATGTAGGACAGGCGGCAGTTTCCAGGAGAGTATTCTTCTTCGCAGTAATACTCTTCGGGGTACTCCCAGTAGTCCGACAGTTCCAACGTGGGCCCAACCAGGCTCCAGCCTTCGGCCAATGGTTTGCTGGGAGGCGAGGTCACGCCGCGGTCGATGACCAACCCGAGTTGGTTGCGGGCCGTGGAGTGGAAGTAGTATCCCTCCAACGGCTCCATGGATCCGTCGGTGACCAGTTGCCAGGCTTGGGATGCGCTGTCAAAGGATAGTACGGCGTCAACGCTTTCCGCCATGAAGACTTGGTCTTGTTCCAAGGCGATGGGGCTGGAGCGCAGAGTCCAGCCCTGTTCCAATGGTACGGTCAAGTCCGTGATGGTGACGGTGAGGCTGGTTTCCGCTTGGTTTCCTTCGCGGTCCGCCACGGTGACGGGCAGTTCAAATTCGCCCAATGCGATTTTCTGGGACAAAAAGAAGCCCATGTCGTCGTAGCTGATGACTTCATAGTCAAGCAGGCCCGAGATGTCCGTCAGCGGACAGTACCAGAATGAATATTGAGGGTCTCTGTCTCCGCCGTAGAACTCACGGATTTCGTAATTTGCTAAATAGCTCTGCCATTGCTCTTCATTGAAGCTTTCCACGTCCGATATGCGGGCGAACATGGCGTTCAGAACCGTGCTTAGGTTCAAGGTTACCGAGTTGATGCCTGATTCCTCGTCGAAAGTCTCAATGTTGATGTACGTGCACTTGGGGTCGTAAAAGTATGCGCCATCGGCTCCGTAGTCTTCCAAGTCCAAAAAGCTGTGATCCAGTTCAGCGCTTTCGATGGTGGGAGCCTCGTTGTCGACGAGGATGAATACGGAAGAGGCGGTTTCCACGGCTTCGCCGGGGCCCTCTATGGTTTCAAACGTTGAATTGACTTGAAGGACGACGTCAAAAAAGTTGCCGCTTTCAAAGGCGTTGGTGTCCCACGTGGCCAGGGTGCTTTCTTCAATTTGCTCGGTTCCGCCTCCAAGGCGTGTGCAGCCATCGAAGTTGTCCCGTTCCCCGGATGGGCACACGAACACGTCGAACAGGAAGCTGGTCAGGGGGTCTTCGCCGTTGTAAAGCGCGGAGCCTTGCACGTTGACGGTGCCGCTGACGGTGTCCTCAGTTCCAGGAGACGTGATGCTGGCGAAGCTGGGCCCTTGAGCCGAAACGAAAACTGCGGCAAACAACAGTAGCGCAAATCCGAACGACAATGCCTTCATGAACACTCCCCCACCCGCCGTATTGAGACGAAGTCTTTAAACGGCGTAAGCCAATGCACGACCCGTCAGCTATATCTGTTTCTATATAAACACTATAGTTATTTTTTTAACAAATGGGACTGCGGTGTGTGTGAAACAAAAGCCACTGGTTTCCATCGGCAACTCGGTTACCGCTGGATTTGAACGGATGCTTGGGCTGTGTTTTTGAGTGCCGAGGGCTTGACCGCCCGTACGGTCACGCGTTTGGCTCCGAGTTTTTTGACGGCGTCGGCGACCGCTTCGCCCAGAGATTCCAGGAGGTTGAAGTGTCGGCTTTCCGCGGCGTTTTTCGCGGCTGAAACGATGGCGCGGTAGTCCAACGTTTTTTTCAAGTCGTCGGTCTTCACGGCTTTTTTGAGGTCCAAGAACGCGTGCACGTCTACGACGACGTCTTGGACCGATTTTTTTTCCCACGCGAGCACTCCGACGTGGGCTTTAACCCGCAGGTTTTCCACGCGGATGCCGTCCTCAGGTGAATCCGCTTGGATGGCCCACGCCACGTCCACGGCTTTTTGGCAGGCCGCCACGTCGTGAACGCGCAACACGTTCGCCCCGTTCAAGACGCATGCCGTGACCGCGGCCAGCGTGCCTTCCAGGCGGTTGGACGCCTTTTCTCCCGTGATTTTGCCGATGAAGCTTTTGCGGGACACGCCGATGCACACGGGGTAACCGAATTGAAATTGCTTCAAGTTGGCAAGCAATTCCAGGTTGTGCTCCAAGGTTTTCCCAAACCCGATGCCGGGGTCAATCAGGATGCTTTGGATGCCGTTTTTTTTGGCTTGGCGGGCTTGCATCAATAGAAATGCCTTGACTTCTTCCACCACGTCTTGGTATTTCGGGTTTTCCTGCATGGTCTGCGGCGTGCCTTGCATGTGCATGATGACGGCCCCGGCTTTCGCGTCCGATACCGCGTCCATCATTTCCGGGTTCGTCAGTCCCGTGACGTCGTTCACCATGTGCGCCCCGGCGTGCAAGGCGGCTTTTGCGACGTCGGGCTTGTACGTGTCCACGGAAATCATGGCTTGTGTTTCTTGGGCGAGTCGTTCAATCACGGGTAGGATGCGTTTTTTCTCTTCGGCCATGGAGACGGCTTTCGCGCCGGGCCGGGTGCTTTCGCCGCCGACGTCGATGATGGCGGCGCCTTCCTGGATCATTTGTTTGGCGTGCTTTACGGCCGCTTCAAGGTCCTTGAATTTGCCGCCGTCGGAAAAACTGTCGGGCGTGACGTTCAAAATCCCCATGAGCTTCGGGCGGGAGAGGTCAAGCACTTTGTTTTTGGCGTGAAATTTCATTTTGAACGAACTCCTGGAATGCGTGTTGAAGCGTTTGCGTGGTTTTCCCTGCCCTGATTTTTTTCCCGTCTACTTTGGTTAGGGAAACGACTTGTTTGAGGGTGGAGGTGAGAAACGCTTCATCGGCTCCAAAGAGTTGTTCTTTGGATAGGGATTCTTGGCGGACGTCGAACCCGTTTTGTTTGGCCAATTCGATGACGGCGTGGCGCGTGATGCCTTCCAGAACGCCGTCTTTCGGCGTGGTGATCGTGTTGCCGTGGATGCAAAAGAGGTTGCTGGTGGTTCCTTCCAACACGTTTCCTTTTTGGGTGAAGATGGCTTCGTCGCATCCCGCTTTTTTGGCTTGCTTTCTCGCCAGCACTGACGTGAGGCAGTTGAGGGTCTTGGCTTTGGCGACATCGCGGTGGAACGGCACGGTCACCGCGGAAAACGTTTTCGGGATTTGGCCGAGGGGTTTGGCCATCACGATGAGGCTTGGCGTTGCCGTTCCCCAGTCGCTTTGGCTTCCGGCGGTCAAGACCACGCGGAGGGCGGCTTGACTGAGGCGGTTGGCTTGAATGGTTTTTTGAATGGCGTTTTGGAGGTCTTTTTTTTCGGGTGCCGGCAACTGGATTTCGCGGGCGGACTGTTGTAAGCGTTCGATGTGCTCGTCCATCTTGAAGGCGGTGCCTTGGTAGACGCGGAGGGTCTCGTACACGCCGTACCCGTACAAAAGGCCTTCGTCAAATACGTTGATGTGAGCGTCTTGAACCATCTGCCCACTGACGAAAACCAGCATGAATTGTTGGGTGGCGTGCCCGATTAAAAGCTGTTCTTGTCCGAGTCGTTAATTTTTTTGAAGTCTTTTAATGGCTTCAAAAACCTCTTTTTCAGCCATTCTGGCAATTTTGAAATACCCGGTTCCGTACGGTTCAAGCGGCGTATGTTCTACGTGGTAACCTTTTTCCATGAGGCTGGTCATGATGTTTTGCAAGTCAAATTGTTTGCCGCCGCGTATTTCCTCGTATTTGACGCAGTAGTACGGTCCCTCCACCCAAACGTGTCGTATGTTGGCATGCGGGCACAGCTTCCTTTCAAGTATTTTGTGCGGCATTTGATCAGTCTACTTCACGATGACGGCGGACTTAACTCTTCTTTTCTAGCGCAGAGCCAGCTTCATGGCTTCCGCTTTGTCCAAGCTTTCTTGGTACTCTTTTTCCGGTACGGAGTCCGCCACGATGCCGCCCCCGGCGTGAAAATACGCGGTTTGCTTTCCGTTTTCGTCTTTCTTAAAATACAGCGTGCGGATGAGGATGTTAAACGCCGCGTCGCCGTTCCAACCGATGAATCCCAATGAACCGGTGTAGGGCCCGCGGGCAACGGGTTCGACTTCCCTGAGGATTTGCATGGTTCTGACTTTGGGGCAGCCCGTGATGGTTCCTCCGGGAAACAAGGCGGAAAGCGCGTCAAAGGCGGTGGCGTCTTTTTTGAGGGTGCCTTGGATTTGGCTGACCAGATGCATGACGTGGGAATAGCGTTCCACGGTGAAGCCTTCTTGAACCAAAACGGTGCCGGTGAGGCTGATTTTTCCGACGTCGTTGCGTTCCAAGTCGACCAGCATGGCGTGTTCCGCGTTTTCTTTCGCGTTTTGTTTGAGTTCCAGTTCCAGTTGCTGGTCTTTGGCCTTGGTTTTGCCTCGTGGGCGAGTGCCGGCGATGGGTCGCGTAGTGACGGTTTGGCCGTTGATGGAGAACAAGAGTTCCGGGGACGCGGAGGCGATGGTCGTTTCTGGCGTGGTGAAGTAGGCGGCGTAGGGGGAGGGATTGATTTGGTTTAGTTTGATGAACACGTCGAATGGGTTCTTGGTGGTTTCCGCTTGGAAGCGTTGAGACAAATTGGCTTGAAAGGTTTCTCCGGTCTTGATTTTTTCTTTTATGGCGTTGACGGCGGCGAGGTATTGTTTTTGGGTGAAGTTGGACGCGATGTTTCCGGTTTTGCCTTTACGGGTTCTGGTTTTCGGTTTCCGGTTTTTTGGATTGATTTCTTGGAGTAGTTTCAGGCTTTTTTCTTGATCGCCGAATGAGAGCACTTTTTTTTTCTGGTGGTCAAAGGCCAGGCCGTGGTCGAAGAACAAAAAGTGCAGCCATGGCAGGTGGAGGTCGTCGGTTTTGGGTTTTGGGGCGTCTTCCAAATAATGCAGTGCCTCGTAGGACGGGTAGCCGACCATGCCGCCTTGGAAGGGCGGGCCGTGTTCGGACCACGTTTTGTTTTTGCGGTGGATTTCGTAGAGTTCTTTCAGGATTTCAAGGGGTTTTCTTGGGTCGGGTTTGCCGTTGACCCAACACGTGGCGCCGCGGGCCTTGAATTCGAGGAAGGGGTTGACGCAGAGGTACGACCAGCGGGCCGGGGGTTCAAGCGAACTTGACGGATGGGTCGTTACGTTCGTTTGTGGGGGGGAGTAAAGAAGGACGGCGTTTTCCGGGTTGAGGGCTGCAAACGCGTCCAGGGGGTTGAACCAAAAAGGGGGCATTGCGTCTATCCGTATTTTTCCTTGACTTGCCTGATTTTCTCGTCGATTTTCTTCTCGGATTCGATGCGTTCCAAGCCGGTTTGGTTGCGGTGCACGAACTTCATGTATTTGGTCAGGCGGGGCTGGGCTTTGGCGGCTTCGTCGGCCATGGCTACCGCAACGCGTCGGTAGTCGGGGTGGCCTTGGGGCATGGAGCGTAGTTCCACGAGGTGGTAAAGCGCCCGCAGGTTCAATGTGAAGTACCACTGGAGTCGAAACGCCATGGGCACGACGTACTGGGCCTGTCCGGGTTGGTCTTTGAATTCGTTGTACGCGTTTTGGGCCGAAAGCAGGGGGGCGGTGAATTGTTCTTTCAGGTCCGCGTCCACGATTTCAGGCGGCAGGTCAAAGCCGTGGTTGGTGGTCAAAAGCTGGCGGTGTTGGGTGAGCATGCGGTGCCTCTGCAAGTCGCGGTACGCGCCGTAGTTGGCTTGTATTGAAAATGTGTAGTTGGCGTGTTCAAAGGCTCGGCCGGGTTTGTGGCGGCGGTTCTGGCGGTGGGCGCAATACGCGTCAAGGACGTGCTGTTTTTGGTCGGGCGTCATTTTGGAAACGGTTTGCTTGAGCGTGGCCAAGTCGGCGTGGCTGGATTCGTATAATATGGCGGCCACGATTTTGTCTTCCGCCTTTTCGTCGTATTCCACTAGGATGACTTCCCTGTTTTGGGTGGAAGAAGGCGTGGCGATGGCTTGGAGTTGCGCCTGGGTTTGCTGGAAGAAGGCCTGCGTGGCTTTTCCGTGCTTGTCGTTGGCTCGCTTGACGAACGACGGAACTACTTTTTCGAGTTCGGCGTGCATGGCGGCGGCCGTGTCGCGGGCTTCCTGGAGCGGGGAGGCATACATTTTCAAGAGCAGGTATTCAAAGGCGCGTCCGTTGCCGAAAAGCCCCACGTTGGTTTGCGTGGCCGCCGGCAGCAAGCCCCGGAGGATGTCGCAGACTTTGGCGCGGGTAGCGCTTTGGTAGGCGCGGTCAGAGGAATCGGTTTGAGGGAATTTTTCCTGGACGTATTTGGTGACGGGGTCCATCAAGGTGGTGTACGCGTCAAAGAGTGCGTCGCAGGTTTTCTCGTAGAGCGCGGAGTCGGTTTCCATCAGCAGCGGTTCGCGGTAGTAGGCGTATTTCCCGTTTTTTTTCTGGTTGAAGTAGACGTACCGCGTGCTTTTCTCTAAGGGGCTCAACCCGATTCGTCCGTCTTCCAGGATTTTGGTGACCACGTTGGACGTATTCTCGATGGCGATGTGGGCTCCGCCGAGTTCCGCCACCGAATCGTCGCCGAATCCGACCAGGACGCGGTCGTAGAATTGTTCGGCTTTTTGGATGGCCACCGTCTCGTCTTTTGTTGGCGCGGAAACGATTTGGTCAAATGCCATGTCTTGGTCCTGGATGAATTCGTCCAAGAGCACGCGGCGCAGGCTCTTGGTGGTGCGGCTGTACCTGGAAAACAAGGCGCCTTTGACGACTTCCGGGAGGTTGCGCAGGGCGAAGACGTCTTGGTCTAAGTTGGTAAAATAGGGCTTGAGGATGGCTTGCTCTTTGTCGTTGAACTCCATGAGCAAAGTTTGTTAAGCGGCCGGTCAAACTTTAATCTTATGCATGTCCGCGAAGCGCGCCGGTGGCTGGAGGACTTGGCGCAGCCGGATTCGTGGCATTTGTCGCGCATGGAGCACTTGGTCAAGGACTCGGGCTTGGATTTGAATCGCTTTGAGTCCGTGTCCGTGGCCGGCACCAACGGCAAGGGCTCCACGTCGGCGTTCATTGCTTTCATTTGCAGGGCCGCAGGGCTGAAAACGGGTTGGTACACGTCCCCTCATTTGTTGGATGTGCGGGAACGCATTTGGGTGGACGGCCGGTTCATTTCCGAGAAGGAGTTCGCGGCCGTGGCGTCTTGGGCCCAGCCGTTGGTGGAAAAGCACCACGCCAGTTACTTTGAGGCCCTCACGTTGATGGCGTTCAAGCATTTCTTGGATCAAGGCGTGAAAATCGCCGTGCTGGAGGCGGGTTTGGGCGGCCGCTTGGATGCCACGGCGGTGGCCAAAGCCCAAACCAGCGTGGTGACGAACATCGCGTTGGAGCACAAGCTGCGTTTGGGCAACAGTTTGACGAAGATCGCGTATGAAAAAGCCGGCATCATCCAGCCAAATGCCGTGGTTTTTACCGCCGCAAAGGGCGAGGCTTTTGACGTACTTGGAAAGGCCGCCGCGGAAAAAAAGGCGACGCTTTCCAAGGTGCCGCCGTTGCCGGTGGTGCAATCCACGCCGCTCGGCGTGCGGCTTGGGGCCAAAACGGTTCATTTGGGTTTGGATGGGTTGTTCCAAGCTGAGAATGCGGCGTTGGCCGTCGCCGTAGCCGGGGCGCTTAAGCGAAAAGGCTTCAGCATTTCCGTTGAGGCCGTGGCGTCGGGTCTAACATACGCGGTGATTCCCGGAAGGATGCAACGCATTGGCCGGTTCGTGGTGGATGGCGCGCACAACCCCGCGGCCATGGATGCGTTGGTTTCTTCCTTGCTTTCGCTGTATCCCGGAAAGCGTTGGCACGTCGTGTTCGGGGTTTTGGACGACAAGGATTACCCGGAGATGGTCCAGACGCTCTGCCGCCTGCCGTTGGACTCCGTCATGGTCGTCACTCCGAATTCGCCGCGGGGCTTGGATGCCGACACTCTTCTACCGTTTTTTTCCGAGCGCAAGGTTGACGCAGGCTTGGGTTCCGTGGACGCGTTGCCGGGGTTGTCCGGCGACGTGCTGGTGTGCGGTTCCTTGGTGTTGGCTGGCGAGGCCCTGGAAAAACTTGGAAAGCGCGTGGTGGCTTAGCGTTTCTTGCGCGGGGTTTTGCCGCCGTATTTTTGGTTGAGTTTTTCGTAGGTTTTCTCGCTGATTTTTCCTTCTAAAAGGCGTTGTTCCAACAAATCGATGCGCTGTGTCTTGCTTAATGGTTGGGGTTTCTGGGTGTAGGCGACCAGAAAGCCGACTAGAACCACCAGGACGATGACGAGTACCGCGCCTAGGAACGCGTTGGGCGTGAAGCCGGCGTTCTGAACCGTGATTTGAACCGATCCGTCGGGGGCGCTGGTTGGAAGGTCTTGGGGCGCGGAGTCGTTCTCGCGGACGTGCAATTGGTTGAGGTTGGTTTGCAGTTCTTCGGCAAGTACCTTGAGTTTGATGGCGTTGACGACGTGGGTGACGTCGTCGAGGCGTTCGGCTTCCTGGACGCTGTACAGGGCGTGGGCGTAATAGAGTTGGCCCCAGGCGGTTTCCTGGAATTGGCTCAGGTCGTCGCGTTTCGGCAAAAGAGGGTTCAGCGGCAGTTCTCCGCGGGTGGCAATGAGGCCGCGGGCTTTGGAGAACGCGATGGCAAAGGAGGCGTCAAAGGAGGCCGTCAAGTAGTCGCCTTGATCCAAGGCGATTTGCGCGGTGTCCAAGTGGAAGATGGATTCGGAGTCCAAGGGGTTTTGGCTGACGGTCTGGTTGGCTTGCGCGACCCGCGTTTCCGCGTAGGTTTTCCAGGCGTTGGGGTTCACGGCGCTGCCTCCAAGTTCCGTGGCGGCTTGGTTCATTTCCTTTGCGGCGTCAAACCAGTTCTGCGCGGCGGCTAAGTCTTCGGTTAGCGACAACGCGTTTTCCGCCAGCGCCGAGCGCTCGCGGATGTCCTGCACGCGTTGTTGTGCCCAGTACCAGCGAAGCCGGGCGCCGGCGAGCCACTCCAGGTTCTGGTTGGTGGGCGCGGCAAACCGGTACGCGTTCATCTGGTTTTCCAGTTGGTCCACGCGGGCCAAAAGGTCTTGTTTGGATAGGTTAGACAAGCCGAAGGCTTGTGCCTGGATGTTGGTGATGAAGGCTTCGTTGGCGGCGGAGTAGTAGTATCCGTTGGAAATCAGGGTGTTGGACGTGTTGAGGCCTTGGCGGAGCACGTGGGCGATGATGGTGTCGGGTTGCACGGCTTGGAGGTTGGCCTGCATTTTCCGGACTTGGTCTTCGGCCAGCGCCTTGAGCGTGTCCACTTCGCTTGTTTGCGCGTCCGCCACCGAGTAGAGGTTCAGGGGAGGCTCGAGGCGGGGGGTGACGTTGATGCGTTCTCCGTTGGGGGTGAAGGTGTACTCGATGGATTCCTCGAAGCTCTTGGATTCCACGACTTGCATGCTCCACTGGTTTTCCGCGTATTGGGCGAGGTCCACGCCGTTTTGAATGCTTTGCCCCAATGGAATCAAGACCAGCTTGATGCCGGTTTTCTGGGAGGCTTGGACTTTCTCTAGGATGCCTCCGACTTGTCCGATGGCGCCCGTGGATTCAATGGTTCCCGTAGCCGTCATGTCGGTGCGTGGTTTTTTTCCGGTGAATTCCGCGTAGGCCAAGAGGGCGAGGGCGTGGCCTCCGGAGGGGCCGTCGACGACTTCCGTGTTGGCGATGATTTTGAAGAACACGTCGTATTTTTTGAGGTCGACTCCGGCTTTTTGGGCGGCTTGTTGTGCCGCGACTTTCGCCGAGTTCTGGGTTTCCACGGAGATGAAGGGTTCCACGTCGACAAAAACGCCGCCGGAACCGGGTTGGACGCGGGCTTCAATGGTGGTCACGATGCCTTGGCCGTCGGTGGTCACCGCGGGCACGGCCATGCTGGTCAGGCCTGACGCCAGCGTGGACAGCACCAGGAGCAATGCCGCAAGAAAACGGTAGTTCATTGGAACTTCACGTAACGCAGGGCCTCCTCAAAAACGTTGCGCTGAACCTCGTATGCATGGAGCATGCTTTGTTTCAGGGGGCCGGTTTATTTGCCCAGGGCTTTTTTGAGTCCGCGGTAATCGGATTCGTGCATGGCCACGGACACGCTTTCCTTGTTGCCGAACAAGTCGTAGTACGAGATTTGCACTTGGACTTTGTTCAGAGCCAAGTCCCCGGTTTTTTCCACGCTGATGACGTACGTGGTCTTGATGCGGACGGTTCGGCCGGCTTGGATGGTCAACACGTCGTCCGACACGCTGACGGACCCCGTGCCTTTGTCGGTGAACACCGTGTATTGCGCCGCCTTCATACCACGATCTTGGGGTGGCACGTTTTTAAAGATTCCTCGCCCAAGAATACCTTGTAAAACCTTATTGTGTGATGGCCATGCAACCCCAAGAAATTTCTCCCGGTATCTTCGAATTTGCGGCGGAAGGCAAAATGAATGTGCCCGTTCGGCTGGTGGCCCAGCCCCACATGCTTTCGCACGTCATGTCCGACCGGACGTTGAGCCAAGCCAAGAACGTGGCCACGCTTCCCGGACTCTTGGAGGCGTCGTTTGTCATGCCGGACGCCCACGAAGGCTACGGGTTTCCCATCGGCGGCGTGGCCGCTTTTGACGCGGAAGAGGGCGTTGTTTCTCCTGGCGGAATTGGTTATGACGTGAATTGCTTGGATCCGGGCAGCCGAATTTTGACGGAGTTTGGCTCCGTGAAAACGATTGGGTCACTTGAATCAACGTTTGCCGATACCGATGTCTCGGGCGCGTATTCACTTTCGCTTCAAAAACAGGGCGGACGTCTTGCATCTTTGGATGGCTCAGCGCTCACTTCCCAAGCGTTGTTGGCGGTGATGAAGAAACCGGCTGACAAGAAAATGTTGAAAGTCACAACGAAAACGGGCAAAGAACTCATTTGCTCGGAGGACCATCCTTTGCGATTGGGTACTTCTCTTAAACCGGCTGGACAACTGCGCGTCGGTGATTCGCTTTCAGTCAAGTACTTTGAAGGCGTCGACCACGAGCCGATTGAGAAGGAAGAACATACCGCGCTACTGGCCAGGATTCTCGGATACTTCTTTGGCGACGGGACGTTGTGCTTTTGCGGAAAAAAACTGCGTGCCGCGGCCTACGGTAAAAAGGAAGACATGGATCAGTTGGCCGAGGACATTTCACGTCTGGGTTTTCATCCTCGAGTGATTACTCGCACGAGAAATCACGTGATTTCAAGCCGATACGGCGTGAAGACGTTTACCGGAACCACCAGTGAAGTCTACGTGTCTCAAAACGCGTTTTGCGAAATGCTTAGAATTGCGGGAATGCCGGTCGGAAACAAGTCGTTCTCAGAATATTACGTTCCGCAATGGATCATGGATTCGCCGCGCTGGATTCAACGGCTTTTCCTGTCTGGATTTTTTGGCGCCGAACTTTCCTCACCCCGAACGCACACAAAAACCGGTTTTGACATGCCTGTTTTAAGCATGAACAAAAATGAACTGTACAAAGCCAATGCACGATTTTTTCTCATTCAGGTCATGCGGTTGTTGGAAGGCTTTGGCGTGCAAACAAGCAAGATTTCCGAACGGTTCGAAGACAACAACCGGAAAGGACCCGTTATCCGGTTGCGTCTGCTGATTTCCGGTGATGAGCAAAACCTAATCACTTTGTGGACGAAAGTTGGCTTCTCGTATAACCATGAGAAACAACAATTAGCAGAAATTGCCTGCCGGTACATCCTCTTAAAGCGAACGGCGAACAGGCAACGTGTTCAAGCCAATGCCCAAATCCAATCGTACAAATGCAAAGGATTAACGTTGGGTGAGATTCAGAAGAGTCTGTCACCATCCGGCTTAACTTCTGGATTTGTTGAGAAGTGCTTCCAGAAAAACACGCCCAAGCGAATTCCACTTGATTTCATTTCATTTGAGGACTTCAAACGCCGCGCATTTCTTGAGTTATCCGCTTTCGGCGCGTTGCAGGACCCGGTAGAATCCATTCAAGAAATTCTTTACCAGGGAGACGTTTACGACATCACCGTTGCAAAAACACATAATTTCATTGCCAACGGCATCTTCGTGTCCAATTGCGGCGTTCGCCTGCTTCGCACCAATTTGGCGTTCGACGAAGTCAGACCCGAGTTGGGTGCCTTGACGGATGCCTTGTTCCGAAACGTCCCGGCTGGGGTGGGAACCTTAAGCAAGGTGCGTTTCACGCCCAAGGAATTAGAGGATTTTGCGGTGCACGGCCTGGATCACGCCATTGATCAGGGCTTTGGCGTGGCGGAAGACAAGGCGCACTGCGAGGAAAACGGCGTTTTTCGGGAAGCGGATTATTCCAAGGTGTCGGATTTGGCCAAGAAACGCGGGGCCCCGCAGTTGGGGACCTTGGGCTCCGGCAACCACTTCCTGGAAATCCAGCGTGTCGAAAAAGTTTTTGACGCCGAGAAAGCCAGGGCCTTCGGTTTGGAGCAAGGCCAAGTCACCGTCATGATTCACTCCGGTTCGCGGGGCTTCGGCCACCAGATTTGCGACGATAACATCCGCGTCATGCTTCGCGCCGCAGAGAAGTACGGCATTTTTTTGCCGGACCGCGAATTGTGTTGCGCGCCGCTTTCATCCCCGGAGGCGCAAGACTATCTGGGGGCCATGCGGTGTGCCGGCAATTACGCGTTCTGCAACCGCCAGTTCATGACGCATTGGGTGCGTGAAACGCTTTCCGAGGTATTCCGCAAAGACTGGAGGGACTTGGGCGTGGAACTGGTGTACGACGTGTGCCACAACATCGCCAAATTCGAAAAGCACGACGTCCAAGGCCAGATGCGGGAGGTCTGCGTACACCGCAAAGGCGCCACGCGCGCGTTCTGGAAGGGCCGCTCCGAAATTCCGTCGGCCTACCGGGCCGTGGGCCAGCCCGTCATCATTCCGGGATCCATGAACACGTCGTCGTACGTGTTGGGTGGCTTGCCGGGCGCGTCCAAGACTTTCGGCTCGTCTTGCCACGGCGCCGGTCGGAGAATGTCTCGGCATGCCGCCATTGAACGATTCGATAGCCGCCAAATCGAGGCGGAAATGAAGGCCAAAGGGCAATTCATCCGCGCCACCAAACCCAGGCTTTTAAGCGAAGAAGCCGGTGGAGCCTACAAGGACGTCGACGACGTCGTGGGCGCGGTTCAGAACGCCAGCATTTCAAACATCGTCGCCAAAATGGTTCCGCTTGGAATTGTCAAGGGTTAGGAGTAAAACGGACTTACCGACCAAAGATCAAGTCGGCCGCTGGGTTGTGGCTTATTGTCCCGGCAACGGCAGGCATTCGTAGACTTCGACTTGGCAGCCTTCCGCCCAACCCAGGTGCGGGTGGCCTTCCAAGAGTTTTTTGGCTTCGTCCATGTTCTCGGCTTGAAGGACCGAGTAGCCCACGACGTCTTTTTGGCTGGGGCCGGACCCGTCTTTTTGTATGGCTTGCCCGTTTCCCAGCGGTGTTCCCATGTCAACCAAGTGGTCGCCGCATTTTCCAGCCCAATCCATGCAGGCCTTCATGCCTTCGGCTTGTTTTTCCGGGGGCGTATTTTGCGCTTGCGCTGCCGCCTCGGCGTTCATGTAGTACAATACTACAAATTTTGTCATGTTCATGCACCTCGTCTGCTGTCATGCCCTGAATGCCATTTAACCGTTGGGGCGCCGCGCCTGTCGAGCTACCATTTTTTTTGCCTCGCGGCCCGTGGCGTTTTTATAGCGGGACGGCGTTGGTTTTGGTTATGGTGGACGTCTGGGGCCGCAACCGGCACTTGATGGTGGAATTAGCCAAAGTCGGCATGGCGTTGCGCAACGCCACTACGCCGGACCAAAAACAGGGGATGGAGGACCTCATGGTGTACCTTGCCTTGGAGTTGGAGAAGCGCGCGCGGTTTTCGCATTACTTTGACGCGGAAACCAATAAAGGCAAGCCGGTGAGTTGGTGGACGCGGGCGGCGCTCCAGTTTAAAATCGGCCACAAGGTGGCGCGGGAGATGCGGGCCGGACGCGCGGACGAGCACTGGATCAAGCAGCGCGTCGAATTCTGGTTGGAAAAAGCCATGCATTACTACGTCAACGGCAAGATTCCGGTCTTTGATTAGCCGTACAACTTGTTCTTGCGAATGTATTGGCTTACAGCATTGGGTAGCCTTGCCTTGGCGTTTTCCATTTTGGATTCGTGGATCCATTGCCGTATTTGGGTGCTGGACGCATCCACGCCGCTTGCATCCGCCATGATTTGAATGTGAGAAAATCCGCGCAGTGCCTTGGCTTTGATGGGGTAGCCCGGCCGTGAAACCACGGCAAAACGCGCGCGTTGGGCCAAGGCTGCAGAGTCCTTCCACCGCGGAAAGTCTGAAAGCAGGTCGGCGCCGATGACCCACGTGAACGCGTGTTCGGAGTGCGAGTCGGAAAGTTCCTTGAGCGTATCCGTGGTGTACGACGTGCCGCCGCGGCGGATTTCCACGTCGCTGACTTTCGCGTTTGGAATGGAGGCTACGGCCAGCTTCGCCATGGCGAGTCGGTGTTGGGGGTTGACGTAGGGCTTTTCTTTTTTGTTGGGGTCGTTGGCCACCACCAGCCACACTTCGTCAAACCGCTTGGACAAACGCGTTGCGACGTGGACGTGGCCCATGTGCGGCGGGTTGAACGTGCCACCCAATAGGGCGATGTGCATGAGCGGTTTTTGCCGGTAAAGCTTTAAACCGCTTCGAAAGGCGGTCGAAGGGGCGTGGGGGCTTGGCGTCACTGGACGATGTGGTCCAGGGGTTGCATGCGGTAGTTTTCGCTTGGTCGCCCCGGGGAACCCAGGTTCCCCTGGCCCGCCCTGGGCCTCGCCCCTCCTATTGGACGATGTGGTCCAGGGGTTGCATGCGGTAGTTTTCTTTGATGACGTTGAGAACGACTTGCGTGTTGGAGCGCTCCACGTTGTCCAGTTTCAGGATTCTCTTGACGATGCGCGACAAGTCGCCTCGGTGCTTTACTCGGACAATGACCAGCGAATCCGCATCCCCGGTCACGTCGTAGACGGAAACGACTTCCGGAATCTTGGCGATTTCCTTCTGCACGCTCAAAAGCGCGCCCTTGTGGATGGTCACGCGAATGATGCCCATCAAGTCGTATCCCAGCGCCGGGTAATTCAAGTCCACGCCGAATCCCTGGATGATGCCTTTTTCTTCCAAGTGCTTGATGTGCTGGATGACGCTGGCCGGCGAGACCCCCAGCGTTGAGGCGATGGATCGGAAGGACTGGCGGCTGTTGGCCTTTAGTTCCACCAGGATGCGTTCATCCAGCGGTCTTTTCTCATTCAGTTTTGCCTTCATTTTAGTCCAAAACTAATACATTTGTTCGTTCTTTATAACCTTTTGTAAACGTTTGTTCTTTTTTCAACCTGAACGTTTTTATAGGTTTTCGGCATCCAAAGTGCATTCAATTGCCAATGGTGGGTGGTTTTGTTATATGAGCAAACAGGTGTTCGTGGAAGTGCCTAAACCGCAGGCGGGAATCGACGTCTTGTCCCGCATGAAGGAAGAACGCATTTCGTGGGTGGACTTGCAGTTCGTGGACCTGGTTGGCGCGCTTCAGCACATCAGCGTTCCGGCGCACACCCTGGACGAAAAAGACTTTGAAATCGGTGTCGGGAAGCTGGACGGCTCGTCGATCAAGGGTTTCAAGGAAATTTTTGAATCCGACATGCTTCTGTTGCCCATTGCCGAGACGTACCGCAAGATTCCGTGGGAACAGGATACGGCTAGAATTTTTTGTGGCGTCAAGGAAGTCTCCGGCTCCCGTTTTTCCAAGGACTCGCGGCATACGGCCGAGAACGCGGAAAAAGTGTTGGCTCAGAACGGGTTTGACACCAGTTACTGGGGTCCGGAAGCCGAGTTTTTCGTTTTCGACGAGGTGCACTACGACACGACGAACCCCCATCGGGGCCAAGGCTATTCCGTGGGCTCCATTGAGGCCGCGTGGAATCCCACCGGAAAAGGGTACCCCATTGGGTTCAAGGGCGGCTATTACCCGGTGCCGCCGGCGGACACGTTGCAGGACCTCCGCCGCCGCATTTCCGACTCCCTGCAGAATGATTTCGGCATCCGGGTGGAAGCACACCACCACGAGGTCGCCACGGCCGGCCAATGCGAGATCAACATGCGGTTTGACAAGCTCACCTGCATGGCCGACAATTTGTTGACGTTCAAGTACGTGGTGAAAAACCTGGCATACCAATCCGGCAAGATTGCCACGTTCATGCCCAAACCCATGTTCGGCGACAACGGAAGTGGGATGCACACCAACCAAAGCATGTGGAACGCCGGCAGGAACCAATTCTACGACGCCAACGAGACGTACGCGCAATTGTCGCAGAACGCCATTTACTACATCGGCGGCCTCGTCGAGCACGGCCGCTCGCTGGCGGCGTTCTGCAATCCCACGACGAACTCGTACCGGAGACTGGTTCCCGGATACGAGGCGCCCGTGTACTTGGCGTACTCCAAGAGCAACCGGTCGGCATGCATCCGCATTCCGTACTACTTCTCCAACGAAGTCTCCAAACGCTTGGAGTACCGGGCCCCCGACCCCACGGCCAACCCGTATCTGGCGTTTGCGGCACTGGCGGCCGCGGGCTTGGACGGCATTAAGAAGAAAATCATGCCTCCCGCGCCTGTGGACGCCAACATTTACCACATGACGGTGGCGGAGCGCCGCCAGCACGGCATCAAGGAACTGCCTGGCGCCTTATTGGAGTCGCTGCACGAATTGGAGTCGGACCGCGACTTTTTGAAGCCGATTTTCGCGGACGACTTGGTGGATTCGTACTTGACGCTCAAGTACGCGGAAGCCAACGCCGTTGGAACCCGGCCGCACCCGTATGAGTTTGACTTGTACTTGAACTCGTAAGCCCCGGGGGAAAGCGTTCCCCCTGGCGCTTACTCCGCCTCGCCCCCTTCGGTTGGGCGTGGCGGATTCAAGGCGGCCGTGAACGCTTTAAACCGCAACACCCAAAGGAAGGCAATTCGGGCCGGTTCTGCGAAAGCGGGCCGGCTCGTTTATTTCTTATTTGCAGAGACGAATCGTTTCCGCGTGAATTATAGGACCGACGGCAAGTCGAGTTTGTGACGGTTTTGCTCCATGCGGTCCAGAACTTTTTTCACTTTTTCTTCCCCGAATTTTTGGAGGGCTTCGTTGGGCTTCGTGTCAAGAAGCTGGAGGATGGCGTCCAATTCTTGGTACGTCATTTCCAGTTCGTGTTCGTCGGTTTGGTCCGGCCACAAGCCGGCGGAGGGCGGTTTGTCGATAAAGTATTTTGGGATTCCGGCGTTTTTGGCCATTTGCCAGACTTGCGTTTTGTAAAGCGACCCAATGGGCAAAACGTCCACGCCGCCGTCGCCAAATTTCGTGAAGTAGCCCACGGAAAGCTCGCTTTTGTTTCCGGTGCCCACCACCAAGGCGTTGTGTTGTCGGGCTTTGGAGTACAAGAAATTCATGCGGGTGCGGGCCATGATGTTACCCTTGTCCACCGGGTCAATGGCCTGAGATGCGTTCATGACGGCGTCGGCGGCGGCCCGAATGGAGGCGGCTTGGTAGTGTACGCCCAAGGATTGGGCAAACGCATTGGTTTGCTTCGTGTCGTCGGGGTGGTCCACGTAAGGCAGAAAGTAGGCGTACACGTTTTTGGGGCCGAGGGCCTGCGCGCACAGCCACACGGTCAACGCCGAGTCGATGCCGCCGGAGATGCCGACCACGGCATTGGTTTTTCCGGATTTTTCAAAAAAGCGTTTCAGTTTTTCAACAAGCGGCATGTCAGGGCACCAGGTCCAGGGAAAAGTCCAGGGTTTTGGCGTGTTTGGTCAATGCCCCCATGGAAATATAATCCGGTTGCAGGACGGCGTAGTCCGCCAGGTTTTGTTTCTGGATGGCGCCGGAGACCTCGATTTTTACGTCCGGTGCATTTTGCCTCAGCCACCTGATAGCGGTTGCGGCGTCTTCAAGGATAAAATTGTCCAACATGATCAGGTCGGGTTTGGCTGTTGCCGCGTTTTTGACTTGGTCGACGCTTTCGCACTCGATTTCCACGAATTTCCCGGTTTTTTTTCCGGCCGCCACCGCGTCGGCGGGGGAAGCAAAAAAGCGTAGGTGGTTTTCTTTGATTAGCACGGCTTCTTCCAGGTGGAGGCGGTGCGGCCAGATGCCCGCGATGTGCGCGGCTTTCTTGTCAAACGCGCCGAATCCCGGCATGGTTTTTCGCGTCAAAGCCATTTTTGTGTGGTCGTTCACCACGTCCTGCATCCCTTTGCAGGCGGTGGCCACGCCGGACATGCGACCCAATACGTTGAGCGCCGTTCGCTCGACGCGCAAAATGTCGCGGTTGTTTCCGTGAATCTCTAGCACGGGTTGGTTGGATTCAAGGTGCGTGCCGTCTTGGGCCAGATTTTTTGCGTTCAGGCCGACGTGCTCGAAAAGAAATTGGGCTTCCTCCAAGCCGGCCAACACGCCTGGCTCTCGGGCGACGATGACCGCTTTGGCCGTTCTTTCAGGGGTGGCGTTGGACGTGACGTCGTTTTGGTAGTGGTCGTCTTGAAGAAAGCCGATGAGTTTTTTTTGGAGGTCTTGCGGCAACATGGTTTCAGCCTATTTGGATGCGCGCATCTTTCCGCTGGATGGCCCAGAGCGCGGAGTACGCCGCCAAGGCACTGGTCTTCGAGTTTTCGACCAAAGGCGTGTTTTCAAATGTGAACGCGTACTTGCCGGTTTCGCCTTCAATTCGGATGGTGTGCGTGTTTTTCGTGGTTTTCGGATCCGAAATGACGCGCACGCGCGTCTGGTCAAACCCGATGCCAGCCAGGCTCAACGTGGCGGCGACGTTGACGTTTTTCGGGAATTCTCGGCAGGCATCGCGCGCCGAACCGTCAAAGACCACGGTTTCTTTTTCGTCGCTTCGGTCCAGGCTTTGGGGGTTTTTGCGGGTTTCAAGGGTTACGGTTTGTGGCCGGCAGGCTTGTAGCACGTCCAATCCGCCGATGGCGCCGGACGGAATAAAGAGCATGTGCCCGCTTTTTTCCGCGGCGTCTATCAGGAGGTTCAGCACGTAGTCGTCGGTGAATGCACCAACGGACATGACCAGCACGTCGCTTTGACGCAAACCATGCGTGAGGTAGGGCACGACTTCCTGGGATGCGGCTTCCACGACGAGGTCCACGTCCGTGATGTCCTCCATCCGCGTGACAAGTTTCACGTTCTTGAACTTTTTTTCTTGGACCGTTTTTTCGGCTTTGGCGCGGTCGGCGTCCCAAACCAAGAACGCGTGTTCGGGCAAGTGCTGGACGAGAAACGATCCGATGGCGCCCAAACCAATCAATCCGATGCGCATAGCCTGTTTTCACGACAATTCGAACATGCGGTCCAACGCCTTTTTGGCTTTACGCCGCACGGTTTCGTCCACGTCAATGACTTGGTCTTCCGACGGGTTCTTCAGCGCGGAAAGCACGTTGATGAGGTTGTTCTTTTTCATGTAGGGGCAGAGCGAGCAGGTTCCGACGATTTGCTTTTTTGGGAACTCGGCGCGCATGCGGTCGCCCAACCCGCATTCCGTGACCAGCATGAACGTGGACGCGTCGGAGGTCTTCACGTAGCGGATCATGTCGGAGGTGCCGCCCATGCCATCCACTTCGGAGATGACTTCGGGCCGACATTCCGAGTGGGCCACGATTTTCACGCCCGGATAGGCTTTTCGAACGGCCTTGACGCTTTCCGCGTCAAACTCGTCGTGCACAATGCATTTTCCGTGCCAGCCAATGATTTTCTTGTCTGTGAGCTTCGCGAGGTTTTGGGCCATGAATTGGTCCGGCAGGAAAATGATTTTTTCGTCAGGCAAGTGGTTGATGATTTTCAGGGCGTTGGCGGACGTGCAGCACACGTCGGCTTCGGCTTTGACGTCCGCGGAGGTGTTGACGTACATGACCACCGGCGCGCCGGGATGCTTTTTCTTGAGGTCGCGTACGTCTTGGGCGGTGATGGATTCGGAAAGAGAGCAACCGGCGTCGGGAGCGGGGAGCAGGACGGTCTTTTCGGGCGACAAAATCTTGGCGGTTTCGGCCATGAAGCGGACCCCGCAGAAAACGATGGTGTCGGCGTTGGTTTCCGACGCTTTTTTGGAGAGTTCAAACGAGTCGCCGACGAAATCCGAGATGCCGTAAATGATGTCTGGAGTTTGGTACGAGTGGCCCAAGACAATCGCGTTTCTTTGTTTTTTGAGTTGGTTGATTTCCAAGGTCAGTGGGGCGTAAAGCTGGCATTCCTGCATGGTCCAGCCTAGGTGGCGGAGTTTTCCGTAGAGGCGTTCGGCTTCCTCTTGAACGGCCGGCAACGCGTGGCTGAGGGCCGCGTGTTCCATACGCTAAAACCATTTTGTTCTTCATTTATAGCCGTATGGATGCTCGTCAAACAACGGGCTTGCCGGGTTGCGGAATATAGCCTTTTTATCCATCCGTTGCGCCTGTTTCTCAATGGCGGTGAAGTTTTCCCCGAATAAGTTGTCATCGGTTGCCGAACAGATTCCTTGGAGCCGCGAGTCGCGGTTCTTCGGTTCCGCAACCGACGTGCACCGTTTTCGGCTGATTCCATCCGAGATTGACCCCAATCCCGAGTATCATTTGCAGGAAATTCTCCGTCAGTTTTCCGTTTGGCATCGGGTTCCCTTGAGCGCCCCCAAGGCCATGGAGCCACCGCGCGAGGTTCTCCAGCGCATTCAAGGAAAAATCAAGGCGGCGTTTCGGGTCATGCACCAAGCCCACGAGGGTCAGACGCGGCAGGCTTCCGGAGAACCGTATTGGACGCATCCCGTGCATACCGCGATTTGGGCGGCGCAAACCGCCATGTCGTGGGAAGCCGTGTGCGCGGCGTTGCTTCACGACACCGTGGAGGATGGAAAAGTCAAATTGTCCGACATTCAACGGCAATTCGGCGACAACGTGGCTTACCTTGTTTACCGGTTGTCCAACTTTCGTTTCCGCAACGGCAAAGTCGTGAACGCTTGGAGCGACGATTACCACGCGGAACCCACCGAAAAAGACGTTCTCTTGGAAAAAAAGCATAAACTGGGGTTGGCGGCCCGAAAGCGCATGACGTTTCTCCGTGGACGCAATTATTCGGCGCGTTGGGAGCCCGTGGAAGTCCAAAACATGTTGAAGCGCTTTGAGCGGCAGGGCTACGCGCCGGAGTTTCTCAATCCCTTGGACATTCAAGCCATGATGATCAAGGGTTTGGACGTCGTCCACAACGAGAACACGCAGTCGGGGTTGCCGGAGGAAAAAAGGCGGCGGTACGTGGAAAAACAGCAGGCGCTGGCGTTGGTGCACTTTTTGGAGGCGTTCAGCCCGGCGTACTTGGACTCGATTCCGTCGGAGCGGGCCGCACAATACCGCCAACCCGCCAACACGCAGGGGCCGTTTGGGTTTTACACGCGGCTGGCGGGAAGAAAGAAGCTGAATTTGGAGCGCCTTTCCCGTTTGCCGCCGGCGCACGCGCCCACCATCAACGTGCACGACAACGAGGATGGTTCGTACGACGTGCTTTTTCCGTATGCGGGGTTCGGTGGCGACAAGGCCGTCAATGACCAATTGTTTCTGGAACTCGTCAAGCAAATCCACCGGCGGCTGAATCCAGAAGGGGAAGTCATTCACGATGAAAGCTTTTTGCCGCAGGGTTTTCCCCGTTTCCACGCCTTCCGCGTGCGTTTGGGAAACTTGGCTTTTGCGGATCTTGAAAGCGCGTTGCGGCACACGTACTTGAAGTATGCCGGGACGGCGTTTGAAACGGATGCCCACCAAGCCGATGCGGCCGGACTCTTTGCGGCGTACGAAGACCCAATGAAAAAAAGGGTGAGCATTTTCATTCCTGGAAGCGAATTTACGTTCGGAATCCGACCTGACCCGCACGAACATCCGGTTGAGTCGTTGGACCAGCTTCCCCACGCGATTCGCGCGTTTTACCGGCACCGACACCCGGAGTTGGCGCAAGGCATTCACGTTGATGTCCCGGTTTCGCATCCATTCAATTCCACCATTTCCTTGCCCGTCAAATCGCCGCTGGACACCGTCGAGGGCTTGGAGCACCACTTGAAGCAGTTGGGTCACTACCTGGAGAACCTGAAGTTGCCGGATGCGGCGCCGGTTCCGCCAACGGACGAGGACCCCGATTCGGTTGATGCAAATGTTCGCGTCTCAAAGAAGTTCAAGCGGTACCGTTTTCAACGAAAAGGACCCAAGGGCAAAAGCGCGCCGCATGACCCATTCCAGCGTCCCAGAGACAAGGACTGACTGGTTCAGGGTTTCTCTTTGAAGGTGACGTGGATGAGGCGGAGGCCGGCATGGCTGACTTCCGCGTGCAGGGGGCTTCCGGCGGAGCGGCTTTCCTTTTCGACGTTTTCCGCGTGGGTTTGGACGGCGTGGATGAATCGCCGGAATTCCGTGTTTGCCACGCCCATCGGCAATTCGATGCTGACGACGTGGCCTTCTCGGGTTTTCGTCGTGGCCGTCATGGCCGGTACGGATTGGCTTTTCTCCCGGTCGTAGAAGTTCAGGCCTTGCATGCGGTCTTGGACGTTTTGGGCGGCGTCCTCTGGCGTGATGGGCAGCGGCCCGTAGTCCATGATGACCAGGCCCCCGCGTCCGGACAAGTTCGGCGAGTGGGGGCGGCCGCCCGGCACGATTTTCTTGACGCGCGCGCCCAGGACGTGGTGGTGTCCGAAAATCACGCTATCGGTTCCTTCATCCAGGTGGGCTTGGACTTCTTCGAGGGTGGCGGGTTTGCCGGATGGATCGGGTTTCAAATCCGCGGGCGTGCTGGCGGCCCATAAATGGGGGATTTTCTGTTGGACCCGCATTTGGGCGACTTTCTTGATGATGAGGGCCCCAATGGTTTTTTTCTCGACGCCGTCCAACAAGGCGTGGGCGTCTAGTTCCCTTTGGATGGCTTCACGGAACTCCCTGGGCATCTTGGTGGAAAGGATGAAACATGCCTGGGTGTCGCCGTCGGGCTTGGTTTTCATGCGAATGTCTTCATACGACGGGTTTCGTGGAAGCTGGGCTTGATCGAATCGCGCGGTGGTCACCACGCCAATGAGTTTTCCCTTAAAGAACGCGCCGATTTGGAATTCGGGGTTGGCTTTCATGTGGCGTTGGATGGTTTTGTCGTCGATGACGAGGTGGTGGTCGGGCTTCCATTTTTGTTGGTGGAGTTCCAAGGCGGCGTGGATTTCTTCGGGTTTAATGGCTCGGACTTCCAGCATAGTTCGTTAAAGCCCTTGGTCGTCTTTTTTCAGCTTTTCGGCTTTCTTTTTGAGGTAGCCGGCGACTTTTTTCCGTAGGGCCAAGTCGTTCACGGCCAGGATTTTGGCGGCGTACACGGCCGCGTTTTCGGCTCCCAGGATCGTGCCGTGCGAAACGCCGGGCGGCATGCGAAGCGAAGACCACACGTCAACCGCTTCGGTGCCCGGTGGGCAGGTGATGACGGGCCAGAACGTGGCGCATGCCAGCATTCCGGATAAGGCGTTGGAGAGGCCTGCGACGGCGACAAAAACGGTGGGCTCTTTGGATTGGTTGGCCGTTTCGGCCAATTCCAAAACTTTTTTCGGGGTTCGGTGGGCGGAAGCAATCCGGTATTCAACGGATACGCCGAATTCTTTTGCCGCGGAGCCGATTTGTTGGGCGAACGGCAAGTCGCTTTTGGAGCCCATGGCGATGATGATCTTACCCATGTCCAATCACCTGAATTTCTCTCCGGTCAACTGTTCGAACAATTCAATGTAGAGCCGGCTGGTTTCTTCAATCTTTTCTTTGGGAAGCGGGGGGATGTCTGGTTCCGCTTTTCCGGCTTTTCGGGCGGCGTACAAGGCTTCGTGGTACCCGGTTTCCCTGTAGTGGCTTCGAACAAACTCCTTGCTTTTCTCGACGTGGTTTCCTTTCTCAAATTCGGCGGCGTCCCAGAAGCGGTCCTCGTCGGCGGTGCCGAACGTGTCCACCACTATGAGTTCCCGGTTCTCGTCCAACGCGAACTCTTTTTTGCCGTCAACGTGGATGAGTCCGCGTTTCTTGACGTGGTCGTTGATTTGCTCGTCGATGCGCAGCGTGGCTTCCCTCAGTTCATTCCACTGGTCGATGGATAACGCGGAAATTTTCATGGCTTCTTCTTTCGTCAGCGGCCGGTCGGTCTTCTCCAGTTTCGTGGTGACTTCAAAAAAGGGCTCCGGCAGCGTCTCGCCTTTTTTCACGGCGTGGCCCTCCGGGAAACCGATGTCCTCGGCTTTGACTTTTTCGTCCTGGAGGCGGTCGAAAAGCGAGCCGTAGGCGAAATAGCGGACGATGACTTCCAACGGAATGAGGTAGTTGGTGGTTTTGGGAGTGATTTGGGAGTAGTCGTAAATCACGTTCACGCGCTTGACTTGCATCTGATTGGGGCCGGTGGTTTTGAGGTAATGGCTTGGGATTTTGGCTTTCCGGCAGACGTCAAACCAGTACGCCGACGTGCGGCAGAGCGTTTCGCCTTTGAAGGGGATGTCAGAGGGAATGATTTTGTCGAACACGGACACTCGGTTGGAGAACTCAAATTCCAGGGTGTGCTCGTCGACTTCGTACACGTTTTTTACTTTTCCTTTGTGAAGCAGTTTCACGGCTCGGATTCCCTCCGGACGATGATGTCTTCGCGGTTGGGTCCCACGGACACGGAAAGCACGGGCACGCCAGCGTGCTTTTCCATGAAGGCCACGTATTTTTTGGCTTGAAGGGGCAACGCGTCAAAGCCTTTTGATTTTCCTTCGCGGCACACGGCGTTCCAGTCGGCGTCCTTGAAGCCGCTCAGGGTCTCGTACACGGGTTTTGCTTTTTCCAAAACAGAGTGGCGGGTTGGAAAATAGTCGTAGGTTTTTCCGCCGGATTGGTAGGCGGTGCACACCGGCAATTCGTCTAAATCCGAGAGGATGTCCAGTTTCGTCACGTGCATGCCGTCGTAGCCGTTGAGTCGGTTTCCCAACCGGATGATGGTTAAATCCAGCCACCCGACGCGCCGCGGCCTGCCTGTCACGGTTCCGAATTCCTTGCCTTTGTCGCGAAGCGTTTCCCCGGCGTTTCCCTGGATTTCCGTGGGAAACGGTCCGGCGCCCACGCGCGTGGTGTACGCCTTGACCACGGTTTCCACGCGCTTTATTTTCTTTGGGGAGACGCCGGTGGACGCCGACGCGTTGCCGGCAACGGGTTGCGAGGAGGTGACGTAGGGGTAGGTGCCGAAGTTGTTGTCCAGCATGACGCCTTGCGCGCCCTCGAACAAGACGTTTTTTCCGGCGTCAAGCGCGCCATCGACTTCCTGGGACGCGTCGCAAAGATAGGGTTCCAGTTGTCTTCCAAGTTCCGCGTATTCCTGGAACGTTTTTTCTTTTGAGGGCAATTGTTGGACGTTGAAGATTTCCTTCAAGGTTTTGGCGTGAACCGGATAGGATTTGTCCAACGCGGCTTCAAGTTGGACGGGGTTGACCAGGTCCTCCATGCGGATGCCCCACCGCGCGGCCTTGGACTCGTAGACCGGTCCAATGCCTCTTCCCGTCGTACCGATTTTGTGGGACCCGCTTTCTCGGGCCGCGTCCCAGTACAAGTGCCAGGGCATGATGACGTGCGCCCGAAAGTCCACGCCCAACAGGCTGGGGCCGATGCTTAACCCCATTTTTTCAAGGGTGTCCAACTCCTTTTTCAGCACCTTGGGGTCCACGACCACGCCGGAGGCAATGAGGCTCCGTTTTTTTCGGATGACGCCGGAGGGCATGAGCTGCAGTTTGAAGACTTGGCCGCCGGCGTGCACGGTGTGTCCCGCGTTGTTGCCGCCCTGGTAGCGGACCACGACATCGTATTCCTTACAAAGGTAGTCGACGATTTTTCCTTTGCCTTCATCGCCCCACTGGGCGCCAATGATGACCGTGCTTTTCATGGGCGTCAACCTAGAATTTCGCGTCGACCGTGGACTCCTTGTAGTCGGACAGCTTTTGTTTCAGCCTGGCGGCCAAGCGCTTCGCTTTTTTCGCGGACAAGCCGACGTGTTTTTTGATGTCCACGTGCGACACCCTCTTTCTGAGCGGATTGTCTTTTCCTTGAAGGACTTGTTCCCAGGCGGCCATGCTTTCCTCGCGGAGTTTTTCGTGGGCCACTTGCCGGGACGCGCCTTTTTTTACGTAGTCCATGAGGAGCACTTCCGTCAAGGCAAACGGCGCGTGCACGTCGAGGTGTTTTCGCACGACGGCGTCGTTGACTTGCAGTCCGTTTAGAATACGGTGGGACAAAAGCAGCATTTCGTCAAGCGCAAGGAAATCCTGTTCCATCCAAATGCGGCGGTTGGCGGAATCATCCAGCGTCCGCTCCAATGCGTTGTTTGCCGCATTCTCCCACGCGATGATGGGTGAGGCTGCAACGAGGCGCGCAAGTGAACACATTCGTTCCGAAGCCATGGGGTTGCGTTTGAACGGCATGGCGCTGGAACCCACTTGCTTTTTGTCGAAGGGTTCCTGGAGTTCCTGCTGCATTTGCAGGAGTCGCACGTCCAAACCGATTTTGTGGAGCGTCTGCGCCAATCCGGCCAGGCAATCGGCCAGGATCAAGTCTTGTTTGCGGGGATAGGTTTGCGTGGCCACGTCAAAGGCTTGCAATCCCAGTTTTTCCAGGAAATCGGATTCCAGTTTCTCGACTTTTTTTTCGTCTTTCAAGAGTTCAAGAAAGCTCGCCGACGTGCCGACGGCGCCTTTCAGGCCCTTCGATTGCAAAACCAAAAGCAGCCATTCCAGGGTTAAAAGGTCGGCAAGCAGGTCTTGGGCCCAGACGGCAAAGCGGTATCCGAGGGTCGTGGGTTCGGCGGCTTGCAAGTGCGTGTACGCCACGCACGGCGTGTCCGCGTACTTCTCGATGAGCCGGTGAAGGGCGAAAAGCGTGGAAGCCGTGCGTTGGGCCAAGAGTTGGATGGCTTGCTTTTGGCGGAGCACGTCGGCGTTGTCCTGGATGTCCATGGACGTGGCGCCTACATGCAGTTTTCCGCCGCCGGTTTTGCATTGGGATGCAAACGTTTTCAGTTCAGCGACCATGTCGTGGCGGATTTGTTTTTCCAATTCAAGGGCTTTTTCCACGTCAACGTCGGGTACGTGTTTTTCGATGTCTTGGTACTCGGCTTTGGTCACCATTCCGGCTTGCATTTGCGCGTATGCGAGGGCTTGCCAGGTCTTGCGCCACGTCAGGCGCTTGTGGTGTTCCGAGAAAATCGACCGCATGGCCTCCGAGCCATACCGCCACGAAAAGGGCGACAAATAGTCGTTAAACCCGAAGGAGGCCACGGTTTTTCCCACCGTATGCCATCAATGGTTTTTTTGCTTATTAAAGCGTCCGTTGGTTGACGGACGCAGCGTGCCGTCGGCAATGCCTTTGAGGGTTTGCGGAAAAATGACGAAGTCGCCGGCTTTTTTGAGGCGTTCTTGGTGTTGGAGGGCGACTTTTTCGACTTGCGTTTTGTTTTGCGGGTCGAATCCTTTCGGGAGTTTCACGGCCACGGGATTGGAGCGCATCAGAATGGGGCCCCCGTCAACTTCTTCAGACACCACGTGCGTGGTGGCGCGAAGCTGTTTTTCGCCGGCCAAAATCGCGTCGCGTACCGCGTGCGCGCCGGCGTATTTGCGTTTGCCGGTTTCGTTTGCAATGGATAAGTCGGCGGGGTGTACGTTGATGCCCAAAAACGCGTTGACCAACACCGTGGAGGCGATGGCCATGTACCCCGCAAAGGCCAGCACGTCGGGGTCGTGTCTCCGGAGTTTTCGGATGGTGATGCTGTCAAATTCGGCGCGAAGCGACAAGTCGGACTTCGGCTTGCCTTTTTTTTTGTAGAAGGCGACCAAATCGTTTTCCTCGCAGGGAATTTTGAACTTTTTGGCAAGCGCTTTGGCATTGGATTTTGGGTTGTCGGTGAAAATACAGACCACTTGATACGAGCGGCCGTTTTCTTCGCTTTCCAGAATGGATTTCGCCACCGACCCTTTGCCGCTCATGAGGATGGCCACGCGCAGGGGTTTGGGAGGGGCTGGAGGCATAAAGCCTAATATGGGTTTCGTGCATTAATGGCTTTTCATGGCCGCCACGATTTTGAAGGGCAAACCCGTTGCCGAGAAGATCCGCGAGGACTTGGCGCAGAAAGCCGCGGAACTGGCCAAAAAAGTCGGCCGGCCGCCCGGCTTGGCCGCGATTTTAGTGGGTGAGGACCCTGCGTCGCAGGTTTACGTGTCCATGAAGCACAAGGCTTGCCAGGAAGCCGGCTTTCATTCGGAACTCATTCAATTGGAGGAATCCATTCCGCAGGAGGAATTGCTCAAGAAAATACGGGAACTCAACCGCCAAACCACCGTGGACGGCATCCTGGTGCAACTGCCTTTGCCCAAGCACCTCAACGAGGAAGTAGTGCTTGAAGCGGTAGCGCCGGAAAAGGACGTGGATGGGTTCCACCCTCAAAACCAGGGAAAGCTTTTGCTGGGTTTGGAGGGTTTTGTGCCGGCCACGCCCAAGGGAGTGATGCGGATGCTGTCGGAAGCCGGCGTCGCGCTCAAAGGAAAGCACGCCGTGGTAGTGGGCCGGAGCAACATCGTGGGAAAGCCGTTGGCGCTTTTGTTGTTGCGGGAGGACGCGACGGTGACGATTTGCCACTCCAAGACCAAGAAACTGGAGGAAATCACGCGGCAAGCCGACGTCTTGGTGGCGGCGGTGGGCAAAGCCGGTCTGATCACTGAAAAGCACGTCAAGGACGGGGCCGTGGTCATCGATGTGGGCACCACCCGGGAAAAGGGAAGGCTTCGCGGGGACGTGGACTTTGACTCCGTGGTAAAAATTGCCTCGTTGTTGACGCCGGTTCCTGGCGGAGTCGGGCCCATGACCATCGCATTGCTTTTAGAGAACACGTTTTGGGCGTACCAAAAGCGGAATGGCTTGCAGGCTGGAACGAATGAGAATTCAATAAGGCAAGGATAACGCAAGGCTACGAAGAATGACCAAGTTGGTTTTTACGGTGGATGTGGACCGCGATGTGGCGTGGCCCATAAACGGTTCGCATGTGGGCGGCTCAAAGCACCACTTCGAGCCGTCGTTTGAGTCTTCCCAGAAAGGCTTTTTCGCTCTCCTGGAGTTGGTCAACGAACTTTCGGTGCCTACCACTTTTTTTTTCGAGGCCGCCACGGCCAAACGCATTGGCCCCGTGTGGTTGGGCCACGAAGTGGCGTGCCACGGGTTTGACCACGAGGATTTCACCGGCAAAAAAACGGGCCGTCCATTGCCTGCGGTAAAGCGCCGCGTCATCCTTCAAAAGGCCAAGACGGAGTTGGAGGAGTTGTTTGAAAGCCGGGTTTACGGGTTCCGGGCGCCGTACCTGCATTGGGACGTGGCGTTGTTGGAGATGCTTGGCCAGAACGGTTTCGCGTACGATTCCTCCGTCGTGGCCGGCGAGTTGGAAAAACCGCCGTTGCCGGAATTGTTTTTGCCGAGTTGGAGGGACCAAAACGCAAAGGCGTTGTCGGGATACTTGTGGCCGCTCATGGAGGGAAAAAGAGCGGTGGAGGACTACGTGTTGGCCGTGAAACAAGCGGTTTCCCAAAACGAGCCTTACGTGGTGTTGGCCACGCATTCCTGGCACACGCACGCCTCCGTCGAAAAAGGCGTTTTAAGCGAAGGCCAGGCCAACCGAAACGTGGGCCGCGTCCGCGAACTCTTGGACGCATTTTTGGGCTTGGACGGCCTGGAATTCGTTTTGGGAAAGGAGGCCGTGCAGGCAAAGCTTTAAGCGGTTTTGCGACCAAATCGGCTATTGCGTATGTTTGAAAAACAAATCGACGTCAAGCGGGCGCTCATCAGCGTTTACAACAAGGATGGCGTCGGCGAATTCGCCTCGTTTTTGCACGGCTTGGGCGTGCAAATCATTTCCACGGGTGGAACCGCGGCACTCATCAAGAAGCACGGCGTGCCGGTGGTGGACGTATCCGATTACACGGGTTTTCCAGAAATGCTTTCCGGCCGCGTCAAGACGCTTCACCCCAAGGTGCACGCCGGCATACTGTACCGACGCCAGTTAAGCCAGGACGTTTCCGCCATTGAAAAGCACGGCGTGTCCGGCATTGACTTGGTCGTCGTCAACTTGTATCCCTTCCAGGAAACCGTTTCCAAAAAAGGCGTGACGCGCGAGGACGTCATCGAGAACATCGACATCGGCGGCCCCGCGTTGCTTCGCGCTTCGGCCAAGAACTTTGAGCATGTGGCCGTGGTGTGCGACCCGAACGACTACTCGGCTTTGGAAAAGGAATTGTCGGAGTTCAATGGCCGCCTTTCGTTTGAAACCAGGGAAAAACTTATGGTCAAGGCCTTTGAGCACACGGCGGCGTATGACGCCGCGATTTGCACGCAATTCCAAAACGAGCAGGACGTGGACTTCCCTTCGTCGGCCACTCGTCACCTCAGGAAAGTCGCCGACTTGCGTTACGGAGAGAACCCCCACCAGAAAGCCGCGCTTTACTCCTGGAAGACGGGACTGGCCCAAGCGGAACTTTTGTCCGGAAAACCCATGTCGTACAATAATTGGCTTGACGCGTATTCCGCGTACCGCATCGCCCGGGAATTTGAGGACCCGGTGGCGGTGGTAGTCAAGCACAACAACCCGTGCGGCGGGGCGCAGGACGAAAACCTCGCGTCGGCCTTGAAAAAAGCGTTGAAGGCGGATCCCGTTTCGGCATTCGGCGGCGTGTACGCCTTCAATGGCCGCGTGGACGCCGAAACCGCTGAAGTACTCAAGGACTGGTTCGTGGAAGTCATCGTGGCAAAAGACTTTGACCAAACCGCCTTGGAAATTTTAGTCCAGAAACCCAACCGCCGGCTCTTGGATGCGTCGAATGTCTGGGATGCGCCGCTTCCACGGGAACTGCGCTCCATTGGGGGCTCGATTTTGTTCCAGGAAACCGATGACCAGCTTTACCAGGAAGTTCGGACGGTGTCCAAACGGCTTCCCAGCGCTTCGGAAAAAGACGACTTGGATTTCGCGTGGCGGTTCTGCAAGCACGCCAAATCCAACGCCATCGTTTTTGCGAAAGACCGCCAAATCGTGGGAGTGGGAGCCGGTCAGATGAGCCGAGTGGATTCGGTAAAAATCGCCGTAATGAAAGCCGGAGAGGCCAAACTGTCCCTGCAAGGCGCCGTGATGGCTTCCGACGCGTTTTTTCCTTTTCCCGACGGCATCCAACTGGCGGCCAAGGCCGGCATCACGGCCGTCATGCACCCCGGTGGCTCGCTGAAGGACCAGAACGTCATTGCCGAAGCCGACAAACTGGGCCTGGCTATGGTGTTCACGGGAATGCGGCACTTCCGCCATTAAACCGGTTTAGAGTTTCGTGGGTTTTCACGGATTGCTATAAAAGGGTTTGCCGCCTTAGATACAACTGGGTGGGACGCCTTCCGTGTGCGGCATCGTAGGAGTCATCGGCCAGGACAACGTCGCCTTGGACATTTACCAGGGCCTATTGGCCGTTCAGCACCGGGGCCAGGATTCCGCGGGAATCGCGTGTTTTGACAAGGTCCGAATTAATTTAAAAAAGGGTTTGGGACTGGTTTCCGAGGTTTTCACCGAGGACAACCTCTCGCGTTTAAGTGGGAAAGCGGGTATCGGGCACGTGCGGTATGCCACCGCGGGAAGCACTCCTTTGTTGGACATGTCGCCGTTTGTCGTCGACATTCCGCACGCCATCGCTTTCGCGCATAACGGCAACACGGTCAATTACCTGGATTGGGAGCAGGTTTTTCGGGAGCGCATCCAGTCGTGCTGTGACTCCGAGATTTTGTTGCACTTGTTTTCCGATAAGTTAAGCCAGGACAAGCACTTGGACGTGGCATCCGTTTTTGACGCGGTTTTGTCGTTCATGAAGGACGTCAACGGCTCGTACTCCATTGTCGCCGTGGTCGAACGACTCGGGCTTTTGGCTTTCCGGGACCCCCACGCCAACCGCCCTTTGGTCATGGGAAAGCGCGGCAACGACGTGGCGTTTGCTTCCGAGTCCGCGGCACTGGATGCCATGGGCTTTGAGTTGGTGCGTGATTTGTTGCCCGGCGAAGCCGTGTTCGTGGAACCCGGAGGCATCATTCACGAGAAAGTGCTTCTCCCCAAAGCGCCGAGGCACTGCATGTTTGAGTGGGTGTACTTTTCGCGTCCGGACTCCGTTTTGGAGGGTAAAAGCGTGTACGAAACCCGCATCGCTCTTGGAAAACAATTGGCCAAGGCCATTGAGCGAAGCGATGCGGACTTGGTCATGGCGGTTCCAGACACGTCGCGTCCGGCGGCCGCCGGATTGGCTGAAGAATTGGGCAAGCCTTTGGCGGAAGGCATGATCAAGAACCGCTACATTGGCCGGACGTTCATCATGCCGACTCAGGAAGGCCGCGAACGCGCCATGCGCGTGAAGCTCAACACCGTCAAAAGCGTGGTGAAAGGAAAGCACGTGTTGATGGTGGATGACTCCATTGTGCGGGGCACCACGGCCCGGCGCATCGTCAAACTCGTCAAGAAGGATGCCAAAACCCTGCATTTGGCGTCCACGTGTCCGCCCATCAAGTACCCTTGCTTTTACGGCATTGATTTTCCGATTCCATCGGAACTGGTGGCCGCCACGGAAAAAGACGAGGATGGCGTCCGAAAGAAGCTGGGCGCCGACGCGTTGACGTACCAGTCCCTGGACGGGCTGAAAAAAGCGTTGGGCGTGAAAGGACTTTGCACGGCGTGCCTGGATGGGGATTACCCCACGGAGATTCCGGTGGACGTGCGCAAGAAGTTGGAGGCTGTTCGCGCCAACGAGCGCAAAAAGGTGGGAAGCGCGTATGTCTAAGGTACTGCTTGTGGCCGCCATCGGACGGGGCCACGCGTTGGCTAAAAAATTTCATCAAAGCGGGGTGGAAGTCTACAGCCTCATTCCGTTTGCCAATCCAGGCATCATTTCCTGTTCCAAAGAGCACCACGTGGTGGACATCACCAATGCACAGACCGTGGCCAAACACGCCGAACGCATCGACCCGGACTATGTGTGGGTGGCGGGCGACGAATCCATTGCCGCGGGGGTGGCGGACGCCGTTCAGGAAGTGGGTGTGCCAGCCATTGCTCCGCTTAAGACCGTGGCGAGGCTGGAAAGCGACAAGGCGTTTGCCCGCGAATTCATGAAAGAGTACGTGGGGCATGCCTGTCCGCGGTTTGAATGCTTTACCGACGCGGAGTCCGCCAAAAACCACATTGACGTCGTTCCATACGATTTCGTCATCAAACCCATGGGGTTGACCGGCGGAAAAGGCGTGAAAGTCTTGGGCAGCCAACTGAAAGACCGCGAGGAAGCCAAAGCGTACGCCGAGGAGGCCATCGCCGCCGACCGAATCGGAGGAATCGTGATTGAGGAAAAGCTGGAAGGCGAAGAATTTTCGCTTCAGTGCTTCGTGGACGGCGAGTCTTTTGCGGCCATGCCGTTGTGCCAGGACCACAAGCCCGCATATGACGGCGATTTGGGGCCCATGACGGGCGGCATGGGCACGTACACGTGCGAGGATGGACGGCTTCCCTTTGTCTCCGATGAGGAGTACGACGCGGCGTTAAACGTAGTTGAAAAAACGGTGTCCGGCGTGAAAGCAAAGACGGGCGAGGCCTTCAAAGGCGTTTTGTACGCGCAATTCATGTTGACGAGAAACGGGCCGTTTGTCATCGAGTACAACGCGCGCCTTGGGGATCCGGAAGCCATGAACGTCTTGCCGCTGATGAAAACCAATTTCCATGACGTGTGCAAAGCCATCGTGGACGTGGAACTCGAGCGCTTCAAAGTGGAATTCGAGCCGCAAGCCTCGGTGTGCAAGTACGTGGTGCCGGAAGGCTATCCGGAACGCAAAGACCAATTCGAGTTTTCCTTGGATGAATCCAAGCTTTCCGACGTGGAGTTGTTCTATTCCGGCGTGGAACAAAAAAACGGAAAACGCTTCACCACCGGCTCGCGGGGATTTGGCTTGACCGCCCTGGGAGCCAACGTGGCTGAAGCGTACCAGAAGGCCGAGAACGCCTTAAGCCAATTGGACCTCAAGGGATTCCGCTACCGCAAAGACATTGCGTCCGAGGCAAGCATTGCGGCCAAGATCCAGCACATGGAATTGATTCGCGGAAGGCCGGCCACCGTGGTTCCAGCCCCTCCGGCGTCCACCATTGAGACGGTGTAAACCGATTGGCCTTTCACGCTTGGGCGAAGTACTCCTTCATGGGCTCGAAATAGTGGTCCTTCCAACCCGCGTCGTAACTTTTCCCTTGGCCTTTGGGAATGTTCGTGTGGTCCAAAGTCACTTGGCATCCATTCGCCGTCTTTTTGATCGTGAAGACGAGCTGGGAGTCCGGCGCGTCGTCCGGAAACTCGGAGGTTCTCCACGTCTGAACGATTTTGTTTCCCGAAACCAGCTCTGTAAAGTTTCCCCAGATGTAGCCGTCCCACGCCGTCATCTTGCCGCCGACTTTCGCGTCGATTTTCGCGGTGCCGCCCGTTGACTGGGTGTGGCCGTTGGACGTCATGTACGCGTCGTACCACTGTTTTGGCGAAACGCCTTCAAATTCAACGGTTTGGTGCACTTCATCCATTTTTTTCAGCCTCCGGTTTTTTCCGCCGTCTGGCGTTGACGTTGGTTTCAATCAAGTCCGCAAGCAGGTCAGGGGTGATGCGGCCGTGCGTCGTGGTTTCCAATGGCGCCAACGTGAGCCAAAGAAATGGGCCTTGTTCTTCCTTTTGTAAATCAACAAGGCCTCCGCTTTTGCCTATTTTCGCTTCATAATCTGCCTTGAGGCGGCTTAAGTCAGCGTGAACTTGGTTGCGGTGGCTGACCGTGGAATGCTCTAGAAGCACTCGAACCGGCATGCCGGCTTGGGCGTTGGCTGATTTGATTAGTCCGTTTGAAGCGTGCTGGCTTAAGAGCCCAATGAGGTCCTCGCGAAAGTTGCTGATGCTGGTTCGCTCCGTCCTGCGGGCACGGTACGATTTTGGCCTCATTTTTTTTGTTTCCTCAACTCAGTTTTTTCTTGTCTTGGTTGTTTTCAGATTTCACGCCTTAATTGGGTAAGAATCATAGTCCCGTCTGGATTGTCTTTTCCGGCCAGAATGTAGCCGATGCTGGCGCTTCGATGATACGTTGGCGTGTCCTCCGTTCTGACTGGGCAGACACCAAGCATTTGCCGGAGGCTTTGGCCCGTGGACGAGAGGTGTCGTATGGCTTTTCGATGCCGACTGAATGCGTTTTCGTGCGCGCTTTGAATGGCATGTACCGCATGTCCAAGACGCATCTGAATTTCATGTTCAGTAACCTTCTCGTCGTTCACCGGAACGTGCACGAACACACCCGTTTCTTCATTGCCCACGACGTGGGCGCTTAATCCTTGTTCGCGCACTTCCTGCGCTACTTCTTGCGCAAAATTTCTTGCAGTAAAAAGACGTCGTTCCATGGTCATTCTTTTCCGTTGATGTGGACCGCGGGTGTCTTGGTGACGTGGCCAACGGTCTTGGCTTCCAGCTTGAATTTCTTGGCTTGTTTCAGCACGGCATCCGGTTCATCCGTTACCACGAGAAATCCGTTGCCCATGTTCCACGCCTTGTAGGCTTCCGATTCGGCAACGCCGCCCATTTCAATCAGGGTCTTCATGGCGTTGCAGGGCTCAAAAAGATCGGAAAGTTCTGCTCCAAGGCCGCCGGATGGCTTGAGTGCCCGCCCGAGTTTGCCGGGAATTCCTCCGCCGGTGACATGCGCCATGGCGGAGACGTGTGCCGCGGGTTGGCCGTCCACGCCGCCAAACAGGGACACGGCAAACCGCGTGTACAGCTTGGAGGGTGAAAGGATTTGTTCGGCGAGTTTGCGGTCTTCTTCGTGCCAGTTTTTTCCAAAGTGTTTTTCCATTATTTTGCGGGCCAAACTCAAGCCGTTCGAGCGGAAGCTGTCTTCTTTCAAGGCGACGATGGCGTGGCCGGCTTTCACGGCTTTCCCGGAAATGAGGCGCTCTTTTTTTGCAAACCAGGTGCAGGAGCTGGTCCAGTTCAAGCAAAAGGATCCGAATCCGCCGACTTTGGTTCCCAGTTCCGCGATTTCGCCGTTGACCACGGCAACGCCGGCTTCAATGGCCGCCGCTTCCAGGCCTTGGGCCAACTGCAAAAGCGGTTTGGATTGGATTTGGTTGACGTCCAACACGTTGGTGACGTAAAACGGCTCGCCGCCGCGCACCACGGCGTCGTCGCACACCATGGCCAGCAAGTCAAAGCCGAGGGTGTCGAATTTTCCGAGGCGTTCGGCGACTTCCGTTTTGGTTCCAACCCCATCGACGTTCTCGCCCATGACGCAGCCCACAGGAGGTTGAACGTAACGGAGGCCTGAAAAGTCGTCGAAACCGGTTTGCACGCGGTTTTTCCACGTGCGTTTGGCGGCGGCATAGAAGGCTTTGGAGGCTTGGTCCCCCGCTTCCACGTTCACGCCGGCATCCGAGTATTTCATGCCAAATTCCTTAGTCGATTGGATATGTAAATAAAAAGCGTCCAAGGCAATATAAGCGCATGGTGGCGCATCGCATTGAAGTGGCCTACCGGTTGGATTCCCGCATCGCCCAGCGCACTGCTGGCTTGAAGGCGTTGGGTTTCAAGGTCGAAAACGTTCGGTTGGTGGACGTGTACACGCTTTCCCGCGACTTTTCGAGAAAGCAACTGGGGAAAATCGGCTCGATTCTGGCCAACCCCGTTTTTCAGGACTTCACCGTGGACAAGGCCACGCAAACGGATTTTGATTTTGCCGTTGAAGTCGGTTTTTTGCCGGGAGTGACGGACAACGTGGGCACTACCGCCCAGGAAATGATTGAGGACGCGTTGAAGGCCAAGTTCAAGCCCGGCGAAGCAGTGCACAGCTCGCAATTGTTCTTGTTTGACGGCGACTCCAAACAGGCCAAGGCTATTGGATTGGAGTTGGCCAATCCGCTCATCCAGCGCATCCACGCCAAGACGCGGCAAGGGTACGGTCAAGCGGGCATGGACGTGGTGGTGCCGAAAGTCAAACTCGACGAGTTGCTCAAAGCGGAACGCGTTGACTTGGAATTGGATGACGAAGCCCTGGCGGAATTGGGCAAGAAAGGCATTTTAGACCCTAAAACAGGGGTGCGCCGCGGGCCCTTGGCGCTGGATTTGCCGTACTTGCATGCCATCCGCGATTACTTTCTTAAACAGGGGCGCAAGCCCACGGACGTGGAACTGGAGTCCTTGGCTCAGACGTGGAGCGAGCACTGCAAGCACACCATTTTCGCGGCCGCCATGGACGACGACGTGCCAGAGGGGTTGTACAAGACGTACATTCAGGGGGCCACCCGCGCCGTGCGGAAAAAGAAGGGAAAAAACGATTTTTGCGTGTCGGTGTTTTCAGACAACTCCGGCGCCATTGTGTTTGACGAGGAATTTCTCGTCACGCACAAAGTGGAAACCCATAACTCTCCGTCTGCCCTGGATCCCTTTGGCGGGGCCATTACCGGCATCGTGGGCGTGAACCGGGACACCATTGGCTTTGGTTTGGGCGCCAAGCCGGCCATTAACGTCTACGGTTTTTGTTTTGGGAATCCGCAATCCAAGCCGCAGCTGTACCGGGGCAAGAACAAGGCCGACCCCGCCATTGCGCCGCGGCGCGTCATGGAAGGCGTGGTGCGGGGCGTGAACGCGGGAGGCAACCAATCCGGCATTCCCACGCCCCAAGGATTTTGTTATTTTGACGACCGGTACGCCGGAAAGCCGCTGGTGTTCGTTGGAACGGTGGGCGTCATGCCTTGCAAGATAAACGGCAGGAAGCTCTACGTGAAAAAAGCGGAGCCCGGCGATGTCATCGTCATGGTCGGCGGACGCGTTGGAAAAGACGGCATTCACGGCGCCACGTTTTCTTCCGAGGCAATGGATTTTGGCAGTCCGGCAACCTCGGTGCAGATTGGCGACCCCATCACCCAGAAAAAGCTTTCCGATGCCTTGGTCAAGGAGGCTCGCGACTTGGGGTTGTACCACAGCATCACGGACAACGGAGCAGGCGGCTTATCGTGTTCGGTGGCGGAAATGGCCAAGGAATGCAACGGGTGTTTCGTGGAATTGGACAAGGTGCCGTTGAAGTACCCCGGCATGGCTCCGTGGGAAATCTGGATTTCCGAGTCCCAGGAGCGGATGACGGTCGCGGTGCCACAAGAAAAACTCGAGGCGTTCATGGACTTGATGCAGCGGCGGGGCGTGGAGGCCACCGCCATTGGGTCGTTCACCAATTCCGGGCGGTGCGTGGTGGCGTACCACGGTGAAACCGTGATGGATGTTGGGTTAGGGTTTTTGCACGATGGATTGCCCAAAAAACACTTGCATTCCACGTTCAAGCCACTCAAGCACCCCGAGCCCAAGCCTTCAGCGAAAAAGGACTTCGGGAAAACGCTTTTGTCGATGCTCTCGCGCAAGAACATCGCGTCCACGGAATTTGTTTCAACCCAGTACGACCACGCCGTTCAAGGAGGTCTTGTGGTTGGACCCCTCCAAGGAAAAGGCCGGGTACAGGGTCAGGCGAGTTTGACGAAAGTGGTGCTGGGCTCGAAAAAAGCGGTGGCGTTGTCCCAGGCCACTTACCCGCGGTACTCCGACATTGACGCATACCACATGGCCTGCGCGGGCATTGATTCGGCTATTCGGAATTTGGTGGCGTTGGGCGCTGACCCCGAAAAAATCGCGTTGCTTGACAACTTCTGCTGGTGTTCGTCAAATGAACCGACTAGGCTTGGGCAACTCAAGCGCGCGGTGAAGGCCTGTTACGACGCGGCCACCGCGTTTGAAGCGCCGTTCATCTCCGGAAAGGACAGCATGTTCAACGATTTTTTGGGTTTTGACGGAAAAAACAATCCCGTGAAAATCTCGATTCCCCCGACTCTGCTTGTGTCCTCCATGGCGGTCGTGGATGACGCGGAAAAAGCGGTGACTTTGGACTCCAAAGTGGATGGGGATACCGTGTACGTGGTGGGGCCCACGAAAAACGAGACGGGGGGTTCGGAGTACTTTGCGTGGCTGGGCTACTTGGGAAACCGGGTTCCAGAAGTGGATTTTGCCGCCAACAAGAAGCGTTATGAACGGTTCCATCAAGCCGTCCAAAAAGGCTTGGTCGCTTCGGCGTACCCCTTGGGCTTGGGGGGATTGGGCGTGGCGTTGGCCAAGACGGCCATCGCCGGAAAGTTGGGTTTGGACCTTGACGTCCAAACAGGCTTGAAACCCGACGAGTGGCTGTTCTCGGAGTCGCAAGGCCGTTTGCTGGTGACTTTGGACCCCAAAAACGTTGAAGCGTTTGAAAAGATCATGGGTTCCGACGCCGTGAAAATCGGGAAAGTCGGCGGCACGCGGTTGAGGGTCAACGACTGGCTGGACGTGGGCGTGGACGCGTTGGAGTCCGCGTACAAACAGGTGTTCTCCCATGGTGGATAAGGCGCTGATTTTCAGCGGGTACGGCGTGAACTCCGAAATGGAGTCCGCCGTTGCCCTCCAGCGCGCGGGAATGGCGTCGGACGTCGTGCACGTCAACGACGTGATTGCAAAGCGCGTCAAGCTCAACGATTACCGGATGCTGGTGTTGCCCGGCGGTTTCTCGTACGGCGACGACACGGGGTCCGGCAACGCGTACGCCTGGCGGCTGCGCAACAACGTGTGGGACGAACTGCTTGAGTTTCTCGACGGCGACAACCTGGTCTTGGGCATCTGCAACGGGTTTCAAATCCTTGTAAACTTGGGGTTGCTGCCGGCGTTTGGCAAGAAGCGCGAGCGGACCGCCGCGCTCATGCCCAATCAAAGCGGCGTGTTCCAGTGCCGTCCAGTAACCCTCAAACCCGCGTCCGAATCGTTCTGGACCCGCGGAATTGAGCGCGTGGATTGCCCGGTGGCGCACGGCGAAGGCAACTTCTATTGTTCTGCCGGGGATTTGAAGCGTTTGGAAGAAAAAAAGTTGGTGGCGTTCCGGTACGTCAAGCCGGACTTGACTTTGGCCAACCGCGAGTTTCCGTTCAACCCCAACGGCGCGCTTTCTGACATTGCCGGAATTTTGTCGGAGGACCGAAAAGTCTTGGGTTTGATGCCGCACCCCGAGCGCGCCATGGAATCCATTCAGTTGCGCGACGGTTTTCTGCAAAAAGAGTTGGCGCGTCGCGCGGGAAAGCGCCTTTCCATGGAATCCCACAACCTGCAGTTGTTCCGCAACGCCGTGAACTACTTCAAGTAGGCGTCAGTCGCCGGGCCGGCCCACGCCGTGAAGTTCGACGCGGTGGCCGAGTTTTTCCAAGAACTCTTTCAACCAGGTGGCCGTGGCTTTAGCCAAGCCGGGGTCTTGAGGGAATTTTTTCGTCAATGCGTACTCGGATTCCCGTGCGGCTCGGTCCAGGATCAACGTTTCCAGTAGCGCGACGTTGCCCGCAATTTTTTGAGGGGACGCGGCGTTTTTTTGTTGTTCTTTGAGCCGTGAAACAATGTTTTCAGTTTCAATGCGGCTGTTGAGTGCATCCAGCGAGGGGTACCGCTTAGTGGTTTGGCTTGTTCTCTCGGTCGTGAACTGTTGGTGGGGTTCCAGTAACCCATTGATGGCCTCTTTTAGCACCTCGGCATTGGCTTCATCCAAGGCGTCCGCGCCGTGGCCGACTACTTTTACTTCGTAGTCACCTGCTCTCCAAGAATTTCTGGACTGGCTTTGGGCTGGCTTGAGCCGTGCCAGTTCGTTGACTTCCACGTGAAAAAAAGCCATTACTTTTTTTACTCCGGTTTGGACGTTCTTTTTTCAGGGTGGCACAATTCAAAAAGAACGCGGTACGCGTTCAGGACGTCTTTTTCTTCTACAAAGAGAAGCATTTCCGGCACGCAACTCATCAACTCGTACATGTTGATGTGGTTTCGAGCCAGTTCCATGCAAAGCACGTACATGATGCCCGGCGTGGTCACGGCGTCCGGATGCAAATGCATGTTGATTTCCGCGAGGCCGCGTTGCACCTTCAAGACGTTTTTCCGGGGGATGAGGTCCAGCATTTTTTCCGCGTTTTTCTCGTCCACCAACAGCTTGATGGATTCTTCGCCTTGCACGATGCGCAACGTCTCGCCCCGCTCGTACTGCACCAAGGAGAACAACTTGGGCAAGACTTTCTGGGTTTCCTCGCCTTTAGTCAGTGCGATGTTGACGATGTGGCTTTTCGTGGAAATGTTGGAGTGGCGGATGACGTTTCGGGCGTTGTCCTGCCACTGCGGCGTCTTGCTTTGCTTGGGGTAGCGGCGGATGGCGGAAATCAGGGCGTCCTCGTTGCCGGCGATGCCGTTTTTTTGGCAGTGCCGCGCCAGGGCCCGCATGTTGACTAAGCCCCGCGACAAGTCCAATTGGATGGAGGGGTCTGCGTCGATGAGCTTCCACACCGAATCCCTAATATTTGTCATTTTGATGTCTAATGTGTCACTTATTTATATTTTTTGCCTTTTTTGTCACAATTTATAAATAGGGGTGGGCCGCCAGAAAAAAGGGTATGGGCGTCAGCGTATCTTCGGTTCCAGTCCACGTTTTCGACACGACGCTTCGGGACGGCGAGCAGTCGCCGGGCTGTTCCATGACCGCTGAAGAAAAGCTCATCATCGCCCGCCAATTGGTTCGGCTGAACGTGGACGTCATTGAAGCGGGGTTTCCCGTTGCCTCCAATGACGATTTTGATGCCGTCAAGCGCATTGCCGAGGAAATTCGGGTCCCCACAATAGCCGCGCTTTGCCGGGCCCAGCCCGAGGACATCACCCGCGGTGCCAAAGCCATTGAACCGGCGGCCAAGCCCCGCATCCACACGTTTATTGCCACGTCCGACATCCACCTCCAGCACAAGCTGAAGATGACGAAACCCGAGGTGCTGGCACGCGTCAAGGAAATGGTGGGGCTGGCAAAAAGCCACGTTTCGGATGTGGAGTTTTCCTCCGAGGACGCGTCTCGAAGCGATGTTTCATTTCTCAAGCAAGTCGTCCGCACCGCCGTGGACGCGGGGGCCACCACCATCAACTTGCCGGATACGGTGGGCTACGCGCAGCCGGCTGAATACGGCGCCATGGTCCGGCAAATTGCGGACATGCCGGAATGTGCGGGGGTCACTATTTCGGTTCACTGCCACGACGACTTGGGCCTGGCCGTAGCCAATTCGCTTTCCGGAATTCAGAATGGAGCGCGGCAGGTGGAGTGTACCGTGAACGGCATTGGCGAGCGGGCCGGCAATGCATCCTTGGAAGAAGTCGTGATGAACCTCAAAACCCGGCCGCGCCTTTTTCATGCGCACACCAACGTGGTTTCCCAGGAGCTTTTCCGTACCAGCCGCCTCGTTGCGGAATTGACGGGTTCGCCCGTCCAGCGGAACAAAGCCATTGTGGGAGCCAACGCGTTTGCGCATGAGGCCGGCATCCACCAGCACGGGGTCCTTGCCAACCGCATGACGTACGAAATCATGGCGGCCGGGGACGTGGGATGGAAAGGCGAGGACTTGGTCATTGGCAAGCATTCGGGCAAGCATGCCATTCACGCGGTCTTGTCCGGCATCGGCATCGAATTGGCGCCGGACCAACTGCGGGAAGTCGTGGAGAAAGTCAAGGAGCTGGGTGACAAGCAAAAAGACGTAGGGTCCGATGACGTCATCGGCATTGCCGAGGACGTCATGCAACGCGGACTGACGCCGGCGTTCTCGGTCCTGGATTACGTCGCCGTAACAGGCGACAAGGTGCCGGCCACGGCGACCATCAAGCTTTTCAAGGATGGAACCGAAGTCACGACTACCGCGCACGGCATTGGCGTGGTGGACGCCACGTTTTCGGCGCTCACCAAAGTCCTGCCAATTCAGGCCCGGCTTCAGCGGTACTCCCTTGAGGCCATTACAGGCGGCTCCAACGCCCTGGCCGCGATTACGGTGGTCTTGGAGGACGAGTCGGGACGCAAATTCCGTTCAAGGGCGGTGCACGAGGACATCGTCTTGGCGTCGCTGAAAGCGTTGGTCAATGGATACAACAAAGTACTTGTGTCAGGTGAAAAAAATGGGCGAAACAGTGTTTCTCAACGGCAAACCCTTCACCCCGCATCAAATGCCAGTCAGCGCGTTTGACCACGGGTTGTTGTACGGAGACGGAGTGTTTGAAGGCATCCGCTTCCAAGAAAAAGGGTTGCTTTTGTTGGATGAACACGTACAGCGCCTCTACGACTCGGCTCGCATGATCCAATTGCGCATAGCCCAGAACCCGGACGAAATGCGGCGCATGGTCATCGAAGCGGTTCGGCATTGCGGCATGGAAAACGGGTACGTGCGGTTGGTCGTCACCCGGGGAGTGGGGGATTTGGGCGTGAACCCAGCCAGTTGCGGGACGCCGACGGTCATGATTTTGGTGTCCACCATTTCGCTTTACCCGGAGAAGTTCTACGAAGAAGGCCTTCGCGTCCACGTCTGCCAGACTAAAAAGCCTCCCTTGGATGTGCTTCCCTGCAACGCCAAGACGTGCAATTACCTGAACAACGGCTTGGCGGCCTTGGAGTTCACAAAAGAAGGATGCCAGGAGGGCTTGATGCTGACAACGGAAGGCTTCGTGTCGGAAGCCACCGCGGACAACGTGTTCGGCATTCAGGGAAACGCGTTGTTCACGCCCAGTCTGGACACGAATTGTTTGCCGGGCATCACGCGCGCCAAAGTCATGGAGTTGGCCAAGGAAAAAGGATTCCAAGTCAGGGAAGGCAAGTACCTTCCAGACGAGTTCAGGGAGGCCGATGAAGTGTTTCTCACGGGCACCGGAGCGGGCATCATTGCGGTTACGACGCTTGGCGGCCAACGCATTGGAAACGGCAAGACCGGTAAAACGACGCGGGCGCTTCGCGACGCGTACGAATCAAAGTGCAGGCAATGGTTGACTTTCGTGGATGCGCATGAACGAAAACTTGTTCGATAAGGTCTGGAACGCGCACGCCGTACGACAGCTGCCCAACGGCCAGACGCAGCTGTTCGTGGGATTGCACTTGATTCACGAAGTCACGTCCCCCCAGGCCTTTGCCATGCTGGAGGAGAGCAACCTGACGGTTCGCCATCCGGAGTTGACGGTGGCGACCTGCGACCACATTGTTCCCACGGACTCCCAGCGAAGGCCCTTTTCGGACGCGTTGGCGGAAACCATGATGGCCCGGCTGGAGCAAAACGTCAAAAAGCACGGCATCCGCTTTTTCGGACCGGAAAGCGGTAGGCAGGGAATAGTGCACGTGATCGGCCCGGAACTGGGCTTCACCCAGCCCGGAATGGTGATTTGTTGCGGCGACTCGCACACCTCGACGCACGGCGCGTTTGGCGGCATTGCCTTTGGCATCGGCACCACGCAGGTGCGCGATGTACTGGCCACGCAAACCATTGCGGTGACTAAGCCCAAAGTTCGGCAAATCCAAGTGGACGGAAAATTGGCCCAAGGGGTGTACGCCAAGGACGTGATTTTGGCCATCATCCGCAAACTAGGAGTTAACGGAGGCATCGGGTACGCGTACGAATACGCGGGGTCCACGGTTTCCGCCATGTCCATGGAAGCCCGAATGTCGATTTGCAACATGAGCATCGAAGCTGGCGCGCGCTGCGGTTACGTCAACCCCGACGAAACCACCGTTAACTACTTGCGGGGGCGGCTGTTTGCCCCGCCAAGCGATGCGTTTCAAGAAGCCGTAGTATTTTGGAAGACCATGGCATCGCCCGCCGACGCGGACTTTGACGACCGAGTTTCTTTGGACGCCTCCTCTTTGGAGCCCATGGTCACATGGGGCATTCATCCGGGCCAATCCATCGGGATTTCCGAGAACGTGCCCAAGGTATTCGAACTCGCTGAATCCGAGCAATCCACGGCCCGGCAAGCGCTGGCCCACATGAACTTGAAAGAAGGACAGCCCATCGCCGGCACCAGCATTGATGTCGCGTTCATCGGTTCCTGCACCAATAGCCGAATTTCCGACTTGCGGGAAGCGGCGAGCGTGGTTAAAGGCCGAACAGTCAAAGAAGGCGTGACCGCGTTGGTCGTGCCGGGTTCCCAAGCCGTGGCGGCGCAGGCAGTCGCCCAGGGTTTGGACGCCGTGTTTCGGGAAGCCGGTTTCCAGTGGCGGAATGCGGGTTGCTCCATGTGTTTGGCCATGAACCCCGACCAATTGGTTGGAAACCAAGTGTGCGCTTCCTCTTCGAACCGCAACTTCATCGGCCGGCAAGGAAGCCCAACGGGAAGAACCCTGCTGATGAGTCCGGCCATGGTGGCCGCCGCCGCCATCGAGGGACGCGTGACGGACGTCCGCGACTACGTGAGCGAGGCCGCGGTTGCATGAGTTCCAAAATCCAGCGCATGGCGGGAACGGCCATCGTGGTTCGCGGTGATGACATCGACACGGACCGCATCATTCCCGCGCGCTTTTTGAAAGCCGTCACGTTTGACGAACTGGGCGGAAAAGTGTTTTACGACGAGCGGTTTGACGCAAACGGCCAAACGAAAAACCACCCCTTGAATGCCCCGCACGCCAAACAGGCCAAAATCGGTTTGGTCAACAAGAACTTCGGCTGCGGCTCGTCGCGCGAGCACGCGCCGCAAGCCATCAAACGCTTCGGAATCCAAGCCCTGGTCGGGGAAAGTTTTGCCGAGATTTTTGCATCCAATTGCCTGGCCATTGGCGTTCCGGCGGTGACGGCTTCGCACGACGACGTGAAAAAAGCCATGGATTTCGTGGAAAAAAATTCGGGCCAGCCACTTGAATTGGACGTGGAAAGAGGCACGCTTTCAGTTGGAGGGCAATTTGTTTCCATCGCGCTTCCGGCGGCGGCAAAAAAGGCGTTGGTGGACGGCCGCTGGGATTTTCTGCAAGAACTCTTGGACGCCGGGGAGCGAATCGAGCAAACCGCTTCGAAATTGCCCTACCTTTCGTTTAACGCGTGGAGCCAAAAAAGTTGACGGGTATGGTGAAGCACTATTCCGTGGCCGTGATTGAAGGCGACGGCATTGGTCCGGAAATCGTTTCCGCGGCCAAAAACGTGTTGGCCAAGGCCGGCCAATCCGAGGATATTTCCTTTGAGTTTCTCGACGCGCCGGCGGGAGCCAAAACCTTCCAGCAAACCGGTACGGCGTTGCCCAAAGACACCCTGCAAGCATGCCGGGATGCGGATGCCGTCATCAAGGGCCCGGTGGGTTTGCCTTCAGTTACCCCCGGCGTCGTCGAGCGTGACGTGGTCTTGGGTTTGCGCCAGGAACTGGATTTGTACGCCAACGTCCGGCCCACCGTTTTGTACCCTTCGTTGCTGGACCAGTCGCCGCTTCGGGCCGAAAAAGTCAAAGACGGCGTAGACATCCTATTCGTTCGGGAGAATTCGGAGGGCCTCTACTCGCGTCAAGGATCCAAGGACCAGCACCGTGCAACGGACGTGAGCGTCTACTCGCAAAAAGGCGTGGACCGGATTCTAGCGTACGCGTTTCAAGCCGCCGAAAACCGGAAAAAGAAGGTTACGTCCGTGGACAAGGCCAACGTATTGAAAACGAGTTTGTTTTGGCGGGAACGCTTTGAAGCCATAGGCAAAACGCATCCGGGAATCAAGACGGAGTCCGTTTACGTGGACGCCATGTCGCAGTATCTCCTCCGCTGTCCGTCCAATTACGACGTGGTGGTCACGGACAACTTGTTCGGCGACATCCTCACGGACGAGGCCTCGGAAATCACGGGTTCACTTGGTTTGGGTCCGGGCGCGAATTTGAATCCTGAAACCAAAACCGGCATGTTTGAGCCGCTCCATGGTTCCGCGCCGGAAATCGGCGGGAAAAACGTGGCCAACCCCATTGGCATGATTCTGTCCATGAAGTTGTTGCTGGAGTTCCTGGGGCACCCGGAAGCGGGAAAGCGCATTGACGATGCGGTCCAACACGTACTAGAAAAAGGTTATCGGACGGCGGACATTGCGGGGAAAAATACGATTGCCATTGGAACACGGGAAATGGGGGCAAGAATTGCATCCATGGCGGGAACCTAAGACTTCGAATCTTCTGGAAACTCCGTGCAATCGTATTGGTAGAACGGCAACCCATTGGAAACGAAGACAGTGCGTTGGCCTCCTTCGGAAAACGGCATGCGGTCCACGGGCAAGTCCTTTTTGATGCCCAAGACGTTAAACGAAATCACGTCGCCGTCCACGGTGATGGGTCCGGTAATGGAAACAGTTGGGGAACGGTATTTTCCGGAACCGGTAACGGAAATGAGTATGTCGACGGTGGCGTCCTCGGAAACCCAGCAACCCGCCAGGGCTTTCTTGTCTTGCGGCAAGGGCTTGCCTTCGAATGCGCCCAGGCACCCTGCCAAGAAAGCCGATAGAACGGCCAAAACGATGAACGCCAGGGGGGCCTTCATGAACACCCAAACGTTGAATCGGTTATTATGCGTTTAGTTGAGGACGACGGGTTTTCAGCTTTCTTCGTGGGCTTGAAAGCGTGTTCGAATGGCTTGGATGCTGCGCGCCAATTTGGGTTTCCGTCCGGAGGCAATCCGCTCAAGCGTCCGCGGGGTGGCCCTCAGGATGCCTTGGTCAATTGCTTGAAGGAACAGACGGCGTAGGGCCACGGCTTCGGGGTGCTTGGGTGCGACGGACGTGAATCTTCGTCGGCCTTCACGAAAATCAACGACGAGGTATTCATCCGTCTGGTGTCGGTAACCGACTTGAATGACTTGCTTGAATTGCGGGTCGTGAAGGGTCACGTAAAATTCGGCGTTTCTGGGTTGTTGCTGGGGAACTTGCATTTCAAATCCAATGGGGGCGGCGGGATGATCAGGCATCGCATGATAATAGTTTCCGCTTTGCAGGCCCCCTTTCTTGCCTTTGGTCCACGCATAGGGTTTTGGCATCCAGTCGGGGTGGCGGCGAACGATTTCCGAGAGCCGAAGATCCAGCATGTCTGCAAGGTGAATTGGAAGCAACGTGTTAAAGACGTTTTAGGGAAGGAAGTCCTTGGCCTTGATTTTCTCTGGAAGGTAGTTGTTGGAGATGTACTGCAGGTTTTTAGATGAAAGCGCCTGGATTTCGGCTTTGAGTTTCTTGTCCAAGAACAAGTTGATTTCGTGCTGCCATTCCTTGGCTTTGAACCAGTCGTAGGCCTGCATTTCCTTCGCTCTTTTGATGTCGACGTCTTTCGCCTTGATGGTCACCGCTCTCAAGTCGTACGCCTCGATGTCGGAGGTGGACATGCCCAAAAACTTCATGTCCGGGCAACCCAGCCGCTCCGATTCATGGGCGAGGGCCATGGAGCCGTACTTCATGGTTGAATAAATGTACCATCCGTACGGGTCCGAGTCCGTCAAGCAGTAGATGGGGACTTTGAGTTCCTCGCTGATACGCTGCAAAAGCCTTCTTGCGCCTCGGGCGGCCTGCCCGGCCGTGGTCATGAGCAGGCAGTTGTTTTTCTTCCAGTATCCGTCTTCATTGAGGCGGTCAAAAATCGCGTTTTTTTCGGCGACCAGCACGTACTCTATTTCCACGTCCTTGAACTCGATTTGTTCGACGATGCTGGGAACCGCCCACCCGCCGGAACCCATGCGTTCCAAGTCGATGGTGTCCACCTTGTCTCGGACGCGGTCAACCACCTTCATGGGTCCGGCCATGCGCCCTTTCGGTTCGGCCCGCAAATGCAGGCGTTCGCGAAAAGAGTCCAAGGCGACTTCCAAGTCGACAATCGCGATGTCGGATTCCTTTTGTTCGTCGATGGTATCCTCCTTGGTCCCTTGGATCGTGTGTTTTTTGGCGTAGTACAAGTCACGAAGGGTGGCGGTCAAGTCGTTGGCAAGCAAATCTTTCTTGACGTAGGAGGCTACAAGCAGTGTCTGCATGAACCGGCGCGCATGCGCCACGTTGAACAAGTAACGGCGCGCCACTTTGTCGCCCAACCGGATTTTCTTGTCTTTTTCGTCGAAAAAGACGTTGCCGGATCCCCGAATGGGGATGTCCAAGTGTGGGTTCTCCTCTTTTTCTATTTCCTTGATGAGTTGTTCGGCGAGTTTTTCGATGCGCTGGTTCATTTCCTCGATGCGCTTTTTCTTGTCGGCGGGAGTGGTTGGAGTTCTTTTGGCGTTCATGATGCAAGTTTACGCCTCCGCTTCAATTTCTTTCTCGGCTTCGTCTTCAATGGCTTCGAGTTCGTCTTCCGCTTCACTGGCTTCCTGGGATTCGAGGTACTCGGTGCGCTTCTCGGCAATGCTTTTGAGTTTGGGCATGAGCGCCGAAGCCTTGCGCCCGGAAATGTCTTCCAAGGCTTGAGCGATTTCCGTGATGTACTTGAAAAAGATCATGCGTCTTCGCTCTTGCTCTTCGGCTTTCGCCAGCGAACGCAGGTACACGGAGACGTCGCGGGCGGCCTCCATCAAAGCGAACCGGATTTCCGCCACGATTTCCTCTTCCGCTGAAATGGCGAGTTTCCCGGCGCCGGTGTACGGCACGTACACGGACACCAAATTAACCAGAATGGTGACTGGCAGCGCCTCGAACTCCTTGAGTTCGTACCGGTTCAAGTCAATGCTCTTGAAGGCCTCCGTAATCGCGCAGTTGCCGGCGTCAAACAACAACGGCACTCGGTTGGCAAACCGCAGCAACTCGCCTTTACGCGTTTCCCCGACCAGGGAACCGGAGTTGCCTCCGTACGCGATGGCGACTTCCACGCTGAACGGAATGCCGCCGCGGAACACCTTGGGCTTTCTCTCAATGACGCGCCACTTCTCGGGCTTCAGCAGGTTCTTGAGCGATTTTTCAAGTTGGTCTTCACCAATGGGAATCAACGTGTCGGTTTCCGGCGCAATCCACTTGATTTTGGAAAACGCTTTCACGATTTCCTCGGCTTCCGCCCATTGCAAGGCTCTCGGCGACCGCTCCAAATCGATGCCCGGCAGCATGGCCTGGATTTCCTTGACTTTGTCCGCGGAAATGCGGGTGAAATCGGAAACCAAAAACGAAGAGATTTTTCTCCCGGTGGTCACCGCGGCCATGTCCATGAGGTCCGACGTCGTCAACCCCAAGGGGTGCGGCTTGACGGCTTTGGCCTTCTTGGGCACTACATTGGTGGCCCTGGGAAAAACCGTCAACTGTTTGTCCGGTTCCAACAGCGTGATTTGGGCGTGAGGGTTGGCCAACGCCGTCCTTCGCAGGTACTCGTAGACGCCGTACTCGGAGCGGTTGTACCCGACTTCCGCGTACTCTGCTTCGATGCGCGTGCCCTGGAACTTCCCGGAATACTCCTTCTCGTTCTCGATCTTGGCCGCATTCGTCTTGATGTCGATGGAGACGTCGGCTTCGTAAATCTTGCCGTCCCCCAAACTCGTCTTGACGTGCGTGGGTTTGCCCGTCGTGATTTGCGAAAACAGCGTGGCGTACGCGGCGCCAATGCCTTGCTGGCCCCGCTTCTGGGCGCGGTGATGGAACTTGGTGCCAGCCAAGAGTTTTCCAAGCGCTTGGCCCACGTTTTTCTTGGGGATGCCGGTGCCGTTGTCTTGGACGACCACCTTGAAATGGTCTTGGGGCAACTCCGCGATCTCCACGCGGAGGTCCGGCGTGATTTTGGCGTCCTCGCACGAGTCCAAGGAATTGGTGACGAATTCGTGGACGATGGTCGTCAGGCTGCGCAGCTTGCCGGAGTACCCCAGCATCTGGCGGTTCTTCTTGAAGAACTCCGCCACCGAGTACTCTTGGAAGGCCTTCTCCAATTCCGTTCGGGTGGGTGCTTTTTCTTCCGCCAAAATCACATCAACTTTTTCTGCCGGTGTTTTTCCCGTTCCAGGTACGAGTACACGCCGACGTGCTCGGAGCCCTCCAGCAACCTCAATACGGCTTCCTTGGCCGCCCGCAAATCCTCGAATTCGCCAAGAATCGCAATGTGCTCCGGCCCTACGGCCAAAAAAGCGCCGGAAAGTTCCTGCAACTTTTTCTTCGCGGCGCCTTGTTGCCCAATGATTCGGGCCTTGTAGCGCCGCATCTTCTTCTCGTTGCCGTGAAACGCGTTTCTCAGGTCAATGGCTTCCAGAAAGTAATCATCGGAGAACAGCTTGAAGGCTTGACGCGGTTGGAACCCGTACGCCAACGCCTTCAACACTTGTTCGACGATCCACTCCGTTCCTCCTTCGCCTTCAATGGCGACGTCGCTGTCGTTGATCGCCAAGTCCACTCCGCCTCGCTCAGCGACGTCCTTGAAGATCTTGCCCCCGTCTTTCTTGAGCAAATTCAGGGTTTTCTTGGGTAACGACAGCAACCGCATTAAACTTCAATTCCTTATTCCGGCGGGTTCTCGTACCGGATGACTTAACCCCTCTTGCTTAAAATACGTTATTGTTGTTTTTCGCCGAACGCCTCCTGCAAGACGGCTTCAAGCTCTTCTTGCGTGAACGGCTTGGCGAGGGTATACACCTTCCGTCCATGCACCCTCTTTGCATTGCGCATTTCGTCCTGGTGCTGGCCGCTCATGACCACGATGGGAGTCTCCTGGTGTTCGCTTCGGCTTTTGAGATTCTGGATGAGTTCCAACCCGCCCAAACCAGTATGAATTCCACGGTAGTGAACATCGGTGAACACGCCGTGGATGACGTCACCGACCGCGTTGGCGTTTTCCAAGTGTGCTAATGCCTCTTTCAAGTCTTCCGCTTGAAGCACGCGGTGGCCCAGGCGCGTCAAACTGCGGGAGACGACTTTTCGGGGAACCGCTTCGTCGTCCACGACCAAAAACGTGAGTTTTCGTGGTTCACCGGGCTTTTCAACCAAAGTCGGAGTCGGTCTTCGTCCAAAGGGTTTGGTCAACCACCCCAACCACCGGGAAACCGTTTTCCGGAAACCTCCTTCGCGTTGCATACCACAATACGATTTTTGGCCGCTTTAAAGTTTTCCGACCGCCCTCCTTCTCCAAAAGCCGCTTAAACAATGGCCAGCCCATGCTTTGCATGGACTCCATTTCAATCCGCGCCCCAGCCACCACCGCCAATTTGGGCGCGGGATTCGACGTATGCGGCATGGCGTTAAGCGAGCCGTTCGACGAGTTTACGTTTTCCAAGTCGGATGCCTGGCACGCCGCCAACGAGACGGCGTTCATTGCGGCCACCGACGAACAAAAAAGCGTTTTTGGCTTTGTCTGGAACGCCATGAAACAAGAATTCGGTTTGCCGGGAAGCCTCCAGATTTCCGCGAAGAAAGGCATCCAGCCCTCGGCAGGAATGGGTTCGTCGGCCGCCGAGGCTTCCGCCACGGCGTTTGCAGTCAACGAATTGTTCGGCTTGAATCTTGAACGGAGCGAATTGGTTCATTGGGCGGGTTTGGGGGAAGGCTTTACCGCTGGAAACCCTCATTACGACAACGTAGCTCCTTGCGTGCTGGGCGGATTCACCATCACCTACAACACCAACCCGTTGAAAGTCAAGCGCTTGGACGCGCCAAAGGATTTGGTCTGCATGCTGGTCGTGTCGGAAGTCACCAAACCGTCGACGGCCTTTGCTCGAAGCGTCCTGCCGGAACAAGTGCCGCGGAGAGACGCATTGGTGAATTGCCAGTACTTGTCCCGGTTGCTGGTGGGCTTTTACGAGAATGACGTACAGACGATTGTTTCGGGTTTCGGCGACGCCATTGTCGAGCCGTCGCGGGCGCGCGCCGGGGGTCTCCCGAATTTTCTGCAGTTCAAGAAACTCGGCGACCAGCATGGGTTTGGAACCGCGTCTTCCGGAGCAGGACCCACCTTGATCGCGTTTGGAGCTGAAGAAAGTCCGGCGTTTAGCGACGCCGTCCTGGATTCGTTCAGCCGGAAAGGGATTCGCGCCAAAACGATTTGGACGAAACCGTCGGCTCTTGGAGTTCACGCATTATGAAAACGTGGTTGGAATGTTGCCGATGCAAAAAACGTTACGCCACGCGTCGGGAGGACACGTCGTGCACGGCATGCGGCCACTTGCTTGAAGTGCAGAGGGATGTGGAGAGCGTCGGCGTTTCACGCGATGAGTTTACGGCGCGCCAATCGAAAAGCGGGGTTTGGCGATTCAAGGAAGTCGTTCACCCTGATTTGAAGGAGGGGCAGATCGTCACGTTTTTTGAAGGCAATACGCCGCTGTACGAATCCGGGCCCGTCTCGGATTTTGCCGGGGCAAAAATCTTGCTTAAACACGAGGGCCGAAACCCCACGGGTTCGTTTAAGGATCGGGGCATGACGGTTGGAGTGAGCGAAGCCGTCCGCCGCAAAGCCAAAGCCGTGATTTGTGCGTCCACAGGCAACACGTCGGCATCGTTGGCGGCCTACGCCGCCCGTGCGGGCTTGCCGTGCGTGGTTTTGCTTCCCGAAGGCAAGATTTCCTACGGAAAATTGGCTCAAGCCATTTCGCATGGTGCCCGCGTCGTCCAAGTGCAGGGCAACTTTGACAAAGCGCTGGCGTTGGTGCGTGAACTGGCGAAGTCCGAGGGGTATTACGTATTGAATTCCGTGAACCCGTGGCGGTTGGAGGGCCAGAAAACCATTATTTGGGAGGCCTTGATGCAGAACGGCTGGAAAGTTCCAGACTTCATCGTGGCACCCGGCGGAAACCTTGGAAACACCAGTGCGTTTGGGAAAGCTTTGTTGGAAGCCAAAAGAATGGGTTGGATTGACCGGTTGCCTCGATTGGTGGTGGTTCAAGCCGAACGATCCGCTCCCCTTCACGCCACGTGGAAGCAAAAATCGGACGAACTCTTGAGAGTCGCCGACCCTGAAACGGTGGCCACCGCGATTCGAATCGGAGAACCAGTGAACTGGGCCAAGGCACTCAAATACATCGAGCGCACCAATGGCCTTGTCGAATCGGTGACGGACCAGGAACTCCTGGATGCCAAAGCCCACATTGACGCGTCAGGCATCGGGTGCGAGCCGGCGTCCGCGACATCCGTGGCCGGAGTCCGGAAACTGGTTCGCGCCGGAGTCATCAAACCGCATGACTCCGTGATGTGCGTCCTCACGGGCCACGGCCTGAAAGACGCGGAAACCACAATGGCCTACCATCAAGGCACTCTGGAAGGCATCAAGCCGACTCACGCGAACAAGCCCGTCGTGGTTCGGGCCACGTTAACGGACCTCAAGCGCGCCCTTTCGTGAAAAGTATTTCGCGGCAAAGCCGAACATGGCTTGCATGGCGATCAGTTGCGCCACGGCGACCACGCCGGCCACGGGATTAAACACGGTGGTCAGGACGGTGAGAGCAATGGTGCCGTTTTTCATGTGGACGTCTTCGGCAAACGAAATTCGGTCTTTTCGGTTTCGCCCCAAGTGCAGTCCCACGAAAAACAGAATCAAGGAAATGACGAGGAAGGCGGCAACCAGTGCCAGGGCGGTGGCGGCGTGGTCGTAAAAGTAGTCTGCGTTTTGCGCGACTTGCGCGCCAATCAAAAGCAGGAGCAACACGAGGCTGAGCGCCCGGCGGTACGGCGAAATCGCTTCGGGAACCGGGGTGTGGCGCAAGGCCATCACCACGACAAACGGAATGAGGATGTACAGGGCGACGGCGTGAAACAAGGCCGTCACGTCGATGACGGAGTTGGCGGACCCCAAAAGCAGGATCAAACCCGGCATGACCAACGGCGACAAGGCGTAGGATACGGTGGTCATGGAGAATGTTCTGCCGACGTTTCCGTGGTACAAGTCCACCATGGCGTTGGCGGAAACTGACGCCGGAGCAGCACCCACGACGACGAAGCCAATGAAGAGTTCCGGCGGGAAAAACCAGGCCGCGGCAAGACAGAGTGCGGTGAACAAGCCGTAGTTGGCCGCCACGGCCGCCAAATTCTCTTTTTCCAGGCCATGCCGAAGGCTTTCAAGCAAGGGACAGGGAAGCAGGCTCAAAATCATGACGAAAATGAGCATGGGGCCCGCGTAAGGAAAAAACGGAAGCAGGACGCCTGGAAACGCGAGGCCGATGCCGATGGGCAACAACAGAAACGCCCAGAGGTACTCGTCCAAAAACGCGATGTACATGATCGCGTCAAGGAAGGCGGGAAATAAAAGGCGGCCGTCTAGCGGAAGCGCCGGGCCATGTAGACGAACATGACTTGGCTGGAAATGATGTGGGCCACCGCGACCGCGGCGGCCGCCGGAGTGAACAAGGTCGTCAAGAGCGTCAACGCGAGGGTGCCGTTTTTGTGGTAGGCCAACTGCGCAAACGCGATTTCATCTTTCTTGTTCTTGGCCAGTTGGGTTCCAAGAAAGAGCTTGACGAAGGACAACAAGACCAGCACCAAGAGGATGAGGCCGAAAGTAAGCGGTTGGCTGTAAAAAAAGGAGGAACTTTCCGCCACCTGGCCGCTGACCAGCACCAAGAGCAACGCCACGCTTAACGGGCGTTTGACGTTGGCCAAAGGCTTTGCCGCCGGAGTTTTTCTCAGGACAATGACCAGCACCAAGGGAATGACGATATACAAAATCACGCTTTGGAAAAGCGTTGCCGCGTCAATGGCCACGGACTGGCCGGCCAACACCAACACCAGCACGGGCGTGGCAATGGGAGCCACGGCGTAGGCCACGGTGGTAACGGCAAAGGCTTTCCCGGTGTTGCCTTTGAAGACGGAGACCAACGCCGGAGCGGAAATGCCGGAGGGCACCACGCCCATGACGACGAATCCAATCAACAATGCCGGGTCGAAGAACTGCGCGGCGGCAAGGGCTAACAACCCGGACACGACGTATTGGATGAAAACAATGCCGGTGGTTTGCGCGTTCAAGCCGGAACGAAAGCTCTCCACAAGGGGCACGTCCAGCAAACTCAACACCATGACGGCGAACAGAAGGGGGACGGCGTAGGGAGCGAAGACCGAAAAATAGGCTGGGAAGAATAGACCCAGGAGGGTGGGCACGATGAGGACCGCCCACAAGTGGCGGTTGAAGAATTCAAGCATTTTCCAAGGGGTTTAAACGGGGTTGGATGTTTTAAAGGATTCTTGGTTCGACAATCTCACACCAATCCTTTGTGTTTGAGCAGTTCCGCGTGCAAAATGCCGTTGCCGGCGGCCCCGCGGATGGTGTTGTGGGAGAGAAGCGTGAACTTGACGCGCCGGGGGCCATCCTCGCGGAGCCGTCCGATGGTCGTCGTCATGCCGTTGCCCGCCATGACGTCGAGGCGGTGTTGCGGCCGGTTTTCTTGTTCCAGGTATTGGATCGGTTTTTGGGCGGAGGGCAGTTTGGGGTGGTGCATGTGATCGAAAGTAGCCCAATCCTTTTTGATTTGGTTCACGGATACCTCGGATTGAAATTCCACGAACACGTTTTCCATGTGGCCTTCTACAACAGGCACCCGGTTGCAGGACGCGGAGACCTCGATGCCAGCGGTTTGGATGGAGTCGCCGTTCAACGTGCCTAGCAACTTGACGCACTCGGTTTGGACTTTTTCTTCCTCTCCCGCAATAAAGGGGACGACGTTGCCCAACGCGTCCAGGGAGGCGACGCCCGGATATCCCGCTCCTGAAAGTCCTTGCAGGGTGGCCACGTGCACGCGCTGGACGTCGTATTTCATCAAGGGCTTCAACGCCATGGCCAACGGCACAGTTGAACAATTGGGGTCCGTGGAAATGAAGCCCGCCCAACCGCGTCTTTCTTGCTGGACGCCGATGAGGGCAAGGTGTCCGGGGTTGACTTCAGGTACGATGAGAGGCACGTCATCCTCCATGCGGTGGGCGGACGCTTTGGAAACGATTTTCAGCCCTTTCTGGGCGAGCTTGGCTTCCAGGGGCCCGGCCAGGTTCCCCGGCAACGCGGAGAAAACCAAGTCGACGTCCCGGATTTTTTCCGGAGAACATTCAACCACGGGCAAGTCCTTTAGGGCATCCGGCATGGGGGAATCCAAAAGCCAGTGGCATGCTTCCGCGTAGGGTTTGCCCGCCGAGCGTTCGGAGGCCCCAAGCAAAGTCACTTCAAACCATGGGTGGGTCTCCAGCAATTGCACAAACCGCTGGCCGACAAATCCGGTTGCCCCCAACACCGCGGTTTTGATCATGCTTTCTGCCACGAAGAGGCGCGATGACGCCGAACGTTTCTTACGTTATTGGGTCTTGACTGTACTTTAATGGACGGGGTCCTATGCAAGGGAAGCTTCCCCCTCAATGAATTCGGCGTGAACGGATTTCAGCGCCTTGTCGACGTCGGACTTGGATATGGCGACGGTGATGTTGATTTCCGAGGCGCCTTGGGAAATCATGCGGATGTTGACCTTGGATTGCGCCAGGCAGGAAAACAGCCGGGCGGACACGCCGATGGTGTGCCGCATGCCTTCGCCGACCAACCCCAGCAAGGAAACGTCTTTTTCGATGGCGACATCGGAAACCGGAATGCGGGCGTGGCCCAAGGCGCGTTGAAGCTCGTGTAAGTACTTTTCTTCCAGGCACAACGATAAATCGGATTGCGACGTGGAAATGGCGTCAATGGGCAAATCGTGTTTTTGCAGTTCCTCAAACAAGGGGTAGGCAATGCTGGATACATCCAAGAGTGATCCGCCGTGAAGAGTCACGATGCACGCGTTTTTCTTGACGGCCACGGATTTGGCCACGCTTTTGGCTTGGTGGCCGTTGCCGGAAATCACGGTACCTGTTTTTTGCGGGTCAAAAACGCTTTTGATTTCCACGGCAATGCCTTTCTCTTGAAGCGGAGCCATGGTTTTGGGGTGGAGGATTTTGGCGCCGAAAAACCCGAGTTCCTCGGCTTCCTTGTAGGTCAAGGAAGGAATCAGGCGCGCGTTCGGCACGGTTTTGGGGTCGGCGGACATGAATCCTTCCACATCTTTCCACACCAAAAGTTTTTTTGCGTCCAAGGCGTTGGCGACCACGCCCGCCGAGTAATCCGATCCGCCGCGTCCCAACGTCAGCACGTGGCCGTCGGCGTTTTTGCCGAAATAGCCGGTCAGAACGACGAGGCCTTCCTGCACGTCGGGCCGAATGGTTTTCTGGAAATTCTGGGCGGTTTGCGTCAAGTCAACGGTGCCGTTGCTGAAGCGGCCTTCCACGATGAGTCCCGCGTCGTCGGACATCCACGCCTTGGATCGCACGCCACGGTCCTTGAGGTACGCATCCAGAATCACGGCGGAAAGCCGTTCGCCGAAGCTGTGGACCAACTCGACGGTGCGCGGCGTGAGCTCCTGGAGAAGGAAAGCGCCGAAAAGCACTTTGTTCAAACGGGAGACCAGCTCCAAGACGCGCTTGGATGCCTCTTTTTGTATGGTGGAATCGGAGACGTCTTCCAATGCGTGCAAGTGGTCTTCCAAGAGTTTTTGGCTAAACGCGTCCACGTCCCCGCTGTTTGGGGAGAGGTTGGCCAGGATGCCAGCGAGTTGGTCGGTGACGCCAAACTTTGCGGACACCACGACGACGTTTCCAGGCCCAAATCCATTCAAAATGGTGGCGGCACGCTGGTAGTCCTGCGCGGTTTTCAGGATGCCGCCGCCGAATTTGTGGACGGTGACGTCAGCCATGCAATTCCCACAAGTCGTTGAGCACGGAGGAAGCCGTCGGCAAGCCCCCAGCGCCCCGACCCTTGACCGTCACCGCGTCAGCGTGCCGCGTGTAAAACGTCAACGCGTTCCAGGCATCGCCGATGTTGGCCAACGCATGGGTCTTCGGAATTTGCTGGGGCTTCACGGAAAGCGTGGACTCGTCCACGGTGGCAATCAATTTGAAGCATTCGCCTCGCTTGGAAGCCGCCGAAATGTCCTCCACCGTGATTTCGGTGATGCCTTGGGGCATGTGGTCGGCGTATCGAGTGTCTTGGTTGAACAAGGCGTTCGCCAAAATCACGGCTTTGCCCAAGGCGTCAAAACCTTGCACGTCGTTGGCGGGGTCGCTTTCCGCATACCCTTTTTGCTGGGCTTCCAAAAGCGCTTCGGCATAGGTTTTACCGGACTCCATTTGCGTCAGCATGTAGTTGGTGGTTCCGTTGAGAATGCCTTCCGCGGAAACGATTTCCGCGCCCTTGAGGCAGTGGCGGGCGAAAGAGAAAACGGGTGTGCCGCCGGCCACCGTGGCTTCAAAAAGCAAGCGCACGCCGTTTTCCTCGGCGGCCGACGTCACGTCCCCGTAATGCAGCGCCAAAGGACCCTTGTTGGCGGTGACCACGTGCTTTTTGCGTTCAAAGGCGGTCCGCCAATAGGTAGTGGAAGGCTGCGCGTCCGAAAAATTCGTGGGCGTGAGGTCTACCAACACGTCGTATTCAAGGTTTTGAACGGCGTCCAAGGGGTCCATGGCGGCAAACGCGCGGCTGTGGCTTAAATGCCGGTTGTCGGTTTCCGCCAACAGCTCATCGAGAACGGGGTTCAAGACCGCTCCGTTGCGGGTGCAAATGGCGGCCGCCTCGATGGCGTCCGGCAGGATGCCAGCCAAGGCTTTTCCAACGTGACCGAAACCCAACACCAGCGCCTTCATCGCCTTGAACACCACCGTCTTTTAAATCCGTGCGAATTATAGCCTTTAAAGGTGAGTGCAACGCGTATGGACGTAAAACTTTTGGGTTTGTTCTTGATTGGCGCATTGTTCATTGCCGGGTGCGTTACGACCCCCGATGGCCGACCGGCTCCGGAGGGCGTGCAAGTCACAAGCTCGCCCGCGTCACCGACGCCCAGCGGTTCAAGCAACGGCAACGCCCAAGTGCAGACCCGAAGCGCCCTGCGGGTTCCCCTGAACAACGACGGATCCCCCACGTTGGCGCAAAGCACGGTTCAAGTCCAGGGACAAGCCTTGGTGGAGTTCCGCGACGAGCAAAACGGGTACCGCATCATGAAGCCCGGCGGCTGGCAAGCCGACATTTACGAGGACGCGTATTTGCTGGTCAGCCGGGACGCGGACACGGACGTCTTGGTTTGGCCCATCAAACTCCAGGGCCAATACAAGAGCATGACGGGCGAGGGCTTGGGCAACTACTTGATTGGTTTGATCAAGCAGCAGTTCACCGACTTCACTCCGGAAAGCATCAGCGTCTCGCCGGACAAGTCCAGCATGCAAGTCATCGCGACGGTGAGCGTGGAAGGCACGAAACTGAAAGTCCAAATGAGCACGTTTGTGGACGAAAACGGAAACGGCATTCTGTCCGGGTATGAAGCCCGCGAAGAAGAATTCATCGCATTGGAGCCTTTGTTGCGCAGCATTGCCACTTCGTATCAACCCATCGTTACGTCGGCCACAAAAGCCGCTGTCGGTCCGGCGCCCACTCAACCCAGTGGGTTCGGCGGTGTCACCGGAGTCCAACTGGTTCCATTTACTTCCGGAGACGGTGCATTTTCGTTCCAGTCGCCGGCTGGCTGGAAAGTGGAATCCCTGGGGCAATGCTCCACGAAATCCATGGCGGCCTACGACCCCCAAAACCCGGTTCGCCGCGTGTTTGCCATCGCATCCAACACGTACTCGTTGCCCGTTGACGGCGCCACGGCGGAAGGGGTGGCCACCGGAGGCCTGCCCGCCTTATCCCAATACGTGCCCGCTTTTGGAACAATGACCAACGTTCAAGTCACAGCAGGCACGAGGCAAGCCTATCCGGCCACGCAGGGAGTGCCGGGGATTGTCGACGCGGCCGTGTTTGAAGTCACCATGACCATCGATGGAAAGCCGGCCCGCGGACGCGTGGGCACGTACTTGCTGGATCCTTCAGGCGGATACTTCGGGTCAAGCGGGGTATACTATTTGAGTTTGGCTGGCTCGTTTGCCGAACCCGAGGCCTTTGATTCCCTCATTGGCGTGGTTGACCCCTTGGAATCGCGTGGACCACTTGGGAAATCCGTGGGCACGTTTGAAATCAGCCAATCGTATGCCAACGCGTGCACGGCGTCCGGCCAAGCCGACATTTCGGCGCGAACCGGCGACATTTCCCGCACGCTTTCGGAAACCTCGGACATCATCACCGGAGGATACAACGAGCGTTCGCAGGTAACGGACCGCGTGGCGCAAAAGTGGTCGGACACCACGCTGGGCGTGGACCGCGTGTACAACCCGGACCGCGACGAAGTCTACCAGGTGCCCAACAACTTCTACGACGCGTACGACATCAACCGGCAGAAATTCGAGCAGCAAAACCTCCAGCCGCTCACCCCAGAGCAGTGGAACACGTACGCGCCCCTGGACGGGGCCCTGAACATTCGTTAAGGCGTCGTGTGAAGCAAAATGGGTTGGCCAATGGTTAGTAATGAAAAGAGATCTGCTGGTCAGAACTTCGATGCCGAATTAAAGCTCCTTCGATACCTTGCCGAGAATTCCACTACACAACTCACTGAAGAGTTAATTTACGCTCATTGCGACAACCGAGCGGATGTAGAAGAGCTGATAATTCGGGGACTAATCATCGAGAAACCGGTACGGTACGATGATAAAGTAAAAAAGTACTACAAAATCAGTTCAGAAGGATATCGATTCGTAAAAGAAGAAGAGAACCGCGAACAAAATAAACGCATACTCATTATCGCAGGACTCACACTGCTTGTTTCAATTCTTGGATTGATTGTTGCCGCGCTTAAGTAACAAGTTTACTCAATTCTCCGAATGATTCCCTTCTCGGCGTCGACTTCCACGAGGTCGCCGGTCTTAAACACGCGAGTAGCCATTTTGGCGCCCACGATGCAGGGCTTGCCGAATTCGCGGGCAATCACGGAGGCGTGGCTGGACACGCCGCCTTCGTCAGCCACCACCGCCGCCGCGCGTTGGACCAAGGCCGCGTGACCGGGTTGCGTCATGGTCGTGATGAGTACGTCGCCGTCTTGAAACGCCGACTCGTCCTTGATGAGTTGTTCCATGCCCGCCACGTGAAGCACGTACGCCTTGCCGCGGGCCATGCCGGGGTTGGCCACGAATCCGGATACTTCGGAAACCGTCAAAACCGCGTCCAAACCCATTTTGTTTCGCAACGCGTCAGCGGACTCACCGGTCAACAACTGGGTTTGGCCGTCGCGCCGCCAAACCGCGTACCCTTGTTTTCGTTCACGGATGACGGTAGCATCCGGAATCTTGTTTTCCAACAAGGCCGACCGAAAGTCGTCGAGTGTGTACGCGTACAACAAGTCGTTCAACGGAGTCGTGGTGCGCCGCGCGATTTCAGCGTATAGGGATTGGAAACGCCATTCCGCACCCGCCCACGCGTTTTTTAGGGCCAAGCGCTCGTGGCCGAGGCGTTGGAGGAGCTTAAGGACGTCCACGGTTTGAGAATCCAGTTGCGCGAAGGCGTTCGCCTGTTTTTCCTTCAATTCGTTTCGATGCGCTTGGATTTGGTCCAACTGCGTTTGTAGGGTTTGCGTGTCTTGTTCTTGGCGGACGCGGGCGTGAAGCGATTCCAGCACTTTTCCGCGGGCAAACGTCTGGTAGAACATCCACGCGTGCTTTTGCGCGTGGGCTTCCAATTGCGCGTCGGAGGCAACTTGTTTCGCCAGGGAAATAATGTCCGAAAGTTCGTCGTCCACGATGTCGGGTTGCGTGGGGCTAGTCAGTTCGGAGAAGGATTTCTCGGAGTCAAACGCGGTGCCTTTCAATCCCGCTTTGGCTTTCTTGACCAAGGCGTGGGTGCCGGCTTCCTGGGTGGCGGAGAAAATCGTGCCGATTCGGCGGATGTGGCGGCACATGCCGTCCAGCGTTTCCCAAAGAAAAGCGTTGGAGGCGTCCGAAAGCGGTTGTTCTTTAAACGCGTTGGAAAGCTCGGCCAAGTCCTGGCACGCGGACGCGGATTCACTTAAAATGCGTTCTTGGACGCCCGGCTGCAACCATGTTGAGCTCATGGCCTGCCATTCCGAAAGCATGGCGCTTGACGCGTAGGCGGCCACGGTCTGGGGGTTGCCGAACACGACGTAGTCCACGCGTTGGGGTTGACCAAACGCGTAGGGACCGTAAGTCAAAACCGAGCGGTCGTGGATGGAGAAAAACGTGTGGGCTTCCGACCACTGGAATTCGTAGGGTTCCATCCTGGCCTGAAAAGGAAGTTCGGGCTTGATATGGGTTTTGGAATATTGCCCGGGGTGGATGAGGACGAGGGCGGGGATTTGAACCCCGGTCTGCGGATTTCCGTTCCGAACCCGTCGCCGTTGGCAGGCAACGGCGACTTCGCTCAGAACCACAGTCCACTATCCTGACCAAGCTAGACGACCCTCGTCACAAAGAGAAAATGATTTTGGGTGAGTCCATTTTTCAAGCTTTGGTTTTCTTATTCTTTCGCTTCTTTGTTCAGGCCGCGTTCGTCGTCATCGAATTCGATGAGGTCAACTGGTTTTTTCCGGAAGCCTTTGCGGGAGAACCACTCGGTGGCAAACAACAACGCCAAAAGCGCGATGACGCCCAAAGGCAGAAGAATCGGGTTGTCGGGAAATGCCACCAAGCCCGTGATGGGCACCTGGGTGGTGTTCGAGGATTCAGGCGTTGCCGTTGTTACGGGTAGGGATGGAAGGGGAGCCGGAGTGGCGATTGGAGTGGATGTGCTGGATCCGACCAGTGTCCCCAAGCGTTGCATGATCGCGTCAATGGACAGGTCGGCTTGGCTGGAAGCGGCTGGCTGGGAGGACGCCTGCGTCGGCTCCGGTTGCGTGGACACGTCTTGAAGCCGGACGTCGATGGACAACTCGAAAATCGGGGTTTGGACCGTGGTTTGCGCGTTGGCGTCCGCGCCGGTGGCTTGGAAGTAGGCTTTGCAGTTTGCGGCGTACGGTGGCGACTGGATGACCCAGTCGGTGACGGAGGGCGCGTCCGCCAACCGGCCGACGAATTGGCTGGACAAGCCAATCAATTCACAGCCCTCGCTGACATCCAGTAAAGCCACGGTGGTGTTTTGGGACGCGGCTTGCCCGTCGTTGAAAAGGAATAATTCCACGCGCTTGGATTGGGAGGCGTCCAGTTGCAAGGGTTCGGCTTGCAGGCGCAGGGTTGCCGGTCGTTGGACGTCCACGGCCACGGGCGCGGAAATTACGTTTTGGAAGAGGCCTTGGGTTTGTTCGACGAACTTGCCCGTCACGCGCAAGTCTTTGGTTCCTTCTGGAAGCCGTGTGGGGGCAAACAGGACCGGCTGGGTTTCGCCAGGGCCCAACGTGGTGAAGAAAGCGCTTTGGACGGGGTTCTGGCCTGCGTTGAGCGTTAAATTGACGTCGCGGGCCGAAGTCTCGCCGGTGTTCTGGACGTGGACGCCTATGGTGACGAACTCGTTGGCGGAATACGTGGTGCGGGACGGCGGAACCAGGCGCAACGAAAGAGCGGCGGGGTTGAGGACCACTACCCGTCTGGAAATAGAGCGCGTCACGGGTTGCCCGTTGTTGGCGTCGGAGCCTAAGACGTCAAAGGCGACGTCCAAGGCGTCGGCGCGTTGCGGGGGCGTAACGTTCAGGAGAACGCGTTGGGTTTCGTTCGCGCGCAAGGTGAATGCGCCGGAGGGAGAAGCAACGAAGGGCAAAGACACGTCCACGGCATTGGAAAAGCCGCGTACTTGGAGGTGGACGTCTTGGGCAGTGGCCTGGCCGGTATTGATGACGGTGAGTTCAACGGGGTTGGAAAGTCCCGTCAGCCAGGAACCCGCGGTGTTTGATTCCACGGAAAGTTGGGACGGGTTTTGCACGTCGAAAACCACTGACGCGTTGGACGCCAAAGGCCCTTTCGGCGGGTACGCCAAAACGATGAACGAGTACGGGCCCGGCGTGGCGGGGGCGCGGGTGCTTAAACCGATAAATCCAGCGGCCAAAAAGTTGGTGCATGGAGCCGGACACGCGCAGTGCACGCGGCGCTGGGTGTCGGCGTTCTTGAACCAGTCCACGGGACAGGAAAAATCGTTGGGGCTGGCTTGCTGCCAGTTTTCGGGAAAGTACACGAAGACGCTGGAAACGGGTTGGGTGGCGGAAAAGGGAAACGAGAGGTTTGCGGCTTGTTGGGTGGTCAACGTCGAGGCGGAAACCGCGCTGGCGAAAAACACGAAGGCAAAGAGAAACGCAGGATACTTCATTTCGCACAAGTAACGCCCAGGGAAGTATTTATAGCCGGTGTCGGTAAGTTTGACGCATGGCGGAATGGGAGTGGCTTTGGTTCGGCGTGTCCATCGCCGTCATCGGATTTGCATTGGTTCGGTCCCTGCGCGGTTCCGGCCAGCACAACCCTTCCTTTTTTTTGTGGTCCATGCTGTTGGCCGTCTTGTTGGCTGAAGCGGGGGTCCGATTGATCGGCGCGCCGGAGTCCACGCTTCTGAACGCCTACCGCGTCGTGTTGGTGTTCGGTTTTCTCGCCATTTTTTTGACGTTTCACTACTGGAAAAGCCAGGCGGCTTGGTTGTATGACGCCAAATCCAGTTTGCAGGGATTTTTCTCGTATTACTTGAGTCCCAAAGTCATCCAGGACTTGGTGTCCCGAGGCCACGTGCCGTTGGGCGGCAAGCGCCGGGACGTGACGGTGTTGGTCACCGACGTCCGCAATTCCACGAAGTTGGCGTTGGATTACCCGGCGGAGAAAGTCGTCAAATCACTGAATGCCTACTTTGAGCTGGCCTCCCAGTCCGTGGCCCGCCATGGCGGGGTGGTGGACAAAATCACCGGCGACGGAGTCATGGCCGTATTCAACGCACTGAACGTTTTGCCGGACCACACCATGAAGGCGTTTTACGCCGCCGCGGAAATCCAGCAGGCCATGCCGGCGCTCAACGAGAAGCTGCGCAACCGCGGGCTTCCGGTTTTATCGGCAGGAGCCGGCATTGACGCGGGTGACGCCGTGGTCGGCAACATCGGCTCGCGGCACATGGTGCGCTTTACGGTGATTGGCGACGTGGCCAATACCGCTAACCGAGTTCAGGAAGCGGCCAAGGACGGGCAAGTGGTGTTGACGGAGGCGGCGTACCGCCGCGTGGCCGGGCACGTCAAGGGTTCGGGCCCAAAAACCGTGATGGCCAAAAACAAGGGACCGGTTTCCGTGTACGTGGTGAACGTGGTTTGAAGATGACGTCCAATTCAAGGGGGCGGCTTGGACGAAAAGTAAGTTACGCCGCCGTGTTCCGCCGCATGCGGGCCCGCTTGTCGGAAAAAGACCGGCAGGCGGACCAAGAGTATGGCCGCGTGTTTCAGGAAGCCCGGCTGAGAGTCCGCACCGACTTGAAAAACTTGGACGGCCATTTGCATTATCACAGCATGTACCACACCGAAGACGTGGTTCAAACCGCGGAAAGGCTGGCACGCCTCGCACAACAAAAAGGGCAATTGTCGGAGCGGGACGTGTGGCTCATCAAGTTTGCCGCGCTGTTTCACGACCACGGGTTTTTGTCCGGCGTGTACCAGGACAACGAGGCGTTGGGCGCTCAGGCGGCGGAGGAACACCTCCGCGGCGCGTTATCGGATGAAGACGTCGGCATCATTAAAGCCGCCATCATGGATACGCAGCTCCGGGAGCACGGCGGGTACCCCGTGAAAGTGCAGAAACCGGCGACCCTTCACGGCAAATACTTGTGCGATGCGGACGTGGCAAGCTTAGGCCGAAATGATTACCACCGGCTCAACATGAAATTGTACGCGGAACTCCAGGAGAAAAATCGGCTGCAGAGCCAAACGGGCCGCCAGCCATTGGAGGCCTTTTTGGAGCGAAGCATCCATTTCCTCAAGGCGCATGTGTGGCACACGGAAGCGGCGGAAAGCCAGTACGGAGTCCAGAAACTAGTCAACCTGCGCGGGGTTCAAAAGCAATTGGAGCGCCTCAAAAGCGCCGCCTGAACGTACGGGCCACGCTAAGGGGCTCGCTCGAATTTGGGCTCCCTTCGCTTCGAAAGGATGAGGCCGAGGCCGGTGGTGGGGCCCGCATACCCTTTGTAGACTTCCATCAAGTGTTCGTCCTGGATTTTCATGGCCGCGGCGAACACGTCGGGATCGAAATGCCCGCCTTGAGTGAATTCGTGCATGAGGCCGCGCACGCGCTCCCAGGAAAACTGGCGCTTGCCGTATGGAACGCCCTTGACTTTCTTCATGCGGCGGATGTAGTCACGCTCCGTCAAAAACGCGTCCATGACGTCGGCCATGGCGATGATGCGGGCCACCAACGGAATGTCGGTGCCGGCCAACCCGTCTGGGTAGCCTTTTCCGTCCCATCGCTCGTGGTGGTGCCGCGCGCCGTTGCGCACGGTTTCGCTGGGCCGGTGAAGCTTCAACTCGTTGTCGGAGTGGACGGGATGTTCCTTGATTTTCTCGAATTCCTCGTAAGCCAACAAGTCTTTTTTCCTCAGGAGTTCACCGGGTATGCTCAGCTTTCCGACGTCGTGAAGCAACGCCGCCATTTTGAACGCGTCGATGCGTCTCCGGCTGAACAACTCAACGCCGTGGCGCTCCACGTGGTCGGCGTTCATGATCCGGGCAATGAGTTCTGAGAGCGCCGCCACGCGTTCCGAGTGGCCCCGGGTGTACTCGTCGTGGTCTTCCAGGTCCTTCATACGGGAAATCAAGCCGGCGTGGCGCCCGAATCGGATTTCCATGTTCCGCCACAAGTCCAGCACGGGCCGGTTCAATCGGGCTTGGCGGGCAATCTTATGCATCTCGTCAAATGCCACCGCCGGAAGCGGCGTGTCCTTGTAGAAGTGAAATGACGCCAAATGGGGGGCCTCCGGGAGGGCGATGTCATCCTCGTATTCGTCGCGCAATTCAGGGGAAAAATGGCCGAGGTGGATGTCTCCTTCCGTGCAGGGCGTGTAACCCATGGCCTCGTCAATGAATCGCTGGCGCTGGATTTGATTCGGAAAATTCACGGTAAGGTGGGGTGCCGGCGTGCCATCGGGGTGCTGGTTTCCTTCCATGCCTAAATGCAGGCGCAAGGCGCGATACGTTCCGTGTTCGTCCAACCGCATGACCGGCAACGCGCGTACGTTTCGCCCCGTGCCGTCAATCAGGCTGACATACTTCAAATAATCCACGCCAGGGTCGTCCTTTTGGCTGCCGACTTGATAAGGATCCGGTCGGCTGATCATGGCCAGGGTTGACGAGCCCCGGAGAGGGCCTTCACCGGGTTGTGGCGGACGCATCTTAAGATGGGGGTCGTGAAGTTCCCGTGCCGTTGGACGCCGGCCTTCCACGTAGGCGTTGTGCATGTACCAGGCCAAGGCATGCGCGGCCCGGCCTGGCGAAGCTTCACGCTCCATGGCGTGGGCCAACGCGGAAACATCGGGTTGCCGAAGCGGGGGAATCGTGTTTTCCTCGATTACGGCGGTGGCCAACTGTTTGATCTGGGGCCTGCGTCGTGCGTGAAGGGCGTACGGCTGGATGCGGTATCTCTGTAGGCCGTCGCGAATGGCTCGTTGGTCCGCGTCGGAAAATTCGCCGTGAATGATCAACGGATTTCCAAACCCGTGGCTGACGCGCTCATCCCGCTCATTTAAACCAATGGATTGCGCCATGGCCTGGTGAACGCGCTGCATGAACGCCGACATGGATTCCTCGGCTTCGCGTTGCACGTGAATGGGGTAAACGCCCAGTTGCTTGAAGACTTCCTCCGATAAAACGCCTGGAACTTGCGTGGGCTTTTGCTCGTTGAAAACCACGGCCGAAGGGCGAACGGCAATTCGCTTGAGCCTCTGAGGCACCGGCCGAGCCTTGTAGGGCATAGAGTAGCATTGGGGTGAAAAGGAATTTAAGTCCTTTTGCCTGTCCTATCCTTCAACACATGGACCTAACTCCTGCGAAAGGCATGCGCGACTTTCTGCCACCGGAGGCCGCGCGGCGTGAACACGTCGTGGATACCCTGAAAAAAGCGTTCAAGCGGTACGGGTTTCTGCCCTTGGAAACGCCGGTGGTGGAACGGTACGAGGTTTTGTCCAGCAAGTTTGCCGGCGGCGAAGAGATTTTGAAGGAAACCTTTCGGTTGCAGGACCAAGGAAAACGGGAGTTGGGGTTGCGGTACGACTTGACGGTGCCCATGTGCCGGGTGTTGGCAGGCAATACGTCGTTGCCCAAACCGTTTAAACGCTATCAGGTCGCGCCCGTGTACCGCGACGGACCCCTCAAGACGGGGCGTTACCGGGAATTCGTCCAATGCGATGTCGACACCGTTGGAGTCTCAGGCGTGCAAGCGGAAGCCGAGCAGTTGGCGTTGACCGCCCACGTGTTTTTTGAACTGGGTTTGAAGGTAACGATCAAGTTCAACAACCGAAAGCTTTTGAACGGCGTTTTGGAGGATGCCGGAATTTCCCAAGAAAAGCACCACGGAACGTTGTTGGCGTTGGACAAGCTGTCGAAAATCGGGGAGAACGGCGTTTTAGAGGAACTGGAAAAAGACCGGGGCCTTGAAAAAAAGGCGGCCAAACATTTGCTGGATGTTTTTATGAAGGCGGGATCCGGAGAAAAAGCGTTGAACGCGTTGAAGAAAACCGCGAAATCCGAATCCGGAAAACAAGGCCTATCGGAACTGGAGCAACTCGTGGAATCGCTCAAGGCGTACGGCGTGAAGAACGCGGTGTTCTCGCCGGAACTTTCGCGGGGTCTGAATTACTACACGGGCACCGTGTTCGAGGTGTTTGCAAAGGAAAGCGAGATTTCCTCTTCCTTGGCTGCGGGCGGGCGGTACGACGACATGATCGGCAACTTTTCCGGTAAAGAGAAAACGCCAGCCGTCGGCATCTCGTTCGGGCTGGACGTAATCGGGGAAGTGCTCAAAGAGAAAAGCGGCTCCATGCCGTCGCCCGTCCAAGTATTCGTTGTTACGGTGGGCGACGTGCAAAACGACGCCATCCACGTGGCGGAGTCCCTCCGGAAATCCGAGGTGAACGTGTTGTTGGACTTGGCGGGCCGCGGCGTGTCCAAGAATCTTTCATGGGCTTCCGCGCAACAAATTCCTTTTGTAGTCATCGTCGGCGAGAAAGAAGTCCGATCCGGCAAGTTTACGCTTCGGGACATGGCTTCCGGCAAAGAAAAGTCGTTGAGCTTGCAAGGCTTGGCGTTGGCTCTGGGGGCAAAAACGGATTAGATTTCAAACGCGCGTTCTCCGTGCTTTTCCTCAAGTTGGCGTCTTCGGGCCCCTGCATTCGGTCGCCGTTAATGCGTACGCGTCATCAAGGCCGGCACCACGCATTTTCTCCTCCAGACGACGTTGGTGCCTGTGTCGATGCGGTAAACGGGGTTGTCTGGGCTGGGCTTTAGCCGGATCTGGGCGCTTGGGAGTCGCTTAAGGAATTGGACTTCACTGAGTTTCTTGAACAGATTCCATTCCGGGTCAATCAGGTACGGCGTGCCGTCTAATTCGGCATGCACCCAGGCATGCCTTCCGCGGCTCGTTCCGGCATTCAAGTCTCCCCGAACGTAGCGGGCATCGATTCCCGCTTCCTGGAGGCTTTGAACCAATAAAGCGGCTTTGTGCCGGCAAACGCCTTCACCGGATCGGATGATGGTTCCCGCTCCCAACACGCTGCCGGCTTCCGGTTCGCGCCCACGGGCACGTAGAGGGGCCTGGTCATGCAAGGCGTGAAGCAGCTCCCGTGCGATTTGAACTTCCGAGAACGTCGTTACGGCGAGGCGTCTGGCTCCAAGGGTGTACGGTAACGTGTTGGGTGAATCTTTATTGATTTTGAGTAACTCGCGGTCGTACGTAGCGAGGTGACCCAATTCAAACTGGGTGCCAGGAAGAATGTCGCCGTGGAACAAGTAGGAAAGTCCGGTTCGTTCCTCGTGGGTGGCGTCCGACGGCTTTTCGTCGGGCCGGACATGGGCTTCTTTCTCCACCAAGGCGTTGAGCAACGGGGCCTGCTCGTAAAAAGATTCGCGATCCGGCGCCGGAAGTCCTCGGATGAAGTCGTTCTGGCGGCGGACCATGGACAACGGGTCCTTGAAATAGGTGGAGAGGTATTTGGCGAAGCGTTCGGCGGTCAAGTCGCCGGGTTTGACGCGTCTTGAATCCGGAACCTCCAGGACGCAGGAGGCCATGAGGCGTTTTTGGTGGCCGGAGAGTTGCTTCCACACGCGCTGAATCAATTCATTCATTACAGGACTCCCTCAACCGGTTTTCTCGAAGGAGAACGACACGTCCACATCCTCGGCGTTCTCCTGGATTTTCTGTTTGGAGTCCGCCAAAGTTGCGTTGGAAGCGGAAACCGCGGACTTTAGTTCGCCCAAGTGCTTGGAAACAAAGTCGCGAAATGACGAGTCGGCCACGTGCAGGGACAGCGCGATTTGGTCCTTGACATGCAGGCCCGCCTTCTTTCGTTCGGCTTGGATTTTGCGCGTCAATTCGCGGAAGCGCGCCATGTGTTCCAGGTTATCGTCGCGTTCCGTGTTGACAAAAACGGCGCCGCCCTTGAATTCTTTGACCGCGTAGGCGCCGCCTTGCGGTTTTTCCTGGTGGTAGGACACTTCCAACGCGTTCAGTGAAGAAAGTAGGATGGATTGGAGGTTCACGACGGCGTTCTCCACGGCTGGCTCTCCGGTGACGACGACTTGGCGGACGGGCCAGCGCAGCTTGAATCCGGCGTCTTTTCGGGCGGCGTTGGTGGCCTCCGTCACATGCATGGCGGCCTGCATGGCGGCTTCCAAGTCGTTTTGAATGCGGGCTTCGTCGGGCACCGGATAGGATTCGAAATGGACGCTGTTCTTGTTTCCAAGGTGGTGCCACACGTATTCGGTGGCAAACGGCGTGATGGGCGCCAACAAAAGCGTGAGTTGGCGTAAAACGTGGTGGAGGGTATCAAAGACGTCTTCGTCGTTGCGGTCTCGCACCAGCTTGATGTACCACCTCGAAAAATCGTTGACGGCAAAGTCCACTAATTTTCGGCCCACGTGGTGGAATTCAAACGATTCGTAGTGCGCTAGGATTTCTTTCGTGATGGTGTTCAGGCGGGAAACCAGCCACGCGTCCTCCACGGCCTTGAGAGAGGGTTCTTTGGGCATCCATGTTGCAGGCTTGTATGAATCGTAGTACAGAAAGGCGTTCCAGTAAATGTTGAGCGCCTTGTAGACTTCCTTGGCGGAGGTGAAGGAGAACTTTTGCACGTCCCAAGGCGCGATGTCCCAGCAATAATACAAACGCATGACGTCGCCGCCCAATTCTTTGACCGCGTCCTGGGCCCAGACCACGTTGCCGACGCTTTTGCTCATTTTGTTGCCTTTCTCGTCGACCACCCAGCCCATCATGGAGACGCTGCGGTAGGCGGGTTTGTCGAAAACCGCCATGCCCGTAAACAAGAGCACGTAGAACCAGCCGCGGATTTGGTCCTGGCTTTCCGTGACCAAGTCCACCAAACAGTCGCCGGACAAGCGTTCAAAGAGTTCCTTGTTCTGGTATGGGTAACCCAACGACGCCCAGGGCGCAATGGAGGAGTCAAACCAGACGTTGAAGATGTCCTTGATGCGCGACATTTTTTTGCCGCAGTCGCATTCAAGCTGGATGCCGTCCACGGAGTGCCTGTGCAAGTCCGAAAGTTCACCGGGGTCCTTGGTGGCGGACGCGCGCAGCTCATCAACGGAGCCGATGACTTTCTTTCTTCCGCAAGAACATTGCCAAATGGGGATGGGAATGCCCCAGAAACGTTGTTGGGAAATGCACCAGTCTTGGGCGTCGGCGAGCCAATTGTTCATGGCTTCCCTTCCAAACTCCGGCATCCAATTCACGTTGGCGTTGGCGGACAACAACTTTTCCTTGATGGGTTCAACGGACAGGTACCATTGCCGGGAGACGCGGAAAACCAGGGGCGACTTGCACCGCCAGCAAAGAGGGTAGCTGTGCGTGACCGTTCCGGAATGCAAGAGATTGCCTTGGCGTTCCAGGAGTTCCAAAACCGTCTTGTTGGCTTTCTTGAAGAACTGGCCCTTCAGAAATCCGACTTTCTCGCTGAATTGCCCTTGCTCGTTGACCGGCGACAAAACGGGAAGGTTGTAGTGTTTTCCAAAAAAGTGGTCGGTTTGCCCGTGACCGGGAGCGGTGTGCACCAGGCCCGTACCGTCGTCGACCGTGACGAACTGCTGGAATTCTTCTTCCACCTTGGCCTTGGTCTCGTGCTTCTTGTACTTTTTCTTGGCCATCAAGTTGATGCTCAAGTAGACTCGGTACGCGCCTTCGTTGGACGCAATCTCTTTTTGCTGCTCGCACGAAACCAGTGGTTCGTACCGGAGGCCGTCGAGTTTTTCGCCCTTGAATTCCTCGACGATTTCAAAGTCAAGTCCAATGGTTTGCTTCAAGACGTCGTCGGCGCGTTTCTTGGCCAAAATGTACGTGTCCTTGCCGGCCTTGGCCCGAACATACGTCTCGGATGCCAGAACCGCAATGGCGACGTTGCTTGGCAGAGTCCACGGCGTGGTGGTCCACACCAAGAGGTACTCGTCGGGTTTTCCTTTGACTTGGAACTTGACGTAAAGGGAGGGGTCCGTGACATCCTTGTAGGAATCCGAGACCTCGTACCCGCTTAACGCGGTTTCGCAGTGGGGACACCAGTGAATGGCTTTGTTGCCCTCCACGAGAAACCCTTTTTCGTGCAAGGTCTTCAGCGTCCACCACGCGCTTTCAACGTAGTACGGCTTGTACGTGAAATACGGTTCAACGTAGGCTCTCCACGCGCCGAGTTGGTCGTAGACGGAGAGCCAGACTTTCTCGTTGTTGAGCACTTTTTGCAGGCATAGCGCGTCGAATTTTTCGACGCCCATTTTCTCGACGTCCTGCTTGCTTTGGATGCCCAACTCTTTTTCGACCATGACTTCAACCGGCAAGCCATGGCAGTCAAAACCGGGCTGGATCTTGGCGTCAAAACCCTGCATGATTCGCAGCCGCGTCCAAATGTCTTTGCACGTGGTGGCTTTGACGTGGCCGACGTGAGGCGACGCGTTGACGTACGGCGGACCGTCCAGCAAATAGAAGGGTCTCGCGTTTTTCCGGTGCGCAGAGAGTTTCTGGGGCACCTTTTCTTTTTTCCAGTATTGTCGCACCCATTCTTCGATGCGGTGGGGCTCAAAGCGTTGGAGTTTTTCCATACAACGAAGTCACCTGTTCATCGGATCCAGGAAAAAAATTTGGGCTTGACGCTTATATTAAGGGTGGCTTCCAATTGCATTTCGAGTTTTATGCCGTTGAAACATCCGAAAGCCAAGGAGTTTGCCGAGTGGTACATTGAGCTCGTCGAGAAAGCCGAGTTGATGGATTATTCGCCCATCCAGGGCTGCATGACCATTCGGCCGCGGGCGTACGGCATTTGGGAAAAATACCAGGACATCATCAACGCGCGCATGAAATCGGATTCCGTGCAGAACGCGTACTTTCCCATGTTCATTCCGGAATCCTTTTTGAAAAAAGAAGCCGAACACTTCGAAGGCTTTGCGCCGGAAGTGGCGTGGGTCACGCACGGCGGAAACGAAGAGCTTGCGGAAAAGCTGGCGCTGCGTCCCACGTCCGAAACCATCATGTACCACATGTTCGCCAAATGGATCCAGAGCCACCGCGACTTGCCGTTGAAAGTCAACCAGTGGTGCAACGTCATCCGGTGGGACACCAAGACCCTCAAGCCGTTCCTGCGCACCCGCGAATTCTTGTGGCAGGAAGGCCACACGGCCCACAGCACGGAAAAAGAAGCCGAAGAAATGGTTTTGCGCGCGTTGTCCTGGTACCGGGAAGCCTGCGAGCAATACCTGGCCATTCCCGTAATGCTCGGAAAGAAATCCAAGGGAGAAACGTTTCCGGGAGCCAAGTACACCACCACCGTCGAGACGCTCATGCCGGACGGAAAGGCTTTGCAGGCCGGCACCTCACATTTGTTGGGCCAGTCCTTTGCCAAAATGTTCAACGTGACGTTCAAGGACCAAAACGAGAAAGACCAGTTCGCCTGGCAGACCAGTTGGGGCACGTCCACGAGGCTTTTGGGCGCCATGTTCATGCTGCACTCCGACGACAAGGGACTGGTGTTGCCGCCTAAAGTCGCGCCGCTTCACGTCGTCATCGTGCCCATCGCGAAAAAAGACGACGAGTCGGCCATGGCCTTGCAGGCCGCCGAACGCGTCAAGAAATCCCTGGAAGAGCAAGGGTTGCACGTGCACATCGACAACCGAAAAGAACGCACGCCGGGTTACAAGTTCAACGACTGGGAACTCAAGGGCGTGCCGCTTCGCATGGAAATCGGCTTCAAGGAACTCTCCGAACGCAGCGTGACGGTGGCGCGACGGGACACCGGCGAAAAGGACGTCATCCCAGAGGACAAGCTGGCGCTTAAAACCGTGGCCATCCTGGATGCCATCCAAAAAAACCTGCTGGAAAAAGCGCGCCAATTCATGAACGCCAACACGGCTCCGGCAAAAAACTTCGGGCAACTCAAAAAGACGCTGGAAGACATGCGGGGCTTCGTGGTTTCCGGCTGGTGCGGGGACCCGCGGTGCGAACAAGCCATCAAGGAGGACACCGGGGCCACCATCCGATTGATTCCATTCAACGACGAGCCAAGCGGAGTATGCGTCATGTGCGACCGGGACTCCAAGCACACGGCGTACTTTGCCAGGGCCTACTAAGCGAGTCACCCTCATGCAGAACCACTTCCGCATGGAAGTTCCCCCACTTCGGCGCATCGTCCAGGAACGCGACGTGCGGGACGCAATCCAATCCATGCTGAAAAGCGTGTTCAGTCACCTGGGGGTTAACGGCCGGAAAGCCAATGGATTGATCCGGGAGTGCCTGCGCTTGGCTGGAGAATCCAAGACGGAAATGGAGTACGAAAACAGGGCGCATGCGTTGCTGGAGGAAGCCGGACTTGTCGCATCCATCCAAGAAAAACTCCGCGAACGCTCCGCCCTCATCCACGCGCAAATCCGGGAGCACCTGTCTGAAGGAAAAACCCTGGACGTGGGATGCGGAGACGGCCGCGTCGGCGCACTTCTTTCCAGAGACGGCCACGACGTGCATTTGGCGGACGTGTACGCGCACCCCCAAGTTCAAACCCACGGCCTGCCGTTTTCGAGGTTCCGCCAAGGCGAGGCACTGCCTTTCCGCGACCAAGAATTTGACAACGCGGTGGTGTTGACCGTCTTTCACCACGCCGAAAATCCGGAGCACGCGTTGCGCGAAGTCCACCGCGTGCTTCGCCCTGGGGGCCGCGTGGCCGTGATTGAATCCGTGTACGGCGTTGAGGGAGATGAATTGACTCGTGATCAAAGAAAGGCGGCACGTGCCTTTGTAGACTTGTTGCCGAAACAGCAACGCTGGGCCAACGTTTTTTTCGACCATTTCTACAACCGCGTTCTGCATTACAGCGCTTCGCCGAACGGAAAAGTCAACGTGCCGTTCAACTTCAACACGCCCGCCGAGTGGAATCGATTGTTCAAAGCGCATGGATTTGACGTGGAGAAAACCATTCATTTGGGCGTGGATCAGCCCACCGTTCCGGAATACCACACGCTTCACGTCCTGCAAAGGCGGGAATGAACAAGGGTGGCCCTCGGGCATTTGAGGAGTTGCACGACATGCACACTCCCATTTAAGCCGGCGACGCTCTTAGAACGCCATGCTTTCATTGGACTGGTTTCAGTACGCTCTGCTGGGAGCCGTTTCGTCTTCCGCGTTTTGGATCGTGTGCCGCGCGTTCTTGAAAAACCAGGAGCACCACCGCGCGTTCGCGCTGGTCATGCAGTTTCTCCCGCTGGTTTTCCTCATTCCCGTACTGGCCGTGGAACCCTTGGCGCTTCCGCAAACGCAGGCGGGTTGGCTTTGGCTTTTTTTGGCGGGATCGGTTTGGGCCATCCAGCAAATCGTGGTGTTCAAGAGCCTGCGGTTCGTCGACGTGTCGACTCGTGAGCCGTTGTACCGAACCAAAATGGTTTGGGCCGTTGCGCTCGGAATTCTCTTCCTCGGCGAAACGCTCACGCCCAGAGCCGGCGCCGGCATCCTGCTGGTTTTTTTGGGCGCCATGGCGTTGGTCTACCGGCCGGGGATGCGAATCGATTTGGGACTCGGAGTGCAACTCGTACTGCTGAGCGCTTTTCTGCGGGGCATCACGTATCTTTCCGACAAACTGGCCCTCGAGCATTTCAGCGTCACGGCCTACTTTTTCGCGGTCTCCATCGTGTCCGGAACGCTGATGCTGTTGGACCCCAAGACGCGGAGGGAACCGGTCAAGGCTTTTTTCTCCAGCCACGCCAAGACGCTGGCCGTCATTTCATTTGTCGGAATATTCGGGTACTGGTTTAACATCAAGGCGTTGTCTTTGGGGCCGGTCAACGGCGTGGCGTCCGTCGGGGAGTTAAGCATCGTTTTTACGAGTTTGGGCGGCATTCTGTTTTTAGGCGAGAAAGACCATTTGTTGCAAAAAGCGGCGGGAGCCATACTGGCACTGGCTGGCGCATTCCTGCTTTATTCTTGACGTGAAGAATTCACTCAAGCCAAGGAGTGCTTTTTCCACAAGTACTCGAACTGGCTTGAAAACGTCTCCACCACTTGCCTGGATTGGATGCGTAGCGCAATGACTTCCGGAGCGTAAATCAGGATCAGCACGTTGTTTCCGAAGACCACCCACACGATGGGCATGTACAATTCCTCCGGCAGCCACTTGAGTTGAACGTCCGTGGTTTTCTTGGCGGCGTTCAGCAACGAAATGATTTTGTCGTTCTTCGTGGCAAAAAGCCGGAACCTCGTCTTCTTGAACCATTTACGGAATTCAATGGGAAAGAATTCCTGGACTTGAAGATTGCCAAACCCCTTCCATTGCGTGGGCGCCTCGGCGCGCACGATTTCCGAGATGAGCGCCTTATAGCCTTTCCGTCCCTTGTAGACCTCAAACAAATCCGTCTCCCGCAGGGACTCGTATTGCTTGGAAAGCTCCGGCATGACGCGGTGAACCTCTTTTTTGAACGCCTCGTGCCGAATTTGTTGTTGCCGCCAATTCTCCTCCAAGACGTCCGAGAGCTTGTCGGGATGCGTGGGCCGGAACACCCGCTTTTTACCCTCGAAAATCGAGGTGCACAAACCCAGTTCCATGAGGCGATCCAACGCCGCGTACACGTTAGGCTTGTAGGTTCCCACCCGTTTGGCGACGGCGTCGGCGCTACAGGGCCCCAATTCCACCAACGCCAAGTAGGTTTTGGCGGCCGTCGGGCTCAAGTCAAAGCCCTCCAAGACCCTCGAGGAATCCTGGCTCGAACGCATTTTCATAGTAGCATTATACTACTACTCATAGTATTATTCGTTTCGGTGCCCATTTTCGTATGGCTGATTGGGATCCGATGAAGGTGGTGGCTGTTTTTGCCGCCGTGTTTACCTTCGAGTTCGCGGTTGGAACGAGTCTGGGAAGTGGACCCATACTCGGCGCCATCGGAATGCTTGCCGTGGGGCCCCTGACACTGATGAAAGCCGTTTCCAACGCGTTCCCGCTTTTCGCCCCGCTCGCGTTTTTGGTGGTGCCGGTGTTGTTGCTCCGCTTTTACCGCATGCACTTGGGCCAGGGGGCCGTGCTTTTCATTTTGGGCTCAGCCGTGGCCTTGATGGCGGCATGACGAGTCACCGGCCAGGACGCCTCCGATTCTATTTAAGGCAAAAAATTCGGTATACCGTTCATGAAACACATCACCACACTTAGACGAGACGGCTCAATCGGCTTACCTAAAGCAATTCGTGCGAAAGCAAGACTCGAACCAGGAGACTGGGTTGAAATTGCCTTTGAAGAAAGAAAAATCGTGATAAACCGCGCACCGGGGCCCATCCTACGCAAAATGGGCAAAAGGGAAGCCGCGTTGGTTCAGAAGGCGGTTGACAAAGAAATGGAAGGAATTCGATCTGGAGAGAAAAAAACGCATCCCTTGGAGCAGGTTCTGAAAAAAGCAGGCTTAGACTAGGAATTGCCGGATGGGGTTGGGAATCACGTTTTTGAGGTTGGCAGCTGTCGAACGCCCATCCGCGCATAAACTTCCTGTTTTTAACGTCGCATTGCGTCAACGTATTGAGCCGCTTGCAAGCGGCGGGCGTGGAAATCGTGTTGGAGCAGTTCGTGTACGCGTTCATCGCATTGTTCGTGATTTTGGATCCGTTTGCCAGCATCCCGCCGTTTTTTGGTTTGACGCGCAAAATGAGTGATGACCAGCGCAAGCACATTGCACGCAAAGCCGTGCTGGTCGCCGGAATCCTGGCGGCGTTGTTTTTGGTGGCCGGGTCAAGCCTTCTGGGCACGTTGGGAATCTCGTTGTCTTCGTTCAAGGTCGCCGGCGGCATCGTGTTGGGCTTGATGGGTTTGGAAACGGTATTGAACATGCATTTTGGCGGGGCGTCAAAACCGGACCAGGACAGCGTGGCCATCCTCATTGCCACGCCGCTTCTAACCGGTCCGGGCATGATTTCCACCATCATCGTCTTGTCGCAGCAAGTCGGACAAGTGACTACGGGGTTGGCGGCGTTGGTGGCGTTGTTGCTGGCGTACGCGATTCTCTACTTGGCGCCGCTTCTTCGAAAAGCCGTGGGAGACAAGACCATTGAAGCATTCTCGAAGATCATGGGATTGGTGTTGTTGGCCTTGGCTGTGGAATTCATTCGCACCGGTTTGGCCGGCTGAAAAACAAAAGAAAAAGAAAACGGGAAGCGCTTACGCGTAAATGCGCTTCCACTCCTCGATTCGGGGCTTTTTGGGGTCGTCCATACTGATTGGACTAATGGGGCTTGACTTGAAAAAGGTTTTGATTCAGTCAAGGGATTCGGAAAGTTGCCTGACGCGGCGCTGGATTTCGTCGCGGACGTCCGGATATAGCAAACCAAGAAAGTTTCCCGACTCTTTTCTTGGTTTGCTAGACAGCAAGACCGGCCTATTTCGTCGTGTTATTTGCCGGTCTTGCTGTATTCTTCAATGGGTTTACCGGAGGGGGTGGTTCTCCATGGGTTTGCCCAGCGTCACGGGCAACGAAAGCAGGAGAATGGCCTGTTCTTGGATTTCCTGTTCCCTGGAAGCGATGCGCGCCGTGACGTCGGCTTCTTTTTGCGTCAAGGTTTCTTCCAAGTGCGTGCATTCCTGGATGGAGGCGTCAAGGGACGCCGCTTTTTGTTGGGGGCCTTGGACTTGGGCGAGTCGGCGTTCCAGGTCCAAGCGTTTTTCGCGGGCTTCATCATAGGCGTCGGCCCACGCAAGTCGGTTGGAGCGGAATTCGGCGACCGGCGCGTCGGCGGCGTTCAAGTCCAATCCTGAAAGAAGGGGCTCCAAGTCCTCGCTGTCCAGCAAACAGTCTTTGAGGAAGTCTTCTTTGACGCGCAGGTATTTTTCGGCGACATTCGCGTAGGCTCCGGGGTCTTTTCCTCGCGCGTATTTTTTCAGGGGGCCTTCCAGGGACTCCAAGACGGCGTAAAAACGGTTGGCGGCGCGTTGTTCCTCGGTTTTGGCTTGAGTCGCGTCGCGTTGGAGTTGCTCGGTGGCGGAGACGTCAAAGGCCGGGGAAGCGGCCTTTTCGTCGCGGAGAGCCTTGAGGCGGGATTGCAGTTGGGCTTTCTCTCGGCGCACGCGCTCCAATTGCTCGGAAAGCGTGTCGTCGCCTCGTTTTTGCTCCAAGGCAAGGCGTTGGCGTTCAAAAGCGCGCACCGGCTCCAACACGTCATGCAGACCCGCATCCAGAGCCAAGAGTTCCTTCATGGCCGCATTGAATTGCGTCACGTCGCGTTCAAAAAACGCGTAGATGTAGCGGTTGTCCTTGACTACGGTATTGATGGAAGCCAAAATGGAGGAAAATTCTTGCTGAGTTCCGGAAAGGCCGTCAAAGTCGTCCGGGAAAACCAAGGCATGCAATTGCCGGTGGAGGCCTTCGGTTTTGGCGACGAACGTGCGCTGGTGTTCTTCGGCAATGCGTTGGTGGGGGCCGGGTTGTTTGGGCGTGGCGCGGGCAATGGCGTCAATGCCTTGCTTCAAACGCGTGACGGGTTCGGAAACTCGTTGAGCCAGGGGGTTGGCCTTGGTTGCGGCTTTTTCTTTCCAGAAAACCGTTTTGGCGTAGAGTTTGGCAAACGCGTCCTGGCCGGCCCACACCGGTTCGGAAACGGCTTGGGGTTCGGCTTTGGCCGGGCGGGAAAAAAGTGCCTTGATTTGGGTGAAAAGTTTCTGGAGGGCCATGGGACGGCGTGACGATTTTGAGGGGCAGGCTATAACTTTGTTTGGGCAACCCAACTAGTATCCGAGTTTTTCTTTGACGAGTATGACTTTCGTTCGGTTGGGGTCGAATTCAAAGCCCAAGACCGCGATTTTTGAGATTCGGCTTCCCATGTTGTACACTTTTTGGGCGCGCAGGTTCTCCAGGGGATACGCGAACTCTTGAATGCGTTTTAGGGCGGCTTCCTGGTTTTCCACGATCTTGTTGGTGCCCGCCACGATGAGCAGGTGTTTGGCGGCAAAAAGCCATGCGCCCACCCGGCTTCCGGAGGCGTCGCAACCCACGATTTTTCCGTCCTTTGTGACGGCCTGGGCACTTGAAACGAAGTAATCCGCCGTGGTGGCCTCGCGCCGCGCGTCGGCTTGCTTGGCGGGGTCGGAGACAGCGAACACGGACGCGTGCAGGTTGTTCCACGCGTGTTGCTTGGATTGCAGCAAATCGACGAAACCGATTTCCGCCAGGGTGGTGCTGGAGCCGTTCATGACTGAAGCGCCTTGGGGAATGGTTTTCTTGATTTCCTCCAGGGCCGCGTCAGATGAGTCTACGACTACCGCCGAAATGTGGTTCTGTTTGAGGGCTTGGACGGTTTCATGGATGGTGGAGTCTTGGGCGAGCTGATTCCATTTGCCTTCGTCGACTTGCACTTCGGCCTTCATTTTCTCCAAACTGTGTTCCACGGCGCTGCCCATCTCTAAACCACCCTCTTATCGTACACCCAATACATGCAAAATAGTTCTTAATAAAGACGCGGGTTACTCCGCTTTGGCCACGTCCAATTCCGCGGCGCCAATGGACTTGAACGTGGTGCGCAAATCGGCGCTTCTCATTTTGATGGACTTGGTTTTCAGTCCGGCGTTAAAGGCGGACCAGGGTTGTTTGAAGATGCGGGGGTCCACCAAAATGGCCATTTTTTCTTTGTGGGCAAACGGCGGCACGGCGCCCAATTCGCACCCGGTTTTCTGAACGACCTCTTCCGGCTTGGCCAGGGCCACGTCCTCGGCTTGCAAGACTTTTTTGACTTTCTTGAGGTCCAATTTCTTGTCCGCGGGCAGGTTCACCACCACGAAAAAAGTCTGGCCCCGGCGCTCAAACCGCACCAAGAGGGCCTTGACGCCTTCGGAAAGGGAGGTGCCGCGGGCAAGGGCTGATTCCTCGCTGGTTCTGACTTCCAAATGCTCGATGACTTGGAAGGAAACGCCTTGCTCTTCCAGGATGCGCTTGAGGTTTTCAAATTCGGTTTGCGACACCAGGATTGTTTCCCAAGCAAGATTAATATCCGTTTTACTTCAGACAAATCAAATGCCATGCATGAAGGCAACCGCTCTGCTTTTCAAGTTTTTTGCAAACGCGGGGTGACCGGGGAAAACCATTTCAATGTTTGGCGACTGACGGAATGCATGATGGATCACTTGGCGGAAGCGCAACGCATCCACGGTGAAATCCGGGAACGGTTGGGTTGGCGTGACCACCGCCTTGACGCGGAACGCATGCAGGCCATCGTAGAGGAATACGAAAAAACGCATGCGTCACGGCAAGAAGAAAGAGGCGGGGAACGCTATTACGTGGCCAATAACGCGGGCCATCGGTTCCTTCGAGAGCACATCCTGGACGCCTTGAAAAACAGGGGGGTTCAAGAAACGCACGTGGAGTCCATTCGCCGAGCCTTGGGCGAGGTGCTTCAACCGTTTTCTGAAACCGGCTCGAAAAAAATATTCGCGGAACTTCGCGCCACCAAAAAAGGAAGCCAAGCCTACGGGCATTTCAAGGAAATCGTGCAGGCATTGCTTCAAGACGACGAAGCAATGAAGAAAAAAATGCGGCAGGCAAAACAGCGTGACGTACGCCAATTCTTCAAGAACGCATTGACGTCAATGAAAGCGGAAATTCTTTTCTCGGAAATAAACGGGGAGGGCGTTAAATGAACGCCACGCACGTCGGCATTTACCACCGCGTTGGAGGCCGCGCCGGAAACGAAACCCATCACGTTTCGTTCCGCTTCGGACAAGCCGGGGAGTTCAATCCGACGCACCCGGATTGCTTGGGCAAGGGACAGACCCGCCTGATTCACGTGGAAGCCATACCGCAGGAATACGTGGATGAAATCCGGACGTGGCTCGAGACGAATCCGGCTCTGGAAGAGGTTTTTCCGCCCACGCACCGCTTGATGGGGCGCATGACCATTGACGCGAAAGGAAAAAATGCGGTGACTCGCGAAGTTTACCCGAAACGCGGCTTAAGCGGGACCAAGAGGTACGCCGACGTTCCGGGATACGGCGCTCATTTGGAATCCGTGTGCCTCAACTATTTGGCCCAAGTTCACGGACTTGAACAAATCAGGAGCACGGATCACCCCCAACGCGGACGCCGGAAAGTCTTGGACCGAATCGGGCTGCAGTACGACACGGATTACCCCATTTCGTATTGGGCGGAAAAAATGGAGCGATACTTTCAGGAACGCCTTGCGCAATACCGGGAAAAAAAACGAAAAAGGCGCGAAGGACTATAAACCTGGAAAGCGTTTTCACGGTTCGACATGAAAACGTCAAGACAGAACTGGTCTTCCCGGACTCTGTTCATCCTGGCGGCCATCGGCTCGGCCGTGGGCATCGGCAACATCTGGCGGTTTCCCTACATCTTCGCCACCCAGGGAGGAACCGCTTTTCTTTTGCCGTACCTCATCGTGGTTTGCGTCATCGGCTTCCCCTTGATGTTGCTGGAAACCTCGGCGGGCCAGAAAATGCGGAAAGGCTTTCCGTCGGCGTTCAAGCAACTCAAACTTCCGTCTTGGGTCGGCTGGATTCCCTTATGCTTTGGCCTAGTGATTTTGTCCTATTACCTGGTCATCACGGGCTGGACCCTTTACCACGCGGCGTCTCTGGCGTTGACTGGCACCTCTTCTTTTGAGGCCTCGGCGTCTCCCCTGGCATCGATTGCCTTTGGTTGGGGCGTCCTGTCGATTTCCATCCTGGTGGCCGTGGCCGGAATCCGCGGCGGCATCGAAACGGTGTTGAAAATTGCGGCACCGCTTTTCGTCTTGGGCATGCTGGCCTTGCTTGGCTTTTCCCTTTCGCTTCCAGGAACCCTGAGCCAACTCATGGACTTGTTCGTCTTGGATTTCTCGGGACTGGCCAATCCCACGGTGTGGCTGTTTGCCGCATCCCAAGCCATTTTTTCGCTTTCCGTGGGCTACGTCATCTTGTACACGTACGGCACGTACCTGAAAAACACGGATCGGCTCGCGTCTTCCATGGCGTGGGTGGCTTTGGGCGACACGTTGGTGGCGGTGTTGGCCGTGGCCGTGACGCTGCCCATTGCACTGGCAACCGGGGGCACGGGAGGCTTTTCAGTGGCTTTTGATTCGGCGTTGCTCTTGTTCTCGCACATGGAAAACGGGGTTTGGTTTGGCACCGTATTCTTTTTCCTCTTGTTCTTGGCGGCATTCACGTCCATCATATCCATGATGGAGGCCCCGGTTTTGGCGGCGCAGGATTACTTCCGCATTGAACGCCGAAAAGCCGTGGACTACGTCGGACTGGTCCTGCTTCCCTTGATAGCGTTTTCCGCGTTAAGTTATGCGGGCGTTCACGTGGGCGGGCTTCCGGGCATCGAGTTCTTGGATTTGTTGTTCGGCAGCTTGCTGGCCCCGGCATCCGCGTTCGTCGTGGCCGTGGTCGTGGCCTGGCGCATGGATCCGGAAGCCTTGTTTGAAAAAGCGGGATTCAAGTTGCCCGGCAGATTCGTGCAAGTCCTCACACGGTTCGTCATCCCGTTGGTGCTGGCGGGATTGGCGGTCGTCGCGTTTTTATAAGAAGCAAAAGAAGACTAGAACGAAAAATGTGAAAAAATGGCAAAACTGACGAAAATTCTGATCGGTCTTTTATTTTGGTTAATTATACTTGCGTCATATCTGTTTATTTGCTACTTGACAACGAAATTTGAGCTAAACGTCCTCTCCTTGCTTTCTCTTGGAGCAACCTGGGCGACATTTGGAGCAGTATTCATAGCGGGGGGCACTCTCCTACAAAAACAGGCAGAAAGTCGTTGGAAAACCAATTTGAATGCACTATCTGAAATTAGTAAGCAGCCAGTCTGGACCCGCTGGCCATTTCTTAAGAATCACGAGACCGTGCCATTATACGCGGGACACAAAATTGTTACCAAAATCTCATACCCGAAACAACGATTCATCTTTTCAAGAAAAGAAGAACTCACAGTCGAAATTCCAAGTACCAATTATGATTTAGAAGAATTACCCATCATGTCAAAATATCTTGAAATGAGTTCAAAAAAGGAACGGTATTTCAGAACCTTGAAATCAAAAGAAGACATAATTGATTTTCTAAAATATTCCTGTTTACAGGACTTGCTTAAGTACGCTAGCATCGATCGTATTGCAACCGTTTTTGTAACATTCGGTATAGCGCTTTCGTTAGGGGCAATCATTTCGGTTTTCAGCCTTATTGCAATCTAATTAAGAAGCCTCAAAGAGGTGTGAAGGGTCATGGCTCGGCCGACCAAGACGCCGCCCAAGACGGTGAAGGCGAACATGGCGACGGCGGCATTGTTGACTGACGCGCCGAAAAGAGGCACGCGCAGCACCGCCATGACGGCGTACACGCTGAAGACCATGGCGGCCATGCGGTTGAGGCGTTGGCCGACTTGTTCATGCGAGTCGCTGAACTTTCGGCTCAGCCAATGCCCAGCCACGTACCCGAACACGACGCCCAGCGCCACGCCCAAAAGCAAAAGCCAAAGCGGTAGAACGCCCTGGTAAAAGTCGAAGGCCAACAGCGCGGCGAGGCCGAAAAGAAACGGGAAGAAGACTTGGATGCGCCAGGAAAGAATCGGGAAAGACGCATCGGATCGGGTAGCCGCCGCATGAACTGGACGCGTTGGCTTGTCTTTTTTCTTTCGCGGGGTTTTCTTGCGGGAAGGCATCACGTAACCCAACGAATCAAGGGTATAAAAACGCGTCTGGAATCAGCGCGTAGCCGTTATCCGTGGTGGGTTTTGAATTGCAGCACGTCAAGAATCAGAAAGGCCAAAGCGGAGGACAGCGCGATGCCGGCGCCCAACAACGCATCGGATAGCGCCGCGTAGATGCCGAAAAGAATCAGGCCAAGGGGCACGACGATTTTCGCCCAGAAAAAAAGGGGGCCAAGCGCGTTGAAATCCATGTGCGGTAAACGCCCACGTTACTCTTTTTTGACTTGGTGGCCGCCGAAACCAAACCGGAGCGCGGCGACCAACTGGGCGGCGTACGATTTTTTCTCTCGCGAGCGGTAACGCAAGTTCAACGCCGTGGAAATCATGGGAGTCGGGGTTTTCTGCTCGATTCCGGTCTGAACCGTCCACTCGCCGGTGGAGCCCCCTTCAATTTCTTGGCCTACCTGCGAAAGATCGTTGCCGTTTTCCTTCAACGCGTTTTCCGCGAGTTCCATGAGCCAGGAGCGGATGACGGAGCCGTGGTTCCAAACCGACGCGGCCTCGTGTAAATCGATTTGGTAGTCCTTGGAGTCTTTCAAAAGCTCGAAGCCTTCGCCAATGCTTTGCAAAATGGCGTACTCGATGCCGTTGTGCACCATTTTGACGAAGTGGCCGGAGCCCGACGGTCCGAAGTGCGCGTAACCGCCCGGAGCGGCAAGGACTTTCAAGGCGGGTTCGACGAGTTTGTAGGCTTTCTTGTCGCCGCCCACCATGAAGCAATAGCCTTGTTTTTCGCCGCCCAAGCCACCTGACGTGCCGATGTCCAGATAGTAAATGCCTTTCTTGGCCAGTGGGGGGGCGCGGCGGACGGCGTCCTTGTAGTATGAGTTGCCGCCGTCCACGATGACGTCGCCTTTTTCCAAGTAGGGCAAAAATTGGGAAATCATGTCGTCCACCGGCGCTCCATGAGGCACCATGATCCACACCACTCTTGGCGGATTGAGTTTGGAGACAAATTCTTTGGGCGAGTGGCCGCCTTCAATTCCGTGCTCTTTTTGGAGGGCCTTGGTTTTTTCGGTGGTGCGGTTGCCGGCCACCACGTGAAAACCGTGTTTGTGCAGGCGAAGCACCATGTGCTTGCCCATGCGTCCAAGTCCCCAGATGCCGAAGCTCATAGCGTAGAATCACCTTTGTCAAAGCGTTGTAGGTTGCGGACGTTTTTATGGGGTTTGCTTGCACTTTTTTTAAAGCGAAATCCAGTCTCCTGGCCTGCTGTAGCTAATTGGGAGGGCATTTTGAGGGTAGTGACGGCGCACCATGTTGTCCAACAGTTCCAGAAGGTAGGCGTTGGCGGCGGGGCCGTATTCGTGGTTGAGGAGCATCTGGATGGCTTCAGGGGTTCGTGGAAACACCTTGGATTTTTTTCCGTTCGCCGTCAGCGTCACGGCATCCCATTCCCGGACAGGTCTGGCCTTTTGG
>JACQQD010000010.1 GCA_016207165.1 Microcaldota archaeon
CCACTGTACGTACCCGTCAAACGACCATCCGGCACAGTACCATTCACAAGGTTACCAGCATCCAACGCCGTCAAAGACGAACCGTTACCAATGAAGGCACGCGTCAACGTAGGCCCAGTAAAGTTGGTAGTACCATTATAGGCAACGCCCACCAGGATACCGTTTCTCAACGTGAAAGAGGGCGTGCTGATTTCAGCGCCGGTGCCCGCGTTTTCCACGATGTTAAGCACAGCGCCACCACCGGTGGCCGCGGACGTCTTGTTAAGGGTTACGAGGGATTCGTTCAACGCGCTCTGCACGCCGAACACGCGTTCGGAGGTGCGGGCAAACGGAGCGGCACCCAATCGCATGCGGGGCGTCAAAACTTCGTTGGAGACGTTGATTTCAAGCCACAGGCTTTCCGAGAAGTTCACGTTGGCCAGGGATGCGTTGTCGCCCAAGAGCACGTCGAAAAGGCCGTTGACTACAGTATAATTGTTGGCGCCAATGCGGTTTTCCGTCCAGACGGGCGTGCTTCCCACGGACGCATTAAACAAGGAGAAGTTCAGGGAACGCGAACCGGAAATGACGGAACCCGTGGAATTGAGGAGCTTGCCTTGGAGGGGAACGAGAATCGGGGGATTGGCGGCGGCCACCAGGCTCACGAACATCAACGCAAAAACGGCCAAGAAAACCGGGTTCACAAAGCGACTCGACATATTATCCCCTCAACCAACGTGTAAAAACTATTTTTGAAAGGGAATTGAACCAGGCTTTATAAGCTTGAGTAAAGTTTTTTTTACAAAAAGTAAAGAATCAATTACACGAGGCGGTTAGGTGACGGAGATTTCGCTCTTCTTTTTGCCGCCTTTCTTTTGGAAAAGCACTTCCAGGATGCCGTTCTTGTAGGAGGCTTTCGCCGATTTTTCGACGGTGCCTTCCGGAAGGTGGACGTCTTTGGTAAACGCGCGTTCGGCATCGCCGACATCGATGTGCAGCACGCCTTTTTCCGAGTTCATGTGGATGTCTTTCTTTTCGACGCCGGGCAGTTCCACGACCACGCGCACTTCGTGGGCGGCGTTAACCACGTCGACCAAGGGCTCGCGCTCGTTTTTGATTTTGCCTTGCTGGACGTTGCCGAATTGCTCGACGTGGGGTTTGCCGTCGGGTCCCACGCGCATGGAAAAGCCGTACACCAAGGGCTTTCCGGGCTCTAAACGTTGCTTGTGCAACTCGTCCATCTGCTTACGCATGGACTCGAAGACGGACCCAAAGTCCGCGTCCAGCGACTCGAACAAATCCTCGAAACCAAACGGGTCGTCGTCGGAAAACATTCGCCGTCGTTTCTTCACCATGCACTCACCAAAACAGGTTATGCCGCCAAAACCATTTAACGTTTTGGACGGGAAAATGAAGATCAGCCGCTATCAGCATCCTCATCGGGCTTGCGCCCTAGGTGGTTGTTCGCGGTCATCACGAACAAAGCATTGGCCGCACGCGGCTTTAAACTCACCGTTTTTTTCGAGCGGACCGCAGAAAATAGGATTCCAGGTGCGGGCTAAGCTTTTTTTTCTGGAAGGGGTGCCGGGGCGAAAAACGGTTCAACTTGGACAAGAGGCTGGCTTCTTTTTTGCGGAACTCCGACAAAAGTTTCCTGGCCTGGGCGGGGTTCTTGCCGGCCAACGCCTCGCCGATGCGCTCCTGGGATTTGACGCGTTCGGCGTTCAGTTCGGCAATCAGCGCGTTGTGTTGGTCAAAGCGTTTGGCCTTGGAGAAAAGAGTTCCGCCGCGGGCATACCCTTCGACGGGTGCGACGTAGTCGCGGCCCGACCAAAACAATCCGGAAAGAACCAACAGGGAGAAAACCACGTAAAGCGCGGGAACGGTTTCAAAAAGAACCGGCACGGACGCGGCATGCATCCACCCCAACGTCAAAAGACCGGCGACCAACATGAAAAAACCGGCGACGGCCTGCGCCGCCTTTTTCACGGCCCACGGCCCCGCCAATTGTTCAACGAGCAACGACGCCAAAAAGCGAAGCTCTTGGAGGCTGCGGAACACCGGCCACACCAGAAAGGGGAGGACCAACAGCACGCGGGAGGCCTCCACGGGCAAACCCAGGAACGCAGGCAGAGTGAGTTGGTCTCCAAACGCGGCCGCCACGTACAGAACGACGCCCACGGCCACGACGTACAACAGCAACCGGTTCAAGGACGACCAGAAAAGGTCTTGAAAGGCTTTCACGCGCGGCGACGTCAAGTGCTCGAGTTTCTCCTCGATTCGGCCCGACCGGGCGGGCAAAGAGGAAAACCATCGGGACAGGATGGGTCGGCTGTCAAACAACAAGGGCGTCAAGAGCGCCGACGCGATGCACAACGCCACGGAGACTCCCAACGCATCCGGCCAGAAGCCTTGCGCGGCGAAACCCAGAAGCAAGGCGAACTCGCCTAAAGGAAACAACAACACGCCGACAGTCGCCGAAACCGTTGGACTGAAGCCCAACGCGCGCGCCATCACGCCGAACACGAAGACTTTGGCCAACACGTACGCGGCAAACAGGCCCACGAAAAGCGGCCAAATGGAATCCGGAAACGACGCCAAAGCGCCGACGCCGACGAAGAAAAAAACGTAGAAAAGTTCGCGGAACGAATGAAAACGCTCTCGGAAAAACGCGGCCGCCGGCGTGCACGCCAACGCAAAACCCGCGAAGTACGCGCCCAACCAAGAAAACAACCCCAGTTGGCTGAAAGCCGAAGCGGAAACAACGCCGACGGCCAAGGCAAACGCCACCAGTCCAATGGCGTGGTCCTGGGCGTTCCAGGCACTGGAAAGCCACGAAGAGACCCGACGCACCAGCCAGAACAACGCCAAGAACAACAACACGGCATACGCGGAGTCCCACGCCACGCCTCCGTTCACGGAGACGGCGGCCACGAAAACCAGCAACGCCAACGCGGCGACGTCTTCAAAGACCAGGGCGTCGGACGCCAGCCGCGCGTGCGGCCAATGGCTCAAACCGAAGCGTCCCATGAACTGCCAGGCCATCACCGTCGACGTGGCCGACAAAAAGCCGCCGGCCACCAGGGACACGACCAGAGGAAAACCCAACAAGGACGAGACGGCAAACCCGGCGGCAAAAACCGCCGCCATTTCAAACAAAGAAAGAACGGCGGCCGGCATTCCCGACTTTTTGAAGGCGTTCAAATCCAACGCCAAACCCAAGTAAAACAAAAGAGCCAACACGCCCAATTCCAACACGAACGAGGACAGCGGTTGGCCCGGCACCAACACGTTCAACCCAAATGCCCCCAGAACCAAGCCCGCGGCCAAGTACCCCAACGCGGAAGTGAAGCCCAAGCGCGAAAAAATGCCGCCGAGCACCAGCGCAAAAACGGCGACACCGCCCAGCCACACCACCGGCACCACGGACGCGTCCAGAACCATACGCCAAGAAACCCGTCGTGAAATAAAAAGCCGTCGAACTGGACTGGCGTTGGTTACACCGTCAGCGTCAAGCCGTCAAACCCGATTTGAAACGACGCGGAATCATGCGCCTTGGACAACGCGTCGTGCGGGCCTGCCGCGTGGCTCACGTGCAACGCCACCGTTTTCTTGGCGCCCGCCTGTCGACCCAACGCCTTGGCTTGCGGAATCAGTAAGTGGTTGAGTTTTTTCCTGGAAAACTCGGATTCAAACTCGGCGTCCGTTAAATGCAAAACCGCGAAACGCATGGCGGTCCTAAACTGGTCCCTGGATTCAAGCCACCCATCCGTCAGCAGCAAATCAACGCCTTCAAGCGCAGCCAGAGTGGACGGCAACACGTTGGCGCGCGTGTCCGTCAACACGCCGACTTTTCTGCCCTCGGCTTCCACCAGAAAGCCTTGCGTCTCAATGGAGTGATCCACCTCCAGCGGCGTAATTTTGAACGGCCCCACTTGAAACGAAACACCGAATTTGGTCTCCTTCAACTGAAACGTCTTGAAGTCCTGGAGGTAGCCGTACGCGGCATCCGAAAACAAATGCTTCAACGCGGCTGGCCGCGCAAACAAGGGAACACTTTTTCCCGAAAACGAGAATTCGCCTAACCCCGCCACGTGGTCGAAGTGCTCGTGGCTCAACAAGACGGCGTCAAAGTCTTTCGGCGCTAAACCCCGCTCCAACAACGCCGAACGCAAGTCCGGCGACGCGTCCACCAAGACGCGCGTGCTTTCGGACTCCACAATCAAGCCGAAGCGCCTGCGCTCGAAACCATTTTCTCTGGCCCACGAACACACGGGACAAAAACAGCCCAACTTGGGCGTGCCCCGCGTGTCGCCAGAACCCAACACCGTAATTTTCATTTTTTTCACGTGCCAAAAGCAAGCCAACAATCGTTAAGGAGCTTGTCGATGTGGGCGGCAGCCCCCATCGACTCCGCTCAAAACGAGCCCGAGGGGATTCGGCACCGGGACCACAGGGGGCTCCGCCCCCTATAGTCCTACGCTTCCCCGAACCCCCCGACTTGCGGGCGAACTGAACTACGAGCCCGAGGGGATTCGAACCCCCGGCCTACTCCTGTGCCCTCGCGGTCCGGAAACCCTTTCCGCATTAGGACGGAGCCGCTCTATCCAGGCTGAGCTACGGGCCCAATGCAAAAAACGTGTACACCGTAAATTATAATTGGTGGTCAAAGGAAAAAAACAGCGTGGAACTGGAACGCCTGCAAGAAGCCGGATTGGTTTCCAAGGAAAAAATGAGGTCGTACCGAAAGCCCGATGTATACGACGGCAACCTCGTGGAGAAAGAAGAGCACCGCGTCTACGCGGTTCCATTGTCTGAAATTCTGGGAGAAAACGTGCCGGGCCGCGCGTACGTGGCCGTGCGCGAACTTTGGTTTTCCGACCCGAAGCGGCCCCGAATCGTGCGCCACGTCTTGGGCGTCGTCCACCCTGGCGACCTGCCCGTCCTGGCCGCGCGAACTCTCTCCCGCAAAACGCAGGCCGTCTACGCGGAGGAGCGCTGGCAGGAACACATTGAAGGTCGGCTGGAAGAACTGGAAAAAGGGCCGTTTGAGAAACCGCTTCCATTTCACGCGTTCACAGAAGAAGGCCGGCAGAAAGCGGAGGAGGCGTTGCGATACGCCACCGGCAAGAAATACATTTATTGGACGCCTCCAAACCATCCCCCAACCAGGAAAGAAAGTTGAACTTGAAATGGTCATCGAGGCACTCAAGGAAAAGCAGTGGATTTACCACCGTTTCCAAAACATGATGACGGAGATTCAAGACCAAATCCACTTCGTTTCCGACCCCGAACTGCCCGGACACATGATCCCGGTGCTCGTGAGGAAAAAAACAGCGTGGAACTAATCGGCTTGGACGCGAAACGAACCCGAAAAAGCGTGCCGGCCACGCAAATCATGGGCATCGTGCCCTTGGAAACAATTCCAAGCGGTCATCGAATGGAAAATGGGGTGTGGAATCCTCAAAAAATGCAGCTGGCCGTACACAGAATTGCGGACACAGAATTTGGGGAACGCATCCGAATGAGAATTCTGGGCTCCCAGGCCTAAGCCCGATTTTTAAGGGCTTCCAATTCAGACAGCAAGTTCCACACCAGCGTTCGGGCATGCATGGGCAGGTTGACGTCGGTCGCCCCAGGGGGAAGCGTCCCCCTTGGCCCGCCCTGGGCCTCGACCCCCTCACGCCCTGTTTTTCAGGGCCTCAAGCTCGCTGAGCAAATTCCAAACAAGAGTTCGAGCGTGCATGGGCAGGTTTACGTCGTTGGAGACTTCGTCCAAGGCGTACACGGCGGCCGAGATTTTCGTGGAAAAGTCGTCCGAGCTTTGGAGTCGGGCTTTGGCGTCCGCCATTTTGGTGCGGACGTTGCGCGGCACCGAGTTGTCGTCGATAAGCATGTCCAAAAGCGGATACATTTTCTCGAGTCGTTCACTCATGCCAATCACGGAAAAGCGTTCACGCGTCGCGGGAAAGCCACAGCGCCAACGGGTTTACTACGTTTGGGAAGTGGCACGCTTATAAACGTATTTTTCGGATTTTCCGCGAAAAGCGTTAAATAGCGTCTCCCGCTTTAATGCATTCCTGATTTTTCGGGTGGGGAAAAGCGCATGGAAAGCCAGTCGGCAACGTCTCGGGAAAGCGAACTTTTGGCCGTGGCCGAGTCGCAACAAGTCCTCATCGAACCCGACGCGTTCCAGGAACTCGTCGCCTTGGAGAACGCCGAGGGGCTTCTGAACCAGGCCGCGTCAGTCATCAAAGGCCGCGGCCAGTACGTGGTATCCCACGTCTTGGTCGCCGACTTGGTGGCTTCGCTTCAAACCCAAAAAAAGGCGTTGCCCGTCACCGTCGAAGCCTCCACGCGCTTTGACGCCCCGGCCAAGAGGATGGAGGCCCGCATCCGCATTTTCAAGGACCGGGAAGTGACGAACAAAAGCCGGTGTACGGGGACGCTGGATGACTTTGTGGCGCATTTCAACAACCGATTCACGCAAATGAAGGGCATTCTTCGGGGCCGGCGCACCGAGTACACGTTCGTGGAAACCATCCAGAAGGCCGCGGCGTTTACCGCGAAAGAGAAAATCCGCGTCGTCGGCATGGTCTACCAGAAAAAGACGACGAAAAACGGGCACGTCCTCATCGAATTGGAGGATGACACGCATGCCATGCCTTGCCTGGTGTCCGCCAACAGTCCTCTTTTTGCCGAAGCCCAGGGACTCTTGGAGGACGAAGTCGTGGCGTTGGATGGGTTTTTGTCCAAGGAACTCTTCATCGTCGACCGCATCGTCTGGCCGGACGTGCCCATCCGCGAAAAAAAACGGGGGGACAACGACGTGGCCATCGGTTTTCTCTCCGACCTGCACGTCGGCAGCAAGTATTTTTTGCAGAACGAGTTTTACAAGTTACTCGAGTTTCTCAACGGTAAAGGAACCACCGAAGAACAGGAAGTCGCCGGCAAAATCAAGTACTTGTTCATCGCCGGCGACTTGGTTGACGGCATCGGCGTGTACCCCACCCAGGAAAACCAGTTGGTCACCAAAGACATTTACGAGCAGTACCGCCAGTTCGTGGCCCTCATCAAGCAGATCCCCGAGCACATCCACGTCATCATCGGACCCGGCAACCACGACGCCGTGCGAACGGCGGAACCCCAGCCCCAATTGTTTGACGAGTTCGCCATGGACCTGCTTGACCAGTCCAACGTCCACCTCGTCGGCAACCCGGCGTGGTTTGAAGTGGAGGGGTTCAAGGTCCTCATGTACCACGGCACATCCCTGGATTCGCTCATCTCCAGTTTGAACGCCAAGGACGGCTACAACCACCCCGAGAAAATGGGCATCGAATTGCTCAAGCGCCGCCACCTCGCGCCGACGTACGGCGACAAGCCCTTGGTGCCGGAGCACCAGGACTACATGGTGGTCTCCGACGCGCCGGACATTTTCCACTTCGGCCACGTGCACAAGAACGGCTACGCGGACTACCGCGGCACCTTCGTGATTAACGCCGGCACGTGGCAGGACACCACCGATTTCCAGAAGCGCATCGGCCACCAGCCCACGCCCTGCCGCTTCCCCGTGTACTTCTTGAAGACGGGCAGCCTGCAGGTGCTGCACTTTGGAGGATTCGCGCCGTGACGCAGAACGTGGACGTCATCGTCCTGGCCAACAAGATCCTCAAGAAATTCAAGTTCCAGTCCGTCGAGTACCTCGGGCCCAGCAAGAACTTCGTTTTCCTGTGCATGGACCGCCAAGGCAAGAAATACGTGTTCAAGACGTTCCACATCCACGAAAACCGCCAAGAAGAAGACCTCAAGAAAGCCTGGCGCGAAATCGCGTTCCACCACTACGCCGGAGCCAAATTGCGGCTTCCCGCCATGCTGGCCTGCGAGTACGCCTCCGGGGAACTCGGCGTACACCTCCTCACCGAGTTCAAAGTCATGAATCCGCTGAACGCCAAAAACCTCACCGACCCCCGCGTCCAGGAAGCCGTGGACAAGCTTTTCTGGCTGCACGCCATCCGCGTCAGCTCCCTGAACCCCGGCCTTCGCGCCCGCATCGAAGAGGAAGACCTCAAGAACAACGACTGGCTGGTCTCGGAAGCCGACTTTTTGGCGGAAAACCAGTGGATGAACGCCAGGACGCTCAAGACGATTCACGCCATGGCGAAAAACATCCGCGACAGTCCGTTGTTGGCGCAAAGCAAGAAAGTCCTCTGCCACGGCGACGCGCGCATCGACAACGCGTACGTCGACGAAAACCAGAAACTCCAGTTCCGTGACTTCGAGCACGCCAACATCAACTCGCCGCTTCTGGACGCCGCCTCCTTTTACTACAGCATCTACCGCACCAGCCTTGCCGGCGTTTTTCGGGAGGCGTTTCGGACGCGTTTTTTGGCCGAGTACCCCGACACCAAACCGCGAGACGTTGACGCCGCATTCAGTTACTTCGTCGTCCACCGCCTCATGGCCTGGATCAAGCACAACACCACCTTCAGCAAGAAATCCGGCGAGAAAACCCGCAAGAAAAACATCCAGGACGCCGTGGCGCTCTTAGAAGATTTCCTTGGGAAGAACGCATGAACGTCTCCGATTCGTATCGACGCTATTTTGACGGCATGCAAACGCAAACCCAAGCCGCGTACGACCTCGCCCAGCGCGCACGCGAACAAGGATTGGACCCCAGCCGAAACGTTGAAATCCCGTTGGCTCAAGACGTTTCCGCCCGCGTGGAAGGACTCGTCGGCCCCAAAGGCATCGCCGAAGTCATCCGAGGCCTGGGAAGCGACCGCGAAACGGCGTGTTTTCAGGTTGCCGCCGACATCTTGAACGGAAAATTCGGGGGCGAAACCCAGCAAGAACGCGTCGAACAAGCGGTGCGCACCGGCTTGGCTTTGTTTACCGAAGGCGTGGTCAGCGCACCCATCGAAGGCATCTCCAAAGTCACCATCGAGCAAAACCCGGATGCGTCGAAGTACGTCGCCGTCTACTTTGCCGGCCCCATTCGCGGAGCCGGCGGCACTGGACAAGCGTTTGCATTGATTCTCGCGGACTTTTGCCGCAACCACTTCAAACTCGCCGAGTACCGGCCCACCGACGACCAAGTCGAACGATACGTCGAAGAAGTCAACTTGTACGCCATCCGCACGCGAGCCGGCCAATACGTGCCCACCGAAGACGAAGTCCGCCACGTGGTGCAATCGTGCCCCGTCTGCATCCACGGCGAGCCCACGGAGCAATACGAAGTCAACACGTACCGCAACATTTCCGGAGTCCAAACCAACCGCGTGCGAAGCGGCGTCTGTCTGGTCATCGGCGAAGGCATTTGCCTGAAGGCCGCCAAAATCCTCAAGATCACCGGAAAACACGAATTGAACTGGACGTGGGTGGAGCGCCTCATCAAAGTCGCCAAAAAAACCGAGACCACGGAAATCAAGCCCGTGTCCAAGTACATGGATGACATCGTCGCCGGACGACCCATTTTCTCGTTTCCCATGAAGGTCGGCGGATTCCGCCTCCGCTACGGCCGCACCCGCTTTACCGGCATCCAGTCCAAAGCCATCCACCCCGCCTGCATGGAGATTCTCGACGCGTTTCCCGCGTTCGGCACCCAAGTCAAAACCGAGCGGCCGGGAAAAGGCTGCGTGGTCACGCCCTGCGAAACCATCGAAGGCCCCACCGTACTGCTTGAAAACGGGGAAGTGCGCGTCCTGAACTCCGCCCAGGAAGCGCTCTCCGTCAAAAGCCGCGTCAAGAAAATATTGTACCTGGGCGACATGCTGGTGTGCTTCGGCGATTTCCTCAAATCCAACCACGCCTTGGTTCCCGGAGCGTTTGTCGATGAAGAATACCAGCTCATGCTGGAAGCCCAAGGCATTCAAACCACCGTCGCCGAGCTTTCAACGCTTTCGTTTGCGCAAGCCCTGGAACTCTCCAAGAAAACCGGCTTGCCTCTGGCGCCCAAACACTCGTTTTACTGGCAAAGCCTCTCCACGGAACAAGCCAAGACCCTGCGAGACTGGATCAAAAAGAAAGGCAAACTCGTCAAAGAGTGGTTCGACGTCAAATACGCCGGCATCACCGACGCCGAACACAAAAACCTCTTGGAAGACTTGGGCGTACCCCACAAATGGCAGGGCGGAGAAATCGTGTTTGACGCCGACGTCGCTTCAAGCCTGTGGATGCAGTTGGGCGTCATGAAGCCCGCGGAGCCGGACGTCAACCGTCCCGTCATCCAGTACGTCAACAAGCTCTCCGACGTGCCCGTCCGCGACAAGGCCGGACTGTTTTTGGGCACCAGCATGGGCCGCCCCGAAAAAAGCCGGGAACGCAAAATGCAGCCGCCCGTCCACGTCCTGTTTCCCGTGGGCCTTTTGGGCGGAAAAATGCGGGACATCATGAAAGCCCAACACAAGTCCGGCGAATTGGACTTGCAAATCCGCTACTGCACCGCCTGCCACCGAAAAACCTGGCAAACCACTTGCCCGCAATGCAAAAACCCGGTGCCCGCCGTCCGCCAATGCCTTACCTGCGGCCAATACACCGCCAAAACCACGTGCGCCTGCGGGGGCAACACGACCGGACATTCCCGCCAACGCCTGGCATTTGACGACGCCATTGGTTCCGCAACCAAAACCGTCCAATACAAGCCCGACCAACTCAAAGGCGTCATCGGCCTGATCTCCGCAGACAAGACTCCCGAACAGCTTGCCAAAGGCGTTCTGCGCGCCAAGTACGGCCTGAGCGTCTTTCGCGACGGCACGTGCCGCGTCGACGCCACCGAAGTGCCCATCACCCACTTCGTTCCCCGCGAAACCGGGTTGAACGTCAGCCAATGCAAAAAACTGGGGTACAAAAGCGACATCCACGGAAAACCCCTGGAACGCGACGACCAAACCCTGGAATTATTCGCCCAAGACGTCATTTTGTCCGAGGCTTCGGCGGACTACCTCCTGAAAATCGCGCAATTCATCGACGACGAACTGGTCTACCTCTACGGCAAGACGCCGTACTACCGCGCCTTGCAACCCAAAGACCTCGTCGGCCACCAAGTCATCTGCATCGCGCCGCACACCTCCGCCGGCATCACCGCCCGCATCATCGGATTCAGCCAAGTCCACGCCATCCTGGCGCACCCCTACATCCACTGCGCCTGCCGCCGCAACGCCGACGGCGACGAACTCGGCTTCTTGCTTTTAATGGACGGACTCCTGAATTTTTCCAAGGCGTTTTTGCCGGAAACCCGGGGAGGAAGAATGGACGCGCCCCTGGTCTTGACCACGCAACTGAACCCCTTGGAAGTCGACGACGAAGTGCACGCCATGGACCGCGCGCCCAAATACCCACTGGAATTGTATGACGCCGCCCGCAACATGGCGAACCCCTCCGAAGTCCACGTCGACCTCATCAAGGACCACCTCGGCGACGCCTCGGCCCTGGAAGGCATCGCGTACACGCACGAAGCCGCCATGTCCGGACCCTACCAGTCAACCTACGTCAAATTCAAGAACATGCAGCACAAAGTCCAAGACGAACTGCAACTCATGCAGCGCATCGCCGCCGTGGACGCCGCCGCTGCGGCGGAACGCATCATTTTGAACCACTTCCTCCCGGACCTCTACGGCAACCTCCGCTCGTTCTCGCGCCAGACGTTCCGCTGCGTGGACTGCACCGCCAAATACCGCCGCGTGCCCCTCGTCGGGAAATGCCGGCAATGCGGCGGAAAACTGCTTTTGACCATCAACAAGGGCGGCATCGAGAAATACCTCCAACTCTCCAAGAAAATGGCGGAAGACTACAACCTGCCCAACTACCTCAAACAACGGTTGGCCCTCATCGAAAAAGAAATCAAATCCATTTTCCACGACGAAAAAGTCCAACAGTTTTCCCTAAACGAGTACCTCTAAACCGAGACCTTCCAGCCGTTCGCGGTAAACCGAAGCCTAAGGCTTCCGCTTGACGTGGCCTTTCGACCACTCACGGGTCTCGTACCAAAAACGCGCCACGGCAAAACCCACCAGGACCCCAAAAACAACCAAGTAAAACGAGTAATCCGGTTGGCTGGGCACCACGTCGGGTTGCGGCTCGGATTTGGGTTGCTCTTCCTGAACCACTACCGACTCCGACGACGAGCCCCCACCGGACTGCGTGGATTCCGCCGGCGGCAAGACCAACTCAAAATCGTACGACGTCTTCAAAATCCCGGCGGTCCGCGTCCCAACTCCAGACACGTCAATGCGCACGGAATGGTTGCCCACCGCTTCCTTTGGAGGATGCCATTCAATGGAAAACGACGTGTTGCTAATCGGCCCCACCAAGTCCGGCGGGTGCACGGTATACCAGTCCTCGGGAACACCTGACACCGTCACGTTCACGCGCCGCAAATACCCCGTGTAATACGAAGAAATCACGACGTCCGACCGGCTTGACGCGCCGGGCTTTACCTCCAAGTCCTTGGGCACGTTATGGATGACGAAGACGTCCTTGCCGGAACCGCCGCCACCCCCGCCTCCTCCACCGCCGCCACCGGAACCACCAGACCCGCCGGAACCGCCGCCACCTCCTCCACCGCCGCCACCGGAACCACCGGCCGCCGAGGGGGCACTGGAGCCCCCGGATGACCCGCCGCTGGAGCACGCCTGCGTCTGCGTTTCTGCAACTCCCAGGCACGTGCGCGTGCGGGACTGGGAGCCGCTGGAACACGCGGAGAACGAGGAAAAGCTGTTGGTGCACGCCGCCACCGTCACGTGGTTGACGGCGTTCTGGGCGGACACGGAGGCATTGACGTTGTTGGCGGCATCCACGGAGACCACCACGTACCGGTACGTGGTGCCCGCCGACAAAACGCCTTGGTCTATGTAGAACAACGCCGACACGTTGGCTACAACCAAAGTCATGCCAGCCACGTCCACGGCATTGGTGTCCAAGGAACGGTAAACCGAATAGTTCACGGCGCGCTCGGTTTGGCCCAAAACATCCAGCGTCACGTTGGACCAGGACACGTTGACGGACCCGTCCACCCCGTTTTCCCCGGACGCCGCCGCAGTGACCCTCGGCAAAACCGTGTCGCTGGCCCACGCCGACCGGGAATCCGACGCATTGGAATTCTCGGCGGCGTCCACGGCTCTGACCACGTATTCATAAAACGTCCCAGAAACCGCGGACGCATCCGAGTGGTTCAATCCGGAAGTCGAAGCGATGATGGAGCCGTTGCGCACCACGTCGTACCGGCCAAAACGCGTCTCGTCAGTGGACGCCGACCAGTTCAAGAAAACAAATCCCGACGCGTTGGGCGTCACGGAAAGCACGGGCTTGGCGGGAAGCGTGAAATCCAAAGTCACATTCACCGAGGCGTTAAACGCCGCGTTGGAGGCGTTATCCTGAGCCGAGACGTTGACGGTGTAATTGCCTTCCGAAAGGGACAGAACCCCCAACGAAAACGAGTAGTTGACTCCGGATTGCGTGGCGTTGGAAACATACCTCACCGTACCGGAACCGTTCTGCAGGCGAAGAGTCGCGTTCAAGAAGTCCGCCAAAACGTCGGAGGCATTCACGGAGACATCAAGCGAAGTGGAAGCGTTGACGAACAACCGCGAAGGCGAGACGGCGGTAACGCTGGGCGCCTGCGTATCCAAAAAGACGCGAAGCAGCGATGAATTCAGGTAATGGCCTGCGGAATCGTTTACTTGAATCCAGGCATCATGTTGGCCGTTGGCCAGACTCGTGGCATTGGCCGTGCAACGCGTGCCGGACCGCGTCATCAGCGTGGACGTGGCGTTGCGCCAAAGCACGCAGGAATCCGGGTTGGTTTCCGTGAAAGTCAGGTTGTAATCAATCCAATTGCGGGACGCGTAAGACCCGTTCAGGGGCGTGGGAGCGACAAACGCCAGGGCAGAGGGAATCGTGGCGTCGACAGTGAAGTTGATGAAACCCGTGGAATTGAGGCGGCCGGACGAGTCATTGACGTAACCCGTCACGTTGTGCACCCCCTCGGAAAAAGCCACATTAAGCAGGCAGAACGACGGTCCCGCGGAGACGGATTGGTTCACGCCGTCCACGTCCAGGACGCAAGAATCCGGAAGCGTCTCGACGTAGGACAAGTTGACGGTGAACGTGCTTAAAGCCAGAAACGAGTTGTTCGACGCGTTGACCACCACGCGCTGAGGAGCGGAGGCGTCAAACGCCGTGGAAAAAAACGCGGAACCCGTGTTGTTGAAGGCGTCCGAGATGTAAACGCGGAAATTCGTCGAGGATTCGCCTTGCTGCGTGACATTGTACTGGCAATGCCGAAAGCCGACGGTCATGGAAAAGTTGGTCGTGGAGCCGTTGGACCACTCCAACACACAGGAGGACGCGTTGGCGTCGTCGACAAACGACACGTTGACCAACGCGTAGTTCACGGCCACAATGGAGTTGTTCGCCGGCGACAAGAGCGTGAGGCTTCGGGGCGCCACATCCGAAAAAAACGCGTTGATTGCCGCCAAGGCGTCCACCCGGTAAAAAAGTTGGTTGAGCCGCGTGTCGTTGACGGCCACGCCGGTCCGGTTCATCAAATCCCGCACGTAAAACGGCGAAGCGTGCGAGCCGTTGGCCGCCTGCGCGAATTGCTGCAAAAGCGCTGCCACGCCGGAGACGTGGGGCGTGGCCATGGAGGTCCCGGAAAGCGTGGCCGTCGAGTTTCCCGAGTACGCCGCCGTCACCGGGTTTCCCGGAGCCAATAGAAGACGATTCGTCCACGCATTGGAAAAAAAAGCCACAAAATCCGTGTCATTGACGGCACCCACCGCGGACGCATTGGAGGAACACGCCGGCTGGGCGATGCCGCCGGTGTTGCCGGCGTTGCCGGACGCCGCGGCCACCACCAAACCCTTGGAGGCGGCGCGCACCACCGCGGCGCCGGTGGTCGTCGAATCGCAGTAAGACGATTGCAATACGCTGGTGCCCAAACTCAGCGACAACGCCGTCACGTTGTACAACGCCTTGTTGGTGGTGCACCAATCCATGCCCGCCGCCACGGTGGAAAGCGTTCCGGAGCCTTGGGCGTCCAACACCTTGACGGCCAACAATTTGGCGTCCGGAGCCACGCCCCGAACCGACCCGTTGCCGGCCGCGGTGCTGGCCACGTGCGTGCCGTGAAAGTTGTCGTCCAACGGGTTCACGTCGTCGTTGACGAAATCGTATCCGCCGATGACCTTGCCGCAATTCCAAGACACGTCGGCATTGGTGGAGCCGTTGTTGACCAAGTCGATGGTGAACCCGTAGCCCGTCGTGGAAGAATCCGATACCAGCCGCACGACGATGGTGTCTCCAGCCACGGAAGGACTCCAAAAATTGGTTTTCAACCCAGAGTACTGGGCCAACAAATTGCCTTGCGCGTCCTCCACGTTGACCACGTCGAACACGTTCTCCGTCGACACGTTGACGAAGTGAACGGCGATGCGGCCAAACGTGCCGTACCCAGACGCCGTGGAATTGATGGTGAACGCGGCGTTGGCGTTGTTCGCGTAGTTGTGGTCGGATTCCAATGAATGCGATCGGTTGGCGTTGGCCAACGCGGATTGGACTGGGGCCGAACAGGCACCCAAGCTTTCGTGACGATAATCAATCCCGGTATCCAGCACGCAAATGGTTTGGTTGCGTCCCGTGAGGTTGACGCCGTTGATCTGGCGGTTCCACACGTCGTCGGCGTTGATTTGAGGAATGGTCGTGGACGTAAAGGCGTGCACCGGCTGGTCCCACACAATGGATTCCACCCAAGGATTGGACGAAAGCGCCGTCAAACCGTCTGCGGTGACGTTCACGGCCACCGCTGGAATCGAAGAAAACCGGTGCTTGACTTGGATGTCTTCTGCGGCCTCGAGAGTTTTAACGGAATCCAGGGCTCGGGCTTGAAGGGCCAACGGGTCTTTTTCGGTTGGGGATTCGCGGGCCACGACAATGACGTCCACCACGCCGTTTTCGCCCAACTCTTTCCAGACGACCGGCTCCACGTACGCGGCGAAAACCAGCGAGGAAAAGGCCACTAGCCACAAGCCGGCGACAGCGATGCGGTGGGACATCGAGACTAAAAACGCGGTTTGGACAATTATAGGTTTTGGCCCAAGACGGTTTCCTAGGTTCGGCGGGTAAACCAGTACGCCACGCCGCCCACCAGCAAAACCAGGATGGCCAAAGCCGGAAGAGTAAAGTCAAATCCGCCGGAAACCACGTCCGGCGTGGCCGTGGGAATCTCTTCCTGGGAAGGCGCGGAATCCACGGCGGAGGCCTGGATGCTTTTGGCCAAAATCGCCGGCGGGGAAACAGACTGGATTTCCTCGGGTTCAAGCGTTCGATCCAGGGTCACCGACACGTCAGCGGATTGACCGGGTTTTACTTCGTCAAACAACCACACCACGACCGCGCTACCCAACTCCATGCGCTCCGGGACCGGGTCAAACACCAGTTCAGGGTACAGCGCCGGGTCGGAACCCCGGTACGTCACGGAATCCGGTAATTTGTACTTCAGCGTCAAATCCTTGAAGGATACGGCTTCGCGGTTCTCCAGCTGGATGACGACCTGCGAACGCGTCACACCGTCAAGAATCACCGGTTCAACGGCTTGCCGGACGAAAAGCTCGAAATCCGCCGGCTGGCCTTCTTGGCTTTCCAGGGGTTCTTCCACAACCACCGGCACGGGTGCCTGGAAAACCGGTTGGGCGGTTGGAACTGGAGGAATCGGTGGAGGCACTGGAGACACCGCAACCGTCGGTGTCGCGCCGGCGGAAGCCGGAGGTGAAAAAGGAGTCGGCGTGGGCGTTGCCGTGGACCCACTTCCCTGATACAGGGAAGGCGTGTCAAAGGTCTGGTCCGCCGACGCGTTGCAGGCATTAAGCGACGTACAACTGACCGCCGAATAATGGTACGTCGTGCCCGGAGACAGCGAGGAAAGCGAAAGGGAGTGGACGGTGGCAAACGCCGTCTGCACCGCGGACAACCCGTACGCGTTGGACACGCCGTAGTTCAGGGTGGCGTTGGTTAACTCGCCGGAAGACCACGAAACCGTGGCGGCCATGGAAGAGATTCCGCTGGCGCCCACCGCCAAAGTCCCTGGAAAAAGGATGTTGACTTGACGGGTTTGGGAAAAATTCCAAGACGCACGGTACGTGCTGAGGCCATTGGGGGAAACCACGTGCACCGTATACGGATTGTAGTTGGATTCGTTGACGCCAAAACTTTGAGAACCGTTCTGGAAGTACTCCGTCACGTTCTGCACCGTAAACCCGGTGGCGTTCGTCGTCACGCTGTGGTTCGCGGTGGCGGAGCCCGCGGAAGAAAGGTTGGCGGTAAAGCCCAAAAGCGCGCCGGCGGCGTTGGTGGCGTTGACGTACACCGTCCAATTCACCGTGAGGTTGCTGTTGCCGTTGTCAAAGTCTAGGCTTGACTTGTTGAACGCCACCTGATGCAAGGTCACCGCGGATCGTTCCTGCAAGCTGAAGTCCCGGTACGCCGACGCGTAGTTGCCGGACACCGTGGCGTTGGAAACCAGAATCGACTGGTTGGCGCCTCGAAAAAGGAAACCGAATTGCGTGTTGTTGAACACGGACCCGAAATGCACGCGGTCGCTCGTGGAGTTGGCGATGGTCACGCCGTTGGAGTTGTTGTAAATCGAGTTCGACGTGACGATGGACGCGTTGGAAAATCCAAGCTGGATGCCTGAAAAATCGGCGTTGGACAAGCCATTGTGATGGATCACGTTGTCGTGAATCTGCAGGCCATTGGAACTGGTGGACTCGACTCCACTGCGGGAATGGTAGGACACGTTAGAGTACGAGAGATTCGTGTTGCTGGCGTTCTCCACCAAAACGCCGTTGACCTGGTTGTACACCGTAACGAAGTACAGCACCACGTTGAGGCTTGACTGGGGCCCGATGCCGGAATCCGTGTTGTTGAAGGACCGCACATTGGAAACCCGCGCGTCAATGACTCCGCCGTCAAAGTCGATGCCGTCATCCCCCGAAAAAGAGACGTTGGAATCCGTTACGTTCACACGCCGCGAATTGGAGTAAGACAGCCCGTCTTGAACGGAGTACGACAAATTGGAGTACGAGACGTTCGTGTCGTTGGACCACTGGCTCAAAATGGCGTTGGTGTTGTTGAAATACGTCACGTTGAACGCCGTCGCATTGGACACGCCGTTGAAAAACGTGCCGGCGTCGAAATCCCGAATCGACCCGTTCATGACCGTGACGTTGTTCGCGCTGGTGCTCATCAGCACGCCGGAGGTCTGCAACGTCCGGTTGCCGCTCAATTGGAATCCCTGCAAGTCCAACGCGATGTTGCTGGCGCTAATGACCATGCACGTGGACCCATTGAAGTTCAGGTTCTGCGTCAAGCGGTACACGTCCGCGGCAGCCAGGTTCTGGCAAGCGGCAATGTTCGTGACGGCCCACGGCATTCCGGAGAAAAGCAAAACAAGTAAAAGGGCTGTTAAGTGACGGGGAAAACGGGCGGACATGAAAAAACCATGCCCTCAAAACTTTTATACCTACCAGGGTCAAAGCCCGCCGGACGATTGCCGCGTGAACCAGTACACGCCCCCGCCGATCAACAGCAACAAAACGCCTAGAATCGGGAGGGTCAAATCGGAGCCTGAATCCGCTGGAGTGGGTCCGGAAGCCGACCCGGAACCCGGCGCCCCGGCGGCTTTGGAAAGCACTTTCGGCGGCTCGTAGTCGTTGAGCACTTGCTCGTCAAGCTTCTTCTCCACCGTGTAACTGACTTGTTTTTCCTCACCGGCCTGGACCTCGTCAAACAGCCACGTCACCACCACGCTGCCCTTCTCAAAGGAAGTGGGCGGAATGTTGAAGTTGAACAAGTCTTCGGGGCGCTGGGCCACGGAATCCGGCACGCGCTCCTTGACCAAAACATCTTTGAGGTCCACGTTGCCGGTGTTCTTGACGTGCAACGTGATGGTCGAGTAATGCTTGACGGTTTTCACGCCAGCCACGATTTCCTCGACTTCGTACACGTTCAGCTCGCGGGTGATGTCGATGGAGTCCTTTCCGGCTTCGCACACCAAAGGTTGCAAGGTTTTTGTGAACACTTCCCTCTCCGAAGACACCAAAGTCTCGGAGGCCGAAGCCGTAGCTACGAAAAACGCCGCCACCACCAAAAACGCGAAGACCCCGGAATGCCTCATTTCATTTTCCTCCGAAGCCATCCCTTCCAGTACGCCACCGCCAACCCCATCCACACCGCCGCCAAGACCACGGCAATCAGCACGAAGTCCACGCGGGCCCCCTTGACTTGCACGGGTTGGTTGGCTTGCACGTAGGGCGCCGAAAAGTCAAACACCGTCACGGATTTCCCTTTCACCACGTACTGAACGCGCCTTTCTTCCTGGGGCAGAAGCGTGCCCAACAACCACACGGCCTCGGATTGCAGTTGATAGGAAGGCGGCGTGTCAAACTGGATGCGGGCGCCATCGCTGCGAACCACTTCCGGAAACACTTCACGCAATTCCACGGCGTCCACGGCATTCTTGCCGGTGTTGACCATGGAAAGAATGACCCGCGTCTCATCCCTCAAAACGCCGTCCTCTTCGATTTGGTAGACTTCCACTTCACGCGTGGTGACCAAGACCACGTCTTCCTCGCGGTCGCACACCAAAACGGGTTGCGGCGGTGCCTCTTCTACGCGCGAGGTCACGGCGGAACCAAACGGCACCGACACCGTCCGGCCGATTTGAGCTTCCAAGCTCTCCGGAACGCTGGGGGGAGCCACCGTGGGTTCAACAAAAGGCGTGGGAACGGGTTCGGGAGCCACCGTGGGCGAGGGCTCAGGCGTCGGACTGGGTGCGGCGGGTTGCGGAGTGGGTGACGGTGAGGGTTCCGGTGTTGGCGCGGGGGTAGGCGTCGGGCTTGCGCCGCCACCACCACCGGTACTCTGCGACTGCAACTGGAAAGACGCCGCCGTCGAATTGCCTGCATTGCCGTTGACGTCCGTGCAACGGGTAAACCAAGTATGCGTGCCCACGGCAACCGATACGTTGCTGGCTATGCTTGTAGCCGTGGCGTTTCTAACGGTAGTATTCACACCCACGTTCACGCTATCCAGGAACAGCTGACAGGAATACGTGTCGCCCACCACGTCGGTGGCGTTGAAGGTAAACCCGGAGACGGAAGTAACGGAACCCAACGGCGAAATCAACGTCATGGCCGGCGACGCGTTGTCAATGGAAACCGTGCGATTTGCCCCCGCGAAACCGGCTGAGCCAGCCCGGTCCACGCACTGCACGTTCCAAGCGAACACCCCGTCCACCGGAAACGTGTAATTAATCGTATTGTTCGTGGCGTTCACCATGGTCGTCGTATTCAACTGCCTGGCCGCAAAACCCGACTCATTCGTCCACAAACTGCAGTTCGTGTACGTCGCGTTCTCCAAGTCCGATGGCACGAACTGGAACGACATGTTCCGCGACGTGTTCACGTGCGAGTCCGGCGGAAACGTCAACGACACCGCCGGAGGGCCGTTCAACACGAAAAGAAGCGTGAAGGACTGCGTGACGTTGGCCACCGAGGAACCCCACGCGTTGGCGTTCAGGTTCGTCTTGTTCACGGTGAAGTTGTACGCGGACACGTTGTTCAAAAACGCCTGGGTCTGGAAGTACTCGGTGAGCGTCTGGGGACCGATGCGGCCGTTTCCGGCCGTCAACTGCAAAAGGTTGGTTGGACTGGTGGTATTGAGGTTCGTGGTGTTGCTGATGTTCACGTTGACGTTGGCATACGGGTCCAAGTCCGAATCATTGACCTGCACGTCCACGTACCACCGGACCGTCAAGTTGCTTTGCGCGTCCTGGAAGGCCGTCAAGGACTTGTTGAACGACACGTTGAGCAGCGTCAACTGCGAGGACTGGTTCAGGCGCGTGTGGTTGTTGGCGGAGCCTACGATGGTGACGTTGGTGGCGTTGACGTTGAGCGAATTGTTCACCACCGAAATGGCGCCCAACACGCCAGGGTCGGTGCCCGTGTTGTTGATGACGCCGCCCACGATGACGTTGTTCGAAGCGTTGTTGAAATTGTAGCCGTCGCCGGAAAAATCCTGGACCGTGTTGTTGATGAAATAATTATCGCGGGCATTCGTCGTCGCGGTGACTCCGATGACCCCACCGCCGATGGCATAGGAAAAATTGTTGTTGGAGGCGGTGTTGTTGAAGGAATTCGTGTTGATGGACAGTCCGCCCAAGGAAACGCGGTACACCGTGTTGCCCTCCACGGTGTTGTTCGTCGCGTTGTTTCTCAACTCGATGCCTTGCTCAAAGCGCAGGGTGTTAATGCCTATCCACGTGAACGAGGAATTATCGACGCGCACGCCCCGCGTGCTGGCATTCTCGATGACGTTGTAGGAAACGTTGGCGTTTCGGGTCTGCCCGTCCAATAGCACCATGTGGCAGGCCGTGCAGTTGAAGAACCGGTTGTTGTAAATTGTGTCGTTCGTCGTGTTGGACAACCAGATGCCGGCCACGGCATACGTGAAAGACACGTTGTTCAATTCAATCCAATTGAATCCATTGGAGCCGGAAATGCGGATGCCGGAGCCGTTCGTCACGATGTTGTTTCGCACGTACGAGCGGCTGGACAAGTCAATGAGCTGGATGCTGGAACCGGTGTGGTTGAAAATCGTGTTGTTCTGGATGGTCGTGTTCTGGATGGGGCCTTGGATGTTGATGCTTTCAAAACTGGTAAATGAAATCGTGTTGTTCCGGATGGTGTTGTTGTGCCCGGTGTCATTGCTCCCGGAGCCGGTGTTTGAAATTCCCCGCGTTGCGTTGAAAATCGTGTTGGATTCCACGCGGGAAAAGTTCTCGTTGACGGCCAACGACACGCCGCCGTCGTTGGTGATGTTCTGGATGGAGTTGTTGGACGCGTTGTTGTAGAGCCCGCTGCCAAAGGTGATGGCCCACGTGGACAAGTTGTAAATCGTGTTGTTCTGTACGAAACCCAAAAAGGAGCCGGTCAGACGAATTCCGGTGCTTGAAAAGTTATACAGGGTGTTGTTGAACACGTACGTCCGATTCAAGTTGACGCCGGCGGCGTCACCCACGATGCCTGAGTTTGATGTGTTCAAGACGGTGTTGTTCGTGACGTTGATGTCTTGGCTGTCTTGAACGTAGATGGCGATGTCCGTCATGTTGTACAACAAGTTGCTGTAAATCTGGCTGGAGTCCACGTTGGAGAAGTGGATGCCGGTGTTGTTGTTGGCGAAAATCGTGTTGTTCAACACGTTGCTGGAATTGGAGTTGGGGTCGGCTTGGAAGGAAAAATCGATGCCGTGCTGGGTGTTGTTGTGGATGGTGTTGTTGCGGATGGTCACGTTGCTGACCGTCTGGGTCTGAATACCGGTGGAAAAGTTCTGGATGCGGCAGTCCCGGATGGTCACGTTGTTGCGGCCGAACAGGATAATGCCGTTGTTGCCAGCCGAGCGGTCACCGCTGATGGTCGTTCCATAGCAGAAGAGTTCCACGTTCGAGCCGGTGACATTCAGGCAGTCGTTCCCGGCGACGAAGAGGTTGGCCGTGACGTTGTACACGTCGTTTCCGGCCAAATCGCCGCACGCCGCCACGTTGGTCAACGCATGCGTTCCGGGGAACCACAGGATCGCCAAAAGCAAAGCTGAAAGCATCCCTCGTGCGACGTAATCCATGGGTGTCCCAAAAACAACGGTTCAAACGTATTTAAACCGCGTGCACGGGCACACGGATGGTTGGCTTACGCCGAGGCTTCCAGCTTCTTTTTGACTTCGTTTAACGACAAGGGCGTAACGACCAGGGGGATGCCCTCGCTTTCCGCGATCTTGACCGCCAATTTGTCCACCTTTTCCGGCTCGATTTGATGCAGAATCACCATGGCCGGCTTGATGGGCGCCAACCGCACGGCCACCATGGGGCTTCGGCCCGTAGACGTGCCGGTAAACAACAAGGCGCGCTGGCTGGTGGTGCTGTAAATCCGCACAAAAGACTCGTACGGCAGCTCCAGGATGATTTTAATGGAGTCCAAGATGGTGCATCCATACAACGCCATGTCCTCGACTTTCCGGGGACACGCCACGCACAAACCCTTGATGGAGTCAATGAGTTCCTTGGCTTGAACGGCCTTGGTAAAGTCAATGGGTTCGAAGAACTTCTGTTCCGGCTCGGCCTCCTTGAACCGCTTGATGAGCTCGCCACCGGCTTTCAAGTCAATCTGGAACAATGCGTCCACAAAACGTTTGATCACGCCAATGCCCGGGCTTTTGCGGCGGTTGGACTCGTAATCGCTGATGGTGGACGGCGAAATACCCAAGTATTGACTTAGATCGCTTTGAGACACCCCGAAGACTTCCCGCCACTTCTTCATGGCGTTTCCGGGATCCGAGGAAAGCGCGATTTCACCAGCGATTTTGACTTTCAGTTGCTCCATGTTTTCCCACCTGTCCTCGGTCTAAAGGCCCCGCTCCAAATAAAAACATTTCGAAGTGACGAAGAGGTCATCGGCAAATGTCTAGCTTTAGATAGTTTTATATATAGCTAGTTTTAAAGAAACCTAGATAAGAAATGGTGTTGTTCTTCCACCTGCCAGCCAGCATCGAGCGCAAATTCCGCGAAAAAGCCATGCAAAAATACGGCTACAGCAAAGGCGCGCTCAAGAAAGCCATGGAAGACGCGATTGAAGACTGGCTCGCCAAAAACACGGAAGCAACACCCCCAGAATAGGTGAAAAAAAGAAAATGAAAACCATCGTACCCGATACCGGCGTCCTGATTGACGGCCGCATCAGCCAACTCCTGGAAAAGGAGAAAAACCTCAAGCTCATCGTACCCGAAGCGGTAGTCGCGGAACTGGAGTTCCAGGCCAACGCTGGCCGCGAAATCGGCTTCGCCGGACTCTCGGAACTCAAGAAACTCTCGCAACTAGCCAAAGAAAAGCAAATCGACATCGAGTTCCTCGGCGAGCGGCCCACCGCCTTCCAGATTGAACGCGCACGTTTCGGCGAAATTGACGCGAACATCCGGAAATTGGCTCGCGAACACAACGCCACGCTCATGACCACCGACAAGGTGCAGACCCGCGTGGCGGAAGCCGAAGGCATTTCCGTACAATACCTACAACCCGTGCACACCCAAGCCAAACTCCCTCTGGAAACGTTTTTCACCAAGGACACCCTGTCGGTGCACCTCAAGGAAAACGCGTTGCCGAAAGCCAAGCGCGGCAAACCCGGCGACTTCCAACTCGTCCAAATCCAGGACCAGCCCATCACCCGAAAAGACATCGAGGGGCTGATGAAGGAATCCGTGGAATTCTGCAAGCAACACGAACGCAGCTTCATCGAAATCGACAAGAAAGGCGCCACCGTCATGCAAGTCAAAGACTTCCGCGTTACCTACACCCGCCCACCGGTATCCGAAGCCTTTGAAGTCACCATCGTGCGGCCCATCACCAAACTCTTCTTGGACGACTACACACTCTCGGAAACACTCCGCGAACGCCTGGACGGCAAAGCCGAAGGCGTCCTCATTGCAGGTCCCCCGGGCTCCGGCAAGTCCACGTTTGCCACCGCCCTGGCAGAACACTACAACTCCCAAAAAAAAATCGTCAAGACCATGGAGTCCCCCCGCGACCTGCAAGTCAGCCAAGACATCACCCAATACGCGCCAGTTGAAGGCAAATTCGAGGACACCGCCGACATCCTGCTCTTGGTCCGGCCGGACTACACCATTTACGACGAAGTCCGCAAACCCGACGACTTCCGCGTCTTTGCCGACTTGCGATTGTCCGGCATCGGCATGGTCGGCGTCGTCCACGCCGCCCAACCCATCGACGCCATCCAGCGCTTCATCGGCAAAATCGAGCTCGGCATGATCCCCCAAGTCATCGACACCATCTGCTTCATCGAAAAAGGCATCGTCGCCAAAACGTATTCGCTTCGCTTCGTCGTGCGCCCCCCGCACGGCATGGGCGACCCCGACTTGGCGCGGCCCGTCATTGAAGTCTCCGACCTGGAAACCAAATCATTGGAGTACGAAATCTACAAGTTCGGCGACGAAGTCGTCGTGTTTCCAGTCAAAAACGCCAAGCCGCTTCCCAAAGTCGACGAAGGAAAAGTCGCCAAAACCCTGCAACGCGTCATCAAAGGGCCGTTTGAGTTTGAAGTCGCCGGCTCCAAGATTTTGTTGTTCGTTCCCGAGCGGGGCATGAGCGCCATCATCGGCAAAAAAGGCAAAAACATCTTACAACTGGAACGCCAACTCGGACTGAAAGTCGACGTGAGAGCCAAATAGGTGATTCGCGTGAACTCCGATTTGAAGCGAAAGACAAAGAAATTCCTTGAAGAACTGGAACGCCGAAGCCGACGCGCCAAAGACCACCCGGAAAACATGATTGCACTTGACCAACTTTGACGGGTAAGCCATGCCAAGAGAAGACTACCAAATATACATGGGCGAAAAAGAAGGCTGGAAACAAGTCGCCAGCGCATTAGGCATGACGGAAGACGAACTCTGGCTTGCGGTCCGAACCAAGAAAATCAAGGCCGTCGAATCCCACGAACGCGTCTACATCATTCCGCCAGACGAAGAACTTCGGTTGACCGGAAGAATCTAGCCAACAACCAAACGACCACTTCACTGAAACAAGACCGCCCTTGCCGGCGCGGCCTCCCGTCCCTTGAGCTTCAACGGCAAACACACCAAAAAATATCTCCCGGGTTTGGCCTCCTTCAACCTCAACCCCTCGATAATGGCCACGCCTTCGTCCAGCAACGCGTGGTGCGTGGGGTGGTTCCCGGACTTGTACTTGTCAACACTCAACCCGTCCACCCCCACCGCTTTGATGCCTTGCTTGGAGAGCCAAGCCGCGGCATCCGGAGAAACGGAAACGAAGTCCTCGCGCCACTTCGATTCCAACGAGTTGCGCGTCCGGAACAAAACGACGTCGCCTTTTTTCACGCCGGCACGTTGAACGGTTTCCAACGTCACCGCGGGCGCGTCCTTGGAGGCGTCAACGACCAACGCCTCGCCCACGAACGTGGAAAGCGGCAAATCATCCAGTCCCAAAGCACCCAACTTGAAGTGCATGGGCGCGTCCACGTGCGTGCCGGTGTGCGCGCCAAACGAGATGCGCGTGACGAACGACGAGTTCTCCGGCAATTTCTTGGCCCACTCGAATTTCGGCACCGGGTCACCCTGGTACACCGGCATGTCTTCGGAAATCGACATGGACACGTCAATCATCTTAGAGTACGGAAACACCATGCACCCAACACCTCAAACCAACAACCCGTCACCAAAGTTCCACGTCTTTGGGATCCACCAACCACGAAAAGAAATCCGGATTCTCCAAATACAACGCGTACGCGTAACCCTTCTCCAACGCTTCGGCAATCTCTGCGTTGACCATGCGGTTAAACTCCGGCGCACGAATTCGTTCAAGCTCCGGCAAGTTCTTGAAGCTAGGGTTCTTTTTTTCCCCGGTCGTCGTCACGTAGTACGCGCCGCCCCTTCGTTGAATGTACGGCTCGTACACGCTCTTGAACGTCCGCTCGACAATGTTGTCCATCACCACGGGCGCTTGGCCTTTGTTCACGGTGATGTGCCCGTAATCCGGCGGCATGATGGCCTTCTCACCAGCCCGGCACTCAACCAAAAAACAGCGCTCAATCTCCAAGGTACCCGCCGGACTTGACTTGCGTTTTTGCAAAAGATAGTGCGCCGTTCCGTGCAGGACTTCGTACAATTCCGGATAGCTCAACGGGGGACGAACGGAATCCGGGTGGTAATGACCCAGCGTCTTGTTGTACTCGCTTCCCAGCATGACAGACGGAACGACCGTAATGTCGTAACGCAGGGAACGGTCCGCAAACAAAGACCGGTCGTCCGGCTTGCCGGCCTCGCGGTACATGAAATACGTGCCCTGGCCAACCTTTAACCCGTCGGCATCCAAAAGCACCGGCCGCATCTGCTTGACGGTCCGAATATCCGGCCCCAATTCCTGACCCTCAATGGACAAACGAAAATCACTGGAAAGTTCCGTCAACAAACCCGCGTTCCTGATTTTCATGGCCTACTCATTTTGGCAACGACAAATAAAACATGAAGCCCCGGGAGAGAATCGAACTCCCGACCCCCTGTTTACAAAACAGGTGCTCTGCCACTGAGCTACCGGGGCACCAAAAAAGAGGTCAACAGTATTTACCTGAAAGCGTATTTATTCCGTCCCAACCAGGAACAAAACAGGTGAATGCCACTCATGCAAACGTTCGTGTTCCAAGCCGATGACGCCAAGGAACTCAAGAAAGTACTGGAAGCAGACACGTTGGGCGAGCATTCCTTCACGCGGCTGGGCTACGTGCTGCGCGAAGGCAAAGCCTACGGAGTGCCTGGATACGTGCTTTACTTCAAAACCGACTCACCCGACCGCTACAAAACACAGCTTGACGCCGTTCCGAACTGCAAGGAGCTTGGCGGCGACGCGAAACGAAAAGTCGTGGACGGCATCGAAGGCGAGGAAGACAACGCCGCCGCCGGCTTTGGAACCGTATTCGGCTGAACCAATAAAACAAGATTTAACTATGCCGCCCGCGTGAACAGTTCATGCGCACCCTGCTCGTTCAAAACGCCGCGGTCACGTCCGTCACCCAGTACGACCGATTGGCTCCGTTTGTCACCGACCAAAAAGCGCGTCTCTGGATCGACATTTCCGACCCCAAGAAAGAAGACCTCGAATTCCTGGAAAAAACGTTGGGAGTTCACCCATTGGTGCTGGAAGACGTGTCCAACCAACGCCAACGACCCAAAATGGAGCCCTACGACAACTGCTTGTACCTGGTACTGAAGACCGTGGACCCCCAAAACGGCAAAGCCTCCGCACAACTGAACCTCTTGCTTTCCAACAACTACCTCGTCACCATCCACCACGGCCCCATGGGCTTTTTGGACGGCATCTGGCAGAGAACCGAAAAAACGCCGGCCAACCTCGCCCGCGGCCCCGACTTCACGTTGTACACCCTATTGGACACGTTCGTCGACAACTTGGCGCCCGCCGTCACCGAATTCGACTTGCAAATCGACTCCATCGAGGAAAAAGTCTTCAAGGACCCAAACCCGGCCGTCATCGCCAAACTCTTCGGCCTCAAACGCAAGATTTTCTACACCCGCCGCGCCGTCGCACCGCTTCGCGACGTGCTGACGTCGCTTTCCCGCCACGACACGCCGTTTGTCAACAAGAAAAACACGGTGTACTTCCGCGACGTGTACGACCACACGGTGCGCATCACCGAATCTTTGGACAACGCCCGCGAAATTCTGACGGCCGCCGTGGAAGTCTACGTGTCCAGCATTTCCAACAACCTCAACACCGTCATGAAAAGACTGACGGCCATCACGGCCATCATCATGGTGCCCAGCCTGGTGGCCGGCGTGTACGGAATGAATTTCGGCAACATCACGGATTACGCGTTTGGCGAAACCAAATTCGTTTTTTTGGCCATGGCCGCCTCCGTCTTCCTGCTGGGCGGATACTTCCGGTGGAGAGGCTGGCTCTAAGCCGTAAAACCATTTATTAGCGTCCTCCGCCAAAGACCGCATTGCATGATGAAGCATATGAGTGACGAGTCTTGCGCAAAGGATCGCGCAACACGATGACGAAGATCTTGAGTGCTGAAATTGAATTTTAGAGAGGGAGCAACACGTGATTGACGCCGACTTGAGGATTCGGGAAATCATTCCGGAAACCCACGACGTCAAGACGTTGCGCTTTGACTTGGAAGGCCGAGAACTCGAGTTTTTGCCGGGCCAATTCTCTTCCATACAAGTCGACACGCCGGAAGGTATACAATTCCGGTCGTTTTCCATCGCGTCCTCTCCATTGTAAAAATACCACGTCGACTTGACCATCAATCGGTACGACGACAGTTCCGCCGCGAAAGCGCTTCACGCCTTGAACGTCGGCGACTCAATTCACGTCAAGGCGCCGTTTGGAAAATTCGTTTTCAGCGAAACCGACGAGAACGTGGCCATGATTGCCGGCGGCAACGGCATC
>JACQQD010000011.1 GCA_016207165.1 Microcaldota archaeon
GTTTGAACTCAACCCCACAACTCCCAAGCGTGTCTCAGTCCCCATTTAAACGTTGAGTTGATTCTAAATCAACCCAAAACCCGTGGGTGCAAGCCTTTAAATTCAAAGGGAGACGTCTTGGCCGGTGAACTCAAGCGCGCCGTTTCCCGCTGGAACGGTAGGCCAAGAAGAGCACCATGCAAAGAACTAATAGACCAACCGCATTGCTTATCATGCCAGGATTATTCGTGATGTTGCCCCAGACCCAAACCCCAATTCCCCCAGCAGCGATGATGCTGAAAACCTTGTATTTGGCCAAACTGGTAATCGCATCAAACAATTCGTTTCCCATGTTTTTCCAGTGCAATACACGACTATTAAAAGTTCCCTTTGGAACTAAAAAGTACCCTAAAGGTAGTCAATATCTTGAGTGCTGACATAGAATTCCTGCGAGGGAACAACGTGTGATTGACGCAGACCTGAAAATCCGGGAAATCATTCCGGAAACGCACGACGTCAAGACCCTTCGGCTGGACTTGGAAGGCCAGAACCTGGACTTTCAACCCGGCCAATTCTCGTCCATCCAAGTCGACACGCCGGAAGGAAAACAATTCCGGTCGTTTTCCATCGCGTCCTCTCCATTGGAAAAAGACCACATCGACTTGACCGTCAAGCGGTACGACGACAGTTCCGCCGCGAAAGCGCTTCACGCATTGAACGTGGGCAACTCAATTCACGTAAAGGCACCTTTCGGAAAATTCGTTTTCAGCGAAACCGATGAGAACGTGGCCATGATTGCTGGCGGCAACGGCATCACCGCCTTGATGTCCATGATCCGCTACATCACCGGGAAGAAGTTGCCGATTAAGCCGGCGCTGTTGTTCAGCATCCAGACCGCCCAGGACTTCATTTTCCAAAAAGAACTGGAACAGCTTGACCGCGACGGCAAAATTGGCTTGCACGTGACACTCACACGCGAGGCGCCGGAGGGCTGGAACGGCTTGACCGGCCGGTGCGACGCCGCCATGATCCGGAAGGCCTTCGGTCCGCTTCAAGAAAAAACGTTTTTCTTGTGCGGGCCACCGGAAATGGTGAAGTCCATGCACGAAATCCTGTTGGGGTTAGGCGTGCACGAGGAAAATATCCGCATGGAAGAATTCGTGCGGCCAAAGAAAAAAACGTGAAAAAAACCATGTACGCCGAACGCCCGAAAAAAGCGTGGTGGGTCACCGCCATGCTCTTTGTGGCGCTTTTGGCCATGGGCTTGGCCGTGTTCAAGGCATTCGAGTCGCACGCTTCCCGACGGCGTGCAAATGGGTTTGGGTGCGTTAAGCGTTCTGGTCGCGTACCTCGTATTGGCGTTTTACTTCATGCAATACCGCGTGACAAACTCGGAGGTCGTCGTCTCGTACCCGCCGCTGTCCTACCGAATCCCCAAAGCCGCCATCACCCGCGTTTCATTCAACCAGACGCCGTTCTGGATGGGCATCGGCGTGCGCATCTGGGGCCACCGCATCGCTTTTTCCACGCGATACGGGCGCGTGGTAGACATTGAAAAAAATTCGGGATTCTTCCGCCACGTGTGGCTGACACCCAACCACCCCGATGACTTCGCCGAAAAAGTAAAACATGGAGTGACCCATCATGCCCCGAAAAGCAAGAATTACTGAAACCCCGTTCCTCTCTTTTGGAAAATGGTCGTTCTACGCCAGGCACCCGCTTACCGTACTTTTGGAAGTGCTGGCCCTCGTCGCCATGGTCCCCATCTTCTTGGCCGGCATTCTGTTTTTTGCTGTATTCATTGTTTTAGTGGCCTTGATCCAAGTCCCCGTGCTTTTCGTGGCCTGGCTATTGGGCGACGTAAAAAAAGAGGAGCGCCTGGTTAAAAAAAGAAAAACTCGGAGCAAAAAGGCGAAACCCTAGCGCAGCACCGTGCGAATCAAGGCTTCCAGGGACTCCTTGACGGCCTGTTGCAGGTCCCAGTTCTTGAAGTGCTCTTGGGTGTCCTTGGGATTCATGGCGTACACGCGGCCTTTTACGGTCAAGCGGCTGGATACGAGGTACTCGCGTTTCTTGCCTTCACGGTGTTTGGATTTGATGGAAACCACGAGTTCGTCGTCGGGTTGCAAGTCCACGCGAGCCTCCAGCTTGTCCCAGTACTTGGCCGCCAAAGATTCCAGCGACGCCTTGAAAATGTGCTCCTCCCCCGTCAAGCCCAGAAAGCGGATGTTGGCTTTTTCCGGCACCACGCACGCGTTGAACAAGTCCCGTTGCGTCAAAATGCCGGAGAGCGTTTCCCCGGACTGAACCACGAGACTGGAAAAATTCCGCTTGGACAGAAGCTCGACGGCTTCCATGACGGGCAAGTCAGGGGACACCGACAAAACCGGCGAAGACATGACGCTTTGGACGGGTTCCTCGTCCACTCTGATACTGGGCGTCGGGAAGTAAAAGTATTGGCGTCGGGCGTCCTTGGGATCGGCTTGCACGCGCGTGGCCAAGTCAAACGCCGACAACACGCCCACGGGCCTCTTTTTGGAGTCGACGACGACCAACCGGAAGACGTGCTCTTCCTTCATCGCGTGGCGGGCCTGCGCGATGGTCGCGGACTCCGGCACGGAAACGGGGTCCTTGGACATCAAATCCGAGACTTTTTTGCCGTGAAGATGCGGGGACTGGCGCAACAACGACAAGGCCTTCCAGCGCGGCACCACGCCGACCACGCGGTCGTTTTTGTCCAAGACCGGCAACACTTTGTGCCGCGTGGCCAAGAGCTTTCGAACGATTTCCTCATCGGATTCGTCCTCCGACAAGGTCGGCGGGTGAACCACGACGGTCTTGGCCTTGGTCTTGGACGGATCCGAGAAAAAGTCGCGCAGCACGCGGCTGTCGACCACGCCGGCATACGTTTTTCCATCCAACACCACGAAATAGTCGTCTTTTCGCTTTTGCAGTTGCCCAAACGCCTTGCTCAGGGAGTCATTGGCGTCCACGGTCAACGGCTCCTCTAAAAGAGATTCATTCATGAAACGGTCACCTCAAGACTACGAAGCGGGTATCATCTGCGAACCGCCGAAATACGATTTTTCCACCGCTACGTACAATAAGCTTTCGGGGCGCATTGTCCGCCAACACCCAACCCGTACCCCGCGTGACCCGGATTTGAATGGGTGAAAACGTTTCCGGCAAGAAAACGGGTTTCAGTGGAGTTACGGGGTTGTTGAACGCCAAACCGAACCCCTTGGAAAAGGCTTTCCGCGCCAAAGTCTGAAAATACCCCGTGGCGCCAAACGGAGTCGCCAGAAGCACGCCGTCGCCAAGGACATCCTTGGCCACCGGCTGGTTTCCAAGTAAAACGTCAAACCGGATAGCGGTTCGCGGGTCGGCGTTGTGCAACTGCACCTCGTTGAGGCCCACCAAGCGTTGCCTTCCGACCACCACCTCCACCTTGGGATGCGTTACAATCCGGTAGTTACCAGAGCACACCGCGTCCAATCCCGCCTCCAAACACGAAAAGCACATGAGCTCGTGCGCGTGTTTTCCCGCGAACCGGATTTCGCACGTGTTGCACCGCTTGGAATTGCGGACACCCAACTTCGGCACTCCCGGAAACAAGTATTCCGAAAGAAGGATGGTGCCGTCACCGCCAAACGCCACCACCATGTCCGGATTCCTGGAAACCACGGAGAGCCTGCGGGCCTTCAAGAGTTTGGCCGCACGCTTTTTATCCTTGGATACAATGGCAAACGTCCGAGGCTTTTTCGGCATCAAGAAAAATGGGAAGGCGGCATTTAAATCCGGGCCACTAACGCGTGATCTTCGCGTCTTGGTATACCTTCAACAAGTCCCTCTTCTTTTCGAAGTGCTCGCGGACGGGTGCGACCAAGCGGTTCACGTGCAACGCCATGGCGTTTTTCAGATCCGCAGGGTGCAGCTTGCCTTGGCTGAAGTCCGCCTCCAGATGGGCAAACGATTCATACCACACGTCGCCCCCGAATTTCTGGGGGCGTTCCACACGCAAGCTACCAATAGCTGGAAACACGAGGTACTTGGCCCAGTCCAACACGGGATTTGAGTCCACCACTTTCTCCGGACAGAACGCCTTCTTGAACTTGGACTGGATTTCGCCTTCCGAATCATGGATGAACACGGCGGAATCCGGCCTGGACTTTGACATTTTCTGTTGGATGACGCGCTCCTCCACGTCCTCCGTCTTCGGCGGCTCCGTAAGGGACGGAAGCAAGTGGTGGTGGATGGCCACCGGAGGAACCCAACCCATTTTGGGGTAAATCTCGCGCGCCAACACGTGGATTTTGCGTTGGTCCATGCCCGCGTGAGCGACGTCGGCGCCCAGTTCGTGGATGTCCACGCCCTGCATGGACGGGTAAAAGAATTGCGACACGTGAAGCGTTTCCTTCTCGGACCGGCCCATGATGGTGAGGCACCGCGTGGCCCGCGCCAACGTCACGTGGTTGGAGAACTCCAGGACTTTCTTCCAGAACTCGTCGTTGGACTTGTACAACTGCGAGCCGTGAACAATCTTGACGCCGGGGCAGAAGAACTTGAAGGCCTCCTCGTAGTACTTGGACGCCAACTGGATTTTCTCCCAGTCGCCCTCCATCTTGCGGTTGATGTAGGAATGCCAGTCCGCGAGGTATACCTGGCACTTGACGCCGGCTTTCAGTAAATTGTTTATGACCAAGCCGTTGGCCAAAAGCGAGCCCACGTGAAGCAAACCCGAAATTTCCAAACCCAAGTAGTGGCCGGGGTGCGCCTTGGTTTCAAACAACGCCTTCAATTCGTCGGGCATGAGCACTTCCTCGACCGGCAGCGCGGTAGCCAAATCCATCTTTGTTTGGACGTCCATATACCGGTGAAGATGGGGGGACTTGATTTAAAAGCCCTCGGCCGCCCAAAGCGTTGCGTGATCCAAATCAAGCGGCAAGCCCTTCTTTCCGCATTGCAAGGCGCCAAGGAACTGTACCCCGACGAGTTCATCGCGCTTTTCCGCGGGGAAGAGCAACGCGGCCATCTGGTGCTCACCGAACTGATCATTCCCCCGTTTGCCCACGGCGACGAGGACTCCTCCTCGTACTCGCCGTACTTCATTCCCGCCAACTCCTCCGAAAAAGCGTCCTTCCATTCCCATCCCGACCCCGACACGGCCTACCCGTCCGACGAGGACCTCTATTATTTCTCGCACTCCGGAGGCTTCCACTTTATCGCCTGCCACCCGTTTGAATTAAAGGACGTCAACGGCTTTGACGCGCTTGGAAAACAAGTTGCCTTCGAAGTCATCTAAACGATTAAATGCGTGACGCCCCACACGCCCACACAGGGAAAACAAAATGCGCACAGCGAAACGCTTGGAAGGCATGAAGTACGCCGTCCGGGACGTGGTTGTAGAAGCCGACAAACTCGAAAAAAAGGGTCACGAAATCCTGAAACTCAACATCGGCGACCCCAACGCCTACGACTTGGACACCCCCCAATACATCAAGGACGCCTTGTTTGAAGCCGTAAAAAGCGGAAAAAACGGGTACTCCAATTCCGAAGGCTACGCCCCGCTTCGGCAAGCCGTGGCGGAAAAAAACAAATCCAAAGGCATTGACTGCACACCTGAACAAGTCATCGTCACCTCCGGGTTAAGCGAGGCCGTGCACATGCTTTTCGGCGCATTGGTGGAGCAAGGAGACAACGTCATTCTCCCATCCCCCTCCTACCCGCTCTACGACGCGTTCACCAACTACTACGGCGGCGAGTTTCGCCTAGCAGAACTTGACGAATCCAAGGATTTCGCGCCCAATGTCGACGCCATCCGAAAACAAGTGGACGAAAACACCCGCGCCATCGTCGTAATCAACCCCAACAACCCCACCGGCGCCATGTACCCCGAATCCGTGCTCAAAGAAGTCGTCAACCTGGCGGGCGAATACGGCGTGCCGATCTTGGCCGACGAAATCTACGACGAGCTCACATACGGCAAGCCATTCACTTCCCTGGGTGCGTTAAGCTCCGACGTGCCCGTGGTAGTCATGAACGGCTTAAGCAAGAACTACTTGGCTCCCGGCTGGCGCGTGGGTTGGATTACGTTCAAGAACTTTCCCGACGACAACTTCCAAGAAGGAGTCATGAAGCTGGCGCGCGTGCGGCTTTCCCCGTCCTATCCAGCACAAGTGGCGGCCACCAAAGCCATTTCCGACCAAAACGCGTACGAAGCCGCCAAAAAAGAATTCATCCCCAAACTCAAAGCCCGCCGCGACCTCACGCACAAGCGCTTGAACGAAATACTGGGCTTGTCCTGCGTCAAGCCCGAAGGCGCCTTCTACGCATTCCCCAAAATCCACGCCGGTCCCTGGAACTCCGACAAAGACTTCGTCTTGCAACTCTTGCACGAGCAAAAAGTACTCACCGTCTTTGGGGAGGGATTCGCGCAACCCCAAGGAACCAAACACTTCCGCATCGTCTTTCTTCCACCCGAAAACGTCCTGGAGGAAAGCTTTAACCGCATCGAATCATTCATGAAAAAACACGTGAAAAGGTGAACCGCCCATAATGCATCAAGAGCTTTGGATCGAAAAAAAAGGAGTACATGAATTGAACACCGACCACCCCGAAGCCCGACATGAATTGATCAAAGCCGCCACGTTTGACCCAAGGCAAACCCCGGAAACCGATCCGCGAATCATCGTTTACTTGAAAGGCAGCCGGCAAGCCAGCATCATTCTAAACCGCACACGCGGAGAAAGAGCGGAGTTCCAAGTCAAACGGGGTTCCGAAGTAGACGGAGACGAACAAATCGAAATCTTTAGGGCGGTTGAAGGATGGTTTGAACCCCACGCTGAAAAACATCCCCATTTCGCCCAATCCATCCAGTTGGCCCGCGAATACTACGAAAAACAATTCAGGAAGTGAAACCGTGAAACCCAAAGAACCCCTGCCGCAACGCCGCGGGCTTTTGCCCCTGACTCAACACGAAAAAGCGCGATACGAAGAAGAGGAGGGGCTACCCACACCAGCCCTGAAACACGCGTCCGGATCCGACGACGCCATCTTGGAAATCGAATGGCTTTCAAACCAAGACGAACCCCACATCTACGCCAAAATCCGGTCACCGGAAGGAAACGTGCACGCGTACCACTTCAACCGGCAAGTCGTCCACGCCGAACAAGGCCCAAGAAACCGTACCCCGTTCTTGCAGGTCAGACCCTTCGGCTCCACGAACCCGTCCCGCGAAGAAATCCGTCACGCCATCCGAGCCGTCTCAAAAGCATTTCAAGAAGCCAAACAAAACGCACCAAAATGGCCGACGGACGTTAACGCCGAAGAACTCGCTGCCGTCGCCAAAGCCATGAAAAACCTCGAAAGAGTCCACGCCCAAAGACCCAAGTGAACCCAAAGGCATGAACGCCAAAAAAGACTACTACAAAGCCTCCATGGACATGCACCAAAAGTTCCACGGCAAACTCTCCACCGAATCCAAAGTCCCGCTTTTGACGCGCGATGACTTGAGTACCGCGTACACGCCGGGCGTGGCGGAACCCTGCCGCGCCATCGCCAAAAACCCAGAACTTGCCTTTGAATTGACCATCCGGGCCAACACCATCGCGGTGGTGTCCGACGGCTCCGCGGTTTTGGGCTTGGGCAACATCGGCGGCCAGGCGGCCTTGCCGGTCATGGAAGGAAAGGCCTTGTTGTTCAAGGAATTCGGAGGCGTCAACGCGTTTCCCATCTGCGTTCGCACCCAAGACCCCAAAAAAATCGCGGACATCGTCATGCAAATCGCGCCGAACTTCGGCGGCATCAACCTGGAAGACATCGCGTCTCCCAACTGTTTTGAAGTTGAACGAATCCTCAAGGAAAACCTGGACATCCCCGTTTTCCACGACGACCAGCACGGCACCGCCATCGTGGTTCTAGCCGCGCTCATGAACGCCTCGAAAGTCGTCAGCAAACCCTTGGGCGAAATGAACGTCGCCTTCAGCGGAGCCGGAGCCGCGGGCCTGGCCGTATCCAAATTTTTGTTGGGTGAAGGCCGAAAAAGCGACGAATTCGCGGCCAACGACATCGTTTTGTGCGACTCCAAAGGCATCGTTTCTTCCAATAGAACCGACTTGAATTGGGCCAAAAAGGAAATCGCGAAAGTCACCAACCAAACCAACAAGACCGGCTCCATGATCAACGCCTTCAAAGGCGCCGACGTATTCATCGGCGTGTCCGTAGCTGGAACCGTCTCCAAAGACATGGTCCGCCAAATGAATTCGGATGCCATCGTTTTGGCCATGGCCAACCCCGAACCCGAAATCTGGCCCGATGACGCGAAAGCCGCGGGAGCCCGAATCGTTGGCACCGGACGCTCCGATCTTCCAAACCAAATCAACAACGTGCTCGCGTTTCCCGGCGTCCTACGCGGGGCGCTTGACGCGAAAGCCACGCAAATCAACGAGGAAATGAAGCTGGCCGCCGCGAAAGCCATCGCGTCCTGCATCCCGAATCCCTCGGAAAACCAAATCGTGCCGGATCCCTTGGACCGAACCGTTGGAAAGAAGGTCGCGCACGCCGTCGCCGACGCCGCCAGGAAAACCGGCGTGACGCGATAACCAAAACTAAAGCGGCTTGACGTACAGCAGAATCTCCTTCCCCCAAAGCTTTTGCTGGAGTTTGCCGTGTTTCTTGAAGCCGGCCCGCTGATACAAAAAAATCGCCTTTGAGTTGGATTCCTCCACCAAGATCACGGCCTGCCCGCACGACTTTTTGGCCTCGTGCAAGACGGCGTCCAACAATTTTTTGCCAAAGCCTTTGCCTTGAAGCGATTCGTCCACGCACAAACCCAAAATCTTCACGCTTTTTCCTTCAATCGCCGGAGAGTCGGTCTGGTGGCGGGCGGGCGACGCGTCGTAGTATTCAAAGTCGACAAAGCCCAAAAGCGTGGCGTCTTTCTCCAGCACGAAGTACTGAACCCCGGACTTTATGCGGTCGTAAATGGCGTCGGCCGACAAGTGGATGTAAGGGAAAAAGCGTTTCGACAGCGCCGCCAACGCCACGCAGTCCGACCCCATGCCGGGCCGAATCAGGACGTCTTCCAATCCGATCCCGCCGCAAAATCCGATTCGAACACGTCTAAAAACCGTTGCGCCACCGCCGAATCCTGGATGAGCACGGCCGCCTCGCGGTTGAGTTTCATGGCGTGACGCGACCAATTCGTGGAACCCACGAAAACCTGGACTCCGTCCACCACCATGAATTTGGCGTGCGTGGACGCAAAATCGCGGGACGCCCACCGCACCGCCACGCCGGACAACGCCAGTTTTTCCGCGGTGAACAAATTGGACTCGATCTGCGGATCCAAAACGACGCGAACCATGGCTCCCCGATTGGACGCGTCAATAAGGGCGTCCAAAAGAGGCGCGTACGAAAACTGGTAAAGCTGGACGTTCACGGAATGGCGTGCCGAAGCAATCAACCCCAACAAAACGGGTTCGGAGGCTTCCGGGGAAAAAACGGGCTGCACCAGGGCGGAATCCACGGCAACCGGGGACAAAAATCCGTGCACGAAAAAACCGGCGGCAAATGCGGCGGCCGCCAGAACCAGGAAAAACGCGTCCCGCAAACAAAACCGCCTTAATACGACGCTTCAATGAAGGCGCCGACAACCAGAAGCAACACGGAAATGCCCAAAAGCACGAAGGAGACCTTGAACACGTGGCGGAACAAAACGGGCTTGGACAACCCGTTCTTCATGAGTTCCATGGAAAACAATCCGCCGGCGATGCTCGCCAAAAAGTACGCGCCCAACTCGAAGATGCCGTGAGGCAACAACACCAAAAAACCCTGCACCACACCCAAAGGCCCAATGACCTGCATTTTCTTGCCGACCACGACCCCAATGATGGACGCGTTCCAAAGCAGCAAGTAAATCGAGCCGATGCCGTACACCAAACTGAACACCAACATCAACCCCAAAACCTGGAGGTTGTGCGTGAACAAAAACAAGAACAAGTCGCCGGACACGTCGCCCATGGGCGTGGTGACGCGGCCCTGGAGTACGGAGGACTGAATCAGATCGACTTCCCGCAATTGGTCGGCGAACAATTCCGACGAGCCCGGCACCGATTGGCCGAACAACTGGAAGGGTTCCGGGGGAAGCACGGCAAACCAGAACGTGTACGCCAACGCGGCCCCCAAAAAGAAGAAGCCGAAGACTTCCAGCATGTCGGCGTGATGCGTCCGAAGGTGCCCCAACACCGACGTCAGAGGAACGTGGTGGTTCTTGAACTCCTCCACTTCCTTTTCCTCGTCTTCCTCTTCTTCCAACAGCAGCCGCCAAACCACGGGAATCAACGGCACCATGGTAAAGACGATGATGGACCCCCGAATCGGTAAAAACAATTCCACCAAAACGCCAAACGAGACGAAAACGAAGGTGGCCAGAACCATGGCCCACGGGTCCCTGCGCACCTGGCTGGGCGAAACCAGAAAATCCAAGACCATGAAAAAGCATAGTGCGCCGAGCGCTTTAAACCCGGCGGGTGCGCATGCCGCCTAAGCCCGCGAAAACCCGGCCAGCGTCTTCTGTTTCTCGCCCAACGATTCCAGAGGCTGGGCATCAAAGCCTCGTTTCCGAAGCTCAGACGCGAACTTGGCCGACGGGCCGTGCGTGCAAAACACTTTTTTGGGGTTGCACGCGGACACGAACTCAACCAGTCCCGGAAAATCGTTGTGGTCGCTCAAGCAAAACGCTTGGTCCACGCCAAAACCGTTCGTCAGCGACCAGCCGGTGGCCACGGAAAGAGACACCTTCCTTCCATACGCCCGGTATAGCCCCTCCGCCAAAAACGGCTTGACGTTGTGCATCGGCAGAACCGCGGCAAAACCGCCTTTGAGCGCCGACGGGTCGTTGCACGTATAATCCAACGCCACGCCGTGCCGCTGGTAGACTTCGTTGACGGCGGCAATGGATTGATCCACCACAGGACAAATCCCCGCCTCGTTGAGCGCGGAAACGACTTCTTGCGCTTTACCCAACGCGTAAGCGCCAAACACCGCAATTCTTCCCATTGCGAGCTTTTCGTTCGCCCACCGCCCCATGTCGGCGTACACCTCGCTTCGATCCGGAAAAACGTACTCGGGGGAACCGTACGTACACTCCAAAAGCAACGTGTCGCACTCTACGGGCTTGGCGGCTTTTTGCGTCAACGAGTCCTCCGACAAAAAGTCGCCCGTGTACAAGAACGACTCGCTTCCCTGAACGAAAAGCATGCGCGAACCCAGCACGTGGCCGGCATTCAAAAGCGTGAACCGCGCGGAGACGCCTTGGTGGAAAGACTGCGTTTTTTCGGGCACCGCTTTGCCGCGCGCCAAGAGCAAGTCCATGGTTTCCCTGCTTGAAAGCACCAATTCGGCGTTCCGAAGGGAACGGTAATGGTCAAAGTGGGCGTGGGAAACGAACGCCTTGGAGCCTTTGGAATCCAGCGCGAAGCGGTCGCTGCCGCTTTGCACAAAGGCGTTGGGTGGGTCAAACGCCAACATCCCACCCACTACACCCCCAATTGATTTAAACTCTTGGTTCAAACCGGCCGCACCATGGCCAAACCCAGCACGAACACCAACGCCAAAAGCAGGCCGTCGTACCCACGGATGACGTCAAAAGAAAAACCGGGCGCTGATTCGACGTACACGGCGGCGGCACTGGATACGGGTGCAAAACCTTCCGAACCCAGAAACGAGACCGTCACCCGGTGAATGCCTGGTTCCGAAAAGGAAATTCGCTCCACTACCCAGCCCTCGTCATTGGTCACTGAATCCCACGCGGATTCGGGCGTCTGGATGCGCACCATGGCACCGGAAAGCGGACCTCCGGTCACGCGTTCAAGTCGGGCCAACACGTCCACCGATTCCCCGGGCCGGATGGCGTCGTGGGAAACGTTGACAGCCAACCGAGCCGCGTCAAAGGTTTCCATTCTGACGGCTTTGGAAGCCACGTGGCCGAATACGTCGCGGGCCTCAAAAACCACGTCGTGCGCGCCCAAAATCCGGGAAGAAAACACGTTTTGCTCCAGGGCGTACCCCCGTACATAGGATTCCGGCGAAAACACATGCGCCTTCAACGTCACGTCGGAATCCGCGTCCAGCCGGTCATCCGCACGGGTTTCAACGTATTGGACACCCCGCGCATTTTCTTTGACGTCGAAAGCCAAGCGGTTCCACTCCGACACCCGCTTTCCGTCCAGCCTCGTCTCCACGTAGTAAACCGAGGCGTTGGACAACCAGTAAAAACGCATCCATGGAAGCAGAATGCTTCGCTTGAGGGTCCACGGAGCCAACAAAACGCCTTCGAAAACCGGGTTGACCACCGGCGAGGATACGACGTTGGATTTCCCGGAATACGGGTAGGAATCCACGCGATGCGAGTACTCCATGTAGGGAACCGTCCAGCAATACCAGGGCCCGCATTCCTCGCGGCATTTTTGCTCCTGAGTGCTCGTGGTGTAGTACAGCTTCAATTCCCCCTCCAGCCATGCCTGAAGAGGACTTTGGGCCGCGGCCAGTTCCTCGGCGTTAAACGGAGTGCGCAACGGGTTGGAAGGGTTTTGGATGGTTTTACGCACGCCGTCCAAATCAAAGTGGGCGGTAAACGTCGGAACCGCGCTGGAAAACACGGTCTGCGACTGGCTCGTCCCACAGCCATCAACTCGCCCCACCGGGGGAAAACGGGGGTACGCGTCGTACGACCAACCCCACACCCACGCCGGCACATCCACCGCGGACACGTTGCCGTCCACCGACGGAAACGGGGGATGCAGTTGAATGGAAAACAAAAGCAGGGGATTGGACGGCGCGGCATAGCCCCCCGTATCGACGCGGACACCTTGGAGAGATGAAGCCATGGCCAAGTTGTGCTGCGCCACGGCGTCATGAGGCGGCTGAACGACGGCCGAACACGCGCCCAACAACAAGGCCAAAAGCAAAACGCTACGCACGAAGCAACCGCTCCAAATCCAAGAGAGAAAGCCAGTTGCCGCAACCCGCTTTGACGCGTTCGCGGGCGGCATCCAACCGGAAGACCAAAACCTTTTTACCTTTCCTCGCCCGGATGCCCTCGTTGACCCAAGAAATCAGCCAACCCGAGGTGACGAAAACGTCCAACAACCGCCTCCTGAAAAACGCCGCACGCAACCCCGACTCATCCGGATACCATGAACGACACGCTACCAGGCCTCCTCCATCCATGGCCAGTTGAGCGGATGCGCCAGCCACAGCCCTTGAAAGGCTCTCCGGAAGAACCACGGCGTGGGGGTCCCCCAAACCGCGCTCCAAATGCGTTTTCAGTTCAGCCAACCGCACCGGCATGCGCGTCCAACCAAAAACGCGGTTAACGTGCAGGACGGCATCCACCAAAAATCCGGCGTCCACCGTTTGCCGCAACGCGTGAAGCTTTTCCGGAGGATCCACGCGTACGAATTGACCCATCCGGCTTGAAAGCCCAAAGGCCACAGCAAAAAACGCCAAGGCCCCGACGCCCATCAAGCGATCCGGCCAAGAGGACAAAAAACCCGCCGTGGACTGGACGCGCGCATTCACGGCCACAGGCCCCACTTCAACGACATACGTCTTGCCGTCCCCATGAAAAGAAAGGTCCTCAAAACGGATTGCGCCGCCAGCATCCGTGTAAAACACCGAACCGTTCCAGTACACGGGCTGGCGGGCGTACGCCACGCCGTCCACCAAAACCATGGCCGAAATGCGCTTGGTGCCAGGGTCGGCTTTGGCGATGCGGACCTCCGGCGCTTGCACGTGGACCGCGGAATAGGAAGACGCCCCGCCGTCCGAAAACGAAATCAAAAAATCGCCGGACTTGTTGAACCCAATGCTCTTGGACAAAAGAAAAAGGCCGGACGAAACCTGGCCGAACTCCCGGGATTCAAGCACGCGCCCGTCTTGAACCAGAGAATACGTGAACCGGGAGCCACGGGAACGGTTGGAGAAAAGCGATACGGAAAGCGATTCGTTGATCCACGCCACAGCCGGATTCAGCACACGCAGATCCGAACGGTTCAAGGAAAAGTGCAGACGACGGGAAGCGTTTCCGCCATCCAGCCACACCAACGCGTGCGTGGCTGAAGTGGAAAACGGTTGCGAGAAAATCGTTTGCGGCAAAAAAAAGTTCCCCTCGAATTCCGTCAACGGGTCCTGCCACGACGCATTCAAAACAAAGTCCGCCACGGCATCCCCCGCCGAAAAGCCTGAAGAAAAACCCCGGTCCAAAGGTCTGGGGTACGCCGCCAAGTAGCCCCCGTTTTTGAAGACCTGCCAAGAACCCCTGCGGTACGCCGAACCGTTTTTGGCCTCCAACCGGTACCCCGACAACGCGTCATCCGAAACAAAGTCCACGCCCAAGCCCTCTTTTTGGATCTCCCAATCCGGGTTGGCCGCCAAGCCTTTGGAGTCCCAAACATACGAAAAAGGAAGGCCCACGTGCACCACCACGCCCCCGCCTCGAATCCACTGAACCAAACCACCTGAAGAAATAAACTCGCGAGGAAACGCGGACGAAGCCACCACCAAAATCCCAGGCGTTAAGAGCGTAAGCCCGCGAAGCGGCACGCGCGACACGGAAACATCCCACGAATCAAGGCGTTTTTCCAAGCGCTCCAAAAATTCGGGGAAAAACTGCTGGTCGGATTCCGACAATACGTACACTCGGCTTGGAACGGCATCCCGAAACAACGCCACCCGCACGCGGGCCCGGCCGCTTCCATCCACGAAGAAAAACGCCTTGGACGCGTTGCCCTCAAACCACGCCAGGCCAGCGTCTTGCACGGAAGCCGGAATACCCTCCGTGGATTCAACGACGTCCCCGTACAGAAAGTACACCGAAAACGATGCAACCGCCAAGGCGACCAACACGAAAAACCGCTTCACGGCCGCACATCCACCTCCACCAACCGCGCTGATTTCGGCAGAAAAGACGCAAAAGAAGCGGCAAACGAGTCGGACACCTGTTCGTCGGAGAAACCGCATTGCTTGAGGTGCCGGCGAACGGCGTCATCCGCCAAGCCCACATCGGAAAGCTTGGCCACCCACGACCCGGCATCCACCGCATTTGATTTTCCCGAAAGCCAGGCCTCCAACTCCAAAGCCTTGGAAGCGGAGACCCCCAATTTTTGCAGTTCCGAAAGAAACTTTTTCTTTTCAAACGAAAACGCCACGCTTTTCACCTCCAACGACACCCATTCCAACAACGCCTCGCCGTCCACCCGCTCCAAGAAAAACGCGTCACCCTGCGAAAAACCGGCCCACTGCAAGTTCACCGCGCAACAACCCACCGGCAACAAGCCTATGCGCCGCCGAACCGCATCGGAAAACCCGAGGGTCTTCTGCAAATAGTCCAAGCTGTCCGAAAACGCGGTGCGAAACATGAACAGCGACCCCACATTGGAAAAAATGGCGGAATGCACGTCCATGGGATTCTGGGAAGCGATGACCAAACCGAAGGCGTACTTCCGCCCCTCCCGAACGATGGCCACCGGGTCGCCGTCTTCTCGGCAGATCTTCCAAGCCTCATCCAACACCACCCACCACTTCAAGCGCCGCCCCTCACCCGGCCCGCACGCCCGCATCTTCTCCGCAACGAACTGAAGCAACGACAGCCCCGCCAAGCTTCGAAAGGACTCCGACGGCAAGGCCGTCAAGTCCACGCACACCAAACCCGCTTCCAAGAGCTTTTCCAACGCAAACGAACTGGGCTTGGCGAAAAAATCGGATCCCCCTATGACCAGGGGGCGAAGCAGAAGCACCGCGTTTTCCATCTCGCGCTTGTCCCACGCCGACGCCCTCCTGGACTTCGCCTTCAGCCACGCCGACACGTCTTTGAGCGTCGGCGGCCTCTTGGAAAACTTCCGCATCGCATAACACTGTTCAATGGCAAAACGCACCCACTGGCGTTCCCGAGCAAACTGGCCCAAGTCCGTCAACAACGCCAACGCCTCCACCACCTGACGCGTGCGCTGAGAAGGCGTCATGCCTCCCAAATCCAGCAAGTTCAATGACGCCTCCCCCAACCGGATGACGTGACCCCCGGACTGCTTAACCCAAGAAGCGTACTCGCCGGACCAATCCAAAATCAAGGCATGAGTACCCCACACCAAATTCGAGCGCGTCAAAAACGACTTGACGAAAAAACTCTTGCCCGAACCCGTCATGCCCACCACCGCCACGTGCGGATTGGCCAAGTGAGCAAACGACCAGCAAAACGGCACGCCGAACGCCTTGGCTTTCGACACCCAGATGCCGTCCGTCGGATCCGAAAACAAGAGCCTTGACGGCGGCTGGGACGGCCGGACAAACAAGGGCCTGGACCGAAGCGCTCCGGACAAAACGGGCCTGGACTCTGGAAACCCCAACCACGGCCACGCGTTCATGAAACCCGCCCCAGAAACGATTCATGCGACACGGGTATAGCGGCTTTCCAGTCCAAGCACCGCTTGACTTCGTCCCCGCGAAGCAACCGCACCGGCGCGTTGAGCGCATTGGCCACCACGGCCTTCAATTCCCTTGCCTGCAAACGCACCCGCTCCGCGGCCTGGGCCTCCGAAAAACCCGAAGCCGTAGTCGAGACAAAGTACACCACGTCCAACGGCTTCTGCCCCTGCGCCAACTTGTCCAACAACCCCGAAAACATGGAGAGTTTCCGCTCCTCACGCGCCACCGCCGACACGTCGGGTTTCGGCGACTTCTTTAACCGGCTCAACAAAAGCTCCGACTCCAAGCGCTTGGTCAAAACCGATTCCCGGTACTTTTCCACGTCCAAGCCGAACACCAATACGCTAAACTGCGCCGGAAACGTCAACGCCGACAGCGCCTGCTCAAACGACGCGGCATACGACGCCGTCTTCTCGGGCGAAGCAGACGACGGGCAATGCGACACGTCCACCTCCAAGAACGCGGACGACAAGAAACGGTCGCCATCCGGCAAAACGGCGACTTCGTCCAGCAACCGCCACGAACCCCGCGTCTCCACCACATGCGCTTTCTTCAGAAACGCCGGAAGCAGCACATCGCCAAACCGCTGCACCGCCACCGCGAAGAAAAACAAGAGTGATGAAAAAACCAAGGCGACAAGGCTACCGGCGACCAGGGCCAACACCACGCACAGCCCTCCCCCTCCAAGGCACGCCAACAGCGCGTCCTTGGGCTTCAACTCCATAACACGACCTCCGACGCGAGCGCCTTATAGAGAGAGCGCACGAACAGGAACACGACTCCCAAATTGAACAACGGAAAAAACGTCGTCTGCACCACCAACTCGGCGACCAGCTTAGCCAAGTTGGACAACGCGTCCACGGCCTGGTTCCACAACGAATTCGCCGCCGACGTCAACAAACTGACCACGAAGTTGCCCAGCGACGCCGCATCCAAGAAATTCAGGGTCTCCAAGGGAAACGCTTCGTTGAACTCTTTGAGCGACTCCGTGTACACGTCGATGGAGGACGCCATTTTTTCCATGGCCGCCGCGTTGAATACGAACGTCAACGGGAAAACGAAATACAGCCCCACAGCCAACGCCATCATGAACGCGCCCACCGGACGCGTCAAAGAAAAAGAGCGAAGCACCACGCCCACGGGCAAAAAGTAGTACATCATGGTCGCTTGAATGAAAACCAGCAAGTAGATTTGAACCAGGTTCGTCAGCGACACGAACGACAACGCACTCAAAATGAATTTGGCCTGGCCCAACTGGGCATCCAAGCCCGCCAACGGCCTGCCCGAAATCCCCACCCCCACCGGAGCGATGCTGACTTGCACGTCCTGCAACGCCGCCAACATCAACGTGAACACCGTCAACTGGGCAGAGGCCTGGGCAATGTTCTGGTTCACGCCATTGAGATACGTGCCCGCAAACACGATGGGCTCCTGGCCGCCGGCGAGGTCCGTGGAGAGCGACTGCAACGCCAGGGAACCGGCCAAAAGCCCGCCCACCAAAACACCGGAGACCACGACCTGCATGAACTCCGCCCGCGCCCACACACGCAACCGGCGGAGGTCAAACACGCTGGCAAAAGCAAACAGGACCCCAACAACCAAAAGACTCAACGTGACGGCGGAGACGGCCACCGGCTGCCAACCGGACACGAACTCCATGTCAGATGCCCGTCAACCACGACACCAGCGTCGGCGCCACGTTGCCCACGATCACGGCGATGGCGCCCCCTACGCCCACGCGCTGGGCCCATGACTTCATGCGCGCGTTCAATTCGTACGAGCCGGCCATCGCGCCAAAAGCGTACAAGCCTCCAGCCAACAAAATGGCGAACAACCCCAACGTCGGCAGAACCGTCTGCAACAACGACACCAATTCCTGAATCTGCGTTTCCACGGCCATTCCAAGACCACCTCGGTCTTGGTCAGCCGAAAAGCCGTAAAAAACGTTGGGTGGAAAAAAAATCAACTGATACATCCGGAACCTGTTTTTAGAAGAAAAAGAGGATGCGGAAATTCAAAGCATGGCTGCGAGATCCTTGGTCTTAAATACGCGGACCAGGCGTTGCCGCTCAAAATGCCGGTCATCCGACCATATACCGTCCACCCTGACCGCTAAGGCCGCCGCCAAAAACGGCGAGTCCTTTGGATCAACTGCATCCAAAGCAGCGCGGGCGGCTCCCATGAATGGCTTTAACTCGGAGGCCTCCAGAAACAAAAGCCGAGAAAACATGAGTTCACGCAGGGCCTCAAAATCAGGTCGGGACAGCCCCGATTTTCGCCGCAGCTCTTGCTCATACTTAGACAACTCCGAGCGCATCAAGCCAATCGAGAAAAACCGAAACTTCTTCGAGAACAAAACCCGCCGCGAAAACGAATCGCGTAGAAGCGCCGCGATGAACCGGTTTGAATCAACGACGAGCCTCATTCCAAACGCTTCCGGATGTCCGCCTTCAGCTTGTTGCCAATTCGCTCCACATCGGCCTCCGTCAGCGTGCTTTTCTCCAGCAACTGGTCCATCATGTCCAAGACCTCAATTTCCTTGGCAAACGCGCGGCGGGCGATCTCGCTCCATTTAATTTCCGAATGCGGCCGCATTTTCGCCAGCAAATCATCCGGAATCGACAACGTCATGTTACCCATTTCAAACACCCTATATTTGAATTACGTGTTTACACATAAATACGTTTTGGGCGTTTGAGTGAAACGGGATTTGCAACGGAAAAAACGTTCGGTAGAAAAAAAATCAACTCGAATACAGGAAACGGCCCGGCCGAAGAAGAAAAATCAGTTTCCCAATTCGGCGTCAATAACGGATTTGAACGCCGAATACGGCTGCGCGCCCACCAGGGTCTGGCCATTGATGACGAAGCTGGGAGTGCCAGAAATTCCGGCGGAAACGCCTTCGCGGTAATCCGCGGCTACCGAATCCTTGTACTTGCCCGAATCCAGGCACGCGTCAAAAGCCGTGCCGTCCAAACCGATTTCGCGCGCCCATGCCTTCAAATCGTCCACCGAGTAATTCACGGTAGTAGTACCTGAACTGTCCGCATTCTGTTCGCCAAACATTTTGTCATGCATCTGCCAATACTTGCCCTGGTCGCCGGCACACCGCGCCGCTTCGGAGGAGACGTGCGCCATGGGATGAAAACTCAAGGGAAAGTCCTTGAAGTAAAAACGAACTTTGCCGGAATCAATGTAATCGCCTTGAATCAGCGGAAGCGTTTCCGCGTAAAACCTCCGGCAAAAAGGACATTGGTAATCCGAAAACTCCACCACGATGACGGGTGCATCCGCACGCCCCCTCATCCCGGCGTACGTCGAAATCAAGTCACGGGCGTGAACCGAAGGGCGAAGCGTGGGACTGGGCGTTGGCGTCGGGGAAACCGGCAACCCCAGTTCCCGGCGAATCGCGGCGTCAAACGCCTCGGAAGGCTGGGCGCCCACCAAGGCCTTTGCGTTGATGTAAAACGTCGGCGTCCCCGATATTCCGAGGTCAACCGCTTCCTCAACCTGCTGCTCCACGCGGCCCGCGTACTTGCCGGAATCAAAACAGGAATCAAACAATTCCCGGTTCAAGCCCAACTCGGACGCGAAGTCCTTGAAAACGGTTCGGGCGTTCAACCGCGACTGGTCCCTGAGGACCTTGTCGTGGTAATCCCAAAACCGGGTTTGTTCGTGAGCGCAGTACGCCGCTTCGGCGGCTTCGCGGGCGCGTTCATGGAACGACAACGGAAAGGGACGGTATTGGAACCGGACTTGGCCGGATTGAATGTACGTTCCCACCACCGAGTAAAACGACGCGTCATAGAATTGCTTGGTGAACCGGTCCTGCAAATCCTCGTACGCCACGATGACCACCGGCGCTTGATCGCTTCCCAACTCCGGCTCGACCCAATCGGATTCGGAAAGCACGGGACGCGGCGTTGAAGTGGTGGAAGGCGACCCGGCCGCCGAAGGCGTTTCCTCGGTTATCGGCACCGGCGTTTGGGTGGCCGCCGAAGGCGTGGACGTGCCTTGCGGCAGGACGAAGTCCGTTCGCGCCACGTCCAACGGGTCCGGACGGCCGGACTCGATGCAACCCAATAGCAATACGGCCAACACGAGACTGGCCAGCATGAAAAAACGCATACGCAAAATCTCGGAGTTCCACTCTTTTAAAGCCTTCAACGCCCTGTTTGTCCCCCAGCCTAAATCTTTAAATGAATTCCCAGCCCAAATGCCAACGCCATATAGCAATCCGGGAAACTTTCTTGGTTTGCTATAACGAAGAGACATTTTCTTGAGGTGGATGAAATTCATGCAAGCGCAAATGCTCCAAACCAGGCCCAAACCCGCATGGCCCCGGGAACTATTGATTTTGGCTTTTGACCACCGCGGCTCCTTCAAGCAAAAACTCCTCGGCTTTCCGGAACCCCTTTCACCGGAACAACTCCAGAAAGCCATTGACCTGAAAACCATGATTTACGAAGGCTTCCAGAAAGCCATCCAGATGGGCGTACCCAAACATAAAGCCGGAATGCTGTTGGACGAAGAAATGGGCGAGAAAAACCTCAAAGACGCCAAAACCAAAGGCTACACCGTGATTTGCCCCGCCGAGAAAAGCGGGCAAGACGAATTCGATTTCGAATACGAGAACTGGAAGGACCACATCCGCCAAATCGACGCCACCTTCTGCAAGGTTTTGGTGCGGTACAACCCCGAATCCGACTCCAAACTTAACGCTCGCCAAGCCGCCCGCCTCAAAGAACTTGGCGCGTTTCTGAAATCCATCGGCAAACTCTACCTCATTGAACCCCTGGTGCCGGCCACCGACTCGCAACTCAAGCAACTGGGAGGAGACAAAGCCAAATACGACTCGGAACTCCGCCCCAAACTCATGGTTGAAATGATGCGCGAACTCCAAGACTTCGGGGTGGAGCCGGACGTGTGGAAACTGGAGGGCGTCGACCGGCCTCAAGACGCCCAAGCGTTAGTCAACCAAGCCCGGTTCGGCGGACGCAACGCCGGCATCGTGACGCTTGGGAGAGGCGAATCCAAGGAAAAAGTCGCGGAATGGCTGAAAGTGGGGGCCCACATCGAAGGCATCAACGGATTTGCCATTGGTCGAACCATCTTCATGGACGCCTTGAAAGGCTTTTTGGAAGGCAAACTCAGCCGCCAGCAAGCCGTCCAAAAAATCGCTTCCACCTACAAGGAATTCGTGGATTTGTGGGAAAGCGAGAGAAAAAAATAACCGCCGATTAAAGCGCACGCCCCGCTTCCCAGAGCCCCGTAAATCCCTCACCTATTTAAAAGCGTGCATCCGGTACACCCTCGGGAAAACCAAGCATGGGCGGATTGGACGGATTGAAAAAGGCATTGAAGGGCCAAAACCCACAAATGACGTTCATCACAGAAACGCCGCAAACCCAAGACGAATGGATTGACTTTTCCAACCGGGAAAAAATCACGTTACTCTCCAATCGCGCATTCGACGAAAAAGTCGTCCAAACCGACGCGTGGACCCGCCAATTCTACGGCAAAGAAATCCCGTTCAACCCCAGTTACCGCGGAGACTCTGTGTGGACCGGCACGCTTCTGGCCTACACCAAACCCGATATCTCCTTTGCCGCGGCCACGCAGGACGACGTGAACGCCCAATCCATCCTGGAAGCCTCCAAGAAACGCGACGGCACGTACCTGACGCACGTGGACCGCGACAGCCGCACGGCGTACCTCATGAAAATTCCGGAAAAACACGAAAACCTCCGGAACGCCGCACTATCCGTCGACCACGGCTTTGACGCACAACGCCCGAACTTTGAACTCAAGGAATTGGGTCGCACCGTAATCCGGAGATACTTTGAAAACCCGGAATCCTACCGGGAACTGGACCGCGACATCCCGCAACCCGAAGACCCCCACATCCGATACATCCGGTATACCCTCAAAGAGATACGCGTAACAGACGAATCTCAAATCCGAGCCACCGCCTTCCCAAAAGAGGATGGATGGTACTTTTGCGATGAAAAGACGGGCATCCCCACGGGCACGCCCCAAGACCACAACGACCCGAAGACGCGTTACTTGAAGAGGAAAGAACACCGAATCGGGTTGGTGGCCCGCACCGGCCATTACCTGCGTCCAGAGGAAATGCGCGTGGTTTACTGCGACGCCTTGACGTGGGACAAGAAAAAGGCGTTGGCGGAAGCCCGGCCAAGCAAAAACTAAATAGGCCACCCCTTGCACAAACACCCTTACGTGATAAACCCCATGCAGGAACTCTTCGACCACATTCAAAAGGACTCCAACGAAAAACTCGCCAAACTCCTAACCGCCATCGCCAAAACCTCGATTGATTTCCGCATCGAGTTCCCACACCGGCTGGGTTTTTCCGAAGGCGAAAACAAGTACGGCGAACAACAACTCAAACTGGACGCCTGGAGCAACCAGTACCTCGTCGACCGGCTCAACGAAACAGGACTGGTCAAGAAAATGTACTCCGAGGAACTGGACGAACCCGTGTCCGGAATGCCGAACGCGCCTTACGTGGTCTGCTTCGACCCGCTGGACGGCTCCTCGAACATCAAATCCAACAACACCTGCGGCACCATTGTTTCGATTTACGAAAACGACCTCGGCAAAGGATCCGAGCAAGTCGCCGCCCTCTACAAATTGTACGGACCGGTCACGTCCCTGACGTACACCGTCGGCCAGGGAGTCCACGAATTCGTTCTCCAACAAAAGACCGGTGAAGACCACTTCGTGCTATCCAAAGAAAACATGAAATTGCCAGAGCCCGGAAAAGTCTACGGAATTGGTGGAAAGAAAGCCGAGTGGACGCCCAAACTCCGGCAATGGGTGGACGGATTGGAATCAAAAGGATTGAAACTCCGCTACTCGGGCACGTTAGTCGCGGACTTCAACCAAGTCATGCACTACGGCGGCCTATTCGCCTACCCGAAAGCCAAACTCCGCTTGACGTACGAAGCCAAACCCATGGCGCTTCTTATCGAACAGGCCGGCGGTTCATCCACAAACGGCGTCAAGAGCATCTTGGACGTGGTGGACGAAGTCGACGCGCGCACGCCCCTGTTCTTGGGCAACAAGAACCTCATCGCGGAAGTCGAAAAACTCAACGAATAAAACCATTCCCCCGCCCAAACCCATTCGTGAACCACCTGGAATCCGCCCACGCCCGCCGGCTGGATGAACCCATTCCCGAACTGGTCCGACGCCGCGACCACCTCCTACTTAAAACCCGGTTGGCTACTGGAGCGAAAGCCAGCGAAACCGGGGCCAAAAAACAAACCGGCCTGCACGTGGCCGCGGAAACCGGTGACACCATCGCCGCCGACCACCTGCTTAAACACGGCGGAGACGCCAACCAACGCGACGAAAACGACGACACGCCCTTGCTGATTGCTGTACAACAAGGGCACGTCCCGCTTGTCGAACGATTCAGGGACCACAAAGGAAACCCGACACTGGCCAACAAACAGGGATTGAACGCCTACGACTTAGCCAAAAAACACCCGTTGCCCAAGCGCTTGAAACTTTTAGCCGCCCTGTCACCCCGCGACCCCCGGCCATCCCGCCTGGTGTTGGCCATGACGCGGCCCGCCATCGCGGCCCTGGTAAGCCTTGACAAGAAAATCAGCGCGCTGCGCCGGCGCATCAAGAACCGCTAGACTGCAGGCCCTCGATCTTGAACCACCCATGCTCCCGCGCGTGCGAAGCCAAGTCCAAAACCATTTTCCCGAGCACCAAAACCAACGCCGGCAAACCCAAAATCGCGCCGAAAATCACGGCCACGTGCATGAGGATGACCCGCGGGTACGGTGCCGCCATCAACGACTTGGGTTCCGCCTCCAAATACTCCCGCCGGTCCAAAAAGTTGACCACGAACGAATATCCGTGGCTCAAAAAGTACGCGGCACCCCCAACGACTACCGACGCCAAAACGCCAAACGGGTCCGCATCGGACACCAAGAAAAACAACAAGAACATGAGGTGCACCAGCATGAAGATGCCGAAGTGAATGACGAAAAAACCGATGGAAAACAAACGCGACGCCTGAAACACGGCAAACGCCGCGCCCGCGAAAAACGTACCCGCCAAGCCGTCCGGCGCGTCAAAGCGTTCCGGCTTGGCCAACAACATCTTCAGAACGGTGTAAAAGCCGATGACCGCGGACTCCGCCCAAAACAGAAGCAAAACGCTGGCCTGCGACCAGCCCAAGAAAAGCACGCCAAACAAAGGAACCACGTTGGCCGCCAGAAGCACCCACACGGACGGCTTCTGCGAAACTCCCTTCAACAACGACGCGACGTCCATCAGCCAAAAAACCTACGCAACGGAAGAAAATAAATCAACCCAATCCTTAAATATTGCAATAATTAATTGCAATAACGAGTCACCATGGCAACCTACATCAACCTGCCGGTAACGCCGGACGTCAAGCAGATCATCGACGAATACCGACGCGAGCACGGCCTGAAAAGCTACAGTGAAACCCTTCGGAAAATCTTCAAGAAAACACGAAAAGGAAACATCTTTCTGATGGACGACATGCGAGGCATACTCAAAGGCACACCCGATTTTGTGAGGGACAAGCGTGACCGTCATTTTGATTGACACCAGTACCCTCATTCGCTTCTACAAAAACGAACTGGACGAAAAAACCGAAGGAGCGCTCAGGAAAGGCATTTCCGGCATCAGCATCATGACCTACTTCGAAATCATTCGTTGGCTGCTGAAAGTCCACCGCGCCAACGAAAGACCGTACTTCATCCAACGAATGCAAGAAACATTCGACATCATTCCGCTGAGCCTGGCCATCTGCGAACACGCCGCCCAAATCGCGCACTCCGATTCATTTTCCACCGCCGACGCCCTCATCTACGCCACCGCCCTTGAAAACGGCATAAAACTGATGACTTCCGATACCGACTTGAAAGGCAAACCCGGCGTCATCTTTGCCCCCCGCAGGAACCGAACTCCAGTATCGGACGCCCAATAAGCCTTTAATAAGGGCATTGGCCACAAGCCGTAAAACGCGTTTTTTCGGTTCTCATGACGCTACTGGAATCCGCACTCGACCAACTGGCCCACTCCCAGAAAAAACACGTCAAAACCTGGCTTCTGGCCATCCTGTTGGTCACCGCCGTTCTGTCGTTTGGCATCACCAAACTGCGTCTTGAAAGCAACCTCGCCAACGAAATGCCGCAGGACCTGCCCATCTTCCAACTCAACGACCGCCTGGCGGATGAGTTCGGCGGACAAGACACCGTTTTGCTCGTAGTGGAATTGGACGACCAGGACAACGCGTTGAATTCAATCAAGGACATTCGAGACCCCCGCATCCTGACGTTCCTCTCGAACCTGCAGACCGAACTCCAGAAAGAAAGCCTGGTGGATGAAACGTTTTCCGCGGCCACCATCGCCCAACCCTTTCCAGGACAAACCATTCAAGACGTCATCGCCTTGGGCAAAATCGTGCCGGATCTGGACGCATTCTACAACCCCGCGTACACCAAGACCATCGTCTTCATCCGAGCGGACGTCGGCGGCGGCGAAGACAAAGTCCTGGCACTGGAGAACCTCATCCAACAACGCGTCAACGACGTAGAACGCCCGCCCGGCATTTCCTTGTTCGTCACCGGCAACCCCTCCATCCAGAAACTCATCTTTTCGTTCCTAACCAGCGACGCGGCCTACACGCTCAGCCTGACGGTGACCGCCATTTTCCTATTGCTCTTGATCCTGGAGCGCTCGATTACCAAATCAATGTTGGTCATGGTGCCCACGCTGCTGGGCGTGTTTTGGGCCATGGGGCTCATGGGCTGGTTTGACATTCCGCTGAGCATCGCAACCGTTGGATTGGGCGCCATTTTGGTTGGACTAGGAGTCGAATACGGCGTGTTCATGGTCACCCGATACAAGGAACAACGAGAACTTGGAAAAAGCCAAAGCGAATCCCTGTACATTGCGGTGCCGGGCGTGGGAACGGCCATCATGGGCTCCGGCCTGACCACCGTCGCCGGCTTTGGCGCCCTGAGTTTTTCGTTTTTCCCCATGATGCAACACCTCGGCCAAAGCCTGGCGCTAGGAATCCTGTGCAGTCTGTCGGCGGCCTTGTTTGCCGCTCCGGTCGTCATCCTGCTTGAAGAAGAACTGGAATACCGCTGGACGCACAGCCAATGGGCCAAGCTGGAAAAGAAAGCGCAACAACTCGCCTTGAAAGGGTTTGAACGACCGTGAACGCCATCCAAAAAATTGCGGACCGATACGCGGGCTTCGTCTCCTCCAAACCCTGGACCGTGCTGGCCATTGCCCTACTCTTCTTCGTCCTCGCCGGCCTATCGGCCAGCCACCTACAATTTTCCACCTTCCAAAACAAAGACATTTTGCCCGACGGCCAGCCGGCGGTGGAAGCGTTGCAAGTCATCAACGACGAGTTCGGCGGCGCCGAATTTGCCACCCTCGTCGTCCAAGTCGACCCCCAGAGCGCCAATTCCACGGAGCCCCGCGACGCCCGCGACCCTCAAGTCATGAAGTACGTTCACGCCCTCGGAGCGTTCGCGAAAACCGATGACTGCGTCCAACGCGTGGACTCCGCCACCACCGCGTACCAAGACCGGTTCGGCGGTTTGCCCAAGACCACGCAAGACGTCATTGACGCCCAAAAAATGGTGCCGGGCATCAACGGCTATCTCAACCCCTCCTACAGTTTAGCCACCATCCGCATTCAAACCTTGGAGAGTTGCGAATCCGGGGAAGTCTATTCCACCATGACCACCCTCTTAAAAGAAAATCCGGCTCCGCCTGGGGTGACGGCCCACGTGGCCGGCGCATCCCTGGCCTTTGCCTCCATTGAGCCGTTGATTTCAAAAGACAGCAACTTTACTTCCATCATATCCATGGCCGCCATCATCGCCATTCTCGTTTTGATTTTCGGCTCCCTGCGCCGCGGCCTCATTCCCTTGACCACCATCGTCTTCGGCTTGGTCTGGGGCATGGGATTCGTCGCCTTCATCGGACTGAAAATCACGCCCCTGACAGCCGGAGTCATGTCCATGATCATGGGAATCGGAATCGATTTCGGCATCCAAGTCATCACGCGCTTCAAATACGAATTCAACGCCGCCAACCCCGAAGCCGCCATGCACACCACATTATCGCACGTCCTGATTCCCATGACAACCACCACCCTGGCGGCCGCCATCGGCTTTGCCGCCATGAATTTGGGAACGCTTACCATGATGGGCCAACTCGGCCAAATGATGGCCTACGGCGTGACCGCCTCGTTCTTGGCCGCCATCACCGCGGTTCCCGCGTTAACGATCATCGAAGCACGGATTCGTGCCAAGCAACCCGCATGGAGGTAAAAAAAATGAAAAACTGGATTACAGTGATTGGATTTTTGGCCTTGCTCTCCGTAAGCCTCTCCGCCAACGTGCGCCCCATCTTCCTGAACCAAGACCCCGACCCAGCTGCCCCGGGACACTACGTGGAACTCCGCTTCAAAGTCGAGAAAACTACGACCGCCGAAATCCGGGACATGCAATTCCGATTGGACGTGGTTTACCCCTTCTCCTTTGACGGCTCCGACACGCCCACCCGATCTTTCGGAAGCTTCACCGGCGCCACCATCGGCTCCGACAACCAATTCATCTTGAAGTACAAAGTCTTCGTGGCTCCCGGCGCGCAAACCGACAAAGCCGAAGTCAAGCTCTACTACCGCGACAGCGCGCAGGACTGGACGGAATTCAAGTTCAACATCGCGGTGGACGACAGCCAACCCAACCTGGTGTTAGGATCCGTGAAAACAACGCCTGACGCACTCTTTGGCGACTTTGACGGCGCCAAAGTCAGCATCGCCTTAACCAACATCGGCGACAAAGACGCCCAAAACGTGCAAGCCACACTGAGACTGCCTGAAGGCTTTGAGCCGTCTTTTGGCTATTCCGACCAAAGCGTGTACGGCACCATCACCCAAGGATCCAGCCAATCCGCCGACTTTTACGTGGACTTGAATGAATCCGTGGCCAAAGGATCCTACCCTGCACAACTATTCATCCAATTCAAGCACGTCAACGACCCGCAAACCGACTACCGAAACGCCTCCATTCCCGTCAACCTGCAAGTCAAAGGCCGGCCGCAATTCAAAGTCGTCTCCGTCAAAACCACTCCCGACGCGTTGCACCCCGGCACGAAAGCCACCGTCAACGTCGTGATAGAAAACGTTGGAAGCGACGAAGGAAAATCCACTTCGCTTAAAGCCTTCAAGGAATCCACGCAACCCTTTGAATTCGACGACAAATCCGACTTCATCGGCAATTTGAAACCCGGAGAAAAAGGCGAAGCCGTTCTTTCCGTCAACGTGGCCCAAAACGCGGACCCAAAAATCTACCGACTCAACGTGGAAGCCCGATCCATCTACAACGACCAAGTCGTTTTGAGCACCGACACCATCCAATTGGACGTGCAACCCGGCGGAGCAACCGGATTTGAGGGCAAAGACATTCTTCTGGTCCTGCTCTTGGCGGCCACCGCCTTTCTTGCCTACCGCCAATTCGGGCCCAAAACCAAGGGCGGACAAATCGAAAGCAAAGATGAAAAGACTGGAAAAGACGGAGGAGACCACTCCGGGCACGGCGGACATAGGACCAGCGGCCATGAAGAAAGCACTTCAACGGGTTCCAAAACCGAGGCCGAAGAAACCACCGAACCCAAACGCAAGGTCCACGTCGTGTTGGGGAAGAAAAAATAGCTCGAAACCTTCGTTTTTTAGGGGCCGGTTGGGCTCCTTCGTCTTCTTTTTACCCGCTGGAAACGACCAGTCCGACCTCAAGCCAAAGCACCAACCAATTACTTTTCAAATTACTTTTACTTCATTTCCTTTAGGTTTACGATTGATTAACTCTAGATGAATTGCGGTAACACCTTGAATTGCTTGAAGACGATGGGCATCCACGTTCTTGACAAGTTCGTCAGTGACTTCCAATCGCTCGTCGTGATAAACAATACGTTTTTTCGGTCGTAAAATAATCTGCCCTATCCGGGGGTCTTCAATTGCTGCTTCTTCGTGGGCAACGCGATTTCCAATGTTCTTTACGTAGTCAATCGCCGTCAAAGTTCGCTTGCGGAGTTCTTCGTCGATTTTTTCCTTTTTACAAATTTTACAAAAAACCTGTTTTTTTGCCTCAAACGTTAAACGTTCGGATAACACGAAATCTCTTAAGGTAAAGGTCTTTTCATCTTGAGGCCATACAAAGTAGTTTGCCAAAAAAAACTCCAAGCCTTGTTCCAAACCAGCCCTCATCCGCAGTATTTCACCGCACCTGCGATGAAAAAGAGTAACGTTTTCTGACATGGACAAAAAAATAGGGAGGGTGTAATTTATAGCTAAACTGGGTGACCGTGAGAAAGGTAATTTGGGAACACGCTCACGCGTACTATCTCCGGGTGCGTTCCAATCCAGTGCCACGAGTCAAGCGTTTAAAAACGTGGGGAGGGGTCGTGGCCGGTGAACCGTTGGGGGCGTTTTGTTGAAGGCATTATTTTTTCTTGTAGCCGAAGCGTTTGTCGTAGGCGGGGTGCGGTTCGATGTTCAAGACGAACGAAATGATTTCGATTTCCGAGTCGCCGGCTTTCAGCGTGTAAAGCATTCGCCAAAATTGGGGCAATTCCACGCGGAACAAGTTCTTTACGTCATAGCGTTGGACGTATTCCTTCGGGATTTTCTCCTTGGAAATCGGGTCGCCGTAATGGATGTTGGCCTTGATCAATTCGACTTTCTTGTTTACGGCGTTCAGGATGCTGCGCTCGAGTTTCGACGAGGGCGCGCGCTCGTTGAGGTACCGGTAGACGTCCTCGGCTTCCGGCGAAAGGATGACGCGGACGGCCTTGTTCAAAGTTCAAGACCCCGGGCAATCGCCTTTTTCAATTCCGGGTCGTCGTTTGCAATCCAGGAAATGCCTTTCAAGGAAACGGCGATCTTGTTGCTGGCCTCCAAGTACTCCAAAATCGCCTTCAGCGTGTAATGGTTGACTTGACGCGGCAACAACCGCTTCAACTCCGCCACGGTGACCACGCTTTCTTTCATGTCCGCCAACACGTTCTCGACCATGATGACGGTCTTGAGGTTCGGGGCACGCCCCACGTTTTTGTACATAAAAATCACCTTTAGTTACTAAGTCGTAACTATTAGTTACAAAATAGTACTTAAAGGCGTGGTTTCCAGAAAAACCAGAGCGATTCAAGCCGTGCATGCCGATCTCGAGGAAAAACGAGGTTCTTAAGGGCGAGGAAGGGTGCTGGCCGGTGAGCAAATGGGATCGCGAATGGATTTAGGAAAACTTGTTTTTCAGGAAGCCGATGGCTGCGCGGACTTGGTCTTCGGTGAACTTGGGTTTCTTGAGTTTGAGTATGGACACCAGTTTCTTTGGGTCGAATTGGCAGGAAAACTCGTCGTTGACGTAAAGCAGGCTAGCGTAAAGCTCCAAGGCGTCGGGGTCTTCTAGACTGTTGCCGAAAAAGGATTTGAAGGCGTTAAGTTTGTCGGCGTCCATGGGTTGGGACATTGTTTCGTGTTGGTAATGCGTGTAATAGTCAAAGTGCAAGTCGTAGGAGAAGGGGCCCGCGTAATGCCATACGAAAGAATAACCGGTGTCAACGCCCCATTTTTCAAGCAAGTAGGCGATTTTCTGTAAGTGCTTGCGGCTGACGTAGTCCAAAAAGGAAAGACGGCGGCCCAACAAGGATTGGACGTCGGCGTGCAGCCGGTCCAACCGCTCTGGCACGTTCACGAAAGCCATTACGAATCCCTCTTTTTTAACCCGTTTGGCGGGCTTAATTCGTCCAGCAACGCCTTGATTTTCCCGGGAAGTTCGAAAATGATTTCGGTTTCAACGTCCGCGTAGTTGGGTGTCGAGGAAGTCAGTATCAAGGCGTCGACGCACGAGTTGTAGACGGTGACCAAGTGCGCCATTTCGGAAATGGCTTGCACCAGCGGCATGTCTTTTTCCTCGAAGGCTTCCAGATTGTTCAACAGCGCGTGGCAAGCCACACCCGTTAACCGAATGCGTCCAACGAGTTTCTTGTTCTTGGGGTCGTGCTGGAGGATTTGGAGGTTGTTTGAGAGTTCCGTCTGGAAAGCACGGATGAGGGCGCGTTTTTTTCGTTGGTCTCTTTCGGCAAATTTCTTGAGGTTCTTTCCAATGCGTGCAAACTGTCTTCCGGCGCCTTTCAGCGCCCAAACCGTTTCCGTGGCGTCATCTTCCCGAACGACTTCGATGCGACGCTGGGAATTAAAGGACAACTCCCGATCTTCTAGGACCGGTTGCTTGACAACCACCGACTTCAAATCGACAAGCTCTGGCAAAAGTTCTCGGATGGCATCCAGAAACGCTTGATTGCGGTCCAAGTCGCCTTCCAAAAGAAGTTCCACGTGGCCGTCGTGCTTGAGGTTGCGGACCTGGCCCTTGACGGAAAAATCGCCGTTCTCGGCCAGCTCCTGAATAGATTCACGCAAGTTCACGCCCTGGACGTGTTCGGGCGTGTGCCCTTGGAAAACGATTTTGAGTATCTTCATATCCAAGAACCCGTCCGTTGATGAGTATAAAAGCATTCAGACACGTCCTGGCCGGTGAAAACAAAAAGAAAAGCGCCGGGGGGAGAATGCTAAAAGTAACTCGAATACCATTTTTCGTATTGTTTGTGGTCGCCGACGAAGTAAAAGCGGACTTGATTTGATTCGTCAAAGACGCGGTACGTGATGCGGTGTTGGCCGGCTTCGTCCACGAAAAACCGAGTGTTCTTTCCCATGTGGCGCTTCTTGGGATACTCCAAGATTTTCCGGATTTTTTTGACGACGCGTTCCTTGGTGACGGAATCCAAGGCCTCAAAGTATTTCGGCCAATCCTCGTCGAAGCTTTCGACAAACATGGTTTTGGACAGGTGATTACTTGAGGTGCGTGGCGTAAGAGCCCAGGGCTTGGTCCGCTGCCAAGAGTTTCCGCTTGCCGGAGGCAATATCACGGTCGATGCGGTCCAGTTTCGCGTTGACCAACGCCGTTTCGTCCAAAAAGCGCTTTTCGCCAAACGAGATGATGGCAAGTCGAATGGCTTCGGACTGCGAATTGGCAAAGCCTTTGGCCACCATGTCTTTCACGATGTCCTTGGTTTTGCCACGCAGAATCACGTTCATGTCGCTCAATACAATTACCTCCACCATGCATTAAATATGCTTCGTTAATGATCCAATTTGGATCATTTACATGTAGGATCTCGGACTTTTGCATTTCAGCTTCATGATAGACACGATTGGTTGTTCTTTAATGTGGAGAGGCGTCCTGGCCGGTGAAAGGGGGACGCGTTGGGTCTTACCCGTCAATTGCGGCAAAAAAGGATACAAAAAGAGGGGGGGTTAGAAGCGGTTTCTGGGCTTGAATCGAGAGGTTCCGGATGGGCGACGGCTGAAGTGTTGACGTGGACCGTGCCCGCCAAACCCTCCGCGGTGGCCGCCCCGTCCACCAAAGCCTCCCCGTCCACGGCCCCGTCCTCTTGGAGGCGGTCTTGCCGCGGCTCCGGTCGCGTTTTTCGCGGTTTCAGAATGCAAGGCGTGGTCCATGACTTGGATTTGTTCGCCGATGAGGCGTTGGATGTCGTTGAGGTAAGAGCGCTCGTCAGCCGCGCAGAAGGAATAAGCGGTGCCGTCGGCTCCGGCTCGTGCCGTTCTTCCGATCCGGTGGACATAAATCTCGGGTTCGTTGGGCAAGTCGTAGTTGATGACGTGGGAAATGTCGTCGATGTCGATGCCTCTTGCCGCAATGTCGGTGGCGACGAGGACTTGGACGCGGTTTTTCTTGAAGTTGTCCAGCGCCTTGATGCGTTGGTTCTGGCTTTTGTTGCCGTGGATGGCATCCGCCCGAATCCCGTGGTGGGTGAGCATGTAGGCCACCTTGTTGGCCTTGTGCTTCATCAGCGTGAAGACCAAGACGCGCGTCAAGTGGCTTTGCTTGAGTAGGGAGACCAATAACTCGTCTTTTTTGTCGGAGTCGACGAAGAAGAGGCGTTGCTCGATTTTTTCCACGGTTTTGCATTCCGGCGTGACTTCCACGCGCACCGGATCCTTCAACAAAGAGTTGGCCAGTTCCCCGATTTGGGGGGACATGGTGGCGGAAAAGAAAAGCGAATGGCGTTTGGGGGGAAGCAAAGCGATGATTTTTCGGACGTCGCGGTAAAAACCCATGTCCAGCATCCGGTCGGCCTCATCCAAGACGAAGTATTGCACGCCGTCCAATCGGATGTGGCGTTGTTGGATCAAGTCCAACAACCGGCCCGGAGTCGCGGTGAGGAAATCGACGCCGTGGTACAAGGCGCGCACTTGCGGGCCTTGGCCCACGCCGCCAAACACGACGGCGCGCCGCACGCGAAGGAATTGGGCGTAGGCGGCAATGCTTTCGTCGATTTGGAGAGCCAACTCGCGGGTGGGCGTCAAAATCAGGACTTTCGGGGTTTTTGAAACCAGGGACGTGGGGCGATTAGTCAAGTGCTGGAGGATGGGCAACGTAAAGGCGGCGGTCTTGCCGGTGCCGGTTTGAGCGATGCCCAACAAATCGCGGCCGTCAAGTAAAGGCGGAATGGCTTTGGCTTGGATGGGAGTGGGTGTGACGTAGCCTTGGTGCTTTAAGGCGCGAAGGATGGGTTCGATGAGGTGGAGTTGGGCAAACGGCATGGTTTGGTTCCTGGTAAAGATTAAAGGTAGTTGCAATAAAAGTGGACGGCAGGGTTTATTTAGGTCCCAGGTTGGGCAGGCACCCGTTAACGGGTCCTCTCAATAAGAACGCCGGGGCCGAGATTTGAACTCGGAAGGACCGAAGTCCACTAGATGGCTCGGACTAGAACCCTTTTCTCCCTCAAAAATGCGCAAGCATTTTTGGGGCCCCGCAAACCCTAAAGGTTTGCGCTGGTTTCATGGAAGTTTTCTTTTCGGGAAAAGAAAAGTTCCCTCGAGTCTAGCGCGTTACCGGATTCCGCCACCCCGGCAGGATGGAGTAATTGGTTGGTTGAAAAGACCTAAAAAGGCTTTCAGAATAGAAATGGACTACGAACTTGAACGCATATTGTCTGAATTTATCGAAAAGCACGAGAAGGCTTTGAAAGTCTTGGCCAAATACTAGTTTTGACTCGGTTCGGAAATCTATTTCTTTGCATTTGTTTTGAATGCTATATCCATGGGAATCGTCGAAGCGCGGGTGAACGGGGGAAAGCACCGAATCGTCATTCAGCTGGGGTTGCACCAAGGGGAGTCGCGGCTTGACAGACCCGGTGGATTGGTGACGTTCTCTGATTTTGAGCCGGAAATCCGGGGCGAGCAAAGGATTTTCGTCGAGGGAGCGACGGTATTTGACGGCGGCGTGTGGAAAAAACCGGAGTCCGAGAAGGTCGAGGCGTACAAGCGGTTCCGGGACAAGGCGGCATTGAACGTCAATGCGTTGTTTGAACCGGGAGCAAAAGCCGCGCATCGGCCGGTGGACGCGTTCATTGTCGAGCAAAGACCGGTGCTCTTGTTTCCGGATGTGTACCCCAAGCCAAAGTCAAGGCGCTTGCATGAAGAGCAAGTTGACCGCCACGATTCCTGGGTGAACCGGTTTAGTTTGGCGCTTAAAGGCGTTGGAGCCGTCGCGCTTGGGGCTACGGGCCTCCATGGATTTTTGGACTTGGCGGTACCCAAGGAAAAGCGCATGACCCGCCGCACGTTTCTGAAGGGATTGTTTGCCGGCTTGGGCGCGCTGGGACTTGGGTACGTGGCGGCTAAAACATTTACGTGGCATCGGGCGAATTGGGTGGATCGGGAACTGGCAAAACCCGGAAGAATCACGGGGGTGCGGGATTGGCTTCGGCGGATTCACGCGAACATGAAAAACCCGTTGACCATCGTGCACCTTCGCAACGCGATTCTGGCTGAAAAAATCGAGCGCGCCATGCGACGCGAATTCGGGGAAAAAGAGGGCTCAGCCGGATTGGTCATCGGAGCGGCGCATGCCGGCATCGTGGAATACCTGGAGGACCCGGAGTTGCGGCGCCACGTCATCGCGCAATACGAGAATCTCAATGAACTGATGGACGAACAACTCAGCGGATTCGTTCGGCACGTCCGATACGACGCCAAGAAAAAAATGTACTTGGTTTCAGACATGGACGAAGGGTTTCGCTGACTAGTACACGCTGAGTTTCTTCACGGAGGATAAGTCCGCCAATTGTTTGAGGACATTCGCCGAAGGCTTTTTGGATAAAAGCAGGAACAACTTGGGGTTCTCAAAGAGTTCGGGGTCCTCCGTCAGAATCTGGCGGATGGGGACGTGGTGTTCGGCAAGCACGCGCGTGACGTCCGCCACGATTCCGGGCTTGGCGGCGTTGGGCGGCTCGATTTCCAAGACTTGGATCTTGAAGACCGACGCCGACTTCAAAAAAAGCGGGCCGGCGGGCTGAACGGTTTCAAACACCGGCTTCAAAAAGGCGTCGTCCTGGATTCGGGACACAGTGGCCCGGACGACTCTTCGGTCCACGCCGCACGAATCCGCCAAGGACACGTCCTTGACTTGCACGTCGCCGCAATAAACCTTCCCTTGGGAAACGCGAAGACCCAAGCCCAAGAGTTTCTTGGCCACCCTTTCTTGGGCGGGAAAACCGGCAAAGGAGTCCTTCAAGCGCTGCCAAATCATGATGTACTTTTTTGTACTACAAAGATATAAATAGTGCACTGGGTAAGGATGGAACCGGTTAGATATGGGAGTCGGTTTTCTTTGGCCACAGCCAAACCAAGTCGCAGTCGCTGGACACGAAACTGGATCCGCTGCAGGCCTTTGAGCGCGTCTACGTCAACTCCGAGCATTGCTTCTTATTGGAATCCTTTGAAAAGGACGGAACCCTCGGGAGGTACTCGTTTTTGGGTTTCAATCCAAAGCACCACATCCGCGTCAAAAACGGCGTCACGCACTTTGACGACGAGGAACGCGACGAAGACCCGTTTTTGTTTTTGAAATCCTTTTGCATCTCTTCCAAAGCCCAAGGCTTTCGCGGCGGGGCGGTGGGCTACGTGTCGCATGACGCCATCCAGTACATCGAGGACTTCAAGCCAAAAACCGGAAGCTTTCCAGACTTGGAGTTCGGCGTGTATTTGGACGGCGTGATTTTCGACCACCAAAACCATTCCACCCGCTATGTGTACCACGACGAAAACCGGGTGGACGAATTGGAGGCGTTGTTGCGGGAGGAACCCGGCGAACAAAAAACAAGCGTCAAAGTCTCGGAACCGTTTTTCGGAGAGGAAGAGTTCTGCGAGGCCGTGGGTAAAGCCAAGGAACGCATTGCCGCCGGCGACGCGTTTCAAATCGTTTTATCCAGGAAGTATCCCGTCAAATTCGAGGGCTCGAAAATGCCGTTCTACAAAGCCCTCCGGAAAACCAACCCGTCGCCGTACCAGTACGTGTTGAAAATGGGGGACCGGGAAATCGTGGGTTCCAGCCCCGAACAGTTGGTCCGCGTGGAGAACGGCGAGGCGACCACGTTTCCCATCGCCGGCACCCGTCCCAGAGGCAAGACCCCGGAATTGGATGAAGCCCTGGAAAAAGAGTTGGTTTCGGATCCCAAAGAACAAGCCGAACACGCCATGTTGGTGGATTTGGCGCGCAACGACATCGGCCGGATTTCAAAGGCAGGCACGGTAACCGTCAAGCGATACGCGGAAGTCAAGAAGTTCAGCCACGTCCAGCACCTCGTCTCGGAAGTCTCTGGAAAACTCAATGGGTCGGCGGTGGACGCGCTTAAATCCGTGTTTCCCGCGGGCACGCTTTCCGGAGCGCCCAAGCTTTCGGCATTGAAAATCATTGACCAACTGGAGCCCCAGCCGCGGGGGCCCTACGGCGGAGCCGTCGGATTTTTGTCTTTGGATGGAGCCTGCGATTTCGCGATTTCCATCCGAACGCTTTTCTGCGACGGCAACCAAGGATTCGTCCAGGCTGGCGCCGGAATCGTCCAGGACTCCGTGGCCGAAAAAGAATTCTTGGAAACCCAGCACAAGGCGCAAGCGCTCTTGGACTGCTTGAAACAACAAACCGATTTGGCGTGAAGAAAAAAATGAAACTATTGGTTTTGGATAACTTCGACTCGTTCACCTACAACCTCGTCCAACTCTTCCAAGCGCAAGGGGCGGATTGCCTGGTGTTTAGAAACAACGCATCCATGCACCAAATCGAGAAACTGCGGCCTGACGCCGTCTTGATTTCGCCGGGACCTGGAACCGTGGAGAACCCCAAGGACTTCGGCGTGTGCGCGCACGTTTTGAAGGCGCTGGACGTGCCGCAGTTGGGCGTGTGCTTGGGGCACCAGGGCTTGGCCTACGTCTTCGGAGGAAAAATCAGGCGGGACACACCGGTACACGGCAAGACGAGTTTGGTCACGCACAACGGCAAAGACGTTTTCAAGAACGTCAAGAACCCTTTTCGGGCCGCCCGCTACCACTCGCTGGTCGTGGACGCAAAAACCGTGCCGGATTGTCTGGAAGTCACGGCGCACGGGCCCAATCAGGAAATCATGGGGCTAAAGCATAAAGAAAAGCCGTTGTTTGGCGTGCAATTCCACCCCGAGTCCTTCATCACCGAAGACGGAGTAAAAATGGCGAGAAACTTTTTGGACTTGATTTGAATGGATGAATTGATCACCGCATTGGAAACCCGGGAAAACCTTTCCGAAAACCAATCGGAACAGCTGGCCGACGGGTTCCTGGACAACACGATGAAGCATGAAGACATCAAGCGCGTGCTTTTGGCGTTGAACGCCAAAGGGCCTTGCGTTGAAGAAGTCGTGGGCTTTGCGAAAAGCATGCGGAAGCATTCCATCAAAATCCACCCTCAACGCCAAGTCGTGGACACGTGCGGCACCGGAGGCGACGGCGCCAGTACGTTTAACATTTCGACTACCGCGGCGTTCATTGTCGCGGCCTGCGGCCAGGCCGTTGCCAAACACGGCAACAAAAGCGTTTCAAGCCAAAGCGGGTCCGCCGACGTCTTGGATGCGCTTGGATTGAACATCCACGTGCCGCCTGAAAAAACGCAGGACATGATTGACGAAACGGATTTTGGCTTCCTCTTTGCGCCGTTGTACCATCCGGCCATGAAGCACGTGGCGCCGGTGAGAAAAGAGTTGGGCGTGAAAACCATCTTCAATCTATTGGGCCCGCTGACGAACCCAGCCAGCGCCCAATTTCAAGTCATCGGCGCGTACGATGCCAAAACGCAGGCGTTGCTGGCGGAAGCCGTAAAACGGTTGGGCACGCAACGGACGTTGGTGGTGAAAGGCGAGAAGCTAGACGAAGCCGGTTTTGGTAAAACCCAGGTCTTGGATGTGACCAAAAAGGGCATTGATGCATTTGAATTGCATTCCGAGGAATTCGGGCTGAAAGGCGCCGTTGCGGATTTAGTGGTTGAAAACGCCAAGCAAAGCGCCTTGTTTGTCCGCCAGGCGCTGCAGGATGACGGGGTCAAAAGCAGGGTGGCGGCACTTAACGCCGCGTTGGCGTTGTATGCGGCCGGGAAGGCGGAAACCGTTCAAGAGGGGTTCACCAAAGCCAAAAACGTCTTGAATTCGGGCCGCGCCATGTTCAAACTCCAGGAAGCCGTGTCGGTGTCCAAGCTATGACGTTTTTGGACGACGTGTTGCAAGAAGTTGAAGAAAACGTTTTGACGGGTTACTACAAGAAGCGTCCGGGAAAACCCGTGAATGCAGGACAAGTCTCTCTGGAAGGACGGCTTGAATCCTCGTTTACGATCATCGCGGAAATCAAGCCCCAATCCCCCACGCACGGAACGCTTTTTGAAGGCGACGCGGCCGAGTTGGCGGAAACCTACAAAAAAAACGGCGCGGGAGCCATTAGCGTGTTGTGCGAGCCGAACCGTTTTGGCGGTTCGCTGGAAAACCTCTCCAAAGCCAAGAAAACGGGTTTGCCGGTTCTAGCCAAGGACTTCGTCCTTTCGTTCCATCAATTGGACGCGTACAAGGCGTTTGGCGCGGACGCCGTGCTTCTGATCCACGAATTGTTTGACGTGAAAAAAACCGAGGGAAGTCTTGACGAATTCATTGCCGCCGCCCACGAAAAAAAGTTGGAAGTCGTCTTGGAAGTGCATGCCCGGCACGGCTTGGAGGAAGCGGTGCAGACAAAAGCGGACGTGATTGGCATCAACAACCGGGACCTGTACACCCTGGCGCTAAACCCCTTGCATTACCAAAACGTGTTAGGCGACATTCAACCGGACCGGCCCATCATTGCCGAAAGCGGGTTTAAGTCCAAAGAAGACCTGGAAATAGCCAAAGCCGTGGGCATCAACGGCGTGCTGGTGGGAACGGCGCTCCTGGAAAGCGGCGACCCCGGCAAATCATTGAGGGAATTGTTGTGACGTACTTCGGCTCGTTTGGCGGCATGTACGTGCCGGAAACCTTGGTCGCGCCGCTGCAGCGCATCCAGCGCGAGTACGCCAAACGCAAAAACGATTCCCTGTTTCAAACCAAGTTCCAGCAACTGTTGCGCGAATACGCGGGAAGGCCTTCGCCCCTGTATTTCGCGGAAAAACTGTCGAAAGCCTACGGCTGCAAGATTTACCTGAAACGCGAGGACCAGCTTTACACCGGCTCGCACAAAATCAACAACGCCTTGGGCCAAAGCCTGTTTGCCAAATCACTTGGCGCAGAGCGGGTGATTGCAGAAACTGGGGCGGGACAGCATGGCGTGGCAACAGCCACCGCGTGCGCGCTGTTGGGATTGAAGTGCGTGGTGTACATGGGGTCGGAAGACGTCAAGCGCCAGTACTTGAACGTTCAACGCATGAAGTTGCTTGGAGCGGAAGTTCGGCCCGTGGATTCGGGGTCCAAGACGCTGAAAGACGCCATCAACGAAGCGCTTCGCGACTGGGTGGCACAACCGGAAAGCTATTACTTGATTGGTTCCGTCGTTGGGCCGTCGCCTTACCCTGAAATGGTGCGGGACTTTCAACGCGTGATTGGCGACGAGACCCGAGAACAAGTCATGCAACGCGAGGGAAAGCTTCCCGACGTGTTGGTGGCGTGCGTGGGTGGCGGCTCGAATGCCATGGGCTTGTTTTATCCGTTCAAAGACGAGCATACCGTCAAGAAAATCGGGGTGGAAGCCTACGGCGCCGCATCGCTTTGCTTTGGAAAAACAGGCGTGCTGCACGGCGCGAAAACCAAGGTGCTCCAAGACGCCGACGGACAAATCATGGAGACGCACAGCATTTCAGCGGGGTTGGACTACTCGGCCGTAGGCCCCGAACATGCATTCTTTCAGGAAACCGGGATCGCGGACTACTCGGCGGTCAACGACGAACAGGCACTCGCCGCATTCCGGGAATTATCCATTCAAGAAGGCATCATTCCGGCGTTGGAATCCGCGCACGCCGTAGCCAAAGGCCTGGATTTGGCGCAGATCCTGGACAAGGACCAAATCATGGTCATCAACTTGAGCGGCCGCGGCGACAAAGATACCCATGCCCTTGAAGCGCTTGGACTGAAATGAAACGAAAAAATCGGAAATAGATTGGGCGACGAAAAAAATCAAAAAAAAATAAGAAAAAATGGTTTTGAAGAAAATGAAGTTCACGCGTCTTTTTGAATCCAAGAAATTCGTCTTTTTGCCCTACGTGTGCTTGGGCTACCCCACCCTTCAAGAAAGCATCCAAATCGTGAAAACCCTGGAACCCTTTGCCGACGGGTTCGAACTGGGCATACCGTTCTCCGACCCGGTGGCGGACGGCCCAGTGCTTCAAGCCGCCACGCAAGCCGCATTGAAAAACGGCTTCCACGTAACAGACGCGTTTCGGGCCATCAGGGAAATCCGTTCGTTCACGCAAAAGCCTCTGGCCGTCATGACGTACCTCAATCCGGTGCTGGCCTACGGCTTGGAAAAATTCGCTTCCGATGCGCAAAACGCGGGCGCGGATGCCGTCATTGTGCCGGATTCGCCCATGGAGGAAAACGATTCGCTTCAGGCCGCGTGTTCCGGGAAACTGGAAGTGCCGCTGTTCGTTTCCCCTACCACGCCGGATTCGCGGGCCGCCAAGATTTCGGAAAAAGCGCAAGGCTTCGTGTACGGCATTGCCGTGAAAGGCGTGACTGGCGCACGAGAAAACGCCGCAAAGGACATGCAGGCGTTAGTCGGCAAAGTCAAAAACAAGCCCGTCGCCATCGGTTTCGGCATTTCGAAAGCCGAACACGTCCAAGCCGTAAAAAATTCAGGCGCGAGAGGATTCATCGTGGGCAGCCAAATCGTGAAAGCGTACAACGAATCCAAACTGGACGGGGTAAAACAATTCGCAAAATCCCTATCGCCATAGGGAAAACTTTTTCGTCAATTCCGAGACGTCGCTCCAGGAGCCAAACAGGCAGATGCCGAAATACGCCAAATCCGCTTCCCTGGTTTCTTGGGTTCGGGCCACTTGCGCTTCCCAGGAGTCTTGGATGAGCGTGTGCGGAAAATCCGAAAACGCAATGCCTCGTTCCAATGCACATTGGCGGAGTTTTCGGATCTGCGTGGAATTGCCTTCCAAGACGATGAATGGAATCTTGGAGATGAGCTTGTGCGAGCCGCCGTCGGCATCTTGGTAGTCGATGAGTTCCAACTTGGACGCGTCGGAAACCACGTGCCCCAAGCCCAACGCCATGTGCGCCAACGCGTTCATGGTTCGTCCAGCTGGAATTTTGGGATTGAGCACGGCCACCAACTTGTTTTCAAAGGCCATGACGGTTTTGATGCGAAACCCAGCTTGAAGATTGAGTAGTCCATGGACTACTTTGTTTGGGAAAGAATCTTGGCTTCGGCTTTGCGCAAGTGGGAGAGGAACACGGTTTTGGGAATGCCCAACAGTTTTGCGGCGCGCGTGGCGGTGATGCGGCGGGGCCACGCGTAATAGCCGAGGTGCCTTGCCGCTTGGAAGGCTTCGCGCTGCTTGGCCGTGAGGCTCTCGGTAAAACCGGTTTGCTTGAGGTAACGCACCAACACGGGAAAGCGCTTTTGGAGGTGGGCCAAGACGCGGGCCAGGTTTTGTTTTTCGGAGGACGCCAGCGTCCAGACTTCAAAGAGTCCCTCAAAGCGGGTGGGGGCCGCGGAAAAACAGTGGTTGTCAAAAAAGACGTCGGAAAAGTGCTCTAGGTTCCGGGTGGCTTTGGTCAGCACGCGGAGAAAAAGCGCTTCACCACGCGAGAGTTCCTCCACGCGCGACACGTCGCCTCTTTTCTTGAAGTAAGCCAGAACCGCATCGAAAAATTCAGGCGGCCCGTCCACGCGCACGACGTGGGCGACCTGTTTTTTGATCCAACGGCAGTCCACGGACGAAAAAGTGTTGCGAGGAAAACGAGGGGACACGTCGGAGCCCCAACACCCTCGGTGTTCGATGGAGAACTCGGCTTGAAACATGAAAAGGCAATGGGAAGCGCGGGATTTAAAAACAGGGAACGGGACAAGAAAGTAAGCAAGGGTTAGCTCCCATGACTGAAGTTAAAGCAAACCAACAGAATTGGTCGTTTGGCTTTAGCTTTGGCTATTTTGGCTGACTTTGGGAAAAACCCTTGCAAGCTGTTTTTGGTTGAAGTTCTCCGGCTTGCAGCCGGCGGCGGGTTTTTCCCTTGACGTTCAATCGGGAGGGAAGGGAAATGACGAAGGTAAATAAAAGCAAAGACGCGGTGAAAAAATCGTGATCATTGTTTTCGAGCCTAAGGCCACCGAAGCCCAAGTCCAGCACGTGTTCGAGCGGCTCCAGGAATGGGGTTTCACGCCGGTACTGCAGGAAGGCGAACAGATTTCCATTGCGATTACCGGCGACTCCTCGGCACTAAGAACCCAAACCCTGGAGGCCTTTGACGGCGTGCAGAAAGCCGTCCGCCTCAAGGAAGCCTACAAGCTGGTGTCCAAGGAATTCAAGCCCGAAGGCACCGTCATTGAGCTTGGGGACGTGAAAATCGGCGGCAAAAAATTGTTGATGATTGCCGGGCCCTGCAGCGTGGAAACCGAGGAACAATACGTGTCCACCGCGAGAGCCGTCAAAAAAGCGGGGGCCCAGGTGTTGCGCGCCGGCATCTACAAGCCAAGAACCTCGCCCTACGACTTTCAAGGCGTGGGGGAACGGGGTTTTCCGTGGCTGAAAAAAGCCAAGGACGAAACCGGACTGCCGCTTTGCGCCGAAGTCTTGGACGTGGCCTCCATTGCCAAGACCAAGGACCACGTGGACATGTACCAAGTCGGCGCCCGCAACATGCAGAACTACGACCTGCTTAGAGCATTGGGAAAAGGCGGCAAGCCCGTGCTGCTTAAGCGAGGCTTGTCCGGCACCATCAAGGAACTCTTGTTGGCCGCGGAATACATCATGTCGTCTGGCAACCACGACGTGATGCTATGCGAGCGAGGCATTCGCACCTACGAAACGGCTACCCGATTCACGTTGGATATCGGAGCCGTTCCCGTGCTGCACCACGACACGCATTTGCCCGTCATCGTGGACCCGTCGCACCCGGCAGGGAAACGGTCTTTGGTTGGATCCATGGCGAAAGCCGGCGTGGCCGCGGGAGCGGACGGCTTGATCGTGGAAGTGCACCCCGAACCCGAGAAAGCCTGGTCCGACGCGGCCCAGCAGTTGACGTTCGACCAATTCGAACAGTTAATGGCGGAATTAAAGCCCGTGGCGCAGGCCGTGGGACGGGAGCTCTGACATGCAGACGATGAGCCTGGACTTGGGGAAAAGCCGCGTGCTGGTGGGAAGCGGAGCGTTAACCCAAGTCAAGGCCTTGGCGGAAACGGACGGCAAAGCGTTCATCGCGCACCAAAAAGCCACCAAAGCGTACGCCGAAACGTTAGCCAAACAAATGGACGGCAAGACGCACCTCGTTCAAATGCCGGACGGCGAGGCGGCCAAGACACTTGACCAGATTGCCGCCTTGTACCAGGAGGCGCTTGATTTCGGGTTGGAGCGCAGCGACACCGTTTTCGCGGTAGGCGGCGGGTGCCTGGGGGATGCCGTGGGATTCACGGCCGCCACGTACATGCGGGGCGTTTCGTTGATCCACGTGCCGACGACGTTGTTGGCGCAAGTGGATTCCGCCATCGGAGGAAAAGTCGGCATCAATTTCGCCGGCACCAAGAACATGGTCGGCGCCTTCCATTTTCCAAAACTCGTGGTCTGCGACATTGACACCCTGGAGAGCTTGCCGGGCGAACAGGTCAAAAACGGTTTGGCGGAAGTCGTCAAGTACGGCTTGATTTTGGACGAGGACTTGTTTTCCTTCGTGGAAGAAAACAAAGCGGGCCTGCTGCAGAAAAAACCGGAACGGCTTCAGCACGTGGTGTCGCAAAGCGTGCAAATCAAGGGAAAAGTCGTGGCCGAAGACGAGCGGGAAGCCGGAGAAAGAATGAAACTCAATTACGGCCACACCTTGGGGCACGGAATCGAGGCGGTGACGGCAATGCAGCACGGCAAAGCCATTTCCATCGGCATGCATGCCGCCGGCATCTTGGCCGTCAAGCGCGGCCTCTTGAAGCCGAAGGACTTGGATCGGCAAAACCAGCTGCTTATTGACGTGGGATTGCCCTTGACGGCCAGGTTTGACGTAAGCGCCGTCATGGAAAAAGTCTCCCACGACAAGAAGAAAACTCAAGGCAAACTGCGCATGGTTTTGCTGGACGCCATTGGCTCGTGTGCGGTGCATGACGTGAGCGACGACGAGGCCCGAAAAGCCTTGGAAGAGGTATTGAAATGATTCTGGTTCCCATCGTGGCAAGAACGGTGACGGAAGCCAAGCGCCAGCTTGCATCCGCGAAGAAAGCGGGAGCCGACGGCGTGGAAATACGGCTGGATGCGTTTGAACACGTCACCTCCGACGACGTACTGGAAATGGTAAAAAATAGTCGGCTGCCGGTGCTGGCCACTTGCCGCACCAAGAACGAAGGCGGATTCACGAGAAAGACCAGCGATGAACGAAAAAAACTGTTGTTGGCGGCCATCCAGGCCAAAGCGGCTATGGTGGACGTGGAATTGTCCAGCCCGCCGGCGTTTCGAAACGCCGTCAAGGCGGCATGCCGCAAAAACAAATGCAGGCTCGTCGTCTCCAAGCACGATTTTGACCGGACGCCGGAGCCCAAAACCTTGAATCAATGGGTCAAGGAGGCGTTGAAAGCCGGAGACATCGCGAAAATCGTGTGCTTGGCCCACCACACCGTCGACCTGCTACGCCTGTTGGACCTCGTCAAGCACGGAAACGGCAACGTGGTGGCCTTTGCGATGGGGGAACAAAACAAGCAGAGCCGCGTGCTAAGCCTCTTGTACGGCGCGCCGTTTGGCTTTGCCGCCTTGCACCGCGAAAGCGCGCCCGGACAGATTCCACTGAAGCAGATGCGGTTGGCGTTGGAGGCCACCAAAGAGTGGGTCGCATGATTACCGCGAAAACCAAGTTGCTGGCCATCATCGGAGACCCCGTCCAGCACTCGCTTTCTCCAGTTATGCGCAACGCGTCGTTTGAGGCGTTGGGTTTGGATTACGTCTACGTCGCCCTGAACGTCAAGAAAGAAGAGTTGGAAACGGCTGTGGCCGGCATGCAGGTTCTCGGGTTTCGGGGTTTCAACGCCACCATGCCGCACAAAAAAGCGCTCTGCGGCTTGGTGGATGAAATGGATGAGTTCGCCAAATTCTGCGACGCCGTCAATACCGTGGACATCAACGAGACGCTTTACGGCTACAACACAGACGGACCCGGAGCCCTGGAGGCGCTCAAGCAAGCGCAAGCCGATATTTCCAAGTCCGTGGTGATTGGCGCCGGTGGGGCTGGACGAGCAATTGCCTACGCGTTGGCCAAAGGGGGATCGGAAGTAACGATTTTGAATCGCGACGAACGCAAGGCGGACGCCGTGGCTGAAAAAATCCGGAAGGCGGGACTCAAGGCGAAAAGCGGCGGGCTCAACGAATTGGAAGCCCAACTGAAAACCGCGTCGACGCTGTGCCACGCCACGCCGGTGGGCATGCACGGCCATGAAAGCGTGATTCCGGCGAAACGGCTCCACCCGGAACTGACGGTCATGGATGCCGTGTACAAGACCACGGAGACGAAACTCATTGCCGACGCAAAAAAAGCGGGGTGCCAGATTGTTCCGGGATGGAAGATGCTCTTGCACCAAGGCCAGTTGAGCTTTGAACGCTGGACCGGAAAAAAAGCGCCCATGGACGTCATGGAGCAAGCCCTCAAAGAGGCCATGAAATGAACGTCGTGCTCATCGGATTCATGGGCTCCGGCAAAACCAGCGTAGGGAAAGCCCTGGCCAGAAAAAAGGAAATGGATTTCCTGGACATGGACGAAGAAATCGAAAAACAGGAAGGCCGGAAAATTTCGGACATCGTAAACGAAAACGGAATGGATTTCTTTCGCGACAAGGAATCCGTGTTGCTTGAAGAAATCAGCCGGAAAAACCCGGAAAACACGGTGGTGGCCACCGGCGGCGGCGTCATCTTGTCCCAAGAAAATCGCGCGATTCTCAAAAAACTTGGACGCGTGGTTTGGTTGGACGTCAGCCCCCTCCACGCGCATGAAAGGACAAGAAACGACGACAACCGGCCTTTGCTGAACCATCCCAACCGCCGGGCCGTCATCGAGGAACTCCTCCGAAAAAGAAAGCCGTTTTACCAGGAAGCCGAACTGCACATCCAAGTCGACGGAAAGACGCCGGAACAAGTCGCAAAAGAAATCGAGGGAAAACTGTGAAAATCATTCCCGGAAGCCTGGAAGGCGCCGTGCACGCGCCGGCATCCAAAAGCCACACCCACCGCGCCTTGATCTGCGCGGCGCTGGCCAAAGGATCGTCGCAAATCAAGGGAGCCTTGGTCTCCGATGACACGCTTGCCACGGCGCGCGGTCTAAGCGTTTTGGGCGCGAAATTGGACAAGGACCACGTGGATGGAACGTACACCTTGGAAAAAGGCGGGACACTGCAATGCCAGGAATCCGGGTCCACCCTGCGCTTTTTGCTACCCGTCGCGTGCCTCTCCAAACAATCCTGCACGCTGGTGGGGACCGGCCAGTTGCCGCACCGACCCGTCAAACCGTTGGCCAACGCGCTCAATGCGTTGGGTGCGGACGTGCAAACCCAGAACGGCGGACTGCCTGCACTCACGCAACCCGGATTGAAAGGCGGCCGCTGCACCCTTCCAGGACACCTCAGTTCGCAGTTTGTCTCCGGGTTATTGTTCGCCCTGCCGCTGTGCAAAAATGATTCCACCCTCAACATCACAGGCCCACTTCAGTCAAAGCCGTACGCGGACTTGACGAAGCAAACCATCCAAGCCTTCGGCGTTGACGTGAAGGAAGAAGACGGAAAATACCACGTGCCCGGCAACCAACAATACCAGCCCCAGAAAATCCAAGTCGAAGGCGACTGGTCGTCCGCCGCGTTCTGGATGGTGGCCGGAGCCGTTGGAGGCGACGTCCACGTCACGGGCCTTGAAAGCAAGTCGCTTCAAGGCGACAAGGCGGTTGCGGCGATACTGGAAAAAATGGGCGCCGACGTGCAAGAAACCGCCAACGGCGTGCGCGTCACGCAAAGCCCGCTTCAAGGCGTGGAAGTTGACGTATCCAACATCCCGGATTTGTTGCCCATCCTCAGCGTGGCGGCGTGCTTTGCGCAAGGAACCACCCGGTTTTACAACGCGGAGCGGCTGCGCTTAAAAGAAAGCGACCGATTGGGCGGAATGGCCGAAGAGCTTTCCGCCATGGGCGTTACCCTCCAGGAAAAACAAGACGAACTGGTCATCCGAGGCGGCAAAGCGTTGAAGGGAACAACCCTAAAAAGTCACGGCGACCACCGCATTGCCATGAGCCTGGTCATCGCCGCACTCCACGCGAAAGGGGAAAGCGAGTTGGACGACGCGGACTGCGTCGCCAAGTCCTACCCCGGATTTTTCAGTGATTTAAGCAAGTTGAGGAGAACGACGTGAACCAGCATTACGGCAAAACATTTGAAGTGCAACTCGCCGGCGAATCCCATGGCCTTGGCGTGGGATGCATCATCCAGGGATGCCCAGCGGGACTGCCGCTGACGGAAGGCGACATCCAAAACGAGTTGGACAAGCGAAAACCAGGACAGACGTTAACCACGCCCCGAAAAGAAGAAGACAAAGTGCAAATCAAGTCGGGCGTGTTTGAAGGAAAAACCACGGGCGCCCCGATTCTTTTGTGGATCGACAACCACGACGTGCAATCCCAATCCTACGGGAAACTCAACGAAGTCCCCCGACCAGGGCACGCCGACGTGACGGCCGCCGAAAAATACGGGGGATTCAACGACTACCGGGGCAGCGGCGCGTTTTCCGCGCGGCTGACCGCCGCCTTGGTGGCCGCGGGCGCCATTGCCAAAAAACTCCTGAAACGCCAAGGCATCGAGATTTTGGGCCACGTCCAGCAATTGCACGACGTGAAAGTCACCGACGCCACCGACGAGGCTATCCGGAAAAACGCGTATTCCAACCCGGTGCGGTGCGCGGACCCCAAAGCCGCCAAAGCCATGCAACGGCGCTTGGACGAAGCGCTTTTGGACGGGGACTCGCTGGGGGCCGTAATCGAGTGCCGAGTCCTGAACGTTCCAAGCGGAGTGGGGGAGCCGAGGGCCCAATCCGTGGAAAGCGTGATTGGATCCAACTGTTTGGCGCTTCCAGCAGTCAAGGGCGTGGAATTCGGGGAAGGCTTTGCCGCCGCAACCATGAAAGGCAGCCAACACAACGACGCCTACCTGGAACAAGACGGCGGCATCGTCACGAAGACCAACCACGCCGGCGGCACCCTCGGCGGCATCACCACCGGCATGCCGATCGTGTTCCGCGTCGCGTTCAAGCCCACGTCCAGCATCGCCAAAACCCAGACCACCCTGAACGTCGCCACCAAAAAACAAGAAAAACTCAACGTCGGCGGACGACACGACCCCTGCGTCGCGCTTCGAGCGGTTCCCATCGTTCAAGCCATGGCGGCATTAAGCATCGTGGACTTAATGCTCCAAGCGCAAAAAATCCCGCGGGTGCTGAAATGACGCTGGAAAAAAGCCGCGGACGCATCGACGAAATCGACGAACAGATCACGAAACTCTTGGCCGAACGCGTGAACGTCGCCAAACGCACCCGCAAGGAAAAACAAGTCCAAGGCCAAGGGGTGACGGACGCCTCCCGCGAGAAGAACGTCTTGGAGCACGTCGAACGCGTGGCCAAAGAACATGGACTGGACCCCAACTTGGCGCTGCGCGTCTTTGAGGAAATCATGGCCGCGTCCAAGGCCCAGCAATACATGGACCACGACGCGCCCACCACGGAACGCCTTGACATTCAAACCGTGGCCTTCCAAGGCGAACGCGGCGCGTACAGCGAAGAGGCGCTTCGGCAAATCCTTCCAAACGCCGACCCCGTGCCTCGGCCGGAACTTGGCGACGTGTTTGACGAAGTGCAAAAAGGAAAAGCGGATGCCGGACTGGTGCCTATTGAGAACAGTACGGAAGGCAGCATCAACTACACGTACGATCTTTTGTTGGACTCCCAATTGGGCATCGCCGGCGAGACGTTCTTGCGCGTGCGTCATTGCTTGCTGGCCAAATCAGGCACGAAAACGCGGGAGGGACTCCACGTGTACTCGCATCCCCAGGCGTTGGCCCAATGCCGGGATTTTTTGATTGGCAAAAAACTGCAGCCCGTGCAATACTACGACACCGCCGGCGCCGCCAAAGCCATTGCCGAAGGCAAAATCCAAGGGGCCGCCATTGCCTCCAAGACGGCGGCCGAACACTACGGGTTGGACGTGTTGGCGGAAGGCATTGAAGACAACCGCAACAACTACACGCGATTTATACTGATTTCCAAGAACACGCCGACGCCCACCGACTCGGACAAAACCTCCATCGTTTTTAGCACGCACCACCGGCCCGGCGCCTTGTTTGAAGTCATGAAAGTCTTTGCCAAAGCCGACATCAACCTGACCAAACTGGAGTCGCGGCCCACCAAGCAAAAACCCTGGGAGTACTTCTTCTATATGGATTTCGAGGGCACGGCATCCAAAGCCCCGTACCAGCAAGCCCTGGAAAACATCAAGCCCCACACGCTGTTCCTGAAGGTGCTGGGCAGCTATCCCCGGTCGCGGTGAAATCCAAAACCTTGAAAAGCCCCAAAGCGCCCTAAAAACAAGGATTGCAAAACCGGTGGGAAAAAGTCATGGCCTTGACGCTGTACCAATTGTCGGAAAAAATCTTCGAACTTGAAAAACAGGGAAAAAAGATTCTGCGTTTGAACATTGGCGACCCGGGCCTAGTCACCCCCGACGCACTACGCAACGCCGCCAAAAAGTCGTTGGACGCCGGAGAAACACGGTACGCGTCGGCCCAAGGCGAAAAGCCGTTGTTGGACAAAATCGCTTCGACGCACGGCGCGGAGGCGCAAAACGTTTCCGTCACCCCAGGAAGCAAGTGGGCGTGCTACGCCGTCCTCCAATTGATGCTGAAACCCGGGGACAACATCGTCACCCCGGCGCCGTTTTGGTCGGCGTACGAATTAATGGCCAAAAGCTTCGGAGCCGAATGCCGACTGGTTAAAACGGAAATGGAGGACCACTTCCAATTCGACCCTCAAGCCTTGTTCGAATTGGTGGACGCCAAGACGAAAGTCATCGTGCTGAACGACCCGTCCAACCCCACGTCCACGGAATACGGCGCTGAAAGCGTGAAAGCCGTGCTGGAATACGCGCAAGACCAAAAAATCTTGGTGTTGCTGGACGAAGCATACCGCGACTTGTCGTTCAAGAAAAATGAGTTGATGACGTACCAGGAGGGATTGGCGATCACCACCACGTTTTCCAAAGCGTACTGCATGAGCGGCTGGCGCGCCGGCTACCTGGTCGCCGACGCCGACGTCATCAAAAAAGTCGTTTCCCTTAACCAAATCACGTTCACCAACGTGCCTCGCTTCACCCAAGCCGCCATGCTGGAGGGGCTGACCCGCAGAGAGGAAGTCACGGGAGCCACGCGCAACGAATGCAAAAAGCGCTTGGCGGCTTGCGAACAAGTCTTTAAAGGAATTCAATACGCGAGGCCGGACGCAGGATTCTACTTCTTCCCCAAAGTCTCCGACGGCGACTCGATCACGGAAAAAATCTTGGAACAAGGCATTGCCGTCACGCCGGGCTCCGTCTTCGGCGGGTACAAGCAATTCATCCGGTTGTCGCTCTCGCACCCCCTGGAAAAGCTCACGCCCGCCTTGCAGACGATCCGCCGCGTGATTGACGAGAACGCGTGACGGTTCCCATGAAGAAGAAGAAGGGAAAACAATGAAAGCACTTGGCCTCGTTGGATTTGGCCAATTCGGAAAATTCGCCGCCCGACACCTCAAGGACCACTTCGACGTCACGGTGTCTGACGAGAAAGACGTCTCGGAATCCGCAAGAAAAATGGGTTTGAAGGCCGGCCCCCTCAAGCAAGCCGCGCAAAGCGACGTCGTGGTCCTGGCGGTTCCCGTGTCCAAACTGCGTTCCGTATTGAAAGCCATAGCGCCCCACCTCAAAAAAGGCGCGTGGGTGGCCGACGTAGGCTCAGTGAAGATCGAGCCCGTGGAATGGATGGAAAAAATCCTTCCGAAAACCGTGAACGTCATCGGCACGCACCCCATTTTCGGGCCTCAAAGCGGGAGAAACGGCATTCAAGGCTTACCCATCATCGTATGCCCCGTGCGCGGGGATTCCGCCAAAGTGACAGCCTTTCTGGAAGGTACACTCAAACTCCACGTCGTCCAATCCACCCCCGAAAAACACGACGAAGACATGGCCTACAGCCAAGCGTTGGCCCATTTCGTGGGCCAGGCGCTCAAAGAAATGGATTTGCCGGACGTCAAGGAAAAAGCCGCCACGTATGAGGCCCTCTTGGCCATCCGGGACCTCGTGAAATACGACTCCCCGGAGTTGTTTGAAACCATTCAAAAAGAAAACCCGCACGCCGAAACGGTCCGCCAACGCTTCATGGACCAACTTGAAGAAATCCACAAGCGGTTGCGTAAAGCTTAAACAACGCCTCCAACGTAACGAATCCATGAAAAAAGAATTGGACCCGTGGTCCACGCAACTCATTTCGGACTACGACTACTTGTTCAAAGAATTCGGGTTGCAGCACTTCGACGCCAAACTCCAAAAAAAACTCTCGGGCCACCGCCTTTACCGAAGGGGCATCGTGTTTGCGCACCGGGACTTTGACCAATTCGTGCAAGCCTCGAAAAACAAACAGCCGACGGCCGTCATGACGGGCATCAAGCCCTCCGGGGAATTCCATTTGGGCTCCAAAATGACGGCCGAAGAAATCATTTTCCTCCAGAAACAGTTCAACAGCCGCTTGTTTTACGCCATTGCCGACGTGGAAGCCTACGCCGACAACGGGCTGAATTTCCAGCAAAGCCACCAAAACGCGGTGGACAACGTCGCCGACTTGCTGGCCCTGGGCCTGGACCCCGAAAAGACGTTCGTCTACAAGCAATCCGAGAACATGCACGTCAACAACCTCGCCAACATTTTCGCCCGCAAAACCACGCTCAACACCCTGGAAGCCTTGTACGGCCACCAGAACCTGGCCCTGTATTTGGCGGTGCTCACGCAAGCCGGCGACATTCTGGCCCCTCAACTGGACGCCTTTGACGGCCCCAAACATACGGTGGTTCCCGTAGGCATCGACCAAGACCCCCACATCCGCTTCACCCGCGACTTGTCTGCCAAGTTCAAAGACGAATTCGGGTTCATCACGCCTGCGGCCACCTTCCACAAGTTCTTTCGAGCGTTAAACGGCGAGACGAAGATGTCCAAACGCGACCCCCTGAACATCATGACGCTCAACGACGACAACGTACTGCTCAAAAAGAAGTTGGCCAACGCGCTGACCGGCGGACGCGCCACCGCCGAAGAGCAAAGGCGGTTGGGCGCCAACCCGTACGTCTGCGTCGTGTTCGAGTTGATGAAGTACCACTTCTACGACGACGACTCCGCGCTCAAGGACATGGAACAGGACTGCAAGAGCGGAAAACTGCTTTGCGGCGAGTGCAAGGCCATCCGCCTCAAACACATCCAAGAATACTACAAGAAGCACCAGGAAAAAAAGAAAAAAGCGCGCGCCCAAGCCGAACAAATCCTGGAACAACCCATCGCGTTCAAGAAGAAAAAGTCCAACTAACCCAACGGGGAAGGGGGATCCGGAGGAACGTAGAACTGAGGGGGAAACCGGGGTTTCCCCCGCGGTTTCGGCCGAGCAAATCCTGGAACAACCCATCACGTTCAAGAAGAAAAAATAGCCACGCGGTTTGTGAGAACAAAGCTTAAAAGCGGAAACCAAGTCAACGTAGAGCCACGTTTTTTGTGGTGGGGAGTTTCAAGCACCGGACATGTTTCTCACGTTCCGCAACGCCAAGAAATTGGTGGCGCAACACGACACGCCGTTGATGGTCATCAGCAAATCACGCGTCCGCGCCAACTACCAGGCCCTCAAAAAAGCCTTGCCTCGCGTGCAAATCCATTACGCCTTGAAAGCCAACCCCCACAAAGGCATTTTGAACATTTTGCGCCAAGAAGGCTCCGAGTTTGACGTCGCGTCCTACCAGGAAATCAAGTGGCTCTTGGACATCGGCGTGGATTCCACGAAAATGATTTACGCCAACCCCATCAAGTCCGTACCCGACTTGGTGCGGGCGTACAACGTCGGCGTGGAAAAATTCGTGTTCGACAACGACACGGAACTCCAGAAGATGGCGCGGTACGCCAAAGACGCCGACGTGGTGCTGAGGCTGTTCGTGGACAACAACGCGGCGTACTACAAGTTGTCCGCCAAATACGGGGCGCAGCCCAAGCACGCCATCCGGTTGCTGAAAAAAGCCCAGAAACTGGGCCTGAACCCCGTCGGCCTCGCATTTCACGTGGGGTCCCAGAACACGCGGTCGGAAGACTACATCAACGCCATCAAGACCTCCGTGAAAATCTACAAGGAAGCCAAGAAAAAAGGCGTCGAACTTGAACTCTTGGACATCGGCGGCGGGTTTCCCGTCCGGTACGGCCACAAGAAAACCGACAACGGGCACGTGGACGCCAAGCAAATCCTTTCCGACGTCAACGCCGCTTTAGAGGAGAACGTGCCGGAGTCGTTGGAGGTCATCGCCGAACCCGGACGCTTCATCATCGGCGACGCCGCGATTCTGATTTCCCGCGTGATCGGCAAATCCAAGCGCAACCGCGTCATTTGGTATTACTTGGACGACGGCTACTACCACTCCTACACCGACCTTCACGCCTCGAACTGGAAGTACGAATTCGTTCCCCAACGAAAGCAACGCAAACGCCACAAAATCCGCTCCGTGTTGGCGGGCCCCACGTGCGACTCGTACGACGTCATCGCGAAAAGCATTTGGCTTCCAGAGTTAGAAATCGGGGACCTCATCATGTCGCCCAACATGGGCGCGTACAGCACCGCCATTTCCAGCCAGTTCAACGGTTTTCCGCCCGCCAAAACCATCTACGTCGATTAAAAACCGAGAAACGCATGGAACCGTGATGGCCAACAATGCAACGCGCTTCCGCGGGGCGCCGGCACTCAGCAAACAAGACGAATTCCAGCAGGCGTTGCGAAGCCTCATCTCCGAAGATCCCACGCGGGGCAATAAAGAACTCGTCGACGAATTAAACCGGAGACTGGAAGACTACCTGGCCCAACACTACCAAGGCGGACGCGTGACCCGCGCCGATGTCCGATACGGAAGACGCCACGCGCTAAAACAAATTCAGGACGCGCTGTACACCAAAGACCCAAAACAAGACCATTGGTCGCACGAAGAACTGAATCGGCTCACATTTCTGTGGGGACAACGGCCTTCGCCCGAGTGGCTTTCCCGCGTACAGCAATTTCACGCCAACAAAGCACTTCATTTGCTGTTCGAACCGCGGCTGCGGACACCCGTCCACTGGCGCGAAGTGCCCGCCAAACTCCACCAGAAGCGAAGGCAACGGGGCCTTGAAAGCGTGGCGGACTTAAGCGACAACGACATTGTTTCGGCCATACCGGAAAACGTGGCATTTCTTCGGCGAGTCAAAGGACTCAAAACAAGCAAGGCCTGCGATTTGATCATTCAACAAGTCGCTGAAATTCCGCGCAACCCAAGCACGACAAACTGGAAGGACGCGAAAACAAGGGAAACGTTTGCTCGAAGCCTCATGCACCGCTTTGGCCGCGTGAAAGATATCCCAATCCAAAGCGTTCCCAAAGCACTGATCCGGTTCTACGGAACGCAGAAACGCGGAAAATACGTGGGGGCACTGGCCAGACTGCTCTCCGAATTCAACTTAATCACTCCCGAACAGTCCACTCGATTGACGGCGTACCGGAGCCACAACCGCCGCCGACGCATCCTGCTTCAACACTTAAACCCAAACGCAGGCCAAGCCAAATACCGAGACCTGACCGGCATGGCCAAAGGACCCATCAGCAGGACATTCGTCCAAATGGAAAGAGAACTGAGAGCCGCGTTTGCCGAAGTTCAAAAAGGACAAAGAACCCTGGCGGACGTCGCCAGAGAATTCGGAGTTGGAGCGCGGGGAATCCAGACGCTCTACAAACCATTTGAACAAGACGGTTCCCTAACGCTGTTCTCATACCGCGGAACCGCCAAACCCGAATTTCGCGAAGACATGAAAACAATGGGCGCGTTGAACAAAGACCTTGAAGAACACTGGCATGCACTGGGCGGCCGAAACCAAAACGGCAGAAGGCTTGCACCCGGAAGCCAAGTCAGCATGCCCCCTCAAATCAGACGACTGCGAACCCTGCTTCATAAACTCCGAAGAGCCAAAGAACTCAACGCAAGAACGGTCGGACGGCACGTCGCCGAGGCTCAAAGCATGTGCGAACGCCTAACCGAAAACGGGTCCGCCATCACCATCCGCCAACCGCGAGCCAAACTCGTCACCGAACGAACCATACCGGGCACCCGCTTTACGAACCTCCACCACACCCTGGAAGCCATCCGCCACGAACACCGGCTTTGGGCCGCGTGAAAACCGCCGACGAAATTAAAAGCCGTGCAACCATACGTGTGCCATGAAGGTCTTCTTGTTTTTCGCGCTCCTTCTTGCAACCGCTTCCGCCGTTGCCGTCGAAAGCGTGCAGGGGATTGGACCGAAAAACCCCACCCTTTTTGAACCCGTTGAATTCAAGATCCGTTTTTCCGCCAACCTTGGAGATGAAGCACAAGGAACCACGCACAATTACTGGCTGATTCTTGAAGACCAAAACCATGAGCGTGCCGTGGTTCGCCCGTACGGCGACTTTAGCTACTACGAGGATTTCACCGGATACAAAACAATCACCCTCCGCGAATCCCTGAACATCGAACCCAAATACACGGGCAAGCCCCTGAAAGCCGCGATCGCGTGGAGCGTTCAAGACGACACACAAACCCAATCGGGAAAAGCGTATTGGGGAAACGCCAACGACTTCAAAAACGACGTCATCGTCTTTCAAGCACCGGCTTCCGACCAAGAAACCGTTGGAGGCGTGTTGCTGGATTTCGTCCGAGAAAAATACGCCCGGAGGGATTTTCAAGCCATTCATGACGCGTTGTTCTTGCGACCCATGGCCAAGTTGGACTCGCACGCGTGCGACATCAACGCGTACTGGGTCATGAGCCAGGTCGCCATCAAGAAAAACCCGTTTCAAGACGACGAATTCTACGACAACACGCGGCACCCGAAAACGGTTTTTGAAAACTGGGAGAACTGCCTCGAGGAAACCAAGAATCGGTTCACCCAGACGCTCTCCAGCGCCGTGATCCTGGACAAAAAAGAAAAGGATGAGTACGTGCTGGCGTTGAACACCCAAACCGGTTTTCCAACGAGCACTACGTTGAACGTCCGCAACTCCAAAAACCAGGAAGTGCGGATTCGCTTGGCGGACGTAGGCGCCCAGCAAGTCCGGTTGGAGCTTGACGCCAGCGGCGAGTCCCTTCCTTTGAACCAAGACGGCGTGCTGAAAACGGGTTTGACTCCCGAAGAACTTGAACAGCATCCGCTGAACAACCAAAACCTCGGATTGACGTTTGAACTGAAAGCCGTCAAAGCGCCCCTGGTTCTTCTATCCGTCAAGCGGGCTTCAGGACAACTTGACCGCAACGGCAACTGCCGTTTTTTCGCCGGCAAACCAGACGCCGCAATCCACGTGGCCGTGGCCCCCCACGAATACCGAGGCAACCAAGAAAAATTCGAAAAAGACCTGCAAAAAGCCGTGTGGCTCCTGGAGCAAACCCTTCAAGAACGGTTTGACCAAATCAAGATCAGCGTGCTGGAATCCGAAGTGCCCTGCGTGAAAAAAAACCGGCATCTGTTTTGCGACACGTCCTTCGCGCAAGCGGCCTGCAACACGGACTACGTGTACGTCCACGCCAACGAGCAACCCTTCCAAAAAGGCGACAAGACATTGTTGCGCGGCATACGGCAAGGCAATCAAGCCAACTGCCCGGCGAACGCCCCCGAATGCTTCCGCCACGAATTGGGCCACCTCTGGTTCGGCCTCTCCGACCGGTACTGCTGCGACGGCGGCTACTTTCCGCCCACCGTTTACGCCGACGAAGCGAAATGCCGCTCCACCGTGCAAAGATTGTACTCTAAAACATCTGCCGAACTTCAAAAAAAGTTCACCCGCCACCTGGCCAGCTTCCTGGACAAAGAAACCGCCCCCGACGGAGAGTCCGTCTTGAACCCCTACGGCTTGGACGCGACGCTGTTTTCCTTGTCCAGCCAACAACGCGCACCGCTGCTTAAAACCCCACAATGCAAGTCGTTCCAAGACGTCCACGAAAAAAAGCGATTCATTTTCAGTCAGGACTCCGTCATGAAAAAAAATGCGTACCCCGCGTTTTCCATCGACGAATTGGCCGCCGTGGACCGCGTCTTGAAGGACCCAGAAGGCAAAAAGACGGGACCAATCCAAGCGGAAAACGCAAAAAGCCTGGAATTCGATGGCCACCGAGCCAAAAAAGTCTTGCACGCGAAACTGGAATTCCACGACAACAAGCTCGCCATAACGGACGCCATCCTGCAGTACGCCGACGCGCAACCCACCCTCATTTCGCAACCCGGAGGCATCCAAATCGCTTTTTTTGACGCCGACGGCCAAAGCGTGGTCGTACACGCCATCCCGGATCCCCGGCACGTATTCATTGACGACTTTTCAAAAGAAGAATTGACGGGCGGTTTCTTCGTGGACCCCGACGCCTCTTTTTCGCTGCGCTTGCCGTTCCCGGAGGAAGCAAAAACCCTGGAGTTTTACGACGAAAGCGGCTTGCTTTTGCGCACGGACGTTGACGGCGTGACGTCCAATTTCTGTCAAACCAGGACCGTCAAAGAGGATGACTACTGCGAACCGTTGTGCCAAAGCGACGCGGACTGCACAACCGTCAACGCCGTTCCGGCATCGGTCGCGCCAACGCCTGCACCGCCTATCCAGCCCGCGTCAACGACGTCCGCCGACGCATTTCCAGTCTACGCCACGGCGTTTCTCGTGGTTCTGGTGCTAGCCTTCTACGCCGTGTTTTGGAGGAAAACGGCGTGACGCTCCAATTTCTGTACAACGAAGCCGCCGCCAAGCTTCACGACGCTCTTTTGTTGTCCGACCTGCATTTGGGCATCGAATACGACCTCCAAGAAAAAGGCTACCACGTGCCCCTCCAATTCAAGGCCGTGGCCGCCCACGTCAACGCGATAATCAAGCAATCCAGGGCCCGCCAAGTCATCTTTCTTGGAGACGTCAAGCACGACGTGTTCGGTTTGAAGGACAAGGAACACCGCATGCTCAACGCGTTTTTCCGCCGGCTTAAAACCAAGCGCATCACCGTCTGCAAGGGCAACCACGACTCGGAAATCGAGGCCGTAAAAGGCATCACAGTCGCTGCACCGGAAGGATTTCTTTTCGAAGACACGCTCTTGTTTCACGGCCACGCGCAACCCGACCCTGAACTCGTCAAGAAGGCCGACGCGATTTGTTGCGGCCACGAGCACCCCTTGGCGCAAATCCGGGAAGGACGGCACACGTGGACGGAGAAAGCCTGGATTCTCGGCTTGCAAGGCAAAAAGCGGTTCACCGTGTTCCCGCATTTCGGGCCCTTAGTGGGGGGACGCGTGTTTGACCCGGAAAAACACCTCGTGCGCTTTCTGTCCAATGCGTCTTGCCGCAACGCCTCGGCGCACCTGTTAAGCGGAGTCCGCCTGGGCAAAGTCAGGAACGTATAGTCCCTTAATACAAACCGAATTCCCGATCGTGCCGCTGAATCGCTTTCAAGCGGGTGGGCCAATCCGCATCCCAAGCCTGGACGGAAGCGTATTCGGATGTCGGACGCAAGACGAGCAACGGTACCGCCCGGCCCAAGATATTCCCTGCATGAACCTGCAACTGGCGACCGTATTCTTCCTGGCCTTCAAGACAATAAACCGCATTCACGCCCATGGCTTGGTGCCCTCCGAAAAATAATTCGTTGTACGTTGACTTGACGCGTTGGCGTAACATGTTCGCCGGCGACTTGACTTTCCCAGAGTGCCGTTGGAGATACGCGTCCGTGCGCGCCGCATTGTGCTCGGTGCCCGAATCGGTGGGCCAGGCCACATGCAGGATGTCGGCGTTCTCCGGCACCCCCGAAAAATCCAAGACCAAGCCCGCCAAGCGAGCGGAAAGCACGTGATCCAAGGGCTCGGAAACGCCCAAGACGCCGGAAGCATGCCTCGCATCTAGCCGCGCGACCAGCGAAGAGGAAAACGTCCGGCGGGGGTCGCGCAGCAACGCGATTTCCTCCCGCACGAAGTCCTCGGGATAAAACGAGGCGCGTTGATCCTTGAGTGCAACGCCTCTGGATTTCCAGTACCGGTGTCCAGAGTCTGGCAACCCCAACCCCCGAAGCACATACACAAAATTCTCCGGGGTTTGGGGATTCTGCGCCAACACCCGCTTGTAATTGGAAAAACGCGCCTCGGCAAAGCGCTTTCGTAAGCCCAAGCGAGCCGCCATCCATCGAAGGGGATTAAACAAGACATGCACCTTGCACGGAAAAAGAGCCAAGCATCCAGATAAACCAGCCGCCAAGCCCCGTGAGAAAGGCTTTTTTAAGTGTTTCCGACAACCATTCTACCCGTTAGTCAAACCATTCAACCAGTCAATGGAAAGTCTGCAACGTCATAGGTGATTTCAGATGGGTAGGGGCCGAGAACGCTTGATCAACTGCGCGCAGTGCGGCCGGCAAGTGCGCCGCGACAAGGCGGTGACCATCGAAAAACCCGTGTTCACCAACCCCCTGGACCGCGACGAAGTCTACGACGAGCAATACACCCGCATGCTGACGCGCGAATTCTCGTACTGTCCTTCGTGCGGCAAGCACTTCCGCATCTACCAGAAGAAGACGCAGCAAAACGAACGCGCCCGCGAGCGCGAACGCAGCCGCCAATTCTTCCAACGCCGCCCCATGCGGCCCCGCGAACCCCAGGGCCAGAAACCCACGGCCCCGGCGGTCGCCGTCACCCAGGAGACCAACGCCGAAGAAGCGGAAGCAACCGTCGCACAAGACCGCATTCAGACGCAGGCCGAGGAAAAAGAGTTGGAAGTCGGCGAACAAGTCGACCAAGAGCAAGAAGAAGCGCTCAAGGAAGAATCCGAGGGAACGGATTCCGACGAAGAGAAAAACGCGTGAAGCGCTAGGGGCACACGCTCTTAGCCGGGCCCGTAGTCGAATGGCCAAGACGCCACTCTCACACAGTGGAGACTGCCGGTTCGATTCCGGCCGGGCCCACTCCCTCCTTCTTTTAATAGGAGAACTTCGAAGACGACATACGGTATGCCTGAAGAAAGGATTCACGCCATCGGGGTTCATTCCGTTGCCAACACGTACGAGGCCCGGCCCCACCCCTCCGCCGTTACCCAGCAGGACATCGACCTCAAACTACCGGGGGTATCGGTAAGGCCAACGACCAACCTAGCGCTTTTGGAAAGTCACTTGAAGGAACTCAGGGACCAAAACGTCACGCGCATCGGGTTTGAACGCCTGGCAACAGGCCATCCCAGCCCCGATAGCGATGAAGCCGAATACTGGAGGGAAGCGGAAGCCCTGGCCAAAAAACACGGCATGACCGTCTACGGACTGCACAAAAAATCGCCAATCGCCGAGTTGGATGCCTTCAGCCGCTTGATTACAACCGCCATGAAACTCGGCCGCTACCAGTGGAACGAAATCAGCGTGTTGTACCAAGAACAAGCCCGACAAGACCGCGGAAAACCCCAGAGATTTCACGACAAAATCCAAACCATGCTTAAAGCCGTCCTGACCCACGCAAGCGAAACTGGAACGCATTGGTTCAGCCGGGAAGGCCTTGAACGCCTCCGGCACGCCATTGAATTTGAGAAATCCGTTTGGATGCGCCTAGACGCCGTGACCCAAAAGTTAAGCCACGTCGTGATGAACACGCACCACGTGGAAAACCTGGAGGCCTTGAATTTTGCGGAGCCCACCTACGTGGGAGCCGTCAACGCGGAGGAAATCGATGAGGCCGAACGTCAACGAAGAGCGCAACGATTGAGGAAAACAGAGCTGAAAAAAGCGAAGAAAGGCGAAACCCCCAATTACCTTGAAGAAGCCGAAAAACGAAGAGACGACCACTACAACCTCCAACAACTCACAGCCAAATTAAGCGCGATTACGCTCGGGCAAACGCACAAGCGCCCATAAGCGAAATCGTCCCACCGCCTTCCAAAGCAAAGAATTAAAGAATTGGATTCCCGCTACAGTCCTACGTCGTATGGTCCTCTTCGAACTGGCCCTGCTTGTCGCCGGAATGGCGCTCCTGTTTAAAGGCGCGGAATGGGTCACGGATTCCGCGTCGCACGTCGCCGAACAATTCCACACCACCAGCGTGGCCGTCGGCCTCATCATCGTCTCCGTCGTGTTGAGCCTGCCGGAACTCTTGGTCGCCGCCACATCCATCTTCAAAGCCCACCCCCAAATCGGGTTGGGCACGATTTTGGGCTCCGTCATCGTCAACATCGGCCTCATCGCGGGCCTCTGCAGCATGATCCGCCCGCTGAAGCTTTCCCGCGTCATCCTGCTTCGAGACACCATCTTCATGATCGTGGCCACCATCATCGTGGCCGTGTTGGCGTTGGAGGACAACAAACTCAGCCACGTCGAAGGCATTGTTTTCTTGTTGCTGTTCGTGCCGTACCTCATCAACGTCTACCAGCAAGAACACGAAATGGGCAAGAAGAAGGCGAGAGCCGAAGGAAAACGCATCGTGCACACGCTTCAAATGGTGGGATACATCCCGTGGCTGCCGTTCCGCGTCCGCGACGGCATGGGCGTGTTCGTCTTAGGCACCTTCGTTTTGTTGGTCGGCGCGCAACTGTTCACCGACGCCCTTATTGGCTTGTCCACCCAATTCCAGATTCCCGACTTGGTCATCGGCATCACCCTGGGAGCCCTGGGGCCATCGCTTCCGAACCTCGCCGCGGCCCTGCAAGCCACCCGCCGCGGCATGGAGGAACTCGCGATTTCCGAAACCATTGGCTCCAACATCTTCACGCTCCTGGTCAGCGTGGGACTCTTCGCACTAACCAGCCCCATCACGTTGGAGGCCTCCAGCCGCGTCATCACCGTGCCCGCGCTTTTACTGATCACCTTTCTGTTCATGGGGTTCACCATCAAAGGCAGAATCACGCGCGTGGAAGGAGGCATCCTGCTGTTCATGTACTTGGCCTCCGTGGCCGCCGAAATCTTGTACCGGGCGTGAATCGACTAGCCCCCCTGCGCATCACACCGCCGTTAATATAGGGCCCCTGCGTTGAGTACATTCATGAAATGGGTTACCGCCACGTTCGTGTTGCTCGCGCTCTTCGGATTGGGTGCGAATGCCCTGTTTCAAAACGTGCCCTGCAGCAAGACGTTCGACTCCGGAGACGTGACTCTGGAAATCGGCCAATGCGTCAAAACGCAAAGCGGGTGGACGGTCCGCCTGGAATCCGCGTTTTATGACCCCAGTTCGGCCGCCTTCAAACTGTTCAACCAAGACGGCGCGGAAGTCACCGATAAAAATTTAGCCATCCAAAGCGAAACCAAAGCGTTGGTCCAGGAAGCCGCCATCGAGCTTTTCGGCGTCACGAAACCCCAAGGCACCCTCCGGGTTTCCGCCCACATCCAAAGCTGGAATTACCTTCCCGGCGGAGAAAGCCTCCAGGATTACCCGCAACCCCAGAAATCCATTCCCACCGCCAACCTCAAAAACGAGTTCACCCTGCCGGACGGAAGCCAAGTCATCTTGGACGCGTACAAGAACAACCGAATGTACTTCTTGATTAAGAAAGCCAATTCCCTCCAATCCACGGATTTAGGAATTGGACAACGCTTCACGGACGGTTTGCTTGAACTCCAGTTCTTCGGCCCCCGCGAAACCGTGGGCGGCAACACGGGCTACGTCGTGGGACTTTACGCACCGCCGCAAAAAGCCACGGCCACGCCGGAAGCGGCAACCGCCAAACCAACCGGGCTATCCACGGTCACGCCAAAACCCACCCAATCACCCAGCGCCACGCCCGTAACGCAACCCACGCAGGAAACGCCGACGGCCACGCAAAGCCCACCACCCCAAAACGGGGGACTGCAAGGGTTAATCGACGCCATCGCCGCATTTTTTAGGAACTTGTTGGGCGGATGAAACCCGAAACGGTTTCACCAAACAATTGAATGCTTGACCAATTCGTCCACACCAAATAAGCGGCCGCCAACAAAAGCAAGAAGTAAACCAGCCTCCGCGGCTTTTTGAAAAGCCATTGGCCGAACCGCACCAGCATGGCCAACCCCTTTTTCGCCAGCCACCCAAGTCCACGCAACAACAACGAAAAAAACCGCCAAAGATACGGCGACACGACGCCCCAGAAACGCGAAACCGCCGAAACCCCTCGAACTGGAGTGGCCGGACTCTCAAACCGCGCGCGAGCGCTTCGTTTCTTGGCGGTCCTCCGGTATTTTTCCCGGAGCCTTCCTTGGCCCGCTTTTTTGAGTTCCTCAATAGTCAAAGCCGCCATCGCGCTTTGCGGCGCAAACCACTGGACCTTCAACGGAGGCAACTGATGGCCGGACGCATCCAAAAAAGACACCACGCTCTGCCCCACGCCCATGCCGCCCATTTCCTGCGACAACGCGTAAAAATCGCTTTTCGGAAAACCCTGCGACAACGCCCGCACGTCCGCCAACCCCGCTTTCGTAAACGCCTTGGTCGCAAAAACGATTTTCGTGTTGAGCAACCCCAGGATCCGGTCCGGAATATCCGACACGCTTTGCGTCACGAAAAAAACGCCGACGCCTTGCGACCGAATCTGCCGCAAAATGCGTTCCACCAACTCCACCAACGACTTGTTGGAACCCAAAAACAGCGTGTGCGCCTCATCCAAAAAAACAACGATTTTCAGGGAACTGGATTGAGGCAATTCCACGAACAACCGGTACAACAAGAACACCGGCAAAACGGAGGCAATCGACGCATGCTTTCTGACGTCCCCCAAGTACACCACGTGGTGGCCGGAACCCAGCAAGTCATTCAAATCCAAAGCGGGATGGCCGAACAAGTCGGAAAGCCCCTTGTGCTCCAACTCCACGATCTTGCGCAAAACCACGTTGACGGCTTGAGCGGAGACGCCCGGCGACTTTTCCGAAACCAGCTTCTCCAACAGCGCGGCCAAGTCGTCCAAGTCATGCAAGTCGATTCTATCCTTTCTCGCCCGGACATGAGCCAAGACCACGTGGCTTTCCTGCGTCGGATTCAATTCCAGCAACCGCGAAACCAAGGCCGGGTCCACGTCCTGAAGACTGAAACGCATGGATGCCAACAAATCCGACGCACTCCAAAAATGCGTTTCAAAACTTTTTGCTTCCTCGCTCCACGCCAACGCCTCCGACGACGGCTTTCCGGGTTTGACAAACCCCGTCACGTCCCCCTTCGCATCCGACAACAACGACGGCACGCCATGCCTGGAAAGCTGTTCCATCAAACGCTGGACTACCCGGCTCTTTCCAGTTCCAGTAGTCCCGGACACCAAGCCGTGGCGCGTAAGCGAAGACAGCGGCAACTTGACGGTCTCGTGGTTGAACGGCTTTCCAAAAACCGGTCGGCCGCACGTCAAGCCATCCAACCGGCCGTACGTCCCGTCAAAAAACGCCTCAAAGTCCGCCATGGCAAGCCAAGGGAAAGAAAGCCTATAAAACGGGCGGCCCCATTAGAAAAAGTCCTTTCGCTCTAGTCGTCTAGACCGGTCAAGGGCACCGTGACCGGATCCCCGGGGGCGGAGCGCCTCCCCCTGGAAATCCGTCTTCCTCGCCCCCTCCCGAACGGGTTAAAAAACAAAACTAGCCACAAGACTCTTCTTCTGCTCTAGTCGTCGAACCTTTCTTTAAGAAAGAAAGCTTCACCAAAGAAACGACAAACGCAGAAACGCTCTAGTCGTCTAGACCGGTCAAGGATACCGGACTCTCAATCCGGCGACCCGGGTTCAAATCCCGGCTAGAGCACTACAAACGAAGAAGTGAAACCACTTGGCAAAAGTTATTTGGGACAACGAATTCGGCTATATAGAAGATTCAAAGTACCTGCACCTCGGAAAAGGACAATCGAGTTGTATAATTCCATATACTGGAAAACTGGCTTTAAAACAGGCAGAATCAAAACCAATCCTAGACACAATAGTGTACTACCAGGGAAAAACAAACCACCACCTCACATTGTTCAGAGAATTTGCTGGAGAATTTGAAAAAATACATGCAGAACGATTCGAAAAGGAGGTAAAAAAGCAACTCGAAAAGAAAAGCCTGAGCGATCCAAAAAAAGTGTATTTTTTTCAGGTAAATCTATCGGCAGAAACAACCCTACTGAATAAACACATTTACGAATTCGATTGTTGTTGCGGAACAATCAAACGCAGCAATGATTGTATTTTCAAACTTCTAAGTATTGTAGATGGAGTTGATATTAACCGACTCGGCGCAAAAAAGTACTCGCTAGTCAGTTATGCAGAAGCTCTAGCGACATCGACACGTAGCCAAAAAAAATACGACGTATTGAGTTCAAATACACGTAAGTTCGTCTCGACATACGCACAATGGATACTAGACATAAGTCAATTCAGGACAAAATACGAGCATCAACATCTGCCAGAAAAAATTCAAATCAAAGCCAAGCTGACCGCCACAAAACCAGGTTGGACTAGCGAAGAGACCAAGTTTGGGGTAAACGTCAAAAGCTATGACAAAAAATACGAAATGACCGAAACTAATCTAAGAGCCCAGGTAACTAAGTCTCTTGAGTTTTTTGATAATGCGCTGGATATAATCACTAGCTAACTTTGCGAACCCAGCCTTCCGTAGCATTGACTTCGACTCGGTCCCCGTCTTTGAAGACTTTTGTAGCGATCTTGGTTCCGATCACGCATGGAACGTTCAGTTCACGGGAAACGATGGCGGCGTGCGACGTGATGCCACCCACATTCGTGACAATCGCCGAGGCTTTTTTCATGGCGGGCACGATGTCCGGCATGGTGGCCAGGGAAACCAACACGTCGCCGGCGTTGAACCTGGCCATGTCGGCAGGCGTGTCCACGATTTTCGCGATTCCTTTTGCCTGGCCCGGGCACCCGCATTGGCCCCTTAATTCCAAGACGTCGCCCACGTCGGCTTCCTTCAAGTGGTTTTCAGAGAAGCGTTCGGCGGTATCCCCTGAAAAAAGGATCACGCCTTCGTTTGCATCGTATTGGTACACGACCAGTCGCTTGCGGTCCGAAAGCTCCTTGGCATGAAGCGACCCTGAAAAAGCGGCTTCCAACTCAGAGGGACGCACGCCCCGCAAAAGCGACAGCGCCACGTCGGTGCGTTTGGAGACCTCCCGCAAAATCAAGTCCAAGGCGTACGCGGAGTGAAACATGGCGTCGCGGCGGATGGTTTTGAGGTAAAGACATTGACGGGCCAAAAAAACGTTCCACAACTGGTTTTCTGAGACGTCCAATTCCTTGCGGAAAGCGTCTTGCTGGGTCTTGAGTCTGGAGGGACGGGATGCCAGAGCGCCGCGTTGCGTTTTCAAATCGGGTTGCGAAGACAACGCCAAAACGTCCTGCAACGTTTTTTCCGGAGTCAACGCCGGACCCGAGTATCCAAAGTAAGTCCATGCAAACTCGCGGGCGTGGGCTTGAAGCCTGGAAAACAAATCGGGAAAACGTTTTTCAAGCGATTTCTGGGACGTATCGGCGTCCACTTCCCTTTCCTGGAATTCCAGCGCCAAGGCCAGCGACGACAATTCCTCTTTTCGGGGCAGGGATTCCTCCAACGGCGAAGTCAGAACGGAAAAGTACTCCCCCACCGGACGGGAGAGCTTTTTCTTGCGGGCGATGGTCGAAAGCTCGGCATTCGCCGCCAAAGTGATGCGCTCGGCACCTACGTCCACCAACGCCGGCACCAAACCCCAGCCTAAAAGGACTTGAAGGGAGTCGGACATGCGTTGGGCGTGGACGCACAAGGTTTGGTCTGACCACGAAGGCAGGCTGCGGACGGAAACCCGTTCAGCCAATGAATGAAGCGTTTCACAACCGGAATGGACTTCGCGCATGGTCTGCCTAAAAAAATCGGGTTCCGCCAAGCGGTGGAACACGTCGTCCAGGCGCTTGACGAAGGAATCATGCAAGAAGTAGCGCACGTGCTCACCCCGGATTTCCATGACGACGTTCGGCTGAAAACCAAACCGGGGCACGAAGTGGCTTGGGTAAAAGTCGATGAACGGGTGGAGGAACGCCAGGTTCGCGCCGTCCTCTTCAACGATGTTGTGCCATTCCACGGAAATCACAAGTGAACCGGTGCCTGGGGTTTAGGCGGTTCCTGCGGCGCGCTTCTTTCCCGAGAAAAGATACGCCAAACCACCCAGAGGCCCAAGGCCACGGCCAACCATTCCCACATGGTTGAAAACCTAGAAAAAGACAGCCATATGGATTTTGTAGCGTTAACGCTATGCTATTTAATAGCGACGTGCTGGAGCGGCCCGGGGGCCCGTTGTTCGCCTTGGTCGCGAAACGTCATGCCCAAACCGATGCCCACCAAAAGGGGAAGCATGTTGAGGTTGCCGGAAAACACGAAGCCGCTCAACAACAAAATCGCTCCAGCCAGAAACGCGGGCATGGGAATGAATTCGGCGAAACCCAGTTGGCCCGGGTTGCGCACCACGTGCACGCCGAAAACAGCGAGCACTCCGGCGGCGCCTCCCGCCACGCCAAACACCGGGCTTTCCAGGAAGAGTCCCAAGTTGCCAACCACCGCCCCAAGCACGTAGACCAAGAAATAATGGGTGGAACCGATGTGTTGTTCCAAGTCTTCCATCAAGTGGATGAAAACCAGGTTCACGCCGAGTTCAAACACGCTGGCGTAAAGGAACAAAAAAAAGACCAGCGCCATGGGCGGCTGGGAAAACGATGGAAAGGCAAAAACCAGGCCGAACGTCAAAACCGACAAGCCCAGCACGTACCGCGAGAGCATTCACACCACCAACGCCTGGCCCAGGGCAGGCATGAGCTTGGCTTCCGCTTTGCGAAGATGGATGCGCAACGTGGTCTCCGGCACGCTCAACCGACTCGCAAGTTCCTTGAGGTTGGTTTGCCGTGGATACGTATAGTACCCGGAGGAAAGCGCGTGGACAAACGCCCACCGCTGGCGATCGCTTAACCGCTCAAAGGCATTGGGGTTGAACAAGTCCACGCGCATTTTCTTGAGGAAAACCCACTCGGCCCAAGCCTTGGGTTTCAACGCGTTGATCTTCTCGTACAGACGCTTCAAATCCGCTTTCCGATGCGACCCCACGGTCCAAAATTCCTCCCCTTTTTCCGCCAAAATCGGTTTGAGGAAAAAGACGCTGCGATCCATGACCAACGCATGGAAGTTGTTCGTTACCGGAATGGTGAAGTACACCTGGCGGCCGTCCACGTCCTCCACGTGGATGCGCGCGTCGGCCTTGAATGCGGCGATGAGTTTTTCGGCGTCTGGGCCGGAGACCAACGCCACGCGCGACAAAAAACTTTGTCCGTTGACAAGGAAACTGTTCAAATAGCACGCGGAAAGCCGGGCGTCCAGCTTCCGCGTTTTCTCCATGACATAGGAGTGAGCGTGCCAGACGTTCAGCTTCGCCACCCACATGAAAACGTCACGCGAACCGAAAATAAAAACCAAGTTATTTAACCGGGGGCGCCGTGAACGTCAACGCGCATGAAAAACGTTTGGCTGCTTTTCGCCGCATTGGCGTTGTTGGGTTGCGTCACGCAAACCCAGTACGTCTGCCCGGACCAACGCGTGGTGGATGACCCCAGCCTGTGCTTCCCGAAATCAAACGGCACGCCCACCCCGACGCCCAACGGACCCGAGATACTGCCAGCCCCCACGTTGCCGGCCAACGGCAAACCCGAAATCCAGCCGCCAAGCTCCGAGGCCCTAGAGAAACTGGAGAAAGACATCCTCGAGGAAATCAACGTCGTGCGCGCCGTGGAAGCAATGAAGGCGTTACAGTGGAACGAACGCGCGGCCTCGGCGGCCAGAAAATACGCCCAGGAACTCGTGGAACAGGAGCGATTCGCGCATACCGGCTCCGAGGGGTCCAACATCCACGACCGCCTGCGCGCGGAAGGATTGTTTGAATTCGTTGCCAACGAGAACCTCGCGCAACTCTCCTTTGACGGAACCGTGCCGGAATCCAGCAAAGTAGTCAACGGCTGGCTCAAGAGCCCGGGCCACCGCTCCAACATCTTGGATGTGGACGGATTGTACAGCCACGCCGGAGTCGGCGCGTACTGTGCAAAAGAAGTATGCGTTTTCGCGTACACGGCCGTGGGGTTGCGGCGGAGCAACGCGTACACGCTGGGCAAGAACTTCTACTCCTTCGTATACTTGAACGACCCCGGATACGGGTTCGGCGAAACGGTGGCCATGCGCGTGACGCTTTCCAACGCGACGGGGTCGCTAGACGCGTACGTGCTTCCGGACTCCAAGGCGTTTGAACAAGCCAAGCAGTTGCCCGCCGACGCCTTCGAGCGGAGAGCGTTTCCGTACATCCAAGCCTTCGAGGCCCGAAACGCATTCAGCGCAACGCTGAACGCTTCGGTGGGCATGGGGCTCATGGTCATCAACACAGCGTCCGGCGAGAACCAATTCCAGCTGGACGTCGAATTGGTGGACGACTAAGCGCGCCGGCGTCTTTTCCCGCGGCCGGGGCGTTACGTGCCTTCCTTCCAGCTTTCCAGGTATTTTTCCTGTTCGGACGTCAATTGATCGATTTTGACGCCGAGGGCGTCCAGTTTGGTTCGCGCCACGAACTGGTCCAACTCATTGGGCAATTCGTGGACGCCGGGTTTCAGGTTTTTTGCGTTTTGGACTAGGTATTCCGCGGCCAGGGCCTGGTCGGAAAACGATAGATCCATGATTTCACTGGAGTGGCCCTCCGCCGCCGCCAAGTTCGCCAACCGGCCTTCACCGATGAGGTAAAGGGTTTTTCCGTTCTTGAGGCGGTACGCGTCGTTGTTGTCGCGGATGCGCTGAACCTTCGTGGAAAGGCCTTTGAGTTCCGAAACGTTAATTTCGCAGTCGAAGTGCCCCGAATTCGCCAAAATCGCTCCCTCCTTCATGGACTGAAAATGGCGTTGGCGGACGACGTCCTTGTCGCCGGTGACGGTGACGAACACGTCGCCGATTTTCGCGGCGTCATCCATGGGCATCACCGCAAAACCATCCATGTACGCGGTGAGCGCCTTGACGGGGTCCACTTCCGTGACGACCACCTTGGCCCCCAAGCCATGCGCTTTTTGGGCCATGCCCTTTCCGCACCAGCCGTATCCCGCGACCACCAGCGTTTTTCCAGCCATCAAGGCGTTTGTGGAACGCATGATGGCATCCAAGGTGCCCTGCGAGGTGCCGTAGTAGTTGTCAAAGTAATGCTTGGTCGGCGTGTCGTTCACGGCAATCACCGGAAACTTAAGCGCTCCGTCTCTGGCCATGGCGCGCAAGCGGATGACGCCGGTCGTGGTTTCCTCTTGGCCGCCGAGGATGCCCTTGATCAGTTCGGTGCGCGACGTGTGAAGGGTGTTGATGAGGTCGGCACCGTCGTCGATGACGACGTGCGGCTTGACGTCCAAAGCCCGGTTTAAGGCTTGGTAGTAGTCCTTGTTGGATATGCCGCGCCAGGCGAAAACCGAAATGCCTTCTTCCGAAAGAGCGGCGGCCACGTCGTCCTGGGTGCTCAACGGGTTGGAGCCGCAAAGCGACACCTGCGCGCCGCCGGCTTGAAGCGCCAAAACCAAAATGCCGGTTTCCTTGGTCACGTGCAGGCAACACGCAATTTTTTTCCCGGCAAAAGGCCTCTGTTTTTGGAAGCGTTCATGGATTTGGGCCAAAACCGGCATGTGGCGGCGCGCCCAATCCATCTTCTCGCGGCCTTGGAAACCCAGTTTTTCATCCTTGACTTGACTCATGAGCGCATGCACCCAGTACAAACCACGGTGGGGGCTTTAAGGGCCCGCCACATTTTTAAGGGCGAGGTTTCACGCAAGAGTCTCAAGAGGAAAAAAGAACATGGGTTTAAGCGGGCTTTGGTTGCCCATCGTGTTTTACGCCTTGGTGTTCGGCGCGTTGTACGACGCCGGGGGACTGTTTGTGGCCATGGGCGTCTTGGGCGGCCTTGTCGCGGTCACCAGCGGCTGACAACGTTTAAATACCGGCGGTGCGATTAACGTCTCTCGTACCGACTGGTTTTGAATTTGGCCTCGTGGGGAGGGCAAAGAATCCAGGGTTTGATTTGATGCAACCAAGCGACGACTCCGGAGAGCTGACAAAAAACCTCAAGGCCCTGTCCGACGAGGAAAAAAACCTGGAACAGCAGACGCAGCAAACCGAAATGGATCAGCAAAAAATCACGGCCGACGCCAAGAAAAAGGCGCAGGCCATCATCGAAAAAGCCCGCGGACAAGCCGAAAAAGAGCGGGAAAAACTCTTGGCCGCCCAGCAGGAAGACGTCGACCAAAAAGTCGACGCCATCCTAAGGAAAGCGGAAAAAGACGCAGCGGCCCTCGAAAAAAAGAAGTTGGACGTGTCCGACAAGCTGTTGCCTCTGTTGTTTCCGTGATTTCCCGCATTATGTTTTTCCCTGAACGACTCGTCAAAATCCGCGTGTACTCGCCGGTCCGCATGCGGGCCGACGTCGTGCAGGCGCTTTACGATTTCGGCGTCATCCACGTCACCCCCACGATACACTTCGCCTCGGACCGACCCTTGGAGCAGTACCGGTCCATTTCAGAGAAACTCATCGCCCTCCGGTCGTTGGCCGCCCAAGTACCGTTGCCGCAAGGCAAAGGGCGTCAGCGGGCCATGGCCGACTTGGAAGCGGATTTTGAGGAATTGGGAATCGAAGAAATTTTTGCCTGGCTCAAAGAGCGCACCGAACTCTCCAACACGTTATCCAACCTCCACTTGGAAGAACAAAAACTCCGTCCGTTCCGCCATCTTTCCATCAACCCCAAGTGGCTGCACACCCGCCGCCTGAAATTCGCGTACGTTCAGCCCGGCGAAAAATTTCCGTGGGACCGCCTCAAAGGCGTGCCGCACGAAACCCAAACGGTTCGCGACGAAAACCTGCAATACGTCCTGGTCGCCTACGACGCCAAACAAGAAGAAAAAGTCCAACCCGTCTTGGCGTTGGCCGAAAAGCGCCTCGAGATTCCCGACCCCAACGGCGCGACGTTTCGGCAGGCCTGGGAAAACATCGAAGTGCGCGGCCAGAACGCGGAAGTCGCGCTTTCCAGCCTCCAGAAGCGGATCGACTGGTTCTTGAAGCGGAAAGCCAAAGCGTGCGCGGACGTGCTGGCGTGTTTGGAGGTGGAAGCCAAGAAAGCCGAGCTTCCCACCAAGTTCGGTCAAAGCGTGACGTTGAGCGTGGCGGAAGGATGGATTCCGGAAAAAAAATACGGCGACTTGGAGCGCGCCCTGGAAAAACAGCTTGGAAACAAAGTGCTCTTGGAATCCGTCAAAACCACGCAAACCCCGCCGACCAAACTGGACAACCCGCGGCCCATCCGGCCGTTCGAGTTTTTGGTGCAAGCGCTTTCACTGCCCAAGTACAACGAATTGGACCCCACCATTCTGGTATTCTTGAGTTTCCCGTTCTTCTTCGGAATGATTTTAGGCGACGTGGGTTACGGCTTGGCCATGGTGGCCTTGGCGTTGATTCTCCGCCAGAAATATCCGGAAGGCTTTTTCCGAAGCATTTCCGGCATGATGATTCTATCCGGACTTTGGACGATGGTCTTCGGATTCATCTTCGGCGAGTTTTTGGGCGCCGAACGAGTACTGGGATACGAACTCCACCCCCTCATCCACCGCCTCCAGGCCGAAGGCATCGACGCCCTCATGCAGTTGTCGCTCGTGTTCGGCTTCCTGCATTTGGGCATCGGGTTCGCGCTGGGAACCTACGTGAACCTCCGCGAACACCACGTCAAGCACGCCATCGCCAAGGCGTCCTGGTTGGTGCTGTTAATGGGCATCCTTGGATTTCTGTCGTTGACGGCGAACATCACGGCTTTAAACGTATTCCAATCGTACGGGCAATTTTTTTCCCCGGACATCTGGCTGGGCCTCTCCGGCGTTACGCTGGTCGCGTTGTTGCTAACCGAAGGAGGAAACGCGTTGCTGGAGATTCCAAGCCTCATTGGCAACCTCGTATCCTACCTGCGTATCATGGCGCTGGGCATCGTCGGCGCCGTCTTGGCGTTGATGGTCAACACCATTCCACTGGAGCCCACGCTGGACTTGGGCGGATTGGTTGCATTCGTCCTGTTCACCGTCTTTTTCATCGTGGGCCAGGTCTTCGCCCTGGCCCTGGGCATTTTTGAGTCCTCCATCCAGTCCCTGCGTCTGCATTACGTCGAGTTCTTCTCGAAGTTCTACCAAGGCGGCGGCACGGCATTCGTGTCGCTGCGGGAAGGTTCCGAGCGCAAATAATTTGACGCGTATGAAAGTCATGTTCAAATTGAGGTGAACGAAATATGGCCATAGATATTGGAACGGGATTGATTGCCGTGGGCGCAGGTATTGCCGTCCTCGGAGGAGCCTTGGGCACCGCGTACGCACAAGGCAATATTGGTGCGGCCGGCATGGGGCTTTTGGCCGAGCGGGAGAGCGCGTTCGGAACCGTCATCATCCTGCTGGCCCTGCCGGAAACCATCGTCCTGTTGGGTTTCATCATCGGCTTTCTGCTGTTGGGCAAGATCGCATAAAACCCCGTAAAAGAAAGAAGGGTTCCGGATATGAGTCTTGACCAATTGCGGAAGGAAATACGGCATGAGGCTGAAAGCCAGCGAAAGCACGCGTTGGCGGAAGCCAAAAAGCAAGCCGACGCCATCCTGGCGGAAGCCGAACAGCAAGCCAAGGCCCTGGTGCAAAAAGCCAAAGCCGACGCCGCGTTGGAAGCGGAAGGCAAGCTCACGCAAGTCTCCGCCGCCCGCTTGAAAGCCAAAAAACGCATTGCGGAAGCCCGCGACCACCTCGTCCAACAGCAATTGCAACAAGCCCGGCAAGCGCTGGCGAAGTTCGCCGATTCGCCAAAATACGCTGGCGTGCTGAAAAAACTGGCGGACGAAGCCGCCGAAAAAATCGGAAAGAACGCCCAGCTTTTTGCCCGGGAAAAAGACGTCCCAAAACTCAAGAAAATGGGGTATTCCGCCGAGGAAATGGATTGCCTGGGCGGCTGCGTGGCGGCTACCCCCGACGGGCGCATCCGCGTGAACAATACCCTGGAAGCGTTGTTTGAGGAAAACGAGGAGAAACTCCGCCAGAAAATCTTCGAGGAACTCTGATGCCTGACCTCACGTACGCATACGCCAACGCCCGCATCAAAGCCATGGAAACCAGGCTCTTGACGCCGGAGCAGTACCGCAACCTCTACAACGTCCAAAGCATTCCCGAAATGACGGCCATGCTTCAGGAGACGGCGTACCGCGACGCGTTGGTGGAGGCCTCCAAGGAGTTCCAAGGCGTGGAACTGGTCCTGGAAGGGCTCCAAAAAGACTGGTTGGCCACGGTAACCAAACTGGAGCGCATCCTGCCTGAAAAAGCCAAGAAAGCATTCTCCGTCATGGTCGGCGAATGGGAAGTCCAAGACGTCAAAACCATCATTTCCAAGCGCGCCCTGGAACAGGAGATTTCCTCGCCGGAGCTGGTCAACGCCACGCCGCAAAGCCGGAAACTCAACGAAAAGCTTTTGGCCGCCAAGACCTGGGAGGACACCGTCAAGGCATTGCACGGCACGCCGTATTGGGAAAGCGTCAAAGCCGACGAAGCCAGCATCCTCAAAGACAAAGATTACCGCGCCCTCTCCGTGGCCCTTGACCGCGCCTACGTTTTGCGCGTCATGGACTTCTCGAAAGTCGCCCAGCGCAAAAGCACGCGCCAACTGCTCACCGAAAAGACGGACTTGGCCAACACCGTGCTCGTGCTTCGCCTCAAGTCATTTGCCTCCAGCGAACAAATCGAGAAACAACTCGTGGGCCCCGCGTCCCCGCGCGTCAAGCAATTGTTGGACGCCCCAAGCCTTGACGCCGCCATCGCCCTGCTTGACCTGCCGGACGACGTGCTCCAAGCCTACCAAAAAAAACATACGCTGAGCACCCTGGAAATGGCGTTGGAAAAAAAATTCGTCGAACGCGTCCTGCGCACCTTCCGCACCAGCGTCTTGAGCTTCGGCGTCGTGCTGGGGTTTTTGTACCTCAAAAGCGCGGAAGTCAACAACCTCAAACGCCTGGCCCTCGGCAAGCACTTCGGCGTCGAAGAGGACCTGAAACAGTTTTTGTACGTACTGAGTGGATGAAATGGATCACATCGCGGTGTTGGCGGATTCGGAAACGCTTCTAGGCTTTCGGCTCGCCGGCATCCGGCACGCCTTTGTTGCCAACGGCAGGCCCGACGAGGAACTGGATACCGCCATGAAAACCCCGGGCATCGGCATCCTCATCGTCAGCCAAGACGTCTTCCAAGACGCCTCGCCCAAACTCCAGAAACACGCCACGGACAGCGCCAAGCCCGTGGTGGTGGTCATCCCCGGCAAGAAAACCAAGCAGGCCAAAGGCAGTGCGAACCTGGCGGCCATGGTCAAACGCGCCATCGGCGTGGACATCATGAAATGATTCTCGAATTGAAGGTGAGTGCAGCATATGGGTAAACTTGCAAAAATCAGCGGGCCCGTCATCGTCGCGGAAGGCATGTCCGGGTCGCAGATGAATGAAGTCGTCAAAGTCGGCGACCAAGAACTCTTGGGAGAAATCATTTCCCTCAAGTACGACCGCGCCAGCATCCAAGTCTACGAAGACACTTCAGGTTTAAAACCAGGAGACGCCGTCGTCGGCACCGGCGCACCGCTTCAAGTCGAACTCGGCCCCGGCCTTCTGAAAGCCGTTTTCGACGGCATCCAGAGACCCTTGGACGTCATCCAGGAAAAAACAGGCGCCTTCATCCAGCGGGGCGTCAACATTCCGGCGTTGGACATCAAGAAAAAATGGGAGTTTGAAGCCATGGCCAAGAAAGGCGACGCCGTCGGCCCCGGCGACGTACTGGGAACTGTTCAGGAAACCAACATCACGCACCAAATCCTCGTTCCCCCCATGGTCAAGGCCGGCACGCTTTCGTGGATCAAGTCCGGCAAATACACCGTCCGCGAAGGCGTCGCCCACATCGGCAAGACCGAAGTCGGACTCTCCCATCTCTGGAGCGTTCGCAAACCCAGGCCCGTCAAGGAAAAACTCCGCTTTGCCAACCCCCTAGTCACCGGCAAGCGCATCATCGACACGTTTTTCCCCATGGCCAAAGGCGGCGCCGGCGCCATTCCAGGACCCTTCGGAAGCGGGAAAACGGTAAATCAGCAAGACCTCGCCAAATACAGCGACGCACAAATCATCGTCTACATTGGTTGCGGCGAACGCGGCAACGAAATGACGGAAGTGCTCACCGAATTCCCCCAACTGGAAGACCCCAAAACCAAGAAACCCCTCATGGAGCGAACGGTGTTGATTGCCAACACGTCCAACATGCCTGTAGCGGCCAGAGAAGCCTCCGTCTACACGGGCATCACCCTCGCGGAATACTACCGCGACATGGGCTATTCCGTGGCTTTAATGGCCGACTCGACGTCGCGCTGGGCGGAAGCCATGCGTGAAATCTCGGGACGCATGGAGGAAATGCCAGGCGAAGAAGGCTATCCTGCGTACTTGGGCCGCAAACTCGCGGAATTCTACGAACGCGCCGGCAAAGTCCAATGCCTTGGAAGCCCTGACCGCGAAGGCAGCGTCACCGTAGTGGGAGCCGTTTCCCCTGCCGGCGGCGACATCTCCGAACCCGTCTCCCAAGGCACCCTCCGCATCACGAAAGTATTCTGGGCATTGGACGCCAACTTGTCCCGCCGCCGCCACTACCCCGCCATCAACTGGCTGAAAAGCTATTCGCTGTACGACGGAGAACTGGAGGACTGGTACGCTCAAAACGTGGCCAAGGAATTCTACCCCTTGCGCGCCAAAGCCATGAACTTACTGCAGAAAGAAGAGGAACTCCAAAACATCGTGCAACTCATCGGCCCCGACGCCCTCCCGGACAAGGAGCGCTTGGTGCTGGAAGCCACGAAAATGATCCGCGAAGACTTCTTACAGCAAAATTCCTTTGACCCCGATGATGCGTACACGTCGCCCCAGAAGCAGTACTGGATGATCAAAACCATCCTGCACTACTACGACAAGGCCAACGACGCGCTGGCCACAGACGTATCCCTGGAAAAAATCCTTTCCGCCAAAGCCCGCGAAGAAATCTCCAAACTCAAACGCATCCCAGAAAAACAAGTCAAGACCACGTGCGAACAAATCCAAAAAGATTTCGAGCACGCATTGCGGTGAAACCAAAATGATCAAAGAATACCAAACGGATCTTTTCTTTTTTGACAAGAAAGGAAACATCCATGAAAAGAAAAAACCGCCTAGGTGAATCACATGATTAAGGAATACCAGACCGTCAAGGAAATCTTCGGACCCATCGTCTTCGTCGAAGACATCCAGGACGCGGCCTACAACGAGACCGTCGACATCATCATGCCCAGCGGCGAAAAACTCAAGGGCCAAGTGCTGGAATCAAGCCGAGGCCTGGCCGCCGTGCAAGTCTTCGGCGCCACCACGGGGCTGGACACCAAAACCACGCGCATCCGCTTCTCCGGCGAAACCCTCCAGTTGCCAGTGTCCGACGACATGCTTGGCCGCGTCTTTGACGGCACCGGACAACCCATCGACAAAGGCGCTCCCGTCGTATCCAAGGAAAAACGCGACATCAACGGGTTCGCCATCAACCCCTACGCCCGAGCCAGCCCCCACGACTTCATCCAAACCGGCGTGTCCACCATCGACGCCCTGAACACCCTCGTTCGCGGCCAGAAGCTACCCATCTTCTCCACCGCCGGCCTGCCCCACAACGAACTCGCCGTACAAATCGCTAGACAGGCCACCGTCCGAGGAAAAGACGAAGACTTCGTCGTCGTGTTCGCGGCCATGGGCATCACCAACGCCGAAGCGCAGTTCTTCATGAAGGACTTCGAAAAAACCGGAGCCCTGGAAAGAGCCGTGCTGTTCTTGAATTTAGCCAACGACCCCTCCATCGAACGCCTCATTACCCCAAGAATGGCGCTGACGACCGCCGAGTACCTCGCCTACGAAAAAGACATGCAAGTGCTCGTCGTCATGACGGACATGACCAACTACTGCGACGCGCTTCGCGAAATCGCGGCCGCCCGCCAAGAAGTGCCCGGACGCCGAGGATACCCCGGATACATGTACACCGACTTGGCCTCTATTTACGAGCGCGCCGGCACCATCAAGGGCCGCAAAGGCACCGTCACCCAACTGCCGATTCTGACCATGCCGGAAGAAGACATCACGCACCCCATCCCCGACTTGACGGGTTACATCACCGAAGGCCAAATCGTATTGAGCCGAGAACTTCACCGCAAAACCATTTACCCCAACGTCGACGTATTGCCGTCGTTGTCGCGGTTGATGAACGCCGGCATCGGTTCCAACAGAACCCGCGAAGACCACGCCGGCGTTTCTTCCCAGCTTTACGCCTCGTACGCGCAAGGCCGCGACCTCAGGCAATTGGTGGCCGTGGTCGGCGAAGAAGCCTTGAGCGCCAAAGACAAGAAATTCCTGAAATTCGCCGACCAATTCGAGAAGCGCTTCGTCCAGCAAGGCCGCCACGAAAACCGGTCCATCGAGCAATCCCTGGATTTGGGGTGGGAGTTGTTGTCGGAAATCCCCGAAGACGAACTCAAACGCGTCAAAACGGAACACCTCGAAAAATACGGGCGGAAATTCCGCGCCGGAGGCAAGAAATGAATTTGACGCTGGAAATGCAGAAAGCGCTCTCCGAAACGCACTTGGACGAATACGGCTACACCGCCGCCCAAGTGCTCTACGACTTGGAAAAGCTTTCCGACCGCGAAACCCACGTCGACGGCTCCAACGCCAACGACGCACTCCATGCGTCGCGTTGCCTGCGGCGCATGGCCGCCGACCCCAGAACAGCGGCCCGCTTTGCCGAACTCTTGTCCAAAGCGTTCACGGACGACGACGAACCCCACGCCAAAACCTGGGTCGTCCTGGAAGCCGCCCGCCGCTTCGAAGGCCAAGGAAAAAAAGGACTCTGAAAAAAAACACCAAACCAGAAGACAAAAAGAAAAAAAACCAAAAAAAAATCAAGAAAAGTAGAAGAATTAATCAAATGGGAAAAAACGAAATTCAGGACGGAAAATAGTGGAACGTAATGGCTAAAGAAAACGTCAAACCGACTAGAATGGAACTTCTCAACACGGTCGCCCCAGGGGGAAGCGTCCCCCTTGGCCCGCCCTGGGCCTCGACCCCCTCAAACGGAGTGAAAAGTCATGGCTAAAGAAAACGTCAAGCCCACCCGCATGGAACTTCTCAACACGAAAGGCAAGCTCAAGCTCGCCGAAAAAGGCCACAAGCTCCTCAAACAGAAGCGCGACGCCCTGGTATTGGAGTTCTTCCAAGTCATCAAGAAAGCCAAAGACTTACGAACCCTTGTCGACGAACAACTCATCGCCGCCTACCGGGCCTTGGCCGTAGCCGAAGCCATGCACTCCAGGCTTTTCTTGGAGACGGCGGCGGTGGCCGCCCACGAAGCACCCAGCATTTCCGTGTCCCAGCAGAACATTATGGGCGTGCGCATCCCCAAAATCCAGGGCCAAGCCATCCAACGCAACATTTTGGAGCGCGGCTACAGCCTGCAAGGAAGTTCCGCTGGATTTGACGAAGCCGTGGACGCCTTCGAGAAATCCGTGGCCATGATCATCCAACTCGCGGAAACGGAGTCCGCGCTCAAAAAACTGTTGACGGAAATCGAGAAAACCAACCGCCGGGTCAACGCATTGGAGTACAACATCCAACCCTCCATGAAAGCCACCATGAAGGAAATCCAAGGACACCTCAACCGCTTGGAAGCCGAGTTGTTCTTTTCCCTGAAAGTCACCAAACGAAGACTGGAACGCAAGGCGGAAGCCGAAGAAGAAAAAGGCAGAGCCGCCGACAAAGCCCAAACCGGCTAACCCAACGTCTTCTGCCCCTGCGCATCCACGAACCCGCTTACCCGGACGCCCACCAACCGCACCTTTTTCCCAGCCAACAACGGCAACAACAAGGATTTCGCCGTGCTTGTGACGATATCCAAGGACTGGCTCAAGCGGACGGTTTTCGACCGCACCAGAGTCGTGAAATCCGAGAACCGCAGCTTGACGCCCACCGTCTTGAAAAACACGCCTTCATTCTTCACGTCCCGCAAGACCCGCTCCGACAACCCGTATACGGTCTGGACCACGTCCACGGCGTTGGCGGTGTCCTGGTAAAACGTGTGTTCGCGGGAAACGGATTTCGCCCGCCACGCCTCCGACAACTCGGCACCGGACTTGCCCCACGCCAAATCACGGAAATAAAACCCGGACACCCCCAAGTGCTCCACCAAAGTTCGAACCGGCGTCTTGGCCAAGTCGCCAATGGTTCGCACGCCCACCTGCTCCAAACGCGCCGCGGTCTTCTTTCCAATGCCGGAAAGCGTGTCCACGGAAAGCGGCCACACCCGCGCCTCAAGTTCACTGGGCCGAAGAACAGTCAAACCATCCGGCTTTTTCAAGGAAGTGGCCAGTTTCGCCAACGCCTTGTTCCACGCGATGCCCACGGAACACGTCAACCCCTCCTCTTCCAGAATGCGGGCCTTAAGCTGCCGCCCCAACGCCTCGGCCTCCAAAAAAGAGCGGCCACTTAAGTCCAAGTACAACTCGTCCACGCTCACCGGCTGGGCCTTCGCCGAAAAACACGACGCCAGATTCATGATGCGGCGGGAAACGGCGCCGTAATGCCGGAAATCAACAGGCAGGAAAACGGCGTCCGGGCACGCAAAAAACGCCCGGGAAATGGGCATGGCCGAATGAACGCCAAATTTTCGTGCTTCGTAGTTGGCGGTGGACACCACGCCCCGGCCCCGTCCACGTCGAGGATCCGCGCCGACGATCACCGGCTTTCCCCGAATTTCGGGATAACGCAACTCTTCGACTTGCGCGAAAAAACAATCCATGTCCAAATGCAGAATAACCGACATACCGGTCTGGCCCTCCCGCCCATCAACGGGAAAACACGGCAATACAGTAAACCACGAAAGTTTCCCGACAAAATAGTCGTGGTTTACTGTCTAGCAAACCCCGCCTATTCGTTGTGAAATTTGCGGGGTTTGCTATAAAAGCGGCGGCAGACCTGCTGGCCGGTGACCCGCGCAAAAGCGTTTTTAACGCGGAAAACCAGGAACTCTTCAAAACAAATCCAGTGAAAACTTTATGCCGCAAGGAAAGCGTTTGGCTGTTGTCAACCAAGACTTGTGCAAACCCGACCAATGCCAGTTGGAATGCATTGAAGTCTGCCCCGTCAACAAACTCAACCAGGAATGCATTGTCTTGTCGGATAACCGAAAACTGGCCGTCATTTCCGCCCCGCTGTGCACCGGCTGCGGCTTGTGCATCAAGAAATGCCCGTTCCACGCCATCGACATCGTCAACCTCGTCGCGCCCGTGGAAGATTTGCTGGTGTACTCCTACGGAGAAAACAGCTTCAAATTGTATGGCTTGGCGCTACCCAACAAGGGCGTGTACGGCATGCTGGGCGACAACGGGTGTGGGAAAAGCACGAACATCAAGCTGCTCAACCGCACGTTGGACATCCAGCGAATGCCCGTCAAGGAATGGCAGAACTTTTTCACGGAAAAAAAATCGTTGGTCGTCAAACCCCAGGAATTGGTGTCCGCCCACTTGGGCAACGTCGGCAAACTTCTGGAAAAAATCGGGGGCCCACGGCTTGACGAACTCAAGGACGCGTTGGACCTCGAATCGCTTTGGACCAGGGACTTTGAAGAGCTATCCGGAGGCGAACTGCAGCGCGTCATGGTGGCGGCGGCGTTGTGCAAGAAAACCGGGGCGTACTTGTTGGATGAACCCTTCGCGTTTTTGGATTACGCCTACCGCATTAAACTCGTCGAGTACCTCCGCACCAAATTCCAAGACCAACACGTCCTCTTGGTAGACCACGACTTGTCGCTTCTAAGCTATGCCTGCAACCAGACGTACATCTTGTACGGCGAACCCGGCGTGTACGGAATCGTTTCCCAACCGTATTCCACCGACCGAGCCATCCACATGTTCCTGGAAGGCTTCCTGGAAGGGGAAAACGTGCGCTTCCGCGATGAGCCCGTCAAGTTCAAGACCGGCGCCGAAGAAAAACACGTCGAAAAAAACGTTTCCCTTCCATCCGCCCAAATCACGCGGGGCACCTTCACGGTTTCCAATCCTTCCGACGTGCCGCTTCACGCCGGCGAAATCGTGGCCCTGGTGGGAAGAAACGGCACAGGTAAAAGCACGCTGGCCGCGCATTTCGCGGAGAAACTCGGCGGGTCGCTTAAACCCCAGCTCTTGGAGCGCTCCGACGACTTGGTGCTCGGCGTTCTCCGCACCGACACGCCGTTCCAGCAACGCTTCATCCACGACATGAACCTCAAAAAACAAGAGTTCTTCACCTTCAACCAGCTCAGTGGAGGCGAACTCCAGAAAGTCCGCGTGTTTGAAGCCCTCGCAAAGGACGCGCCGCTTTACGTAGTGGACGAGCCGACCAACATGATGGACGTGAAAGGCCGCGTCATGCTGTCAAGGCTGTTACGCGAAAAAGCCAGGGAAGGCGGCTCGATTCTTTTAATCGACCACGACCTGGAATTCGTTTTGAACACCGCCCACCGCCTCATGATCCTGGAAGGCGAACCCGCCAAAAACGGCCGCGTCGCCGGCGTCTACCCCAAAATGGAGGGGATTGCAAAGTTGTTGAAAGAATTCGGCTTGACGTATCGCCGGGACCAAAAGACGGACCGCCTCAAGCTGAACAAGGCCGGCTCCGTAAAAGACAGGCAATTGAAGGAATCCGGCCGATTCGTGGAATAAAAAAAATGCGGGGCGTTAGGTCGTAACCTTCAACACGATTTGTTGGCCGTCCCGAAGCAACAATTCGCCGAACTGGTCTGAAGCCGACCCGTCCACCGTCATTTCAACACGACCGCAGTACTGGCCCACGCATTTCGCGTCCAAGCGCGTGCCCCACACCGCGAAAAAGTTGCCCAACGTGTAATCCCGCGTGTCCGGAGACTCCACGTGAATCACGCCGTCCGGCTCATGCGTATGCAGGGGCTCGTGGCGCACGCCGATGCCGATGTTCACTGGAATGGGCACCGGTTTTCCATCCACGAAGATTTCCAGTTGCGAGTGCCAATGAATCGGGGCGTTGGACAACTTGGGCGGGTACGAAACCGCCCCGGCACCCGAACCGCCTTGCGAAAACAAGTACAGCATGCCGCCGGACAAGACCACCAAAACCACCAACACCAACACTTTTCCTTTGTGCTTTTTGAAGTCCAAAAACGGTTTTTTTGGCGCGACGTAATGCTTGGCGTTTTCGTGGTCCCGCAACGCATCCGCGGATTTGAAGGCGCCGCCACAATCCGTGCACCGGTGTTCGTCCGTCATGTGGCAACTACCTCAGGCTTGAAAACCAAAGCGAACCCGTCTTTCCGTTCTCGCACACCGCCGTGCACGGCCCCGCCACCGGCCCATCCTGGTCGGAAACAAACCACGCCGGCACGGCTTGACCCTTCTCCAAAGATACTTCCGACGAGAACAATGCGCCGGATTGCGGTTGAAGCCCTTGAGACAACTTGAACGCGGCAAACGAGGCCACCACCAAGCCTAAGACCACCAAAACCAAGACAATCTTCTTCATGTGCGTTTCTCCTCCTTGACTTGACACGACGCGCAAGCGCCGTTGACTTTACCCGAAAAAAAGTAAAGCGACGACAGCGTCAGGCCCCCGCCCGCCAACAAAAACGCGTCGCGGTGCTCCAACAAGAACAGCGTGGCGCCGGAACCCAAAAACGAGAACACGCCGGCCAGGCACCCCGCGCACGCCGCCGTGGAATACAAGCCCGAAAAAAATCCCGGCACCAATCCCGCGGCCGCCGCGCCCGTGGCGTGGCGGTCCTGCGTCAACACGTAATGCATCATGGCGACCAACAACCCCATGCCCGCCGAGTACGCCGCCAACAACGCGTACGTCCACCACGGCGCGATGGCCAGCCAGAATTCCAACGTGTTGCCGGGAATGGTGAACACCGGAACCAAGACGTACAGCACGGCGAACAAAACAGCGGAACCCGCCGCCAAAGCCTGCCGCGTCTCGTCCAAAAACACGGTGGCCAACGCCAGTCGAACGGAACGCCACGCCTCACGCAATGACTTCACCAGCAAAATCAACCCGAAAGCTCCGCATCAATGGCCTGCGTGATGACGGCATACGGTTGCGCACCGACAATGGCCAAGCCGTTGACGAAAAACGTGGGCGTGCCGGACACGCCGACTTTCACGCCGTCGGCGAAGTCCTGTTGCACGGCTTGCGTATACTTGCCGGAATCAAAGCACTCGTTGAACGTCGCGGCGTTCAAGCCGAGTTCCTCCGCCCATTTTTTGTCAAAAGGCACGTCCACGGTGCCTGGGCCCAGCTTGTCCTGTTCGGCGAAAATCTTGTCATGCATCTCGAAATAGTTGCCTTGGTCTCCAGCACACCGCGCCGCCTCCGCGTACACCGGCGCGTTGGGGTGGAACGACAGCGGGAAGTCCTTGAAAATGAAGCGCACCTTTCCGGCGTCCACGTAATCCTTGAAAAGGGAGGGAATGACTTCGTTGAACGATTTTCGGCAGAACGGGCACTGGTAATCCGAAAACTCGACCACGGTCACTTTCGCATCCGACTTTCCACGCCCAGCGGCAAACGAGCCCAACACAGTAGCCACGTCAGCGGCAGGAAGGGCCGTGGGTTGCGGAGCCGCCGGCGCCAGGGCCGCCGAACCGCCTCCGGAAATTTGGATGGCGGAAAGGCCCTTAGCCAGGGTGCCGGAAGCGGAAATGAAGGCGAACGACAAAATCAGGGAGGAAACCACGACGGAAACCGCCAACACGTACAAGGCCTTTGAACCGGAATCGCTCCGGGGATGCGAAGAAGGATGCGCGTGCGAAGCATGCGTGGACTCGTGTTCCGTCAAGAAAACCACCGGTTCCTAATGTAACCTTTTTGTAACATTGCGCGGACCGCGCATTTAAATCTTTCGGGCTCCGAAGCCTTGCAGGTGGTTTTGCATGGATTACACGAACGCCTTCACGCAAGGGTTGGTGTTGTTGGCGTCACTGGGTTTTCTGGCGGCGGTGTACTACACGTACCGCTTGTCGCAGGAAACCAAGGGCGAAAAGTATTGGACGTTTTTTTTGGTCGCCGCCTTGGCGCTGGCCATGCCGTACTGGCTCTCCGTCCCCCACGACTTGAACCTCATCCCCACGGGCACCACCACGGCGATTGGGGAAGTCGCCGCCATCGCCGGTGCGCTCAGCCTGGCGTACGCCTCGCACGGCCTTTACCAGACCATGAAACGCATCAGAAAACGCGTGGAGTGATGGCGTGCAGAACAAGTCCATCCTGTTTTACTGGAGCCGAGGCGCGGAGGTACGCCGAAAAATACTGAGGCTCGTCCACCACGCCAACCAGAAAAACAAGCCCGCGTTTCTTAACGCGTTGGCCAAGACGCTCAAACTCTCGCACGTCGCCGTCAAAAAACACGTGGACTTGTTGCTCGAAGAAGGCTTTTTGGAGGAAGTCAACCCCGGCGGCAAGCCCATTTATCTTCGGCTCTCCAAAAACGGTGCAACCGTTTTAAGCGAGTTTTCCAAGAATTGATGTATGGACGTCAAACTGTACCACACGCAAACCTGCCACATCTGGTCGAAGGCACTGGAAGAACTGAAAAAGGCGTTTGCGGAATCCGGCGTCCGCGTTGAAATCAAAACCATCGTCGTGAACACGCAAGAAGAAGCCGAACAACACCGTTTTTTGGGTTCGCCCACCCTGCACGTCAACGGACGGGACGTGGACCCCATGGCTGAAAAAATGACGCGGTACGGGTTGTCGGCGTGCCGAACCTACTGGTGGAAAGGCAAATCCTTCGAGTACCCACCCGAAGAAATGGTCTTGCAGGCGCTGAAAACGGAAACGTAGCGGGCCCGACCCCGTTTCACTTGGCGGCATCCACCATTTGTCGAAGTTCCTTCGCCGCCGGCTCCGCTTTTTCCTTGGAAATCTCCGGGAAAAACTCGGAAACCATGGCCGGGTTCATGCCGGCAATGACGGTCTTTCCATCCTTTTCAAACACGTTGATCTTGCACGGCATGCACAAGGACACGAAACGGTTCCGGTTCAAAAACTCGTTTCCGTATTTTCCGGAGCAAATCTCGATGATTTTCAGCGGTTTCTGCTGGAAGCCTTTGGCGGCCAACCGCTCGGCCACATCGTACACTCCAAACACGGTCCAACCCGCTTTTTCCACGGCACTTAAAACGGAGACCGTGGCCTCGTCCACGCTTTTCCGGGTTTCAACGGCGTACATGAAGTCGTCTGGATTCATTTTCAACCACCTTCAGCGTTTCCTTTTTACATGAACGTCCCGTGCTATAAGGCCGGACGGTTTCGCCGCGTCACCCACTCTTACCGTAAAAAAACTCAGGAATGAACCGGCTTCACGTTTTTTAGCGGCGGCTTGTACAGCTTCATCAAGGCCGCGTTGGAAGTCACCGAAACGCTGGAAAGGGCCATGGCCAGGCCCGCGATGGCCGGATTCAAAAGAAAGCCGGTGAAGGGATAAAGAAGTCCGGCAGCCACGGGAATGCCGATCACGTTGTAACCGAAGGCCCAGAACAGGTTCTCCTTGATTTTCCGCATGGTAAAACGCGACAAGTCAATAGCGGTGACCACGTCGCGCACGTCGCTTTTAACCAGTACGATGTCCCCGGTTTCAATGGCTACATCCGTTCCACCGCCCATGGCGATGCCCAAGTCCGCGGCGGCCAAAGCCGGCGAGTCGTTGATGCCGTCGCCTACCATGGCCACGGTCCGGCCCTTTTTCTGGAGGGCCCGCACGTTTTTCTCCTTGTCCTTGGGCAACACTTCCGCCAGGACGTTGTCAATGCCGAGTTGACGGGCAATCGCGTTCGCGGTCCGGGAATTGTCGCCGGTAATCATGTACACATCCAAACCCATGCGCTGCAAGCGCTTGACGGCTTCCTTGGAACCGTCCTTGAGCGTGTCGGCCACCGCCAAAAGGCCGGCGAACCGCCCAGCCATCCAAACGGTGACTACGGTCTTGCCCTCGTTTTCCCACGCGTGCTTTTGTTTTTCGGCGGCGGCGGGCAGCTTTTTTCCCGCCAGGGATGCGGTGCCCACCGCGACTTTTTTTCCTTGAACCGACGCCGTGACGCCCTTTCCGGCCACGGCGTGGAACGCGGAGGCTTTCTTCAACGATATCTTTTGCTTCTTGGCGGCCTGGACGATGGCTTGAGCCAAAGGATGTTCGGAAAGCGATTCCACGGACGCCGCCTTCTCCAAGAGGATGCGCTCGGAAACACCTTTTTCAGTCCAAACGTCGGTTAACGCGGGCTCTCCCCGCGTCAGCGTGCCGGTCTTGTCAAACACGATGGCGTCCAGCCTCCGCGTTTCCTGGAGGGCTTTGGCCGTTTTGAACAGGATGCCGTTTTGCGCCCCAAGACCGGTTCCCACCATGATGGCGGTGGGCGTGGCCAAACCCAACGCGCACGGGCACGCGATCAATAAAACGGCCATGAAGGCGGAAAGAGCGAACTCGAAGGGCTGTCCTGCGGCGAAAAACCAGTAACCAAACACCAGAAACGCGAACACCGACACCGCCGGAACGAACACGGAGCTGACTTTGTCCACGAGTTCCTGGATGGGGGCTTTTCGGCCTTGGGCTTCTTCAACCAACTTGATGATTTGCGCCAACAGCGTCTCGCTTCCCACCTTGGTGGCCTTGCAGGTGAGGCTGCCCTGCTTGTTGATGCTGGCGCCAATGACGGAATCGCCTTTTTTCTTGTGAACAGGCATGCTCTCGCCGGTCACCATGCTTTCGTCCACCGCGCTGTCCCCGGAAAAAACGACGCCGTCCACGGGAATTTTTTCGCCGGGCCGAACTAGAAAGACGTCGCCGACTTTCAGCGACTCAATGGGCACCGTGACTTGGCGGCCGTTTTTGATCAGCGTGGCCGTCTTGGGCTGCAAACCCATGAGTTTCTTGATGGCTTCCGACGTCTTTCCCTTGGCGATGGCTTCCAACCATTTTCCCAAAACGATGAAAGTCAGTACGAACGTGCCGACTTCGTAGTACAAGTCGCCTTTGAAGCCCAGGGTAGTCATCAGGCTGTAGAGGTACGCCGCGCCTACGCCGATGGCCACCAGGCTGTCCATGGTCGGGGACTTGTTCAGGATGCCGCGGACTCCACGGATGAAGATGACGCGGTTGACCCACATGACGGGAGTCGCCAACGCGAACTGAATCCAGGCGGAATACGCTTCAAACCACTCCGGCAATGGAAGAAAAATCCATTCCAAGTGCTCGAAAAAAAGGACCAAAAGCGGGATGCTTAACGCCAGGGAAAACAGGAAGCGGAAGCGGTACTCGGCCATCTCGCGTTCTTGGACTTGCTCGGAAGACTCGCTTTCAACCCACGGTTCGGCGTCGTAGCCCGCGTCCACCACGGCGTCGCGAAGGACGTCCAAGGCCACGGATTCCCCGTGTTGCACCACGGCTTTTTCGTTGGAAAGCGAAACTTCCGCGGTTTTGACCCCCGGAACCTTTTCAAGCGCCTTCTGCACCAGGTTCTGGCAGTGCGGGGAACTCATGCCAATGACGTGCAGTACGGTCTTCACGATTCAAACGCCTTAGGCCAGCTGGTAGCCGGAATTCTTGACGGCGTCACGCAACTGGGCCGCCCCCAGCGTCTTGGGGTCGTATTCGACGTCCATTTTGCCGGTCGCGTAATTGACCTGGCAATTCGACACGCCCGGCATTTTGGATACGTTTTTCTGGATCGTGGCCGCACAGGACGCGCAATGCATGCCGCGCACGTCGAACTTGGTCTTGACCATACCATGCACCTCTTGAAACCGAATATAGCAAACCTCGAAAGTCTCGCAAGACTTGAGAGCCGTTTGCTAGATAGTCGTTCACGACTATTTCGTCGTCTTATTTTCGTGGACGACTATATATCCGATTTTGATATAGTGATGGCCGTCCGCATTAAATAGCTTTACGGCCCAAGCGCGCCCAGGCGAGGGCGCCGGAAAAACGGAACTTGAAAAAAGGAGGACCGAACCCGCCGCCTAAACGGCCACGATCTTGCCGACGGCCATGCGCATGCTGCAGCCGTATTCCAAAGTCTGGCCTTTCTGCATGGAAGGCAAGTCAAACGCGACGGGCTGTCCTTTGGGCAGTGGCGCGGATTTGCCGAGGCTGTAAAACACGACGGAATTGGCGCACCCCGCCTCGTCCACGCGCGTCATGGTCAAGTGGATGGGTTTGCCGGATTGGACCTGCAACACGTTGGGTTGGTACCGGAACGATTCAAGCCGGATTTCGGCGTCCTGCGCGTCCGGGGTGCCCCCGCCAACACCGGGAAGAAGTCCGGGTTGCGGGGCCGTGTTTTGGGCGCCGTTCAAGTAGAAGGCGTACGAAGCCGTCAACCCGACCAAAACCAAAAACGCCAATACTCCGAAGTACATGGCGTTGTCCGATTTGGCGGCCGGCGGTTGCGGCGGGCAGTCTTTGCAGGCCGCATCGTCTTGGGATTGCGAAGAAGAATCCGTCATGTGCGTTAATCCAATTCTTTTTTCGCGCCCATATTTATGTGGCTTGCGGTAGGTACGGGAAAAGCAGGTACGCGGCGGCCAAAGCCAAAACCAGGCTTGACAAGCCTCGAAGGATGCGGATGAACGACGGGGTATTCGGAAGGCTTTGGCGGGCTTCAAGAGCCAGGTACGTGGCCGCAAACATGGCCAGCGCGGAAACCAAGACGAAAAAGAAAAAGGCAGGGGCCACGGTTTGAACTCCGGTTGCCAAGGGAAACACGAACAACGCAAGCAGTACCGGCGTGGTGCAGAAGGCGCCGGTCAACCCGTAGAAAAAACCGATGGAGAAAAAACCTCGGGGACGCCCAGCTGGCATCAAACGCGGCGCCGGAAGATAGCGGGCCAGCGGCACGTCAAACCAAAGAAAGACGGCAAGCACCGCCAACGCGAGGCCGGCTAAAATGCGGGTGTTGACCAGAAAACCGGCCAACGCCGAACCGAACAGCCAAAGCACGCCCAAGGCCAACGCATAAAACGCGGCAAGGCCAGTGGCCGCAAACGCCGCCAACGCCCAAAACGGCGCTTGGGGTTTTTGGGCGTTGAACACGAGGCTGACCATGGCGGGAAACGCGGCGAGGCTGCATGGATTGAAAAACGCCACCAAACCCCCCAACGCGGCAAAAGCCATGAAAATCGCGGGAGGCATTTGCTCGGGCGCCAGGCCGCCGGCGGCGAAAGCGACGAGTTGGGGGGCGAGAAAAAGGCCGAGTGCAAGCACGACCGTCAAGGCGGCCACGTAGGCAACAAAGCGTGTCATGGGCGGCGCTCCATGGCTTGCGCACAGAAGTGGCAGCAGTACGTCCGTCCGCGATAATCGTGGCCGCCTTCAAACACTTTGCACCCGCAGTGCGCGCACGTTTTGATCCGGGCGCCCAACGCCGCCTGCAAGAGCCCGCCAAAATGCGTCAACAAAACGGCGACCTGGGTGCGTCCCTTCGGAGTCAAATCAAACACGGTGGCGCGGCCCTTTCGTTTTGACCGGATCCACTTTTTCTTTTCCAACTCCCGCAAAAAAGGGTAGACGTGACTGGCGCTGACTTTCTGGTTGAGTTGACGGCCCACATCCAAAATAAGTTGGTAACCATGGGCCGGCGTTTGGTTCAACCGCAAAAGAATGGATAGGCGCAACAGGTTGTGCACTTTGGGAATCGTCGGTTTCATGGTTTTCTCAAGCACGATCCTACTCGGCCAGCTTCCGCTTGGCCCGATTCAGGTGGACGTTCGTCTTCTGCACCCACGTAGCATAGGCATCGGCTTTGCGCTCCTCTTCTTGGGTCATGGCCGCCGGCGCGACGATGGGCTCGGGGTAAACGGATTGCAAAAGCCGCGTAATCGGCTTGAGGACGTAGGAGCCCTCCCGGATGTGGGCCAGTTCATGCAATAAGACGGCCTGCATCTGCCGCTCCGACAGCGTTTCAGACATGCCGACGGTGATGAATATGGCGGGCCTCAATCCGCCGGTGGAGTACGCCTCAGGCCTACCCGAATCCACGATGAAGACGTCGGGCGCCTTCCGCATTCCCAATTCCCCGGCGTGCCGATGGATGAAGCGTTGCCAGCGCCCGGCTTCCGGCTGCGCCCGCCAACGGTGAAGCATTGGAACCACCAGCAACCCGAAGGCCAAACCCAAAGCCAAGGTGATGGGAATGACGTAAAGCAGCGTCTGCGTCAGACCCACTTCGCAAAGTCCGGCCTGCTTGCAGGTCAGCGTGGTGGCAAAGAAGACCAACGGAAACAGCAACAACGCCACGTGAGCATGCATGAGAATCGAGCGTGTTCTCGCGGAAAATCCCAAGTAGCGGGATGACAAAATAAGCAAGACGGCGAAAGCCAGGCTTGCCGCTACCAGCGTGACGTTGGTGCCGTCCTGAAAGAACAGCGTCCCGGCATCAATGACGTGATCGGCCATACCCCACATACGTACGACTTTCCCGCTCCGGCTTTATATCAGTTTCCGATATAGTTCTTGCGTCATTTGTTCTTGCGGTACTTTTCGTCGAAATAGTTGATGGCCGAGTCCCCAAAACGCGCCACCAGGCGGTCCACGGCTTGTTGCACGATGCTTTTCTGGAATTGTTCCCTGGATTGCAGGGGGCGGTAGATGTACGCCAAGCCGCCGCGGCCGGTGGTGATGCGGCGTGAGACCAGTTTGCGTGCATACAGCCGGTCCAGCGTCACCGCCACGCTGGTCTGGGCGCACGGGTGGCGCTTCCTGATTCGGCCGTAAATCTCGCGTACTTTAGCCTCCCCCCCGGATTCCCAGAGCGTCTCAAGGATCTTGGATTCCAAGGGGCTAAGCACATCCGATACGGCGTCGGCTTTCTTGACCATACCACGGATTGGCACACCAGGCTATATATGCATTTCTTTTACGCAAAGCATTTCATTTAATGAAAAGATATTTAATAGATGTAACACTAATGCGTTGCATTACAAAATGAGGTTGAATGAAAAATGAGTTTACGAAACACCCCCCTACACGCGCGCCAAAACCGGATGGAAAGCATCGCCCTCGTGCTTGCCGCCGCGACTCTGATGATAGCCTCTTTCTCACTTTGGCAATCCGTGGAGGCCGGCAACACCCTGGAATCCAGACTAGCCGTACCCACGCCCTTGCCGTTGCCCAAAATCAACGTCATCCAATTAGTCAACCCGGTATGCGCGGACTGCTGGAACGCAAAAAGCGTTATGCAAACGCTTCCTTCTCTCGCGTCCGTTGAGGCACGCCTCGTTGATTTCCAGACTCCGGAAGGCCAAGCGCTGATCCAGCAATTCAACGTCACGAAAGCGCCAACCGCGATTGTCACCGGCCAGATTGACGACGCCCGTTTGCGGCCCTTTCTTTCGCAAGGCTGGACCCGTCGCGGCGATGCCTACGTTTTCGTGGCCCAGGAACCCGTCTACTTCAACCCCCAGACGCTTGAAGTCACCGGCCGCGTTGAATTGACCCGCGTCGTTGAGCCCTCCTGCACATCGTGCGTCAATTTGGCTCCCTTAACCGAACAACTCAAGCAGGCCGGAATCGCCATCGGTTCGGAACAAGAATTCAACGCCAGGTCACCAGAAGGCACAAGACTCATCCAAAGATACAATGCGACCACGTTGCCCTTGCTCATCCTTTCCAAAGACGCCCAAACCTACCCCCGCTTCCTGCAGGCCTGGCAGGACGTGGGTTCCGTCGAACCGGATGGCGCACTGGTCTGGCGCCAGGCGACGCCGCCGTATTTGAACTTGACGTCCAACCAAACCGAGGGCATCGTGGACCTGACGGAATTGGTGGACGCCTCCTGCACGTCCTGCTACGACGTCAAGACCCACCAAGCCATCCTGGCCAATTTCGGAGTGGTCATCGGCAACGTCACGCGCTGGGACGTGAAAACCGTCCAAGGACGCGGGCTGATTGAAAAATACGACGTCAAGCAGGTGCCCACTGTGCTTCTGTCTCCGGATGCTGGACTGTACGACGCACTGACTTCAATCTGGACGCAGGTCGGCAGCCAAGAGCCGGATGGCGCGTTCGTCTTCCGCAACATGGAGGCCCTTGGCAACGCGACCGCGGTCAACGTGACCCGGTGAATGCGTTACAAGCGTTGCAAAGGTTTATTAACATGAAGTGTTTCATATAATGTAATGCTTTTCGAGAGGTGTCTAGATGAAAGAGAATGAACCGTCGCATCATCATGATCCAACGCAACGCGCGCAGGAGTCTCATGGAAACGCGGAACGGACTCGTCCGCACTGGCTTTGGACCTTGTTCCTGCTCACCGCGTTTTCCGTGGCCATCATGGCGTTCAACCAGCTTCAAATCGCGGACATTCAATACGGCATGGCCACGTATGCGGCCGCCGAGATAACGACAGGCTCCGGCACGCCCGTCGGCTCGTCTGGCGCATCGGACGGAATTTCCGCGGCCAACCTTCAGGCGTTGGCGGACCGCATCATTCCCCGCGGAATACCCGCCGTCTACGGCAATGAACTGGGCGTGTCGTACGACGACCCCGTCTCGGCCATGAAAGTCATGGCACCCATGGATGACGGCATCACGCTCTCGGCTGAACAAAACGCGCGGTACGTGAAAATAGCCTCGCCGATTTCCTGCGAGTACTGTTGCGGCGCCGAGTCCATCATTTTCCCCAACGGACAGGCGGCGTGCGGCTGCCAGCACTCGTACGCCATGCGGGGCCTGGCCAAGTATCTGATTACGAAGCACGGCACCCAGTACACGGATGAACAAGTCCTGGAGGAGTTGGGCAAGTGGAAGACGCTGTTCTTCCCCAAACAGATTCTAACCAAGGCCCTGGCCTTTGAATCCGCTGGAAAGGACGTCAACACCATCGATTTGACGTCGAACAAGTACCGCGGGTTCACCGCGCAAAGTGCCGCGGCATCCGCTGGCCAAGCGCAGGGAGTCGCCGGCTTGCCGAACATGGTCGGCGGTTGTTGAAAAGGGAGGACTGAAAGAAAATGCAACGATGCAAGAAATGCCAAAAGCCGTACCTTTCGTGTTGCGGCGACACAAGCGAGTACTGTTTCGATTGCCAGCCGCGCGAGAAAGGGATGTGCGCCATTGACGCGCCAAAAAAAACCGCAAAGATAAAGGGAGGTCATCGCCATGGATAAGATCGTCATTCTATCGGCTCTCATGGGCCTGGTGCTGGTCGCCTCGGCGTTCCAGGCATTCGAGTTAAACGGCCTGAAAAACCAGTTGTACGCCAAGACCGGCGCCGTCGCGCTTTCTTCAGCCCCAGCGCAACTTGCTTCCGGCGGGGGCGAAACGTATGAACAAATGATGCAACGCATGCACCCCGACCAGTTCGCACAACAACAGGCCGCCAGCGCGGCGGTGGGTGGAAACGCGCTCAACGGATTGCCGAACATGGTGGGAGGATGCTGAAACCATGGACCACATGTTGGCGTTGACGGCCTTGTTGGCATTGGTTTTGGTGGCCGCGGCATTCCAAAGCGTTGAACTGGCCGACCTAGAGTCCAGTTTGGAGAAAATCAAGCCGGCGGCCGCCCCGTCTGCACAGCCATTGGTCGCGGCGGCTCCGGCACAGTCCGGCGGCTTGAACGGCTTGCCGAACATGGTCGGCGGTTGTTGAAAAAAAGGGAGGGGATGAGACGAATGACGAGTTACCCTTGGGTTTACATGGCGCTGGCGTTGCTGCTGGTGCCTCTGGCGACAGCGGCCACGCCGCGCATGCTGGTGTACAAAAACGACGCCTGCAGCCACTGCGGGCCGTACCTCCAGCAACTGTTCGCCATGCTGGAGGAAAACGGGGTTGCGGCGGACCAAGTCGTGGTCCGCGACTATTTGAACAGCCCGAACGACCGCCGGGAAGTCGCCGAACTTCAAGCCCGCTTTGGCGTGCCGTTGGACATGCAAGGCCACATGGTGGCGGTCATGGATGGCGTTTACGTTCTGGAAGGACACGTGCCGCTTTCGGTGGTGCAAGGCTACTTGAACGCGCCCAAGCCCGACCAACCGGTGGTGGTTTACCAGGACTCCATGCAGCCAAACGTCCAAACGTACGCCGTACTGTACGCAGGAAAACGCCAAATTTATGCCGTCAACGGCGAACCCGTAACCCCGCCGTCCGAGGATTACTCCAAGTACGTCATTCCAGCCATTCTCTTGGCCATGACCGGCCTGTTGGCGTTTCTCGGATTGAAGAAAAACCAGTCGTCCAACGGCCAAAACGGAGTGGAGATGAAGAGGAAAAAACATGGTTGATTTCTGGCAATTGGCGGCGTTGGTGACGTCTTCCGGATTCCTGGACGGCATCCACCCCTGCGGTTTCGCCGTGTTGCTGTTCTTCATCGCGTTCTTGCTTTCGCTCCAGCGCTCGCGAAGGCACATCCTGCTCATGGGCGGCGCCTACATCGCCGGCGTCTTTTTCACGTACTTCTTGATCGGCCTGGGCATCTTCAAGGCCGTGTCGTTTTTCCCGGGCCACTTCTTCGCCATCGCCGGCTCGCTGTTGTTGGTCGTCATCGGACTCATCAGCATCCGCGACGGATTCACCGGAAAGGAAACATTGGCCATCCCTAAAATCAGCAAGCCGTGGATTAACGACGCCATCCAAAAAGCCACGTTGCCTGCCGCTTTCGTCGCCGGCCTGCTCGTCGGCCTCTGCGCGTTTCCCTGCGCCGGCGGCATTTACCTAGCCGTTCTGGGATTCTTGACCGTATCGACGACGTTCTGGGAAGGCGTGGGTTTTCTGGCATTGTACAACGTCTTCTTCGTCATGCCGCTGATTTTGACGCTTTTGTTCGCATCCAACGAAAACGTCCTGAACCGGTTGGAAACGCTGGAGCAGGACAACCGAAAGAAGTTCAAGTTTGCCCTGGGCATCGCCGCCATCGCGTTGGCGTCATTCATCTTGTACTCGGTGTTGGCATGAAGAAGCGGAACCGTGCGGCCAAACGAAAGGACGGCCTGACGTCCTATTTGGAGCGCCACGACGTTCTGGCGGGGGTGCTGGCCGCCGCCGTGCTGCCAGCGTTTTACTTGGCCTTGTTGACCGGGCTCAATGGATTCGGCCACGCCCTGCTGCAAATCAGTTCGTTGGCTGGCTGGATGGCCCTTTTGTCCACGGGGTTGGGCCTCCAAGTGCAATTGTACTTCCGGTTGCGCCGGCTCCACCGCGAAGCCAACGCCCAAGGCGTCGCCGCCTCCGGCGGCGCGTCGGCATTTTCCATGGCGGCCTGCTGCGCACACCACGCCGCCGACGTGTTGCCCGCATTCGGATTGGCCGCCGCCGCTTCCTTTCTGTCCTACTACCAAGACAGCTTCCTGCTCTTGGGCGTTTTGAGCAACATCGGCGGGCTTGGGTACATGCTGTCCTGCTACCAGGACTCGCGCCTGAAGACGGACGGTTTTCTGGATGCGGCACTGCGGTTTCCCTTGAAAGAGTGGCTGCCGTTTTACGTCGTGGCCGCGGCGGCGTTGTTCGTCGCACACGCGGCGTCGCTTTGGTTCAAATCGATACATTGAGGTGAGTGGGATGAAACATTTCGAGTATGTCGTCGTTTTCGTGGCCGTCATGGCGTTGGCGTTCGCCTTCTTCGTGTACGCGCCGGGAGGCGTCCAGAAAGACGCGGGCGGCAACGTCTTGGCCGGCGGCCAGAATTTCCAGTTTTACCAGCAGAAGGCCGCCGCGTTGGGAAACGAATGCGGCGACTTGAACGACGAAAGCAACGTCCAGCATTTGTCGCACCACCCGGACCGCTACGCCGATTGCCTCAAGCAAGTCGAACCGGGCGCGTTGCAGAAGGCGACCGGAAAGACGCTACAGCAAATCGTCGGGTGAACACGGGATGAACGCTTGGATAAAAAAAGGCGTGGACGGCCTTGCGAAGAATCACGGCTTGTTAATGGCGTTGTGCATTGGCCCGTGGATCGTCTTGGGCGCGGCCTACGCCTTGGGATTCCGCCATCCGCTGTTATGGCCGGCGGCCCTGGTGTTGTGCATTGGGTCCCACGTGCTGATGATGGCGGCGCACTCCGACAAAGAAGGGAAAACCTGCCACTAGCCAACAGGAGGTAAACCGTCATGGACTGGAAGGAAATCGCGCTTTGGTTGGGCTTTGTCGCCGCGTTCGGCGGCATGTGGGTCGTCATGCACGGCATTCCGAAGTGATGGCATTGACGCGAGACGCGGAAAGGAGGTGGGGAAAAAGATGACCAAACCGAAGAAAAGCAGGGGTTGTTGAAACCGTTGGGGACGTGAACCGGTTTTCCGGAAAAGCCGCCCGCGCGAAGAAGCGTTACGAAAAAGAATAACAAGACGACACCATTACTTTTGAGAGAAAGCCTAAACGGGAGGCGAGGTTGATGAAATCGTGAAATCGCAAAAACTGGATGAAAAAGCGGCCGGCATGGCGCTTTCCGCCGTGTTCGGCGCCTGGTATTTGATCTGCGCGCTGGCCTGGTACGCATTCCAGAACCCCACGATGATGCTGGGCCAAAACATGTTCCACGGCGTGAGCCTGCAAATGCCAACGTGGAGCCTGGCCGGCGTTTTGTCGGGCCTGGTCGCATGGCTCGTTTTGGCGTACGCCAGCGGTTACGTGTTCGCACACCTCTACAACCGCACGGCACGCTGAGACAGCCAGAACGTGGAGAAGCCGTTTCCCCCTTTCTTAGTTTCAAACCGTCTTGGGCACATGCGTTGAAACAAATCACAGTCTAAATCGGCGGATCGGTTTCGGATAACCCTATAAACCTTTTCACTCCCCTATGTTGATGTCGTTGACGTTTTAGCAGGTGCAATTTCCATGGCGTTGTTCTATTCGTACGTTGCGGCCTTCGGCTTCTCGCTAGCCATCATCCTTTTGTCCGCCGCCTATGCGTACAAGCATTACGCCAAGACCAGCGAAATGTGTTGCATGATGGTGGGCATGGCGTATGGGACCGTCGCCGGCTTTGCCGCGGGAACGCTTTTGGTTTTGCCGACGGGCGACTACGTGCTGGGCATGATGGGCGGAACGGCGTTGGGCCTGTTGGTGGGCGTGCCCATGGGGCGTTGGGGCGGAGCGTTGGGAAGAATGGAGGGCGTCATGGCTGGGGTCATGGGCGGACAAATGGGGGCCATGGTGGGCTTGATGGTTCGGCCCTTCGACGTGACATTGTTCATGGCGTACTATTTCGCGATGCTAGCGCTTTTGATGGGCGAAATGGCGTACGTCATGTACAAAAGCGCGAAAGTCAGTTTCCCAAAACGGGGAGCCGCCTTGTTTGCCCTCATCAGCCTCGTCGCGCTGGCACTGCCCTTTTTCTTGGACTTTTCCGTGTTCTGAACTCCCTTTAATTAGCGGATTTGGAAGACCTGCTTGAACGTCCGGATATCCAAGGACGAGTCAAAGGTTCCGTTCGGACACGACAGGCTGTAAATAAAGACGATCTTGTACAAACCCGGTTCGACCGGCACGCGGTCGTTCACGCACGAAACTTTGCCAAACGAGCAAGAGGCAGCGCCCACGTCAAACGATTTCTGGTCCCACACCCAGGTAGCGGCTTGTTGACAGGCGTTGCTGACGGGCGTACAGGCGCCAGGCCCGCATGCGTTGGAACAGGAAGGCCAGCACGCGTAGTTGTCCACCGGCAACTTGGCAAACTCTTCAAACGAGTCGTCGCCGTATTGCTTGTAAACCGTCCAGCTTTGCTGGGCGTGCACGTACACGGGTACCGGCGAATTCACGCGGAACAAGACGGGCTTTCCTTTCGGAACGGTTTGCTCGAACTCCAGGGAAACCGAGTCGTCGTGGCTTTTCATCACGGAAAACGGATCCACGTAGGCGTTGGGCGTTGGAGACGCGGAGGCAAGAGGCGCTTGGGAAGCGGAAGGCGTCGGAGAAACAAGCTCAACGGCGGGAGAAGGAGTTGAAACTTGAGGCCCTACGGTGGCAACAGAAGGGGCAACGGAAACCGAGAGCGGAGGGGAAACGGAAACGATTTCCAGGGAAGGCAAGTCAGACTGCACACACCCCAGCAACAAAAAAGCCGCCACCCAAAAAAGTGTTCCGCGCATGGTTTCAAGGTGAAACCCATGCCCTATTAAATGGTCTAGACGGGCCACGTCAAAAAACGGGGTTTTTAAAAGGCGGATTCCTAAAGCGTTACGTCGTTTTTTGAAAACCAAAAACACTTAGAGGTGTCGTTGTCCCATGGATGTGAGCCTGATGTTGCCGCTGGCTTTTGGAGCCGGCGTTTTGACGCTTTTGTTTTCCGCATACCTGACGTTTAGCGTGCTAAAGAGGCCGACGGGATCCGAGAAAATGCAGTCCATTGCCAAAGCCATCCAGGAAGGCGCGTCCGCCTACCTTTCCCGCCAATACAAGACCCTCGTCATCTTCGTCGTTTTGCTGGCGGCCTTGATCGGCTACTTCATCAACTTCGACACCGGCATCGCCTTTTTGGGCGGAGTGATCGCTTCCGCGTTGGCTGGCACCGTAGGCATGATGGTTTCGGTTCGAGCCAACGTGCGCACCACCCAGGCGGCCACCACGGGATTGAAGCCGGCATTGGACGTAGCCGTGAAAGGCGGGGCCGTAACCGGATTTACCTTGATTGGCTTGGGGCTTTTGGGCGTCGCAGGGCTCTACAGCATCTACAGCAACCTGGAAGTGCTCATCGGATTTGGCTTCGGCGCATCCCTCATCTCGCTTTTTGCCCGCGTGGGCGGCGGCATTTACACGAAAGCCGCGGACGTGGGTGCGGACTTGGTGGGCAAAGTCGAGAAAGGCATTCCCGAAGACGACCCCAGAAACCCGGCGTACATCGCCGACAACGTCGGCGACAACGTGGGCGACTGCGCGGGCATGGCCGCCGATTTGTTTGAATCCTATGCCGTGACCCTCATTGCCGCCATGTTGTTGGGCGGCTTGGCGGCGGCGAGCCTCGGCGGAACCGCGTTGGAGTACATACTGCTTCCTCTCGGCGTGGCGTCGGTCGCTGGAATCGCATCCATCGTCGGCTCGTTTTTCATTCGGTTGGGTTCAAGCCAAAACATCATGCACGCCTTGTACAAAGGCGTGTTTGGAACCGCCGTTTTGTCCGCCGTCGGCTTCTATGTCTTGACGTCCGACCAACTCAACTTGTTTTACACCACCCTAGTCGGCCTCGTCATTACCATCCTGATGTTCCTCATCACCGAGTATTACACCGCCAAAGAGTACCGGCCCGTCAAAGAAGTGGCGGAAGCCTCCAGAACAGGCGCGGGCACCAACCTCATTTCGGGATTGGCCGTGGGTTTGGAAGCCACCGCTCTTCCAGCACTTCTCATCGTGTTGGGCATTTGGGCGGCCTACAGTTTCGCGGGATTGTACGGCATTGCCTTGGCGGCCGCGGCCATGCTGTCCATGACGGCCATGGTCATCACGTTGGACGCGTACGGGCCGATTACGGACAACGCAGGCGGCATCGCGGAATCCAGCGGCCTACCCGCCAAAGTCCGGAAAGTCACCGATGAACTGGACTCGGTGGGCAACACCACCAAAGCGACCACCAAAGGCTTTGCCATCGCCGGAGCCGCCTTGGGAGCGCTGGCGCTTTTTGCCGCATTTGCAGAAGCCACGCATCTGACCACCGTCAACTTGCTCAAACCGTCCGTAGTCATGGGTTTGTTCATTGGCGGCGTGCTGCCGTTTCTGTTCGCCTCACTGCTGATGAAAGCCGTGGGAAAAGCCGCGTTTGAAATCGTGGAAGAAGTCCGACGCCAATTCCGCACCATCAAAGGATTAATGAAAGGCACGGCGCGGCCCGACTACGCGCGCTGCGTGGACTTGGCAACAGCCGGGGCCCTCAAACAGCTGTTGATTCCCGGCGTTTTGGCCGTGGCGGTTCCGCTTTTGGTCGGATGGCTTTTCGGCGTGGAAGCACTGGCGGGATTGCTGGGAGGCGTGATCGTGTCCGGCTTCTTGTTGGCGTTGTTCATGGCTACAAGCGGAGCCACGTGGGACAACGCCAAAAAATACGTGGAAGACGGACACTTCGGCGGCAAGGGCTCCGACACGCACAAGGCGGCCGTGGTCGGCGACACGGTGGGCGACCCCTTCAAGGACACTGCTGGACCGAGTTTGAACTCGTTGATCAAGGTCGTCAACACCGTGGCGCTCGTGTTTGCCGGCGTGCTCTTGACGTACGCCTTGAACCTGGTGTAAAAAAATTGTTTTTTTTTTGAAGAAGTATCGAATTGAGGGTGGTAAAAAATGGTGGCGGTGTTGAACGTGAACTTGGTGGCCGTGCTCGTGGCGGCCGTCGTGCAAATGGCGTTGGGCTTTTTGTGGTACTCGCCCATGCTTTTTGGCAATTCATGGATGAAACTAGTGGGCATAAAACCCTCGGACATGGAGAAAGGCAAGAAAGAAATGCCGAAATCGGCGGGACTGGGATTTTTGGCGGCGGTAGTCATGACGTTCATCCTCGCGCAAGTCATCGGCTTCATGCAAGCCGCCACCCTGGTGGATGGCTTGCTGGCTGGGTTCTGGATGTGGCTGGGCTTTGTCGCCACGGTGTTGGCCGGCTTCGTGCTTTGGGAAGGAAAACCCGTCAAGCTGTACTTGATCAATTCGGGGTACTACTTGGTGGCCCTGCTTTTGTCAAGCGCCATCCTCGTCCTCTGGAAGTAAACCGTTTCGAGGTCCGTTGGACCTCACTTTCCTTTTTTTTGTCATTTTGCCTGAACTAGATAAACCACGTGCTAAGAAGAAAGAAAAAACGTCAAAGGGCCACAACACGGCATGCAAAAAGTGAATCCGGAACACGTTAATTAAATCACTAGGCCTTTTGGTACAACGGGTAACTCCCATGGTCTCGCAAATCAATGCACTGGTCGGCGTCATCGCCACGCTGTTGATTGCCATCTACGCCTTCCGAAAAAAGCAGTTGACGGAAAAAGGAGTCATTGCCGCCATGGGCGTCGGCATCACGCTTTTTGCGTTGGGCGGTTGGACGTGGTTCTCGCTGTTGGCCCTGTTTTTCATTTCCTCGGCGGCCTGGTCCAAGTTCAAGAAAAACGAGAAAAAACCGTTCACGCAAGAACACGAGAAAACCGACGTGCGCGACGCCTGGCAGGTGCTCGCCAATTCCTTGTTCGCCGTGGTATTGGCCGCCATCCACTTCTTGAACCCTGACGCCGCGCTATTCGCCGCGTTCGCCGCGGCCGTGGCCACCGTCACCGCGGACACGTGGGCCACCGAAATCGGCATCCTGGACCCCAACGCCTACTCCATCCTGCATCGCAGCAAAGCGCAACGAGGCGACAGCGGCGTGGTGTCCGCCGGAGGCCTGGCGGCCGCCGCCGGGGCATCCGTTTTCATCGCGCTTTCCGCCGTGCTTCTAAACACCGTGAACAACGACTTGGCCGTCCATGGATTCTCCGACATTCTCACCGCCCAATTCGTCGGCGGGGCCATGTTCGTCGCCATCGTCGCCGTCGCCGGCTTTTTCGGCTCCGTGGCGGACAGTTGGCTGGGCGCCACCATCCAAGCCAAATACGAGTGCCCGAAATGCGGCAAACGCACGGAACAACCCATCCACTCCTGCGGCACCAAAGCCAAACTCGTCCAAGGATTCGCCGTCATCGACAACGACTCCGTAAACTTTCTGGCCTCCATTGCCGGCGGGTTTATGGCCTACGTGCTCGGCGTATTCTTGTTTTAATTGGTTCGTAAAAGCAAACGGTTGAAAAACCCGACACCCCCAAAAACATGCACCGCATGATCAATTTTGCCAGCGACAACTGGGCGCCCGCCCACCCCAACGTCCTGAAAGCCGTCCAGGATGCCAACGAAGGTCCCGAACCCGCATACGGCAACGACGAGTGGACAAAGAAAGCGGAGGAAAAGTTCAAAAAAGTTTTCGGAAAACAAGCGGAAACCTTTTTTGTTTTCACGGGCACCGGCGCCAACGTGCTTTCGCTGCAAGCCCTCACTCGACCCCACCACGCTGTTTTGTGCGCGAAAACCGCGCACGCGTATGAAGACGAATGCGGGGCGCCGGAACGCTTCACCGGCTCCAAGCTCTTGCCCCTGGAAACAAGCCACGGAAAACTGGATGCGGAAACCCTGGAAAACCACTTGGGCCACATGGCGCCCCACCAAAACAAGCCTACTACCGTTTCTATCACGCAGTCCACAGAACTGGGCACTACGTACACCTTGGAGGAAATGGCGGACCTAACGGAATGCGGCCAACGCAACAAACTGGGCCTGCATGTGGACGGGGCACGGCTTTGCAACGCCGCCGCCTACCTCAACGTTCCACTAAAGCAATTGGTTGAAGGAGTGGACGTACTGTCGTTTGGCGGAACCAAGAACGGGTTGCTGGGCGCGGAAGCCGTCGTCTTCTTGAACCCGGAAAAAGCGGAGGAATTCGCGTACACGCGCAAGCAATCCATGCAGTTGGCGTCCAAGATGCGTTACCTGTCCGCACAGTTTCTGGCGTTCTTTGAAAACGATTTGTGGCTGGAAAACGCGCGTCACGCCAACGAAATGGCGAAACGCCTGGAAGAAAAAATCAGGGAGGCGGGGGCACTCACGGTCCTCCACCCCGTGGAAGCCAACCTCTTGTTCGTCAAACTACCCCAACGCGCCATCGACGTCTTGCAAAAAGACTACGCCTTCTACGAATTGGATCCAATTAACCACGTGAGCCGGTTCGTCACGTCGTTCAACACGAAAAAAGAGGAAGTCGACGCGTTCGCGGAAGCCATCCAAAAAGCGGTTCGCTAAGATTACCAGACTTTCCTCTTTTTCGGCCGCTTGCCTTTAAGCTTGGACTTGTCGCGTTTTTTCCTCAAAGCGACTTGCCGCGCGCGGCGGACCTGCTTGGATTTCAACACCATACTGGAAACACCTTCCCATGTTCATTGAGCCAATCAACCAATTAAAACGATACCATGCGCTGGTACAAGCCAAAGCGCTCGTCAATATCTTTCCTCGAAACGGATGCGAGGCGCTTGAGACCAAAATCTTCTACAGCCAGAGAACCCATGACGTGTCCAAAAGCCATGGCTTTTTTGTAAGAAGAAACGTCCCACGTCTTGCACTGCGTTAAGTGCCCCAAAAACCCGGCGGCAAAACTGTCTCCAGCGCCAGTCGGGTCCACCACCTCTTCCAGCGGAAACGCCGGCGACGGCAAAATGAAGTCCTTGGAAAACAACAGCGCGCCGTGCTCGCCCTTCTTAATCAAAACCAGTTTCGGCCCCAAGTCCAGCACGTATTTCGCGGCTTTCACCAAATTCGGCGTGTCAGCCAGCATGCGGGCCTCCACGTCGTTTAACAAAACCGAATCCACCGCGGAAACGACGCGGTCCAAGTTCCTTCGATCGTTCTGAATGTAGAATTCAATGGTGTCCAACATGGAAAACTTCGGGTCTTCCATCTGTTCCAACACGGACAACTGTTGCTTGGGGGGAAGCGTACCCAAGTACACGAAGTCATGGCCCCGCCACGCTTTCGGCACAACGGGCTTGAAATCCTGCATGCAATTTAATTCCAGCTTGTTCGTGGTGCGGGCCTGCAAGTCAAAACCGTAATTCCAGTCCACGAAAAACGTCTTTCCGCCTTTTTGCACGCCGTCCATGGCGACGCCTTTTTTCTCCAAAAACCGCCAGTGTTCAACCGGAAAATCGTCGCCCACACAGCCCACCAAATGGGTCTTGGAAAAAAACGAGGCGCCATAAGAGAAAAACGACGCCGCACCGCCCAACTGCCGTTCGTACACGGCAAACGGCGTGCGCGTGGTGTCCAAAGCAATGGAGCCGGTACAGACAATCATGCCCTAGTTTACCTCAAGCATACTTCATGAATTCGTCACGGTTGATTTGCAAGTCTTTTCGAATAATCTTGTTCAGCAGCCCCCGGTCAACGTCGTCTCCGGGATGGTTGGGCACCGTAGTCGTTCGACCATCCGGATGCTTAAAGAACATGTGGCTCCCATGCTGACGGTCCAAGCGGAAACCGATTTTTTGAAGGATTTTTGCGACTTCTTTTGCCGACAGCAATGGCAACTTGGTCATGACGTCAAAACCGCTTGAAAATGACCCTTACCCGACAGCCAGCTTTTGGATTCCCAAAAACTTCTGCTTGCCTTCAACGGTTTTCTCCATGAGACACAACTCGATGACTTCACGGGTGCGCTTGAGCAACTCGTCCATGGTCTTAGCTTGGGTGTGGCAACCCGGGAGCTCGACGACTTCCGAAATGAGGTACCCGTCTTCGCCTTGTTCAATGATTACCGTGTATTCCTTAGTAGCCATTTTTTCACCGGTACGCCCTATGGACGCGGCAGTATAAAGCGTTGCGTATTTGAGGGACTGACATAAAGTTGAAAACAAAATTGGAGGAAAGAGGCGGCGAGGCCGCTCTCCCAAAAAACGGGTTCAACCCTTCGCGCCTTTCAGGTACAGCAAGGTGTTCAAAACCATGTTGCGGCTTCCGCCCGTCTGGGTCGTGCCGGGGTCAAAGGCGAAATACAGCGTCTTTCCAGCCACGAGGCCCTGGCTTTCGATGATGCCAAAAGTCGCCGGAGAGGTGGGGCGTCCGCCCACGCTGTCGATGTACGCCAACACCTTCGAGTTGGCGTTCGGAAGCACTTCAATCACGCGTCCGCTGAAAACGAAGTTCTTGATGCCGTTGAACATGGGGTGGTCCACGGAAACGATGCGGAACTTGCCGCCGGAGACATCCACCGAACCCCGCGTGTTCACGGGTTCGTGAAACAATACCGCCCGGTACGTCACCGGAACGACGTCGCCCAAGGAACCAATGCCGATGTCCCAGCCGATGGCGTTCACGTCGTCGCTTACCGTCGTGCACGCGTCGCCGACGACAATAAGTTTTCCGCCAGCCTTGATGCGGTCGGCAATGACTTTCCGCGCCGTCCGATCGCACACGCGAGAGCCCTGAAGAACCACGACGTCGGCGTCATCCAAAACGCCTGGAACGATGAAATCCTGCCTGAAATCGGCCACGTACGTCACGCCGGCGATGCGGAAGTCCTCGCTTTGCAGCATGAGTTTAAGGGGTTCCGAGGCTTTTCCGACGATGTAGACGTTGATTTTGGGAGCGGGAAAAAGTCCTCCAACCACCGGCACGGAGCTGAGGTTGACCAAACCGAACTTGCCGGCAATGAACACGCCGAGAATGATGATGAGAATCAACGGGATCAAGCTTTCGTACGCTTTACCCGGAACGGCGTATTGACCCCGCTTCATCCAAATACCACCACTTGTGAGTTTAAACTTTCAAGAAGACCTTGCCTTCTTTTGTTTATAAAACGTGCCCTCCTTTTAAAGGATTTGCACGGCGCTCAGTCCCGGTTTTCCGTCTCCGCGGCGGTCCGATCCGGCGCAAAGGGGGTTCCCGAACAAGCCGCGATGTAGTCCCACATGTTCGTCATGAGGGTGTTGGAATTCACGCGCTCGGGAGGGAAGGCAAAGTAAATGACTTTGCCGGCAAAGCGGGTCTCGAAGATGCCTGGATACCGGTCGGAGCCGTCTTCGATGAACGCCAGGATATCCGTGGCGGACGTGTCGGCGCGCACGATGGCGTATTCCTGGATGAACGTATTGGACAACGTCCGAACCAGTCCCCGGGCCACCAAGTGGTCGGGACGCACAATAGTCAAATTGGCGTAGTGGCCCCGCGAACGGTACACCGTGCGGTTGTAGTCGGCGGCCACCGCCGCCTTCAATAACCGGAAGCCCGTGCGCACGCGCGAGGAGTCGTTCAGAACGTCAAACCACTCCGTTTCCTGCCAGTGCTTGATGCTTTCCTTGGCGTATTCGCTGTCCCAAGACTGGTTGCGGATGACCAGCGAACGCGACAATTCCCGGTAAAACGAAGCGTTTTCCTGTTCGGCCGTCAGCACGTCGTAGGGATCGATGGTGTGAACCGTCGCCGAGTCACCCACCAGCACCAGCGTCCCGCCCCGCTCCAAGTAATCCGCCAACACCCTTGTTTGAAGGGAGGTGAGGGTTTTGGCACGCTCCAAAATCACGACGTCGTAACGCCGCAAGAGCCCCAGGCTCAAGTCGGACACGGGAATCGGCACCAAGGCGATGTCGGGACGCAACTGCCGGATGCGTTCCTCCAAACTGCCGGGATGGTCGGGGTCAATGTACGGGTTTCCGATCCCGTCTCCCTCCGGCCCATACAGGATGGCGACTTGGCTGTGGCTGCGCACCACCACGTCGCAGTAAATGTTGCACCAGCCGGGAATTTGGGAGCAGTGGATCCACTGGAATTTGGTTAGAACCACCAAGAGCACGACGACTAAAACGGCTAAAACCACCAAGTGCGTCAGGTCGCGGCCGAAATTGGAGGGCATGGGACAGAATCTTTAAAAGCCAGCTTCAATAAAAACGAATCTATGGCCAAAGACACCATTTCCGCGCCCCAGTCCCAAACCGGTCTGATGCGCTTTTACGACGTCTCGTCCAGCAACATCCAAATCGACCCCAAAGTCGTCATCGCCTTGGCCGTCGCCGTCATCGTCCTGGAACTGGTTCTGCAAGCATTCTAGAAAAAGATTCTAGCAGTATAAGCTACGCTAAAACCCCTTTCGTGTTGCGCGGACTTTAAATCTTTAAAGCTCAATTCTTGATTTTTCTTTAAGTTGCTAATAACCGAGTTAAGTGCTAAAACTTCTGCCTGAGTGCCTATCAAATGAATTGCTATCCAATTTTGATTTGAAGAAGAAGCTAGTTCTTTAATGGAATCAACTAAACGCACTTCGTCCAAAAGCTCATCTGGTTTTACCAACAGTACAAAGGAAGTATAGTTTTCAGCCCAAAAATTGAACTTCTCAACTATCTTTGCCTTGTTTTGCTTCGGCGTACCTAAGATAGGCGCAAGTTCATCAAGTAACAAGAATATGTCGCCAGTCGATAACATGTGGAGAATACTTAAACCGCGCTCTTTGTAAAGAGTGTAAACTGAATCTTTTATACGAGCAACACGATCATTGAGACCTTTTTTTTGCAAATCCAAAAGAGCCTGGCCCTGACGCAAAGCTGAACGATCAGGAGTTGGTAGTAGATAGTAAAGCGCTTCAAGCCGGGAATCTTCAAACTGTATTTCAGTAATTTCTCTCGCAGCACTTGGATCAGTAGATGCCAAAACAGACGAGTTACTCCACAACTTAGAAAGGACTTTTCTGGCTTTTTCTTTAAGCTCTTCTGGGATCGCTCGCCAAAGATTTACTATTTGTCTGATGGCGGAAAACGTTTTCTCTGGGGTTAGCCCACCAAGCGCGGAAACCGCGTCGACAATCGAGGAGATAATACGGATGGCGAAACTTTTATCGAGATCATCACCGCTATTCTTTTTGGCTTTTTGGCTCACACAAATCCCAATTAATCGCGCCTATCAAAATGTGAGCTCATGTGCTCGGCAAAACAATAGGGAAAGTTGTTGACAAAAGTAGCTGAACCGGGTAAAATTGAAAAGCTACCCGAGTGGACTTTTTTACCCGAATAAGGGCAAATAACGACTTTCCCTGAAGATTTCTCGATAATGAAACCCTCCGAATCCTTTTTCTTGTCGAACAAATCAAGTATAGAATCTAGATTTTCTTTTGTGACTTCCAAGACATTGGATATTGTCTTCATTGAGTCAACCCCCGCAGATTAGAGAATAACAGGGAGTAAATAAATGTAGGGTTTATTTTTTATACTCAGAAAGAGAGTCGATTTATAAAGCCCTAGGGAAAGTGCCGCTAAAGGGCACAATGGCACGTTTGCGGCGAGAATCGAGTTTTGCTTAATTAAAGCACTCTCCGAAACGCGCCTCGCTTTTTCTCGATGACTTCGCCTTCCTCCTTCAACACATACAGCAGCGCTTTGATGCCTTCTTCCGGCAATTTGAGCGTTTGGGACAACTCCAGGCTGTCTTTTTCCTCGGACAGAGCGGAAAGAATCCTTCGCGCATTGGTTTCAAAAAACCGCCGGGACACCAAGTAAAACTTCTTGTCAAACCCCCGCACTCCCTTGACGTCCCCGGATTTGATGGCCGCCTCGTGACGGCTGGAAAACGTTTTGGCATCCAGTTCCCCGGATAGGACCAGAAACCCGGAGGGTTCAAGGGGAGAAAAAGGCGCGGACACCGGACCGGTTTTCTTCAAGACGGCTTGCTTGACGTCGGCCAACTTCAAACCGGATTTCACCAAAGCCAGAACGCCGTCCTGGACTTCGACGAAGTCGTACTCCTGGCCTTCGGCGAGTCCCAGTTTTTTTCGGAGGGACTCCGGCAAGCTGATGGCCAAAACCTCGCCGTGACGAAAGAACCGCATGCCATGTTGGATGCCGGGCCCGTGCTTTAAAGGTTTAGAAAAACCGCGGTTTCATTTTTTTCTACTCAACCCTTAAACCCAACCCTTCCACCCAATTTCGACCATGCGCATGGCGTGGCTCCTGCTTTTGCTTCCTTCCGTGTTCGGCATCAGTTTCGGCGAGTACGCGTTCTGGTTCCCGGAAGTACCAGACCGAATCGTATTGCATCCCTGCGCGTCTCTTTCGCAAACCCTGTTCTTGACTCCGGCGGCGGCCCAAAAACCCGGTTTCAGCCAAGGAATCCAAAGCGCGCTTTTGGCGGTCGAGCAATTCAAGGCGGCCCGCCAGTGGGCGCTTCTGCAGGCCTCGCCCATCATTTTAAACCAAGGCAACGCCGCCGTACATTTTTTGGCGTCCTCGTACTGCCACCGCCACGCCGCGCAAGGACTGCGTTTGGCCGTGGACGCCGTAAACCATAACTGGGAGGCGTTGGATGCGCAAATCGCGGACGTTGAATTCATGGGCATGCAAAACCTTGGCCCAACCGGCCGCGTTTTTTCGGCGTTGAAGGAAGCCGAACGCGACATCCAATCCCGCGACAAAGCCACGGAATCCCTTGGAAGCGCGTTCGTGCGCGCCCTGGGAAAAACGCAGGACGCCGTAGAGGCCCCGTTGCTTGCAAGGGAGGCGGCCGTGCAACTAATCGGGCCCCGTGGATTGTTGGAAGCCCAGGTGCGAATCATCAACGACATCCAAAAAGCCCGGGAGAACGTCGAAGACCAGTACCACGAGTTGGGCGACGACGTGACGCAGCGCCTGCAGGACGCGCGGCGCCTGCAAGCGGACGTGGACGCCGAGAAACTGTTTTTGGTGCCGGAAAACGCGTTCCGCGTGGCATCCGCGGACTACACCCAAACCGGCACCGTCCAGTCGTTTCCCGCGCTTTACAAGCAGGCACAAAACGGCATCCAGGACGGCGCCGAAGAACAGAAAAATGCGGAGCGAACCTGGAAGGAGAAGGAACGCGGGTTCGGCGCACGGTCGCTGGACTATTTGGACGCCGCGCGCCAGCACGCAGATGCCGCCGTGGCGGGCCTGACCTCCGTCAAACGCCAGGGCGAAAACCTGGAAAAAGACGTTTTGACGTCCGTGGAATCCTTGGTTCAAAGATTGGGTGAACGAAAGTCCGACGATGCCGTGCTGGAATACCGGCGGCTCCAAGCCATTGAAACCAGCCAAAACCCGTTGGCGGACACGCAGGGAGAGCGCATCCTGCAATTGGTGCACGCCCACGACATGCTTGAAGAAGTCCAAAAACGCTTTCTTTCGCCGGTGGACCAAGTCACCGAAATCCGCCGAGAACTTGCGCGAGTCGAAAACCTCATTTCGCGTGCGGAAAAAGACGGCGTAACCGTTGACGCCGAAAAACAGGCGTGGCAGGCCCTGCAATCCGTCTCCGAAAACGTGGAGGACGCCGAACCCTTCCTAGGAAAGCTTGACGAACTGCATGGACAAGTCATTGCCGCGGCCCAAAAACGCTTCGCCTCGTTGCCAAAGCGGCGCGCGGCACTGGCCGCGTACCAGCCCTTCATCCTCCTTCCGCAAGGATTGGGCGAAAGCGATGAGTTGGTTTGGAGCGACGCCATCGGCTCGCTTAAAGGCATGGCCGAGGAAATGGAACGGCTTGAGTCTACCGTGGAAAAACAAAGACGGACGTGGCTGTTGGATCACCTCGAAAAAAACCGGCGCGTGCAGACGGCATCCACTTCCGTGCGCGCCGACGAGCCCGCCACGCAAACCATCCACGTCACATACGCCAACCAACTTGACTTCGGCGACGAAGACCCCCTTTTCTTGGCGTGGCCGGAGGCCGTGCCCAAGGACGCGACGCTCATTCAAGCCGACGCGGGCCTGCGCGTGCTTTCGGGAACCCTTCTACTAAAAGCCGTTGAACCCCACAGCGAGTATTCAGCCACGTGGCAGGCCAACGCCACCCCCGTCCGCACGCTTTCCTGGGTTGAAAAAACCCGGCACGCCTCCACGGCCCGGATTGTGCGGGAGGTCACCTGGACGTACTCCAGTTCCCTGGAGCAGCCCGTCCAATTGGAACACGACTTCGGCCACGAAGTAAACCAAGTAACGGGTCTTGCGGACGCGGCGATAAACCAAGGCGTTCTCCACACCGTGGTGCCGGCGGTCACCGGAAAAAACACCGCCGCGTTTTCATACGTCGTCGAAAACCCCGTCATAGTGGCCAAGCACGCCGATGAAGGCGCGTGGAAGTACACGATGCGAAACACGCTTCCGTTCGCGTATTCTCTGGAAGTTGAATTTCAGGAAATCACGGCGTGCCCAATGGCTTCCACCGATTTTTACGTGGCGTCCCCCTCGGAAAACCTCCGCATCCTGTCGGCCAACGTCACCCTGGACGCCCTCGAGGAAAAAACGCGGTACGCGACGCTGGACTGCCCCAAGGATTCCCTGGCCAACCAGACCAAAATGTTCTCCGGATTGCCGACGCTCTCCAGCGAACAAAAACGGGTCTTGACGCAAGCCGAAGACGCGTTAACTCAGGGCCGGACCGACGACGCGGCGTGGTGGTTGTTCCAGTTGCAAGCCCCCCATTTCCAACCCGACCTCTTGGCCCAAGCGCGCACCCTGGCGGGCGCGTCGGAAGCCGCGCAAACGCTTTTTGCTTCAGCCCAAGACGCGATGCGGCGCGGGGATGAAACAGCCGCCAAGCAGTGGATCCAACAATTGGAGGACCACGTCGAAACGGAAAGAAACGTCGTGCAAGGACAGTTGACCGCGTTGTGCGCGAAGTGTCCGGAACCCGTAGAAAAAATCCGCGCCGACGCCGAAAACTTTTTGTTCACCGGGCAACTCCAGAAGGCACGAGACGCCCTGGCGCGGGCCAGACCAATCCTGGAAGAGCACGAACGCCAGCAACAAGCCGAAGACTTGGATTTGCAGGCCGCATTGGAGGCGTTGGACGAAGTAGGATGGCCGCAAGTTCCCGCTTTCCAGACGGCGTTTGACGTGCCGGCCAGCGTCACGAACTGGCGCGGCCGGCAACCCAATTACCAGTCGGCCAAGAAAAACCACGAAGCCCTGTCCAAGAACGTGGCGCAACTGGACGAGTACCGAAAACGGGCGGCTGAAGGAAAAGCGGTGACCGGTGCGTCCATCCGGCTTGTACTGGATGGTGCACGAACGAACGCCGAAAAACTGGATGCGGACTTGGCGCAGGCCCGCCAAAACGCCAAGGACGCGGTCGACGTGGCGCAAAAAGCGGTGCAGCAGTTTGGCGCGCCATCCGACAAGACCGCGCTGAAAGAAGCCGAGGAAGCGCTGGCAGAAAACCGCTTCGCATTGGCCCAATTTTCCGCCGAGCAAGTGGCCGGACGCACGCAAAAAAATCCGGCCACCGCCCACCTCGCCGCGGAACCCGGGACCCTCGCGGTAGGCGTCGGCGCGCTGGTGGTGCTTGGAGCCTTGGCGTACCACTTTCGGAAACCGGAAAAGCCGTTGGAGGAATTGTAGCAACGCTTTTTAGCCTGGCGTGCCTGGACTTGCTTCATGGACGTCAAGCTTCCCACCTGGGACGAACTGCAAGGGCTGGTGCCGTTTCTCCCAAAGAAAAAGCCGGTGCACAAGCTCAAGTGGAGCCTGCCGGAACAGCGATTCACCCTGCCGGTTCAAGACGCCGAAAAGGCCGTCTTTGACTTGAAGAAGAAGGGCGCCACATTCGTTTCCGGCGGCGAATTCAGCGATGTCGTGCACGCCAAAGAATACGGCCAAGGCGTGTTTGCGTACTTCGTCGTCCGCATCGAGAAGAAAACCGAAGACGAACACGTCTTGTTCGACGGGTACATGATCCAAGAAGAAGAACCCCTTAACCTGGATTTGACCAGCTCCTTTTCATTCATGGAGGACTTGGAACAACTCGGCTACCAACAAGTGCTCCAGCGTTCCGTCACGGAGTGGCGGCTTTCCAAACTCCCACTAAAAATGGTCGTGGTGGACGTGGAAGGATTCGGCCAATTCCTGGAAATCGCGTTGCCCGCCACGAAAATCGAGAAGCAACGGGAAACCCAGCAAAAAGCCCTGGAAGACCTCGTCAAGAAATTGGATGCAAAACTTCAAGACGCCATTCCCACCGACGTCATCACGCTGCAGTGGCTCTCCGAACAGCAAAAACAAGCCGGGGCGCCGCCCCAATAAAACGGAAAAGAACTTTCGCTTTTTCGGTTTTGAAGATGGGCGAGATTCGACGCCTGCCGTAACTTTAGCCATAGATTATTACCAAGTAGCTACCAACCGGCGTTATCTATTTGATAAATACCTGAGACGCGCCATACGGTTACCCAATTTACAAGTGGGTTTGTGAGACCTATAGAAAAAAGGCGTGCAAGCACCATCGAGAAAGCGGTCCTCACGGTCACGGTGACTGCTTTGCTACTCGCAGGATGCGTGGCACCGCTTCCCTCGAATCTACCTACCCCGACGTCCTCTCTAACTCCAACACCCATTCTTTCCTCTACGCCTGTCCTCGCGGACGTCCAAATCTGCACTCCTGACTTACTTTTATGCAACGGCAACCTCGTAGTGCGATGCTCGCCGGATGGAAACAGTATTACCGCGATTTATGACTGTTCGCCGCAGCCATGCGCTTACGGCCGATGCGCGCTGCTCCGTGAAACCCCTATCGTGCAGGCAACAGCAACACCGTTCTTCCCAACCCCAACGTCTTTCGCTGCCGTAGCTACACCACCCTTACTTGTCGTTGAATGCCCAGAAACGGTATGCCTCTTTGAAGACTCAGCGTGGTTCCGCCTCTCGGGTCCAGGGTGCGGCTACTCCTGCTACGCAACCCCGAATGTTCAAGGGTGCTATTACTACACCGCGCGATACTGTCCCTACGGCTGTTCAAACGGCGAGTGCGTACTGCCAACGGCTACACCAACGAGCACGGCAATCACCAGGCCCATCTCAACCTCAACTCCAACCGCCTCAACACCGCCTGCGAGCCCCGCGCCAACCCCTGCCGCGTGCGCGCAACAGGGCCAGTCGTGCTCTTCCAGATTCCCCTGCTGTTCAGGCCTTGTGTGCAACGCGGGTTGGACGAGCACATGCAAGCAACCCAGTACGGCATCGCCCACGCCGACTCCTACCACACAGCCCGCGCTTAGCGTAACACAAGTGCTGGATGGTGATACCGTAGTCCTCAGCGATTTCTCCAGGGTGCGCTTACTCGGAATCGACACCCCGGAAAGCGACCAGTTTTACTATAGCAATTCGAGGGCCGCCCTGGAAAGGCTTGTTCTGCAGAAAGAGGTAACACTAGAAGCCGACACGGACCCAATAGACCAGTACGGACGTCTGCTCCGCTATGTTTACGCCGACGGCGTGTTTGTTAACCGGGAAATGGTTTCACGCGGGCACGCTCACGTTCGCATATACTCGTCCAACACCAGGTATGCTGCCACTTTGCGCGCCGCCCAACAAACTGCGAAGGCCGCCGCCACCAACTATTGGACGCCTTCCTCCATAACCTGCATTGCGGTCAGCTCTTTCCAATACGCAGACACAACCGACGAACGGTTTACACTACAAAACAACTGCCCCAATGCGGTGGACCTGTCGAATTGGGTTGGCTACGACGAAGGCAACGAACAATATCGCTTCCCTATCTTCACCCTCACAAACGGATCCATGGTCACTGTGCATACCTTTTCGGGAACAAATACCGGAGTAGATCTCTACTGGGGCCGACCTTCCAATCGGTATATCTGGAACAACGACTATGACACGCTCTTCTTACGTGATACGAGCGGCCTGCTGGTTTTGACCTATTCCTACGGTCAATAGAAATCAGGCATGAAAAAAAAGCGTGTAAAAAAACAGAAAATCAATCGGGATTTACGAGTCGTCCTCGAAGTCGGCTTCATCGTCCCAGTCTTCGTCCTCTTCCCAGTCGTCCTCGTCTTCCCAATCCTCTTCGGATTTGCGTTTTTTCTTCGGCATCACGGGTCACCACAAAGGGTGCATTGATTAGCGCATCGGCTTTATAAACTTGTCGCGGCCGGCGTGGCGCACCAGCCACTCGGACCAATCCGCGGCGTCGGCGCGTCCCTCCCGGATCTTATCCCAAAGCGCTCCGACGGTCAACCGGTGCGTCGCATCCACCTGCACGATTTTGGGGTAAAAAGACTCCGCGCGCACCAAACAATAATCCAACGCCTCCGCCAACAAATTGTCCTCGGTCTTGGGTTTGGCATATTTGCGCTTGGCCAAGCGCTTGCGCAACTCTTCGGGCTCGCAACGCAGAACCACCATGACGTCGACAGGCAAAAAAAACTCGCACAACAGGTGGCTGTCCAAGACCAAGTCGTCGTATCGCTTCAACCTGTACGCCAAGCCCTTGCGCAGTTTCGTCAAGTACACCGTTTTTTCCCGATCGCCGCGGCGCACGTAATACCACTTCTTCTCGTCGACAAGTTCCTTGACGTCCAAGTACGCGTAGCCCAATACATGGGCAAGCGCCTTGGCCGCCGTCGTCTTGCCGGTGCCGGGAGTCCCCGTGATGCCGATGCGCATACAGGCGTTGACGCACCCGCCGCATTTAAAACGCTGGGGACGAAAGAAAAGTCAATGGCATCCCTGAACATCGCCGTGATTGGCGGAGACGCCGAAAACCGGAAATCCGTGGCATCGGCCCTTGGAAAAAAAGCCACGGTCCAGGACGTCACCACGTACACCACCGTCTTTCAAGGAAAAAACGTGACCGTGGTGGAGCCCTCGGCCTATCCGGAAAAGCCCGCGGCGTTGATCATGGCCCTGAATGCCGCGGATTTTGTGGTCCTGCTTTCAGATCCCAGCCCCTTTTTAGGCGAAATGCTCGTCGCCCTCTCGCTGTTGTCCAAAAGCCACGGCTGCGTCATTGGACCAAGCGACGTTTCCGCGTATTTGGCCGAAGCCAACTTGCGGTACGAAACCTTTGACGACATCACTCAGGCCAAAGCCCACATCTTGTCAAAGGACATGCCGCATGACGCCGACGCACCGCTGAAAGCGTGGATCGACCAAAGCTTTGACGTCAAAGGCGTGGGAGCCGTGGCGCTGGGCTGGGTCAAAAAAGGCGCCATCCACGTGCACGACGAACTGTCCGTGTTTCCTCAAGAAAAAAAAATCGAGGTCCGCTCCATCCAGGAAAATGACGTCGACGTAAAGCAAGCTCAAGCAGGCGACCGCTTCGGCATCCGCTTCAAGGGACTTGAACCCGGCGACCTCTCGCGCGGCAACGTGCTGGGCGTTGCGAAAACATTTTCTGAAATTGAGGCCACCGTTTCCGTTCCGAAATACCTCAAAGCCCCGCCCGGCAAGACGCTTCACGCCGTCGCGGGCCTGCAAAGCGTGCCCTGCGTCGTGAACCCATTGCTTGAACCCGGAAAAAACGTGGACGGCCTCATCCAATTCCACAAACCCGTCGCGTTGGCCCACGACGACGTGACGCTGTTGGACTTGAACGAAAAACGACTGCGCATCGCCGGAGTAGCCCTTGGAGTCGGTTAAATGCTAGTCATGGCCTACATTGCGTGCAAAAACCAAGAAGAGGCGGAATCCATCGGAAAAAAACTGGTGGAAGAAAAACTCATCGCCTGCGCCAACGTCATTCCGTCCGTGGCGTCCACGTTTTCATGGAATGGAGAAACTCAAACGCAAAACGAAGCGCTCTTGATTCTAAAGACCTTGAAACGCAAGATGGACGCCGTGGAAGAACGCGTCAGACAACTGCACTCCTACGACGTGCCCTGCATCGCGTTTTATCCGGCCGTGCACGCCAACGCGCAATACGTGAAATGGGTCGAAACCGTGGTGTCATGATCGCGGGGTTGGACTGGGGCGGCAGCTTTGCCGACGCGGTCCTCTGGAAGGAAGAATTATCCGCCACATACAGCGTGCCTTCCCGGCAAACCACGGCCGAGAACCTGTTGGCCGGATTGTTGAGCCAGGAAAACCTCACCGCCGAAAAACTGGAATACGTGGCGGTCACCGGCGGCGACCAAAACCGCGTCGGCAAGACGCTATTCGGCGTGCCCGTGCGCGTGCAAGACGAAATCCAAAGCATCGCCCGCGGCGCGCACCACGCGTCCAAAAAAAATGAAGCCGTCGCCGTGTCCTGCGGCACCGGCACCGCCATCGTCTACTTTTTGCAAGACGAGGGATTCCACGTCCTGCACTTGGGCGGAACCGCGGTGGGCGGCGGGACACTGGAAGGACTGGCGCGCGCGTGGCTTGGCGTCGAGGTCACGGAACTAGAAAAGTTGGCGCAAACCGGCCAAGCCCTGGACTTGACCGTCGGCGACATCGTGGGCAGCGGCATCGGCATGGTGCCCGCGGATGCGACGGCATCGCATCTGGCCAAGGCCACCAAAGACGCCAAGCCAGAGGATGCCGCCAAAAGCCTCCTGCACTTGGTCGCGGAAACCATTGGCACCGTTGCGAGCCTCGCGGCGGACAAGACGGGCTGCAACGAATTGGTGTTCACCGGACGCGTGGCGAAAAACAAGGCCGTCCAGGAACGCATCGAAAAAACGACGAAACTGTATGGAAAGAACGCGCATTTTCCAGAAAACGGGGAATACGCCACAGCCATCGGCGCGGCGATTCAATCCAAAACCTCATGAAAAAGGGGAGAGCCGGGAGCATCCACCCCACCCACGAAACGGATGTCCCACCCTTCAAGCGCCGTTATCGCGACGCCAACAAAGAATAGCCATCCGAAAACGAGTTTAAATAGCCAGGGACAGGTCCTGGCCGGTGAAAAAAAGTTAGATGTGGCTTTGAAGCACGCGGACTTCCTGGGGCGTGAGCTTGACCACGGAACTCAAACCACACTTGGGGCACTCGGGGTGATGCAGCGACAACTGCGTCTTGGCCGTGTCCTCGGAAGGCACAAACAAGAATGTTTCCTCGCACGCGCCGCACTGCACGTTGCGGGCCAATTCCTTGCACTTCATAGGGACAATAAATAGGGCTAAACTCCTTTATATCCCCCGTCGTTTGACGAAGACGCTGGCGGCGGTTCAGTCCCGAATGGGAATGACGGAGCCGGAAGACGCCTTGCGGGAGAGCTTCTCGTCCACGATTCGCGCCGCCTTTTCGCCGCTCAAGAACATGGCGCCAAAAATGGGGCCCATGCGCGGCAAACCAAACGTCGAATTGACCGCCATGCCGCAGACGACCAAACCCGGATATATTTCCTGGGTGTGCTCGACGGTCACCTTCTCGGAGGCTTCCGTCCACATGCTTCCTTCCCGGCCTTTGACCGGAAAACCAATCTTGTCGCCGGCCACCGACGCGATTTCCGTGGCGTGACCGGACGCGTCCACCACCATTTTTGCTCTAAACGCCAAAGGGTCCACGCACGTGACCCACTCCGGGTAATTCGACACCGCATGCCAGTTGGCCACCACGCCCTTAATGCCCTCGTGGTCGCGGTAAATCACGTCCACCACTTCCACGGCGTTAAGCATCTTGGCGCCCGCGTCAAAGGCTTTGCTCAAGAGTTTGGTGGACACCTCGTAGGCGTCACCCACATAAAGTCCGGCCTTGTAGGGCTTCATGGACTTCACGCCGGCTTCCTCCAACAAATACAGGGCCGGCTCTTCCACGACCAACTTGTTCATGAGCATGCCGCCCAAATACATGCCGCCGCCCGGCTTGATGTTTTTCTCCATGACCACCGTCTTGTAGCCTTTCTCGGCCAGTTTCCACGCGGCAATGGTGCCCGCCGGACCCGCGCCGACGACAACCACATCGCAGTCCGCAGCGTCGTGCAATTCCTTCAAGTATTCCGAGACAATGGCCTGCGTCACGTCCTTCTCGTCGATTTTCATGTCAATTCCCGTCATTTCTATTCCCACCTCGAAATCCGAAAAATACTAAATGCGTTTCACGAAGACGTCCTTGCCGCGCATGAAGTACCGCAAAAGTCCCCGCTGGCACATGCCTTTGGCGCGCAGTTCCGACAACACGGATGCCGGCAACGTCGCCGGGTTGACTTTGCCTTGGTGCCTCACGAAACGACCTCTCCCCCGACATACTAGAAACCGGCCCTATTTGAATGCTTGGGATGCACACCCCCCAAAAAAAGTAAGCTTATAAAAAAGGGGCCAGGTACACTTGCTAGCGTTTGGTTTACGGGCCCGTAGCTTAGCCTGGCTGGAGCACTCGACTGATAAGCGCAAAGCGGTGGATCGGCGCGATCCAACGCATTCGCCTTGGACATCGAGAGGTCGGGAGTTCGAATCTCCCCGGGCCCATTTCCAAAAACCTTTAATTCGCGCCCCGCATGAGGGCTCCATGAAAATCATCCTTGCCGGCGTCTTGCTGGTCGGACTCATTCTGGCGGGGTGCGTCCAACAAGTTCAAACTCCTTCATCCGACAAGCTCACAAAGTACGCCAGCGAAACCGCGGGGTTCAGCATCAAGTACCCCCAAGGCTGGAACGTCGTGGAAAACCCGGATGAAGTATTTGCCGTGTTCATTGAGTCCTACGGGGAACGGATGGCGGTGGCGGCCCACGACAACAGCGGCGAAAAGCTTTCTTTGAAAGAACTGGTCTCCACGTATGCCGCCGGGACCAAGGAAGAAATGGCTCGGCAACAGGCCGGAAAAATCAGCGTCGTTTTTGACGGGCCGACTGCCATCAACGGGTACACGGCGCATGCCATTGTTTTGGAACAAGACGGCGAAACGGGATTCAAGGAAAAAGCCGTCGTGATTCAATCCAAAAAGAACCCGGGTAAAATCTTTTTGGTCGTCATCTTCGCATATAAGAACACGTTCACCCAAAACAGCGCGGCGTACGAAACCATATTCCAATCCTTCCAAGAAAACTGAACGGTCATCGGCCCACCAAGTCCAAAAGATTGGATTTCGTGATGATGCCGGCCACCTTGTTCTTTTTCCGCACCAGCACCGCGAAGTGGTAGTTCAACAGAGAGGAAACCGCGGGCAAGGGAGTTGACTCGTCCACCACGGGAAACGCTTCTTCCATGACGTCGCCCACGGGTTGGAAGGACAAGTCCTCCAAGGACGCGCCGGCCGAAATTTTTTCCAGCACCGTCTTGTCGGAAATGCTGCCCACCGGGTGGCCGACGTCAAACACCGGCAACTGGGAGAAATCCCTCTTCCTCATTAGCTTCAGCGTGTGACCCACTGAATCCGAGGCATGGACGAAGACCACGGGCGCGGACATGATCTGGCCCGCCCGCACCACCGTCTTGCGCTCCAACCGCTCCAGGGCCTCGAAAATGCGGACGGTGTTGGAGTAGGACGCGTCGATGGCATTGGACTCGATTTTCGCGATCAGCGACTGCGAGACGCCGGATTCCTTGGCCAGTTGCGACTGGGTCAAGCCAAGCTTTTTGCGGCGCGCCCTGATTTCCTGCGTCGACGGAAGCATGAAAAAAATTGGGGTGGGGAGGAAGGTGGGTTAATCCTTACCCTGCCCAACGAAGGACATTCGGCCCCTCTTAACGTGGTACTACACAACACCCCTTTTTATTCGTATCGGAATAAAACCGCCAAGAAGGCTTTTAAGAAAACCCGCGCACACGCGTTGAAGAATTTTTTTGGAGGTCTCAAAACCCATGGGAACGTATTTTTTCACGTCGGAGTCAGTAACTGAAGGTCACCCCGACAAAATCTGCGACCAAGTCTCCGACGCGATTTTGGACGACTTGCTGCGCCAGGACCCCGAGTCCCGCGTGGCGGTGGAGTGCCTGACCACCACGGGAATGGTCATGGTGGCCGGCGAGGTGACGACCAACGCCTACTCGGACGTGTCCGGCATCGTGCGGAAAACCCTCAAGGAAATCGGGTACACCAACCCTGAATACGGCTTGGACTGCTCTGACTGCGCGGTGCTTACCAGCATCCACGAGCAAAGCCAGAACATCGCTATAGGCGTAAACCACTCGCAAAACAAGGAGCAAGGCGCCGGAGACCAAGGCATGATGTTCGGCTACGCCTGCAACGAGACGCCCGAACTTCTGCCGCTTCCCATTTCCCTGGCACACCAGCTGACCTTGCGCCTCGCCAAAGTCCGAAAAGAAAAAATACTGTCCTGGGTGCGGCCGGACGGCAAAAGCCAGGTCACGGTGCAATACGAAGACGGAAAGCCCGTGCGCGTGGACACGGTGGTCATCGCCGTGCACCACAACCCCGACGTGTCGGGAGACAAAATCAAAAGCGAAGTCATCGAGCACGTCATCAAGCCCGTGTGCGGAAAATGGATCGACGAGAAGACGACGTTTCACGTCAACGCCACCGGCATCTTCGTCGTCGGCGGCCCGGAGGCGGACACGGGTTTGACAGGCCGCAAAATCATCGTGGACACGTACGGCGGCTACGGCCGACACGGCGGCGGCTGTTTTTCCGGCAAGGACCCCTCGAAAGTGGACCGATCCGGGGCATACGCCGCCCGCTACATCGCCAAGAACCTGGTGGCCGCCGGGCTGGCGGAAAAATGCGAAGTCCAGTTGGCGTACTCCATTGGCGTGGCACAACCCGTTTCCGTGATGGTGGAAACGTTCGGCACCGGAAAAATGCCTCACGAGGCGCTGGAAAAACTCGTTCGCGAACACTTTCCCTTGAAACCAAAAGCCATCATCGACCACCTCCAACTCAAGCGGCCCATTTACAAGAAGACCGCGGCGTACGGTCATTTTGGGCGGAACGACCCGGACTTCACGTGGGAAAAAACGGACCAAGCCGAGACACTCAAGCAAAGCGCCGCGGCGCAAGCCTTGAGCGGAGGGAAAAAAATTGGTTGAAACGCATTGCCTCGGAGCGGTTCTAACGGGGCCGGTTTCCCGGTCGCACGACGCCGCCGGCGCTTCGGTGGCCTTGTAGCCCAGAAGCGGTAGCGGAACGTCCTCCAGTACGCCCACGCCAAGAAATGGAAGGTGCCGAGTCACATCAACGTCGAACCCATCTCCAACCGCAACCTGGAACTCGTCGAACCCCCCCTGGTGCGGTCGCTCAAAGGCGTGAGAAACCGGCTTTAGAACAAATGGAACGTCAAAACGGCGGCAGCCAACAAAACGAAGTGAAGCACGCGCGAAACCAACGAAAACAACGCGAATTTCTTGACATCCATGCGGACCAGTCCCGCCACCAACGTCAACGGGTCAAACACCGGCGAGGCGGGAATCACGCCGAACAAAACAATGGGAATGGGGCCGTACTTGTCAAACAATTCCTTGGCTTCCTTGACGTCCTTTTCCTTGACGAAGCGCCGAATGAAGCGCTTGTGCAGGAAAAACGCAAGGTAGTAATTCAGAAGCGCCGCCAAAAAAGACGCGACCACCGCTACCAAGACGACCGGCACGGCGTTGGCTGGGAAAAGCTTGATGGCGATGGCAAACGAGGCATCCGTGGGCGCGGGAAGCAAGGTGGACCCCAAAAACACGATCAAAAAGACGCCAGGCAACCCGTACGTTGCGATGAACGCCTCCGCCGTCGTGTAAATTTGCGGAAACTCCACGGCGATGTAGTCCAACGCCAGCAATACCAGCAAGATGACGCCGACGCCAAACACCACGTGCTTGAAGAAATTGACCTTGGAATGCAACAAAAACGCCTTGACCATAAAAAACAATGCAATTCAAAGTTAAAATAAAATGCTACCGCTTGGCCACCAAACCCAAATTCTGGCCTTTAAAAGCTCGAACTTTTTCGCCGGACGTCTCGCAGAAAACCTCGGCCACCGAAAAACCCGCCGCTTCCGCCAACCCCCGTAACTCCGCTTCCTCGAAAAAATAATAGTACCGTGAATGGCCCCGCCACGGCACGTCCAATTCTTTGGGTTTTAACCGGAATCGTTCCTGCAACCGGTTCCAGACCGCCACGCACAAAAATCCGCCTGGCGAAAGCACTCGGAAAAACTCGGAAAACACGCGGCCGTGCTCCGACGGACGGACGTGGTGCAACGCCGCCAAACAGATCACGGAATCAAACGAAGAGGACTCGAAAGGCAACTGTTCCAGCCGCCCCAAGCGCGTGGACGCGTTTGGAATGCCAAACAAGTTTTTCTCCGCCAAAAAAAGCATTTCCCCTGAGGCATCCAACGCCACCACCGACTCCGCGAGGCCCGCTACGGCCAAGGCGTTGCGCCCGTTGCCGCAGCCCGCATCCAGAACCCGCCCTGAAAGAAACGGCAAAAACAAGGAAAGAACCGACGAAGGCGTCCTGCGGAACGCGTCCCATTCCTTCGCGAACGCGTCAAAGTCCGAACTCACCGCGAAAACCTCAATGCCACGGTATGCGCCAACAGCGTCACGGCGCTTCGGATTTTCGCGGCCTCCACCGGTCCACCGGGCACCGAATGCCACGCCACCGGCAACTCCAAAACCGTCAAGCCCCGCTTTTTGCACCGCCACAAAAACTCGACGTCCCACTCAAAGCCCTTCGACTGCATCCGCGACAACACCGAACGCGCGGCGGCCGCCTTGAAGACCTTGAACCCGCACTGCGTGTCGGCGAAACGCAGGCCAAAAAGCCACTGCACCAAGAAATGATACACGCGGCGGGACCAATCCCGGTACCAAGGCCGCCGCACCCGCGCCGCGCCCACGTACCGCGAACCAATGACCACGTCGGCGTGCCGAAGCGCCGCCAACGCATCCAAAAACGCTTCCGGCGCCGTAGCGCCGTCCGCGTCGTAAAACGACCACACGTCGCCTTTCGCCACCGCAAAGCCGCGGTTCAGCGCCGCGCCCTTGCCCTCCGAATGCCGAGCAACCAAAAGCCGCACCCTCGGAAAAACGCGTCGCGCCACGGACGCGGTCTGGTCTTGCTCATCGGTGACCAACACGACTTCGAAGGAAATTTTTCGGGAGGCAAGCAATTCCACCAACTTCTTCAGGGGCCCCGCCAGCCGCTTTTCCTCCAAGTGCGCGGGAATCACGACAGACAACATTCAATCCGCCACCTTCTCGAACAACAAGCCCACCAAAAGACCGCCGGACAACGCCAACGCCATCTCGAAAAACGTGACGAAACGCTCCGTGAACACGCCGAGACCCAACGCATCGTTTTTCACCAGCAACAACGTGGCCAAAAGCCACGCGACCACCAACCATTTTCGATCCGCGTCCGCCCTGGAAAAGCCAATCCACAAAACCCCAAAATAACCCATCGCGTAGGGAAGCGACGCGGCTTTTGCCAGCAAGTCTACGCTCGCGCCGAACTCGCGGGCGCCCAACTGCGGCAAACACTGAAATGCCAGGCACGACGCGCCCGTCAACGACACGTGCCACGCCAGGTACGTGAAAAACCCGACCAAGGCGCCCACCAGCGGCAACTCAAAAAAATAATCCGCGAGCCGGGAAAACACCACGCCCCGCCTCAAGATGGACAGCGTCCAATACAATCCCGACGTGCCGAAAAAAACCAAGAGCGAAGGCGGATGCGTCAACCCCAAAACAAAAGCCCCCAACACCACCGCCGCCCACATGCGCTGCAGCAGGAAATACAAGAGGAAAACGACCAGGACGACGCCCAAGGAAATCGCGCTGGGCCGCGTGCCCCACGTCATCACGCCGTTGGACAAAAGCACCAAAAACGCCGCGGAAACACCCGCCTGCCAGTTGGACAGAGTCTTTCCCAACAAGTAAAACCCAAGCGGCAAAAGGACCGCCATGAGCAAGGCGAACAACCGGATGGCCCACAACCAATTCAGCCCCGTCAAATCCGCCAACCCCGAAACCAAGGACGCGTACGCGGGAACGTGGTACGACGGCGTCACGCCACCGAAAACCAATTCATACGGAATCCAAAAACCCGTGCCGTCAACGTACCGCACCCGGCCGGAGTGCAGCAACGCGTTGTCAAAAGAAGGAAGCAAATACGACGCATCGTCAAAAAAAGCGGCGTAGGTCAACGCCACGCTGAACAACAAAACGATGCCCAACGCGATGAACTCCAAGGAAACCCGCGACAAGACAGGCTCCGGCACCTTTTTTTCAGTCATTCAATCACGTGGTACACCAACGCGCGGCCGTCACGATGCAACAACTCAAAAAAGCGTTCGTCCTTGAACTTCTCCAGTTCCGGCTTTTTCCAGCCGTACGCGTAAAAAGAAGTCCGATCCGCCACCAACACGTACGTGGAATTGTACTGCAACAACAAGCGGTGCGCCTCTTCCGACGAATTCGTCAAAAACACCCTCTCGTTGGCCGAATACCGGTCATTGGGCCGGTCCGCCAACTCCCACGCCCCGCCCACCGAACACACTTGCCGCGCCACGGCGGTGAGCATCTCGCACGCAAACAAGTCCCCCGAAAAGTGCGACAACACAGGCACGTTGACATCAATCCACTCCGCCGCGCGCACTTCGTCCTTTAAGACCGTGGGGTTATTCCACGGCTGCATGACGTTGCGCATGACGGGGTACAAAAACCAAGCGGAGAACGCCAAAACCACGACGAACACGACGCTTAGAGCCCTTTGGCGAACCAATGCAACAACCCCAACACCGCCAACAACGCATACCCGCCCACCAGCGTCCAAAACGACAACCCCACGGTAAACGCCAAAACCACGGCGATGCCCGCCAACAACAAAACCGACGCCACCACGGCCTCCACGTATTGCGCAAAAGACAACCGGACCCGGAAAGGAAACACCAGCGCGAACACGGCGTCTTCCAAAAGCGGCCCGCCCGACAACAGCTTTCGCCCTGGAACGAACAGGAAAAACAAAAGCGCCAAAACAGTGCGCCCCCACGTGAACGCATCCGGTGCCGCCGTCGCCTCAATCATTCAAATCACGAAACCTCAAAGACGCGGATGCGCCCGGAATCAAACCGCAATGCGTACGACGCGCCACCAAAGGGATGAGGGCAAGCGTATTTAGCGGTTTCACTGGGCCCCACGTACACAAACGACACGCCCCATTTTTTGGCCGCGGCCACCGACTCCGCCTCCGACCCGCAATACACCGCCTGCAACGCCGACTCGCGCTCCGCGTACGGCAACCCATAGTTGTTCATCCAACCCGAATACCCCGTCAACCGAAGCCTTCCCGCCACCGAATCAACGGGCGAATTGTGAACCGGGTAAGCGGCCACCACCGCCAACTCCGGCACGTTTTCCTTCATCCACGCGCCCGCCTCCAGTTCCGCAGACGTCAACCCGGTGTACTGGGACTGAAACGCCCACCCCAAAAACAATACAGGAGATAGCACGCTGAACAACACCACTACGAAGACGACCGCCTTTTTTTGCTCCGCCAAAAACGACGCCGCCAACACCGCGCCCGGAAGAGTCAAGTACGCCAAAAACTTGGCCATATCCCACTGCGTTCCCGACAACGACACCGCGTTGACCAGCAAAAACAACGCCGCCACCCACGCACCCAACAACGCCTTGCCTTCCAATTTCGTCCAAACCAATGCCGCGCAAGCCAACAAGAAAGGCAACCCCAAATTCCCGGCGTAAAACACGACGAACCCCACCGGGTCCAACGGCGCCAGCCAACCCGGCGTGAAACGCATCAGGCCCGCCTGACCGCCCACCGACAACGCGTTCCAGACAAACGGCACGGAAAAAAGAAGCCCCGGCAAGAACCACAGCCACAAGCCAAACGTCCGCACGTCGTTGCGCGACTCAAACAAGAACAGCACGCCCAACAACATCAACGCCGCCCCGAAGGCAAAATATTGGAACGGCGCCAACATGCCCACCAACAACCCGGCCAAAAACACGTGTTCCCTGCGCCGAGGCACGACCAACATCAACGCCAGCACGGCCGCCAACACCGCGATGCCCACCATTTGCGGCCTCTGGACGGACAAGTACCCGCCCAAAAGCGAGGGCACCTGGAAGAATTGCCAATCGTTGTCGTACGGCGTCTCACGGATCAAGTCCAACGTGGGATTCTCGGCAAAATCCGCAAAAAAATGCAGGTAACCGAATCCTCCGCCGAACAAAAACAACAACACCGCCAGCCACGCCACTTTCCTTGGAAGAAACGCCGACGCCAACGAGAACGCGGCCAACAAAACCAAGGCCCCGTACAACGCGTTCTCGAAACGAATCAAGCCATGCACGTCCACGCCGGAAAACGCGGAGACCAACGCCGTGTGGAAATCCGCGAAAAAATGGTACGTCAACGGCGCGCCCGCGAAAAACGGCGTCTGCGGAGGAAAGTTGCCGTGATTAATCGACTCGATGATCGGCAGGTGCGCGAACAAGTCGCTGTAATTCCAGGCCCCCACCAACACGCCCTGAGCCGAAGGCACCCACAACGTCGCGGAAAAAAACGCGAACAACAACGCGAAAAAACCCGCCGTGGCCGCCAACGCGTCCAACGAAATCTTCGGAAGCGACGCGTCCAACCCGTACGCCAAAAACGACAAGACGCCAAAAGCCAAAAGCACGGAGGACGACGAATACCCCAAAGCCAGCGACGCCAAGTACACGGCGTACGTGGACAACAAAACGCTCGACAGCAAAGCCAACGCCCAGAAAAGCGCGCCGGAGACCTCCACACGCAACCGCTTCAACAACGCGAAACCCGGAAACAAGAAACCGAACAACAGCGCCGCCGCCAAAGCCAAACCCGAATGGACGCTGGCCGAAAGCAAGAACAGCCACAAAAACGCCACGGGCCACGCAGCGAAAAGCCTTTTCGGCACTACGAACGAAGCCGCCACCACAAGCCCACCACATCGGAACCCATGCGCCACGCATCCCTGAACAGGTTCACCTTGCTGCCCTCTTCCTTCTCCCGCCACGCCACCGGCACTTCAACCACGTTCAACTTCAGCCGCTGCGCCCACACCAAGACCTCCGTATCCCAAAACCAGTGGTTCGCCTTGGCTTTCGCGCACAAGCGCAACCCGACGTTCTTCTTGAAGAACTTGAACCCGCACTGGTGGTCCGACACCCGTGACCCAAGCCAAAGCCGCACCCACGCATTGTACACTTTGCTGAACACGTCCCGCGTGAACGACCGCGACGCACGGCTTTCCTTGACATACCGGGAACCCACGACCACGTCCGCGAATACCAAAGCCGGCAAAACGCGCCGCAACGCCTCCGGGTCAGTAGCCAAGTCCACGTCCATGTACCCCACGAATTTTCCCTTGGACTTAAAAAACGCTTGAGCCAACGCGCGACCCCGGCCCAACCGGCCCTTGAACGAAAAGCACCGCACATTCGAAAAACGCTTCGCCAACTTCCGCCCCACGTCCGCTGTGCCATCGGCGCTTCCGTCCTCGGCGATGAGCACCTCAAACGAGGTACCCTTCAAGACGCGGCGGGCAGCCCGCACCGCCTTTTCCAAGCGCTTGGCCTCGTCGTGGGCAGGCAAAACCACGGAAAACTCAACCATTTTTTTCCAACCAATCCACGTACAACGTTACGCCTTCCTCAAAACCCGTTTTTTGCTTCCAGCCCAACGCCTCCAGCTTCGACCCGTCCACGCGGGTGCGCGACACGTCACCCTTCCAACCCTTCGCGCCACCCGTAAAAGAAAAAACGGGGTCCAAACCCATGGCCTTGCACACCGCGCGCGCCACGTCGTCCACCGGACAATCATGGCCCTTGACGTTGTACACCTCGAAATTTTTTTCCTGATTCTCAAAAGCGCACAACACCGCGTCCACCACGTCCGACACGTACACGTACGACTTGGTTTGCCTGCCATCCCCCAAAATTTCCAACCGGCTTGCATTGCCCTGAAGTTTCCGGAAAAAATCGTACATGACGCCCCGCCGCGACCTTGGACCGAACACGTTGCCCAACCGCAGCACCGTCACACCCAAATTGGACCCCGCCATGCCACGCGCCAACGACTCCGCTTCGGCTTTCGACGCCGCGTACCGGCTCTCCGGATTCAACGACGCCTCCTCGCCCGCGGGCGCATCGCGGGAACCGTACACCGCCGCCGTGGACGCCAACACGAACCTCGGCACGCCCGCGTCCCTGCACGCCTCCAAAACCGTTCTCGTGCCCTCCACGTTCACCCGCCGCACGCGCTTTGGTTCCGCCTCGCCTTGGCGCACGTCCGCCGCGGCCGCGAAATGAAAAACCGCTTCGGCACCCTCCACCGCCTCCAAAACCGCCGCCGCGTCGCAGACGTCCGCCTCCACCAGTTCGCCGGAAACGAATTCCTTGGAGCTAGAAGACAAGTCGTCCAATGCCACGGCGTTGAGCCGATCGCACAAGTGGCTGCCAATGAATCCGGCGCCTCCGGTCACTAGAATCATGTATAGACGAAAACAAGGAAAAAAAGGAACTTTAACCCCCCAGTCCCGCCAAAAAAAACCGGGCGTCGCCCAACCCCATCACGTCGTCACTCAAGACCAAAAAAACGGCTTTAAACCCCTCCCGCCACGGATTCGTTATGGGTTGGTGGTGGGACTTCAAAGTCCTCGTCTGGCTCGCCTTTCTCGTCATCCTACTGTTGACCTTGTTCAAGTAAGAGGAAAAGCATTTAAGCCAACCCAAAGAAACCGCTATTCATGAAAGTTCTCCTTAAAGCCATGAAGACCATCGTGGAGCCGTTGCCTGGAAAACCCCGCGAAGTGGTGGAAGACAAACGCCGCCGAATGCAGGCTTCAAAGCGATCTTCTGAGAAAGGGTTCGGACGACGGGGAACCTAACGGTTTTCCAATCGGTCCAAAAGCCGTTGGTGAATCTGCCGAGGTTCGGGGTAATTGGGTTTAAGCTCCCGAAACGCCGCCATGAATTGCTTGTGTTTTCTCAGCAAAGCATCCGGAAAACTTTCGGCCACCCGCAACGCCTGGAAACGCACCGCCAACGAAGAGTCCACAAATGCGCGGGCCAAAATCGAAACGGCGTCATGGCTGGCCGACGCTGAGAAAAGAGGCGCCGCCTCCACGATTTCAATCAACACGCGTTCGTGTTCCGTCGATTTGAATGCATTCAACAAGTGCTTGGCCGCCAACGGATGCGCGGTTTTTCCAAGTTCCTTCACGCCACGGATGCGTTGGGCAACATCTGGGTCGTGCAAATAAAGGGCCAGCGACTCGACGCGTTCAACGCCTTGACCGCGGTTTTTCTGCTGCAAACCCTCGACAAACCTGGAAAACCACGAAGGCATGACGAAAAATTCCTGAAGGAAAATATTAACCCACCGCTTGAACCTGAAGCACACCTCAATCCGAGAAAGCAATCGGGAAACGGTCTTGGCTTGAAATAAAAAGAGAAAGCGGGCCCGACGGGATTTGAACCCGCAACCTGCTGGTGTCTCCCAATGGGAAAAACCGTTTTTTGCCGGACTTTCCCCAAGACCGAAGCCTCGGCTTCCAAACCAACAAAACTGGAAAAGCCGTTGATCGGAACCAGCCGCTCTGTCCTGGTTGAGCCACGGGCCCGCAGAAGCACTGTAGTGGACTAACGAATTAAAAAAGCCCGGTGGTGGGTTTCAAGCCATGACTTTCTGCAACAGCCAGGCGAACACGGCGGCAAACAACTTGAAGAAAAAGCCCAGCAAGCTGACCATGCTTGCCGCGGCCACGGCCAAGACCAAAGGCAGGTTGTCAAACACGGGCTTGACGGCCGGAAGTTCGGTGACCTGGTTGAGCGCTTGAGTCAGCGCGGCCTCCGACGCCGTGTCGTTGGCCACCTGCTCGGCCACCGACGCCTGGACTTGCTGGATGGAGGCGGCCGACAAAGCGATGAACTCGTTGTAGGCGGCGTCCGACGTCATCGCCGCCTTGACGTTCTCGGCCCACGCGCGGCGCACGGACTGGTTAAACGACGTCAAACCCGGAATGGTCTCCACCGCCGACTGCACGCGTTCCACGGACACGGAATCGGAAAACGTTTTCTTTGAAATGGCGCCCCGCAGGAAACCCTCATCCAACTGAAAGCCTTCAATGAGGCTGGCGACTTGCCCGCCCACGTCCGGCACCAACGCCAGCGTGGACGACAAAAACGTCTGCTGATAGAACGCCGGCGCGGCGCTGACTTTGAAAAACGTCAAAAGAAACGCCAATACAACCAAAACCAGCATGCCTTTGCCCACCGCCCCGTACGCAGCGGAAAAATTGAAGTGGTCGGACCGCGCGGCAAAAAAAGCCACGGACGACACGGCCACCGCCATGGCGAGAAACACGCCGAAGTAGGGAGCGTACAGAACGCCCAAGACGACAGCGGGAAGCAGCGTCACCGGGAAAGCCAGTAACGCCGTAAACATATTCTGTTTATAGCCGTAGTGGACCGCCAACGCCAAAACCAAGGAAAACAAGACCAAAAACAAGATCATGGACAAGCTGTAAATCTTGGCCAAGTTGAATTCAATGCGGGACACGTCAACGAGGTCCACCGAGGAAAAGCCCACGTTCTGAAACAAGAACGCGGCAAATGAAAAAAACAGGAGGATCAGGACCAACAGCGGCGCTTTGAGCTTGAAATTCGGGTCCAACACCATGCCGGAAAGCGAAGGCACTTTCAGGTCCATGGTCTTGTGGGGCGCCGGGGAAGAAGCCGTCTTCTCGGTGGGCGCTTTCTCCAATTTCATCTTTTCGAGGTCCTGAACCATGGAGTCGCCTGTCTTTTTTTTAGCCGCCATGAAAAACGCTAACGAAACCCCAGTATAAAAAAGAAGCGCTCCGGGCCTACACCAGCACGCGAACGGAATCCTTTTCCACAATCACGGTGGTTTCCGCCTGGGACACCATGCCCGCGTTGACTTCGTTGAGAATGGGGTACTCCCGAAGGATGCCCTGGCGCAAAAGATCGCGGACCGCCAAATTCACCGACGCTTCAGAACGCAGCACCGGCAGCAAGTGCCGCTTGGCGAACGGAAGCGTCTGACGCTGTTCGTGAATCCACTGCAAGGCGTTGCGGCTCTGCGGAAGCCGGGCACCCCGGTCGTCCACCAACGCGTAAATCTCCGTCACCGAACCGTCCTCGACGCGCCCCGCGCCGTTGGTAGCAAAAGGCTCCACCGCAAACACGTCGTCCTCCTTTAACACGTAGTCACCCACCGGCACGTTCGGCACGCTGACTCCCGCATGCACTACCCAAGGTGCCAATGAGTGGCCACACAAATTCTCAATCGGCCGAAAACCCGCCTTGGTAATCGCGTCCGAAATGGCTTGCCCCACGTCCTTGACCGTCTTTCCGGCGCGCATGACGGACAACGCGTCGTCCAGCGCCTGCTTGGACGCGGAAACCAGTTTCTCGTGCTCGTTGGAGGCATTGAACGTGAAAGCCTGGTCAATGATGCAGCCTTCCACGTGCACGCCGAAGTCCACCTTGACCACGTCGGAATCCTTCAACACCCGTCCGTCGTTCATCGCCGGCGTGTCATGCGCCGCGGCCTCATTTAACGACAGGCAGGCCTGGAAGCCCATGAAGGCGCCCTGGCTTTGAATCTCGGATTCGATTTTCTCGGCGGCGTCCAACAACTTGACGCCCGGCTTGACGAAGTCTTCGGCAATCTCGCGGACGGACGCCGCCACGCGAGCAGCCTCCAAGTAATGCAGGTGTTCATCCGACATAAGCTAACGCCTAAGTACAGGCAAATGCATTTAACCGTTGCGCACCCTAAAACGAAAAACATGAAAGCAATACTCGTGGGCTTGCTGGTGCTCTCGTTTCTAGGCGTTGGCTGCCTGGAAGCCGCCAATTCAACGGCAACGCCGACCCCAACCGCCACGCCCACGCCAGGAGGCAACGACATGCAAGTCCAAAACGGTGACACCGTCAAAGTCGACTACGTGGGGTCCACCGAAGGCAAAGTCTTTGACACGTCCATTGAAGCGGAGGCCAAAAAAGCTGGTTTTCCCTTCCGCTCCGACTACGCACCCCTGGAATTTAGCGTCGGCGCCAAACAAGTCATTCCCGGATTCGAGCAAGGCGTTTTGGGCATGAAAGTCGGCGACGAGAAAACCGTCGTGATTCCGCCGGAAGACGCCTACGGCCCCGTACAAGAAGAAGCCATCGTCCAAATCCCCTTGGACCAATTCCAGGACGCGTCGCAAGCCAAAGTCGGAGGCCAAGTCTTCTCCCCGCAAGGCCAGCGCGGCTTCATTACGGCCGTGGCCAACGAAACGATCACCGTGGACTTCAACCACGAACTCGCCGGAAAAACGCTGACGTTCAAAATCACCGTCCGCGACATCCAACGCCCCGCCTCGTAAAAAGCCAGACCACGAATTCTCCACACGCCGCCAATAAAACCATCAAAATCGGCCCGGAAAAAAAATAGTTCCACTTCCAGAAAGCAAGGACGAAAACGCCTTTCACGACGTTGACACCGGCGGCTGAAGTTCAAAGAATTCAAGAACGCCGGCGAACCCAAAAGCCTGCGAACGCCAACACGATTAAAACCATGAAAACCGGTAACTCGTCCACGGGCTGCGGAGGCACGCCGGCCACCGCAAAAAAACACGAGTCGCTTTGATCCTGGAAGCTGGCATTCGCCGAAAACAACCCGTCGCCCGGAACCCGCACGGAATACCGGCTCAAACCGTTCTCGCACCCAAACGAAGAAACCGAAACGGGTTGACTACCCTGAAAGGCCTGCAACGCCACGCCCTCGCACGAAGGATTGCCTTGAACGTCCACCGCAAACACGGTAACATTGACCGTCTTGGACACCGACACGCTGCCCGGACACGAAAGCAAAACCCGGTTGTACCCTGCGCCGCCGGGTGAAGGCGACGGGCTAGGACCCGGAGAGGGACTCGGACTGGGAGAAGGCGAAGGACTGGGAGAAGGCGAAGGACTGGGAGACGGTCCTGGAGACGGAGACGGCGCCCCAACCAAACAACACACCCACGGCTCCAACTGACCGGAACTGCACGCCGACCGCGCCACCCCATCCGGATCCGAAACCAACCACTCCGAAGGA
>JACQQD010000012.1 GCA_016207165.1 Microcaldota archaeon
AAGACAAAAGGGCGGCGGAACCCGTGGTCATGAAACGCTTTTTTCCCTCAAGAAACGCCGGAGCCACCAACCCGTTGGACGACAACAAAGAAACGGCGTCGTACACCGTCCGGCGGTGGATGCCGGTGAACTGGGCCAAGCGTTCGGCGGTGGACGGGCCCAGTTCAGCCAGCGCCGCATAAATGCGGGCCTCCAGCTCGCCCAAACCCAGCCGTCGGAGCGCCGAAATGCCCTCTTGAAATTCCACAAAACCCCCAAAGAAGCCGATATTTATATTTGTGGTGGTTTATCCCCCACAATCCAAGAAAAGCCGTCCGGACCAGTTTCATGGCATGGACGCCGTCATTTCCGGGAGTGGGTGGGAACACCATGCACTGGTATTTTTCGCGTTGATGCTGACCGTGGGCTTTGTTTCCGGTGAATCGCTTTCCGAAAACCCGGCGGTAGTGGCCGCTGGGCTTTTCATGGCAGTTCCCTCGGCCCTGCTTGGCGTGATCGGCGCCACGGCGCCTCTGTTGGCCCCCGTGGCCTTCATCATCATGGTAGGGTACCTGTTCAATGGATATCGCGCGGCGTGGGGAGACGCGGGGTTCATGGTCATTGCCGGAAGCTTTCTTGCACTGGTAGCCGGGGTCTAAGCTTTTTGTTCTTCAATCACGCGTTGCAACCCTTTGAGCAAAAGCACGTGCTTGCGTTCGTCGGCTTCCACGGATTCAATCAAGAGCCTTGCCGCCGGGCCGAGCCGGGCTTTGAGGGGCCCCAGGTCCGCTTCGTCGGCGGCTTCTTCTTGTTGGATCATTTTGTCCACCGCTTCCTTGGACGGCAGTTTCACGTCGAAGAAGGATTCGGGCTCTTCCAAGTGGTGAATCAATACGGACACGGTATCCGCGTGCCGCAGCGAATCCGAAGCGATCTGCCGGAACATGGTCTGAATCAGTTCGTCCTCGCAGGATTGTGCGAATCGCATGCTTTCCGAGGCGGCGTGCTGTTCTTCTTCCAACCGGTCACGCAACAACAACAAGTATTTCCGACGCGAACCTTCGTAGGACAAGCTGGATGACGGGGATTTGGGAATTTCGGAAACCTGGATTTTTTCCGCGGTTTTCAGAAGCAACGTCGCCGCATTCTTGCCGGGTTTTCCACTGGCGCGAAGCAGTTCGTCGGCCAGCTTCTTGACGTGCGCCATGTTTTGCTTGTCGTGTTCGATGTCCACAGCCAGCTTACCGCCGCGTTTTCCGGACACGTACTGGGAAACGGCGGGGGCCGTCACTCCTAAGACTTTGGCAGCTTTGGCCCTGGAAAGTCCCTTGCTTAACACCAGTTCCTTGGCTACGCAGGCGCGGACCGATTGAAGAATGGATTCCGTTGACGTCATGAGCGCTTACCTAACAGCGTTTTTGATTGGATTCACATTGTAACGTCGTTATCCTTTTAAATGTTCTTAACAATGGTTAAGTCCGGTTTTCATGCGCGGGCACTCTGAAGTCATGTACCTGGAAATGGTGGCCATGGCCATCGGCGGGTGGCTGATGTACACCGGTGACTTGATCACCGGCGGCATCTTGTTTGTCATCGGAGCCGCCGTACATTTTGGCTTGGGCGGCTTTGCCACCGGGTTTTGAGGGAATGAAATGGTTTCCGCGTTCGTCATTCCGTTCCGAGAAACGCTTGAGGCCACGCTGATTGTCGGCGTAGTCTTGGCGTATTTGCACAAGACGAACAACCAATCCCTATCCAGACACGTGTTTTTTGGGGTGGCCGCCGCCATCGTCGCGAGCGTCTTGACGGCCATCGGGTTCCAGGTGTTTGCCGGGGGCTTCTCCGGAGCCAACGAGCAAATCTTTGAAGGCGCGACCATGTTTTTGGCTGCCGGCGTCTTGACGTACGTCATCTTCTGGATGGCGGCCCAAACCCAATTCTCCAAAAGAATCGAGCAGAAAGTCGATGAGCACCTGACTTCTGGAAAAGTTCTTGGATTGACGGCGTTGTCGTTTTTCGCAGTATACCGGGAAGGCGTGGAAACGATTTTGTTCATGGGGGCGACGCTTTTTGCCGCCGGCGGACACTTGGACGTGCCATTCGCTTTGGCGGGCGTCTTGACCGCGGCGGGCATTGGCTTTTTGGTGTTCAAGTCTGCGCTTCGCTTCCAGCTCAAAACCATCTTCAACGCCACCAGCATTTTGTTGTTGCTGTTTGCCGCCGGCTTGACCGCGCACGGGGTTCACGAATTTCAGGAAGCCAACGTGTTGCCGACACCGCTTGGAAAAGTGTGGGACACCAACTGGCTTTTGGACGAAAAAAGCACGGCGGGCACGTTTGCCAAGGCGTTGTTCGGCTACAACGCCGACCCATTTGAATTGGAGGTCGGGGCGTACGCCGCCTACCTGGTGCTAGTCGGCGTTGCGTACTTGCATTGGGTCCGACCCAAAGCCAAGCCGACTTGAGAACCTAGACACCCAAAAACATGATGAGGGCACCCGAAAAAATGCCCCAGTAAATGGCCTCGCCCAGCGTATCTTTTAGGAAGACCAGCCACCAGAGAAACGCCAGCGCCGCCAAGGGTGCCAAGAGGCCGCCGGAAGCCGTGGTGACCACTTTGACCACCATCATGGGAATGGCGGCAAGCATGCCCAGCGACCAAATCCAGAAGCTCTGCGACGCGGAGACGCCGTGGACGTACATGTCGGACGCGACCAGAATGAAAATCAGGGACAAAAACGTCCCCAACGGAAATCCGTCCCGCAAATCCACCATTTGTTTCACTTAAAAGTAGTTACATCTGATTTTGATTAAGAGAATTTGTCCTCCTGAAAAGGACAACGTTTTTATTTAACTCATCCGTGGGCAGTGGGTGGAGAAGCTGGACGCCGACCAATGGCAGACCCTGAAAGGCTTGGGGCTGACGGACAACGAAGTGCGCACGTATTTGGCGCTTTTGGAGCAAGGCGCCACGACCGTCGGCCCCCTGGTGCCGAAAACGCAGATGCACCGCTCGCGCGTGTACGCTTCCCTGGAGCGGTTGGTGGAAAAGGGGTTCGTCTCCGTCATCCGGAAAAGCCAGAAACACATCTACCAGGCGTTGGCGCCGGAATCGTTGCTGGAAATGTTGGAGGAGAAAAAGCGGGGCGTCACGGAACTCTTGCCTGCGCTTTCCGCCATGGCGACGCCCAGCGTCCTGTCGGCGGCCATGTACGAGGGCATTCCGGCGATGAAGGCGGTGCGCATGAAGCTCTTGTCGGAAATGAAGGCCGGGGAAACCCTGCTGGTGCAGGGTGCGCCAAGCCTTGGCAACAAGCGCATCGAGGCGTGGTACCTGGAGTTTCACCGCCAACGCGAGAGAAAGGGCGTGAACGTCAAGATTTTGTACAACGCGGACGCGCGGCAATACGGCGAAAAACGGTTGAAGTTGTTCAAGCGCCTGCAGTGCCGGTACATGGAGGAAAAAACGGTGACCCCCGCTTGGGTGGACGTCTTCTCGGACTCCATCATGATCGTTGTGTTCAAGCCGCCGGTAATTAGCTTCGTGGTCAAAGACCGGGGATTGCGGGATAGTTTTGCCGCCTTTTTTGACGTGCTTTGGAAGAATGCGGCGCGGCGGTAGTATAAATCCGAGACGCTTAAAACCAAATGGCAACACCTGCATGAATCCCGTGAAATGCCGGCTTTGGAAAGCGGACCTAAAACCCGAAGACCTTCGACTCAAGGAACGCTTTGAATTGGTTACCACGTACTTCAAAGACGATGACTGGTGGCGGTATTTGCTGAAGTGCCGGGAATGCGGGCAATTGTACTTTTTTGAATTCTATGAGGAACGGGATTGGGAGAAAGGCAACGATCCCCAGTATAGCGTCTGGATTCCCGTGGCATCCGGGGAAGAAGGCAAGGAAATGGCGCACAAGTCCAAAGCCGAACTGCGCACCGTCGTGCCGCGCATTCAAAGCGATTGGCCGGCAGACCAAGAAAAAAAGGACGTTCGGTGGATCAGGGAATGAAAAAAACTCCCAAGGACATCGTCGAGAAAGCCGCCCGAATTGCCGTGGTCGCGCACGCGAAGCAAAAACGCAAAGGCGACGGCTCGCCCTACATCGTGCACCCCTTCAGGGTGGCGTTAAAGCTTGCTCAGAACGGGTTTAGCGACGAAGTCATCGCCGCGGCGCTGGTGCACGACGTGCTGGAGGACACGACGTACCCGGAAAAAAAGCTCCGGAGAGAACTGGGCGAATCCGTGTACCGCATCGTCAAAGCCGTGACCAACGACGACTCGCTTTCCTGGGAGGAAAAAAAGAGGAAATACGTGCAAACCGTGCGCGCCGGGCCCGCGGGCGCCAAAGCCGTATGCGTGGCGGACAAAATCCACAACATGGAAAGCCTGTTAACCGATTACCAAAAACAAGGCCCCGCCATTTGGAAGAAGTTCAACCGGGGCAAGAAACAGAAAAAGTGGTTTGAACGCATGGTGCTTGAAATGCTTCGGGAAACATTCAAGCACCCGCTGGTGGATGAATACGCACAACTCATTGAAAGGGAAGAAAAACTCAAGTAAAAGGGGCTCCCGAAATTCAGTGCGGACAAAGGGGACCCGAAACCCTAAATAAACGCGGACGCCTAGAACGTATTCGGAAACGTTTTTTGTTGGCTTGAAGGGTTAGTGAAGGACATGGCGGAAAAATCAAAGGCCTTGTACGAGTTTAGAAAACAAGTCAAGGCCCTCAAAGAGTACCGCGGACGCGGGACGGAACTGGTCACCGTGTACATCACTCCGGGGTACCCCATCCACGAAATCGCGTCCAAACTCCGCGACGAATACGGGCAGGCCGGCAACATCAAATCCAAGACCACCCAGAAAAACGTGCAAGGAGCGCTGGAACGCATCCTGAATCATTTGAAGACGTTCAAGAAAACGCCGGAAAACGGGGTGGCCTTGTTCGCCGGCAACATTTCGGAGAAAGAGGGCCGCACCGACATCCAACTGTTCACCATCGAGCCGCCCATGCCGCTTCACACGCAATTCTACCGGTGCGAAAGCATCTTCGTGACTGAACCGCTGGAGGAGCTCTCCGAGAAAACAGATTCATACGGGTTGGTGGTTTTGGATGGAAAGGAAGCCACCATCGCGGTTCTGGCAGGAAAGAAAATCAACGTGATCAAGCACGTGCACACCACGGCCCACCAAAAAGTGGCAAAGGGGGGGCAATGCATCCATGAAAGCGAGTTGGTGACGCTTGCGGATGGGTCCATCGTCCCCATTCTGGAAGCCACCGAAAAATGTGACTTGGCAAGCCTTGACTTTGCCTCTCAAAAAACGCTAATGGCCAACTGCGACGCCGTATTCAGGCGTCAAGCACAAAAAGCGTACATTTTGACGACCAAAAACCCGAAGACAACGATTCAAACAACGCCGGAACACGTTTTCTTCGTCATCGGGTCAGAAGGCATTGCGGAGAAACACGTAGAAAACCTCAAAGTCGGCGACCGACTGGTAAGCGTACGGGAAATTGCAGCACCGCTTGCAAGCTACGTACGCCTGGAAGCCTGCATCCCGCTGAGCACCCCCACGTTAAACGCCGCCGGATGCAACACGCTAACTATGATTCGGCAGCAACGGGGATTGCGTCAAAAAGACGTGGCCCGGTCAATCCAAACTGACCAAATGTCCGTTTCAGAACTTGAACGTGGAACGGCTAACTTCAAGAAAGAACGGCTAGCCCGAATCCTTTTATTCTACGGTTTGGACGAAGGGAAATTTTATTCAAAGTACGTTGTACAAAAGCCGTTAATCCAATTCCCGGAAACACTTAACCCGCCTTTGGCGCAAATGCTCGGCTACCTCATCGGCGATGGGACACACGACGGAAACCGGTTCATTTTTTACGAACCGGATCGGCAATGCGTCCTGCACTACAAGCAATTAATTGAGAACACATTTGGCGTCAAGTGTAAAGTTAAGCCAAAGCCGCACCGCGGGTACCATGAGTTGCGGGCCTACAGCAAGTATCTGGTTGAAGCCATTGAAACGCTCTTTCCGGAAGCCCTCGATAAAAAAGTACCCCGTAAAGTCATGCAGTCCCCCAGCGACGTCACCGCCGCTTTTGCAAAAGGCCTGTTTGATGCCGAGGGAAGCGTCGGCAGCGGACGCGTGGCCATTGCCATGGCCAACAAGCAAGTCATCCACGTCTTGCACGCCTTGTTGCTCCGCCAAGGCATCATTTCAAGCGTCGGACCCAAAAAAGCCAAACACCAGCCTCAATACCAGCTGGAAGTCAACGACTACACTTCCCTAAAGCGATTCGCGGAAGTGATTGGCTTTTCTCACGATAGAAAACAACGCGCGTTGTACGCCGTTTTGGCCCGAAAAACGAATAGGAACTATACCGACCAGATTCCATTGAATGGCCGCCTCGTTTCCAGATTGGCAAAACAAATGGGACTGCGTCACGCCCGATTCAAGGGGTTGCCGGGTTTCCTTAATGGACAGCGAAACATCAGTCGCGAGATTTTCGCAAACCGCGTGCTCCCCGTTTTCAAGACTCAACTCCAGCGTTTAAGCGAAACACAAGACCTGGAAGACCCAAAGACCCAAGAAGCCCAGCGCATCCTCGAATTCCTGGAAAAAACAGCCTCTGGAACCGTCATTCCAGCTATCCTGGCCAAAAAAACCAGCGTCAAACCCACCGGACAATTCATTGACTTGACGATACCTCAAACCCAAAACTTCATCGTTAACGGGCTGGTCGTCCACAACAGCGCCGCGCGGTACGACCGCCTGCACACCGAAGCCGTGGAATACTATTACAAGCGAATCGGAGAAGCCATGGACGCGTTCTTGAACGTGAAAAACTTCAAGGGCGTCATCGTCGGCGGACCGGGGCCCACGAAAGAGAATTTCCTGAAAGCCAACGCATTCAATTACCAACTCAACGTCTTGGGCACCGTGGACACAGGGTACACGGACGAATACGGCTTGCGCGAGTTGCTGGAGAAAGGCCAGGATTTAATTGCCCAACAGGAATCCGTCAAGGAAAAACAACTCATCGACCGCTTCATGAAGGAAGTCTCCACCAACGGTTTGGCGGCGTACGGCTATACGGACATCAAGCAAAAACTGGAGAACCACCAATTGGAGGCGTTGCTGGTCTCCGAGGATCTGGACTTGATGCAATTTGACGCGGTTTGCTCGCAATGCGGGAAAGTGCGGACGGTGTTCGGCGAAAAATTCGAGGAAAGCGAGTGCTCCTGCGGCGGCAAGTACAGACTGAAAAGCGATACGCACGCCTCCAACGCCCTGATCGAGGAAGCCGAACGCCAAAACGTTCCCGTGGAACTCATTTCGCGGGACACGGCGGAAGGCGCCACGTTCTACGCCACCTTCAAGGGATTGGGCGCGTTTTTGCGATACCGGTAGTCGAGTTAACCTCCATGTTCCGAGCTCAAAACCCAAGCGAGTTCATCGTCGAGGAAATCCTTTCCGACGGCACCGTTTTGGAAATAGACAAGCCCATCGACTTGGGAAAGCCGGAAGACCAAGGCCTTGAACGCGACTACTTTACTCATTTCGTATTGCAGAAAACGGATTGGAACACCATGCAGGCCTTGGGGTCGCTGGCTCACCGCTTGAACGTTAAACCTGGCCGACTGAATTTTGCGGGCACCAAAGACAAAAAGGCGGTGACGGTCCAGCGGTGCTCCGCGTTTGCCGTGGAGCCTCAACGCATTTTGTCGGCGAACGTCAAGGACGTGGTGGTGTTGGGGGCGTGGAAGGCCAAGGAAAAAATGCGTTTGGGCGACTTGGGCGGCAACCGGTTCACCATTACGCTTACAAAGGAAAACACGGGGGCAACGGTTGACGCCGAACGCGTCCAGGAAAACGTGGAAGCATCCAAGTACACGATGAAGAACTTGTTTGGCGCGCAACGCTTCGGTTCCCTTCGCCAGAACACCGCCACCGTGGGAAAACACGTCGTCGCCGGAAACTTGGAGTCTGCCGCCTGGGAGTATTTGGCGGGTGAAGGCCCGGAACCGGAAAACTTCGCTTCCGTGCGAAAAAAGTTGCGCGAGGAAAAGGATTTTGCGGCGGCGCAAACGTATTTCCCGCATCCGTTGCGGTACGAAAAACAGATGCTGGCGCATTTGGCGGTAACATCCACGGATTTCGGTGGGTCTCTCCGCAGGCTTCCGCGGAACCTTCAGCTCATGTTCGTGCATGCCTTCCAGGCCGAACTCTTCAACGAATACGTTGCAGAGAACGAAGGCGACTACTCGTGTCCGTCCAACCCGCTGGGTTTCCCGGACGTTCAAAAAGCCGTGCCTGGAAGCGAGTTGGAGTGGCCGTGCGCGCATGTCATCGGCTACGACGTGGAATTGTCGGAAAGCGAAGGAGCGTTTTTGGAGGAAAAGGGCGTGGACGCGTCGGCGTTCAAGCTCAAATCCATGCCGGAACTCAGCGCGAAGGGCGTTTTGCGTCCGACGCGCGTGCCGTTGAAAGACTTTCAAATCGTGTCGGAAGAGCCGTTGGTCGTCCGGTTTTCGTTGCCGTCGGGAAGTTATGCGACGACGGCGTTGGACGTGCTGCTCCAACAGGAAAACCTTAATAGCCAGGCATCATGAACGGTTCATGCAACCGCATAAAGCGGCTGGCGTCATGGCCGCCTTGGGGTCCGTGGCCTTCATTTTCCTTGTGATCCTGGCCACTGCCAAGTACCCCGGCTACTTGTTTTCGGAAAACTATTTGAGCGACTTGGGCGTGCACTCCGAAGCCGGGTTGTTCTTTTTCACGGCTACAATCCTAATGGGTTTGGCGTTGGCGGCGGTGGGCGCGCTTTGCTGGAAAAACGAGTTGGTGCCGAAGGCCGCGGCGGGGTTGCTGGTCGCGGCGGGCTTGGGGCTAATGGGAGTCGGTTTTTTTCCGAAGGAAGTGGAGCCGCACCACAGCGTTTCTGCGGGGTTGACGTTTTTAAGCGTGGGGCTGGCGGGACTGAATGTGGCGTGGAATTGGTTTCAAGAGAAGCAAAGCATGCTTTTGAGTTTGGGGGCCGCGGTGGTGGGCTTGGCCCCGTTGGCGTACGTGGCCTTCTTTCAGGATAGCCCGTTGGCGCAGAAAATCGCGGTCAGCGTCATGGTGCTGGGTTTTATTGGATTGGGTTTTTGGTTGCTGAAGAAAAAGTAGAAAAGGGGCAAAGAGCCCCTTCAAACGGATTTTACAAGTCGGCGGGGTACAGGGTTTGGCGCTTGTTGGCCTTGCAGCGCTTGACGGCTTCGCCCAAAAGCCACTCGACTTTCTTGTCCATTTCGTCGTAGAAGTCTGCCGAAACGCGGACGCCCGCTTTCTTGGCCTTCTCGCCGACCATTGACTTGACTACTAGAGCCATAGAGAGATCACCTGCAGTGGATACGCATAACGTGTTTATAAACTTTTCAGAATTCGGGGGATTCAAGGCTCTGCGGCGCGTTTTACCCGTGGCTTTAAGTAGGCCTGCGGGTCCAGAAAAACGCCGAGAGCGCGACAAGCACGACGAAAAGTTCGGGTAATTCAGGGATGGCCGACGCGTTCTCCTGTAAAACGGGGAACGCGCACGGGTTGCTGGTGGAGCCGTTGACTTGGGCTTGAAGCGAATAGTTGCCAAGCGTTCGCACGTCGACGATGAAGACGTGTTCGCCGGTTTGCGGGTACACGACGGAAGGAGAAAGAGTGACGGATCCGCCTTCGGATTGGTACCGCAATTGCATGGATTCGTTGGCCACCGGAGCGCCGTTGACGAAGTAAAACGCGGAGGCGCGCGTGGTGTTCACGCCAATTTGTGGCAGGGGGCAGTCCAAAGACAGTTGCTCGTGTCCACGGGTTGGGGGGTCAAACGATTCGGCGGCGCCGGCGACAAAAAGCAGGAACAGGACAGCGGCAACCGGCAGGCGATCCACGTGCATACGGTGTGGGTAAAGGGAAAAACGGCTCTTAACGCCTTCGGTGGCGGGGCTTGGCGCGCCGACCCAGTTGCCGAAGTTTGTGCACGGACCCGCGCAGAGCGTGGGCGTTGAAGTACTCGACGCGGTCCAGGACTTGGTCTTCCCGGCGTTCCAGTACGCGCAAGCCGTGGCCGGTCACGCGTACGGTCGAATACGCGTCTTGTTGCAGTACCAAGTACATGTTTTTCAGAGGCAAGTACGTCACGGATTTGAGGTAGTCGTTCAGTTGCCCGGCATTGGGAAGGGGCCGCGCACGCAATCCCGGCAAAAACAGTATGGCGGTGGCCAGCCGGAGGATGGCGGAGACTAAAAACACCCACAAGAGGCCGTGAATGCCAAAAACCGTAAAACCGTTTTCCCGGAAGAAGCCGTACAAGACGGCGCCCGCCAAGGCACCGACGAACGCCGAGGCACTTACGGCGACGTTGTACCAGGCCACGAATCGAGGGCGTCGAAGCGCGGGTGATGCCTCAATCAAGCGGTTGAACGCCGCCAATTTTTGGCCGGCCCAGAAAATGCCGCTGAACAACTCGATGACGAAAAAGTATGCGGCGTCGTGGAAGGGCATCAAAAACGCGAGGGGAATCAATGGGATGGCCAGCGCCGTGTACGTCAATACTTTTTGCGAACCCAAGCGATCCGACATCTTGCCCCAGTACGGCATGCTCAAGTAGGAACCAAACGCGATGACCGTCAGCAAGGCGGCGTAGACGGGATACGAAAAACCGAGGTCCTCCAAGTAATACACGACGAAAAACGGGGCGGCGACCCAGACTGAAAACGCGTACGCCGATGAATAAAAAACGTAATGGACGAAGTGGGGTGCTTGCTTCAAGTCCAGGCCCCAACCCGGGAAAACTACGGGGCACGTGGGATGCCGGCGTTCGGAAGAACGGAGGAAAAAATGCAGGCCCACCAACCGAGCCAAAGAGGCGCCGACGAACAGAACGCCGAAACCGAAAAGCGCTTGGTTGAACGACTCGAAAACGCCGAGCACCAAGCCGCCCAAAAACGTGGCAAACACCAGCACAAAGCCCGTGAACTTGTTTCTAACCGCAAAAAAACGGCCTCGCTGAATTTCGGGCACCCAATCGGAAATCCACGCCGTCCAAAACGGGTTGATGACTCCGGCGACCACCGTCAACAACGCGTGAACCAGCAAAAGAAACGCCAGCGACTGGCTGAAACCAAAAAAAGAGATTGCCGCCAAACTCGTCCACAAAACCACTTGCAGAAACACGCCGGCTCGAATGACGGGCAAACGCGTGGCGGAAACCCTTCCCAACCGGATGGAGACGAACTGCGCCAACGCGTGGAGAAGCTGCGGCAAGGCGGAAAGAAGACCGATGAACGCGGCGTCGGCGCCCAAACGCAAGGCAAACGCCGGGACAAAGTCGGTGCCCAAGCCCTGCATGACGGCGGCGGCGTTGCCTTCGGAAATGGACTGCTTGAGTTGGCGGCTGCGCGTTTTCTTCAATGACATGGTGGACCCCGAAGGAAGCTGAAGCGGTTAGGAAGCCGCAGAATAAAAAGAGCAATAACCGGGAGAAAAAAGCGCGGGGGGAGGGACTCGAACCCTCGGATCCTTTTGGGAAAACAGGTTAGCAACCTGCCGCCATAGCCACTAGGCGACCCCCGCAAACGAATTCAAAAGGCGTTAGGCAGATAGTAGCCGCAACAACTTTTAAACCATGCTTGGCGGGTCCAGTTACGCTTTCGCAGTCAGGACGTCAAGAAGATGCCGGAACTGATTGTGCCCTTCAACCCGCTCCTTCAGGTAGGCCTGACCGTGAACGAATTGATCCGCGTACGGCGAGTCGTCGATGACATGAAGCGCTGAAACGGGTTGGCCCAACTGGTGTGCCATGTCCACGCCATGGATGCCTCCGACGACCACGGCATCCAGACGGTCCGCCGCCGCATTGGAGAGCATGAGCGTGGAGTGGTGGTACGTCAGAGCAAGGTACAAATCCGTCAATTGCTGGTGCGTCAAATTAGGACAGTGTTCGGTAATCGTGTCCCATAAAGCCGGTAAACGTTCCGCCCGTTTTACGTGGTCTTTAAACTCGGGCAGCTTGTCCTTCATTCGTTTGACAAACAAGTTCCATGAAATCGCATCGCGAACGGGGAAGTTTCGGGCAATGGAAAGCGAAGCGTTCAGGCTCTGCAAGGCTTCTTCTTTGGGGCCTTCAAGAGGCACTACGTCAACGCCTTCTTTCTTCGCACGCAAAAAAACGTGGCGCCAGTACAGGTTTTCCGGGTCCCGTTCTTGTTCGGGAGTAAGCGGCTTGTCGGAATAGTACTCAACCCCGATGCGCGTGATGCGGTGCTGTTTGAGTTGCTCAAACAAGCGGTCAACGTAGTTTGTGGGAGGATGATGGATTGAATACGCGTCATTTATCATCTTGTGGGTGCTGTGCTCGACCGCAAAAATGTGTTCAACCATAGAAAACAGTTGGGAGTCGCCAGCAGATATAAGCCCTAGGAGACTTTCATGAGGTTGTAGGCGTCCAAAACGTTTTCCACTTCAAGAATAGTTAGGCCAGGTACTTGGGAGGAAACGTCGACTTTTTTTGTCGTGGACGAGCATTCGCGAACGAACGTATTGCCGACGCGGCGGTCGCGGCATTCTTCAACCACGACGTTCTGCGTGGATTCGCCGACGGGTACCAGCAACGTCGGGTAACCGGCTTGCCGGACTGCCTGCGCTTTTTCCAAAATCTTGCCTACGGGTCCGATGCGTCCGTCCGCCTCCACGGTGCCGGTAAACAAGACGTCGGAGCGGAGTTTTTCGCCGCGAAGCGCCGCCATGGTGGCCACCGTCGCCGCGGCGCCGGCGGAGCGGCCTCCGACGACGTCGGATTCCGTGGAAAACGAGTAAAACACGTCCAGGTTGCGGGTGGAACCGGAGGCGGCGTTCTTCGCGACGTCCAACGCGATGCGGAGGCTGGACTGCGTGTCGGCGTTCACCAATGGGCTGTCGTTGACGCCGATGTAGACTTTACCGGAACCGGTTTTGACTTCCACGGAAAACGACGCCAACGCCCCGGAGCCTTGGCGGTCAACGGCCGGCAATTCCAACGTCACTTTGCGGGAGATTTCAGGCGGCGAGACGAATTCCTGGGCGGCGGGAGCGGGAAGAGGCTGGAATTCGGGTTGGGCTTGAAGGGAGACGTTGGAGGCGTAACCCAGGAAAAACGCCATCAAAACCGAGATGACGAGCAATCCAATGAAAATGGTGCGCATGCAATCCAATAATCAAGCCGCAAAGCCAATAAAAACGTGCGTCCTTGAAGCGTGTACCAAATGGATCAATTCATTGCCGATTTGGGGCGGCTGCATGGATGGCAGTACATGGGTTCCGAGGGAAGTAAAACCGGCCGTGTGGAAAACCCGTCCCGCCAAGCGCCGCTGATGTACTTCCAAGCTCCCTTGAAAAAACTTTTGAAACAGGTGGAAGCTAACTGCTGGAAGTTACGCGATTCGGCCCTCAAGGGCGACAAGCCGCAGAAAGCGCGGAAGTGGGCTGAACGGGCCGCTTACTATGGAGCGTGCGGTGCCGGCCTACCCGACAGCGCCCAAGAGAAGGAATTGCTTGCCCAACTGAACGCCGATGTCCGGGCGCACCTGGCACCGGCAATTCTGAACTTGTTTAACCGGAAAGGGTTGCCAGGCAATGCCTCGTTCGTCACGGTTTTTGCCATGGTGCACAAAGAGAAACAAAAAACATGGGTCCACTTGGCGCTGCTTGCCTTCGCTCGCGCTTTAAATGGAAAAGTGCAACGGGCGTTCCCAGCCGTGGAGCGCGGTTTTGCACGCAAGAGAGTCCAGGTTTAAGCTCAGTCTTGGATCTTGCAAGCACGCGTTTCAATGCTTAGAGTTGCTCCTTCCGGCCTGGCTCGGTTCGCGTTGGACCGCGTAACGCAAGGCAAAACGTCGACGCCGCCACCCGGGCCTGCGCGCAAGCGCCACGCCCGCCGACCGGGATTCGTCCACCTCAAAGGAGTTGGTGCGGGAGAGGATCCTTAGCCCTCCGACTAGCCCGTTGCAAGGAAAAACAATGTCGTTGATACAATTAAAAGCCGTGCGTTCGCGGTCGCCTACTACAGGGTTTTCAGCCGGTCGCGGACGTTCCGCATGGGGGGCAACAACGAAGTGGGCGGGCCGTGCGCGGAAAAGCGTACCACCGTGCGCGAGGGCACGTGATCCTCTTCGTACTTGTGGAGCCACGGACTGGAGTGGTTTTGGAAGTGCCGGTCCAAAATGGCGTCAAGTTGTCTCTCGAATTCCTCTGCGGTGGCGGGATTGGGGTGTTGAATTTCGACGGAGAGCGTGTTTTGGTGTTCGGCCACGTTCCGTACCGGGCCGCTTGGGGACCGGACATAGCCATGGATGCGGGAATCCACTGTGACGTTCAGGATGCGGCTTCCCTTTTCTCGGACGAAGCGTTGGAAGTGGCCGAACAAGTCACCGTGAAACTCCGACCAAGCGCCAAGGCCCATGTCCTGTAATCGGGGAAGAAACCTTTATTAAAACGCCTGGAAACTAGAGTTGCAACGTTGAATTCAACGCGTTTTCTTTTTTCAAAAGGGGGTTTTCGAATGGAGGACTTGGTCAAGGAAGCAATGGACAAGAAGATGGCTTTGGATGTCCGCGGAAGCGACGACATTTTTGAAACTCCCCGCATCATGGTCGTTGGAACGGGGGGAGCGGGCTGCAATTCCGTGAACCGGCTGGCCAAAGCAGGCATCAAGGGCGCGGAACTCATTGCCATTAACACCGACAAAATGCATTTGCTGACTATTTCCGACTCCGTCAAGAAGCTCTTGATTGGCGCGTCGCTCACGCGGGGCCTTGGGGCAGGAGGGTATCCTGAAATGGGGGCCAAGTGCGCCGACGTCTCGCGGGAAGCGTTGGAAAAGACGTTTGACAAGGCGGACATGGTGTTTCTCACGTGCGGTATGGGCGGCGGGACCGGTACGGGTTCGGCTCCGGTGCTGGCGGAAATCGGGAAATCCAAGGGGGCCATCGTCATCTCGATTGTCACGTATCCTTTTGCGTTGGAGCGCGCGCGGCTGGCGAAAGCCGACCAAGGCATTGACAACCTCAAAAGCCAATCCGACACGCTGATTGTCATCGACAACAACCGCTTGGTGCAGTTGGTGCCGAATTTGCCCATTGACCAGGCTTTTAACGTGGCCGACGAAATCATTGCGCGCGCAGTCCGCGGCATCACGGAAACCATCACGACTCCAAGTTTAATCAACTTGGATTTTGCCGACGTGCGGGCCGTCATGTCCAACGGCGGCGTGTCCATGATTGCCGTTGGCGAATCCAAGGGAAACAATCGCGTGGACGACGTCGTGAAAAACACGTTGCACAACGTGCTGTTGGATGTTGACTACGCTGGCGCGCGAGGCGTTTTGCTGCATGTGACGGGCGGTCCGGACATGACGTTGGGTGAATGCAACCAGATTGGCGAGATGTTGACGGAGAAAGTGGATCCGAACGCCACCGTGATTTGGGGGGCGCGCATTGACCCCACCATGGAAGGCAAAATCGAGGTCATCGCGATTTTCACCGGCATCCAGTCGCCGTATGTCTTGGGCAAGAAAGTCGTGGCCCAGGAAACCGGTCGCAAAGCCATGGCTGGCCACGTGGACGACATCGAGTTTCTGTAGACCAAATCAAAAGAGATTTAGGGCATCAGACTCTCAAGGCAAAACGGCTGACTCCAACTGGATTTAGGGCTTCAGCGCGTCGTGGGCCATACGCGCCGAGTCATCAAAAAGTATACGGCAAACGCCTAAACGACGAACAAGTGGGAGAGGGCCCGGGTGCATCGATCTTCTCGGTGGGGAGAGAATCAGAAAAGCGCACCCGGAACCCAAATTTTTCTGTTGGTGGGGTTAAACCAGTTTTCCTGCCTGCAAAGGCCGGTTAAACCGGTTTAAATGTGATTCTTGGCCTGCATCCATCTACTTCGTCGTGAAGTAGACTTTCTTTCCCGCCTGGTGCTTGACTAGCAAACCCAAACGGAAAAGCGCGTTGAGCCGCGCGGAGGCGGCATTGCTTCCTTTGTAATTGAATTTCTCTTGGACGTCCTGCGCCGTCACCTTCGACGCTGTGGAAACGAAATCCATGATGTCCTGGTCCACGTCGGCAATGATGGGTTGAGCGTTGGAAGGCGTTAACGCGGAGTTCGCGGCGGAAAGCCGGGATTCGATGCGGTCCAGTTTCGCGTTGATTTCCTTGAGGACCAAGTTCGTCGAAGTCCGCTCCTCGTGCAATGCTTGAAGCAGGGCGCCGACGACCAAGGGGTCTTTCATGTCGGCCTGGAACTTGTGAAAGTCCTTTGCGATTTCCTCAAACCCAGCCATTGGAAAACCCTTTTATTTCCCGCCGCAGTAAGGGGGAGAGTGTTCGTGAAATGCGTCAAGACGTTGTCTTGAAACAATCACGAACAAGTCATGATATCATCATGACACATATTTAAACCTTTTGCTTGCCTTTCATTTGGTATTCAGGCCTATTACCAGGCGGTTTGCGGGCATGGGGGCGGCGGTTTTAAATGGGTTCGCCGCGTAGGTGGGGTCATGGGGTTGGCGGATGACTACGTGCTGCGGCTTTTGGAAGCCTTCAAACAGGGCCGCATGAATGACGTGAAGACGTTTAGCGGGGACGCGGCGCGCGAGGCGTTCGTGCATGAAGACGTCGACTTAGTCAATGTTTCCCTGATTGCCTACGCGTTGTACAAGTTGGACCAGAAAAGCTACATCCGCGACAGCAAAGCCTGGAAAAAGTTCCGCCAAAAGGCGTTGGATGTCTTGGAAGCCTGCAAGAAAAAGGAGTCCGACAACCACCAAATCCACGACTTGCTTCACGGCGTGCACGAGTTAAGCCTCAAGTTCGGGCGTTTTGCGCAAAGCGTGGTGGAAAAGGGAAGGCTGAAAGCCGCGGCGCAAATGTACGCACACGGCGCTTCCCTGGGAAAAGCCGTGGAGCTTTCCGGCGCGCCCATTCAAGAAGTCGCCTCCTACATTGGGGCCACGAACATTGCGGAAAAGTATGAGACGCAGCCCATTGCCAAGCGCCTCAAGACCGTCCGGAGCTTGTTTTCATGAACTTTGTCTGCGACAGTTCGACGCTCATCTCGTTGGGCGAAACCTGCACGTTGGGCGCGTTGACGTTTTTGAAGGAGAAGACGGGCGCGCGGTTCTTGGTGCCGCCGGCGGTGGTCTTTGAAAGCATGCAGCACCCCGAACAAATCAAGCGGTACGCGTTTTCGGGGTACAAAATACAGCATCAACTGGAAGCCGGCGTCCTGGAGGCCACGCCGCCGACGAAGAATTTGGAGCAAAATGCCCGTGAAATCCTGGGGCAAGCCAACCGCGTGTTTTCCGTCAACAAGAAACCCCTTAAAGTGCTTCAAATCGGGGAAGCAGAGTGCCTGGCCGCATACAACGCAGAAGCGGCGAAAGGCGTTCTGGTGGACGAGAAGACGACGCGGCTGTTCATCGAGGACCCCACGCTTCTCAAGGAGAGTCTGTCCGCGGAGTACCACCGGCCCGTGGAAGTCAACCGGGACGCCTGGGAGGCCGTTCGGAAGTTCACCGGCGGCATGGTGGCGGTTCGGTCCACCGAGATTTTGGCCATGGCCTACGAATACGGTTTTTTTGACGGGTACCAACAAAACGCCGCCAACGCCTTTCATTCCGCGTTGTACGCCCTGCGCAACGCCGGGTGCTCCATTACGTCGCACGAACTCTTGGAGTACCAGCGCGTCCAAAAGACCTAGCGCGGCTTTTTCGTGCGCATCGGATAGAAGTCGAATTTGAAAACGCGGTAAATGGTGAGCACCGAATAGTCTTTGAGCACGTCGGAAAACAGGCTCTTGAAATCCATGAGGATGCGCCGAAACTCGGCGGCGTTGGACACTTCCACATTGAACTCGGCGTCAAAAGGCCCCAGGGCCTGGCTTGAAAAATAGATGCGGGGTTGCGCACGCAAGTACGCGTCCAAGTCGCGTTTCCGTTTTTTGTCCATGGGGTGCAATCGCAAAAGAAGCTTGTAGTGCGGCTGGCCCAGTGCCTCGTTGTCCAGCACCAATGCATAATGTTGGATCACTCCGGTTTTCTCCATTTTTTTGATGCGAAGGCGAACCGCGTCCGCGGACACGCCGACGGCTTGAGAAATCCGAACATACGGAAGGCGCGCATCCTGGCATAAAACCCCCAGAATCGACAAGTCCACGTCATCCAGTCGGGCCAACGCCTCACGCGAGCCAAACCGAACCGGCTTGAACAATTCCGAGGAAGGCGCGGACACCAGGTAGGCGCGCGTGTAAAACTGGGCATCAAGCAGCACGACGATTTGGCGTTCGGAAATGTAGGCGCCGAATTCCTGGTTTAGGGCCTGAAGCTGGTCAAAGGCGTCCTCCGACGAGCGGGCAAACAGGTTGAAAACGACGTCAAAGGCGCCATCGGTGCCCGCCAGCCACTGCACGCGCGGATGGCGCATCAAGTAGTCGAGGATTTTTTTCTCGGTGTGCGGATCCGCGTCCTGCAGCCGCAGGAAAACCTTGTAGCCGGTGTAGCCCAGCTTGGCCAGATCCACGATGGCCAAATACTTCTGGATGGCCGTTTTTTCCAGTCGGGAAAGCCTGTGGAACACGGCTTGTTTGCTTAATGACGCGGCATTCGCCAAGGCGGCCAGGGGCTGGCGGGCGTTTTGGTCCAACGCGTACAAAATCTTTCGGTCCTTGACGTCAAGAGGCATGATTAACAAAAATGATTTTTTGATATAAATTACTTTGTTTTGTCAAATAATTTAGTAGAATCAATTAAATTTATCTGATTTCACGTTCAAGCCGTGGCACTCAGCGAATTCCAGACAGGCACCGTGGTCTCCGTGCTCATGGTCATCGCCGTGGGGCACGCCGCGTTTGTGGGGGGCTCGCCTATGGACAGCGTGTGGATGTGGGGGCTGGGCTTTTTGTCTTACGCGCCCGTCATGCTGCTGAACGCGTTGGCCTCCTCGTCATGGGCGTTACTGACTCCGCTGGCCGCGTTGGCGGTACTGGCGTACTTGATGGAATTGCAGAAAGCGGTCGGGGAAGGAATCTACTTGGTTATTTTGGCCGCCGGCATCTTGATGGGTTGGGGCGTGTAGCGTCCAGAAGCCTTAAAACGGCTTCACCTCCATATACCCTTTTTCTCCGGGGCCCAAAGCAAAGACCGTAATGTTCCTCGGTTAGTTTGCCATCGCGCCCGGCAGGGCCGATGGGTTCGCTCAAAAGGGCTCGTAGTCGAGTGGTAAGACGCCGCCTTCGCAAGGCGGAGACCGCGGGTTCAATTCCCGCCGAGTCCATAGTAGTTTGAGTAACCGCAAGTCTTTCAGTTCTGCGGCTGCTCGGACACGGGCCTTACGTGCGGTCGCTTCCCTGCAAAAAAGAGGGAGGGGATCGGGGTAACGTAGGACTAAGGGGAACCGTAGGTGCCCCTTAGTCCCGGCGTGGTTCAATTCCCGCCGAGTCCATTTTCATGGAGAGTCGGCCGAAACGCATCGCGATTGCCGCCATGGGTACCGGCGGCCACATTTATCCAGGAATCGAGATCGCGCGCAAGCTTCGGGAACAGGGTCACGAGGTGCTGTTCGTGGGCACCACGGACCGCATGGAAAAAGAGTTGGTGCCTGCGCAGGGGTTTCCGATTGAGTTGATTCGGGCCGAGCCGTTTGCCGGCGAAGGGGTTCTGGGAAAAATCCGGGCGCTGGTGAACTTGGTTCCGGCGACGGCGAAAAGTTTTCGGATTTTGAGGGACTTCAAGGCGGATGGCGTAGTGGGCACTGGGGCGTACGGCTCGGTGCCAGTGGCTTTGGCGGCCAAGCTTCGGGGCTTGCCGTTGGTAGTGTATGAACCCAATGGGCATCCGGGGTTGGCGAACCGCGTTTTGTCGTGGCTGGCGGACTCGGTGTTCACTCCTTTTTCGGCGTTTGTGGACCGGTTTCCGAAGTCCAAGGTGAAAGTAGGGGCCGTGGTCAAGAAAGAGGCTTTATCCGCGGAAAGGAACCTGGGGCGGAACGGGTTTACGGTTTGGGTGTTTGGGGGAAGCCAGGGGTCGCGGGTGTTGAATCAGGCGGTGGTGGAGGCGTTGCCGCATTTGGAAGAAGGAATCAGGGTATCTCACATGACGGGGCGCAACGAGTTTGACGCGGTGCGGCGGCAGTACCCGGTGGATGGGGGGCATCGCGTGGTGCCGTACGTGGATGACGTTGGGAATGCGTACGGGGAAGCCGACGTGATCGTGATGCGGGGAGGCGCTACCAGCCTCACGGAAATCTCGGTTTTTCGGGACCCGCATGGAAAATCCAGGCCGGTCATCGCGGTTCCGTTCGAGGGACAAGGCGGCCAACAGACCACGCCCAACGTGTTGGCCGAAAAGGGGGCCCTTTTGGTCATTCCGCAAAGCAGGCTTTCCGGTCCCGCGTTGGCGCAAGCCGTCAACGGGTTGTATCGGGATGGAAAGACTCGGAAAGCGTTGGCGGACGCGTTGGCAGGGCAAGTCACGTCAAGCGAGGGCGCGCACGCTATTGCCGGCGAAATCGTTTCGCTGGCAGAGCGGCGGAACGGCGAGAAAATCCGGCAGCCGCGTTGACGGTCTTCGGAATTCTGGAAAGGTTTTAACGGGGCGCCGCCCTTTTTTTGTGATGAAGAAGCAATTGCTTTTGTTGGCCAACGTGTTGGTGGCGTTGGCGCTGGCTTATTTTTTCCTTCAGTCCGCGGGCTTGGAGCGGGTGGGCGACTTTCTGTCGCGGGCGCGGCTTGAATTCGTGGTGTTGGGCGCGTTGTTTTACTCGGGCATGAATCTAGTGAACTCGTTTCGCATTGCGTGGGGGGCGAAAAGGCCGTGGCAACCGGCGTTGTTTTTCAAGCACATGACGTCCATGCTGGTGTCCGATTTCACGCCGGGGCGGGCGGGTTACTCCACCATCATCTTAAAGCTTCGGGCCGTTGGCGTGGAAAGCGGGTTGGCTATCAAGGCGTTGGGCATGGTGTTTGCCTCCGATTTTTTCAGCCGGGCCGTTTTGGCGGCCGCGGCGGTGCTGTATTTTGCGGGGCGCGTGGATGGCGCCGTGTTGTGGGTTACCGTTGGAGTCATGCTGGGTTTGGGCGTGGCGGTGTTGGGCGTTCTGGTGTTCCGCGTCAAGCTCGTGGAAAAGTTGTTGGCGTGGTTGCCGGGAATCGGCGTGCGGCTGCAAGGGGCGTACCGGCACGTGATTTCCGCGCGATCCAGTCCGCGTTTTTTGGCGGGAAACGTCGCATTGAGCCTTTTTGGGGCGCTGCTGCGGGGAACGGCGTGGATGCTGGTTTTTTGGGCGATTGGGGGTTTTGGGCTGGAAGTCTGGGTGCCAGCGATTCTGGTGAGCGCGTTGGTGACGGCGTTAAGCTTTGTGCCGGTGTCGTTGGCTGGCCTTGGGTTGCAGGAGGGCGCGGGCGCGTATCTTTTTTCGGTGGCGTTGGGCGCGTCCTTGGAGCTTTGCGCGGCGGCCATGGTTCTTATTCGCGTCATGGAATTTGGTTCGAACGCGTTTTGGGGTTGGCGGGAGTTGTTGACGAACTGGCGGAAAAAGCGGTAAAGCGATTTGACGGCGTTTAGCGGTAAAACGATTTGACGGCTTCCGCGATTTCCTGGATTTGGGCTTCGGTGACGGACGGGTGGACGGGCAAGCTCAACACGGTTTGACAGAGTTTTTCCGTGATCGGGGTTTGCGCGTTCGCGTTGAAGGTTGCCAGCGAGTGAAGCGGGTGCGGGTAGTAGACGTTGGCCCCAATTTCCTTCTTTTTTAGGTGTTCCCAGAGCGCGTCGCGGTTTTCGGCTTTGACGGTGTACTGGTTAAAGACGTGGAACGCGTGCTCGCGTTCGGTTGGCGTTTGGATTTGGGGGACGCTGGAGAGCAAATCGTTGAGTATCCGAGCGTTCTTGCGGCGGGCCTCCGTGAATTTCGGAAGTTTTTGGAGTTGCGCGGAGCCCATGGCGCAGTTCACAGCCGGCAGGCGGTAGTTGTAGCCGGCGCAGGCGTAGTCGTAGGGCTTGCGTTGGCCGATGTTGCGCCACAGCCGGCATTTTTCCGCCAAATCGCTGGAGTCAGTCAATATCGCGCCGCCTTCGCCGGTCGTCATGTTCTTGGTGGGGTAAAAGGATTGGATTTGGGCGGCGTCGCCGAGGTTGGCGTTGGACTTCCATTTCGCGCCGATGCTTTGGGCGTTGTCGCTTATCACGAGAAGGTCGTGTTCTTTGGCGATTTTGGAGATTTCATCCACGTCGTAGGCTTGGCCGTACAGGGAAACGGGGACAATGGCTTTGGTCTGGGAAGTGATGGCGGCCTCCAACGCGTGCGGGTCCATGGTGAAAAAGTCCGGGTCCACGTCCACGAACACGTTGTTCGCGCCGACGTAGCGGGCGGCGTTGGCGGTGGCGATGAAGGTGAAATCCGGGACGATGACCTGGTCGCCGGGACCGATGCCCAAGGCGTGGAAGATGACGTGGAGGGCGGCTGTTCCACTGGACACGGCCACCGCATGCGGGTAACTGCAGTAATGGGCGAGTTCTTTTTCGAATTGTTCGACGAAGGGGCCAGCCGTGAGTTTGCCGCTTTCCAAGACTTTTTGCATGGCGGAAAGCTCTTCAGAACCAACCAATGGTTTGGCAATGGGAATAATTCAACGTCACTTCCGGAGTTTCTCGTAGTCGGAAAGGGGAATAAAGTGAGGGGATGCGCAGGCGGTGCAAGACATTTCCGCGTTTTTTTCGTTTTTCTTGTCGAGTTTTAGTTTGTGGCCGCAGGCGCAGACAAAACCCATGACGCGCGCGGGGTTGCCTACCACCAAGCCATGGTCGGGGACGTCTTTGGTCACCACGCTCCCGGAGCCAGTCATGGCCCATTTTCCGACGGTCACGCCGCAAACCAGGATGGTGCCGGCGCCCAGGGCCGCGCCGTCTTTGATGTGCGTAGTGGACACCTGCCAGTCGGAGCCACTTTTTAGGGAACCGTCGGGGTTGACCGCTCTGGGGAAGCGGTCGTTGGTGATCACGCAATGCGGGCCGACAAAGACGCCGTTTCCCAGGGAGGCGCCGTGGTAGATGGAGCAATTGTTTTGGATTTTGCAAAAGTCGCCTATTTTCACGTCAAAGTCGATGTACACGTTTTTTCCGACGATGCAATTTTTTCCAAGGGAGGCGTTTTCGCGGATTTGGCTTTGGTGCCAGACTTGCGTGCCATCGCCCAGGTTGGCTTTGGGCGAGACGTCGGCAGTGGGGTGGATGCGGACGGTCATGTCACCACGGTTTTCAGCCAGGCATGCGTTTTTTCCAGGCCTTCGTCCAGACTGGTTTGAGGCTCAAAGCCCAGGGCGGAAAGCGAGGAGACGTCGGCGAGTCGGTGGGCGATGTGGTCCCAGTCGCGGCGCGGTGTGAATTCAATGGGAGCAGGGTTGCCGGTGAGATCGTTGATTTTCTCGGCTAGAACTTTGATGGGAGTGGGTTGTCCGTTGCCGATGTTGGTGACTTTACCCGAGGTTTTCTCCGAACACAACAGCGTGGCTTTGACGGCGTCATCCACGTACGTGAAGTCGCGGGACTCGTCTCCGGTGCCGGTGATGGTCAGCGGTTTTTTTTTCATGGCGGCTTGAAAGAATTTGGGGATGACGTTGCGGTACGGTCCCGGATGCTCGCCGGGTCCGTAGACGTTGAAGTACCGAACCGACGTGGCCTTCAACCCGTAGTAGTCGTGGAAGTATTGCGAATAGTATTCACCCAAGAGCTTGGTGATGCCGTAAGGGGTTTCGGGTTGGGGCCGCAGGTCCTCGCGCATCGGCGGCTTCGCGGCCCCGTAGACGCAGGAGGAAGAAGAGTAGAGAAACCGTTCGACGTCGTATTTTCGGGAAAGTTCAAGCAATCGGAGGGTGACTTCGCCGTTGACTTCCAAGTCCATGAAGGGGTCCTCCACGGATTTCTGGTTGGCGAAATGCGCGGCGAGGTGGTAAACGTGCGTGAACTCGTTTTTTTTGAAGAGGTTTTCCACGAACGCGGCGTCGCGCAAGTCATGCGGAATGAAGGACGCGTTTGGGGGGACGTTTTCGCGGTGGCCTTCGGAGAGGTTGTCCACCACCACGACGTCGCCTTCCAGCGCGGCGGCCAGGCGGGATGCAATGAAGCCGGCGCCACCGGTAACCAGGGAAACCATCCAAAAACCAATGTAAAGCTTTATTTACATTAAGTATATATGTCTTTACATCCGTTCAGCGTCTTTTAAGCCTTTGGAGATGAAAGCGTAGCATGAAAATCGTCAGCGTGGTGGGGGCGCGGCCCAACTTCATGAAGATGGCGTCGCTGGATGCGGCATTTCGGAAATCCGGGAAGGTCCAGAACGTCCTGGTGCACACCGGCCAGCACTACGACGACGCGATGAGCCAAGTGTTCTTTGACGAACTGCAGTTGCCCAAGCCCGACCAGTACCTCGGCGTGGGTTCCGGGTCGCATGCACAACAGACGGCGGAAGTCATGAAACGATTCGAGCCGGTCATGGATCTGGAAAAACCGGATGCCGTGCTGGTAGTGGGAGACGTGAATTCGACGCTGGCGTGCGCGTTGGCGGCAGCAAAAAAACAGGTGCCGGTGGCGCACGTGGAAGCGGGGTTGCGGTCGTTTGACAAAAACATGCCGGAGGAAGTCAACCGCCTGGTGACGGACCATTTGTCCACGTGGCTGTTCACGTCGGAGCCCTCCGGAGCAAAAAACCTGGAAAAAGAAGGTATCACGGACGACGTTTTTTTTGCTGGAAACACCATGATTGACACCCTCCGGTTTTTCCATAAAAAAGCCAGAGACTTGAACATGAAGGAGAAGCTGGATTTGGAGGGATACGGATTGGTAACGCTTCACCGGCCCGAGAATGTGGACGATTCAAAGACATTGGCTAAAATCGTGGCGCTTTTGGAAGTGGCGTCCCGGCATGAAGAATTGGTGTGGCCCGTCCACCCCCGGACGAAAAAACAGTTGGAGCACACGGGCCTCAACCAACGCATCGCCGACAACAAAAAAATTCGGTTGCTGGAACCCCAAGGATACCTTGAATTCTTGAGTTTGCAAATGGACGCGCGCTTCGTGCTGACGGATTCCGGCGGAATCCAGGAGGAAACCACGTTTTTGGACGTACCCTGCCTGACTCTCCGCGAGAACACGGAGCGGCCGGTGACGGTGGAACAAGGATCCAACACCCTGGTCGGGTCCGACAAAGGGAAACTCAGGGCTGCCCTGGAGCAAATCGGCCGGGGCACGTACAAGCACGCCACGGTTCCAGAGAACTGGGATGGCAAAGCCGGGCAACGCATCGCCGAGTATTTGGAGGCCACGGAATGAAACTGGTGACCGGAGGGGCGGGATTCATCGGCAGCCACTTGTGCGAGGCTTTGGCAAAAAAAGACGATGTGCGCGTCCTGGACAACTTCAGCGTGGGCACGCAGAACAAGGCGTGGTTGGAAGAAAAAGGCGTGGACGTGGTGGAAGGCGACATCCGGGACCTGGAAATCGTGAAGGAAGCCATCGCGGACTGCGACGCGGTGTTTCACCTGGCGGCGATGAACCGCGCGGCGCGCAGCATCGAAAACCCGTTGGAGGCCAACGCCGTGAACGTGGACGGGACGCTTAACGTATTGGAGGCGTGCCGGAAAGCGGATGTGGAAAAACTCGTTTTCGCCTCGTCTTCCTCCGTGTACGGCGGCGGAACGGAATTGAACCGCGAGGACCAAGCCTGCCGGCCGCTTCACCCCTACGCCGTTGGAAAGTTGGCGGGCGAAGAGTACAGCCGCGTGTACTATTCTCTGTACAATCTCAAGACGGTCGTGTTGCGGTACGTCAGCGTGTACGGGCCCCGCCAGCGCGGCGACATTTCGTATGCCGCCGTGGTCCCGAAATTCATCGAGCAAATCACGGCCGGGAAAAAAGTGACGGTGTACGGCTCGGGAGACCAGACGCGTCAGTTCACGTACGTGGCGGACACCGTGGCGTTGACTTTGGCGGCCGCGAAAAGCCCAAAAGCGGTGGGACACGTCTTCAACGTGGCATCGGAACAACCCAGACGCGTCAACGAAATCGTTTCCTGCCTCGAAAAAATCACGGGAAAAAAAGCGAAGGTCACCCACGAACAAAAAAAGCCGGGTGACCCCGACGCCAACCCCATTGACACGAAAAAAAGCCGGGAGTTCCTCGGCGTTTCCGCGACCACGGCCTTGGAACAGGGTTTAAGCGAAATGGTGGAATGGTACGAGAAAACGAGGGAATGACGATGAATTTGCTTGAAAAAATTGCTTCCAAGAAAGCCACGGTGTGCGTGGTGGGCGCAGGCTACGTGGGGCTTCCCACCGCGCTTCTATTCACCGAAAAAGGATTCACCGTGATTGCCGCGGACAAAAACCCGCGCGTAGTGGATCTGACCAACCAGGGAAAAAGCCACATCAATGACTCGGAGTTAAACGAACGCGTGCCGAAGGCGTTTGAAAGTGGAAGGCTTTCGGCCACGGTGGACGTAACGGAAGCCGTTCGAAAAAGCGACGCGGTGCTGGTCTGCGTGCCCACGCCCGCGGAGAACGGCGAACCGGACCTCCAATTCGTCATGGCCAGCGGAAAAGACATTGGCGCGGGACTCAAAAAGGATTCCTTGGTCGTGTTGGAAAGCACGGTGTATCCAGGGGTAACGGAAAACGTGTTGGGACCCATCTTGGAAAAGCAAACCGGAATGAGGAAGGGAAGCGGCTTTTTCCTGGCGCATTGCCCGGAACGGTTGAATCCGGGCGACGCCAAACACAAAATCGACAATACGCCGCGCATCGTCGGCGGCGTCAACGCGAAATCCCTTCAAGCGGCCAAGGCGTTGTATGAATCCGTGGGTTTGAACATGCACGCCGTGCCGGATCTGCACACGGCGGAATTGGTCAAGCTCGTGGAGAACACGCAACGGGACGTGAACATCGCGTTCATCAACGAGATGGCGCTTCTGTGCGAAAAAATCGGGGTGGACGCCAAGGCGTTGGTGGAGGCGTGCGGCACCAAGTGGAACTTTTACAAACTCTTGCCGGGCCCGGGAGTGGGGGGACATTGTTTGCCGAACAACCCGTACTACATCGCTAAAAAAGCAAAAGAAGTGGGTTTTGACCCCAAGTTGATGTTGTTGGCGCGAGAGCGCAACAACGAAATGCCGTTGCACGTGGTGGATCTTCTGGAAGAAGGACTGAAAAAAGCCGGGAAAAAAATCCAGGGCACGCGCATTGCCCTGGTTGGAGTGGCGTACAAAGCCAACGTCGACGACGTCCGGCAAGCCCCATCGCGGACCATTGCGGAGGCACTCCGGGAAAAAGGTGCGGACGTCGTCATCACGGATCCGTACGTGAACGAAAGCAACATGAAAAAAGTCCACGGGCAAACGGTTTCCCTCAATGAGGCGCTTTGCTCCGAGGCCGTGGTGTTCTTGTGTGCGCACGACGCGTACAAGAACGTCAAGCCGGCCGACGTCAAGGCGGACGTCGTCGTGGACGCCGCGTTTCTGTTCAATCCCGGCGAATTCAAGGGCGTATACAAACGGGTGGGCCTCGGATGAGAATCCTCGTCTTGAATGCCGGACGGTTCTCGAGCCTGGACGGGGGAGCCGTCCGGTGCCGGGAACTCGTGGTCAAGGCGGGCCACGACGTGACGTGGGTGGACCCCGTCACGTCCAAAAACTACTACAAAACGGAGGAGGTCGTGCACGGCGTGCCGAAAAACGTGGAATGGGTTCCCGGACGGTACGTAAAGGCCAATCCATTGGGCGAATGGTGGGCCCGCGAAAAGCACTTTTTGTCCGCGGCCAAAAAATTTGACGGAGACGTGGCGGTGTTCTACAACGCGTGGGGCACGTGGCGCGCGCGGAGGCACTTGCAGGAAAAGGGCGTTCCGGTGGTGTTTGACTACATCGACTTGATGCACGCCTTCCGAAGCAACGCGGTGGAGCGAGCGGTTTCCCGAAAAGCCACCGTGCAAGCACTCCGGCAGAGCGATGCCGTGGTGGCCACGGCCACGGATCTGGTGCGAGACGCGAAGCCATTCAACGACTGTGTGGCGTTGGTGCCCAATGGCGTGGACACGGCGTTTTACGCCTCGGCCAAGCCCTTTAAAACCAAAAAGCCGTGCGTGGGATTCGTCGGAGGATTCGGGCCATGGCTGGATGTGGCGGCCGTAGCGTTGGCCGCCAAGGAGAATCCACAAGTTCAATTCCACGTCATCGGCGACGGGTTGCAGCGAAAGACGTTGGAATCCGTGGCCAAAAAGCAGTCCAACGTCACGGTGTCGGACGGCTTTGTTGCACCGGGACGGGCCCGTCGGTGGATGGCGTCGTTTGACGTGGGACTGATTCCCTTCAAGCAAAATGCGTTGACGGACGCCGTGTGCCCGTTGAAGTTGTTTGAGTACTGGGCCACCCAAACCGCGGTGATTGCCGCGCCCAACAAGGAAGTCAAGCACGTGGCCGGTGACGCGGCGTATTGGGCCAAAACGCCTGGGGAACTTGCCGACGCGGTGCGTAAAGTCACGCACAACGCGTCCAAGCGCAGGGCATTGGTGCAAGCCGGAAGCAAAAAAGTGGCGGCGTACGACTGGAAGACGCTCCGCAAAAAGTTTTTGGCGGTGCTGGAGGACGTGGCGGCATGAAAAAATTGTTGCGCCGCGGCGCGGCGTGGGCGGCCCCGCTTTTGTGGAGAAAATTCTTCCACGGCGGGACGAAACCGGTTTGGCCGCATGGTAAAAAAGCGGCGGTGACCGTGAGCTTCGACCCGGATTACCCCGAAGACGTGCAAAGCATTCCACGGCTTTTGGAAATATTCAACGGCGCGGGTTTCAAGTCATCGTTTGCGTGCATTGGCCGGTGGATCGAGAAATACCCCCGCGTCCACCACCAAATCCTCGACGAGGGCCACGAGATCATCAACCACACGTACAGCCACCCCAACAATGAGTTTCTCAACGCCGAACAATTCTTCAACAAAATGCCGGAAAAAGAGCAGGAGCAGGAAATCGCCGGATTTGAAGCCACGGCCAAAACCGTGTTGGACTACACGCCTGTGGGTTTTCGGTCCCCGCATTTTGGGGACTTGCATACGCAGAGCGTGTACAACGTGTTGGAACGGCGGGGGTACGCCTACTCCAGTTCCACGAACATGACGGTGACGGACAGTCACGGATTGCCGTATCGGCCGTCCAAGGGAAACTTCCGGAAAAAAGACGAGAACGGGTACAACGTATTGGAGTTGCCGATGGTGGCGTGCCCGGAGCACTTTTTCCCGGTGTTTGATACGTGGCACTGCTACCGGACCCAGCCTCCGGCGCACCCGGAAGACGGGGAGTTCTCGCGGTTATTCAAGAAAGCCATCACGCTTGCGGAACGCCATGGCACGTACGCCAACTTCTATTTCGACCCCCGCGACGTGGCGCACCGAAACGAATTTCAGGAGTGCATGGATTGGTTGAAGGGGCGTTGCGTCTGGGTGGCGTCCAGCCGCGACGTGGCGCACTATTGGAATAAGACGGTGACGTCAAGGACATGAAGCTTTTCGGTTTGACTCGCGCGGCCGCACAAAAGGCGTTCACGAAAGGCCAAGTCACCGTCAGCGTGTTTGGGTTGGGTAAAATGGGGTTGCCGTTGTCGGCGGTCATGGCTGACGTCGGCGCGAAAGTCATCGGCGTGGACGTGGATGCGCAACGCGTGCACCAAGTCAACGATGGAAGAAATCCGTTTCCCGAAGAGCCACAGCTTTCGGAACTCATCGCCGGAAACGTCAGGCAAAAGCGTTTTTCCGCGACGACGAACGCTTCGCACGCCGTGGAAAAAGCCGACGTGCACGTCATCTTGGTGCCCACCACCATGCAACATCAAAACGCCAAGAACTCGCCGGTGTTTGCCGCCGCACGCGTCATTGCCAAAAGCCTGCACCCAGGCGACGTCGTCATCACGGAGTGCACCCTTCCGCCGGGCACAACCGACGAATTGGCTGAAGTCCTCGAACAAAGCGGTTTGGTTTGCGGGAGGGACTTCGGGGTGGCGCATTGTCCGGAGCGCACCATGTCCGGAACCGCGATTCGGGACATCCGGGGCCAGTACCCCAAAATCGTGGGAGCCAACGACGAAAAAACGCGTCAAGCCGTGGCGGGCATGTACGCCGCGTTCAACCAGAACCAAGTCGTGGTCCTGGAAAGCGTCAAGGAGGCGGAATGCGTCAAAGTGTTTGAAGGCGTGTACCGGTTCGTCAACATTTCGCTGGCCAACGAGTTGGCGGACGTGGCCGAGCGGATCGGCGTGGACGCTCGACGCGTGTTTGCCGCGGCCAACACGCAGCCGTTCTCCCACATTCATGCTCCTGGCGCGGGGGCCGGCGGGCACTGCATTCCGGAGTACCCCAAATTCATCGCGTCCAAGCAAACCCGCGTCATCCATGCGGCGACGCAAGTCAATGACGGCCGACCCAGGCACGTGGTGGACTTGCTGGAATCCGGATGGGGTGCGGCTGGACTCAAGGCGAAAAGCGTGGCGGTGTTGGGGTTGACGTTTCGGCCCAACGTCTTGGCGTTTGAGAACACGCCGGCTGGGCCCATCATAGCGGAACTTAAAAAACGCGGAGCCCACGTCTCGGCATTGGACCCGCTCTGCCGCGATGCGCAATACGAAAAGTTCGGCGTGCCGAAGATGAACCGCCTTGCGGACGTGGATGCCGTGGTGATCGTCAACAAGGATGCGGCGTTCTTGGAATTGGATTGGGCGGCGTTTTCCGGGAAGGCCATGGTTGACGCCGCCGGATTGCTGGACCGGCAAAAAATGGAGGGGTACGGCATCCGATACAAAGCGGTTGGAGGCGGCGGGCCGTGAAGTTGGCGGTGGTCGCCGGCCAGCCCATGGAGGCGTTCGTCCGGAAAGGCGAAGTCAAGGCGCGGTACTACAACCCTGGAAACGTTTTTGACGAAGTGCATTTCCTGACCTTCGCAAAAAGCGACGTGGAACCCAAAAAAATCAAGAAAACGGTGGGAAACGCCAAGGCGTTCATCCACGTCTTGGGTCCGTTGAGTCTGGGCCAAATGCCTGCCGGGGGACGCCGCGTCAAGGAAGCGCTTTTGGAGATTCGGCCGGATGTGGTGCGCAGTTTTACTCCGGGTCCCAAGGGGAGGTTGGCGGCGGAGGCGGCCTTGGCGGTGGGCGTGCCGTTCGTCTTGTCGCTTCACTCCAATTTTGACGACTTGCGGGACTTGGCTAAAACGCAGGGGCGGTTGGGCGAGTACGCGCGGCTGTTGTTTTCCAAGGTGTACGCAGAACGCAAGACGGTTTCCAGTGCGGATGCCGTCATCGCCGTGTACCCCTTCATCGTGCCTTACGCCGAAAAGTTCGGTGCGAAGCATGTGGACGTCATTTACAACAAGGTGTACCCGGAAGACTTTGAAAACGTCCATCCGGTATTGCCGCGGGATGGACGAACGGTCATCGGCGTGGGCCGCTTGATTCCGGAAAAAGACCCGACTCCCATCGTTCAGGCCGCGGCGAAAGTGGGGGCGCGGTTGATTTGGGTGGGCGACGGCCCGCTGAAAGACAAAGTCCTGGAATCCGCGGCGGAATGCGGCTGCCATTGGGTGCACCGTGCATCCGTTCCCAACGAAAAGCTTCCGGGATACTACGCCAGCGCGGACGTATACGCGCAAAACCTTTCCATTGGCGGCGTGTCCATTCCGACCCTTGAAGCCATGGCCGCGGGGTTGCCGGTCGTCGTGTCTGCGCCCAAAAAATACCCTCGGCCGGATTTGGTGGCAAAAGCCGGCGTCGTGGTGGAGGGTTCACCAGCCGGGTTTGCGCATGCGTTTTCGGAATTGTTCTCCGACGCGGCGCGGCGGAAAAAACGGGGCCGGGCGTCGAGAAAAACGTTGCAGGAAATCAACGGCCACCACATGGAGGCTTGTGAAGCCTCGGTGTACCGGCGCGTTTTGGCGCAACGGGGGATGGGGGTCCGTAAACCGAGAAGAGGCGGCAAACCATTTTAAACACGGAAAGGGCCTATGGTAGACAGCGGCCCGCGTTCAACATGCACATGGGCCCATGCGCCGTTCAAACAGGCGGCGGCTTCAAGGTAACGAAATGATTATTTTAGGCGTATCCAACACCAAGGACAGCGGGGCGGCGTTGATCAAGAATGGCGAAATCGTGGCCGCCGCCAACGAAGAACGCTTCACGCGAAAGAAATTGATTCGGGCGTTTCCGCTGCACTCCATCCAATACGTGTTGGAGGAAGGCGGCGTGAAGTGGGAAGACGTCGACGCGATCACCACCGGCGCCTGGAAGGGCTTGAACCAGGATGAAATCCTGATGGGTTTGGTTGAGGACGTGATTTGGAACGCGAAAAATGACCCGGAATCCGGGGCCATCATCATGCAACGGACGAAAGTCGCCGTTCAACGCGACGCCACGTTCAAAAAAGAGCTGGTGGAGGAACTGGGGAAGCGAAACGTCTTGGACAAACTGCACTACGTCGATCACCACCTGGCGCACGCGGCGTCCGCGCATCACTGTTCGCCTTTCAGCGATTCGCTCACCGTGGTCATGGATGGGCGGGGGGACTTCAAGGCCAACAGCGTCTATTGCGTTCGAAACAACGCGTTGGAACTCGTGGATTGCAGCAGTCACTTGAATAGCTTGGGATTCGTGTACGCGTTTGTCACCCGCTACCTGGGCTTCACGCCGGACAAACACGAAGGAAAAGTCACGGGGCTGGCGGCGTTTGGCGATGCGCAAAAAACCGTCGACATTTTCAGGAAAATGGTTTCCATCGATGAAAACGGCCGGATTCGCGCCCACGTGGGGAAGTATTACTCGCCGTTTTTGACCGCCCAAATTCCAGTCATCGAAGAGGAGCTGGCCAAACACAAAAAGGAAGACGTGGCCGCCGGAGTTCAAGCGTGGTTGGAGGAAACGGTCGTGAAATTCGTGTCCTTTTTCCTCGAAAAGTACCCCATGCGCCACGTTTGCTTGGCGGGCGGCATTTTCGCCAACGTGCGAGTCAACCAGAAAGTCCGGGAAATTCCGGGCGTGGACAACGTGTACATTCACCCGCACATGGGCGACGGCGGGCTGAGTTTGGGAAGCGCGTTGGCGTATTGGTACGAGCACGGCGGGCGAACCGAAAAACCGCTGGAAACCGCGTTTCTGGGGCCTGAATTTTCCGACGATAAAGTCGAAGAGACGCTCCGGAAAAGCTCGGAGGCGCTCGCGTACGTGAAGGTGCAGGACAAGGCCAAGGCCGTGGCGAAACTGCTTTCAGAAGACCAAATCGTGGGCTGGTTTCAAGGCAGAATGGAGTACGGTCCCCGCGCCTTGGGTCACCGAAGCATCCTGGCGGCCGCCACGGACAAGAACATCAACCACAACCTCAACCAGCGCCTGCACCGAACCGAATTCATGCCGTTTGCCCCCATGACGCTGGAAGAATACGCGTCGTCAAGTTACATCGACTGGAATAAAGACCACATCAGCAGCCGCTTCATGACGATCTGCTATTACTGCCACCCCATCGTCAAAAAGCAGTCCCCGGCCATCGTCCACGTGGACAACACGGCGCGGCCCCAGATTGTGGGGCCGAAAGACAACCCCGACATTCATGCCCTCATCACGCAATATCATCGGCTCACCGGCATCCCGACCATCGTCAACACCAGCTTCAACAACCACGAGGAACCGATTCTGTGCTCGCCGCAGGACGCCGTCGACAGCTTGCTTCGGGACAACGTCGACGTTCTGTGCATCGGCAACTTCCTGGTGGTTCCCAAGGGCAAGGAGTTCCGAATCGCGTCGGTATCCGATTCAACGGCCACAGACGGCATAAAATAGGACGCCGACTCACAGAAGGTGCCGGCATGGCGATGCGGTGACCCAGGGAACATGACATCGAACGAATCCACGTGGGAAAAGGCGGTGGCGCTCTCCAGAAAGTTTTACCGCATTGCGTTTGCGCACGCCGACTTCCGCCACGGGGAACTGGGTAGAGCCGTTGACTTGATCTTGCAAGGTAAAGCCGTGCAAGGGCCGTACATCGCCGAAGCCGAACGCGTTTTTTCGCCGTGGACGCAAAAAGAGGCGGCCGGCACCAGCAGCGGCGAAGCCGCCATTCACGCGGCCATCCAAAGCATTGGAAGAACCGGCGACGTCATTATTCCGTCGTATTGTTGTGGAAACGTTTACTTTGCCGTCACGAAGGCCGGAGGCCGGCCGCGTTACGTGGACGTAAACGATTCCTACAACGTGGACGCCTCAGACTTGGAAGACAAGATTACGTCCAAGACCATCGCGGTGGTGGCGCCCAGCCTCTACGGGTTGCCCGCGGAATTGGAGAAAATCGAGGCGATCTGCCGCCGGCACGACGTGTTCATGGTGGATGACGCGGCCCAGTGCCTGGGGGCGTTTCGTCGGGGCCTGCCCACCGGAAGTTTTGGCGATGCGGGAGTATACAGTTTCGCCGGAAAGACGATTACGGCCACCGGAGGCGGCATGCTGGTGGGCAAAAAATCAGTGATGCTGGAAGGCGTCCGAAGCGCCGCGCCTGAATCGGCGTCCAGCGTCGCAAAGGCGTTTTTGGGCATGCTGGCGCATTACCGGTACCGGAGGCACGCGTTGCCGTTTTTGATCCTGAAAAATTTGGCCCGGCAGGCCGTTGGACGCACCACGCAGCGACGGTATGGCCGGATCTGCAATTTGGACGCCTTTTTGGCGGTCAGTCAGCATGCCGACGTGGATTGGGTCAACGCGAAGCGTACCCGGAACGCGTCGCTGCTTTGCGAGGCGTTAAACGGCGTCGTGGAATTGCCGCAGAAATCCCGTGGACACGTGTACAGCAAGTTCGTCGTGCAACTGCCGTTTCGCGCCAAAGCGGAAAGGACGCGGCCGCCGGAGATGGTGCGGTTCGTGCGAGAGATGGCCAAAAAAGGAATCGAGTGCGAGTGGTGCTACGTGCCCCTGCATTTGCGGTTTGGCGGAGGCAAGAACTTGGAAAACACGGAGCGCGTGGCGGCCACGGCCATGGCCCTTCCCAACCACGTTGGCTTGACGGAAGGCCAAGTGCATCAAATCGCCAACGCCGTCAAGGACACGCTGAAATCCATGAACGCGTAGCGTGGAAAAACCAAGTCCCTTGCGCCAGCCGCAGGTTATAGCAAACCGCGAAAGTTTCCCGAAACTTTCGCGCCGTGAAGCAAATTCGCAAAGCGAATTTGCTGCATGCAGCAAGTCGCCCGACGACTTGCTTCATTTGCTAGATAGCAATCCCCGACTAGTTCGTCGGGTTACTTTCGGGGATTGCTATAATAAGCGGTCTTTTCTTTGGATGTAAGAAAAACGGAGGAGGCGAGATTTTTTTTTGGTGGACATCGTCGGGTACTGGAAGCGTCAAAGCCAGACGACCGAGCGTATCGGCGAGTACACGGAAGAAAAAGTCGTCGGATTGGTGACGCGCTTGCTTGGGCTTAACCCCAAGAAAACGTTGTTGGACGTGGGGTGCGCCACCGGAAAAATGCTCTCCCGACTTAGGGCCAGACGAAAAACGGGCGTGGATTACTCGGAAAAGTACGCCAAGAAGGCGCGGAAAAAAAATCCCTCCGCAAAAATCGTGGTGGCGGAAGCGGCAGAGTTGCCTTTCAAAAACGCGTCGTTTGACGCGGTGTTGTGCCATTCCCTGATGCACTTGATGGATCCCGCGTACGCGGCCCGCGTGGTGGGCGAGTTGGAACGCGTGTGCAAGAAAGGCGGCCGCATCGTGATTGGCGACGTGCCGGATCCTCGGACGTACCCCGGAGGAAAATGGGTGTACCGGTTGCGCACGGAGGCGCTCAAGGCAGTCAACAAACCGCATTACACCATGTTTTCCCCGGCGTTTTTCAAAGAGAAGGGGTACGCGATTGTGGCGGGGCCGGTCAACGACCGGTACTACGCGTACAAGCAAAAGTACAGCAAACCAAGAAAGTAACCCGACAAAATAGTCTTGGTTTGCTGTCTAGCAAGACCGGCCTATTCGTCGTGAAATTTGCCGGTCTTGCTATAATGTCAACGCGTTTTTGAACGGGCCGCTAACTTTTCTTGAACAGCCAATAGAATTTGGCCAAAATTTTGCTGAACAGTCCGCCGGTGAGGCTGCGTCCGGCTTTCAGGCTGTTTTGAGCGGGGTGGGGGTTCCACTTGTGCTTCCAAGTGCCTTCGCCGGCCAAGTCCAGGCCGACTTTTCCGCTTTTGAGGCTTAAATCCAGGCCGCAGTAAACCAAGTATGAAAACGCGTAGTAAGGACTTTTCTCGTCGATGGAAACGCCTTGTACGACGAGGCGGTCATCCAGGGGGTAAAGCGCCATGGAGCACAAGTACGTGCCGTCGGGAGTGAACGCGCCGTAGTAGGTGCGCGGGATGTCCAGGTCAAACGGCGGCATCAACAGCCCTTTTCGCTTACGGTATTGCCGCAAGTGTGTTTCGTGCTCGGAGTCGGGGATGACTCGGACTTGGAGGTTTTCGCGTTGGGCGCGGTTCACTTCGTTGCGGATGTTTTTGGAGACGGCACTCAAATCCAAATGGCTTGCGTCCAGCACCAGGGTTTCCATGGAAAGTCACACGTTGTTGTAGATGTCTTTGGTGCCGTCCAAGACGTCCAAGCCGCCGACGTCCGTTTTGCGGCCCAAGAGATGGTCGGCGGCCAAAAGCCCGGACTCGACGGCGTGGCCCATGTTGTTGTAGCGGTAGATGGCGGAGCGGCCGATGGATTGCAGGTTCTTGAATCCGGCGAGGTACTCCGTCACGGTTTGGACGTGGTCTTGGTAGCCGATGAAGTAGACGGGGTACGCGTTTTTCGCCCGAAGCACCGACGAGCCCACGACGCGTTGGGTTTGAACCAAACCCGATTTCTCAAGTTCATCTTTGGCGAGTTCAATGATTTGAGCGTCGCTTTTCCTCCAGAAATCGTCGCCGCGGAAGCAGTTGTACTCCACGGAAAGGGGGCACAACGGGCCTCGGCCCATGGCGTCGGAGAGGTTGCGGAAGTTGGTGATGCGGTAGGCCTGCAAGTCGTCGGAAATGATTTGCAGCCATTGGCCGTCAAACGGGTTGCCGTCCACCACGAAATTGACCATGACGAGGTCACGGAAGTAGAGCTTGGACGCGGCGTCAATAACGTCTTGGGGCGGTTTTGGCTTAAGCATTCCGACGAAGTCGTTCAGCGGCAACGTGGAAATAAAGTGTTCACCGGTTACGGCATGGGTGCCGTCCCGCGTTTGGGTGTCCACGGCGGTGATGCGATCGTGCTGGTGGTGGATGCCGGTTACTTCGGATTGCAGGTGGAATTTCGCGATACCGGTTTTCTCCGTGATTTCCTTGAGGTGGTCGTACAGGTGTCCGGACCCGTTTTTGTGGTGGAAAAAGACGTGGCCGGCGCCGGTGGGCTCCGCGTCCGCCTTGGCTTTGGCTTTCTTGGATTGGTTCATCCATGCGTGAATCATCCGCTTCGCCATGGCCAAAAACGAGGGGCGCGAAAGCATGCGGTGCGCCCACTTGCGCTCGATGTGTCCGGGGTCGACGCCCCAGAATTTCTTCTGGGGGCCTTCGTGAAATACCGAATACATTTTATCGCCGTAGTCGTTGACCATTTGATCCCGGTAAGAGGAGGGACGTGGTTTGGGAAGCAGGCTGCGTCGAAGAAAACTGGCGGCAATGGAGGCTTGTTCAGTGACCGGCAGACTCAGGAAAATCTCAGAAAACGAGCCGAACGCTTTGCCGCGAAAGTACTGCTTCGAGTTTTCGTGCAGGGAAAACATCTGGTTTTCTCCGATGAGCTTCCAGAAGTTGACGATGCGCTCGTTGCGCCGGATGAAGATGTGGGGGCCCAAGTCAAACTGGCAGCCCAGCAATTCCGTGGTGCGCGAGAGGCCGCCGACCGCCTGGCTTTTCTCGACGACGTCCACGGGTTTTCCATGGATGGAAAGTTCATAGGCGGCGGCAAGTCCGGTGGGGCCGGCACCCAAAATCACGGTGTTCAATGGAGAAGTCATGGACAGTGGATTCAACCTGGAAAAGACAACACCAACAACAAGAAAGTAAAACTTTATATACATTTTGTAAAGTAATCTTTACCTATCGGGCGTAGAGTTTGGAAGGATTTGGGTTAGTTTCAAGCCATGGCAACGGAGCGAACCACATTTGTCAAGAACACGGCCCTGATTTTGGCGGCCAACGTCTTGGTCTTGGCCATCAGCTTTTTTTTGCGCCCCCTCATCGCACGATTCATTGGCCCTGACCAGTACGGCGTGTTCGCGTTGATTCTGACCACGTCGATGGTAGTCACTGCGTTCACCGCGTTTTCCATGAACAGCGCCGTACTTTACTTCGTATCCAAGCACCACGGCCAGCGACAAAAAGTGGGCCAAACCATGGGCTCGGCTTGTTGGTTCGTCACCGCACTTTTTGCCGCGTTCTTCGTGCCGCTGTGGCTGCTGATTCCGGCGTTGGTCTCGGAAATCACGTGGTGGCCGTTTGCCACCGCGTACGTCCTTTCGTACGCCAGCGTCATGCTGTACCTGCTTCAAGCCGGCCAACAGGGCCTCGAAAAATTCAGGGACTACAGCGCCACCCTTTTCCTGTCAACGTTTTTGGCCGGCGTTTTGTCCGTGGGCGCCGCCTATTTCTTCGGCGACGCATTGGCGGCCGCCGCGCTCCGGGTAGCGGGACTGGCCGCGGTGGTCATCGCCGGATTTTCCATGCTGAAACTCGCGTGGGGTTTCAATCGCACACCCCTCAACACGTTACTTCGGTACGCGACGCCCCTGGCCGTCGGCGGGTGGTTTGGATCCTTTTACGCGGTGGTGGACCGCTACCTCATCGCCCACTTTCACCCGACCGCGGAAGTCGGCTTCTACGACGTGTCGTATGCACTGGTCGTCGCCGTGATCCCGTTTGCGTCCACGTTTTTCACCGTCATGTCACCCCGCGTCATCAAGAACACGGAATCCTTTCCCACGTATTTCAAGAACATTTCGCGGGCCACGACGTTGGCCGTCACCGGGTTTGCCTTGGCGGCGTTTTACTTCTCCGACGTCATCGTAACCCTGTTGCTGGGTTCCGAGTACCTGGCGGCGACTCCCATGATCAAAGTATTGGCATTGGCCGTGCCGTTCATGGCGCTTTACGGATTGAACGCCACGTCGCTTAACGCCTTGGGTAAAACCAAGCTGTCGTCGGGCCTGGCGGTTTTGCTGTTGGCCAGCCTTCTGGCGCTCAACCTGTTCCTGGTCCAGCCGTTGGGCGGAGTGGGGGCGGCGTGGGCCACCGTGGCCGCGTACGCCCTGGTGACGGGACTGGGAATCGCGTACGTGCGGGTGAGGCACCGCGTCACCGTGCGGCCGGTGGCGACACAGCTAGCCCTGTTTTACGCGTTCGTGTTGGCGTACGGGTTCCTGGTCGAGCCATGGGGTTTCAAAGCCAAGGCCGCGGCTTTCGTGGCGTTTAGTTTGACGACGCTGGCGCTCAACCGCGACCTGATTCAATCCGTGCTCGCCGACGCCCATCTAAGCCGGTTCATTGAAAAGTGGAAGCGGTAAGACCCGTTCTATCGTTTTTCGTTCAGCACAACGGAGAGTTCATGGGCGTTGGGAAAATTGATGAGCACCGCCCGGTTTCTGCCCATGTATACGGCCATGCTTCCGGCGGCCACCGCCGACGCACCGGCGTCCACGGCTTGCTTGAAATGCATGAGTTCCCAGGCACCGCCGCAAGCGATGACGGGAATGGAGACGGCGCGGGAAACTTGGCGTATGAGTTCCAAGTCGTAGCCTTGCAGGGTGCCTTCGCGGTCAATGGACGTGAGGAAAATCTCGCCGGCGCCCCGCTTCTGCACGTTCAACGCATGGGCGGCGGGATCCAGGCCCGTGGGCGTCGTACCGCTGCGAGTAAAGACTTCGTAGCCGGAACCGGTTTTTTTGGCGTCGATGGAAACCATTACGGCTTGCGCCCCGAACACCTCGGAGGCCTGCGTGATGAAGGAGGGGTTTTCCACGGCATGGGTGTTGACCACGATTTTCTCGACGCCCAAGGCGAAAAGCCGGCGGGCGTCGTCCAAACTCGTTATGCCGCCGCCGTACGTAAGCGGCATGAAGCACTCGTCGGCAATCTGCTGGATGGCCTCAAACGCAGGTTTTCGGTTCTCCCGCGTCGCGGAAATGTCTAAAACCACCAACTCGTCCACCTGCTTTTCGTTGTAAATCTTGATGGCATTCACCGGGTCGCCGACGTAGTTGGCGTCCTTGAATTGGATGGTCTTGACGAGCCGGTCGTTCTTCAAAAGCAGGCAAGGCATGACGCGGGTTAACAACATACCGTCACGCCTTCCTGACGAAGTTTTCCAACAGCTTCATTCCAAACGAGTGGCTTTTTTCGGGGTGGAACTGGACGCCGAAGATGTTGCCTTTGGCCACCGACGAAGTGAAATCGTAGCCGTAGGGCGTGGTGGCGGCCACGTCCGACGGGTTTTGGCAGACGACGTGGTAGGAGTGCACGAAGTAAAACCGCGAGTCGTCGGGCATGCCCGAAAACAGGGGGTCTTCTTGCTGGATGGACACGCGGTTCCACCCCATGTGCGGGATTTTCAGTCCCATCTTCGGGTTGAACTTGAATCGGACGGTCTCTCCTTGAATCCAGCCCAGGCCCGGAAGTTTTCCTTCCTCGCTTTTTTTGCTCAAGAGTTGCATGCCGAGGCAAATGCCCAGCACCGGGGTCTTGTCTTTGAGGACTTTTTTGTTCAATACCGGGATCAGCCCGCTTTGGTTCAACGCCTGCATGCCGGAGTCAAAAGCGCCCACGCCCGGCAAGAATAGTTTTTCCGCGGCCTCGATGACGGCGGGATCCGACGACACGGTGGCCCGGACGCCGATGCGTTTGAGCATGTTCTGAATGGAACCCAAATTGCCGATGCCGCAGTCCACGATGACCAGCATGGGCTTACTCATGGCAAGTACCCCATAAAACCGTCGCCATGGAATCGAAATCCGGTGTCTTCACGTCAGGTCAGCCCCTCATACGCTTGAATGAGTTGGCGGGTAATGGGTTGCCACTGGTGGTGCTTGAGCACGAATTTTCGGGCGCGCTCGCCCATTTTTTCCCGGTAGGCCGGATCGGCCAAGGCCAACAGTCCGGCCAGGATTTCCTCCTGCGTGTGGGCGTTGGCAATGGGCGGTTTTTCCCCGTAGAAGCGTTCGCCGAGTTTTTCGTCGATGTACCGCAGGACCGGTTTTCCGCAAGACATGGCCTCAAGCGCCACCAACCCAAAGGAGCCGATGTTGAACTCGTCAGCCAAGAAATCGGCTTTTCGGTACCACGAAAGCATTTCGGCTTGGCTGAGCCAATTTAGAAACGTGACGTTGCGTCCGATGCCCAATTCGGAAACCAGCGCCTTGCTTCTCTCTTTATGGATGTCCCAATCCACGGCAAACAACTGCGCATCGGGATGGGTCTTGAGAAATTCGGCGAAGGCCCTGAAGAACTTGTCGTTGCCTTTCGTCACCCAGGAATGCCGGGTGGGATAGAAAATGGTCAGCCGCGGGTCGGCTCGCGCGACGGAACGCGGCGAATACGTTTCCGTGTCAATGATTTGGAAGACGAATTCCGCATCCAGGCCCATCTTTTCGAACAACCCCACCTGATCCGGCTGGGAAAAAAGGAGGTGGTCGCACGACGCATACGCGCGCCGCAACAAGAAACCCAGCAAGGTATTTTCCTGTGCGAACAACCTCAAATCGCTTCCCACGGGTTGCGCGATGAACGGCTTCCCCAAGAGTTGCGCGTAGACGACGCGGCCCCCATGCGCGTGGATCACGTCGTATTTCCGCGTGTTTTTCCAGAGCGTGTACAGCGTCTTTGCCGGGTTCTGGGGCCGCCAGTATTTGACCCAAAAATGCCGCTGGTCTTCCGGTGGCAGTTCCACATCGCTTGGATCGCTGGAGACCATCAACTCGCAGTCTACGCCAGCCTGCCGCAAGTATTTAGCGTAATTGAACGACAGGTTGCAGACGTTGCCCAGCTGAAGCACTTTCACGACCCATGCACCCACGCCGGCGTCTTGCGGCCGACACCACGCTCAGAGAAATGTAAAGTTTGTTTTACATGCCCCTATTTAACGGTTTTTAGAGATGTAAAGTTTATTTAACATGGCGTCGCCGGTATGCCCATGGAGAAAGTGCTCATCACCGGCGCCAACGGCTATCTGGGAGCGCGGCTTGCCGAACAACTGCAATCCGGCTACGACGTCATCGGACTGGTCCGAAGCCAAAAAAAAATGCCGTTTGAAAGCGTCGTTCACGACTTAAGCTCGCCGGACCAGCTGGAAGTGGACTTTGACGCCGCCATCCACGTGGCCGCCATGGAGCCGGACGCATGCCGAAAAGACCCGGTACAAGCGGAGCGCACCAACGTTTTCGGAACCATCAAACTCCTGGAAGCCGCCAGGAAAAACAAGGCCGAAAAGTTCATCTACGCATCCACCGGATCCGTATACGGCCCAAACGAAAAGCCCGCCCGCGAAACCATGGCCGTGAATTGCCAGGACGCGTATTGCAGAACCAAATACGGGGGGGAATTGGCCGCGCGACGCTTCAGCCGGTTCTTCCCGGTTTGCACGCTGCGTTACTTTTTTCCCTACGGCCCCGGAACACACCCCAGCCGGCTAGTGCAACGAATGGTCAAACACATCCAAACAGGGCAACCCGTTGAACTAAACAACGGGAATCGCCCGCAACTCAATCCCCTGTACATCGATGACGTGGTGGCCGCCACCCGCCTTGCGTTGGAACAGGACACCGGCGCGCATGCCGTTCTGAACGTGGCCGGCGAGGAAAAAACGGACATCCGGGACTTGGCGGAAAAAATCGGCCGCGCCCTCGGCGGGAAGAAACCGGTTTTCAAAAGAACCGGGAAAACGTGCTCCAATTACTTGGCGGACATCACCGAGCTAAAAAAAACAGGCTTCCGGCAACGATACTCGCTGGAAGAAGGAATCCTCAAGACGGTTCAAGCCACGGCGTAGGCCATCACGTGGCCGGCCGCGTGTACTTGATGTAGAAACTCTTGGGAACCAGTTCCGTTTTGTACATGAGCCAGAAAAGCGGCCGCAGCATGCGGAACGTGGGGTGATACGTCTCAAAGTCCTTGTGCGTCCGATGCGGCGCACGCAGTATCTCTTCAAACTCCTCGTCGCTTAAGTTCAACCGTTTCTTGACTTCCTCCGTGACTTCGTCGTCGTAGGGCACCGGAGTCTTGAGTTCTTCCAGGGCCGCCTCGCGGCTTAACTGCCCGGAGCGGACCATGGCGGCCAATTCCGTGTAACGCAGGTCCCGGCCGAATTTGCCGGCGAGAATCAAGTTATCCCCAAAAATCGTGTAGCGGTTTTCCATGTGGTGGCCGCCGTACCACTGCCAACCAAATTCTTTCGACAGAAACGTCTTGGTTTCCTCCTTCTGGTAGTCCACGTAGTACAAAGGCCGGGCCCGCTTGATGCCTTTCAACAGCCACTTCATCCACTTGGACAGCCACAAGTTCGGGTAATGCTTGATTTTCATCGTACCGTAGCGTTTGTGCACGCTTTCCACGTACTTGCCGTCAAAATAGAACCACCCCAACGGCGCAAAGCCCTCGGTGCGAAACGAGTGCCCGTCCAGAATGTACTTGACGTGGTGCTTGTCCGCCGCCTCGTACAACGTGGTAATCAAGCCGATGTCGGTGACGCAATCCGCTTCCGGCACCGAAGCCTTGAGAAAGGCCCGAACCAAGTCATTGAATTCGTCGTTGTCCATGACATACGTGTACAAGTCAATGTCCAGCTTCCGAAGCACGCGGTGGATGTTCTCCACGGCGATGCGCGAATTCCACGTATTGTCAAAATGAACGGCCAAGGGGCGCAGCCCCAACTTGACTTTCGCCAGGTACAACAAATACGAGGAATCGCACCCTCCGGAAACGCCGATCACGCAATCATACTTGTTGTTCTTGCCGGAAGCCTTGATACGCTCGGCCAACTCCACCAACTTTTTCCAGCCAGCCTCGCCCGTGGGGTACTCGCGATCCATTTGGTCGTGCATGGCGCAGTAATTGCACACGCCCCGATCGTCAAACGTGGTGCGGGGAATGGTCGTGTCATACACGCACCTCACGCAGGTTTGCCGGGGGCCGGAGCCTCGTTTTTCGTCCATCACAAAAGTCACACTATAGGGTCAAGCCAATCCAAACCAAGCGGCGGACCATCGAGTCGAAGCCACGATGCCACCCCGCCTTTTGAAGCAAACCTAGGAACGAATGTATATAAAACTTTACATCCTCACGTACCATGGGAAATCGGAAAAAAAGAAAAGCGATCAAAAAGATTCGAACACGAAAAACCGTGGACAAACGATATGGCGAAAAACCAGGTGTTGGTAACCGGCGGCGCCGGATTCATTGGCAGCTTCGTGGTCGAACAACTCGTGCGACGAGGCAAAGACGTCGTGGTATTGGACAATTTCCGCTCCGGAAAACGCGGGAACCTCTCGGCGGTGGCCAACCAAGTCAAAATCGTGGAAGGCGACATCCGGAGTCTGGACACCTTGGACCGCGTCATGCGGGGAATTCAAACCGTGTACCACATGGCCGTCGAGCCCTTGACCATTGGATTGATTGACCCGTTCCTGATGGATTCCGTCAACAGCACCGGAACGCTCAACGTGTTGTACGCCGCCAAAAAACACAAAGTCGTGCGCTTCAACTACGTGTCGTCATCCGAAGTATATGGCACGGCGAAGCATGTGCCCATGGACGAAGGCCACCCCTTGGATCCGTACACCACGTACGCGGCGTCCAAAGCCGCCGGCGAAGCGTACACGCGGGCCTACCACAACTGCTACGGCATGGACTACACCCTGATTCGGCCGTTCAACGCCTTTGGACCCAGGCACCGCATGGACAGCTACAGCGCCGTGATCTTCCGGTTTTTGGAGCGCTTTTTGGCCGACAAACCGCCCATCGTCTACGGAACTGGAGAGCAGACGCGGGACTTGAGCTTCGTCAAGGACTCCGCGCGCGGCATCGTGTTGGCGGGAGAATCGCCGGCCACCATCAACGACGCCATCAACATCGGCACCGGAACCGAGGTCAGCGTCAACGAAATCGCGCGCGTCATGGGGAAAGTGATGGGAAAAGACTTCGCGCCCCGGTACGAAAAAGAGCGGCCAGGCGACGTCATGCGCCACTTGGCCGACGTGTCCAAAGCCAAGAAAGTCTTGGGCTTCAAGCCGGAACACACCTTTGAACAGGGCATCCGGGAAACGGTGGCTTGGTACAAAAACGCCCACGAGAACCACAGGCCGATTTCCGTCGGGGAAAAGAAAACGTGAGCAAACCAAAGGGTTTTAACTCATTGACGGAAACAGTCCCTTTCAGCGTGTGACCATCCAATGCCTGTCGAGTTCTTGCCTTTGTTGTTGGCCTTTACCGTCTTGACGGTGCCCGGCATCGCGATGAGCTTCGCGCTCTTGCGAGGCACGTCACTGAACCGGGCGGACAAGGCGCTCTTGGGCGCGGTTTTGGGTTTTGTCGCGGTGCCGCTTCTTTCATTCGTTGAATACTTGTTTCTGGGCATCGGCTTTAGCGCGCAACTGGTTTTGGCCAATTCGCTTTTGGTGTTGTTGGCGTCGCTTTTCGCCATGCACCTGCAGGGCGCGAAAATAAAAAAGCCCTCCCTGGGCGTGGATCTTTCAGGGGGTGCCCTGGACGTCCTCAAACGACACAAGAAACCCGCCATCTACCTCGCGCTTCTGGCCATCATGGCCCTGACGTTCTACGTGCGTTTTGCGCCTGCCTTTGACGCCACGTTTTTCGAGTTTGACCCGTATTACTACGAAAAACTCACGGAGCGGCTCGTCACCGCGGGGCACATCGACGCGTTTAGCGGCGACGCGTACTACCCGGAAAAGGCGTTCCAAGCCTGGCCGCCTTTGACGCAGTACCTCACCGGATCCTGGTACCTCTTGCACCAGTTCTTCGCCGGCCAATCCTACGACAAGACCACACTGATTTTGGTTTCCCAACTTTATCCCCCGGTGGTGGCCGCGTTCATGGGCTTTGTCGCGTTTTTGCTGGTGCGCACGGAATACAACGCGTACTACGGCCTAGTTGCCGCCGGCCTCATGGCGTTCACGCCGCAATTGGTCAAAAAATTCGGGGCCGGCGTGGCCGAGACGCAGCCGTGGGCGCTTTTTGCCGCCGTGCTTTTGTTTGCGCTGGTGCTTTTGATGCTCAAGGAAAAAAGCTACCGACTCGGCGCCCTGGCCGGCATCGCCGCACTTTCCAACCTGCTGGGCAGCCAGCAATACATTTGGCCCATCATCGTGCTGGGCGTGTTCATCGGCATCCAAGGCGTCCTGTACTTCTTGTCCAACTCGTTTGACGCCAAAAAATGGCAGCTCTTGGGCCTGGTGACCGCCGGCGTGCTTTTGGGCAACACGATTTTGGCCCTGTATCAAGGCCAGTACATCATCACGTTTACCGACCCCATTCCCATGACGCTGTTGGCGGCCTACGTTTTTGGCACCATCCTTTTTGCCGCCGCCAAGTTCCTGCCATTAAAGACCATGACGCACCGCGTCGGAGCCCTCGGCGCGATTACCGTTCTTGGAATTGTCGCCTCCAGCTTCACGCCGCTTCTGAACATTTTGGCCAACACCGTGTTAAGCCAGTCCCGCGCCGCGTTTGCGCGAGGCGCGTTGGGTCAAACCATTGCCGAGGAAGGCCGAACCGTGCCCAGCCTCTTTGAGCCCTCGTTTGGCTCATTGAATCCCCCGCTTTTGCTGGGATTGGCGGCTCTGGTCACCCTGCTGTTGGCCGTCGTGTGGCTGGCCCGCCGCGACCACGTCAAATCCGCCGGAGTCTTGGCGGTTTTCGGCTTTTCCTTGATTTTCCTCAACCCCGTGGTGGACTCCGGTCTTTCAGCCCTGGAAAAAGCCATCCAGAACCCCGACGTTTCCGGATTGATCAACCTGTTCATCCAGAACGACGTCTTCGGATACCTGCTGATCGCCTTGGTTTCCGTGTCCGCCTTGTACCTGACGTTGCCGGAAAACCAGCGAAGCGAAACCACGCTCTTGATGGCGCTCATCGTTTTTCCCATCGCGTTTGTGGGCCTGAACAAACTCAAGTTCATCGTGCACTTGTCCGTGGGGTTGACCCTCGCTCTGCCGTACGTCTTGGGCGAAAGCCAGCGGCTCTTGGAAGCCCTCAACGAATGGTTCAAGGTGTTTGCCAATCCGGCATCGTTCCGCATCGGCGTGCTGGCGTTTTTACTAGCCATCGGAGCCTTCGGCGTCTTCGCGCAAAGCCAAACCGTGGGGCAGAGCATGACGGAATTGCAGTTCACGCGCATCCCATCGGATTGGGTGCAAGCCTACCAATGGATGAACGCCAACACCCCCGTGGATTCCCGCATCATGTCGTGGTGGGATTACGGGCACTGGACGAACTTTTTTGGCGACCGGGACTCGGTGCTGGCCCCCACGAACTTGTACGGCAAATTCAACCACGGAGTGGCGCGGGCGTTCGTCAACGGCGACGTCGACGAGCTTTACGACCGCATGGATTTTCACCAGGCCACGCACGTGCTGGTGGACGCCGACTTGGTCGGCAAATGGGGGGCGCTGGTGTACCTCAGCGGCACCTGCCAGCAATCCGACGTGGCCTTCTGCCCTAAAGCTCCGGACGTGAACCTCTCCAACAGCCCCGGACAAAGCAAGTACGAAACGGAACACTACTTTGAAACCCTCGCCGTGGTGGGCAACTGCCCGGCATCGCTGACCGGCGTGCCGGTTCCGGCCATGCAAAGCAGCTTCGGCCTGGTGTACTGCGTAACGCAAAACGAGTTGCTGTTGGTGACCAACGACGGCCAACTCTCCGGCACGGCCAGGTCCTACAAACTGGTCGGCCGCGACAACATCACCCAACTCTCCGAAAACGAGTCCTACTTGTTTGCCATCGGCGAAAACCAGTTCATCAACGTCAACCCCGACCTGGAACCCTTCAACATGAAAAGCAACGTCTTTAACGCGGCATTCACGCGCCTGTACTTCTTCGAATCCCTGCCCGGCTTTGAACTGGCGTACCGGTCCCCCAACAGCCAAGTCAAAATCTTCAAGTACACCGGCCGGCCTTGACGGGCGGCAACGGCACCTATAAAAACACAATGTAAAGTATACTTTACATGCATTTTTTGGTGTTGGGCTCCAAAGAGTACCCGGTGGGGCAAGGACAAAACGCGGACCCCTTGCCTTCGGGAGGTATGGAACGATACACCCAGGAACTAGCCGACGGCCTGAAAAAAGCCGGTCACGACGTGACGGTGGTCACCCGAAGATTCGGACGAAAAAAATACGAGGACCTCCGGGGCATCCGCGTCGAACGCGTAGGCTGGATTTCGGGATTTTTCCTGCGCAATCCGTCGTTCAACCTCAACGCCTACCGCCGCGCGCGAAGCCTGGACTACGACGTCTGCATCGCCCAAGGCGCCCTGGCGACGTTGGCGGCGCTGGCCTTGAAGGCTGAAAAGAAAAAACCCGTCATCGCCCGGCCCGCAGGCGTGGCGTTTCTCCAACCTCAATACCCCGCCTGGCTGAAGGCACTGCTTTACCGGTTGGAGCGGTTCGCGTACCGCCACGCCGACGCCGTCGTATTTCCCAACCCGCAAGAGCAAGAAGCGTTCAAAAAGAAACTCGGCTTCCGCCCGTCCCGCGCCGTGCTCATCCCGACGGGCGTCAACGCAAAGCGGTTCCGTCCCCGCAAAAAGGCCAAGAAACGCCAGCCCACCGTCGTGTTCGTCGGACGGCTCCAAAAAGTCAAAGGCACGCAATACCTCATTGACGCCATGGCGGGGCTGGACGCGAGACTGGACATCGTGGGAAGCGGTCCTGAAGAAAAGCACTTGAAGAAACGGGTGGCTGAAAAAGGCCTTGAAAAAAAAATCCGGTTCATGGGAAACCAAACCAATGTTGAACCCCTTCTTTCCAAAGCCGACGCATTCGTCCTGCCATCGCTGTCCGAAGGCCTGCCCATCGCGCTTCTGGAGGCCTGGGCCGCGAAGGTGCCGGCCGTGGTCACAGACATCGGTTTGCCCGCCGAGAATGGAAAAGATGCCTTGGTCGTGAAACCCGGAGACTCCAACGCCCTGCGCCAAGCCATTGGACGCATTCTATCCAATGAGAAACTGGCCCGCCGACTTTCAGAGAATGCGTACCGGCGCGTCATGCGGGAATACAACTGGGACCACGCCGTCAAAAAATACGTTGAGGTGGCCAAGCGCCTGTGTGCGGCATCGTAGGCGTGCTGGGTCTTTCGGACCGGCGGCTCATTGAACGCATGAAAAAAGCCGTGGCCCACCGGGGGCCGGACCAGCATGGCACGTACATGGGAAAAAGCGTGATGCTGGGCCACCAGCGCCTCAGCATTCTGGACCTCTCCGAGAAAGGACGCCAACCCATGGCAGACCACGAAGGAAACGTCGTGGTGTTCAACGGAGAAATCTACAACCACAAAGCCCTGCGAGGCGAACTGGAAAAAAAAGGATACCGATTCGTCAGCCAAAGCGACACGGAAGTCCTGGTACACGGCTTTTCCGAATGGAAGAATGCCTTGCCCGAAAAGCTGGACGGCGAATACGCGTTTGCCGCCTGGAACGAAGACCGCCGCGAACTCCTGCTGGCCCGCGATGCCCTCGGCGTCGTGCCTTTGTACGTGGCGAAAACCCGCGACGCATTCTTCTTCGCTTCCGAACCCAAGGCGTTTTTTGAATTCGAAGGCATTCAACCCAAACTCAATTCAAGCGCGCTGGATTCGTACCTCACGTACCGCTACCCCGTGGCCCCGGACACCTTGTTTGAAGGCATCCAAAAAGTCCGGCCCGGACACGCCCTGACGGTGAACGCCAAAATCCGTCAACGACGGTTCTACGTTCCCCCCACGCAAGAAACCGCGGTAACGGCCACCGAAGCCCAAGCCCGCATCCAAGCGCTTTTCGCCGCTTCAGTCAAAAAGCGGCTGCAAAGCGACGTTCCGTTGGGTGCGTACCTCTCCGGGGGACTGGACTCAAGCTTCATCGTCGCCCAAATGAGCCAATGGACCAAACCCCGCACCTTCTCCGTGGCATTTGGGGCGGAAGACGACGAGACGCCGTTTGTCGAGGAAATCGTCTCCCACTACGACACGATCCACACCCCGCTTCATGTCGAGGCGGACCGCTTCGACTTGTTGCCTCAAATCACGTGGCACCTGGACGCGCCGGCCGCGGACATCGCCGCCCTCCCGACGTACCTCATGGCGCAAGCCACCAAAAAGTACGCCACCGTGGTGTTGACCGGCGACGGCGGCGACGAAGTGTTCGCCGGCTACAACCGGTACCAGCGGCTGTTGGCCTTGGAGCGCATCCGAAAAATTCCAGCGACTTGGACGCGTGCCGCCGCCCTCTTTCTGCCGAAAACCACGGCCGCCCGCCTAACGGAAGCCATGCACGCGAAAAGCCGCGCCGAACTGGTCGTCGCGTACAGCGCCGCGTACTCGGAAAACGAGAAAACCGCGATGGGCGTAAAACCTTCCGGCATGGCGGTCCGCTTGGCGGAAGAGTTCTTCAAAACCGACCAGACCTTTCTCAACCAAATGCTGGCCATGGACCAAGCCACGTTGCTGCCGGACGACTACCTCTTGAAAGTCAACACGCAAAGCATGGCGCACGGCGTCGAGGCGCGCGTGCCCTTCTTGGACACGGCATTGGTCAATTACGCCGCCACCCTTCCCGCGTCGCTCAAGGCCACGTGGAAAACCACGCGCATCATCCAACGCCGCGCCATGAAAGCCATGGGCGTGCCGGAGAAAATCCTGAAACGGAAAAAACACGGCTTCAACGTGCCCACCGCGTCCTGGCTGAAACAAGGACTGATCGGAGTGGCGGAGCAATGCTTTGAAAGCCTGGACCAAAGAAAACTCATGAAACCCGGTGCAGGCCAACGCGTGCTGAAACAATTTGACGAAAGCCCGGCGTACTTTACGCGCCAGTTCTGGACGCTGTTGGGCCTGGAACTCTGGTGCCGTGTTTACTTGGATTGCGGAAAGCCCGTCAAACCAAAGTGGAAACTCTGAAGGATTAAAAATGCAGGAGACCTACCTGAAGAAAACGCCGCGCGTCCATGAAGTGAAAAAAATCAGATGAACGAGTCCATCATCCTGACAGGCCTCCTGGTGGCACTGGTCACCACATGGGCACTGACACCCTTGGTCATCAAGGCCGCCACGCGCCGCGGATTTTTGGAACACGACGACAACAAGAAGAAAAGGCCCCTGGTTCCGGGAATGGGCGGATTCGCTATTCTCGCCGGAATGATGGCCGGCATCCTCGTCGGCATCCTGTACGGCGCCTACGCCGAACCAGACCCCTTGCTGCAACGCACGCTTTTGGCCGGGCTTTCCACCGTGGCCATGGTCGCCATCGTCGGCGCCCTGGACGACTTGTTCAAGATCCGTTTGTGGTTCAAAACGTTGCTGCCGGTGTTGGGTTCACTTCCCCTGGTGGCCACCAAAGCCGGTCAAAGCGTGATGAACCTGCCGCTTTTAGGTACCGTGAGCCTGGGGCCGCTGTACAACTTCGTCTTGGTGCCCTTGGGCGTCACCGGCGCGGCCAATGCCGCCAATCTGACGGCCGGCTACAACGGCTTGGAAGCCGGCTTTGGCGTGGTGGCGTTCTCCACGTTGTTGATCATCGCCGTGCAAAGCGGCGCATTTCCAGCCGCCGTTTTGTTGGCTGCTGGCCTGGGCGCGTGCATCGGTTTCCTGAAGTACAACTGGTTTCCAGCCAGAATATTTCCAGGCGACGTCGGCACGCTTTCCATCGGCGCGCTTCTGGCATCCGCGGCCATCGTGGGAAACATGGAAAAATACGCCGTCATCCTCGTGCTTCCCGTCCTCTATGAGTTGACCGCCACAGTGTACTATTCCCTCAAAGGCGTTTCCCGCCGAAAAGCCGTGCACAGCCCCGTCATCGCCATGGACGGAACCCTTTCGCCGCCCCGAGGATCAAAGTACTACAACCTGCCGCATTTCATCCTGTCACGAAAACCCCTCCGCGAACCGCACCTCGTCCGGGTTTACTTGAGCCTGTTTGCGGCATCCGGCCTTTTGGCGCTGGCGACGTTTTGGCTGGGAATCTGACGGGTTTTTCAAAACACGAAACCACATCAATGCAACGAATTCTTGCGAGACGTTTCCATGGGCATCACCGAAAAAATCAAGGAAATCGAAGACCAGATGGCCAAGACCCAGAAGCACAAGGGCACCGAACACCACTTGGGCATGCTGAAAGCGAAACTCGCCAAACTCAAAAAGGAACAACTCGGGGGGTCGGCAGGAGGAGGCGGAGCCGCCGGCGGGTTTGCCGTCAAGAAATCCGGGAACGCCACCGTCGCCTTCATTGGTCTGCCTTCCGTGGGAAAATCCACGCTCTTGAGCGCCTTGACGGGCGCGAAAAGCAAGGCCGCCGCCTACGCCTTCACCACGCTGACGTGCATCCCCGGCATGCTGCAATACAACGGCGCCAACATCCAATTACTGGACTTGCCCGGCATCATCGCCGGCGCCAAAACCGGCCGGGGGCGCGGACGGGAAGTGCTCGCCGTGGCCCGCTCCGCCGACCTGGTTTTGTTGATCGTCGACGTGTTTGACCCCCATTACGCGTCCAAGCTCAAGGAAGAACTTTACGGCATCGGCATCCGGGTGGACGAGAACCCTCCGGACATCGTCGTCGAGACGGCCGTCCGCGGCGGATTGAACGTCGAGTTCACGAAAAAGCAGTCGGAACTCGACGAAAAAACCGTGACGGGCGTCGTCAACGAGTACGGCATCTTCAACGGCTCCGTCATCATCCGTCAAAACGCCACCGTCGACGAACTCATCGACGTCTTGACCGCGAACCGGCGCTACATTCCCTCTTTGACCGTGGTTAACAAAGTGGATTTGGCCAAGGCATCCGATCTAAAGAAATGGGATAAAGGCTTCGTCGGCGTCTCGGCGCAGAACCGCGAGAACATCGAGCAACTCAAGGAAGCCATCTTCCAAAAACTGCAGTTAATCCGCGTCTACACCAAGACCCGCTTCAAAGGCCCCGATAAAGACGAGCCCATGATGCTCAAACGGGGCGCCACCATCGCGGATTTTTGCGACCAAGTGCACCGCGACATGCGTTCCCTCTTGAAGTACGCCCAAGTTTGGGGGGCGTCCGCCAAGCACCCCGGCCAAAAAGTCGGCTTAAGCCACGTCATTGCCGACGGCGACGTCGTGCAACTACACAAACGCTAGTCGTTTTTGCCATGACCCACGGCGTCAACAAAAAAGTCAGTTCCCCCCCCCACAAGAAGGATTTCCGTTGAGGCTTAAGATCGGTCCTTTTTCGACAAATAATACCATAACGCCAATGCGTGTGCCAGCATTTCCTCCCCCCACCTTCTCTGCCGTTTGGCTGCCAACAGAACCGTATTAAGTGTTAAAACAATTATCAGCAAAATGATTTCAAAAAAGGAGAGTTCAGGCAAAAATACTTTAAAAAAAATACAAAAAACAGCATGGTATTTATATTAATGGAAGTGGGGGGTGGGACAAGCAAAGTCCTATTACCCGGCTTGATGAAGGTATTCCAACGGCATGAAGCTGAAGTTCTCCAGCATTTTAAGCGAAGTCCGGGACGAGTTCTCGCCTTACTCCGCCGACGTGCTGTACTTGGGCGGCTGCCCCCTTCGGTGTCCGTACTGCTTCGTGCCGGACTTGTTGGACACGAAAACCTGTGAAGAAAAAGACGTCGAAGAACTGGCCGCCTATTTTTTGAAGAAGAACACGCGGGCGCTCTCCGTCAAAGGAGGCGAACCCTTCACGCAAGGCAACGCCCTGCTGCAACTGCTTCGCATGCTGAAAGGACACGGCGTCAAGACCAAAACGGAAACCGCCGGCTACTTCCCCGAAAGCCTGCGGGCCGCACTGGAGTGGCTGGACCACGCCGCCGTCGACGTCAAGACGCGCTTGGAGCCAAAAGCCTACCATGAAATGACGGGCGTCAAAGGCGACTTGGCGTTGATGAACCTCCTCAAAACGCTCGCGTTTTTGGAGTCCACGCCCTTTCCGGTTTTCCGGGAAATCCGCTTTACGGTGGTGCCGGGAAAAAACGATGACCCCAAAACCGTTCAGGACGTGGCGTCCTACGTGCGGAACTACTGCGATTTGTTCGTCCTCCAGCAATTCGACCCAAAACCCCGTTTAGTAGATGAACGCTACCGCGCCATGGCGGCAACCCCCATCCAAAGCCTAACGGACCTAGCCATGCTGGCGCGCAACCTGGTTCCCAACGTCGCCATTAAAACGGCAAACGGCGTGCAATACCTGAAATGATGCGGAAAATCAAGGAGTGGGGATACCAAGTCTACCACGGCAAGTTCCCGCCCGGCGCGATCCGCTTCCAATACAACGTGTCACTGGGACAAGAACTCACTGAAGAAAACCGCCGAGAAATCCAGGGAATCAAAGAACGCTTCGACTTGACGGACGTCTACGTCGGCCACGGCACCACCATCCAACGCAACGGGTCCGCCCACGCAATCTTGGGTCCGCCCGGCATCGGAAAAACCCGGCTATTGAAAAACCTGGAAAAAACCGGTGCCCTCACCGGCTTGGATGACGGCCTCATCGTCCTGGGAAAAATGCGGGACGGCCGCATGGTCACCATCACCACCGGAACGCTTCGAACCAACCTGCGCAAAGCGTTCGTCGAACAAAAACTCCGCGGCATGGCCGACTACAAAAGCCCGTACTTGGGGGAACCAAGCGGCAGAGAACTCACGACGCGCCTGAAAAAAGACGCCATCATTGCACGCATCGCCCAACTGGCCAGCTTGTTTCTATGGAAAGACCGAAAACCGTTCGAACCGCAAGCCATTGAACTGGGAAACGGCGTGTACGTCCAACACCCCAAAAACCCCTTCGCCTTCCGCCACGTCAACGAGTCCGGCCAAACCCGGAAACTAAACCAAGAGGAAATCGAAGAAGTCTTCGGCACCCACCTCCAATCCATCCCAAGCCAGCCCGGCTGGCACCATGAAGCCGCCGGGAGAATCAATGCGACGCCGGTGACTTGAACCATGCGGAAGCCCGCGGCCGAGACAGCCCAAATCCTGGCTGAACTCAAACGCCAAACCAACTTGAAAAACGTCGCCGGCATGAAGCGCTTCGGCATTTCCGGATCAAAAATGCTCGGCATCTCCATGCCCGTCTTGCGCCAAATCGCCAAAAAAACCGGGAAAAACCACGCCTTGGCGCTAATGCTTTGGGAGTCCGGCTACCACGAAGCCCGGATTTTGGCCTCCATCGTGGACGAACCCGGCAAAGTGACCCCCCGACAGATGAACCAATGGATGGAAGAACTTGACTCGTGGGACGTGTGCGACCAAACGTGCGGAAACCTGTTCGATAAAACCCCGTTTGCGTGGAAAAAGGCCGCCGAGTGGGCCAAACGAGAAAAAGAATTCCAGCGCCGAGCCGGTTTTGCGTTGATGGCGACTTTGGCATGGCACGACAAGCAAAGCCCGGACAAGCAGTTCGAGGCCTTCTTACCACTCATCGCAAAGTACGCCACGGACGAACGCCGCTTCGTTCGGAAAGCCGTGAATTGGGCCTTGCGGCAAATCGGCAAACGAAACGAACGGCTTCGAAAAAAAGCCATACAAAACGCGAACCAAATCCTGAAAGTGCATCCGGATTCCACATCCGCAAAATGGATTGCCAAAGACGCCCTCCGGGAACTTGAAAATCCGGCCACCATCCAACGATTAAAATCCTAGCAACCAAAGCCATATCATGCAATTGGAGGAAGGCCAACGCGTCATCCAGCAGGCGCTTTTGCGCGGAAGGCTGTGCGTGGTGGTTGGGCACTGTCATGTCAAGTACCACGGTCGCGCCGCGTCCAAACTCTCGCAAGGCGACCGGCTTTTGGTTGTAAAACCCGACGGCACGTTCTTGGTGCACCAAGGCAAGAAAATGGCGGCGATTAACTACCAGGGCCCCGGCGCCATCGTGTCCGCCGAATTGAAGGAAGGCGCGCTCTTGGTGAAAGCCGAGCGGTCCAAACCCATGAACGAAGTCATCGAAGTCTCGTTTGATTCCCTGCAGGCCGCGCACAGTTTTACGTTGAAAGACGACGAGAACCTCCGGCTTTTCGGCTCGGAACGCCAGTTGGCCGATCTTTTGGAACAGGACCTCGCCTTGATTGAACCTGGGCTGAAACCCTTGAAAAAGGAGGCGTTCATGCGGAAAGGCCGCATCGACTTGATGGCCCAAGACAAAAAAGGCGCCCTGGTCGCCATCGAACTGAAGCGCCGAAACGCGGGCTTGGATGCCGTGACGCAATTGAAGCGCTACGTTGACGAACTCTCCAAGCGCCAGAAATTCGAAGTCCGGGGAATTTTGTGCGCCCCCGAAATCACGGCAAACGCCTTGAAAATGCTGGAACGCGAGGGACTCGAGTTTTTCAAGTTGGATTACGAGGTATCCAACCCTTCCGCAAAAATTAAAGGGCTGGAAAAGAAACAGAAGATGCTCAACGAATTCAGGTGAAAAAATGCCGAACGTGCACTTCACGAAAAAAGACGGAAAATACGCCATCGCGTTGTCGTATTCCCCAAACGAAATCAAGGACTTGGCGGAGAAAGGCCTGTTTTTGGAAGCATTTGGCAGGCTGGATAAAATGATGGACCAAGCCTGCTTCGGGTTGATGCACCAGCACTTCAACGACGAGAAACTCGTTTCCGCATTGGTCGACGACGAATTGTCAGGGTTGGAAGCGTGCAAAGTCCTCTACCGAACCGGCGTCTTGGACAAGAAAACCTTTCAGGACATCAAAAACTTCAAGAACGACCGCAACACCGTCACGCACGACATCTACGGCCACTACGCCCTGGCTTTGCGCCAAGCCGGCGAAATCCGAGACGAAGCGGATTTGAGGAAAAAAGCCGACGCGAAAGCCCAAAGCGCACTGCAAAAAGGGCTGGACGCATTCCATTTCCTCATGGCGTCGCTGAAGCGCTAAGCGCCTCGCAGTACGCACCCAATTGGGGCGCGCCGTCCGGAAAATCCGTGCTCCCCGTAAACGGAAACGCCAGGCAATCAATGAAGCGGTCCTCCAACAAATTCGCCAAATCCCGGCACGAGGCTTGCCGGTCCTCGGGATACCACACGCAAATTTGGGGGTCCACGTTCTTGAGGCGCTGGCGGTAGGCACTGCAAAACTCTTTCGTGGTTACAGCCCCATACGTGTACGAGCCATTGACATTCTCGCAGAACAAGTCGGTGAGCACCGGCGACGCGGCCTGCCTAAGGCCGGGAGTCAACAACCACACCCCAACCACCGACGCGCCGACGATGACCAGCGTGGCGGCCAACAAAACCGTTCGTACCGACGACTCATCCATACCCTTTAAAGGGCTTCACGCCGTTTTAATGCGTTATGGCTTTCGGAGACGTCATCAAGGCCCCGCTTCGGTGGCTCAAAGAAGACCCCGTCCTGTTTTTGCCGGCGATTCTCACCTGGATTCCCTTGATTTTGGCCGCCGCCTTGGCGCTGGCCATGTTCGGCCCCTTCATCTCCGGACTGCTATCCAGCGGGGACGCCTCGCAATACTTCCTGAACAACGCAGGCCAAATCCTGGGCCTCGTCGTGCAACTCTTCATCCTGATTTTGGTGGTCGGCGTCGCTTCCTTCTTCATCGGCGTCTTTGTCAACCTGGCCTACGCGTACGCCGCCAAACAAAAACACGACGGACAAAAATTGTCTCTCTCCGATGCCTTCCGCGAAGCGAAAACCAAACTGGCGCACGGAATTTGGAGCCAGTTCTTGGGGGGCGTCGTCTACGGCGCGGCGTTTTTGGTCTTAATCATTCTGGTGGTGGCCGCCATTTTCTCGGCTTCCATCCCCGCTGTCGGAATCCTCATTGCCGTCTTGTTGGGGCTGGTGGCCGCCATCGGATTGCTGGCCCTGATTTTCCTGGGCTCCGCGACGTTCTACTACCTCATGCCGCAAATCGCCTTTTCCGACATGAAAGGCTTTTCCGCGTTCAAGACGTCCTGGAACCTCGTCTGGAAGTACAAACTGCAAAGCGTGGCCCTCGTTTTATTGTTGAGCATCGTCAGCAACATCTTGTCTCAAATTGCCACGGCCGCGCTTTCCACCATCTGGTTGTTCGTCATCTTGTTCGCCATCGTCTCGCTTTTCATCACGGCGTGGGTGGCGCTGACGGCCGCGGAATTCTGGCTGGTTTACTCCGGCGGTTCCCTGCCGAAAAGTGCACCCACCCCAAAACAGTCTACCCCCGCTGAAGCCAAGAAACCCGACTATACCAAAACATCCACGCAAAAACCGGTGCCGAAGCCCGCGGGCCGTACCGTGAAAGTCAAAGTCGTGCCCAAGAAAAAGTAGAATTCCAAAGAAGGCACTTGGAAAAAACAATGGAGGGGGAGGGATTTGAACCCTCGAACCCACAAAGGGAACAGATTCCCCAACCCGGCCGAAAAGCCGGAACGTTCATGGGAGTTGGCCTGGGATCTTGAGTCTGTCGCGTTTGACCAGGCTTTGCTACCCCTCCATTTGAGCGAAGCGATTGGTCTACCTGACCAATCGCGGGCTCCGATTAAACGAAGCGATTGAACCCATTTGGCTCAATCGCGATCTACACGGAACCGTAGGCGCGACTGGAAACGCTTATGCCGCACCCAGTTATTAAAGCCTTTTTACCTCGTTTTAAACGAAATGAAAAAAACAAGGAGCGTGTTTGTCACCGGTGCCACGGGAAGGCTGGGCCGAGTGTTTGTGCGTTGGGCCCAGAAAAAGGGCTGGAAAGTAACGGCGTTGGTGCGCAACCCCGCCAAAGCCAGAAAGGTGTTGCCCCAAGGAGTTCACATCGTGAAAGGCGACTTGGATTCCATGCCGTTTCTGGAATTGTGCCGGGCGCTTCGGGGCAAAAGCGTGGTGCACATGGCCGGAGTCGTGGATTTCCGCGCGAACGCCGAACGGTTTTTCCGCATCAACGCCGCGGGAACACTCAAAATGGTGCAGGCCGCGGAACGCGAGCGAACGCCGCGGTTCGTGCACACGTCCAGCACGTCCATCTACCACTACGTCAACCGGCTTCCCATCACGGAACAGTTTGACCCGTCGCCGGCCAACGCGTACGGCAAAAGCAAGCTGGAAGCGGAAGCCGTCGTGCGCCGAAGCCAACTTAACTACGCCATCATCCGGCCCTGCGCCATCTACGGCCCGGGGTTTGACGAGGGATTCAGTCAGGTGATGCAATGGGTAAAGAAAGGCAAAATGCCGATTCTGGGTTCCGGGAAAAACCACATCCCATTGATTCACGTTGAGGACGCCGCGCAGGCGTTGTGGCTGGCGTTGGAGAACGACGCCTACCAAGAGGACTTTATTGTCAGTAGCGGCGAACAATTCACGCAGGAAGAAGCGCTTTGCATGCTGGCAGACGCCCTCAAGGCGCCAAGGCCCACGCGTCACGTGATGAGGCCCCTGGCGTACGCGCTGGCGGGATTGGATGCCTTGAACGGCTTGTTCACCGGAAAAAGAAAGCTGTTGCGCACGCACGTGGACTTTTTGATGGAGGACCGCGTGTTTGACATTTCCAAAGCCCGGCGAATCCTGGGCTTCAGACCCAAAATCACGTTACAGCAAGGCATCCGGGAACTGGTCCGCGACACGTCACGCCGAACACCGCGTCAGCATGGGTCTTAAAAAAACCGCCTGCACTAATGCATGAAATGAATAAAGCAAGTCGCACGAGGAGAGCCAATCATGGTTGACGTGTTGGGCGCCGTGTTGCCGGATTGGGCGGCGGCCCTTGGAATCTTCATCGGATCCATCGTCTTGGCCGAGGGCGTCATCGTCGTCATCGACAAGCTCATCCGGCCGCTTTTGTCCAAGACCAAGACCGTCTTGGACGACTACCTCTTTGAAAACCTCCGGGGGCCCCTGAAACTCTTGTTCTCGGTGTTCGGAGCCTACTACGGCATCAAACTGCTGTACAGCGATTTCCAAGTTTGGGGATACGGACTGGACGCGTTGCTGGGCTTTGCCCTCATTGTTTCCGTGGGGCACGCCGTCGCGCGCGCGCTTTCCGCCGTCCTGAAGTGGTACGTCCAAGAAATCGGCATCCAGCAAAAAAGCCGGGTCGGCGACGTGTTCCCCATCCTCTCCAAAATCCTCAAGGCCGCCGTCTACTTCGGCACCCTCATCGTTCTGTTGAGTGAATTGGGCGTGGAGATTGGGCCCCTCATTGCAGGACTTGGCGTCGCGGGGTTGGCCGTGGCCTTGGCCCTGCAAGATTCGCTGAAAAACTTTTTCGCCGGCGTGTACCTGTTGGCCGACAAACCCATTCGGCAAGGCGACATCATCGCCTTGGATAGCGATAAATCGGAAATCAAGGGAACCGTCGAGGAAATCGGTTGGCGGGCCACCCGCATCCGGGGGGTTGCCAACGCCATCCACATCATTCCCAACGAAAAACTCGCGCAAAGCGTGATCGTCAACTACAGCAAAGGACGAGATACGCGGACGCTCATGGTGAAAGTCGGCGTGCCATACGGCGAAGACCCCCAGAAAGCCCTGGACGCCCTGAAGAAAGCGGCGGAAGAGGCTATTGCGTCCTCGCCGGCTACCGACCAAAGCGTCCCCGCCGAAGTGCGAATCAACGAGTTCCTGGATTCCTCCGTGGAACTGGCGGCGTTGGTACGCGTCAAAGACTACGGCGAACGCTTCAAAGTGGCCACGGAACTTCGAAAAAACATCTTGCGCATCTTCAAAAAGCAACGCATCGAGATACCGTTTCCCATCCGGACCATTCATTTGAACGACGGGCGCGCCACCCCAAAGCAAAAGCACACGGCCAAAAAAACCCAGTAACGCGGCACCAAAACCCCAAGACAGACCACAGAACCCCCGCATCAAAAGGACGCGGCAAAGCATAACGCCGTTATTTTTATTGTCGAAGACATAACGCTTATATACCTACATATGGTATCTGATCATACAAAAAACACAAGATATTGTGTTTTCGGGGGAGTGGGCATGGTCATCCGGAAAATCAGGAAACGCGACGGCCGGTTGGAGGACTTTGACCACAAGCGCATTTCCACCGCGATTTTCAAGGCCGCCAAATCCGTGGGGGGCCAGGACTGGTCGCTGGCGGAAAAACTGACGGACGACGTGGTCCGGCAACTGGAAGCCCAATTCGCGGGCCAGACGCCGACCGTAGAGCAAGTCCAGGACCTCGTGGAAAAGACGCTCATTGAATCCGGGCACGCCAAGACCGCGAAAACCTACATTTTGTACCGCAAACAGCGCGCCGACATCCGCGACGTGCGGAAACTCATGGACTCCGACGAACTGGTGGACGGGTACCTGGGGGAAATGGATTGGCGCGTCAAGGAAAACGCGAACATGAGCTACAGCCTTCAGGGTCTTAACTTCCACATCTCTTCGGCCGTGATTTCCAGGTACTGGCTGAACAAGTTGTACCCGGAAAAAATCGCTTCCGCCCATTCGTCCGGGGACTTCCACATCCACGACCTCGGCATTCTGGGGCCGTACTGCGTGGGCTGGGACCTCAAGGACCTTTTGTTGAACGGGTTTGGCCACGTGTCCGGAAAAATTTCAAGCAAGCCCGCCAGGCACTTCCGCACGGCTCTGGGCCAAGTCGTCAATTTCTTCTATACCTTGCAAGGCGAGGCCGCCGGAGCGCAGGCGTTTTCCAGCTTCGACTCGTATTTGGCGCCGTTCATCCGCTACGACGGACTGGACGAAAAGCAAGTCAAACAAGCCCTCCAGGAATTTGTTTTCAACATCAACGTGCCCACCCGCGTGGGCTTCCAGACGCCGTTTACCAACATCACCATGGACTTAAACGTGCCGAACATGATGAAAGGCGAGCCCGTCATTGCGGGCGGAACATTCCAGAACGAGGTATACGGCGACTTTCAGCCGGAACTGGACGTCTTGAATCAGGCGTTTGCCGAAGTCATGATGGAAGGCGACGCGCAAGAAAGGGTGTTCACGTTTCCCATTCCCACGTACAACATCACGAAAAACTTCAATTGGGACGCGCCGGTCGTGAAAAACGTGTTCGAAATGACGGCCAAGTACGGCGTGCCATACTTTTCCAACTTTGTCAACTCCGACATGTCGCCGGAAGACGCCAGGAGTATGTGTTGTCGATTGAGGCTCGACAACCGGGAACTGCGCAAACGCGGCGGAGGACTCTTTGGAGCCAATCCGCTTACCGGAAGCGTGGGGGTCGTCACCATCAACTTACCCCGCATTGGCTTTACGTGCAAGACCGAAGACGCGTACTTTGAAAAACTCGACGCCTTAATGGACTTGGCCAAAGAAAGCCTGGAAACCAAGCGCCACGTATTGGAAGGCTTCACGGAAAAAGGGCTGTACCCGTATTCACGGTACTACCTGCGCGACATCAAAAGCCAGTTCGGCCAATACTGGAAAAACCACTTCGCCACCATCGGCCTCATTGGAATGAACGAGTCCGTCCAGAACTTTTTGGGCGTGTCCATCGCCGACATCCAAGGCAAAGCCTTTGCACTCAAAATCCTCACCCACATGCGCAACCGCTTGGGCCAGTACCAGGAGGAAACCGGAAACATCTATAACCTGGAGGCCACTCCCGGCGAAGGCACGTCGCACCGCTTGGCGCGGCTGGACGCCGCCATGCACCCCGGCATCCGCGTGGCCAACCAAAACGCCGTCAACGTCCGCCAGGCCGCGGCATACTACACGAATTCCTCGCACCTACCCGTAGGCCACACGACGGACGTTTTCGAAGCCTTGGAACACCAAGACGAACTCCAAACCCAGTACACCGGCGGAACGGTGCTCCACGGATTTTTGGGAGAACAAGTCTCGGACTGGCGGACTGCCCGGGACTTGGTGCGCAAAATCGCGGAAAACTTCCACCTCCCGTACTTCACGTTGACACCCACGTTTTCCGTCTGCCCCAACCACGGGTACCTTGCGGGCGAGCATTTCTATTGCCCCACGTGCGACGAAGAAATCGGGTACGTTCAAGAAAAGGAGGAGAAAACCCATGGAAGCGCAATGCACCCCACATGAAAACCTGGAAAACAAGCGAACGAAATGCGAAGTCTACAGGCCGCGGAACCGCGGGGGACACCTCCGCTTCGCTCCGGTTTCCCCCTCAGTTCTACGTTCCTCCGGATCCCCCTTCCCACGAAAAGAGGACCAAGAGGTGTAAGCATGCAGGAAAACCTGGAAAACAAGCGAACGAAATGCGAAGTCTACAGCCGAGTCGTCGGATACCTTCGACCCGTAGACCAATGGAATGAAGGCAAGCAAGCCGAGTTCTCGGAACGCAAAACATACCGGGTCCAACCATGAGAATCGGCGGCTTCCAAAAGACGACGCTGGTGGACTATCCCGGAAAAATCGCCTCGATCGTCTTTTTGTCGGGGTGCAACATGCGGTGCGGGTACTGCTACAATGCGCCGTTGGCCACAGGAAAACTGCCGGATTTAGGCGAGGAAAACGTTTTCCGCGAGATCTCTCAGAGAAAAAAGTACGTGGACGCCGTGGTCATCACCGGAGGCGAGCCCACGATTTGGCCCGACCTGCCCCAACGCCTCCAACAACTCAAAAAAGAAGGGTTCCTGGTGAAGTTGGACACCAACGGCTTGAACCCCGAGAAACTCCGGCAAATCCTTGAATCCGGCGACGTGGACTTTGTCGCCATGGACGTCAAGGCGCCTTGGGCCAAGTACCAAGGCGTGTGCGGGGCCAGGCTTGACGAACGCCGCATCCACGAAAGCATTGCCTTGCTTAAGCAAACCGGAGTGGACTACGAATTCCGAACCACCGTGGCACCCGGATTAACGCAGAACGATTTGCGCCGCATCGGCCACATGCTTCTGCCGGCCAAGCGGTGGTTCCTGCAAGTGTTTCAGAAAACGGATTCCCTCATGGACCAAGGCGTCCTCACGCTTGCGGTCCTGACGCGGCACCAAATCCATGACGTCGTCTTGGAATTCCAGGGAAGCTTCCAAGAATGCGCGCTTCGGGGCCCGTGAACGCTTTTTAAGATGGAATGCGTCATTGGACTGACGATGGCCAAACCCCACATTGCTTTCTTTGAACTGGAGCCATGGGAGAAAGGCTACTTCCAGAAAGCATTGACTGGATTCAACCTCCAATTCATTGACGGGCCTCTGAAACCCCAGGACATTTCCAAAGTCAAGGACGCCGACGCCATCGCCGCGTTCGTTTTCTCGAAATTCGACGCGGCCACCCTCAAAAAGCTCTCCAAACTCAAACTACTTTGCACCATGTCCACGGGCTTTGACCACGTGGACTTGAAAACCGCGAAAAAGCAAGGCGTCACCGTCTGCAACGTGCCGGAATACGGCTCGAACACCGTGGCCGAACACACGTTTGCCTTGCTGCTATCCATTTCCCGGAAAGTCCCGCAATCGCTTTCACGCATTCGGTTAAGCGATTTTTCGCGGGAAGGACTGCGGGGATTTGACTTGGCCGGAAAAACCATGGGCATCATCGGCATGGGCAAAATCGGCCGCCACGTGGCCCGCATCGCCCGCGGATTTGAAATGAACGTGTTGGCCTGCGACCCGTTTCTGACGCAAAAAGAAGCCGAAATTTTATGCGTGGGCTGCGTGCCCCTCAAGAAACTGTTGTCCGAAAGCGACGTGATCACCCTCCACGCGCCCCTGACGGACAAGACACGCCACCTGATCAACACGCGAAACCTCAAACACGTCAAAAAAGGAGCCGTGCTCGTCAACACGTCGCGCGGCGCACTGGTTGAAACCCGCGCGCTTTTGGAAGGCCTCAAAAACGGCACTTTTTCGGCCTTGGGCTTGGATGTGTTGGAGGACGAAGGCGTCATCCAGGAAGAGAAAGCCTTGCTTCACCGCGCCTTTGCCGACAAAGTCAACTTGCGCCGCGTCCTAGAAGAACACGTGTTACTGGACTTGGAAAATGTGGTGGTCACGCCCCACAATGCCTTCAACAGCCAAGAGGCGCTGGAACGCATCCTGGACACCACGGCGGACAACATCAAGGCGTACTTCAAGAAAAAGCCCCGGAACACCGTTTAAACGCAAACGCTTTAATCAGTCAACACCCGAAACAAGTCCATGCACCTCGCCGTGTACGCCGGTAAAGAACCTGGAACATTAACCGCCCACATTCGGCCGCTCCAGAAAGTGCGGGCCCTGGAACGAGAAGTCAGCAAAAGCCGGGGAGAACTTAAGTTGGGCAACGAACTGAACAAGGTAAACATCACCGCAGCAAAGAAAAACGAGGAAGCAACCCGCGTCTTGCACTGGATACTGCAGCTAGTTGAAAACCACTTCGCCACGCAGGGACCCAACGCGGAAATCGGAGTCTTTTACGGTGGATTGGATTCGCACGAAAGCGAGCTTATTACCAGCATGATTCGAAACGCGAAATCCGCCGCCCAACTGGAAGAACAATTAAAGCGCGAGACCACCAAGCCTACTGGAAAAGCGCAGGGCGGCTTTCGACTAATCAAATAATCAGACAACAAAAACGACGTTGTCAACCAACCGCGTTTTTCCAAGAAAAGCCGCCGCGGCCACCAGAACGCGGCCTTCCGGTTTTGAAACCGGTTCAAGCGTTTCCGCCGACGCCACACGAAAGTATTGGACGCGGAAACCGTTTTCCTCCAAAAAAAGTTTAGCCTCGTTTTCCACGTGGCGGGGTTTTTTTCCTTGGACGAGTTTTTTTTCCGCTTCCCTGAGAGCCGAATAAAGCAAGGGCGCTTTTTTTCTTTCTTGGTTGGAAAAATACACGTTTCGGCTGGACTTGGCCAACCCATCGATTTCCCGGATGGTGGGACAAACCACTACGTTCACGCCCAACTTCATGGACTGAACCATTTCCTGGATGACCAAGAATTGTTGGAAGTCTTTCTGGCCAAAGTACGCCGTTTCCGGCTGAACGACATCGAATAGCTTCTTGACAACGGTGCACACGCCGTCAAAATGCCCCGGTCGGAACTGGCCCTCCAAAGGAAGGGAAAGCGGGCCGGCGCGCACCGTGATTTCCGGCCCGTTTGGGTAGAGTTCCTGAACTGAAGGGGTGAACACCGCGTCCACGCCTTCCTTTTCCAGCATGTTCAAGTCACGGTCCAAATCGTGGGGGTACGCGTCGAAGTCTTCAGCTGGGCCAAACTGCGCAGGGTTGACGAAGATGCTTGCCACGGCAACGTCGTTTTCGTTTTTGGCGCGGCGGACGAGGCTTAAGTGGCCTTCGTGGAGAAAGCCCATGGTGGGAACGAACCCCGAGTTCTTGCCGTGCGCCCAGGCGCTCATTTGATTGGATTGCTTGAAAACCCACATGAAAACTCATTTCAAAAGTTGCGCCAATTCGGCGATGGTAATCACCCTGATGGCCTGCTGGCGTTTTAGCTTTTTCTCTTGGCTGACAATGGGGCAACCCAGGGACATCGCCAAGGCGAAAAAGTCGACGTCGGCGGGGTCGGGACAAACGTCAAACGCCTTGGCGGTGCAGTGGGCATACGAGGATTTTGAAACGACGGAAACAGTTTCAGAAAGAGCCATGACGCCCTGGAGAAGAGCATATCGTGAAACACCCATTCGCTCCGCGAATTCAGAAGCGTACTTGAAGAGTTCTTCAAAAAAGTAGTCGGGCACGTACAACTCAAGACGCGGATCCGTCAAAAGTCTTCGTGTCGAGCTGTCGCGAAGCAAAGCGGAAAAAAATACGTTGGAGTCAAGGACGAATTTCATGGTGACGACCTATGCCGCTTTGCAATCGCGGCATTGAGTCGCCTTCCTAACTCAATGGCATCTTTCTGGGTAAACTTAGATTTGGACGCCACTTCTTCCAAAAACTCCAGCTTGTCAATCTCGCTGGCAATGGCGTTTCGAAGCAGTCCACTCCAATTGACTTCCTCACGGGAATCCATCTTCTTTTTGAGGTCATCCGGGACGAAGACGCTGACCGTAGCCATGACACACATGGGTAAAAAGACATTTATAACATTTTCGCTACAAACGGAGTACCTGGACGACATGGAATGGAAGAAAGATATAAAAACGGCGAATGATCCCACTTGACCATGCACATACTGGTTCGCGAAGGACGCGCAGGCGGGTTGAAACTGGAGGTACGGAAAGCAGCCGCGGTAAGGGAAGCAATCCGTCCCGGAAAGAAAGAGCAGCTGAACGCGGAGGAAACGCAATCGCTTCGGGGCGTAGGAATAATAAAAACGGTGCAGCTGGACAATCCCGGAAACCTGAAACTTACTCTGACCAAGCTCACCATCGCACACTTCAGGACAAATGGACCCCGCGCCGGAATAACGTTGGATGTCGCGCATCCGCACGCGATTTCCGCGGGAAACCTGAGAACGCAACTGCGGGAAGCCCGCGAGCTCGTCGTCAAAGGAAAACTGCACACGAAAGCCAAAATCCAAGGAGGCCTGGACAAATACATTGAACGGGCGGCATCAAAACAAACAAATAGGTAGTCAACGGAATCCGTGTTTTTCCTCGGGAAACTTTTTCTTCCGAACGTCCCGGACAAAGGATTCCACCGCGCTGCGGCTTTGGCCCTTGAGGTCGGCAAAGCGCTTGACGAATTTCGCGTCCAAGTCCGTGTAAAGCCCCAGCAAGTCCGGCAACACCAGCACCTGCCCGGAGCAATGCGGGCCCGCTCCAATGCCAATGGTCGGAATTTCAAGGGATTCCGTGATTTTCTTGGCCAACCCCGTCGGAATGCACTCCAACACGATCCAATCGCAGCCCGCTTTTTCCAGCGCCCGCGCGTCCTTGAGGATGGACTCGGCGGCTTGCGGGTCGCGGCCCTGGACTTCGTATTTTTCCAGCCATTGAGGCGTGAGGCCGACGTGGCCCATGACGGGCATGGTCCGCCAAACCTTGGAAACCGCCTTCAGGGTGGCGGGAGTCGCCCCTTCCATCTTGACGGCGTACGCCCCGACGTCCTTGAATTTCTTGGCGTTTTGTTCCGCCTCCTCGACGGAGTCGTAGGAGTGAATCGGCATGTCGGCGATGACCGGCGTAATCTTTGCGCCCCGGCACACGGCCTGGGTGTGCAACAGCATGGTCTCCAAGGACACGTGCTTGGTGTCCAAATCACCGTAGACCACCATGCCTACCGAGTCGCCGACCAGAAAATAGTCCGGCACGCCGTCAAGCGCCTTGGCAAAGGCGTAGTCGTAGCACGTTACCAACGCCAAGGGTTCGGACACAATAATCACAACTTGAATTGCTTGCGCACCCGGGCACCGGTGCGGTTAACGTCTTTCTCTTTTTCTTCTTCCAATAGGCGCTTGGTCTCTGGAAAATCGTTCTTGGACTCGTTGGAAAACGCGTTCATGAACGCGCCGGATTCCACGTCGTCCAAGACTTTTTCCAGGCGTTTTTTGGTTTCCGGGCCAACGGCCTCTTTTCCTTGCATCAAACCGCCGTATCCGGCGGCCGAAGAAACGTTTTCCAGCATGCCATCCAACCCTTTTTCCACGTACATTTGCGTCAAGGCGCGCAGTTCGTAAAGCGTTCCCAAGTACGCCATTTCCTTGGAGTAACCCCGTTTGACGAGCACATCGTAGGATTGACGGATGAGTTCAGGCACGCCGCCGCATAAGATGGCTTGTTCGCCGAACAAATCACAGACGGCTTCATCCCGAAACGAGGATTCAAAGACTCCGGCATACGTGAAGCCCTGCGCATGCGCGTAAGACAAAACGGTTTGGCGGGCGGAACCGGAAACGTCCTGGTGGACGGCGAAAGTGGCCACCACCCCGGTTTCATCCAAGAAACCCGAACGCACTTTCTTTCCAGGACCGCTTGGGGCCACCAAAACCACGTCGCAATTGTTCTCGGGTTTAACCCAACCGAAGTGGATGGGCGAGCCGTGGGCAAAGACCAAGGTTTTTCCCGCTGCATGCGGCTTGATTTGCTCGAACACACCGCTTTGAACGATGTCAGGAACGAGCATGGAAAGAACATGGGCTTTTTTCGCGGCGTCCTGGAAGGAGGCGGTTTGAAACCCGTCTTTTCGGGCTTGCTCCAAGCTTTTGCCGGGCCGTCCGCCCACCACGACGTCAAAGCCGCCGTCCTTGAAGTTGGCCGCCTGCGCTCGGCCTTGGATGCCGTAGCCTAGAATCGCAATGGTTTTGCCGGTCAAGGCGTCCAGCGCCACGTCGTTTTCTCGGTAGACCTTCAACGCATACCCACCAAGGTATCCGATGGACGGCCGGGCATAAATAGAAAAGTTTTTAACTCGTGATTTCAATTGTATTACAAAGTAAAGCGTGTTGGATATGGAATTGGTGACGATTTCAGCGCGAATCCCAAAAACGCTCAACGACGAGTTGGAGGCGTATGCCGAGCAGAACGGGTATGCCACCAAGACCGAAGTCTTGCGGGACTGGATTCGAAAGGAGTTGGCGATGCAAAGCGTGCGGGCCATGGCCGGGGCGTTAAAAGGAAAGGTCAAGAATCCGCCGAAATCGTTCTCCGCGTGGCGCAAGAAGCGGTGGGATGACGCGCTTGCAAAAGCAGGCGGGGACGAACACCGAGCCGTCCAAATCCTGAGGCGGGAAGAAAAAGAAGCGTCAAAGGGTTTTCGATTCTAGAGCCGGTCTAGGAATTCATTGAGCGACAACGATTTGCAAAAGGGCTTGGCCAACAACAAAAGCCGCCGGTCATTGCTTACCAGAACATCCAAGTGCTGACGGGCCAAGCAAACGTGCAGCCAATCATTCAAGCCCAGTTCACCGGAAAACTGTTTGTTCAAGCGAATCGCCCAATCCAAGTCTGAACGCGTTTCTCGGAGCACAGACAATTTTCCTGCGCTCCGGAAGGAATCAAGGTGGTGCTGGAGCAGGAGCTTGGATTGCTCACCGCAGGCCAGTTGAATTTCTCTGAAACATATTTGAGAGGCGACAACCGAAAAACGACACGCAAGGCTCAATGCAAAGAATTGGTCAACCTGTTGCTCGTTTCGTTCTCCCAACAAATAGGCTACGTAAATGTTGGCATCTGGGTAAACCTTCATTGATGTTCCATGCGCGGCGTCCCAAACGGAAAACTAGGATGAGGCATAAAAACCCAAGGACGGGTCCTGGCCGGTGAAGCTACAAAATGAAGGCGTGCACTTGCTTGACGCCCTTGGCTTTCTTGACTTCGTGGTACAAGGCTTTCAAGCGAGAGGCGTTTCCTTCCGCCATGAGCACCTGGATGCAGGCGTTCTGGCTTTGCTGGTGCACGCTGGTGGACACTTCATCCTCAAAATCGTGCAACACATGATCCACGTCGTGCTCGTGGTGCTTGTCGTGGGATACCACGAAAACCACTTTGTGAAACCCATCCAGTTCGTCGACGAGCTTGTATTCGTTCAAAAGAGCTTCCAAGCCGGCGCGCAACAATTTGGACCGGTTGGAAAAACCCAGTTTTTTCTGCATGGCGGAAAGCGCGGTGAGCTGGCCAGCTGGCAGGGAAATGCTGAGCACCTCGGAATTGGGTTTGTTAAGTTGGGCCACAAAAAACCACCATAATTAATAATTTTATAACCAATATTTATTAACCCCGCCTTGAATGGAATTGCCATGGTTCTGGAGTACATCTTGGCTGGCACCGTGGCTGTGGGTCTGGTGTCGTTGCTCGGCACGCTGGCGTTCAAAATAGGGGAAAAGCACTTGGAGCGGCTATTGTTTGTTTCCGTGAGTTTTGCCACCGGCGCGCTCTTGGGCGCCGCGTTTTTGGATCTGTTGCCGGAAGCCCTGGAGCAAGTTCCTGTCGCAAGCGGGCTGCTCTTGGTGCTGGGCGGCGTCTTGGCTTTTTTCACGTTCGAGAAGTTTATGTGGCACCACCACCATGCCAGCCACCACCCGGAAAAAGGCAAGGCCAAAGCCGCCAAGGAAAAACCGTTGGGCTACCTGACGCTGGCTGGCAGCCTGACGCACAATTTTTTCGACGGCGTGGCCATTGCCGCCGCATTCTTGGTGGACGTCCCGTTGGGCATCGCCACCACGTTGGCCATTGCCCTGCACGAAATCCCGCACGAGTTGGGCGACGTGGGCCTGTTATTGTACAGCGGGTTCTCGCTTCAAAGAGCCACGTTGTTCAACCTGGCTACCGGGTTGACATCGGTGGCCGGCGGCGTGGCCTTCTTTTTGTTCGCTCCACACGTAAGCCAACTGGAAGCATACGCGCTGGCGTTCACGGGCGGCACGTTCATTTACATTGCCGCGGCGGACTTGGTTCCGGAACTGCACAAGGAACACCACGGCCTTCGTTCCGTTGCGCAATTGGCCTTCATTCTGTTGGGCGTCGGCGTGATCTGGACAGTCGGCGTGCTGTTGGGGCACAGCTGAAACCCGCCGGCAGAAGAACACCAAAACGCATTAGAACAACAAGATTCGCCAAGCAAGAACATGAAACCCTTGAACGACGAGTTGTTGTGGAAAGGCGCGCCTTTCCTGGTCTTCGCCGCCTTCCTGGCGTTCTACGCTCTGACGCAGCCGTCGATTTCCTCCACCCGCATCTTCAGCAAGGCGTTTGCCGCCTCGGCGGTGATCGTGTTGAGCGCCAGCATCGGAATGACGGGGGTTGCCAAGGTTTGGCCGAAACACCGAAAAGGACTGGAACACCGAAAAAGCTGGGGAGTGGTCGGATTTGTTTTTGCTTTTTCGCACGCCGCATTGGCGTTTTCCGACCCGCTCCTGTTTTTGCCGGAACTGGCGTCGTCACGGCAGAACGTGCGCATCGGGTTGATGGCGTTGGTGATTTTTGCGGCGTTGGCCGTGACTTCCACGCGCTTCGCGGAAAAGGCGCTGGGAAAAAACTGGAAGAGAATCCAGCGCGCCGGATACGTGGCCTTGGCGCTCGTGTTAGCGGATGTGTTGGTGCTTGGAGACGGCACATTCGTGAAAACGCCGATCGGATTGGTGCTGGCGTTTGCGGCGTTGGGCGGCCTGGTGCTGGGCGTGCGCGGCTGGTTCGAAAGGGACCGTGGTTTTCGCGAGCTTTAAATGCCGGGAACGCATCCAGTGTATTATGCCGCAAACCCAGTACGTCGAGAAAACCAAGTGGTGGGGGGCTCTTGGAATCGCGATTGCCACGTTCTTGGCGTTGTACTTGTACTTTGACGCGGGCTTGGACCCCAAATTGTTGAACAAGGTCTACGCGCTTCACGCCGCAACACTCTTGACCCTGACGTTTCTGATCGGTTCCCTCTCGCGTTTCTGGCCGAAAATATTCAACCGCTATAAGTCGTACCGGAAAGCCTTGGGCCTGTACGGTTTTCTGATGGCCGCCGGCCACGTGTACACCGTTCTGGTACCCTTGGGCAAAAGCCCCAGCGGCTACCAGGCGTTGGCGGGGTGGGCCGCGTTCGCCGTGTTTTTGGTCATGGCAATCACGTCGAATGCGAAGACCGCCAAGCGATTGGGGTACGGGTTGTGGAAACGCATCCAATTGGTTGGCTACGCCGCCTTGTTGCTGGTGGGCGTCCACTTTTTTCTCGTGGAAACAAGAACCGGTGTTTTGAACCTCAACAGCATGCAAATCGTGGTGCTGGCCTTGGTTTTGTTGGCCGTGGTTTTGCGCATCGCCGCGTTCATAGCCGGCCCGCGTCAAAAGTTCACTTCGTACTACGACCACTTCAACGGCGAGGACGGAGAAGCACCCAACGTCAAGCCCACCGCTGGAAAAACAGCGAAAAAGAAAACCAGAAAAAAGAAGCCCTAACTATTCGCAGCGACTTTGGCGCCGTTGCGGTCAAAATACGCCTTGAGTTCCGCTTTTTGGGTCAAGCCCTCCAAGCGTTCGCCTTGGCCGTTGTCGGCGACGAACGTCGGCGTGCCCGTAATGCCGTACTGTTGCCACAACGCGGGCTGGGCGTTTAAATCCACGAGCTTGACGCGGTAGCCTTCCAACGCCAAGTCCTCCAAAATGGGTTTCTGCTGCTGGCAGAAGTGGCAGTCGTCGCGATAAAAGTACCACACCGGCGACTGGTCGGAGGCAAACTTGGACGCGCCGCCCGCCACACTCAAGGCGATGCCGGCCACGACGATGACGGCGATGACGCCGAGCAAAATTATTTTTCCGTTCATAAGGTTTTCTTTCCTCCAAGACATGCTTTAAGGATTTCGATTAACTCAAAACGCCTTCCGGTGGAGGGCACGCACCGCCCGTGGCGCCGTTTTCCGGGGTTTTGCCGGCCAGCGCGTCTTGAAACGCGGCCACACTTTGGGGGCCCACCAGCGTCACGTTGCCAAAGAAAAACGTGGGCGTGCCGTAAATGCCTGCCGCTTTTCCGGCGGAAACGTCGGCATCCAGACGTTGCTGTACGCGTGGGGAATCCAGGCACGCGTTAAAGGCGGAAACGTCCAATCCCAATCCATCCGCCAAGGCCACCAGGTTCTCGCGGTCGTGGTTGGGTTGCGCGTCAAACAAGGCATCGTGCATGGGCCAGAACGCGTTTTGCTCGTCGGCGCAGAAAGCGGCTTTCGCCGCCCAGTCGCTGTTTTCATGCGAAGGAATGGGAAGCACGCGGAACTCAAGTCGGACTTCCGGATGTGAAGCCAAGAATTCCTTGAGCGCGGGCTGGGTTTTCTTGGTGTACGGACACGAAAAACATCCTACTTCAAGCAACGCCGCCGAGCCGTTGCCCAGAGTCGGCCCCACGCCGGGGGCGATGGGTTTGAGTTGCGACGCGTCGGCATTGGCGCCCAACACCGCGTCAAACACGCAGAACGCCGAAGAGTCGGGTCCGTTGCAGTTGCCAAACGCCACGTAGTTGTACACCGAAAACGCGGAATACGCCAAACTGGCGAAAAACAGGAGTGTGAAGGCCACGGAAAGCAGTTGAAAGTTTTTGTTCAAAACCCGCGCCAAACCCGGGGAGACTTTCAGGACGCCCACCACGACTTGACCTTTCAGGCGCGTGTCAAAGCCCGTCTGGCAGGGACGAAGCGTGGCGGTTCGCGCCACGCAGTCCAAGGCTTCCTTGGCCAAAACGCGGTACTTGGCCGAGAAAATCCCCAGAACCCCGAAAACGATGAGGGCGACAAAGCAGAGAACCATTCAGTAAACCCTGGAACAACAAGAAATGGAGGAAACCGCCTTTTATCCGTAACGGCGTTACGGCGTTATAGCAAGACCGGCAAATTTCACGACGAATAGGCTGGTCTTGCTAGACAGCAAACCAAGACTATCGGCTTGGGAAACTTTCTTGGTTTGCTGTAACCCACGCCCAAACCGCGTTACCCAAACAAGGCGAACGTTAAAAACCGTCCAGCGCCCTAAACGTATTCAGGTAAACATTCATGCTGTTTTTGGCAAGCGACCACGCAGGCTTTGCCTTGAAAGAACGCCTCACCGCCCATTTACGCAAAAAAGGCGTCGCCTTCAAGGACTTGGGCACCCACTCGGAGGATTCCGTCGACTACCCGGATTTTGCGTTTGCGTTGGGCCAACACGTCGCCAAGTCCCCGGAAAACCGGGGCATCGGAATATGCGGAACCGGCATAGGCATCTGCATGGCGGCCAACAAGATACCCGGCATCCGGGCCGCCATGGTGTACAGCCTGGAGACGGCCAAACTGGCGCGCCAACACAACGACGCCAACGTGGCCTGTTTCGGTGGCCGCACCCAAAAACCCGCGGACGTAGTCAAGTGGATGGACGCGTTTCTTTCCACGCCACCCGATTCCGCAAAACGCCACCACCGCCGCGCCGAAAAAGTCACGCGCGCCCAACCAAGGTAATGTTCATGAAGACCTGGATTTGCCCGTCCCTGTTGGGAACCGACGAAAAAAACACGTTGCCGTGGGTGGAAAAACTGGATGGAAAAGTCGACGCGTTCCACGTGGACGTCATGGACAACCAGTTCGTGCCCAATTACACGCTGGACCGCTTTGCGCCACCGTTCATTTCGCAACTTCGAACCGTTTCCGAAAAACACGTGCACCTCATGACGGAAATCCCGTCCAAGTACTACAACGCGTACTTTGAAGCCGGTGCCACGTTGTTGGTCTTCCACCACGAAGCCGTGAAAAACCCGATCATTGAAATCAACGCCGTCCACAACTTTGGCCTGAAAGCCGGCGTGGCGTTAAAGCCAAAGACGCCCACCGACGTTCTGGAAGACTACATCCACAACGTGGACTGCGTGCTGGTCATGACCGTCGAGCCCGGCTTTGGAGGCCAGGCCTTCATGCCGGACATGCTGGACAAAATCCGTGAACTTCGCGAGAAACACGCTTCCCTGGACATCATGGTGGACGGCGGCATCAACCTGGAAACCGGCAAAACGTGTTTGGAGGCCGGAGCCAACATGCTGGTCGCCGGCAACGGCATTTTTAATTCGAAAAACGTCATGCATACTGTGGAACAATTCAACGCGTTAAAGGAGTGATTTCCGTGAAATTCTTTTTGGACACCGCCATGGTTGACGAAATCAAGACGGCCAACGATTGGGGCATCCTGGATGGCGTGACGACCAACCCGTCGCTCGTCTACAAGTCCGCCCGGCCGTTTAAAGAAGTGGTCAAGGAGATCGCATCGATTGTCAACGGGCCCGTGTCCGCTGAAGTGACGACGCTTACGGCGCCGGAAATGGTCAAGCAAGGATTGGAACTGTCGAAAATCGCGGACAACATCTTCGTCAAGCTGCCTACAACGACCGAGGGCGTGAAAGCCTGCAAGGCGTTGTCAGCCAAAAAAATCCCCATCAACGCCACCCTCATTTTTTCCGCCTCCCAGGCCTTGATCATGGCGAAAGCCGGTGCATCGTTTGTTTCGCCGTTCATCGGGCGGTTGGACGACGTTTCCGAAGACGGCATGCAATTGATCCGCGACATCCGCCAAATTTACGACAACTACGACATTCAAACCGAAATCCTTACCGCCTCGGTGCGCCACCCCATGCACGTGGTTGAAGCCGCCAAGATTGGGTCGGACATCGCCACCATGCCGTTTAAAGTCATGGAACAACTCTTCCACCACCCCTTGACGGACATCGGCTTGGACAAGTTCATGGCGGATTTCAAAAAGAGCAAGGCGTGAATTGAATTGGAAAGTGTTCCACTGCTTTCGCGAAAGGCGTTGGCGCACTGCGAAAAAACGGCGGAGGCATTGGGCAAACATTTGCAATCGGGCCAAACGGTTCAGCACACCAATTATCCCAACCCCGAACAAAGCGATTTTGATTCTCCCAACGTAGTGAACATGCATTTTCCTGAATCACAAAACCGGGAAGAATTCGGAGAAATAAAGTCGGGCGTAAGAAAAGTCCTGGAACGACACGGCTTTGAATTCGTCTTGGACGAAAGGATGCCGTCAATCATGGACGCCATGATTCAAGCGCTTGGAATCAAAGACATCCAAGAAGCCGTGCAAGGCCGCCCCGGCGGAGAATTGTTCGCGCGGTTCATGTCGGGTCCAGAAGAGCGAAGGATCCTATTTCTGCACCGGGAACACCCCGTTGGCGTCCAGATTGAAACGCACAAGGCGTTTTACGGGCCAAGCCCGATCCTGCGAATCACGTTCATCCATGGACAAAAAGTCCAAGAAGAACAAGGCACAACGTGGCAACCCATCAACTTCGTCCCGAAAGCCATCCGAAAACTGCGGCAAACTATTCTTGGCTGAAGAAAATCAAACAAACGGATTGACGGCCAAAATTCCAGGAATCTTGGCGAAGTCATCCGCGTTTTCCGTGTAGATGGTGTCGACTCCGTTTTCCATCATGGCGGCGGCTTAACCTTTCTCGGAACTCCGAAGGGCAAGCTGTTTTTCAAAATTCCGTTTTATTCGCTCAGTACGCCGGGCCTCACGTTTTTCTTTCTCCAAGTAATCGATGTACCAAAGCATTATTTCGCTGGCGGTCTTGACCATGAACCCTTTGCTTCTGCCGTAGCGGCGTTTCGCCTCTTTTTCAAGAAGGCGACGGGTTCTGGAGTTCAGCTTTAAGTAGACTCGGGGCATGCAAAACCAAAAGCAAAACAAGTATTAATAATCGCGGTTCAATACGGCTAGCTCCAACTAGACTGAATGCCATGGACAAGAAAAAAATCCACGAACTAAAGCTTAAGGCCAACACGCTGCGCCAAGACGTGATCACCACCTTGTTGGCGGCCGGAGCCGGCCACACCGGAGGCCCGTTGGGAATGGCCGACGTGTTTTCCGCGTTGTATTTCCACTTTGTCAAGCACGACCCCAAGAAACCGCATTGGGACGGACGCGACCGGGTGGTTTTGTCCAATGGCCACATCTGCGCCATCTTGTATTGCGCCTTGGCGGAATCCGGTTACTTGCCAAAAGAAGAACTCAAGACGTTTCGGAAAATCAATTCACGGCTTCAAGGCCACCCCAACCGAAGCGACTTGCCGGGAGTGGAGACTTCGGCGGGAAGCTTGGGCCAAGGCATTTGTGTCGCAGTTGGAATGGCGTTGGCCGGGAAGCTGGACAAGAAGCCGCACACCGTGTACGCGCTCATGGGCGACGGGGAACTCAACGAAGGCGCGTGCTGGGAAGCATTCCTGAATGCGCACAAGTTCAAACTCGACAATTTGCTGGTCATGGTGGACCGAAACGACATTCAAATCGACGGCTTTGGCCACGACGTATTGCCGTTGGACCCGTTGCCAGACAAGTTCAAAGCCTTCGGGTTTGACGTTTTTGAAGGAAACGGCAACGACATGGAGCAAGTGGTGAAAACAACGGAGAAGGCGCTGAAAACCAAGAACGGCAAACCCCGCGTCATTTTGTGGAGAACAACGATGGGAAAAGGCGTGGACTTCATGGAGAATTTGCCCAAATGGCACGGCATTCCGCCGACCCAAGAGCAAGCCGACGAAGCCCTCAAGCAACTGCGAGCGCAACGAACAAAACTGGAGGCGGAAAAGCCGTGAACGCCTCCAAGACCCTGCACCCGGCGTTGTTTGACAAACCGGAAAAGAAAGCCACGCGCGACGCCTTCGGCGAAGCGCTTTTGGAGTTGGGGAAACAAAATCCAAACGTCGTGGCGCTCACCGCGGATTTGGGCGAGTCGGTGCGCACAGCGGCCTTTGAGAAAGCCTTTCCGGAACGGTTCTTCGAGGTCGGCATCTGCGAGCAATTCATGATGGCCGCCGCCGCGGGATTGGCGTTGGAAGGAAAGATTCCGTTTGCCACCACGTTTGCCAACTTCGGTTCCGGGCGCGTGTACGACCACGTGCGGCAAAGCGTGTGCTACAACCGCGCCAACGTCAAGATCGCCGTCACCCACGCCGGATTGACTCTGGGGGAGGACGGCGCCACGCACCAAATGTTGGAAGACTTGGGCATGATGCGAACGCTTCCGCACATGACGGTGGTCAACCCCTGCGACTTTATCGAGACAAGGAAAGCCACGTTCGCAGTTGCAACTTGGAAAGGGCCATGCTATTTGCGCATGGGCCGAAGCGGCGTGCCCATGATCACTACCGAGCAAACGCCTTTTGAAATCGGGAAATCCAACGTGCTTCTGGAAGGCTCCGACGCGTCCATTGCCGCGTGCGGCGTGATGGTCTATCCCGCGTTGGTGGCCGCCAAGGAACTGGAGGAAAAACACAAGATATCCGTGGAGGTCGTCAACCACCACACCTTGAAGCCGTTTGACGCCAAACAATTGGTCAAATCCGCGAAAAAGTGCGGGGCACTGGTGACCGCGGAAGAACACCAGCGCACTTCAGGTTTGCGCGCCGCGTGCGCGGAAGTCTTGTCCGAAAGCCTTCCGACGCCCATCCAGTACGTGGCCGTGGAGGATTCGTTTGGCGAGTCCGGCAAGCCCGACCAGCTTTTAGAAAAGTACGGCTTGACTACCGCCAGCATCGTCAAAAAGGCGCTGGCCGCCGTGAAGATGAAAAAATAGCTGCACCGGGCAACAAGCATATAACGGCGGAATACGACGTTTTTCCATGCACTCGTGGGTCGCAAAAGCACGGGAAAACCTATTTGGCCTAAGGATGCTGGGAGAAAAAGTTGACGCGGAAAGCCGGCGGGTAGCCCGAGAATTGACCTTGCAGTCCGGCCGACCGTTGGGCGAGGCGGTGCGTTGGTGGCTGCGTCTGCAAGGAGTACAGAAAATCGGGGAGCTGCCTTTCCACGGGCTCCCGAAAGAGATCAGGGAAATTGTTGAATCCGCCGTATTCGAGCGCGTGAGACGGAACAAAATGGCGCTGGTCGGCGGAGCTGGAATCGCGGCGGGAAAGGCGTTGACCGCAATGGAGCCGACGGGGCCATATCTTGAACTGGGGGCATTAAGCGGCGCATTGGCGGCCGTGGAATCCCCGGAAGCGCACCGACGGTACCAGGCCCGCGTAAGGGAACTTGGCGATACACTGCGAAAGCATGAGCAGGAACTAGAACGGCATGGAATCGTGCTCGGCGATTACACGCATGTTGCCATCGGCGGGTATGGCGACGTGTACCTTCTGCGGGAAAACCCCAAAACTCCGGTGCAGCGCGCGTTTCGAAGCCAACCACTGCGCACGTACGTGGCACGGATTAAATAAGCCTTGATTCTTCCAAAGCATGCATGGAAAGAAAGACGGCGCTGTACATCGGTTCGTGCACCGTGGACGTGAACGCCACGTCCTGCTTCATCCAGCCGCGCATGCGGACGCACCACCGGCACACCGAAAAATTCGTGGAATTGTCTTTCGCGTCCAAGACTTCGTTGGACGACGTTTCCGTGACTACCGGGGGCTCGGCCGCCAATTCGGCGTACACCACGAAAGTATTGGGCTCCAACGTGGACCTGGTTTGCGCGGTGGGCGATGACTTGTTCGGAGACTTGGTGTTGGACGACTTCAAAAAGTCGTATATTCCGACGCGTCACATCCAGCGATTCAAAGGAAAAAAGACGGCGGTGGGCATCAATTTGCTGTGCGAATCCGGTGAAAAAACCAATTTGGTGTTCAAGGGGGCGACGGACGCGTTGGAGGCGACGGCCTTGCCGGAATCCAGCGTCAAGGCGGCGGACATCGTGGTGTGCACGTCGCTTTCAAGCCCCGCGAATTTTCGGCTGTTCGAAAAAGCCTTGCATTTCGCGCGGTGGCACCAAAAACCTTTCGTGTTCGCGCCGTCCATTACCATGCTGCGCGCCCGGAAAACGGACCTCGACTCCATGCACGGCCATTTCGACGTCGTGGTCATGAACCACGAGGAAGCAGGCTACTACACCGGTTCTAAAAAGCCATTGGAGGCGTTGCACGAATTGCCTGGAAAACTCAACGTCATGACGTGGGACGCCAACGGAACGTTCGTGGAATACGGCGGACTGCGACTGCACGTTCCCACCTTGAAAGTCGGCGTCAAGGACACGACGGGCGCGGGGGATTCGTTCACCGGCGCGCTGGTGCATGGCTTGTTGTCGCATGGCAACATCGTGAAAGCCGTCCAGTTGGCAACCGCCGTGGCGTGCCTGAACATCACGCAAGTCGGCGCCAAAGTGCAGGGTTCCAAAGCCGATATCCACGCGTTTTTTGGAAAAAGCCTCTCCAAACTCAAACCCAAAAAAGTTCGGTAACCGGTTGTAAACATGGCGTGGTTCTTGTTCGCCTTGGTTTCGGCGGCCGCGCACGCGGGATACAATTTGTCCAGCAAGCAACTGGTGTCTAAAGTGGACCCCTACGTCGTGGCGGCGTTGGTGGCAAGCGTTGCCGCGTTTTTTTCGTGGGCCGTCGTCTTGGCTACAGGCATTCCGGCCTTGGGAGAAAAGTTCTGGATGGCGCTGGGAATTGAAGTCGTCATTGAATCCTTGGCACTGGGTTTTTACTTGAAGGCGCTGGAAAAAACGGATGTGTCGCTGGCCGTACCGCTCTTGGCGCTCACGCCGGCACTTCTTTTGGTGACCAGTCCCGTGATTACAGGCGAATCCATTTCAAGCCAAGGCGTGCTGGGAGTGGGTTTGGCGGTGGTCGGCACGTACGTGTTGGCCATGGATCCAAAGCACAAAGGACTGCTATCCCCGTTTTCCCGCTTGGCGTCGGACAGCGGCATGCGGTGGATGCTCTTGACGGCGATGATGTACAGCCTCACCGCCAATTACTACAAACTCGTCGTGGTCAACTCCAATGCCGTGCTTACTTCCGCGGTGCTTGAATCCAGCGCCGCCCTGGTTTTTTCAGCCGTGGCATTGATTGAAGCCAAACGCTGGAAGCCCGCCAAAAAAATGATTCGCACCGTGGCCGCCAGCGGCTTTTTGGCAAGCCTGGGCGGCATCGCGTTGGCAACTGCGTTGACCACCGGCTTGACGCCCTTGGTCATCTCGATTCGGCGGTTGAGCATTCCGGCCACCGTGCTCTTGGGTCACCGCGTTCTAAGCGAAGGACAATTCAGGCAACGCATGCTGGCGTCCCTGATTCTGGTGGCCGGAGCCGTCCTGATTCTGACGGCCTGAAATCGTTCGACGGGTACGCAGGTCTTGAAATGCAAAGAAGTAAAAAACGGCATGCCAATCCGTTTGCTTGCTGAAGCACAATGACACGGTCGGGACCCAGACTCAGCGTTGAACACCAACAGCGGATGCGGGAAGTGTTCGCTGGCCTGTCGGATGACGCCCGCCGCGACTGGGTGGACAGTCGCAACCCCATCCTGTATCCGACGCATCTTAAATTGGACGCTCCCCTGCTAACTCGGCGGCTCCAGCTGGCGTACGATTTATCCAGACGACACGGCGTCCCGCTTGAAGTCAGCGACGTTCGGCCCCATCTCCTCTTGAATGACGAAGCATTCCAACAAGCCATTCGGGGGACGATTGGCTTGGCCAATTCAGCCAGGTATAAGCCCGTAAGCCGGCATCCTACACTTTCACGAATTCGACAACGAACGGAAGAAGGATATGAGCCCAAGAAAACCAGGACCCAAGTCGTCATGCCCGACGCTTCATTGGCATACAACGAATTGCTTGAATACGCCGAATTGGACGACAAACAGCGGTTGGCTGCCGAGTGCATCGTGCGAGGATTCAAGCCGGAGTACATTCACGGCTTGTTGACGGAACGGATGAACCGGGAACCGTTTGACTTGAATTATTTTAAGCGGGTCCTAATTCCGGGGGTCGGAGAAAAACTGCGGGCCCGCGTGGTCCTGCTCATGGCCAAAAAGGGGTACCGTTGGATGGACGCCATCCGAGTGGCGCGAGGACAAAAAAAGGCTAAGCGTTATTCGGGAAGCCTGCCGTTGGCGTGGGCGCTCATGAAAGGAAAAACCCGGCACGTCGAAGCCCTGTTTCATGCCGCGAGTCTAAGTCCCATGGAGGAATACACGGCCTGGCTTCGAATCGTTGGCGCAACTCAAGAAGAAATCATCAAGCATTTCAAGGAGGATTTGGGCCGAAGGGCTTCACGAAGCTCCATATCACAGAATATCCGCCGTGCCAACGACAAAATCATTGACTTGCTTTACCAGCACGATATCTACGTCACAAGTCAAGTGGACGAAAACACGGAAGGATTCAAAATTCCACGATTGGTGAACTTGGCATGCCATCTTCTTCGGGAAAAATATGGCGACACGCCGTTCCGGGTCTTACCAGGCTTAGGGCGACAAGCCAATCACGCGGAATAGGAGTAGCAACCCGACCAAAACGGGTTGGTGGACGAGGTATACGGCCAAGGCGTTTTTCCCAAGGAAATCAAGCGCGTCGAACAAGGCGTGGGCGGGCCGGGGTGAAGGAATCCGCGTAAAGGGGTTCATGGTTTGCGCCATGAAAATGCCAAGCAGAACGATGCCAAACCAAGGAATCAAGGGGTAATAGTCCAACGTATAGAATCCGGCGGGCGGCAAGCCCAGCCACAAGAAAAGCGGCGTGTCTGGGCGGGCAAGGCCAGAAAGCCAGAACCCCAGTGCCACCACCAATGCGGCCAGCCCTAAATTCAGCCATGCGGGAAGTTCCGTGAAGAAATAGCCGATCAAAACGGCGACGGCAATGAAGTGGATGATTCCAAAAACAATGGCGCCTTTTCCCGGATAAATCGAAGTGGCCAGGGTGATGAGCAAAGCGATTCCGGCCAAAGCCAGCACGCGTTGGAGGTTCTTGGAAAGCGGGACCCCCCGGATTTTGGAGAGGAGCAAAGACACGCCCACCAGGCTCAAAAACATGAAGGCGATGACGCGTTGGAAGACGAGAAAAAAGCCCGTCGAAAAATCGATTTGGATAAAACCCAAGTAGTTCAAATCGAAGAAGAAATGGTAGGCGATCATGAGCGCCACCGCCAATCCGCGGGTGACGTCGACTTCCCAGAATCGCTTTTTCATATGCGACAGGTCAGGGAGCGCAACGCATTAAATGCGCCGGGTTTACACCATAAAATCCATGCAGTACCGAAAAGACGAAAACGGGTTCGTGGTGGTCTTGGAGAAAGGCGAAAAGGTGGTGGAGAGCCTGAACGCCTTCTTCAAGAAGGAGGGCATCCGCGGAGGGCTCGTTTCCGGCATTGGGGCGTTGGACCAAGCGGAACTGATGAGCTACGATGTTGAGGCCAAAAGGTACGTTTCGAAAATCTTTCAAGGCGAGTTCGAGTTGTGCGCGTTGGCGGGCAACGTGACGGAAAAAGGCTTGCACGCGCACGTGACTCTGGCGGGCGTCATGGGGAAGAATGAAACGTGTTTCGGCGGCCACTTAAAAGAAGGCCGCGTCCTGGTGACCGGAGAGTTCTTCGTGATCCCATTTGCATCCATCCGGAAAGAGTACCGCCCCGCCATGGGCTTAGACGTGATGGACCTGAATGGCTAGTTCATGTTTTTGAGGTATTCCAGCGTCACGCTGTAGACGAACGCGAGGATGCCCACCATGATGGCCAGCACTCCGTTGGCGCTGGTGGGTCGGTTGGTGACCGTCAGAAAACCCAGGATCAAGATGACCACGGCAAAGGCGGCCACCAGCGTGATGCGGGCGGCTTTGCCAGCCAAAAGCTCGGTGCGCTCATCGCTTTTGATGACGTCCTTGGACATGACTTCCCGCCAGACGTAAAGGCCTCCGGCAATCAGCAAGCCGAACAAGAGAACGGAGAACGCCAACGGGTCCAGGTCGTAGCGGGACACGTAGACTTGGTACAGGACCAAGGTGAAGACCGCGGAGATGAGGATGTTTCGGATTCGCACCATTGTTACGCCTCAAATATCTTTTCAATGGGCTCCTTAAAAATGTGCGATAACTTGAAGGCCAACTCCAAAGACGGGTTGTACTTGCCGTTTTCTATAGCCAGAATGGTTTGGCGCGTCACGCCGGCTTTGCGCGCCAAGTCGTCCTGCGTCATTTTCTCGCGGGCACGCAATTCGCGCAAGTGGTTCTGCATGTAAAACATTATTTACATGGACTATTTAAGGCGTTGCAATTTCTGGAAAAAATGAAGTCGGGGTCCGCCAACCGGCGGCCCCGAAGTTCGTCGAGGGGTTCTTTCGTATCAGGGAGGGCCCGTGAAAACCCAACCCCGATGTAAAGTATATTTTACATTATGTATATAAAGCTTTACATTTGCGGCCGGGGCCATTGAACCCGCATAGAGCCTCAATTCCACAAAAAAGAAGAAAAACACGCCGACTCGTACAAGTCAGTTAGAGGGTGGGAGCCTATGGAAAAAAGACCTTACCAACACGCTGAAGAGTTGGGCTTGGGCGAGTAAAGCGCCACGCTAGAGTCCCGGGCACACGGATTCGTGGGCAACGGACAAGAAAATTCAACGCAACCGAATGGAATCCAGGTTCATGGGTGCGCGGGTTTCGATGCGCATCATTCGGTTGACGGTGCGGGCGAACTCGTCGGTTTTGGCTTCGTCGCCGTGCATGGTGAACACGCGTTGCGGCCGGGGACGAAGGTTCCGCAGGAACGCCAGCAATTGGCTTCGATCGGAATGCCCGGAGTAGCCGTCGATGGTGTGCACTTGCATGTTGACTTTAAGTGCGTCGAGTTTCTGGCGCTCGTTTAAGATCGGCACTTCCCGTTCGCCGGACTGGATGCGGCGTCCCAGGGTCATGGCGCCTTGGTAGCCGACGAACAAAAGCGCGTTTTTGGGGTCGTGCGCCATCATCTTGAGGTACTCCACGGAAGAACCGCCGGACAACATGCCGGAAGGAGCCAAAATCACGCAGGGTTCCTCGCTTTCGACAATGGCTTTGCGTTCTTTGGACGTGGCGTGCTTGAACATGGGATTGTCAAACGGCGAATTGTTTTGCAGAATCCGGCGCTGGACGTTGCGTCGCAGGTATTCGGGGTAAACGGTGTGGATGGCCGAGGCCTCTTTGGACATGCCGTCGATGAACACGGGAATGTTTTCCTGTTGCAAGCGGTTTTCCAGCGACACCATGAGTTCTTGGGCTCGGCCGACGGCGAACACGGGAATCAATACTTTGCCGCGGTTGGCGGTGACTTCCCGCACCGTCTGCGCAATGCGTTCCTCGCATTCGTCGTACCTTGGCAGAAGGTCGTTCTTGCCGCCGTACGTGGACTCAATCAAGAGCGTTTCGATGCGGGGAAAGCGCGTCTCCGCAGGATCAAGCAGGCTTGTTCGGCCGTATTTGATGTCGGCGGTAAAGACCAAATTGTGCAGGCCTTCGCCGATGTGCAAGTGCACTTGCGCGGAGCCCAGGATGTGGCCGGCGTTGTGGAACGTGAAGCGGACTTCGGGAGTCACGTCGGTGACTTCGCCGTAATCGCGCACGATCATGTGGTTGAGTTGTTTCTTGATGTCTTTTTCGCCGTACGGACAGCCTTTTCCTTCGGCGTTCATGACTTTGAGGCAGTCTTGTTGAAGCAGGATGGACAAGTCGCGGGTGGGCGGCGTGCAATAGACGGGTCCGTCGTAGCCATACGCATACAGGTACGGCAAGAACCCGGAGTGGTCTAGGTGGGCGTGGCTCAAGATGACGGCGTCCAATTGCTCCAACGCCAGGTTCATGGCGTTGAGGTACGGGTACGCGCGGGTGGCGTCCGACGTGTCCGTGTTCATGCCGCAATCCACCAACACGTTGCTTTTGGGGGTCTGCAACAGCATGCAGGTGCGCCCCACTTCCTTGAAGCCGCCCAGCATCGTGATTTTGATCCAGTCGCAGGACCCCGACGGCAGCACCATTTTTTTTCCTAACGTGTTGAGGAACTTCTTGCGCTGGTCCGACGAGGACAGCAAGGCGCTTCGGATGGCGCGCTCCGTTTCGCTGGGAGACGTCGGCGCGCGCAGGACGCGGGGCGACCAACCCGTGTTCAAGACGATTTGCTTCAACACGAGGCCGCCTTTGCCGATGACCAAACCCGGTTTGAGGGCTTCAATGACGACTTCGTTGAAAACGGGGTCAAACCGCAATTCCTGCACGCCGGCATCGACGGGAACGATTTCCTTGATTTTGGCCTCCGCCGAGCTTGGGGCCATGAGTTCCGAGGAGTCCACGCGCAAGAGCACTTTCTTTCGTACTTTCGAGGCAATCTTGGTGATGAGGTGCTCGTCGGAGTAAAACGACTTGATGTTCTTGACGTAGATGACGACTTGGGGGCCTTCAAACTCGAGTTTAGTCAACTCGCAGTCCGGTGGCAGGACGCTTTGGACGGCGGCTTGCATTTCCTTGAGATCCATGAAAAAATACCTTGAAAAAATAATCGCGATTCAAAACGGTTAACGGCCAAACGTTCTTTCCGAGCGCGGGAAAAAAATCAAATCGCGCAACGCTTCGCACACAAACACAGTCAACGCTTACGAGGACAATAGACCCGAAGCGGCCTGCATGGGCAGGCGCTTGACGCCTTCCGCTGTAATGACCACGGCGTCGATGCCCTCGCCCGTGGCGGCATCCCGCTTCATGGCGGCGTGCACGGCCTTGGTGGCAATTTTGACGGCGTCCGCCTCGGACAGGTTTTCCTTGTAGTTGGCGTCCAAATACCCGTATGCCGTCACGGAGCCGGAACCAGTGGAAACGTAGTTTTCCTGGATGAGGCCGCCGAGGGGATCCAAGTCAAACAATTGCGGCTGTTCGTCGTACCCCGCCACGATGAGTTGGACGAAGTAGGGAAAATACTTGTTGCCTTGCAGGATGTTGGACAAAAGCGTGGCCGCGCCTTTCACGGAAAGGGGCGCCCCCTTGTTGTGGTGGTACAATTGGAGTTCCGCGCGCATGACGCGCACCAGGGTTTGGGCGTCGCCGACGCTGCCTGCCAACGTCAACGCCATGCGATCGGAAATGGGGTGGATCTTGTCCACGCCTTTTCCGGCAATGAAAAAGCCCATGGAGGCGCGTTTGTCAGCGGCCAAAATCACGCCGTCCTTGAAGACCAAACCCACAGTGGTGGTGCCTTTCAAGGGTTCCTTGTAAAAATCGGTCATTGATGCGTTTACCTTTCAGGTAGCGGGTTAAGCTACAGGATTGCTAACAGCAGTATGCTTCGGCAAAATATTTAAACGTATGTCTTTTAGCGCACGGGCTGGTAGTCTGAAAAGCTCTTGCGCCACAGCGTGTATTGAACCCAGTTCTGGAAGTGGAAACCGACGAACCGCGTGTAGCCCCATTCGCGGATTCGGCGGGGCGAAATGTAGGCCACGGCGTCTTTCACGAAGACGTTTTTCCCGTGGCGAAGCGCGCGCTTCTGCAAGTCGACGTCCTCGGCCGTTACCAAGTCGGTGTTGAAGCCGCCGATTTGGTGGAAGACGTCGGCGCGGATGGCCAAATTGGATCCGGCACCGGTGGGGTGCCCCAAACGCAAGGCGACTTGAAAGACTTTGGGCATGACGCGGTCGGCCATAAAGTGTTCCACGCGCGTGGATTCGGACAACAAAATCTTGCCGTGGGTGCAGGCCACCCCCGGGTCGGCAAAGGGGCGGAGCAAGTCCAACAGCCAGTCTTTGGGGTAGCGGGCGTCCGCGTCGGCAAACACCAGCCATTGGCCTTCCGCGGCCAGGGCCCCTGCTTGGCGGCCAGCCGCAATGGTGCGCTTTTTCTCTACGATGACTTTGTCGGCCAACGCATGCGCCAATTCCTGGGTGCCGTCCTGGCTTTGGCCGTCGGCGACGATGATTTCGTCGGCGGCAAAGGACTGGTTTCGAAGGGAAGCCATGCAACGGGAAAGCGATTTTTCCTCGTTGTACGTGGGCACGATGACGGAAACGTTCATGAATGGTTTGGGAAGGAGGGCACTAAAAAAGGTACCCCGCCTGGGCCCGCCGCCGAGTATTTATACGCGGAATGCGTACCCCAATGCGACCCACAACCCATGGATTTGGTTAGCTTCGTCGTGCAACCGACTTGGAAGGAAATGCTCCTGGAACTGGTTAGCACCGAGCAGATGGACCCGTGGGACGTGGACGTCGGCCTCATCGCCGAGAAATACCTGGAAAACGTCAAGGCGTTCCAAGCCTTGGACCTGCGCACTCCCGCCAACGTGATTCTGGCCGCGTCGCTTTTGTTGCGCTTCAAGTCCGAGAACCTCATGGTTGAAGAAGAAGGCGACGTGGACACGTTCGAGGAAAGCCGGTTGCAGGACGAGGCGTTGCCGGAACTGGTCTTCCGCATCAACCGGCCCCGCCGCCGGCGCGTGACGTTGGACGAATTGATGAAGTCCATGGAGGCCGTCATGCGGAAGGGCCGCAAAACGCCTCCGCCGCGAAAAGCGTTTCTGCCGGCGATGCTGGTGCACGTGGGCGAAGAGGACATGGACCAGAAAATGAACGCGGCGTTTGAAAAAGTGTTGTCCAAAAAGGACGGCGAAGGCGTGGTCTTGTTCTCGGATTTGTTGGAAGAAAAGACGCCGGAGCACGTCGCCAAACAACTCTTGCCGGTGCTGCACTTGGTGCAGGAACAGAAAGTCAACGCGTGGCAGGACGAGTTCTTCGGGGAAATATTCATTCAAGTCATTGAACAAAAAGCCGTTGCGGACGCGGAGAACAATTAAACCTATGGGAGTGCAACGGAGAATCGCGTTGGCGTTTTTGGTGGGACTGGTATCCCTGTCCACGTTCGCATTTTGTGTCTCGTATTCGGTGCAAAGCGTGGGGTTGGATGAAAAGGTGTGGCTCAACGCCATTGAAGAATCGGGGGCGGTAGACCAGTTGCTGGCCCACAGCGGCTTGGGCGGGCAGGTTTCCCCGGAGCTGGTCAAGCGCATCCTGTCCAAAGAATGGATTGACGGCCAGACCAAAAACCTGGTGCACAACGTGTTGTCTTACGTCAAAGGCGAAAGCGCGAACTTGGAACTCATCGTGGACTTGACGGAGCCTAAAGAACGGTTGCAAGCACTGGGGTTGGGCCAGTTGGATGCGGTCAAGGACGTGCCGGATCGCATTGACTTGGCGCAACGGCCCGGAGCCAAAGAAGGCGTTGACCAGTTCCGCCAATACGTGCAGGCCCTGCAAACGGCGGTTATGGCCAGCATCGTCATGGCGCTTCTTTCCATCGCCGCGCTGGTGCTTTGGGCGAAAGACGCCAAGTCCAAGGTGCGGCTGCCGTCCACGGGGCTCATGCTTGGCGGCTTGAACGCGTTGCTGCTGGCCTTCGTGTTGGGTGAAGTCATCCAGAAGAATTTGCCGTCGGAATTTCAGGTTGCGGCACAGGCCATCATCGCGCCGTTGTTGGGTTCGGTCAACACGTGGGCCGCCGCGTTCGTGGTCATTGGGGTTTTGGGGTTGGCGGCAAGCCACTGGTTCGTGAAAAACGACTCAAAAGCGGCCTAAACGTAACGCGTTTCTTGGCTTGGTGCGCCTGCGAGACGATGACTTGGCTTTCCAGAACGTCCAACTCCAACGTGGCCTCAGCGAAAAAGTCGGCCTCGTGTTCGCAGGACACAGCCAACGCTACGCTTGGGGACACGGCGTGCTGAACGCGGCTGGATAGGGCGGAGGCGGGCGCATCAAACACGGCCAGAACCGCGCCAGGATACGGCGGACTCTCAAGCGTCCGAAGCAGGGACAAGGCGAAAAGTTCCGCCACCGCCGGAGAGAGGCCCTGCAAGTCGACGTAATGCGCTTGGCCGAAGCCGGAAGACCACGGTTGCCTGAATTCATTGACGGGATTGGCGCCAAACGTGGAGGGAAACGCTTTCTGGATGACGCGCAAGGCGCGGAGGGTTTTTTGGATGGCGTACTGGGGCGTGTCGCGCGAGTCAGACATTTTCTCGATGCGTCCGACGAGGTCCTCCAAAGACGAGGCGTCCGCGTACACGCGGTCCAAAACCGGACGGACTTGGGCGTCGTTGACGCCCAACATGGTCGCAAACCAGTCTAAGTCCACGGCGCGCAAGTCGATGGACAAGCCCTTGCCGGGCACGTAGGCCTTGAAGGGAAACGGATGGGTTTGGGTTAAACCGAATTTCTCAAGGTCTTTAGGAGACGGATCGGTTTGCTGGAGTCCCGAGAAAACGCCGGAGCCATCGAAAACTAGGACGGGAACTCCGGCGGACAGAACGCCTTCGGCCAAGGCTTGCAGGATCGGAAGCCGGTCGGCGTGCGTTTTCCCCAGCACTTTGGTGCGCAACAAGGCGGACACCGGCAAAAACACGCCCTGGTTGTCGGCGTCCAGACCCAAAAGCATGCGGCCAGCCTTGGAAGTCGCGGCAGGAGTGTGGTCTTTGGGGACGCCGGATAGGGCGAACAACGTCAGGGGGTCGCCAAAAAGAACATCCATTTCCGGGTCGCTGGCATGGGGTTCCCGTACCTGGAAGTCAAAGGTGGCCGCGGCGTCCATGACGATTTTCGTGGAGCCCTCCAGTTCCTGGTGCTGGCGCTGCAACGCCGAGACCAATTCGCTTTGGTTGTAGGGCACGTAGTACGGCGTGGCCTCCAAAAGCAAAAACTTGGTTCGCTTGCCGGAAGCGATTTTCTCGATGAAGGTAATCTCTTTCTGCTGGGAAGTCGCAAACGCGTCGGTGCGGCCGTCCACCAAGAGCGGGCGCTTGAGTAAAACCAGGATGCCGTTGACTTTCTCGTCCGTCTTGTCAAAAACGGTGAGCATCACGAGGTTTTCCGCGTTGGTGTACACACTCACGGGGTGACCGGACCACTGGGCGGAGGCGATGCGGGACCAAGGCCCAAAAGGCAGGCTCACGTCAGACATACAGTCAAACAGCAAGGCGGGGAAATTAATAAACGCTTCAACGATGCAAGCAATACGTGGACAAATACGCCAAGTTGCTGGCCAGCCTCGCCATTGACGCGCTGGGCTTCGTGGCCTTTGGGGCAACGGAGTTCGGCGACCTTTTATGGGCCCCCGTCTCCGCGCTTTGCATCGCGCTTTTGTACCACCGCGATTTTTACACGTTTTTGGGCTTTACCGAAGAGATTCTACCCGGAGCCGACGTCGTGCCTACCGCCACCATCGCGTGGCTGGACGAGAACGGGTTCCTGAATATTTTCCACAAAAAGCAAACCTCCCATCGCCGAGAAGGGCCGCTTCACGGAAAAAACCGGACTATCACCCTGGCTGACTAAAGAATAATTTTTATAAAAAATATTCCTATAAGAATATAGGGGCCTTTTTCTTTGCAAACCGCCACAGAACCATCGGGGCGATGAGGACACTAATCCGGTCGCCCCAGGGGAACCCAGGTTCCCCTTGGCACGCCCTGCGCCTCGACCCCTCCTGACGCACGATTTCACAAGATACGTTCTTTAAGCACGAGCCAAAAATCAATACGGGGCGATGAGGACACTGTCCCAGACCGAGTCAACACTGTGACGACCAAGGTAGCTGCCTAGCCCCTTTTTTTCATTTCCGGAAGCCGAAGCGCATGGCCCAAAAGGGCTTGAACAATCTGGTTGCGCGCCAACTCATCCAGCGGGTGGCCGTCGGGGTGCAACACAAGCGCGCTGCGGTCACTGAAACGGGACACGAAATCCAAAAACGCATGCCACGCGTTTACGGGCGTCGGACCCGCGGCCAAGTCGGACTGGTAGTGGACGGGTAAGTGATGCGTGGCCATACGCCATTCGGACTCCGACCCATCGTAGGCGTTGGTTCGCTTCAGTGCTACGACGACTTGGGCCACGTCGTTGTGGGGGTCAAACCCGCGTGCCTGGGGACTCCGTCGGGGGTGCCGGTATGCCAGCGTCAATTCGTAATCATCCAGTGAAGCCAATTTACCTTTGAACGTCCAGGCGCGAACGGAGTCGCCTTTTACGACGTTGGGAAACCAGTGGTAAATGGATTGAAAGCGGCTGTGGTGTAGGCGGGGCGGATCCCTCGGCCAGGTGCGGCGCAGGTTGTCCAAAAGGTCACCCAAATCGTAAAATCCGTCCATTTCCAGGGTCGCGGAAACGCGCGCGCGGGCATCGCGGTTAAGTCCATCCAGACGCGAAAGCCGACGGGCGCCGTCTGACAACCGCCCTTGATGAGATGCCGGCCTTGCTGCGGGACGCTCTTGGAAATCCATAAACGAGTATACGGAAACTTAGCGTTCGCGTTTTTTGTTCTTTCGCTTTTCGTCTTCGACGCACACCAGGCCCTGGACAATCAGGTTGCCCAAGGCGGTGGGCCGAACGGAAAGGCGTCCCTTGTGGCGTGCGACGTCCACCAAGCCCAAGGTGACCAAGCCCGGTTTTTGGTTGGAGCCGTGCACGTGGTACGTGACCAGCGGCAGACTCATGCTCAACGCCTTGGACATGGACTCCAGGGAATCCACGCCGCCGCGGCTGACCAGAAAGCGAAGCATCTCGGACTTGCGCTCCGACAACGCATGATAATAGGAGAACTTCATGATGGGGTACGCGATGATGGCACCGTCAGACAGTCCAATGGCCTGCACCCCGTTGACAAACGCGGCGCTAAGCATGATGCAGGAGCTTTGGTGGTCCGCGTCGACGTTCAAGATCAGCCGGTCGCCGCCGGCACCCTCGGAAAGACGCGCCACGGATTCGAAAACCGTTTCAAACGTCAGGCAATCCAGTCCAACCAAATCCGCCCGCACGTTGGATTGGGACAACGCCACTTGCAGTGACTCGGCTTTGCGTTGGTGGCGGGGTTCAAACAGCAAGACGATTTTCCGGGAGGGAAAACGCTGCAACCCCAATTCCAGGACGTCCTTGACATCGGAATCCGGTCCCACCACTGCCACCATCACGTTGGCCATGTTTTGACCCAACGCAAAGCGACTATTAAAGTTTGGGTTTAACTTCAGGGATTGGCCTGAACTAGCAAACCGGCTTTAAGCAAGAAGATCCAAAACGGTTGTATGGCCGTGGAATTGGACGCCAACGCCTTCAAAGCGTTGTCTTCCGAAAGGCGAGTGGAAATCCTCAAAGCGCTCTCCAAAAAACCCAGGAGTCTCACGTCCCTGGCGCACGAACTGAAGTTGAGCGTGCAGGCCACCGACGAGCACCTTCGCAAACTGGAGTCCGCGGGACTGGTGCAAAAAAGCAAGCACGCCAAGTGGACGTATTACGCGCTTGACGCGAAAGGCGCCGCGCTTTTGGCCCCCAACCGCCAACCCGTGTACGTGCTGTTGAGCATTTCGATTCTGCTGTTGGCCGCCGCGGGCTTGACGTGGCTGGATGGCGACCGCCTCGTCGCATACGCGGCACAAACGGGTGTCGCGGAAAGCAAGGCCGTCGCCCAGGACGCCGAGCCGCTGGCCGCCGCGGCGCCGGCGGAAGCATCCGACGCACGCACGGCGGAAATCCAAGCCGAAAGCGCGCCGACGCCATCCGGTTTTCCGTGGGCGTACGCGCTGGGTTTTTCGGGCTTCGCGTTTTTGTTGGCGGCCGTCATCGCGTGGCACCGGCAGAACCAGAACTGAACGCTTGGATTGAACCGTGGAAATGCCCTGGCCTTGGATTTAAAAGTTCGGGTTACTAAGTCAAGGCATGGTTGAAGTTGGCATATTCCTGATTGGGGCCATCATTTTCATCGGATTCGTCGGGACGTACTTGTTTGAACGCACCAAGATTCCCGACGTGCTTTTGCTGATGGTCATCGGCATCCTGTTGGGGCCGGTGTTTCGCATCGTCGACGTGAACTTTTTGTTTCCGTTGGCGCCGTTTTTCGGGGCCGTGGCCCTCATCGTCATCTTGTTTGACGGCGGCCTGAACATGAACTTGTTCAAAGTCATCGGCGAATTGGCGCCGGCAACCGTGTTCACGGTCTTATGTTTTCTGGGTTGCGTGGCGGCTACGGGAGCCATTTTGACGTGGGGATTCGGGTGGAACGTGTGGCACGCGCTTTTGCTGGGAGTCATTTTGGGCGGAACCGCCAGCAACGTCGTCATTCCCATCGTATCGAAATTGACGGTTTCCGATGAAACCAAGACCATCCTGAGCTTGGAGTCGGCTTTGAACGACACGCTGACCATCGTGGGCGCCATCGCGTTGGTGGAAGTCATCGCCACGAACTCCGTGGACGTGCAAAGCGTGTCAAACGCCATTTTGGGCGCGTTTTCCATTGCCGCGGTGGCCGGCGTGGTGGCCGGCCTTGCGTGGCTTAAATTTTTGGAGTACTTCCACGAGAAAAGCTTCGGCTACATGCTGACGTTGGCGGCGTTGTTCGTCCTTTACGCCGCGGTGGAGTCCGTGAAGGCCAACGGAGCCATTGCCGTGCTGGTGTTTGGGTTGATTTTGGGCAGCTCCAACCAGTTGATGCGCTTCATCGACGGCAAGAAAAAGCCGTTGGAAATGGAGGGACCCCTCAAGCGGTTCCACACCGAAATCTCGTTTTTCATCCGCACGTTCTTCTTCGTGTACACCGGCATCCTGCTTGACTTGACGGCCATTACGGGGCCGGTGGCCGTGGTTTCCCTGGCGGTGCTGGTCGGCCTTTTCGCGTCCCGCCGGCTCGTCGTGGAACTGTTTTCCCGGTTTTCCAGAAGAATTGAACCTTACAAGATGCTCATGACCGTCATGATGCCCAGGGGTTTGGCCATGGCGGTGTTGATTTCCATTCCCAGTTCGCGGGGAATCCAGGTGCCGGGCTTTGAAGCCATCGGCCTCTTGATTCTGCTTTTGACCAACCTCTTGGCGACCGTGGGAATTTTTGCGTACGAACGCGGCAAAGGACTGGCGCGGCCCGCGCTTTTCTCGGGCGCATCGCGTCCCCGCGTGCTGAGCCAACGGGTGAAGCGATAAATGGCATCCCCTGGAGTTGACGTGTTATCCACCATCGAATTCCAGATCAGTTTGTTCTTGTTCGTGGCTTTGCTGGGGTACTTTATTTCCACGCGCATCGGACAAAGCGTGGTCATCGGCGAAATTTTCGTCGGCATCGTCGTGGGCCCAAGCATTTTAGGGTTGATCACGTACACGGACTTCATCCAGAATTTAGCGACGATGGGCGCCATCTTTTTGTTGTTCGTCGTCGGACTTCAAACCAAGTTCAAGGAAATCTACAACCTGCGCGCCATCGTGATTGCGTTAGTAGGAGTGGTGGTGCCGTGGATTGGCGGCTACGCCGTGGCGCAACTGTTCGGCTTTCCGGTGGGCCAAGCCATCTTCGTCGGAACCGCCATGACGGCCACATCCATCGCCATCACCGCGCAAGTGCTCAAAGAAATGGGTAAACTGGACACCCCGGCTGCCAACGCCATCATCGGCGCGGCCGTGATCGATGACGTGCTGGCGCTTTTGGCGCTGTCCCTCACCCGCGAGTTTTTGACCCACAGCATCGACGTGAACAGCATCGTAATCAGCATCGCCATCGCGTTTCTGTTCCTGTTTTTCGGAGTATTGCTTGGGACGCGCGTCATCAACCCGTATTTGGAGCGGTTTGACAAGTGGGCCAACAAGCACGGCGTGGAAAAAGCCACGTTTTTGGCCGCCATCGCCTTTGCCTTTGCGTATGCCTTGGTGGCTGAAGTCGTGGGCCTTTCTGCAATCGTGGGCGCCTTCATTGCCGGAGTATCCCTGGAGTCTCTCAAGATCCACAGCTACCGGGAAGGATCGGAGTATCTGGAAGCCATCTTCGCGGCCATCTTCTTTGTGTCTCTCGGCGTCCTTTTGGATGCGTCGGCGTTGGCTTCCGTGGCGCCGTTCATCATCGCCTTAACGTTGGTGGCCATTGTAACAAAGGCCATTGGTTGCGGCGTTCCGGCACGGCTCATGGGACTGAACACGACGGAATCCATGATCGTGGGCCTTGGCATGGTGCCGCGAGGCGAAATCGCCATCATCGCCGCCTTGATCGGCTTGACGCAGGGATTCATCACCCAGGAAATCTATTCCGCCGTAATCGTGGTCAGCTTGTTAACGACCATCGTGACCCCCATCTTTATCGGCCGGCTTTTTGAGTCCAAGGCTTACAAAGTCAAAGCGTAGACCGGATTTCAGAAAATGGGTGCACCGCTTAGAAAGCCGTTCATGTGCAGCAACCCGTAGACGGTGCCGAAAAACAGAACGAAATTTTCAGGCGATATGTCGCCAGTGACCGCTAAAAGCGCGGTGATGGCAAAAAGGATCTTGAAGTACAGGTCCATAACGGAAAACCTGGAAAGACCAGTTTTTATTCATTTTGAAGTGGTAAATTCGGCTGGTTTTCGTGGACGAGGTGGACGGAAGCGTTTCCAAGTCCAGGGTTTCGCGGACGCGTTTCTCGGCGGCCTGCAACAAGGCTTGCGGACCGGGTTTGGGGACCCCTTATTGTCGACGCCTTGCACCCAAACCACGCCCACATGCAACGCCCGAAAAACGCCGAAAAATCGCCGGATCGATGCGAAACTCCATACGATTGCTTCCCCGCATTCTTGCGGCTTGAAACCTATTAAAGCGTGGCCCGCGTTGTTCAATCCGGTTTTCCATGACGCTATTTCACGCGAAAAAGGTTGCCGAGGCGTTTTCGGACCTGGAATCTGGACCGGAAGGGTTGAGCGAAAAAGAAGCTGAAAAACGCCTCCGGCGCTTCGGCCCCAACGAAATCGCTTCCAAGAAAAAGGCCACGGCGCCCCGCATTTTTTTGGCCCAGTTCACCAACCCCCTCATCGTGCTTTTGGTGTTCGCCGGCTTGCTTTCGTTAGCGCTGGGCGAAGAAGTGGAGGCATCCGCCATTTTCGGCATCATCATCCTGAACGTCGCGCTAGGCTTCCACCAAGAGTTTCGCGCCGAAAAGGCGTTGGAAGCGCTGGAAAAGATTTCGGCGCCGGAGGCCAACGTCGTTCGCGACGGCAAACCGATGCGCATTGCGGCCAGCCAAATCGTTTCCGGCGACGTCCTGGTCTTGGAAGCCGGAGACATCGTGGCCGCCGACGCGCGGGTGCTGGAAGCCCAGTTTTTGCAGGTGGACCAAGCGGCCTTGACGGGCGAATCCATGCCATCGGCCAAGACATCCAACGTGTTGGCCTCCAAAAGGCCCTTGGCGGACCAGAAAAACATGGTGTTTCGCGGCACGACCGTCACGTACGGCAAAGGCCGGGCGCTGGCTGTGGCCACAGGCTCCAACACTGAATTCGGAAAAATCGCGTCGTCGCTTTCAGAGACCAAAGACGAGCCCACGCCGCTGGAGCGGAAGTTCTCGCAGTTAACCAAGCAAATCGGCGTGATGGCGGGCGGACTGGTGGCCGCGGTCTTCATCTTGGGAAGCCTCCAAGGCAGCCTGTCCGTGGAACAAATGCTCTTGTTTTCGCTGGCGTTGACGGTTTCGACCATCCCCAGTTCGTTGCCCATCATCGTCACAGTGAGTTTGTCGTTGGGAGCCCACCACCTGGCCCAAAAAAACATGCTCGTCAAGAAATTGACGGCCGCCGAAAGCCTAGGCTCCGTAACCGTCATTTGTTCAGATAAGACCGGGACGCTGACGAAAAACGAGATGACGGTGACCAAGCTTTACGCCAACGGCACCACGTACGACGTGAGCGGGTCAGGCTACGCACCCCACGGATCCATTTCCGCGGAAGGCCGGGCCGCCAACGCCAAAAGCCTCGAGCCCCTGTTCTTGGCGGCGTACCTGTGCAACAACGCCGACTTGCAGCAAAGCGGTTCCACGTACAAGATCGCCGGCGACCCCACGGAAGGCGCCTTGGTGGTATTGGCCAGAAAAGCGGGGTTGCACGCCACGGAACTCAAGACGCGCTTGGAACGCTTGGAAGAACTGCCATTTGACTCCGACCGAAAACGCATGACCGTCATCTACGAGAACCGCAGGAGCAAGAGGAAGGAGGCGTTCGTCAAGGGCGCGCCGGATTTGCTTCTCCGACACTGCACGCACGTGTTGGAGAACGGCAGGCCACGGAAACTCACGCCCAAAGACCGAAAGGAAATCCTGGCGCAAAACCACGTCTTCGGGCAAAACGCATTGAGGGTGTTGGCGCTGGCGTGGCGTGACGTCTCCAACATCAGGAAACCAACCGTCCAGGACGTGGAGAAAGACTTGGTTTTCTTGGGTTTGGCCGGCATGATGGACCCGCCGCGAGAGGAAGTGCCTTACGCCGTCAAGCGCTGCAATTCCGCCGGCATTTCCGTCTTGGTCATCACCGGCGACCATCCGACCACAGCCAAAGCCGTGGCCCGCGACATTGGCGTGTTCCGGGACGGCGACGGCATGCTCACCGGGGAACAACTCGATGAAATGACGGACGCAAAATTGGACGAATGCATTTCAACGGTTCGCATCATCGCCCGGGCGCTCCCCATCCAGAAACTGCGCGTCGTGGAAGCATTGCAACGAAAAGGCCACGTGGTGGCCATGACGGGCGACGGCGTGAACGACGCGCCAGCGTTAAAGAAAGCCGACATCGGAGTGGCCATGGGCAAGACGGGAACGGACGTGGCCAAGGAAGCGGCCAAGACCCAGTTGGTGGACGACAACTTCGCCAGCATCGTCAACGCCGTGGCCGAGGGACGCAACATTTACGACAAGATCATCAAGTCCGCCAAATACCTGCTGTCCTGCAACACCGGCGAAATCGTTTCGGTGTTCACCGCGATCCTGCTTCGCTTCCCGTTGCCGCTTTTGCCCCTCCAACTGCTTTTGATGAACTTGTTGACCGACGAACTGCCGGCCCTGGGATTGGGCACCGAGGGCGCGGAAAAAGACGTCATGGAGCGAAAACCCAGAGACCCCAAGGCCACGCCGTTGGGAACGACGGCGTTCGCCTCGATTTTGCTGTTCGGCGCCGTCATGGCCGTCGGCACGCTTTTCATGTTCCAGCAGTTCCTCGGCGAGAGCCTGGCCAAGGCGCAGACCGCCGCGTTTACCACCCTGGTCTTATTCCAATTGTTCGCCGTTCTGTCCAGCCGGTCAAGCCAGGTCCTGCACAAGCTGAACCCATTGACCAACAAGAACCTGCTTGCCGGCATTCTGGCGTCTTTAACCATTCAGGTTACCGTGGTGCATTACGGACCCCTGCAAGCCATTTTCGGCACCGTGGACTTGGAGATAGGGGAATGGCTGTTTATTGCGGGAGTGGCCAGCCTAGGCTTTTTGGCCATGGAGGTCAGCAAGGCCCTCACCCAATACCTGGAAAACCCGCAACGAATTAAAGCGCTTTCGCCGTAGTTGGTGGGCATGGCACGCATACCCCTGGAACAGGCGCGATTGCGGGAAGTCGGACTTCACGCCGAATTCGAGGAATTGTCCCGCCGCCAGCAACGCGAGGGACTCTTCGAGCGCGGGCAACGCGAAAAAGCCGTGGCCCAAGAAGCCATGGCCGCCCGCGACGTCCGCATCTGGCTGGAATTTCAGGAACAAGAACGGCAAGCCGAAGCGCTTCGGGAACAAGAAGAGTTTCAACGAATGTTCGCACGCACGGAACTGGAAAGAAAATTGAGCGAGGCCTTCGACCAATCCATCGCACGAGAGCACCTGAAGCTAATCGAGGGGGAAATCAGAAACCACCCACAAACACGCAAGTTCCTGCAGTCCTCGCCCGTCAACGCCGATGGCCGTCGTGTTTTCGTCCACCCGGAAGCCGTGAAATGGGCGTTGTGGGCCGCAGGACACCGGCAAAAACTGCTGGAACGCTTAATGAAAGCGGGGGATAAAGCCGCATGACTCAGAAAGAATTCTTGACCATGGACGACTTTCAACCGGAAGGAAAAACCGTGTTGTTGCGCGTGGACATCAACTCCGCCATCGAAAACGGCAAGATCCAGGATTCACAGCGCATGGCCGCCCACGCGCAAACCATCGCGGAGTTGTCGGGCAAAAACGCCAAAGTCGTGGTACTGGCGCACCAGGGAAGGCCGGACAAAAAAGACTTTCTGCGGTTGGACCAACACGCCAAACTATTGCAAAAACACGTCAAACGCCAAGTCCGCCACGTCCACGACGTGTCCGGAAAAGAAACGCTTAAACGCATCCGGAAAATGGCGAACGGCAAAATCGTACTGCTTGAGAACGTGCGCATGCTTTCCGAAGAGGAACTGGACTCCAAGAAAAAAGCGTTCAAGGACATGCTTTTCGTCCAAGAGCTCTCGTCGGTCTGCGACGTGTTCGTCAACGACGCCTTTTCCGTGGCGCACCGCGCCCAGGCCTCCAACATCGGCTTCGCGGAAACCCTGCCTTCCTACGCCGGCCGCGTCATGCAGCGAGAATACGAAGCCATCCAGAAAGCCACCCGCCACGCCGCCAAGCCCCGCATCCACTTGTTGGGCGGCGGAAAACCCGACGAACCGCTGGCGTTGATGGAGTACGCCCTGCAGAACGGAAAAGCCGACCGCATCCTGACGTCCGGGGTCCTCGGCGAACTCTGTTTGTTGGCGAAAGGAAGGAAACTCGGCCCCAAGGAAAAATGGCTGGACCAAGAAGGGTATTTGGCGTATTTGCCGCGCGTGGCCAAGCTGGTGGAACAATTCGGGGACGCCATCGACGTTCCCGGCGACTTTGCGTACGCCGACGCCGACGGCATCCGCGTGGAAGTCAAACTCGAAGAATTGCCGTCCACCGAAAAACCGGTGTTTGACATCGGCTCCAACACCGCCTCCGCGTACGCCCGCGAAATCCGAACCGCCCAAACCGTTTACTTGAAAGGCCCCGTCGGAAAATACGAGGAAAAAGCCTTTGAACTGGGCACCCGACGCATGTTGGAGGCCATGACGGAGTGCAAGGGATTCACGTTGTTAGGCGGCGGACACACCATCACCGCGATTGAGAAATTCGGTTTCCCCTTCAAGAAGTTCTCGCACGTGTCCTTGGCCGGCGGCGCGCTTTTGGAAATGCTTCAAGGCAAACCCCTCCCCGCCTTGGAGGCCCTCAAAGCCTCGGCGCGCCAGGTCGCCTACGCCCAGAAAAGCGGTTAAAGAAAGAAAAACATTCATTCACCCATGGAAAAAATCAGTTCGTTCACCCGGCTCTTGTTTTCCGTCATGATCGGGTTGCTCTTGTTGTTAGGCGCATGGGATGACGCCTCCTTCATTTTGGCCTTGGTCGTCGGCGGCCTCATCATCGCCTACATCAACGGTTACGAATTGCCGCATTCCGTCTGGGAATCGTAGAACCGCAGAAAAGGCAAAACAAGGGAAAGCTAGCTTTATTACTCGTTGACGAATAGGAATTTATGAACCCGCTTCAAGAAAACGCACGCGCTCACGAAAAGCGTATAGGCCCACTGCTGGGAACGGAAAGCGCCATAAGGGCATCCCATTACTACTTGTTTGCAGGCGAAGTGGACAAAGCCATCGATGCCGTAGAAAAAGCAGCGCAACTCAAACGGAAGAACCCAATTCTTCACGGCATCGCCACGCTTCTTGGGAAAGCATCGTTTCAAACCCTGTTTTCAAGTGAAGACAGAGAATACTTTCGACGCCACACGGCACCCTACTTGAAAGAAAACGTATGGGTGCAGTTGCTTCAAAAGCATCGTGACAAGTTACCTGCCATTGTGTTAAGTATCATTAAAGACAAAACGCTTCAAGCAAGAGTACAGCAAGTAGTCCAAAAAATCATCCGCGAAAACCTAGAGGAGTCTGGTGATCCATTTGAGATCCACCGGCATGCCCGAATTCCAGCGGAGCTACAGTACGCGGCATGGTTGGAGGACTGGCAATCCAACCGAGGAAGGCAACCTCCCAACGAACTAAAGGAAACAGAAATTCAGCGAAACCTGGAAAGGCAAAGCGAGTTTTTCGGGCAAGGACCAGTGCCACCAGACTACTTCGGCTACATCCTCAAGCGGAGTCCACAACAAATCCTCGAAACCAACAGAATCAATCCAGTCCCAAATCAAAGCACACTCGAGAGACTATTCAACGATACGCATCCAGAAACACGAGTTTCAAAAAGACTCGTTGAAATCGTGAAGACCACGGGGTTCCTGATAAAGAAGCACATGCCATAGCCGCGTACCTCTGGTACGGAGGCCACGGCCAAGGAATATCCTCGCTTCCCATGGCGGTTTACATGCATCGGATGGCGGGATTCACTTAAACGTCTTCGGACCCGGGCTTAGAAACAGCAAGCACGCACTTCCGTCCACCACATTTATAGCATGGAATTGCCTGAAACCATTCAACCATGAAAACCACCGTGATTTCCCTGGGCGGCTCGCTATTGGAAGGAGGCTACGCCAAATCGTTTGCCGCCTTGCTGAAACCCATTTTGTCCAAAACCAAGTTCGCCATCGTCACCGGCGGAGGCCAAAAAGCGGGAGCGTACGCCGAAACCGCACGCCAAAAGACGGAAAGCGAGTTTTGGGCGGATGAAGCCGCAATCAAAGCCACGCGCGAAAACGCGGGGGCACTCATTACGGCGTTTGGAACAAACGCGTGGCCGAACGTCTTGACGTACCCTACGCAAGTGGTGGCCGCCCTCAAGCAAAAAAAGGTGGCCGTTTCCGGCGGGTTTCTGCCGGGCATCACCACGGACGCGTGCGCCGTCCTGTTGGCAGAGGCCTTGGGCGCCAAGCGGATCGTCAACGTCTCGAAAGTCGACGGCATTTACGACAAGGACCCCAAAAAATTCAAGGAGGCCAAGCGCTTCGACATTATTTCGCACGCCGAACTGCTTCGGCTGGCATCCCAGTATGACGACCGCAAGGCAAGAACCAACTTCTTGTTCGACGTGGTGGCCGCCAAGCTTTGCGCGCGCTCCAACATCCAAGTGGATTTCGTCTCCGGCTTGGACTTGAGTGGCGTGGCAAACGCCGTGCAAGGAAAACCTTTTTCAGGCACGAAAGTCCGCTAGGCGGCGTCAACCTTTTCTCAGCGCCAACTGGTGCAATTCCACGAAGCCCTCGCGTTCCCACGCGTTGACGAAAACCCCGTGGCTTTGCCGGGGCGTCTGCAATGAAAACAAGGAAAGCGTTTTCTGCTGTCCGGTAAGGCGCTGGCGTTGGTTGACCACGTTCAACGCGTCCACGCCCAACGCGTCGGAAACGGCTTTGGCCAAGGACGCCGTCACCGGCTCGGCGGTAACCAGCCACGCTTCGTCGCAGAACCTCGGAAGTCTTGAAAACAGAAACCAGTCCAAGCCCGACGGAGCGTCCAACAACACCACGTCCGCCTTGAAAGAAGACACTTCGTCTTGAAAGGTCTTGTCGCGCACGGCTTTTTGAACGGTTTCCTCCGAGTCCGTGCCCCGGAAGAAATGCCGGACATCCAAGTCGGGCACAAACGAAAGGCGTTTGGCGGCGGGGTCCAAGTGAACGGTCTTGACGGAAACGCCTTTGTGCTGGAGGTATTTGGAAAAGGTGTAGACCAGTAAACTTTTTCCGACGGCGTGCGGGCCGCACACCAGGATGCGATTCATGTCAAAGAATTGCCGGTGCACCGTATATAGGGCTTTTGAAAACCGGGGAGGAAGACGACCTCACAGAGCCACAGGACAAGCGGGCCTTCCAAAACCAAAACGAGTCGTGAAGCTCACCGGAAACTTATTCTAGCGAGCGCAAGTTACTTGTGTTGGAAATGGTGAACGGAAGCGGCGGACCTGCGCCGCAACCCAAATGCAAATTCCTCTTCGTCTCGCTCGAGGGCCTCATCCACGACTTGGCCTGGCAAGTGCAGAAAGAAGGCCATGACGTCCGGTACTACATCAAGGCCGCAGACCAAAAAGACGTCGGCGATGGATTCGTGCCCAAAACCGACGATTGGAAAGAGCAAAAAGATTGGGCCGACGTCATCGTGTTTGACGACATCGGCTTTGGCGAGGAAGCCGACCGCCTGCGCAAGAGCGGCAAACTCGTCGTCGGTGGATCGGTATATACAGACCGGCTGGAGGACGACCGCGAATTCGGCCAGTCCGAACTGAAAGAAGCCGGGGTCACGACCTTGGCGCGGCACAACTTTTCCGACTTTGACGAAGCCGTTTCGTTCGTGAAAGAAAATCCCGGCCGCTACGTGATCAAGCCATCGGGTGCGGCCCAGAACGAAAAAGAACTGTTGTTCATCGGCCAGGAGGAAGACGGCAACGACATCATCGACGTGCTTGAGCACTACAAGAAGGCGTGGTCCAAGAAAATCAAGCAGTTCCAAATCCAGAAGTTCGCCCACGGCGTGGAAGTCGGCGTCAGCGCATTCTTCAACGGCTACGAATTCATGTTCCCCGTTCACGTCACCTTCGAGCACAAGCGCATGTTTCCCGGGGAAATCGGGCCCAACACCGGGGAAATGGGCACGTCCGCATTCTTTTCAAATCCCAACAAGCTGTTTGAATACACGCTGGCCAAAATGCGCGATAGACTCGCGGCGTGCCGTTACGTGGGCTACATCGACTTGAATTGCATCGCCAACGCACGCGGCGTCTACCCACTGGAATTCACCGCCCGTTTCGGGTATCCCACCATCCACCTGCAGATGGAAGGCGTCACGTCCGGCTGGGGCGACTTTCTGTACCAATTGGCCTCCGGGCAGAAGGCCGAACTGAAGACCAAGAATGGCTTCCAAATCTGCGTGGTCATCGCGGTTCCACCGTTTCCATTCGAAGATCCGGCCGCGTTCAAGAAGTACTCGGAGGATGCGACGATTTTATTCAAAAAACCCAGCCGCGAAGGCGTCCATCCCGGCGACGTGAAAGTGGACGCCGACGGCGACTGGCACTTGGCCGGCAACTCCGGCTACGCGCTCATCATCACCGGCTCGGGCACCACCATGGAAGACGCCCGCAAACAAGCCTACAGCCGCGTCGAGAACATCATGATTCCCAACATGTTCTACCGCACCGACATCGGCGAGCGCTGGCGAACGGACGGCGACAAGCTTCTGACCTGGGACTACCTGTAATTTTTAGCTTACAGCAAACCAAGAAAAGAGTCGGGAAACTTCCTTGGTTTGCTATAGCCAAAGCAAGCGGCCTAAGCTTGCGCCACACTAAACGGGTTTGGGGAGTGCTCTTAGGCGGGTTGTTGTTGGGTGGCGCAGTGAAACGTTCCCAGTCCTTGCACCACGCTTCGGCCGTCGATTAAAACCACGTCGGATTCCGGAAACCACTCCTTCAAAATGGATCGGGCCTCTTGGTCTTTGGGTTGGTCAAAAGAAGGAAGGATGATGGTGCCGTTGGCAATGTAAAAATTCAAGTAAGACGCCGGAAGCGCTTGGCCGTCGACTTGCATGGGGTCCGGCATCGGCATTTCCGCCAGGTTGAACTTGAAGGACGTGGCGTATCGCTCCAAACGCCGCTTGTTTTCGTTGAGGGCCTTGTAGTTGGCGTCGCCTTTTTCGGCGACGGCGTACAAAATGGTGTTGGGGTTGAGAAAGCGCGCGACGTCGTCGACGTGGCCGTCGGTGTCATCGCCTTGGATTCCTTCGCCCAGCCACAACACGTGCGTGAAACCCAAATGCGTCTTGAGTTTGCCTTCAATTTGTTTCCTGGAAAGCAAGGGGTTCCGGTTTCGGTGCAGTAGGCATTGCTCGGTGGTCAAACACAGTCCGGCGCCGTTGGAGTCGATGGAACCGCCTTCCAAGACCATGGACACCGTGCGGTGGGGAACGCCCGCCAATTCCGCGATTTTCTGGTTGAGTCCTCGGTCCGCCAAGTGGCCGTGGTACTTGCTTCCCCAGGCATTGAATTCAAAGCACGTCGCCAACAAAGTGCCTTGGTCTTCAACGGAAAAAAAGGATTCCTTGACGAACACGGGGCCGGTGTCGCGGAGCCACACGTCGGCGGTTGGAACCGGGTGGATGACGACGTGGCGGTGGTTCCTGACTTCCAACGGGATGCGTGGGAACAGCCTCTCCGGCGCCAGCAAGTTCACGGTTTCCCCGCGGCCGATCTCGAAAACCAGTTGAGTCCAGATTTTCTCGACTTCTTCCAAGTCGGGAAACGTCAGCGCGTCATGCGGCCACGCCAGCCACGTGGAGGCATGGGCCTCCCATTCCCCGGGGAAACGCACGGCCATGGCAGGTTACACCAAGAAACGGTGAAGCAAGTCACCGTAGGAGTCGATGCGGCGGTCGCGCAGGAAAGGCCATCCGTGGCGTTGGACGGAAATGGCGTCCAAATCGCATTCCGCAACGAGGACTTCCTCTTTTTCAAGGCTGGCTTCCGCCAGGATGCGTCCCGAAGGCGCGGCAACCAGGGAGTGACCCCAGAACGTCAAATCGTCTTCGTTGCCGACCCGGTTGGCGGCGGCGACAAAGACGTTGTTGGCGATGGCGTGGCTTTGATGCATGGTCTTCCAGGCGTTGAGTTGGTCGGGCCGGTTTTGCTTGGCTTCGTTTTTGTGCCAGCCGATGGCCGTCGGGTAAAACAGGATGTCGGCGCCTTTAAGCGAAGTGATGCGCGCGGCTTCAGGGTACCACTGGTCCCAGCAAATCAGGATGCCGAGTTTCCCGTGCGGGGTGTCCACTACGCAGTAGCCTTTGTCGCCTTCCGCGAAATAGTATTTCTCGGAAAAGCTGTGCGCGTCCTGGGGAACGTGCATTTTGCGGTAGTGCCCCGCCATTTTTCCTCGGGGGTCCAAAACGATGGCGGAATTGAAGTACACGCCAGGCGCGCGTTTTTCGAAGAGGGGGGCGACAAGGTAAAGCTTGTGCTTTTTCGCCATGGGCGAGAGCGCCTTGAAAGTGGGGCCTTGCAGGGGTTCGGCGTAATCGAAAAACGCCTCGTCTCCACGCTGGGGGAAATAGGGGGAACGGTACAACTCCTGGAGGCAGACGACGTGCGCCTTTTTTTGCGCCGCCTGCTCCACCAGGTGGACGGCTTTTTCCACGTTTTTTTCGGCGTCCCAACTGGCGGCAAACTGGATGACGGCGACGTTGGTCTTCATGAAAGCAAAAATTGCCGGCGGACTCTTAAGAGGTTTTCGTTGGGGGGTGGGCGGAAGCGCCTTAAAGCATGGAGGCGTGGAGGGAGGTAATCATGGAAAAGCGGCTGACGTTTCTACGAACACTCATCGAAATTTTCAGGAAGGGAGGGCGCAAACCCTGTGCCTCGGTCGTGATTCCGGCCAGGGATGCGGAGAAAACCATTGAGCGCGTGGTGGATGCGGCCAAGAAATCGAGGTTCACCCGGGAAGTGCTGGTCGTAGACGGGTTTTCAGGCGACCGCACGCGGGAGCGCGCCGAAAAAGCGGGGGCCAAAGTCATTCAACAGAGCCGGAAAAAGTATCCGGGCAAAGGCATCGCCCTAAGAGACGGGTTGGAGGCAGCGGAAAACGAATTCGTGGTGTTCGTCGACGCGGACATCGACAACCTGTCACCGCGAAAAATCGATGAATTGGTGGAGCCGCTGGTGGAAGGCCAAGCGGATTTCGTCAAAGCCAATTACGCCCACAAGAAAGGACGGGTCACGGAATTGGCCGCCAAGCCCTTGCTTCGGCTGTTTTTTCCGGAGGCGACCGCGTTCGGGTATCCTCTGAGCGGCGAAATGGCGGGCAGAAAAACGGTGTTGAAATCCATTGAATTCGAGGAGGATTGGGGGGTGGACGTCGGCATTCTCCTGGATTTGTTGAAAAAAAACGCGCGAATCACGGAAGTGGACTTGACGTACAAACAGCACCCCCAAAAAGAATTAGAGGACTTGGGCGCCATGGCGTTTCAAGTGTCCAAAGCCATCCTGCGACGAGCGAAAGCCTGGGGGCGGTGGAAGTCCACCAAAGAATTACGCGTCATGGAGGACATCGAGGAAGGCTTGGAGGAAGCGCTGGAGGACGCGGCGGATAAAAAGCGGCCGTGGCGCACTGGAAAGCCCAGAAAACCTGGAACCCGGCTCAAGGCACGAAACCGCCCTGGCATGCGAAGCCTTTAAATGGCAAAATCCGTCTTAACCTCGTTAAGTGGAGGGGGTTTCCTATGAGAAAGTGGGTAGGGTTATTGGTTCTTTTTGGCGTGTTGTTATTCGGCTGCGCGTCACCGCAAGCCCCGCAAAACACGCAGGCGCCGGCCACGGCCGCGGTGGTGTCCGGAGGGGTCCAGGAAATTTCCATGACCGCCAAGTCGTTTGAGTTCAGTCCCGCCACATTCACCGTCAAAAAAGGCGTGCCCGTCAAGCTGACCATCACGTCAGAGGACGTCGAGCATGGGTTTTCGATTTCGGAGTTCAACGTCAACGCCAAGTTGCAGCCCGGACAGGCTACCGTCGTTCAGTTCACGCCGGACAAGGCCGGGCAATTCACGTTCTTCTGCTCCGTGGTCTGCGGTGCGGGCCACGGCGGCATGAACGGCAAACTCGTCGTCACGGAGTGAGCGGAACATGAACGCCGTCGGTAAAATCATTGCCGCGTGGGGCCTGGTCATCGCCTTGGCGTGGAGCTACCTGCACGTGGACAAAATCAATTTTTTCGGCACCGGGTTCACGACGTCGGCCATGGTTTGGTGGACGGTGCTCATGGTGGCGCTGGTGCTGGCCACGTACAAGTGGTTTCCCAACGCCAAACAGAACAAGGTCGTGCACGCGTGGACCTTGATTTTGGCGGTGGGGCTCTTGGTCAACTACTTGAATTTGTACAACATCCTGCCGGCCAGCCTGCAATTGTATAGCTACTACCACACGTGGCTGTTGTTGGGAGCCATCGGCTTTGCCTATACCGCCATGAAGTGGACGCCGAAATCCGCGCCGATTTACTGGACGGCGGCGGGACTCAACGCGTTGCTCTTGGTGTACGCGTTGGTGGCCGTGACGGACCCGTTTTTCAACGCGTATTCGCTTTTGTTGGCGGGCCTGGTGCAAGGCGTGCCGACGTTGGTTGACGGCCTCGTCAACTACAACGGGTAGAAAATGAAGGCGTACCTGGCGTTCATGGTGCTGGCCGCGGCATTGGTCTTCGGCTGCACGGCACCCGCTAACGCCACGGCGACGCCGACGGCCACAGCATCCCCTGCAATACAAACCTCAAGCGCGACGCCAGCCGTTACAGCAACCGTTGACGTTCAAGCCGAAATGGACGCCATGATGGAGGAAAACGGCGTGGGCACGTCCATGGGTCAAGGGCAAATGACGGCGTCCCAACGCGAAGCCATGGCGGAAAACGCCGGTTCCGGCAACGTTCTTTTTGGTCCCAACGCCTTCCAGCGGGTGCAATACGACATGCAAGGCAGCGTGTCAATTACCGAACGCGACGGAAAGAAGTTCCTCACGTTCTCGGAGGACTTTTCCACGCGCGCGGGTCCACGGCTCGTGGTGCGCTTGACGAAAACATCGGCGCCCACGTCGGTCTCTGCATTGGACTCGCAAGAACACGTGCTTTTGCATGACCTCATCGACGTGCAAGGCTACCAGGAATACGAGTTGCCGGCGGATTACGATCAATACGATGCTGTCATCGTGTTCTGCGAGCCCTTCCGCGTGATTTGGGGTTACGCTTCCCTGAAGTAACCATTACCATGGGCGCCGCATACTTCTCCTATTTGCTGGCGGTGCTCTTGGGCACGTTGGCCCTCTGTTTTTTCTTCCGGATTCGTATTCCCGTCCGGCGGGCCTTGACGGCCGTTTTTCCAGCGGCACTCTTGTTTGTCGCCTGGGACGCGTGGGCGGTTTTCCGGGGGCATTGGACGTTCAACCCGGATGCCGTACTGGGAATTTTCATTGGCAACCAGCCGCTTGAGGAAATCGCGTTTTTCTTCGTGATTCCGTTTTTCTACATTACGGTTTGGGAAATCGCGAAAGCCAAGGTGAAATGAGTGGAGTACACGTTCGTCTCGTTGGGCATGCTGATCCTGGCCGCGGGGCTTAACATGGCGTACAATCCCGCGTTCCGCAGAAGAAAAACCGTGCTGGTGGCCGTGTCCATGGCGGCCTTGGCGCAAGTGGTTTTCGACAACGTGACGGTGGCGGCGGGGTTCTGGGAGTTTAACGACGCGGCGACGTTGGGCATCCGCATCCCGTTCATGCCGTTGGAAAACCTTTTCTTCGGTTTGGCGTTGTTTTTGTTCACGATTTTTTTCTTTGAGCACTTCAAAAATCAGGGAAAATCGGATTGAATGCGGTGGACCACGTTGTCCGCCGAAAACAAGACGATGGGGATGCCTGAACCGGGGTGCGTGGAGGCCCCGACGAAATACAGGTTCTTGATTCGGGGGTCGCGGTTCTGCGGCCGGAAAAACGCGCTTTGCGTCAAGGTCGGCGACAGGCCGAACGTGGATCCCCACTCCAACCCGAACCGGTCTTTCCAGTCTTGTGGGGTCACGATCTTCTGGAACGCGAAATCGGAGTCCTCCAAATCCAGGCCCAGCCACGCGTTGATTTTGCCCAAAACGGTTTTACGAAAAGCGGGCGCGGCTTGGTTCCAGTCGATGCCGGCCTGCAAGTTGGGCACCGGCACCAAAACATACAATCCATCGCATCCATCCGGCGCCATTTCGGGAAACGTCTTGGACGCGCAACACAAGTAAATTCCGGGGTCGGAAGGCAGGCGCTTGGCGTCAAAAAGGTCCTGCATGCCTTTGGCAAAGTCTTCCGGAAGCAAAAACGCGTGGTGCTTCAACGGGAGCTTGCGTTTTACGCCGAAATACATCATGAACGCGCTGCACGACGGATCCAGTGTTCGCTTTTGTACTGGGCTTTGGCCTTTGGAAAGCAGGTGGGCGTAGGCGAAAGGCAAGTCCGCATTGCAGAGCACCACGTCCGACTCAAAAAAGCTTCCATCGGCCAAGCGAACTCCCTTCGCTTTTCCGTCCTCAACCACGATTTCGGAAACGGTTTGATTGGTTTGGATTCGGACGCCTTTCTTGTCAGCGATTTTTTTGAGGGCCACCGCGATCTGGTAAAGGCCGCCTTTCACAGTCCACACGCCTTGGGTGGCTTCCACGTACTGAATCAAACTGTACGCCGCCGGAATCTTCGCGGGCGAGCCGCCGACGTAAATGCTTTGAAACGACAAGGCGGCGCGGATTCTTGGGTTCTTAAAAAAGCGGGCGACGTGGTCGGAATACGAGCCGGACAAACCCACCGCGAAAAAGGCTTGGGCGGCCTTCACGGAGAGAAAGTCGGAGAGGCGGTGAACGTTGCGTTGGAGAAAAAAGTCAAGGGCCGCGTCGTAGTGCTTCTTGCTTTCAGCCAAATAGTCGCCGTACCGGGCCGCGTCACGGGGGTCCACGCGCGACAAATCGGATTTCGTTTTTTGGACGTCGGAGCTGAGCGACAGCTTTTCGCCGGGAGAAAAATACACGTCGTAGACGGGGTCGATGGATTCAAGCGCGACATGGTCCTCCAACCGCTGGCCCAGGCGCTCAAAAGCATGACGCAGGACGTCGGGCATCAGCAACAACGTGGGTCCGGCGTCAAAAGCGAATCCGTCTTGCGTGAAGCCGTAGAGCCGGCCGCCCGTAACCGCGTTCTTCTCGAAAACCGTGACGTCGTGGCCTTTCTGGGCCAGGAGGCTGGAAGCGTAAAGCCCGCCCAATCCGGCTCCAATCACGGCAATGCGCATGCAGGGAAACGGGACGGAGTACAACTAAAGGGTTTGCGCGACCGCGGCTTTGGGCGTCTCCAAGATCTTCGCGTACGACGACAGGCACGCCACGGCACAGGCCCGCGTGGATCGGGGTACCAGCGCCAAGCCTGGCTTGGCCGAAGCGTAATGGTCGCGGGCTTTCGCGGAAAGAATGCGAAGCACGGCTTGAGTTTCATGGGGCGCCTTGTTTTCAATGACGTCGGCGGGCGTTGCCCCGAATTCCGCCAACAAGTCTTCCGGCAGGTAAACGCGGCCCAACTTCGCGTCCTCCGCCACGTCGCGCACGATGTTGGTCAACTGCATGGCCAAACCCAGTTTCACGGCGTACGCGTCCGCCTGCGCTTTAGCGCCCAACACGCGCGTCACCATGAGGCCCGGCACGGACGCGACCTGATAAGAGTATTGCTCCAAGTCGGAAAGCGTGGCGAATCCCTGGAAATTCAAGTCCTTGGCCACGCCGTCCAAGACGTCCAGAGGCAACTTCGCTGGAATGGAAAAGTCCAAAACGGTTTGAATGAACGCGGCCAGAACGGGATTGGCGGGTCGTCCATCAAGGCCTGCTTGGACGGCTTGCCGCCAGCGGGCGAAGTGTTCGGCGCGGTTGGATAACGGCTCGTCGGCGAGGTTGTCCGTCACGCGGCAAAAGGCGTACACGGCGCAGGCCGCTTGGCGTTGCGGTAACGGCAGAAGCGTGGAGGCCTGGTAAAAGCGCGATCCATAGCGCTTCGTGATGCGTTGGCACTGCGCAAAAACCGATTCCGCCATAAGCAAACAAACGTAGGAGCCAACGCGTTAAAAACAGAGTAGGGGAACTGCCTTTTTTTCAGGCGCGGGTTACTTCTTCTCGGCTTTGGGCTTGGCGTCGCCCTTGGCCGGGGCGGCAGGCTTGGCGTCGGCTTTCTCGCCTTCCTTGCCTTCCAAAGGCTTGGCGGCCTCGCCAGCGGCACCCTCAGCAGCCGGAGCCGCTTCCACTTTGGCTTCTTCCACGACTTTCTTGCGGAAGGACACCACGCCGCGGGCTTTCTTGTCGATGTTCCACTGCTCATTGGAAATGTCTTTGATGATCAGCGTGAACGCGCCGGACAGCTTGAGTTGTCCGCGCTTGAACGCGGTTTTGGCCACGGGCAACGCCGCCTTCAGCACTCGGGCGCGGAACACGGCCTCGCCAGCACCGATGCGCGCCATCCGCCCCTTGGGCCGGCCAAACGCCAGCTTCATGCCCTTGGAAATGCGGTCCGCGCCGGCCACGCCCAAGTTGGTGTGTTCGCGCAAGACGAGGTGCGGGTACTTGAGCACTTGCAGGAAAAATTGGTCGATGAGCGCTTTTTCCATGACCTTATTGATGGCTTGGCGGGCGGCTTCCAAGGAGTTGTCGCGCAACTGGATGGGTTTGTCGGGCACCAAATCAATTTCCAAGTCGAAGTACTGGTCGGAGCCCATGTTGAATTGGCGGACTTTGACGTTGGGCGCGCCCTTGACGTACGATTTCCGGGGCTTTTTCTTGGAGATGCGGGCCCACGGCTGGCCTTTGACTTCGCGGCACGTTCTGGCTGGACGCAAACCCATGATGTCATTACCGAATAAGGACTTGAACTGACGAAAATCAGCGGTTAACTGATTGCGTGAAGCCGTTTAAAAGCTTATTGGGATCGTTAAAGCGCCAAAGAAAAAAGCTATAAATCCAGAGGGGTGTTCTAAAGCCCATGAAATCTTTTCGCTACACCGGACTTTTACACCGGGTGATGAGAGAAGAAGCGCACATGGATGCCGACCCGGATTTGAAGGCCCATCGCTTCCGAGAAGCATTGTACGGCGCACTGTCTGCATACCATCACGTGATAAACGCACTGGACGCAAAACGCAGAGCACGCGAAGACCGGGGAAACCCCTCTTCGGAAGAGCTAGAAGAAATGCTTGAACTTGCCCAACGCGCCAAGGTACTACACGAAGCGGCCGTGTCCAAGCTAACCGGAGGGTACGTTTACGCCGGAGCCCATTTAACGGAAACCGAGCGTTTGGCGAAGCGGTTTGAGCAATACGCGTCAACCATTGCCACGCCGGGAAAAAAAAGGGGAGTCGTCCACTGGGACGTCAAGCCGGAAGTGCTGGCCGATTTTGGAATAGACGCGGAGGCCCTTGAAAGATCGATAGCGGAGGAAAGTAAAGCCAGTAAAAAGTACGCCCGACAGCGGCTTTCAAACCTCCAAGAAGTCGAAACCGTCGCCGGACGACTTCGTTCCATGATGAACGTGGTCGACGGTGAAGAACTGGAGACGTTGGGCCATGAAATTCGCCGCATGGAGGAGAAGCTTGACCACCTGAAATGGGTTGAAAGCAAGGACGGGGCGCACGCGGAAGAAGTTGAACGCCGAAGGCCATACGGCCAGGTTCGGGGAGTCATCCAGCAACTCTCCACACTGGCCAAAAAGGCCCAACGAGCGCTGTTGGCTCACGGAGTCGAAGGCTTTGATCCACGATTTGAACGAAAAATTGTGGCCGAACGAAGCCTACGGCTCGACCAGGAAGGAGAGGAAGCAAAGGCGTAAGCAAATTCGTCATTCGCCAAAGAACCTTGGACTTAAAAGCTGGCTCGTCGTTTCATTTTCCGGCATGGCGAAGAAGACCCTCGTGATTTTCGGCATCACCGGCGACTTGGCGTCCCGGAAACTCTTGCCCGCGCTTTGGAACGGCTTTCTGAACGGAAGATTCAAGGACCTCTCCATTTGGGGCGTGGGGCGCAAGCCTTGGGGCAACGCGGGTTTGCACAAGAACGCGAGGGAAGTCTGCGAACCGAAGGACGAGAAGGCGTGGCAGGCGTTCGAGAAAAAACTCGAGTTTTTCCGGGTGGACGTGGAAGACGAAAAGGAATTCAACGGATTCTGCGAAAAACTCGACGGACGGAGCGATTTGTTGTTCATGCTGGCCACGTTGCCTTCGCTGTACGAGAAGATATCGGCGCGCCTGGGAAAACTCGAAAACAAGGGGTACCGGCGCTTGATGATTGAAAAGCCGTTCGGCCACGACTTGAAATCCGCGCGGGCGCTGCACGCGGAACTCGCCAAGGATTTCGGAGAGGAAGTCTACCCCATGGACCACTACCTTGGCAAAAGCGCGGTCCGCAACATCGTGGTCCTGCGTTTTTCCAACCCGTTGTTTGAACCGGTGTGGAACAACCAGTACATTCAAAGCGTGCAAATCATCCAAACCGAGCAACAAGGCGTCGGACACCGGGCGGCGTTTTACGACGAAACCGGGGCGTTGAAAGACATGGTGCAGTCGCACCTGGTGCAAATGCTGGCGCGCGTGGCCATGGAGTGCCCCAAGAAGTGGGTGCCCGCGGAAGTGGCCAAAGAGAAAGCCATCGTCTTGGAGGCGTTGCGTCCCAGCGACGACATCGTTTTCGGCCAGTACGCCGGCTACGAAAAGGAAGTCGGGCACGCTTCCAACACGGAAACGTTCGTGGCACTGAAGGCCTTCATCGACACGCCCCGCTGGAAGGGCGTGCCCTTCTATTTGCTGGCCGGCAAGAACCTGGAGTCCCGCTTCGCGCAAATCGTCATCACCTTCAAACCCATGCACTACAACGTGCCCGCGCTTCCAAGTACGTTAACCATCACCCTTCAACCCGAAGAAAAATTCATTCTGAAAGTCAACCTCAAGCGCGCCGGGGAATCGGAACTGGAGCCGTTCAAGATGGAGTACTGCGAATCCTGCGAAATCCGTCCCCGCTCGCCGCAGGCCTACGAAGTGCTCTTCGAGGAAGCGCTGGAAGGCAAGAAGACGTTTTTCACGTGGTGGCCGGAAATCGAGGCGGCGTGGGAGTTCGTCGAAGCCGTCCAAAAGAAAGCCAAGGGCAAAAAGCCGTTGACGTACAAACCCGGCTCGCCGATTCCCAAAGCCGCCGAAAAAATCGTGGACTGGAAAGAGTACGGCGAGTAGAATTACACCAGCGACTCAAGCATTACGCAACGCCGGCAAATGGCCGCCGAACTGTGCTCGCCGCACACCGTGCAAGTTCCGGCTTGATGGTTTTCCACGGGTTTGGGAAGTTTTTCTTTGATTTTAAGGAAGGATTGCAGGACGTTGAACTTGGAGCCGGGATGGCGTTTTTCCACATCATTTAGGAAGTCCTTGACTTGGCCGCGGAACGCTTCGGCGCTGTAGGGGCATTCCGCCAAGTGGAAGGGCAAGTCGTTGACCACGCAATACAAGGCGCACTCTTTTTCCAAGTTGTAGACCAGCGGCTTGACGCGCTGGACGAACTTTTCCTGCGCCGACGTGCCGGAAACCACGCCGAACCGCTCAAAGCCTTCCGCGTCCCCCCTCAAGAAATTCATCAACACGGTTTGTGCCACGTCGTCGGCGTTGTGGCCGACCGCCAGCTTGCTGGCGCCCACCATGCGCGCGGCCTTGTTCAAAGAATCCTTTCGGAGCACGCCGCACACGCCGCACGAGCGAAAACCCAGGTTTTTGTCGTCTCGGATTTTCATGATGGAATCCATGGAATGTCCGGCGAGTTCCTGGTAGGAGACGGTGGTCAACTGCAGACCCAGTTTCTCACAGAGCTGCTCGGCGTATTTTGTGGACTCGTCCCGGTAACCGGCAATGCCTTCATCCACCAAAATCGGCCGGAGTTCAAACCCCACTTTCTTTCCGAGCTTGAAAAGAACGTAAAGCAAAGCGGCGCTGTCCTTTCCCCCGGAAATCCCAACGGCCACCACGTCACCGCGTTCAAACAACTTGAACTCGCGTTGCGCCCGGGCCACTTTTTTTTCGAACAAATGCGTAAAGCACCGGCCGCATAAATCCAAGTTCGCGTAATCCAGCCGCAAGACGGCTTCGCGCTTGCATTTCGAGCAGGAAATCATAAGCCATCGTAGTATCCAAAGAGGTTCTTTAAAAGCGCGGTGCGCCTTCAAGACACGGCATGGTTCTTGAAGAATTGGAGGCCGCGCTCTTGCAACCCGTTTTGGAGTTGATCCGATCCTGGGGCGAGTGGGGCATTTTAGTCGGCATGTTTTTGGAGTCCTCCATCGTCCCGATTCCCTCGGAGGCCGTCTTGGTTACCGCCGGCGCCCTCGGGTTTTCGCCGTTGACCGTCGCCATCTTCGGCACCATCGGCTCGACGTTGGGAGGCGTGGTGGGCTACTACATCGGGAAAAAAGGCGGAAGACCGGTGGTGGACAAAGTCGGGCCCTACCTTTTGGTGACCCAAGACAAAGTCATGCGCGCCGAGAAAGCCTTCGGCAAATACGGGGGCTGGACGATTCTCGTGGCGCGCCTCATCCCGTTCGTGCCGTTCAAGGTATTCTCCATCACGTCCGGGATTCTGAAGTTTGACCTCAAGACGTTCACGGTATTCACCCTCATCGGAACGTTTCCCAGAGCGCTTCTGCTGGCGTGGATCGGAGTGCAAATCATCCAGTACCAAGCGTATTTTTACTACTTCATTTTCGGCGTGATGGTGGCCGGACTTTTGGCGTATTACCTCAACAAGAAGTACAAGTGGTTTTAGGCGCCGAAATCTTCCAGCAACCGCCTAAGTTCCCGGCTGGCCGCCAACAAGCCCAGCACGCCGGCGATGAAAAGGGCCAACGCGATTTGGTCGAAGGGCTTGGGAAACCAGCCGAACAGGGACCCGACCAAAAGCACGACCATCAAACCCGCAACCAGGTACAAAACCGGGGTGCGCAGGGCCACCTGCCAAACAGGATGCTTCATGAAAAAAGAACGTCTTGACGTCATTTAAATTCACCGGCCCCAACGTATGCCGTATGGTTGAACAACGCCAAAGCGTGGGCGTGGTCTTGTACCGGCAAAACGGTCCGCAGCGGCAATACCTCGTGCTACACTACGCCGCCGGCCACTGGGACTTTCCCAAAGGCGGCGTGGAGCAAGGCGAATCCGAAGAGCAAACCCTCCGCCGGGAATTGCTGGAGGAAACCGGCATTTCCGACGTTCAAATCCATCCGGGGTTCCGCGACGCGTTTTCCTATTTTTTCCGCGAGAAAGGCGAACTGGTCCGAAAAACGGTTTCTTGGTTCATCGGGAAAACCGCCGCCTCGGACGTGAAACTCTCCTTTGAGCACAAAGACTTCGCGTGGCTGTCCTTTCAAGAAGCCATGGAAAAGCTCACGCACAAGAACGCCAAGCAACTCTTGGAAAAGGCGGCCGCATTTTTGACCAAGCAAGCAACATAAGCAATTCTTGCACAACCAAAAACCTGATGCCGCGTACCGTTTTAAGCCAAGCCGTCAAAAAAAAATTCCATGAAACGCAGTCAAACCAAAGCCGGGCCATCGAAACGCCAACTGAGAATTTCGTTCCAGTGCATGTTTTGCGGAAAAACCATCGAAGAAAAACAACCCGACCCATGCATCGTCATTTTATGTTCTGGCTGGGATACCCCCGGAGAAAAACCGTTGAACCAACAATGCTATTGCCACGCGGCCTGTTTGAGACAAGTCGCGCATCAATCCGTGCCGTTGTACGTCCTTGACCGACAACGAAAGGATTAGCCGCCGTAAATGATGCCGACGAAACGCAGTTCGTCGCCTTCCTTCAAAACGGTTTTCGGGTGCACGAGGTTGCCGTTGACCTGAACAAAGAACGTCTCGTCATTCACATCGTGGGCGTCAATGACGTCCTGGACGGTCTGGCCGTCGGGGATGTCAAGAAACTTCGCTTGGTTGTCGGTGACCCATTGCACGCGCATACGACCGTCATGGTTGAACCCGATTTAACGCTTCGCCTGAACGGTCAATCCACAACCTTTAAAGCCCCAAACGCCATGCAACAAGACGTACATGTCGGGTAAGCGCTTTTCAGCGGTTCATGCTGAACGGGTTCGTTAGCCCCCGACGGTCGAGAAGACCGTCGGTTCGCTCAAAAGCCGCCGGAATACAGGTGAATGAAAAATGGGTTACGCCAAATACGTCAGGGCCTCCTTTGCAAAATCCGCGAAAGAACGGTCCGAAAGTTACACGCTGCGCTTGCGCAAGTGGCGCAAACAACCGGTCGTCAACCGCGCCGACGGGCCCACCAACCCGGTGCGCGCCCGCGAACTGGGCTACAAAGCCGCGCCGGGATACGTGATTGCCCGCGTGCGCATCCGCCGCGGACGCCACCGCCGACGCCAGCCGGACTTGGGGCGAAAACCGGGCCGCAACCGCAAACGCGTCGAGCCCGGACGTGAATTGAAGTGGTACGCCCAAAACCGCGCGGCGCGCCGATTCGCCAACCTCACGCCAGTCAACGCGTACTGGGTGGGCGAAGACGGAGTGTACAAGTATTTTGAAGTCATCCTGCGGGACGACAACGCCTCAACTCCAAACGCGTACCGCCAAGCCAAGAAGGCGGAAGCCGAAAAAATCAAGGCCGTGGCGTTGCAGCCCAGGGCACCCAAGGAGGCGCCGGCGAAAAAGAAGGCGGCACCCAAGAAATCCAAGGCCGATGCGGCGATAAAACCCCAAAGACAAGTCGCCGTGGCCACGGCGTGAAAGCCTTCTTAAGCGCATTCGGCGTATAAGCGCTGTATGACGCGACGCGCGTTTCTGGAAAAAACCGCGAAAAAAGCGGGCAAGCTCCTCATGGAGCACTTCGGTGGCAACGTCCACGCCCGAGAAAAGGCCGTCAAAGACTGGATCACGGACGCGGATTTGGCGGCCGAGGAACTGATTTTAAAGGAAATTCGGGACAGCCGGTTTGACGCGCCTGTGCTCTCGGAAGAGCATGGAGGCCATTGGAAGGACGAGGACACGTTCTGGATCATTGACCCGCTGGATGGCACCATGAATTTCGCCATCCAGAACCCCTTGTTCGGGTTGAACATCGCCTACGTTCAGAACGGGAAACCCCAGGCGGCCGTCACGTTCTTGCCGTACCTGCGGGAACTGTTTTACGCGGAAAAGGGCCGCGGCGCGTGGCTGAATGGGAAAAAAATTTCCTGTCCCAGAAAACCCCTCAAGCAAAGCATCGTGTTTGCCACGTTCAGCTACGCTTCGCAGAAAAGCATCGAAGACGGCTTGTTTTACGAAGAGCGTTTGGCCAAGAAGGCCTTGCGCGTGCGGAATCCCGGCGCGCTTTCCATGGGGCTTTCCTACGTCGCGTGCGGGCGGTACGGGGGAGTGGTGCACCATGCCGCCACGGCGTGGGACATCACCGCTGGCGCGCTTTTAATCCAGGAGGCGGGTGGAAAGGTAACGGATTTCCGCGGAAAACCATTCGACCCGTTCATGCCGACGCTGTGCGCCGGAAACGCGCAAAACCACGCCGAATTGCTCAAGGCGATCCAATGAAGAAATGCACGGACTTGCACGTTGGCCCAGGCGCCAAAGCCTTCGCCGAATCCTTGGGCTGGCAAGTCCGGGGGCCGGCCACCGTCTTTCTGGATACCGACCAAGACGGCGGACGCGTAAAGAAGGGAGACGCCGTGGCGTCAATCAATTCGATGGGACTTAGGAAAGCCGCGAAAAAACAGGTGCTGGTGGACCCCACGCACGTGGTGCGCTTCGAAAAAGACGAGGGGCTGGTGCGCGCCGTGGCGGAAACACCCAGCGCCTTTGAGTTGCCGTTGCGGCTTTTGCTTCACGCCTCCGGCCGCAGGCGGGCGCGGCTGGTTGAAGCCTACAAGGCGTTCTGGGCGCTCTGCCAGAAGCGAAAGGCGAAGTGGTTTATCACCAGCCAAGCGGAAAACGCGTGGGACGTCAAGCACCCGCGGGAGGTCTTGGCCATCATCCAGCAATTCGGCCCCTCCAAACTCCAGGCCCAACAAATGCTGGAAGAGGCGGGAACGTGGCCGTGAACTTGTTGTTCGTCACCTCCAACGCCTCCAAGGTCCGGGAAGCCAAGCACGCCTTGGGCCCAAATTGGAAGGTGACGCACAAGAACCTGGATGTGCCGGAAGTCAAGACGGAGTCCATGGAAGAAACCATTCAACGAAAGGCGGAAACCGCGTTTTCGTTGGTGAAAAAACCCGTCTTGGTGGAAGACACCGGGTTTTTTTTGGACGCGTACCCGAATTTTCCGGGCACGTACACCAAGTTCTGCATTAAGCGCATCGGCTTGGACGGTTTTCTCAAGTTGCTGGAAGGAAAAAACCGTCAAGCCGGGTTTGAAACCTGGCTGGGCTACCACGACGGCCAAAACGTGCGGACGTTTACCGGTTCCGTGAAAGGGTCCGTGGCGGACAAACCCAGGGGAAAAGCGGCGGAAAAACTGCCGTACGACCTGATTTTCATTCCGCAAGGCGAAAAACGGACGTACGCGGAAATGCCTTTGGCGGAAAAGCAAGAAACCTCGCACCGGGCCAAGGCGTTTGCCGCATTGAAAAAGGCGTTTCCATGAGGGAAAAAAAAAGGTACATCCTGGTCAAGGCGGAAGGCCTCAGCCCAGCCGAGGTCCAGCAATGCGTTCAAGCCGCCCTCCAGGAGTGGCTGGGCGAAAAAGGCGTGGCGTTGGCCCGCGCGCGATTCGTTCGGGACGAGCCCGGCGGCGCATGGGTGAAGTGCTCGACGAAGGCGTTGGAGGATACGGTGGCCGCGTTGGCCCTCAAACGGTTCTTCAAAGGAAAAGACGTGGCCCTTCGCACGGTTTTGGTGGCGGGCAGCGTTCCCAAGGCCGCCAAGAAAGTTTAAAAAGCGGTTTGGACCTTAATCTCGTGTAAAAAGAGAGAAAAACTGACGCTCTTTTTGGATTCAATTCTGAGGTGAAATCCCAAGTCATGTATCCGCCTTCCCAAGCGGCGTACGACCGAGCGATCACCGTGTTTTCGCCGGATGGACGCCTGTTCCAAGTCGAGTACGCGCGCGAAGCCGTCAAAACCGGTTCCACGAGCATTGGCATCGTCTGCAAGGACGGCATTGCCTTGATGGCGCACAAGCGCGTGTCGTCCCCGCTTTTGATTGGCGGGTCCACGGAAAAGATTTTCTCCATCGACCAGCACATCGCCGCCGCCTCCAGTGGATTGGTGGCTGACGCCCGAAAACTCGTGGACTTTTCACGGGTCGAAGCCCAGAAGCACCGCCTGACGTTTGACGAAGAGATTCCCGTTGAACTCTTGGCCAAGAACATCGGCGACCACATCCAATTCTACACCCAGTACGCCGGAGTCCGGCCTTACGGCGTGTCGTTTTTGATTGCCGGCGTCGACGGAGGGTTGAGGTTGTTTGAAACCGATCCCTCGGGCGCCTTGTTTGAGTTCAAGGCCACGGCCATCGGCTCCGGCAAAAAGGCCGTCGAGGAAATCCTGGAAAAGGAGTACCGCGACGACATGAGTCTTTCAGACGGCGTTAAACTGGGGATGAAGGCCCTGAAAAAAGTCGTGGAAGAAAAACTGTCCCCCGCCATGGTGGACTTGGCGCTGGTGAAAGCCGACGACCACAAGGTCCACAAAGTCGGCAGAGACCAGAAGGCCCAGTGGATGTCGTAGGGATCATGGCTGGCATCGAGAACACCTTGATCGCGCGCTACGACAAGAATTCAAACCACTTCGAGATCCTCGTGGATCCCAAGAACGGCTACGACTTCAAACGCGGCGCGAAAAAAGACTTCGCAAACGTCTTGGCCTTTGACGAGGTGTTCAAGGACGCCAAGAAAGGCGAACGCCATTCGCCGTCCGTGATCCAAAAAGAATTCGGCACCACGGACGTACAGCAGGTGGCGCAAAAAATCCTCCGCGAAGGGGAACTGCAGCTGACCACGGAGCAACGACGCAAAGCCGTGGCGGAAAAGCACGCGCAACTGGTGGCGCTCATCGCGAAAAACGTGATGGACCCGCGCACCAAGACGCCGCATCCGCCGGCGCGCATCGAAGCGGCCCTGGAAGAGGCGCGATTCCAGGTGGACGCCTTCAAGAAACCGGAGGAAGAATTGGAGGCCGCCATTGACGCCATCCGGGAAATCATCCCGGTGAGCACCGAACACGTCAAGGTGGCGGTGCGCATTCCGGCGCCGTATGCGGCCAAGTGTTATGGCATGATCAAGGAATTCGGAATCCAAAAAGAGGAGTGGGCCAACGACGGCTCATTGTTGGTGGTAGTAGAAATGCCGGCGGGCGTGCAGGGCGCGTTTTACGACCGCCTGAACAACGCCACCGCCGGAAACGCCGAAACCAGGAGGCTTTAAAATGAATGAAATGATTTTCCCAGGCGATCTCGTGGCCGACCACGAACAGCACATTCCGGGATGCTACACGGAAAACGGAAAAACGTACGCGGCGACGCTGGCGCTTCGCCAGAACGACCACGTGGTTCCCCTCAAGGGCCAGTACGTGCCGCGCGTGGGCGAAGAAGTCGTCGGCATCGTCACGGACGAGCGCTTTTCGGGGTACACCCTGGAACTGAATTCTCCGTACGAAGGCGACTTGAGCACGCGCGAAACCCGCGAAGAACTCAAACTCGGGGCGGTCGTGGCCTGCAAGATTCTGGCGGTCAACGAAGTCAAAATGGCCACCCTCGTGGAACCGCATCCCCTGCCGGAAGCGATTTTAGTCAAGATGGAGGCTGTCAAGGTGCCCCGGCTGATCGGCCGCAACGGCAGCATGCTGGACGTCATCCAAAAGCACACGCAAAGCCAGATCACGGTGGGCAAGAACGGCTACGTCGCCATCTCCGGGGGCGACACCAAGCTGGCGGTGGACGTGGTGGAAAAAATCGAACGCGAATCGCATGTTCCGGGTTTAACGGACCGCGTCACGAAAATGCTTGAACACAAATCAGGTGAAATGCATGGTTGAAAAAGAAGACTTATTCAAGAACGGCAAGCGCTGGGACGGGCGCACGCCCACGGACCTGCGGACTCCCTTGGCCATCACGGCTGGCGTGCTCAAACGCGCGCAAGGTTCAGCCATGATCGAATGGGGCAAAAACAAGGTTTTGGCCGCCGTCTACGGCCCACGCGAAGTGTTCCCGAAACACTTGGCGGACCCCGCCAAGGCCATCATCAACGCCCGCTACATCATGGCGCCGTTTTCAGGACTGGATGACCACGGTCGCTCCGGCCCCAACCGCCGCAGCATTGAAATTTCCAAAGTCGCCAAGCACGTGTTTGAAAACGCGATCCTGGTGGAGCAATTCCCAAAAACCATGATCGACGTGTACATGGAAGTCCTGCAGAGCGACGGCGGCACGCGCGTGTCGGCCATCACCGCGGCCTCCGTGGCGTTGGCGGACGCCGGCATCCCCATGCGGGACCTGCCCGTCGGCATGAGCGCCGGAAAAGTCGGCGACGCCATGCTGTTGGACTTGGACAAATACGAGGACAACCTGGGTGACAGCGACATTCCGACGGTGATACTGCCGCGGACCGGGGAAATCTTGTTGTCCCAAATGGACGGCATGCTCTCGAAGAAGGACGTCAACGACGCGTTTGACCTGATGTTTGAAAACGCGAAGTTCGTCCGCGAAAAACAGTTGCAGGCCCTTCGTGACCGCTACGAGAAAGTTGAAGCCCAAGTACAAGGTGAAAACGCATGATTTTAGACCAAGTCAAGAAAAATTTCATCCAGCAAAAAATCCAGGACGGCGAACGCGAGGACGGCCGCGGGTTTTTTGACTACCGGCCCATCCGCATCCAGAAAGGATTCGTTCCGAACGCGGAAGGAAGCTGCCTGGCCCAAATCGGCGACACGAAAGTGCTTTGCGGCGTCAAGTTCGACGTCATGGCGCCGTTTGCCGACCGGCCCGAGGAAGGCGTGTTCATGACGAACGCGGAATTCGCGCCGTTGGCGCACCCCGACTTCCATCCCGGACCGCCCAACGAAGACAGCATCGAACTGGCGCGCGTGGTGGACCGCGGCATCCGCTCGGCAGAGTTGCTGGACGTCAAAAACATGTTTTTGGAGGAAGGCAAGGTCTTGGGATTGTTCGTCGACTTGTACATCCTGGACCACGAAGGCAACCTCATGGACACCGCCGCGCTGGCGGCCATGGGAGCGCTTTTGGACACGAAAGTACCCAAATACGAGGGCGGCAAGATCGTCCGAAACGAGTTCCTGGGGCCGCTGAAGCTCTCCGACACGGTGGTGACCACCTCGTTTGAACGCATCGGCTCCCAAATCATCGTGGACGCCGCGCCCGCCGAGGAAACCGCAAGCTCCGGACGACTGACCCTGGGAACCGCGGACGGCGACTTGATCTGCGCGACGCAGAAAAGCGGCCGCGCCGGCATCACCCGTCCACAATACGATGAAATGATGGACGTGGCCTTCCAGAAACACGGGGAACTGGCCGACGCACTGAAGGGTTGATTGCACATGCACGGATACGGAGTTCGGATTCGGAAAAAAGTCGCGGCCGTAAAGGCACTGACCGTCGCCAAGCACCCCTGCCCGTTCTGCGGCAAGCAGGCGGTTCGGCGCGAAAGCACCGGCATTTGGAAGTGCCGCAGCTGCGGAGCCGAGTTCGCCGGCGGCGCGTACACGCCGCAAACCGAAGTCGGAGACGCGGCCAAAAAAGCCGTGGATACGCTCCAACAATCCTAGGCGGCCATTTCCAGAAAGGGAATTGGATGGGCTTTGCCTGGTTTGCATGCGGCTTTGACGACTACACATACCAGCGGCGCGAAGAGCAACCCGAAAACGTCGGCGCCATGCTGCGGGAAGCGCACGCCATCTTGGACGCGCGCCACGTCAATTTTGCGCCCCTTGAAACCGAAAAAATAAAAGCCGTGGCCCCAAGGCGTTCATCCCCCGACGCGTTCATCAGCCACGTCAAAACCCTGAAACTGGGGGAACTCTGCAAACAATTGCACGGATTCGTCACGTACACAATGCCCACGGACGAGGCCTTGCTCAAGAAAATCGGCGACCCCGACGAAGTCGCCGTCTGCGCCTACCTCCACTACGCCTTCCGTTCAGTGTTTCCAAAGCATTTGCCTCCCAAGACAGCCTACGACAAAAAAGAAGTGCGCTTGGCCGCGGACCTGGGCGACTGGACGGTCGTCAAAAAAGTCAATTTAGAAGCCGCTGAACGAAAAGAAGTGTTCTCCGCCCTTTGCAGCATGCGGTCCGTGGCGGAACGAAAAGCCATGGAGTTCACTCCTGGTTTTGAAGAATTCAATAAAACCCTTCACGCGGCCCTGGAGCCGTTTCCGGAGAGAAAATCATTCGGAAAACTCGGACAAACCCTCCAAGCCGCCAAGAACGTGGCCACTGAAACCCCGGCCTTCCAAGAATACGCGTTTTCCCAGGCCATGGCGCGCGTCGGCTTTCCCCCCTACTTGACCAACGACCACGTGGCCTCCCTGTATCCGGAACTGAAGACCCCCAAACCCAAGGGCAACTTCGGGAAAAAGAAAAAGTAGTTTTTTTGATCCAAAGCGCCCCCCCATTCCAAACATTTATTAAAGTTCTATTCATAGAACTTTTCAGTCGATTCGGTGGAACCCATGAACAAGAATTTCGAGGATTACGTGCGCGGCGTGTACTACCTGGAAACCCAGAACGGCCAAGCCAAAGCCAAAGAACTAGCGGAGCGCCTCAACGTGTCCAAGAATACGGCCACCCTCATGGTGCAGAAGCTCTCGGAGAAAGGCCTCATGGTCCATCCCCGGTACGGCGCGGTCTCCTTGACTCGGAAAGGCAAGAAATTAGCGAAAAAGCTGACGTACCGGCACCGGCTCATTGAACACTTCCTCACGACGGTTCTGCACGTGCCCCGAGACCAGGTGCATGAAGAGGCGTGCCGCCTCGAGCATGACTTCTCCGACACGAGCATCAAGTCCATTGAGAGTCTGTTGAATCATCCCGAAACGGACCCGCACGGCAAACCCCTCAGAGAATAAGTGGATATGACCATGAAAATCGAACGCCTCCACCTAAGCGCCGGCCTCGCATTGGCCGTCCTGGCTTTTGCCTTCATGAGCGCACCCGTCCAATCGCAAGGCGAAACGCGCGCCATGGGCGAGATGACCGGGCACTCCGGCACGGTTGGAACGACCAACTTGTCCCAATTCGACCCATCCGAGTACTTGACCACGTGGAACTTCAACAACCTGCCACCAAACCAGCGGGCAAACTACTACCAGGAAAAAGCGCTTGCGGACGGAACAATGCTTCGGCAATACTGGATTTACGCAAGCGACGACGCCGTTGAAGTGGCCCCAGGCGTGTTTTACGCGGGATGGGCGTACAACGGGCAAGTACCCGGCCCCACGATCCGTGCCACGGAAGGCGACACCATCCGCATCCATTTCTTCAACGGCGGAACACGCGCCCACACCGCCCACTTTCACGGATTTCACCCAGCCTCGATGGATGGAGCGGAGCCCACCCAATTCGTACAGCCGGGACAGACGTTTACCTACGAGTTCAAAGCCGAACCCGCCGGAACGCACGTCTACCACTGCCATTCGACGCCCCTGAAAAAACACATCGAAAAGGGTCTTTACGGCATGTTCATCATCGACCCCGTCGGCGGCCTGTCTCCAACGGAAAATGAGTTCGTCATGCTGATGAACGCGTTTGACACGGATTTTGACGGCGAGAACGACGTGTACGCCGTGAACACCGTGGCATTCGCCTACGCGCAAAACCCCATCAAGGTGAAAGTCGGTGAAAAAGTGCGCCTCTTCCTGGGCAACATGGTCGAGAACGACCCCATCAATTCGATGCACATCCACGGCAACTTCTTTCAAGTCTACCCGACCGGTACACTCAACGCATCCACGCACTACACCGACATCGTGGAACTGGCTCAAGCCGAACGCGCACGAATCGAAGTCCAATTCAAGTTCCCGGGCCGCTACATGTTCCACGCCCACCAAACGGAATTCTCGGAATTGGGTTGGATGGGATTCTTTGAAGTAGAATCCAATGAATCCAGCGGTGAAGTCGCATGACGGAAGGCAAAGGCATGGACGCCAAAATGCTGGCGCTAGGCATCATACCGCTACTTCTTTTCAGCGGCCTCCTGGCGTTGTTCTTCACCTACGGCCCGGTGGGCGTAATCAAGACCACGTTTCCGCCGGTGGAGCACGTGGCGTTCGAGCGCGTCGAATTGAAGGAAAAACTCATCATCGCACACGTCATCAACGACGGGCCCGATCCTGTGACCATCGCCCAAGTCATCATCAACGACGCGTACTGGCCGTTTGAAACAACGAAAAGCGAGTTGGGGCCGCGAGACCAAGCCACCGTGACCATCCCCTACGACTGGACCGACGCCGAGCCGCTCAACGTGGCACTGCTTACGGCATCCGGAATCCGCTTTGAACATGAAATCGCCGTGGCCACCACCAGCCCCCAGCCATCCACCGACTTGTTCACCGCGTTTGCCATCATCGGCATCTACGTCGGCGTCATGCCGGTATTTCTCGGACTGCTGTGGATTCCCTTCCTGCGTCGCCTAGGCAAAAACGCGCTCCACTTCCTCCTCTCGTTGACCATCGGCTTGCTTTTGTTTTTGGGAGTGGACGCGTTAAGCGAGGCCATGGAAACCTCGGCACGCGTGCCACAAATCTACCAGGGCCCCGCCATCGTGCTCATCGGTTTTACTTCCATCATCCTCATCCTACTGGCCATCCAACACCACAGCCGACGCAAGCACAAGACCACAGAGGAATCCCGGTTGCTGGGCTTGGCGTACCTGGTCGCCATCGGCATCGGCCTGCATAACTTCGGAGAAGGCCTGGCCATTGGCAGCGCCTACGCCATCGGCGAAATCAGCCTCGGCACCGCCTTGGTGTTGGGGTTCATGATCCACAACATCACCGAAGGCATCGCCATTGCCGCACCCATCTCCAAGGAAGCGCACAACATTCCCCGATTCGTGCGCCACGTCGTGCAATTGGGCCTCATCGCGGGCGCCCCCGTCATCGCAGGCACCTGGGTCGGCGGCTTCAGCTACTCGGCGACGCTGTCGACGCTGTTTTTGGCTGTAGGCGCCGGCGCCGCGTTCCAAGTCGTCATATCCATCGTCGACCACTTCCTGTACCAAAAACAGGAATTGTTCACGCCCACCAACGTGGCCGGCGTCCTGGTCGGAATGGGGATCATGTTCGCCACCGGCATGCTGGTTGCATGACCCCCTGAACTGAGCTTTTTACAAAAGGCAGCCTAACACCATGTCGTTCCAAAACATCTTGAAAACCGTGCAGACTCACGCCGCCGTACTCAAAAACAAGAGCTTCTGGGCATTCTTCGGGACCGGGCTCATCGTCAGCGTCGCCTACATGGATCCCGGCAACTGGGGTACCTCCATTTCCGCCGGAGCCCAATTCAACTACGACTTGCTCTGGGTCGTCTGGCTGTCATCGGCCATGGCCATGCTGTTCCAGTACCTTTCCGGCAAAATGGGCATCGCCGGCTACAGCCTCGCCGAAGTCGTCCGACTCAAATGGAAGGACAAGCGCTTGGTGCTGGGATACTGGGCGCTGGCTGAATTGGCGATTTTGGCCACCGACTTGGCCGAGTTTTTAGGCATTGCCGTAGCACTCACCTTGTTGTTCAACATCCCGCTGATGCATGCGGCGTTGATCGCCATGCTGGACGTCGTATTGCTGATGGCGTTGACGCGCAAGTCCTTCCGGCCCCTGGAATACGCGTTCATTCTCTTCGTCTCCGTCATCGGCTTGGGCTACGTGTATGAGTTGTTCATCACCAAACCGAGCCTGGACCTGATCGCCGTCCACTCCGTCACCCCGCTGCTGAACGCGCACACCATCCTGTACGCCGTCGGCATCATCGGAGCCACCGTCATGCCGCACGCGTTGTTCGTCCACTCGTGGCTCTTGAAAAACAAGATGAAGGAGCACGGCCACCTGGACCGCAAGACCACGATGAAGTTCCACGTGGTGGACAACGTCGGCTCGCTTTTGATTGCCGGCTTCATCAACGCCGCCATTCTCGTCATGGCCGCGGCCGCATTCTACCAGTCCGGCATTCCGGTGGCCACCATCGACGACGCCCACCGAACCCTCACGCCCCTGTTCGGCGGCATGGCTTCGCTGGTCTTCGCCATCGCCCTGCTATCGGCCGGCATTTCCTCGTCGATCACCGGGACGCTTGCCGGCCAATCCATCATGGAGAGTCTGACGGACTTCAAATTGAGCGCGACCATGCGCCGCATCATCACGCGCATCATCAACGTCATCCCCCTCTTGGTCGCCGTGGCGCTGAACATCGAGCCCCTTGAAATCCTCGTCTACAGCCAAGTCATCCTCAGCCTCATGATTCCCTTGCCCCTGATTCCACTGATCTATTATTCGGCGGACAAGAAGATCATGGGCGACCTGGCAAGCTCCAAGGCCACGACGATTACCGCCGCCATCTTCGCGCTCATCATCCTCGCCTTCAACGCCTACCTTTTGGCCCAAGTCATTGGCCCGCTTTCAGGCTGACCGGCGCGGCGATATGCCGGCAGAAAGCCGGGAACTCACTCTTTAAAGCCTTGCCCGCCGAGTTGACGCAAAAAGCAAGTTATTAAAGTCAAGCCAGACCCAGTAGGTTTCATATGGAAAACGTGGTTTTAGAAAAAATCCAGGAAGACGTGGAAGAAATCAAGCGCCAGCTAACGCACCTGAACGCCGTGCTTGAAGAAAAAATGAGCGAAGAAGACGTGGCCGACCTTGAACAAGCCCTGACGGAACTGAAATCGGGCAAAGCCAAGAGAATCGAGGACGTTTAAAGCGATTCACCGTACGCAAAAAGGAAAGCAGGACGAAACGAGTTGTTCTGATTGTACGAAGTACGCGTTGCAAGCAAGCCCGAAAAATTCCTCAACAGACTCCAACCCGACTACAAGCAGACCATCAAAACACGGCTCCTGGAACTCAAAACAAACTTTTTCCCAAGAGGCGCCCGACCACTGACCGGGAAACAAAACTGTTACCGCATACGCGTCGGCCCATTCCGGATTCAATACACCGTTGTGGACGAACTCAAAACTATCTTAGTATACGGCATTGAACGGCGGGACGAGCACACATACCGGTGACACCCCAATCCGCCTGAACCCCCGCCCCCCAAAAAAAAAACTGAATTCAAATATGCTTTAAAGCCTTGCCCGCCAAACGATAATCCGCAAAACGCTATCCGGGGGATTGGGGTAGCCTGGTATCCTGCCAGCTTCGGGTCTTGAATTCATTCAATTTCTGAAGGGATTCAGCGAAAAAGTTGGTGACCTGAGTTCAAATCTCAGATCCCCCATTTTTTTTCTTTTGCGGCCGTGGTCTAACGGTATGACTCCAGCCTTCCAAGCTGGTAGACCGGGTTCAATTCCCGGCGGCCGCATCCAGGACAAGACTCAGTGTGCGGCAGCCGCATTCAGTCCAGCTCTGTGTGCGCCATTGGTAAATTCATGTCGTATTGCGCATGATTATACCGAATTCGGCACTATTTAACCTCAGGCCCGTTTTGGCCCTTGACGAGGGCCAAATCGACCATTTCCTGATACTATTTAAAGCGGTTTTCGGGGCAGCTTCTTTTTCTCCCAAAAAAATCACCGCCATGGGAAGAAAAAAAGTACTCGCCCCCTCAGAGAATCAAGGAAGGCAGCTGCAGAAGACGTCATCTGTTTGCTGCCATTTTTTTTAACAAGGTATGCGTCGCCCCGACGCTAGGCAAGAAAAAGCGAGCGCATGTGGGTTGTCTTTTGTTGCCGACGCGGATGGACACGCCGCCTGCGCGGTTGACGGCGGAAAACACGCGTTCATCCGTCACGTCGTCGCCGAACGCCACGAAAAAAGCCTTCGAATGGCGGCGCAACAATTTTTGGGCTTCGGTTTTCTTGGAGCCCGTGGAAAAGAGAAGTTCAAACACTTTACGGCCTTCCAACACGCGCACGCCCCATGTGCGGAAGCCGGCGCGCAGCGTGGTGACGAACGCCGCCTGTTTTTTCTTGGGAACGTTGCGGTAGTGCACGGCCAAAGCCGAAGACTTGACTTCCAGAAGCGTGCCGGGCCAGGCTTTGCACAATGCGTCCAAGTCTTTGCGTGTGCGTTCCATCATTCGTTGTTGTTTGGGGTTCAAAGGACGTGCGCCGTGTTCTCCGATGAATGGAACTTTTTTTGGGAGTGTTTTTTTCAGGAATGGTACTGGCCGTCCGCTGATGACGATGACTTTGATGCCTTTGCGGATAAGGCGTTTTAGCATGGCGTGGGTGCGTTTGGAGAGCCGGACGTCGGCGGGATTTTTGCGGATGGGGGCCAGCGTGCCGTCCAAGTCAAGCAAAAGAAATACCGGCTTTCCGGAGGGCAGTTTGAATTCGGCTGGAAGCGGCGCTGGCACGTCAGATCACCGTGCTTTCGAGTTTGCCGATGTGTTGAATGAAGTCGGCGGCCCAGGTGTACACGTCATGGTCTTGCACTTCGCGGGAGGCTTTGGCCATCTTTTCTTTTCGTTCGGACAGGGGCATTTGCAGCGCTTTTTTGATTGCGGAAGCGGTTTCTGCAATGTTGTAGGGGTTGACGCTGAGTGCGGAGGTTAATTCCCGCGCGGCTCCGGTGAATCGGCTTAGGATGAGCGTTCCGTCCCCGTCTTCCTTGGCGGCGGCGTATTCTTTGGAGACGAGGTTCATGCTGTCGTGCAGGGGCGTGACGAGGCACGCGTCGGCCATTTTGTAAAGCGTCAGGACGTCCGGGTAGGGTATGAACGACGTCAGGTAGACGATGGGTTTCCAGCTCCGTATGCTCCAGCGGTAATTGATTTCGTCCACGAGTGATTCCGTTTTTTGAGCGTTTTCGATGTAGGCCGGCACTTGGGTGCGGCTGGGTGATGCGGCTTGGATTAGCGTCATCTTGCCCCGCCAGCGGGGGTTGTTTTCCAGGAACAAGTCCAAAGCGCGAAGTTTTTCGGGTATGCCTTTGGAGTAGTCGAGCCGGTCGATGCCCAGCACGATTTTTTCAGTTGTCAAACCCAGTTTTTGGCGCATTTGTCCCATGTGTTCGGTCGTTATGCGGCGGGTGGCGTTCCGGATTCGGCGGAAATCGACGCTGATGGGAAATTCCTTGACTTGGGTCCGGCTGTTTTTGTAGTAGATGGCGGATTCTTCGCGGTCGACGCGGGCTTGCAGCGTTTGGTCGACCGAATCCAGGAAATTATTGGCAAAGTATCGGATGTGGAAGCCCAGCAAGTCGTTGTGAAGCAGGGACTCCAGGATTTCACGGCCCCAAGGACAGATTCTAAAGATTTCCACGTTGGGCCAAGGGATGTGCCAGAATTGGGCAGTGACGACGTCAGGGCGCTTCTCCTTGATGTAGCGTGCGGCCAAAGCCAGTTGGTAGTCCTGGATCCATACGAAGGCGGGTTTTTTCCCGATGGTTTTCAGGATGGAGTCGGCGAATAGCTTGTTGACTTTACGGTATTCGTGCCAGTCGGAGTCGTTGAATTCCGGGCGGACGTATGCGAAGTGGCACCACGGCCAGATTGACGAGTTGGCGGCGTGATCCAAATAGGCGTCGAGGGTTTTTTTGGGGATTGGGATGCGTTTGAGGCGGTAACGGGGGCGGTTCAGGGGCAGGCCGATGGTGTTGTCCGGCCGGGTCGCATCCATGTCGGCGGTTCCGGCGGCGTAGGCGACCCAGGTTCCGCCGCAGGCTTGCATGACGGGGTCCAATGCGGTCACGAGACCGCCGGTGGTGGGCCGCGAAAGCATTTTGTTGCCTTCGTAGTAGTGGATGACGGGCTCGCTGTGGCTGGCGATGACGAATTTTTTACGGCCGATTTTCTTCCGGACGACATTTTTTAGGCGTTGCAGGGAGTTCATGGCGGGACATCACTTGGCGATGTGGATGGTTTGCGTCGGGAAGGCGAATTCGATTTTTTCCTTTTGGAACGCTTGCGCGATTCTGAGGTTGATTTGCTGTTGGGCGTCCATGTACGCGTTGTAGTCGGCCGAGCCGAGGTAGTACACGCATTCATAGTCGAGGCTGGAGGCGCCGAATTGCTTGAAGTGCACCC